>JAUSMV010000003.1 GCA_030645235.1 Parvibaculum sp. | reverse complement strand
CACAACTGTCCGGTTGAGCTGAATTGATTTTAACATAACTCGATAAAATATAAAAGGTTGCGAGAAAAAATGATTGTTTTCGATTCCAAGTCGGCTATAAGCAACGGCCTTATTAGGCGTATCTTCGCACATAAAGGGCTGGCTGATGAATACCGACCGAATCATTTTCTCGCAAATCATGGATTTCATTTCCAAACACCAATTCAATCAATGTGTCCGTCGTTATCGCGGCAACTACCGCCTGCGGACATTTTCGTGCTTCGATCAATTCCTGTGCATGGCCTTCGCACAACTGGCGTTCAAAGAATCACTCCGCGACATCGAAATCTGTCTGCGGGCGATGCAATCAAAACTGTACCATGCAGGCTTCCGCGGTCACATCGCCAAGAGCACGTTGGCCGACGCCAACGAAAAACGTCCGTGGCAGATATATGCCGATTTTGCACAGAGCCTCATCGCCAAGGCGCGGACATTATACAACAACGACAGCTTTGGCATCGATCTCAAAAATACCACCTATGCACTCGACTCGACAACCATCGATTTGTGTCTGACGTTATTCCCATGGGCACAGTTTCGCAAACACAAGAGCGCCGTCAAGGTACATACGCTGATGGACTTAAAAGGCTCTATACCCTGTTTTATCCGCATTACCGGCGGTTCGGTGCACGATGTCAATTTCCTCGACGAACTGCTTATCGAACCGGGCGCGTTCTACATCATGGATCGCGGCTACATCGACTTTGCACGACTCTACACTTTTACAAAGAGCATGGCCTTCTTTGTGACGCGTGCCAAGACCAATCTCGATTATATACGCATCAACTATCGCACGGTGGACAAATCCACCGGTCTTCGCAGCGATCAAACCATTATGCTGCGCGGCCAACGAACTTCGCAAGATTATCTAGTGCCACTGCGCCGTATCAGTTACTACGATGCCGACACCAACAAACGCTTGGTCTTTTTGACCAACAACTTTACGCTCGATGCAATCATAATCGCCAAACTTTACAAGTGCCGCTGGCAGATCGAACTGTTCTTCAAATGGCTCAAACAAAATCTGCACATCAAGGCGTTTTTCGGCACCTCAGACAACGCCGTCAAGACGCAAATATGGATTGCCGTCAGCGTCTATGTCCTGGTCGCCATCATCAAGAAAGAACTGAAACTTCAGCATTCTCTGGCCGAAATCCTGCAAATTCTCAGCGTTTCCATTTTCGAGCAAGTCTCGTTGCAACAAATACTTACGGAGATTCCTATGAAAAACGAAAATTCTCAAAACTATAAACAGTTGTCTTTATTCAACTTATAACCGGACAGTAGTG
>JAUSMV010000082.1 GCA_030645235.1 Parvibaculum sp. | reverse complement strand
GCCCAGTGCAAAAATGCCATAATGCGCCTTGCAATTCAAACGGCAAACGGGTCATGGCTCGGCGAATTATGTCTTCGCTTATGGTTTTGGCCTCAAGTCTCGACGCTGCTTCACAAGAGCGGGCCAAGAGGCACCCAAGGTATTTCGTTAGAGAAATTCACAAAGGTTCATCATGGAAATTTCAAAAGTGGAACTCGCTTCCGCAGCAGCCGCATCGGCTCAAGCCAATCCTCAAGAACTTCGGGGCGCAGAAATCCTCGTTAAGGCGCTTCAGGCCGAAGGTGTCAAACACATCTGGGGTTATCCGGGCGGCGCCGTACTTCATATCTACGATGCTTTTTACAAGCAAGACACGATTCAGCATGTGCTGGTGCGCCATGAACAGGCCGCAGTGCATGCAGCCGACGGCTATGCCCGCGCTACGGGCGATGTCGGCGTTGCGCTGGTCACATCCGGCCCGGGTCTGACCAATGCCGTGACGGGGATCGCCACGGCCTACATGGACAGCATTCCCATGGTCATCATCAGCGGCCAGGTGCCGACGGCTGCCATCGGCCTGGATGCCTTCCAGGAGTGCGATACCGTGGGCATCACGCGTCCCATCGTCAAGCACAACTTCCTGGTCAAGGATGTGCGGGACATGGCCGAGACGATGAAAAAAGCTTTCCACATTGCCCGCACCGGCCGGCCTGGCCCCGTGGTGGTTGACGTGCCCAAAGACGTCTCGTTTAACAAGACCCTGTATACCGGTTATCCAAAGAGCGTTGAAATGCGCTCTTACAACCCGGTACGCAAGGGCCATGCCGGGCAAATCCGCAAAGCCTTGCATCTGCTGATGACGGCCAAGCGGCCCTACATCTATACCGGCGGCGGTGTGCTGCTCAGCAACGCGTCCCAGGAACTGCGCACACTGGTCGATATGTTGGGTTATCCCTGCACCAATACCCTGATGGGCTTGGGCGCTTATCCGGCCAGCGATAAAAAATTCCTCGGCATGCTGGGCATGCACGGAACGCTTGAAGCCAACAACGCGATGCAGAACTGCGATGTGTTGCTGGCGGTCGGCGCGCGGTTTGACGACCGCGTGATTGGAAACCCCAAGCACTTTGCCCAGAACGAGCGCAAGATCATCCACATCGATATCGATCCTTCCAGCATCTCCAAGCGCGTGAAGGTCGACGTTCCCATTGTGGGCGACGTAAAGGACGTGCTGACCGAGTTGATCGCGATGATCAAGGAGTCCGGTCTGAAGCCCGACGCCAATGCGCTGGGCGGCTGGTGGGACACGATTGAAGGCTGGCGCAAGCGCGACTGCATGAAGTACAGCCTGGGCGACGGGGACGTCATCAAACCGCAGTACGTGGTCGAGACGCTCTGGAACATGACCAAGGATGCCGACACCTATATTACTTCGGACGTGGGGCAGCACCAGATGTGGGCCGCGCAATACTACAAGTTTGACGAGCCGCGTCGCTGGATCAATTCCGGTGGTCTGGGCACCATGGGCGTCGGTATTCCCTATGCCATGGGCATCAAGCTGGCCAAGCCGGATTCCGAGGTGTTTTGCATTACCGGCGAAGGCTCGGTGCAAATGTGTATCCAGGAGCTTTCAACCTGTCTGCAGTACAACACGCCGATCAAGATCGTCTCGCTGAACAATCGTTACCTGGGCATGGTGCGCCAGTGGCAGGAAATCGAATATTCCGGCCGCTACAGCAGCAGCTACATGGATGCCCTGCCCAATTTCGTGAAGCTTGCCGAAGCCTATGGCCACGTCGGCATGCTGATTGAAAAACCGGAGGATGTGGAGCCTGCATTGCGCGAAGCGCGCAGGCTCAAGGATCGCACTGTGTTCATGGATTTCCGCACCGATCCAACGGAAAACGTGTTTCCGATGGTGAAGGCCGGCAAGGGCATCACTGAAATGCTGCTGGGGTCTGAAGACCTCTGATCGCGCCGGCCTTTTTAATTATTCACACCGTCTACTGACGAATCTATTGACTGCCGAGCCTGCGCATTACCGTGCGCAGGGGCGGGCAGCGAAACGAGGAATCTTCTTATGAAACACATCATTGCAGTTTTGCTCGAAAACGAGCCGGGCGCTCTCTCCCGTGTCGTCGGCCTGTTTTCGGCCCGTGGCTACAACATTGAGAGCTTGACCGTCGCACCGACAGAAGACCCGACGCTGTCGCGCATGACCATCCAGACCTCGGGCTCGGACGATGTGATCGA
>JAUSMV010000078.1 GCA_030645235.1 Parvibaculum sp. | reverse complement strand
CAATTCTACAAATTTTGAGCCTGACACTTTTCGAAAAAACGCCACTGAATCAATTGCTTATAGATTACGAAAAGCAAACCGGCATATCGGAAAACATTAACCAATTGAATTTATTCAATTAAATTGCCGGACACTACTGATCTGATAAATGTGTTGCTATTCTGACTAGGAAGCAAATATGCCGCATCGTGATCATCAACGTTTTGAGCAACCTTAAGTAAAATATCCCATAGTCTGTCGGCCTCCGAACCACTTGCAATGATTGTATTCCCTCTTTCTTCTGGAGAGTCTTCCCCCCTGTTATCCGCTGAAAGCGCCATTAAAAATCCACTCTCAACGTCCATCGGATCACCAATATTTAATATTGAACCATCCTTTGGACCGACCCTGATCACTCTTTCAGCAGCTCCAATATCAGACTGGTAAACAAGGTACAGATGTCCCTTCCCAAAGATATCAGCAACAACGAACTTTGCTTCTAAACTCAAAATTCCCATTTATATCCCCTGTAATTTTCAAATAACCTCTAAGGAAACAAGCATTTCATTTTCATCAAAAATACATAGCACTACCACGTCTTCGTAATACCCCATTCTTCTAATGATAGAATTATTATCTACAGAATATTCATACCGCTTCAGTTCTAACCCATCTACAACAGGCGTGGTTACTAGCATCAAACCAATTGAGGTAAAAATATTATTAATATCTGAATATGAGCGCCCTAATCCCACGATACTTAATAACGCCTTTTCAACTCTGTCCTTTCCCCAAAAATATCTGAACTCAAATGGGATCTCTCGACTGGCAAAATTCTCACCGTCAAAGCTGAAGCTAATTTCATAGTCATGTATTTCTTCAGATTTATTTTCCAAAACAACCACTTGCCAAGTATCGTCATAACCAGTATTCGATCTACAATTAAACGAATACGCGCTAGCACTAAACAACTCATCACTATCAAATTTAAAATCGAGCGCCTCAAAGTTATCAAACTCAATTACATAGCCAGATGATCCTTCTATCGCATCAATTAGGTCTTTTGATTCACTTCCAAGTGGGTATAACTTTTTAACTTTTTCGTTAATATAATCAGAGTCAGAAAATGAGTACCGGCATAGTTCAAAATTGAAAGCCTCTACTGGTGATGTCTTTTTTAAGAAAATTATGGAAAGACCTATTAAAATAAAATAAATTATGAAGGCCTTAAAGTTTAGTAATTTTTCCGTAGCATTAAACCTTGCCATACTCTACCTCTCTCGAACACTTTCCTGTTTAAACCTCATCAACGGCGAAAGAAAATACTCTATCAATCGCCGCTGCCCAGTCTTTACTTCCACCGTTACCGACATGCCGGGTGAAAGGTTCACCAATCTGTTTCCGACTTGAATATCCGATTCTGTCAGCAGCACTTTACTCATGTACACAAGGCCCATCGTCTCGTCGCTGATCGCATCATTGGAGATGTCGATTATCTGCGCTTCAATCACGCCGTACTGCGTGAAGTTGAACGTATCGATCTTCACCTCTGCCATCTGTCCTTCTTCGACAAAGCCAATGTCTCTGTTCAGAATAAATGCCTCCACTTCAATCTGGCTCTCTTCTGGAACAATCAACATCAGTTCCTGCGCCGGGGTGACAACGCCACCCACTGTGTGGACATTCAACTGCTGCACGGTGCCGTCAATCGGCGAGGTCAATATCTGCTGCCGACTGCGTTGCTGGGCTTTGATCAGCTCCTGCTCCAGCGCCATGCTTTGCATTGTCGTTTGTTCCAGCGCTTCAAGCGTGATGCGCTTGGTCTCAGCCTCTAGCGTCATGCGTTGCATGTCGATACCGGTGATTGCCGCGTCGAGTTCTTCAACGCGTGAACTTAGCGTGATCAAGTCTTGTTGCAGTTCCACATGGGATTGCTTCAACTGCAGATATAGATCACGGGAAACGTAGCGAGGTTCCAGCAGTTGTTCGAAAGCTGCGATGCGCTCACTGAGCAACGGCAGCGCACGCTCGGATCGCTCCAGTTCACTCTGCGCGGTGCGTTTGGCAACGAGTTGACGCTCGTGTTCACTTTCCAGCGCGTCCTCGCGGGCGGCGTATTCCAGCAGCTGCTGGTTCAGTAGAGATTGCTGAAAAGCCAGCTTCACCGCAACGATGTCAGCAGGCACCTCCGTCGTGTATACACTGCTGTCTGCCGTCAACACTGAGGCAGAGCGATCCTCGCGGCCAATGAGTTCGGAGAAGATCGTCAGTCTCTGACGACGCAATTGAGCATCGAGCAGTTCGCTACTCAAGCGCAAGCGGTCTGATTCCGTGTTGGTCGCATCCAGGGTGATAAGCGCTTGCCCTGCCAAAACGCGCTGCCCTTCTTCAACATGAATGATTTGAACCACGCCCATCTCCAATGGCTGTACCACTTTGACACGATCACTGGGGATGATGCGCCCCTGCGCGACAGCGACAATATCGATATGACCGAGGATAGACCAAAGAATGGCGATGCTGAACAGGAGCACAATGCTCCAGATGATCGCGCGGCCTGCCGGTGAGGGCGGAGTCTCCTGGATTTCCAGGGCGGCGGGGAGGAAAGAGAGTTCTTCTTCGCGCCAGCGGTCCTGGTTGTCGATGCGGTGGTAGAGGTTTTGTAGGAAGCTTTGGGTCATGTGGCCAGTTCCTCTTCGCCGGACTGGTAGGAGTGCAATCTGGCGTAGTGGCCTGCCAACTCAAGGAGCTGCCTGTGCGTGCCCTGCTCCACGATGCGGCCCTTGTCGATGACGATGATCTTGTCCGCATTGCGCACGGTCGATAGCCGGTGGGCAATGATGAACACGGTGCGGTTATGGCAGATGGCATTCATGTTTTTCTGGATGATCCGTTCGGACTCGTAATCCAGTGCGCTGGTGGCTTCATCGAAGATCAGGATTTTCGGATTGGTGATCAACGCGCGAGCAATGGCGATGCGCTGCTTCTGGCCGCCGGAGAGATTACTGCCCTGTTCACCGACGAGAGTGTCATAGGCATCCGGCAGTTCCATGATGAATTCGTGTGCGCCTGCCAGCATGGCAGCCTGAATGACTCGCTCAATGGGGATGCCGGGGTCCGCCAGCGCAATGTTGTCGCGGATGCTGCGGTTGAACATGAAGTTCTCCTGCAACACGACGCCCACCTGCCTGCGTAACCATGCCAGTTGCACCAGAGCCAGGTCAATACCATCCACGAGGATACGGCCGCTGTCTGGCACATACAGACGCTGTATGAGGCTGCTGAGCGTGCTCTTGCCCGAACCGGAGCGACCCACGATGCCAATACGCTCTCCCGGTGACGCCTCCAGCGTGATGCCGCTGAGCACCTCGGGACGATCAAACTGATAACGGAAAGCCACATGCTCGAAGCGAACCGCGCCTTTGATATCGGGCAGCGTGGTTCTATTGGGGTTGTGGCCCGGCTCCATGGGGGTATCGAGGATGTCAGCCAGCCTTTGCATGGAGATACTGGCTTGCTGGAATTCCTGCCACAGTTGTACCAGACGCAGAATTGGCGCACTGACCCTGCCCGCAAACATATTGAAAGCGATGAGCTGGCCCACCGAGATATCACCATTGATCACAAGTGTTGCTCCCACCCACAGGATCAGCACCACCACGACTTTGTTGATGAAAGCAGCGGTCTGATTGGCAACATTGCCCAGATTCGTCGAGCGGAAAGACGCCGACACATAGCCCGCCAGCTGTTCCTCCCAGCGGCGTTGCATCTGCGGTTCCACCGCCATGGATTTGAGGGTTTGCACTCCAGAGATAGATTCGACAAGAAATGCCTGATTCTCGGCACCGCGTCGGAATTTCTCGTTCAAGCGGTGACGCAAGATCGGGGTGATGAATAGCGAAAGCACTACATAAAAGGGAATTGCCCCCAGCACGATATAGGTCAGAGTAGGACTGTAGAGGTACATGATGATGAAGAACACGAAGGTAAAAAATAAATCAATCGTGAGCGTCAGCGCGGAACCTGTGATGAAGTTACGGATGGTCTCCAGCTCGCGCACTCGCGCAACAATCGTTCCGACCTGTCGACTCTTGAAGAAGTTCACCGGGAGCGAGATCAGGTGCCGATAAAGCTGCGCGCCAAGGCTGACGTCAATACGGTTAGTGGTATGGCTGAGGACGTAAGTGCGCAATCCGTTCAAGACGACATCGAAAAGTGACACCACCAGCAAACCGATGGCGAGCACATGCAAGGTGGTAAAGCCCTTGTGTACCAAGACCTTGTCTATGATGACCTGAAAGAAAATCGGGGTGACCAGAGCGAAGATCTGGATAAAAAATGAGGCCAACAACACCTCGCCCAGCAGTTTTCTGTACTTGATGAGCGATGGGATAAACCAGGAGATATCGAACTTGCCAGAAACACCAGGAAGCAATGATCGTTTTGTGAGCAGAATCAGCTCACCGCTCCAGCTGTTTTCAAACTCTTCTTTCGGAATTGTGACAGGTCGATTGCTGAGCGGGTTCTGCACCAGCACTTTGTCATTCACTACTTTTCCAACTATGACGTACTCATTGTTTTTCAAGCGTGCTATGGCAGGAAGTCGTGTCTTGGTCAGACGCTGCCACGAACTCGTGATCAGTTTTGCTCGCAGATTCAATGATCTGGCGGCAATGATGATGTCGCTGGTAGAGAACGGCTCTCCGCTTTTCCCGAATTGGTGAAGCAGTTGTGCAGGGTCAGCTCCCGTTTCAAGAAAGCGGCAAAGGAGAACGAGACAGGCCAAACCGGAGTCGGAATTAGGGGTGGGAGACTGCATCGGATGAACTTCCTTTTTCATACCTGAGCGACAAAGACAAAACAACGAATTACGTGAGTATTCCTTTAAACACGACGGGAGAATAGCGCGGATTATCCAAGAGTGAAATAGCGATTTTTGGACAGGTCAAGAACCAGCCCACGGCGTTCAGCGACGACTTCCTCGCCGAACGAGACGAGGACACGCGACCTCAGGAAAGAGACTCTTTGTGGCGTAAACACTTCACATCCGATAGCTGAAGATCTCAGTCCCGTGATGCAAGC
>JAUSMV010000084.1 GCA_030645235.1 Parvibaculum sp. | reverse complement strand
GGCAAGGAGGGCATTTAATGGCCAAAAATCGACCGGATGAACCAAAAGAAAACCCCGAGTCTGTTACAGCAGATATCGGGGTTCAGGGTATCGAGGCATTACCTCAAAGGGTCAAGCGGTATCAAAATGCAAAATCTGACGCTCTCGACATAGCGGAGTATATCGGCACTTTGCCAGATCAGCAAGCACTTGCTGCCCGTGTGGCCGGTTGCGGTGATTACCTCGTTTTTCGCCATTACTACACGGTTGATTTAGTTCGTCTGCATGGTGCACGTCTTTGCATGAAACACCTTTTATGCCCTCTGTGCGCGATCAGGAGAGGCTCTAAGGCGCTCAAAGCCTACTGGGACAGGTGGGAGTGCATCAAGGCTCAAAAACCGCTCCTGAGGCCGTTTCTGGTCACTCTGACGGTTAAGGATGGCCCAGACTTGGAAGAACGGTTCAAGCACCTGCACAAGTCTCAGCGAGAGCTTTGGATGCGCAAGCACAGGGGCAGGGGTTCATGTCTCCAAGGTGTAGAAGGCGCGGTTTGGTCGTACGAAATCAAGCGTGGTAGTGGCTCTGGCGTTTGGCATCCTCATTTGCACATGATCGCCCTTTCTGAAAATCAACCTGACGCCTTCGAGCTGGCGCGTGAGTGGAAGGAGATTACGGGAGACTCTCACATCGTCGATGTACGCCCAATGGGAGACGCTGCCGAAGACTTTATGGAGGTTTTCAAGTACGCCGTCAAGTTCTCAGACCAACCGGTCGAAGATACGTGGCACGCTTACCAGACGCTCGCCGGAAAGCGGCTTTTAGGCAGTGCTGGAGCGTTCCGAGGGGTAGAGGTGCCGGAAAGCCTTTTAGACGATCCTGAGGGTTTGGAAGACCTGCCTTTTGTGACGCTTTTTTACCGATACCTTCGAGGCGCTGGCTACTCTCTCTGATGCCGTAAGGCATGTAGCGAAGCGGTACTGAACCCGAATTGAGGCCTCCAAAGTGTGGCCTTTTTTTCGCGGGTACTACCTGCGCCCATCGACCAAAGCCGCTTCGTGCCCTGAAAACGGTATTTTCTTCGGTATAAATAGTGATATCATTTGATGGCTGCATGTGCAGTTTTGGAGAAAAATATGGAAGAATTAATTGAAGTTTCCGCCGCTGATGCTTTGGCTAGTATCGTTTCTGGTACTGGTAAAAGCACCTTAAAAGCCGTTGTGCATCCGGTCTCTTATCGTGCGCCGGTTCACTTGTTGGCACGTGTAGACGCGCTTGCTGCCAAGTCTGGAAAGTCGCGAAATGCAATGATCAATTTGCTAGTTGACGTTGGCCTTGAAGAGGTGCTTTCTCGCCTCTCTGATGACGATTTTGAAGAGGTGCAAAGTCGCGAAATGTACGCCGCCGAAGCGCTTAGAGGCGCTGATTCAGAATCTTTGGAGGAATAAGCCATGCTGACACTTACCGGAATAATTCGAGCTGCTACGACCCTTGGCGGCGGTACAAAGACCAAGACTGGCGAAATCATCAAGTTGCGCCCAGTGCTCCAGATCGAGGGTTTGGACAATCGCGGCCTCGTTCAAATCTTCACGCTTACCGTTCCTGACCTGGCTGAATATGCCGGAAAGATCGGCGAAAAAATCAGCGTTCCGGTTCGCGCCTGGACAACTGGCGGTTCGGTCAATTTGGCGTATGAGGTAAAGCCATGAGCCCAGAAAAACGGGCCGCCAAGCGGGAGCGCTTCAGCGCCACGGTGGCGGGCGGGTTTTTGGGGTCTCTAACCTTGATACATACAAACAATTGCTCCAACCCAGCATCCATGCGGGTTACAGCCCGATTCGACTTTCCAAAAGGCGTTCCTTTGAATCAGTGCGAGCCGCTGCTTTTTTTGATGGCAAGGAGGGCATTTAATGGCCAAAAATCGACCGGATGAACCAAAAGAAAACCCCGAGTCTGTTACAGCAGATATCGGGGTTCAGGGTATCGAGGCATTACCTCAAAGGGTCAAGCGGTATCAAAATGCAAAATCTGACG
>JAUSMV010000083.1 GCA_030645235.1 Parvibaculum sp. | reverse complement strand
CTGAAGTTCCCGCCGATTCTCACATATAAATCCTTCATTTACTGACCTCGTAGCTAGGTAAAGTCACGCATTGAGATTTATTTTCAACAAAAAAATGTAGTCACTAAAAATACCTTGATGTTTCACAAATATGTTCTATATTGATTCTTATGTCATCAAGAATTGGATCATCTCATGTCGTCACTACGACGCGTAAGTACAAAGATCAAGTCTATTGTACGCATTTATTACGTCGCAGCTATCGAGAAGATGGCAAAGTTAAAAATGAAACCTTGGGTAATTTATCGCACCTGCCCGACCCGGTGATTGATCTGATTCGACGCTCCTTACAAGGCGAAACTTTTGTGCCTGTTCGTGAAACTTTTCAGATCAATTCATCCCGTGCCCATGGTCACGTACAAGCAGTATCCTTGGCGATGCGCCGTCTGGGCTTTGCATCACTCATTTCATCCAAGCCCTGCCGTGAACGCGATCTGGTCATTGCCATGGTGGCCTCGCGCATCATCGCTCCCGCCACGAAATTAGCCACCACGCGCCTCTGGCATCACAGCACCCTAGGCCAGGATTTCGGTGTCGTTGACGCGACCGAAGATGATTTGTATGAGGCGATGGATTGGCTCCTTGCCGGGCAAGATCGCATCCAAAAGAAATTGGCGGGTCGCCACTTGTGCGAGGATGGCTTGGTGCTCTACGATCTCTCGTCGAGTTACATGGAAGGTGAGCATTGCCCTTTGGCGAAGATCGGGTATAGCCGCGATGAAAAGCGCGGCACCCTGCAGGTCAATTACGGTTTGATGACCAACGATCGCGGCTGTCCTGTTGCGATTTCGGTATTTGATGGCAATACCTCCGATAGCACTACGTTTTTACCGCAGGTAAAAATGCTGCGCGATCAGTTTGGCCTACGCGCCATGGTGATGGTGGGTGATCGCGGCATGATCTCCAATAAAGCGATTAATGAGATGCGTCAGGACACGGATGTTGACTGGGTGACAGCATTAAAAACGGCATCGATACGCACCTTGATTGAGCAAAAACATTTGCAGTTGGATTTGTTCGACGAACGCAATTTACTAGAAATCACCTCTCCCGATTTCCCGGGCGAACGCTTGGTCGCTTGCCGCAATCTTGAATTAGCCAAACGTCGTGCACACACACGGGAAGCCTTGCTACTCGCGACCGAAGATGAGTTACAGAAAATCAAAGTGCGCGTCGCCAATGGCAAGCTTGCTGGCAAAGATAAAATAGGACTGGCGGTAGGTAAAGTGGTGAATCAACGCAAGATGGCAAAACACTTTGCATTGACCATCACAGAGGATAACTTCTGCTTTATTCGCCTCGTAGCCCACATCGCGGCAGAAGCCGCCTTAGATGGCCTCTACATCATTCGCACCTCGGTCAACGCCGAGCGCATGGATAGCGAAACCTGTGTCCGCACCTACAAATCCCTAGCGCAAGTGGAGCGCGCATTTCGCTCACTCAAGACCATGGATTTGAAAGTACGGCCGATTCATCATCGCCTGGAAAACCGCGTTCGCGCCCACATTTTTTTATGCATGCTGGCGTACTACGTCGAATGGCACATGCGCGAAGCTTGGCGTGAACTGATGTTCGCCGACGAGGATCAAGCAGCAAAACAAGTGCGCGATCCAGTGGCAACGGCAAAACGCTCCACGGCAGCACTCAAAAAAGTACACAGCCGCGCCTTGGAAGACGGCACTCCTACGCACAGCTTCAAAACCCTGATGGAAGAACTGGCCACGATCACCAGAAACACTTGCAGCACTCCCGGTAATACTGAGCACAACCCAACTTTCGAGATCATCACTGCATCTACCGCAAAACAAAAACGTGCCTTGGAATTGATTGACAACATACAAATGTAGACAGAACGTGGAACCTCAATTGAGGTGCTGCTCATAGGAGAAATGTGCTGTTTTTTGTAAAGAACTTCAG
>JAUSMV010000075.1 GCA_030645235.1 Parvibaculum sp. | reverse complement strand
TAACCTTCCCCCAAAATAATTGACACCTCTCCCTAACCAAACGGAGGTGTTTCATGGGCAAATCGAGACCGCCAAAAGTGCATCGCTACAGCATGCACTTCAAGGCAACCGCAGTACGTTTAAGTGAGCTTCCCGATGTCCTGATCCAGGATGTCGCCGAGGCACTGGACATCCATCCGTTCATGCTGTCACGATGGCGCAAACAAGCGAGGGAGGGATTGATTGTGACCAAGGGCGTAAAACTGGATGACGAGACCGTCGCCGAACTCAAGCGGCTGCGTGATCTGGAAAAGAAATACAAAGTGTTGCAGCAGGAGCATGAACTCCTAAAAAAAGCCATCCGGTTTACTTCCGAACGAAATCGGAAATCTTCGAATTCATCGAAGTAAACCGGGAAAACCACTCCATCGCGCTGATGTGCCGTGTGTACGGCGTCACTCGTGCCGGCTTCTACGCTTGGCGCAGCCGTGGCCCCAGCTTACGCTCACAGGAGAACGAGGCATTGACTCAGCAGATCAGGCAAGTTCATCAGGCCAGTCGCAGTATTTATGGCAGCCCGCGGGTATATCGCCGATTGCACGAGCTGGGTGTGTCGGTCGGCGAGAATCGCGTGGCCAAACTGATGCGTCTCTGTGGAATCAAGGCGCGGGTGGCGACGCTGCGCTATACCTCGCCCAACCTGAAGAAGTTCTTCGGCAGCCTACCCAACCAACAGCAGGAGCACCCGGCTGATGCACCGAATCAAGTCTGGGTTGCTGACATCACGTATCTCAAAGTGGGTGCGATCTACCGCTATCTGGCGGTGGTAATGGACCGATGCTCGCGGCGTATTGTGGGGTGGGCATTCGGGCGACAGAAGAATGTCATGTTGACCTTACGCGCGCTCAATCACGCGGTGACCAAGCGCCGCCCGCCTCCGGGGCTGATCTTCCACACGGATCGGGGTATCGAATATTATGCCAATGCCTTCCGTGCGCGCCTGGCGCAATTGCGCATCACCCAGAGCATGAACCGTCCGGGCAAAGTAACTGACAATGCCTTCATGGAATCCTTCTTCCATTCCATGAAAGCGGAGGTGATACACGGGCGTGTATTTGATGAGGATAGTCAAATGCTCTCGGTGCTGCGCAGCTATATTCCGTTTTACAACCGCAGTAGAATGCACTCGTCTTTAAACTACGTGTCGCCAGCAACGTATGAATATCAGTTGGCTTAATCAGGTGTCAATTAAATCGGGGGAAGATTCC
>JAUSMV010000071.1 GCA_030645235.1 Parvibaculum sp. | reverse complement strand
CGACGCCACCAAACACGGCGTTCAGTACTCCTACAACAGCCATGGTTACATGGAGAAGATCGCTGAGGCCACCGACACCACCAAAAAGTACAAGCAGATCGAAACCGTCAACGCCTGGGGCAGTGAAACCCAAAGCATGCTCGGCAACGGGCTGAAGGTCCAGAGCACCTACCACGCCACGACGGGCCTGCCAGACCGCGTGCTGGTCACCAACCCTTTGACGCAGACGATTCAAGACAACACCTACGCCTACAACGACATCGGCATCCTCACCAACCGCAGCCGCTTCGTGAAGTCCAATGGCTCCACGCTCTCGGAGACCTTCCACTACGACGAGCTCAACCGCCTGACCCAGGCCACCGCCACGGGCCTGCCAACGCAGAGCTTCCAGTACGACATCAAAGGCAACATCACGTACAAGTCTGACGTCGGCAATTACACGTACGGTGCCGGCAACGCAGGCCCTCACGCCGTGACAACCGCCGCCAGCGACAACTACACCTACGACGCTACCGGCAACATGCTCACCGGCGGCGGCCGCACGGTGACCTACAACACCTTCCGCAAACCGCTGACGCTGAGCAAAGGGACACACACCTCCACGTTCAGCTACGGCCCGGATCGCTCGCATTACAAACGCGTCGACGCCGACGGCAACACCGTCAAGACCACCCTCTCCATCGGCAACGTGGAGTTCATCACTCACAGCAGCGGCGTCACCGAGACCAAGCGCTACATCGGCGACATCGCCGTGGTGACCGACTCCAGCACGGCGGGCCACAGCGAGCACTACACCCACAAGGACACGCTGGGCTCCACCGACATCATCACCGACGCCGTGGGCGGCATCGTGGCCGAGATGAGCTTCGACGCCTTCGGTAAGCGCCGCAACGTGCTGAGCCTGGCAGAGCTTGCCGAGGCGCAGTACGACGTGCTCAATGCGCTGACGACGCGAGGATTTACCGGGCACGAGATGGTGGATGAGGTGGGTATTATCCACATGGGTGGGCGGATTTATGACCCTAGGCTTGGGCGGTTCATGAGTGCGGATCCGATTGTGTCGGATGTGTCGAATGTGCAGCGGTTGAATCGGTACTCGTATGTGCTCAATAGTCCGTTGAGCTTTGTTGATCCCAGTGGTTTTGATGGTCTACCGTTCTTTATTGACCGTCCGTCTACAGGATACCAACCCCCGGGCGGCGGACACTTGGTTACAGGCGCTTGGGTGCCTCGTCGCCCCACCCCTCAAGAGGCAGAGGACACGGAAGGTCGAGATGGGTTCATATTTGCAGAGGATGAGCCAGAGACTTATGTACTAAATGATGCCGGAACCAACGGGGGCAGCAAACAATCAAACGACCCCGGCACCCCCCCTGAGGGAGTGGTGCCAGGGACAAAACCCGAACCTCCGGCAGACACTACCCCGCCACCAGCCGACACGACTGCCAACGGTGGCTCATCTGGCGAAGGGACACCGCCGCGTCCGCCGCCTCCACCACCGCCACCGCCACCGCCACCGCCACCGCCGCCTGACGATCCGGAACCTTTAGTCCTTGACACTGATGTGACGTCAGGAGGCGGATCACCATCGCCGACAGTGTTTGGGACATTTGACGCAATTGCTAGTATTGCGTGGCCCGGTTATGAACTTGGCGTCTGTCTTCGCGGTGATGAATGTGGTTGGGCGGGGTGGACGTGGGGTATTATCGGTGTTTTCCCTGCTGGAGGTAAGCTAGCGAGTTGGGCTGGGAAGGGCCTAGGCACACTGGCAAAAGTGTTGCCAGACGATATTGCAACTACTTTCGCGAGAGGGCGCTATCACAGGAAGGTGCTTAATCAAGATGTTAGCGCTTATCGTTATTCTGGTGGAACTTCGGGAGCAAAGGGAAGATTTCTGACCACTTCACAAACTGTCGCGCAAATTGGATCACCGCAGGCAGCTCGGGAGTTATTGAACCTTCCTCCGGGAGCGACAGCGGAGCAGTTAAATACTTTCATAATCCCTAGAGGAACTGCTATATATTATGGTCGAGTAGCCGAAGGCGGAAAATCGGCAACCCAGATATTTATCCACGATTCATCAGTATTGAGAACCGCGCCATGACAAACATATTTGTGGATTTAATTCGGCGCTCCGTCGACGTACTTTCCGAATTTGTTGAAGAATCTCCATCTGGTTCGAAAAGATGGGACGGAAATAGTTATGCATCAACTGTTCGCACTCCTACGGACATTCAAGCAGCAAAATGGTGGGGTATATTGACCGTCTTGGCCGCAATGCTTGCCAACCAATCTTTACCCCTATCGCAGGGGCAGAGAGAATATATTGAACGGCTTCTATTCGGAGGGATGGGAAGTTTTAATGATTTCGTTCTAGATACAGAAATTTTTGGAGAAAAAGCAAAGCTTGTAAATTCTCACCTTGATCGTTTGAGAGGCGATCTATATAGAGAATTTAGTAAATACAAGGATGACAATGGTCGACGGGGGTAAAGAGGTTCAGCCCAAATAAATTCGAATTTATTTCGACGAAGCTTTACCGCCACCGACGCCCCCCGATTGTGCAACTACCTCACGGCGTGAAAGCGTTTGGAAAGTTCTTTGCGTGTGCGTAATGCGCGTGGCATGTAAGGGAACGCTGGTTTGAGCAATTTTGGCCAGAGAGTTTGCTCGTAACGTCGGTCAAGCAGGCTGGTCCAAAAACCAAAGCTGACCTCGGCAACGATGCGAGCCGCCTCGTGTGGCTTGTTTTGCTGAGTCAACGCAATCTTGGCTTTCTGGATGGCATCACGCTCATGGTTTTGCTGTAGCACAGCAGGCACATCGAACCAGCTTTCCCGACCAAAGTGCTGACCTGCGGCGCGGTGGATAGTGTTGCGCAAGGCGATTTCCAGCAACTGCACACTGGGGTAGAGACCTTCACTCAGCGCCATATTCCAAACATAGCGCCCGAACAATTGCAGATCAGACGTCGATTGCGGAAGGCGTACTTTGTAGGCATTCAGCCTTTCGGTGGATAGAGCCAGTGTCAGTTGGCGGGCAAAATGGGCTTGCATTCCGTGAACTCGCTCCCTAACATTGTCCCCACTGCCCCCGAGCTACTCCTCTCCGGATCTTCGGAACCGTGATGAACTCGGGGTTTTTCATTTCCGGGCTCCCATTTTTCGGGGACACTCCAAGTCTAGCACTACTCTAAATAACTGCATGCTCACCGGCGGCGGCCGCACGGTGACCTACAACACCTTCCGCAAACCGCTGACGCTGAGCAAAGGCACGCACACCTCCACGTTCACCTACGGGCCGGACCGCTCGCATTACAAACGCGTCGACGCCGACGGCACCACCGTCAAGACCACACTCTCCATCGGCAACGTGGAGTTCATCACCCACAGCAGCGGTGTCACCGAGACCAAGCGCTACATCGGCGACATCGCCGTGGTCACGGCAACCAGCAACGGCAGCCCCTCGACGCAATACCTGCACAAGGACACGCTGGGCTCCACCGATATCGTCACCAACGCTGTCGGCGGCGTCGTGGCCGAGATGAGTTTCGACGCCTTCGGCAAACGCCGCAATGTGCTGACTCTGGCAGAACTGGCCGAGGCGCAGTACGACGTGCTCAATGCCATCACCACCCAAGGATTCACGGGACACGAGATGGTGGATGAAGTGGGCATCATCCACATGGGTGGACGGATTTATGATCCGGAGCTGGGGAGGTTCATGAGTGCGGATCCGATTGTGCAGAGCATCAGTAACGCGCAGAACTTGAATCGGTACAGCTACGTGTTGAACAATCCGTTATCGTTGGTTGATCCTAGTGGTTTTAGGTCA
>JAUSMV010000070.1 GCA_030645235.1 Parvibaculum sp. | reverse complement strand
TTTGTGTACGCAATCGAGAAAAATGTACACGCGTTGGCACGTCGCGGGTTAGTGGTCACTGGGGCGGTCTAATTCCAAAAAACCAAAATCTCGGCGGTGCGATGTGCTCTCAACGCGCGCGAATGTTCCCCCGGCTGTCCCTTTCCTCCTCATTTCCTACCTGCAGACCGGCTGTCTCCTTCCTCCCCATTTCCTACCTGCAGACCGGTTGTTATTCGGGCGTATCCGATGTGCATAGAGCGGTAGGTCGCACGTCGCTTAGAGTCAAACAGCGGGGCTGTTCGCCTTCGCCCTTCGCTTTTGACTCTCAAAAAAATAAAAAAAAAAGACATCAGCGTGTGGGCAATCTGTGGGCAGAGCTTCATCCTGTCCACGGATTGTCCATCTGCGGATTCGGTTGTGTGTGTAGGGATGTGGTCAATCTGTGGGCAGAGCTTCATCCTGTCCACGGATTGTCCATACCCGTGATCCCGGTCCGGATGCGAGGCCGTCAGGCCGAGCTAGTCTTGAATTACGGATACTTTCCAACAAGAGGCGGGATTGCCTCGGCTTGACGTGACGATTTAACCCAAAAAAAAGCCCCGATCAGCTAGCAGGCCGATCAGGGCGGGTCTCAAAACCTGATCAGGAGGTTCCGGACGTGGACACTGTAGCAGATTATCTATCGAGCGCAAGCGCCCAATCCCGGCTGATAGCGGCCTTTGTGGCGGCGGATGAGCCTAAGACCTATAAGGCGACCTTGCGACACTTCGGGCGGTCCTTGGAGCTGTCTGTACGGCTTCCGGGGCTGAAAGAGCTATCACATCGGTTCGATGGTGCAAACATTCCGCCGTCCTTGCTGGTTCCGGATGAGCTAACAGAAGTGGAGCAAGAGCGGCGGGATCAAGAGAACCGTCACCGGGCGGATCATCGCACCAAGCAAGCGGTGCGCTGGTGTCTCAAAACAATAGCGGCGGATCACTTGCTCACGCTCACGTATCGGGAAAATCAGACTGAGCTTGACCAGGTTAAAAAGGATTGGCAGCGGTTCGTGAGGCTCGTTCGGGTCCGTTATCCGAAATGGCAATATGTTTGTGTCCATGAGCGTCAAGAGCGGGGCGCATGGCATTTGCACGTGGGCACGGTAGGGCGGGGTGATGTCCATTGGCTGCGTCGGTGCTGGTGGATGGCTCTCGGCCATAAGGTTGAGATTGATTATTCTCCGGAAGGCAAAAAGTCCTTACGCTCTCTTGTGCGGGATGGTGTCGAGTGGCGCTATTCGCGGTCGGATGAGGTCCGGGGCAATATTGATCTTCGGGGGCCGTCGCGGCGCTTCGGTGGTCATGGCCAAAAATGGAAGACTGAAAAGCTTGCGGCCTATATGACTAAATACATGACAAAAAGTATGGCAGAAAACCAAGTGGCCGGAAGTCGGCGCTACTGGCCTTCAAAGTCGATAGAGCGTCGTGATCCTGTTCGCTGGTGGCTCACGGCTACGTCTTACGATGAGGCTGTGCGAGAGGCTCATGATTTGCTGCGGTCGCGTTATTGCTGCTCGGAGCTTCACATCTGGACAAGCGTAGATATGTCTCGGATGTGGTTCGCGGGTAGCGGTATAGAATGCCCATTTTAATGCTATCATCATGCCGTGCCGTTCAATGATGATTCCCGCTTCTCTCCGTTGCGTAATGCCTATTGCATGTTGCGTCTGTCGCGTCGTGTAGAGCGGCGTCGGCGTACGTGGTATCGCGTGGTGCGGTCGGAGAGGGACCGGCTCGAAGCGTTCGGGATTGATCCGGAAGCGATACGGCTTTACTGTCGGGCCTTAAGCAAGGGGAGTACGGATTGCCGGCAATTTGATCGGCTTCGTGCCTATCTGGCGCAAGCGGTCCTTGAATTTGATTAGCATAATGGCGAATATCAAACTTGACATAATGACAATTGAGCCGTTATTGAGCCCTAGTCGTAGAGCGGCTTCCGCGTCAATTGGTGTTATTTCCAAAATGACAAGGCCTAGGCTCAATGCCGCAATCGTCGCAGCTTTCCTCATGACAAAAGGGTAAAAAACCTTCCTCCGTTCCTCGTTGCGCTCGGTTACTAGCGCGTTGGCGGCGGCGATTTCGGCGGGGTCGCGTTGCAGTAATGCGGCTAGTTTGTAGCAGGCGTCTAGTCTTAGTCCTTGCGTTCCGCGTTTTGCTGCGGCTATATGCGTTGAGGATATATCTAGTATCTGTGCTAGCGCGCTTTGGGTGCCTGCGATTTCGTTAGCTTCTCTTATGTAGTCTCTTAGTTCCATAAGAATTCCTTACTTGTGTTGGTGGCTGGAATTAGTCATTATTCGGTTGTGGCTGAATTTAGCCATAGCTGAAATAAGTAACTGCTTCCTTCATACCGCCATCGCGCGGCCTTGTCAATAATTCGGGGGTCATATGGGAACGAAAAAAATCAAGCGGGTCCGGGTTTCGTCGATTTGCAGTCGTTATTTTCGGCATGGCTTGGTAGTGGTTGATTATATAGGCGGGGCGGTTGTGTTTCTTGACACGTGCTCTGGTGGCCCTCTCGATGCTCCGGATACGTTGCCTGCCGGGTCTTTCTGGTTTGTCGAGAATGGCGGAGATTCGTTCGTTGCGCCTCGTGGTTGTTCGCGTGGGTTTGGTCTGTGAAAAAGGGTTTTCCTCCGGGCTATTCTCCTTATGGTGGCTGGTCCGAGCGCTGCCATCTGTACCCCTCAAAATCTCTTTCGAAGTTTCTGGCCGAACAATCTCAAAACGGGGTTGCTCGGCCTTCTCGTGTCGGCGGCTCAAAGGCTCCGGCTAAATCTGTGGCACAAATCAGGAGTGCAAAAAAATGGTAATGAAATCTAGTATTGAAATCCTTTCTGTTGAAGAAAAATCCGGCGTATCCAAAAAATCAGGACAGCCCTATAACATCCGGACCGCGCATGTGATCCTCGATGCTGACGAGGGGCGGCAAGTCGGCGTGCTCAATCTTCCAAAAGACATGGAAAAGCCCAATCCTGGTCTCTACACGGCAGAGTTCGGCATTGGCGTGGATTTCGCCTCGCGTCAGGTCACTGGCCGTCTGATCGCTCTGCATCACGCTGGCAAAGCGGCGGCTGCGCTCAAGTAATTGTCATGAATCATCCTGTGACTGGTAGCGTCTTTG
>JAUSMV010000064.1 GCA_030645235.1 Parvibaculum sp. | reverse complement strand
GTGCACCAGACTCATTGTTGGAGTTCTTGAAAACCCTGTAAATTATGCAGAGCAAATGAGCGTGCCGACGGCCCCTTCTCAACGGTATCGCCATGCTCAACCTCAACGATATTCATAACTGGGCGCTATGCATAAGGGCACTTATGAATAGCTATCCATAAGTGCCCATTGCTGTCACCGACGAAAATGAGGACCGGACATTCGCCGCTTGTGCCGGTCAACCCAAAGCGGTCACAAGACAGGAGTCGTCAGAGTTCTTGCTTGGTCGTCGTCTCTCCAGCTGACAGTCGCAGTGGCGGCGAGACCTGTCAACATGAGAACGGGCACAGTCTTAAGCACCAGCTGGCCCGTGGTGCCCATCGGATGGCGCGGCTTGAGGTCACATCCCCTCCATTGTCGTAAAAGCAGCAATTGCTGCTTTTACGACAATGGGCAGCAATGAGAATTTTGCGGCCCGTTACTAGCCACTGCTCCTCCCGTTTCAACGGCTGACTCTCTACCTCGGCGCGATCCCAGCAGCGACCCTTCTCAGCCTTCCGAGCATCGGCAGCGCTGAAACATTGCGCGCAATGTCCTTATCGGTAATCCGCACGGACAGTTCATCCACAGCCGACTTCAGCTTGTCTAGTCCTGCTGGGGCTATAACGTACTCGCCAAGAGCCTCGAAGAACGCTTGGCACTTGTTGATGCTTTGTGCAGCTTCGGTGAACTCTTCGAAGACCTCCTTCATGATTGCCATCGCTTCATCGCCAGAGAAACTCTTCTTTCTGGAGATGATCGTCGCGGCGACCCACATCGAATAGCCTCCTCTGTGTACGGAATTTTGTATGCCGCGCGAGGTTACACCAACGATAAAGATTGCTTTTGACTTGGGGAGCCAGCTACTGTGCCCAACCCATGAAGCCCGAGCGAATGGAGCAACAGAAATCCCGCCACGCCAACTGTCTTCGGAAGGGGTAAGGGCAGCAAGAATATCTGACTTCTCTCCGGTATCGGAGGGATGGAATTGATACCCGTTTCTCGATGGAAACGCAAAAACGACGGGGGTGATCATTTCCTGGCCAGTCCATCCATCGTTGCCTTGAACATCTCGCCAAGTTGCGCGCTCTCCGGATTCAGGGATACCGTGAAAACTTGGATACTTGAGTTAAAGAGCGAATGCACGTCCGCGAGCAACGATCTGTATTCGTTGTGAAGTACATTGGCGCTTTCCTTTCCAAGCTTATCGACCTTATTGATGACGAACAGGACTCGAGAGAGATTGCTCCATCGAAATGAAACAAGTTTCCTTGCCGTTTGCCAGAACCCCCCCGCGTCACAATAGTTGTCGCCTCGTTAGAACCAAGAACCCGGGGGCGGCGATGAAGGACATAAGTGGCACGTTACGGACAATCATTCAAGGACCGAGCAGTAGCTCGACTGTTGCCGCCTGAGAGCGCGGCACTGGAGTTGGTCTCCAAGGAAGTTGGCATTGCATCAGGAACGTTGCAACGCTGGAGAGAAGAGGTTCAGTCCATGCCCGCCCGAGGGCGGGCATGGACTGCGCCAGCGAGATTGCAGGCAGTGATCACCACGGCCGCGTTGTCGGAGGCGGACAAGAACGCCTGGTGCCGAGTTCAAGGCATCTACCCCGCTGAATTGGAACAGTGGTGTGCCAGTGCCACCACGGCACTGGCAGAGCCGCAGGACGCACGAGCGAGCCCACAAGCCACGCGTCAAGACCGCAAACGAATCAAAGAACTCGAACGGGAGCTGCTGCGCAAAGACCGCGCGCTGGCTGAAACCGCAGCCCTACTGGTTCTGTCAAAAAAAGTCGCGGCGATCTACAACAAGGGCGAGGACGCATGATCCTCATCGAAGATCGCCGCAGTTTGGCCCAGGACATTCAGCAAGCCCGTGATGCAGGAGCACGACTCGAACAGGTCTGCGACGTTGCAGGCATAGACGCACGCACCCTGCAGCGCTGGAATGCGCATGAGGGCCTGACCAAGGGGGATGGCAGACCCGTTGCGGAGCGACCCATGCCTAGCCATGCCTTGAGCGCCAGCGAGCGTGCCAAGCTTCTGAGCGTGGCCAACGAGGCACGCTTTTGCACCGTACCACCAGCGCGCATCGTGCCCATGCTGGCCGATGAGGGCGTGTACCTGGCCAGCGAATCCACATTTGCCAGAGTGCTGCGCGCACAAGGGCAAACGGCCCATCGTGGACGTGCCAAGGCACCCAGAGCCAAACGCAAACCCACCACACACATCGCCAATGGGGTGAGCCAAGTCTGGTGCTGGGACATGACGTATTTGCCAGCCACCGTAGTCGGACGCTGGTTTCACATGTACCTGATTCTTGATCTGTACAGCCGCAAGATTGTGGGCTGGGAGGTGCATGCCAACGACAGTTCCGACCATGCGGTCCATCTGGTGCGCCGCACGGCACTGGCCGAGGGCATTGCAGCCCTTGCTGTCAAACCGGTATTGCATGGGGACAATGGCTCAACGCTCAAGGCCACCACGGTTTTAGCGATGCTCGACTGGTTGGGTGTGAAGCCGTCGTACTCACGTCCTCGGGTCAGTGATGACAACGCCTATGCGGAGTCCCTGTTTCGTACCGCCAAGTATCGACCGGAGTTTCCCGCAAAAGGCTTTGCAACGCTGGACGCTGCGCGCGACTGGGGCGCCTCATTTGTGCACTGGTACAACGTTGAACACAGACACAGCGGTATCCGCTATGTCTCTCCCCAGCAGCGCCACACCGGAGACGACCACGCCATTCTTGCGGCCCGTCATGCGTTGTACACGACAGCAAAAGGTCTCAACCCGGCTCGCTGGTCACGCAATACGCGTAACTGGCAGCCTATCGGCCCGGTCACCCTGAACCCCGAACGCGACTCGATCATCTCGGAGCACTCGGCGGGCCACCATATTCAGCAGTTAGCTGCGTGAATCAGGCGACAACTACCTTGACGCGCGCCGTGAGCGTCTGCTCGATCCAAGTGTCATTGAACCAGTGGCCAGCCCGAGCTTCCAGATCGCCTGCGATGTCTTTAATGGCTCTTTGAAACGTGGCTCGCAAACGGCTACGACTTTCGGGATTGAGTTGAAGGCCCGCATGCACTGAGGACAGCAACGGCAGTTCACGCTGGTCTTCGTCAATGAATCGTGTGACTGAAGGACGATTGCCCGCGCTATTTTCAAGCCCTGGAAGGCCCAACTCTGAGACCGCCAAGGCATTGAGGTGAGTCTGAAGCAGCTCACGGTTCGCCAAGTCAAGCCGAGGTGGCTGCACTGCGCCAGCGACCAGGTCTTGCTGGTGCTGGAAGTAGTGTCGGTCGTGCGGCGAATAGGTGGAACAGTACGTGAAAATCAGAGCGCCTTGGCCGCTACGACCCGCACGGCCAGCACGTTGTGCGTAGTTGGCAGGGTTTGGAGGGGCGTTGCGCATGTGAACGACGCTCAAGCCTCCTATATCGATCCCTAGCTCCATTGTTGGAGAGCAGTACAGGGCGCTTATCGATTGGCTTCTGATGCGTGGGTCATCCAAAATTTTCTTGTCTTGGTCCAGATACCAATCAGCCCGGAAGCGATCTTCCCGGTCGCGACGTTCTTCGACACCGAGCTGACCTGTATGGTCCTCAGCACGCAAGCGTTTGGCGCGTGCGAAATCCCGCTTGTAAAGGTCCTGAAAAAACAGATTGGGTCGAGGCGCTTGGCTCTTGTAGCTGCGCCGTTTGATCAGGTCGGCCTTTACTGTCTTTAGGTCACCTACTCGCCAGACGAGCTTTTCAATACGCAAACGATAAAGCGTTACGTTTTCGTTCTTTTCCCCCTTGGCTCCCTGAGACACTAGGTAGTCGCCACCTTCAAGCTTCTTCATAAGGAGCTTGATGAAGTCACGGTAGTGCTCCCCGCGGAGATCAACATCAATTCCCTGTTGTTTAACAAATAGCTTGATGAACTTACCCAATCCGCTTGCAGGCCCCATGCTTTTCGAGGAAACCTTGGCACTGCGATGGAGCGCCTCCAAACGCATGTAAAACGGTTCCCGAATGCTCTCGTTCGGGTCGAGGGTCCATGGGGCCCTGAGCCGTTCACGGAACAGCTTCTCGTTTTCGCGAATCTTGGCCTGGGTCAGGTAGTTTTCACTATGAATTGCATATTCAAGCCGAAAGAAGTCAAGGATCGTTGCAATGAACCCGGCACGGTCCTCGTGGGAAAGCTCGTCCAGTACGGGCACCTTGTCCCAATACCGGTCGTTCTGCGCGACCTCAGTGATATCTGAGTAACCAATGTCAAGCAGCGCACACTGTTCGAGATTGGGCAACACGATTCGCCAGCTGCGGCGCAGATCAGCGAGCGCACGGTATAGCAGATAACTCTGAAATGCTTCGTCGTAGCTTCTGCGGACATGGGCAAGCTCAGGCACTTCATTTCGGTTGCCATATTCCAGGAAAGGTAATCCGAGGGCGTTAAACACCGCCAAACCTAGACGCTCGAAGGAGAGACCGGTGCTGCCGGCCTGTGCCAACGCCTGGTAAATGCCCGCCCGCAACCGAACCACCTCGACAAAGTCATTGAAATGCCCTGCCTGTAGCGCGGCATCCTGCCTGTTGTCGGTAAAACTGATTAGCTTTTGATCGCGAACCGCATAGCCTGCATCGCTTAGCCGATTAAGAATCGAAAACGTGGTGATGGTAGTGGAGGTGCTGCGCCCTTCACTTCCAAGCTTGGTGAGCTTGGTACCTTCATTCGTCTTGGTGTCGTAAAAGACCCCTGAAGTCGGATCAAACAGAAGCGGTGCCTTCATGAACCAGCCCCACCACTTCATCGGCTTAGTGTCAGAACAATTTCCGTTTTCGTCAAAGCCAAGCCTGATTGGAAAAAATGGGCGTTTGCGACTGTCCGGTGCAGTGCGATTGCGATTGAGCCACGAGTCAGGAAGGAATGCCAAATCGTCGCGATCATCCCAGATGTCTTCGCCAATGATCAGATAGCCGTCTTGGCCGCCTTCGTCTTCCTCAGACGAATCTCGAAACTCGCGCGGTTCCAGGTGTGGTGGTCTAATTTAAAAAGACACAACGATAGGTTTTTTCAAACCTAAATGGCGACAGAAGTGAACAACCAAAAATCCCGAAGAACCTTTGACGCAAGCTTCAAGCTCCAGGTAGCTCAAATGGTCAAAATTC
>JAUSMV010000054.1 GCA_030645235.1 Parvibaculum sp. | reverse complement strand
CAGCATCAGCAGCGGCGTGAGCCAGGCAAACGGCAGCACGGCCCGCAGCGCCAGCGCCCGCGCCCGGGCGGTTCGGGCGCTCAGGTCCTGCGCGATCTGCACGGTTTGCAGCGGCGTTTGCAGCGTGTACACCCGGTAGCTATTGCCATGCGCCTCGACGTCTGAAAACCCCAGCACCGCGCGCGGCGGCAGGGCAGAGCGGGTGGAGCGAAATAGCTGCGTGCCGTCCTGCCCCCAGATCTGCACATACAGGTCATAGGCGGAGTCGCCCCCGCCCGCGTCCTGGGCCTGTGGCAGGCCCAGCGGAATGCCGCTGCGCAGCGAACGCGCCATTTGCTGCAGGTGGTCGTCAAACATCATGTCAACCTGCCGCAGCGCCCCCCGGTAGGCGGTAACGGCCTGCAGCACGGCCGCCAGCAAGATCGCCACCAATACAAACCACAAGAGCCTCTTGCGCAAAGAGTGGGTGTTGTTCATTCCTTGGGCACCACGTAGCCCAGGCCGCGCACGGTCTGGATCAACTCGTTGCCGAGTTTTTTGCGCACGCCATGGATATAGACCTCGACCGCGTTGCTGCTGATGTCGTCCTTCCAGCTGTAGAGCTTTTCTTCCAGCTGCGTGCGCGACAGCACCGCGCCAGGGCGGGCCAGCAGCGGCTCCAGCACGGCCCATTCGCGCGCTGAGAGCAGCACCGGCTGGCCCTGCACCGTGGCCTCGCGGGTGGCAGGGTTCAGGCGCACGCCCTTGTGCTCAAATACCGGCTCGCCCCGGCCGGCGCTGCGCCGCAGCAGGGCCCGAATACGCGCCAGCAACTCGTCAATGTCATAGGGCTTGACCACATAGTCGTCGGCGCCCGCATCGAGCCCGGCAATGCGGTCGCCGACCGCGTCACGCGCCGTGGCCACCAGCACCGGCACACTGGCGCGCCGCGCCCGCAGCGCACGCAGCACGTCCAGCCCGTCGCGCCTGGGCAGGCCCAGGTCCAGCAGCACCAGGTCATAGGTTTCACTGCGCAGCGCCGCATCGGCCATGACGCCGTCGCGTACCCAGTCCACGGCGTAATGCTCGGCACGCAGCACCTGCAGCACCGCCTCGCCAATCATGGCGTCGTCTTC
>JAUSMV010000051.1 GCA_030645235.1 Parvibaculum sp. | reverse complement strand
CGTTCGAGCAGCGCCTTGGTGGCCGACAATCGCATCTGTTCGATCTGCTCGTTGATCGCCGAATCCTTCTCGATGAACAGATCGCGCGAAGGCACATAGGCTTCAGGCTGATAGTAATCGTAATAAGAAACGAAATACTCCACCGCGTTCTCCGGAAAGAACTCGCGAAACTCGGAATACAACTGCGCCGCCAGCGTCTTGTTGGGCGCCAGCACCAGCGCCGGACGCCCCATGCGGGCAATCACGTTGGCCATCGTGAACGTCTTGCCCGAGCCCGTTACACCCAGCAAAGTCTGGAACGACAAGCCATCACCGATACCTTCGGTCAGCAAACGGATCGCCTCCGGCTGATCACCGGCCGGAGCAAACGGCTGATGCAGGCGAAACGGACTGCCGGGGAAATTGACCACCTGCCCCTTCAAATCGTGAACCTCACCCACGCCTTACCTCACCTCATCCAGTGCAATTCGATCAGGAAAACCCACGGCCAACCGACCAAAACCACCCACTCAATCGGTTATTATTACGCGCTTTGCCAATGGACGGCAGATCGTCGCGAGATCAACACAAGATCGCCGTCTTGCCAGCGCCGACTTTTTATCCATTCATTTTTCTGGAGTGCTCATGAGTTCGATTTTTTCCGCCGTTGAAATGGCCCCGCGCGACCCGATTCTCGGCCTGACCGAAGGCTTCAACGCCGACACCCACGCCAACAAGGTGAACCTCGGCGTCGGAGTGTATTACGACGACAATGGAAAACTTCCGCTGCTCGGCGCCGTCAAGGCCGCCGAAAAAGCGCGCCTTGAAACCACTCCGCCACGCGGCTACCAGCCCATCGAAGGCCTTGCCGCCTACAACCAGGCCGTGCAAACCCTCATCTTCGGTGCCGACGCTCCCCTGCTCGCCGAAGGCCGCGCCGTCACCATCGAAGCCCTCGGCGGCACCGGCGCCCTGAAGGTCGGCGCCGACTTCCTCAAGCGCCTTTACCCGGACGCCAAGGTCTATATCAGCGACCCAAGCTGGGAAAACCATCGCGCCCTGTTCGAATCGGCCGACTTCACCGTTGAAACCTACCCTTACTACGATGCCGCCACGCGCGGCGTGAACTTCGCCGGCATGAAGGCCTGCCTCGAAAGCTTGCCCGCCCATTCCATCATCCTGCTCCACGCCTGCTGCCACAACCCGACCGGCGCCGACCTCGACGCCGCGCAATGGCAGCAAGTGGTCGACATCACCCGTGCCAGAAACCTGATCGCCTTCATCGACATGGCCTACCAGGGCTTCGCCGACGGCATTGAACAGGACGCCATCGCTCCCCGGCTGTTCGCCGCCTCCGGCCTGCAATTCTTCATCTCCAGCAGCTTTTCAAAATCCTTCTCGCTGTATGGCGAACGTGTCGGCGCCCTGACCCTGGTCACCGCCAGCAAGGACGAAGCCGCGCGCGTGCTCTCGCAAGTCAAGCGCGTGATCCGCACCAACTACTCGAACCCGCCCACCCACGGCGGCGCCATCGTGGCCGCCATCCTGGCGAACCCCGAACTGCGCCAGCAATGGGAAACCGAGCTTGCTGCCATGCGCGACCGCATCCGCATCATGCGCGTTGCCCTGGTCGACAAACTGAAAGCCCATGGCGTCGCTCAGGATTTCTCTTTTGTCATCAAGCAACGCGGCATGTTTTCCTACACCGGCCTTACGGCGCAACACGTCGAGCAACTGAAGAATGACTTTGGCATCTATGCCGTCAGCACCGGTCGCATCTGCCTGGCCGCCCTGAACAGCAAGAACATCGACTACGTCGCCACCGCCATCGCCACGGTGCTGAAGAAGTAAGTAAACCGGCAACAAACCTGTTGCGAGCCAAAAGACGGCCGGCTATAATTCGCGCCTCTTGCAGCAATGCAATTCCTCGATAGCTCAGTCGGTAGAGCGCCGGACTGTTAATCCGTAGGTCCCTGGTTCGAGCCCAGGTCGAGGAGCCACCGAATTTGTCGTTACCCGTCTTGCACTTAGCCCAGCCATCGCGGTTGGGCTTTTTGCATTTTGGGGGCACTTCGGGGACCATAGGACTAAAAGTCCGGGGGTCGGTATTGGGGGCGGTGGCCCTGAGTGACTATAGGTTGAGCGGGCCTGAAGGTTAGCTGCATGCTGCCTGCACTATTGAGATTGTCGAGCAGCCCTAGAACTGGGTCAAAAGGAGCGATGGGCAGTGGGCAATAGCACTCTTTAGTTTTCTGCAAGCCCGAGACTAACCAAGTCTTCTAGATTTTGGGCTCCATTGGTTCCTGCGAGATACGAAATACCTCGGTGAAGATGCAACCTAAAATAGTGCCCGAGCGAATTCTTATCCATCGCCACCCCATCAGTTTCAGCCCGAGCAAGTAGGAGCCCCCAGTAAAGGGCATCGTCGCCACCTGTGAAGGTCTTCCACGTCATCTCGACCGAACTATCAGACGGAACGGTTTCGTCCGGAGGGCAGGATTCTTGCGCCAAAGACAATACGAGAGCCCAACGACAAAGCACGTTCCACTGCTGGATACCAGTTCGACGCTTCATGGTGATCAGTTGGGTTCTTGCTCGTTCCGATAGTCGGATGTTCTCAGGAGGATTCATGCTGCTTGCTCCTCATATTCCATAGGAGATGCAAAATAGCCTTCTCGAAATAGCGAAGTGTTTTTCACCTCATCATGTTCGATCAAATATTGCCGACCAATATGCTGCTCTAGAGCCGAGTAGTACCGCCCAACAACCTCCTCATCTGTGGAAAGCAAAATCACTTGATGGCTTGCGGCTGGGAAGTAGTTGCGCACAATTGTCCCTCGGTGACGACTATCGAGTCGACTCAATGGCGTATCGATAACGGTAGGTAAATGCCTACCAGAGGCCTGGGACAATGCCCATAGAGTTGCAACGGCCAAAAGCTGCCTTTCTCCCGCAGACAATCGATGCGCTGGGACAACCGAGCCACCTGGATTGATTACTGATAATTGAAATGTTTCAGGGCAAATCACGACACTGCTTACGAGAGATTGTTTTCTGAGCAGGCGCCTAAAACACGTACTTATTGAAATCTGCAATCTATCTAGATTTTGCCGTAATAGATGATCTCTAAAAGTCGATAGTGAGCTACGAGCATGAGCAGAATGTGAAATCACTCGATCAGAAGTTTCATTGCTGAGCAACTCCTTCCGGATACGATCGCTCTCCCGGTCCATCTGAATAACGATATTTCCTATTCTCCGCTGACAGTCTTCAGCCTCATCCTTCAGCATTGAAACTTGAAGAGAATTTTTGGTTTCTTCAAGAAGAAGACCTTCAAGTCTCTTCTGAATCGGTGCAATAGCAGATTCATCTGGAACAGCAGACAAATTGGCATCAACGGCCGACAACCTTTCTTTTGTATCTAAGAGCTCAGCCAGAAGACTTACAGCTTGGGATTTCGAGGCCTGAACGTGTTCTGGCCGGTACTGTTCAACCATGCCATCCGGGAACGTCAGACTTCCAACACTAGGACTGAATCTAGATTGCCGATCACTCTCAAGATAATCGCCGATAGTTGTGACCAATGATTTATCTTTAGTTACGTCCCTCAAAAATTTGATCAATGCTTTGTCGCGCTCCGTTGATACCTTCCGCAACAAAGTCAGTTCCTTCGCAGAGCAACGCTTGGAAGCACGGTCAATAGCGTTCTGTAGCAAATTTCCGAGCAGGCTAAGTGGCAATACTCCTGAGGCAAGCTCACGGAGCATGTTTTCCAACTCTGACTTGCGACGTTCAAGCAGCGACTTCTCCTGCTGCAATTGATTGTGACGTTCAAACAAATCACCCCCAAGCCGTTTGAATTCCTCTTTCGTCGTGTCAATCCGCTGCTTTAGTGAATCGTCCGATGTACGAAGGGATCCCAACTGCCGTAACAGCGCCTTCTGCCTTTCCTCTAATTCGAGCCGTTGGGTCTGCAACGCTTCGAAGTTCTTGCGATCAGCCAAGCCTGCGCCAGTTGTTTTCCGCTTGCGCTCAACTTGCTGAAGACTCTTGATAAGGCTCTCAACAAGATCGATTCCAAGCAATGAATGGACTCCAACGCGCAGAAGTGACGCCGACCTTGTCGGATCAGCAAGCGCCTCAATCTTTTCGCCATCAAAAAAGAATAAATCTGCTATTTGAGACGGCATAAAGTCTTCTACAAACTCTTGCCACCGCTCCGAAGCCACTTCATCCAGGACGCCGTCACGAAACACCTCAAGATTTTCTTTGACGCTCTGCCCCCGAACAGACCAAGTGCGCTTAACGCGAATCCTCGAATCTTGGCCATTGGAGCGAGTCCGGAATGCAAATTCGACACCAGCGCCTTGCGCCGGCGCAACATCTCGATTGATCATTGAAACTAGATAGTCATTGTAGGAAACTCGTTCTCGTCCCGTACAGCGGGCACTCTTGCCATATAAGGCCAGTTGCATTGAATCGAGGAAGGTTGTTTTTCCAGAACCGTTCATTGCCCCTACCAGAACTACTGGACGGCCAGCGCTCACCTCCAGAGGAACAGTGTGCCTTCCCTGATAGACACCAAAATTATGGAGGATGACTTCTTCAAAGATCATTTCTCAAGCTCCTCCTGAGGTTCCTCGGCTAATACCTCGGCTGGTTGAAGGAAGGGATCGTCGGCTAGTAATTCCACTTGCGCGACGGATTCCCGGCCCTTAAGTGCAAATTCAAGAGCTTCTAATTCGCTCATGAACGAGCCTGACTCAAGGGCCTTATCGAGTTTTTCAGAAAGTCCTACTCGTCGAATTGCATTGCGGTAACTATGTTGAATGTGAAGCAAATCGCGGAGTGTGCGGAAATGCAAGTACTCTGCTGTCAATCCTTCACTACCAGCGGAATGGTCAGATGATTTCTCGCAGATATCGCGAAGCAGAATCATGTCGTCGGGCCTAAATGGAGTTGATTCATCTAGCTCGGCGACTGGATAGGGCCGTCCAAGTGCTTCCTCGTATATTCTAGGAACTGAATCTTCAAACTCATGTTTTTGATGTACCCAAAGCCGCCTGATTTCCTCAATCTCTTCCATCGAAATTAGCTCGAATTTTCCGACAGATGGAGGTGCTTGATCATCAACCTCTCGCTGGGTTCTCAGCAATGCGGATAGGAGTTCTTCTCGTCGCATTTGGGTATAGGGACCGTGAACGAGCACAGCGTGTTTTCGCTCCTTGATCAGTCGGTCTCCCTTCTTTGTTTCTACATCTACCTCTCGTGAAGGCGAAGGAAACTCCTTACCTTTCCCCTCATCCAGATAGTGAAGTGTTAGCGCCCCATCCATACGTGTGAATTCACGAAAGACGCGATCCCCTTCAGTCTTCAGGAAATTATTTCGGAAAGTTAGCAACGGAGCCATCCACTTCTTTTCGTCATCGTTTTGAATCATTGCCTGCATCGACTTATCTTCTGACACCATCGTGCAAACAAAGCACCCAAATCGGCTATCGCCACAACTGGGAGTGCTTTTGTCTACTACCAGGGGGCATTCGGCATCCGGACTAGCTCCCTTGTACATGTGAAACAGCGCCGTGTTGTCGTAGCCCCAAGGGTTTTCATAGGTAATCAGATATTCCCAGACATCGTCGGACGTCCAACTCGAAATGGGCGTATAAATCCAAACACGATCCAGGCTTGCATCTGAGTTTCTGCTCAGTAGTTCCCGCGTGCTATTTTCATATTTGGCCAAGACCTTATCTCTCGCAGCACTTTCCGCCTTTCTCGATCCGAGAACTAGTATCGCTTCGCCGTGCTTGTCAGCCACTTCAGTGATGAACTTGGTAGAAGCGCTGATCTTGAGCCGACTTGTGCACCACCTAAACATTGGCCGGGGTGCCGGATAGCCACGTCCAATAAGATTCACCCAAAACCGATCCTTTAAAGCCGGCATGAGTCGCTGAGGATGAATTGGGATGTCTTGACGCTCAGCAGCGTCCTTCATCGTGGTCAAAGAGTTCTGGACCCAAATTGCAACAACCGGGTTCTCAACTAAGGTGTCTGTACTGATTACATACACAGGCTTAGTTCTTTTTTCCTTCGGAATCGCACTTAATGCATTCCAAACAAGCTGTAGCGTCGCTGACGAATCCTTACCGCCGCTGTACCCAATGACCCAAGGCAAACTGTCACTGAGGTACAACGCCTGGGTATTCTGAATTGCAACACTGACCCGATCTTCCAAGCTATTACCCATTACTCACTCCTCACTTCAAATTCTCTATTCGCGCCCACGCTTAAACGCGTTCTCTGCTCTCAGCTCCTCAGGACCAAGATCAAGGCCGAGCCGTTGCTTAATGAAATTGCAGGTCAGCGTAACGTTGTGGGTCGACTTTGAAACCCGCCCCCCAATCAGCGCACGGCCTTCCCATGTTTTAGCGTTGGAACGCGACCAATCTACCTTGGCAAGCGCCTTCAGGCGGTCCTTCCATTCCTTGGGCGGAAGGACAATTAGCTCACGTCCGGCCATACCAAGAGCCTGAAGAACAATGGCGTGTGTGTGCAGAAAATCACGACGAACTTCCCCGGCCGTCATTCTTCCGTTACGGACAAATTTCCATTCTGGAATATGACGCGAAACTTCTTCCCAGAAGTCCATGCATGTCTCTGCCGCATTGTCACTACTTTTAAATTCAGCACCCTCCATGAGAGCGGCGCATCCGTTATAGATTGCGCTTAGAGTAAAGAGCTTCCGTGAGCGCTCCGATAGTGTGCTGCGCTCAAGTTCCACAACATCCTTGAAGGCTTCTGACCGAAGCGCAACCAATTTGACAATGCTCGAAAGATCATTTCTATGGTCATAGAGCAACCCCAAAGAGCGACTTGGTCGTACTGCGTGACGATTGAGGTCCGAAAACATCTGCTGGCTGCGCTCAAGACCCCGATCGACAAAGAAGACCACCGCGATGGTTTCGTCGCTCAGTCCAGGATCACTAGCAAGCGCCATTTCAATAGCGGCACGCCTATGTTGTCCGTCATTAATTATGAAACGAGCGGCCATATCAACATGCAATGCCCCTAGACGACTCGATTCGCCCTCGTCCCCTAATGAACGAAAGCGAACTCCACCATCAACAGATGCCGTGATTGCGGAGAACACATAGCCCTCTGGATTCTTGAGAATGTATCGCGAAATTTCAGGGATTCTGGCTCTATTCAAGACCCGTTGGGCACGCAGTTCGGGTAAAAGCTCCTCTTCGTCGAAAAGGAAGATTTTTGGGATCAGGCGAAGCGGGCACATTGAGACGTAATACTCACGCCCGGCTTGAATTCCCCGTATCGCGGGAAAGATGTACTCAAATGAAGGATCCATCATTGGCGCCCCAAAACCATTTGTTTGTTATTTTAATCACAAACATTACGGTTTTGTAACTCAATGTTTGCAAACTGCTTTAACATGCTTATTGGTCACCGCGCTGTTCAGTGGGAACCCCTATAAACTCAACCGGTGGGCATAAGTGCCTGGGCAATGAACGAAACACTGCCTCCCGACCTGCCCAACAAAACCACTATTGCCATTCCTTGAACACCCAATAGATATGTCTGTTGCATCCGACTCCGAACAAGAACCAGCCCCCTTTCTAGCGACGCCCGGATTTACCTATGTGTCCGCAGTTATTGACAAGGCAGGAACTATCGCTATCGGCCGTGTTAAAGGAACTATCGACAAAGAAAGTCCTTATCGCTCGCTGCAGATCTACATCCCGAAACGTGCGAAACGCGTCGAGTGCACCGCTATCTTTGTGAATATCCTCACCCAGCGCGAGCTCGACTCCTACTTTCTAACGCAGTTCTACCGTCTCGCAGGTATTCGTGTGAGGCTTCAACGAGAAATGAAAAAGGAGTTATCCGACTTCCAACCTATTTTTGTTTCCCGGCCCAAAACCATTCGTATCTTTAACTGTAAATGCGAAAAGGCCACGCCAAGCGATATCGTGCTCAGGTGTTCAGACTGTGGCCAACTTATTTGTTGGGTGTGTGGGGCGTGTCGTTGTTGCAAAAAGCCAGTCGATGACTAGCGCCTTGCTCCCAAAAACAACCTTGTGCGCTCATGGTGCCAATAGCCAAATCGCGATCAGAATGAAACTGCGCCGACAGCACCCGTGAAATCAGACGCTTTGCCTTTTACTAGCTCATTGTGTATTTTTTCTAACAAGATCTTATCGCCGTATAAATCAGTCGGTTGCTCATCTAGCCAAGCCTCGATGAGGTTTAGCCCACCCATCGCATAGTCTTGAAAGATCGCTATCATTTCTCCTTCACGCTCTTGCCGAAGCACATTGGCATCTTTGGTGTGTAAAAGACCGATTAGGTAGATAACTCCGAACATCTTTCTATTGTTAAAAACATCAATCGAAATCTCCAGACGGTCCGAAGCCACTTTTTCACTCGCTCCTTCTTTGATACCCAGTACCGCTGCAAAAACTAGGACATCCATGTTGGTTTCGAAAGACCGTTTCTTGTCCTCTCGGTCTTTTCCGGTCAATCTATTAACAATGGGCTCATATTTTTTTGACCAATAAACGTTCTTTCCTACAATCATTGAAGTCATGTTCTACACCTTTTCGATGACTGATTGATTCATGCCTTGCCCATACCTGGACTGCTCAAAGTACTTTCCGCATATTTCGATGTCGTCTTTTGGCTTATCGCCCCGAGCGCCTCGTACATGCGATACAAGAACATACTCGGCACCAACATAAGGACGTATTTCATTCTCAACTGTTCCCTTCCAGTGTGAAGACGACAATAGGAGTACAACCTGTTGTGCCCGCTCTGGTAGAAGCGACGCTACGCTCTTTTTGTATGTTTCATCGAGTTCGCCAAATGGCGCATCGATAACAAATGGCGCAACTGTTCCACCCGAGACAAAATCGCCGCTTTTTCCCACTCGCATCGCGGCATACTCGATCAAAGTAGCAATAAAGGAAAGACTCAACAAAAGCTTCTCGCCAGTACTTTTAGCGACTTTCTGATCGTCCTGCCGAACCAAATGAAAGGTGTAAGTGTTCGGATCAAGCAAAGCTCGATAATCCTTTCGCGAGAACTTATCGAGAGTTTTGTTTAACGTTACTAAGAGTGCATTACGTGAGCGCTCTTCATCAGCTTCAATTCGCTTCGCAGCGTATCCAATCAACTCCTCAAGAAAATTTGCTTTAGCGCTTAGCGCGGCCAATGCAGGTTGAGTTGCTAGTGCCTTCTTGACTTCAGCATTCAGGGCGCCAACCGCGTTTTGTAGAGAACCAATCTGCGCCATGGTTTGGCCTCTGGCGAGAGTCATCGCCTTTAGCTTTTTTCCTAGTTCTTCTCTCGCAATCTCTTTTCTGTTGATCTCTTCGACAGGAGAGCCCTTGATTTTCTCGGACAATGCCTTAATGCCATCTTCAATCCCACGTAACTCTTCACTGAGATATGTCAGTTGTGCTTGTATATCCTGGATACCATCTGATGCCTCCTCTGACCGAGTCTTTATCGACTGTATAAAGGCACGGCACTCAAGTAAGCGGTTGTAAATCACCGCTGTAGTCGCAGATAGTAGAAGGTCCTGTATAGCGCCATATGCTTCCGACCCGATCGTTAGAGGACGCTTGCAGATACAAAGTTTTTGCTCCAGTAGATCCTTCACAAGCTGCTCGTTGTAGGGGCTAGGTAACTTTCCTTTCAACGAATTTTCATCGATGAAGTCCAACGACTTTTCAGAGATTTCTCGTCCGAAAACGGCGTACCCATACTTACCAATCGTCTGAACGAGACGCCCTCTAAGCTGAGCTTCATGTTCCTTTTTCGTTTTCTGTTGATGCTCTAGCTTGGATCGCTCGGACTGAAAAGCGGAGACATTTGGCGCGTTCCGCAGAAATGCATCAATCTCTTCAATTTGGGCGTCAAGGACCGCCTCTTGCTCGAGTATCTCTTGCATTCTGTTCTGCTGCTGGACTAACAGTGTTGCCTTTGCTTCTGCCTCGGCCTGTTTTTTGTCTATGTCGCTGCTACCCGGCGAGAGCTTTGTTACGTCTTTCAGAATGCTTTTTCTTACCTCCTTAAGGTCGTCTATTGCCACTTCGGCCAGTGTCAGTCCAAGAATGTCCCGAATCGCATTCTTAACTTTGTTCTGACCTGCTTTTGCGGAGATGTTCCCGATCTCTTCGCCATGAAAGAAAAAATAGTCAGCCAAATCGTGGGGGACAATCTGATTCATCACTACCTGAGGATTGGTGATGCCTTTGTTATTACCGTCGGTAATATCCCAAGCTCGCAAGCTTGGCTTTCCCCCGACACTTCCTGTGCGATGAAAACGGTATACTTTTTTCTCATACTCAAACGTAAGACAGACAGAAAAGCCTGTCTTCTTTTCCTTTCGCGCTTCATCATTCATGAGGTTCTCCGCCTGTTCAAAATGGGCGGTTGTTTTCTCATAAAGGCACCAAAGAATAGCGTTTAGGATCGTTGTTTTTCCGACGCCATTCTCACCATGAATTAGGGTCAAGTTACGATGGCCATCGCAGGCGAATTCAATGACCTGTTGGCCATAGAATTGCCGGAAATTGTCTACCTCAAGCGAATAGATCAGCATGATTTAAATGCCTTATGCTTCTCAATTAGCTCCCAAATCTTGTTCTTACGATCTGAGGACGAAGAGTTGCTATCGGACCCGTATCGATAGCGCTTTTCGATAGCGATAATTTGAGACAGCAACTCTTCGAAGTCTGGTCGGACACCACTTTTCATATCCAGTTCGGCCTGGACCTCATTGCCAAGTTCAAGTATTTCCTTTCGATCAATCGCCACTGTCACTCTCCAATCAAATCAGTTTCGTCAATATTCCAGTGCGAAAAATGGGCAAGCGCCACCTCCCGTCCTGAAGAAGGATTAAGGCAGTAGTAGCTAAACTCACGGATTCTCTCGACCTCATCTGCTACGAGAGCTAGAGCTGCTTTGGATAAATCGTAGTCCCTCGGCGGGGCAACAATGAAATCGTAGATAACTGACTTAGTTTTTCCAGGACTCTTCCGGAGGATTCTTCCTCTTCGCTGAATGAATTGTCTCGGATTTCTACCACTTGCTAGAAGGTAGGCCTCCTTGCAGGCTGGAATATCAATCCCTTCGTCAAGAACTCGAATTGCAACAAGACCATCTACTAGCCCCGCTCGAAATTCTTCAAGAATGACCCTGCGTTCTTGGAGCCCCTCTTCCGCGGTAAACCTCGTAGTCTTCCATCCGCATTTGTGCAAAAGCTGGCTTAACAAATGAATTTGCTTAATTCGTGAATTTTCATGATCCTCAACCTCAACGTATCCATCGCCACAGTAAAAAATCGTGTGGCGTCGCGGCTTACCGCTGCCTTGAAGATTGCGCTCCAGGGCAACCAGCTTCTCACTACATGAACCGATCAGCCGTGAGCGCTTTGCAAAGAGACCTGCCAACACAGGATTCGAAAAGTCCGGAACCCCGTCATTTGAAGCAATCATCTGCCCAATCTTGCCGGTGAGCTCTTCATACAACTGCATTTCATCGTCCGTAAGCGAAATGGGAATTACATAGTACTCATAGGGCGTTAAGACACCATCGCTAAGCGCGTCGCCCAAACCGTATGACGAAATAATGCTCCCATAGTACTTCTTGAGGTGCGTAGTCAATTCGCTACGATACGGAGTTGCAGAGAGTCCAATTCGAAAATGAAAATCTGGAAGGCTGGAACTTATATCCGAAGCATCATGGTGATGACATTCGTCACCAATGAACATTGTTGAGAACTTACTTGGGTCCTCAAGAGGCGCTATGCGTTGCCTGAATTCCTCCGAGTACAAGGTATTGTTAACGGCAACAACCACAACAAAGTCAACAACCCCTTGCCGATACGATTGAACTGCATCGAACAGCTGATCGTCCCACTTTAGTCGGCTCTGATAGCAGAGAATTGGATTGATATTGAAAAGAGCTAGATTCTCTTTCCATTGGTCCGCAAGGTTCTGATACGGAACAGCGATCACGAGAAACAGCCGCTTAAAGTGTTCAAACACCTTAACGGCGGCATGGATTGCAGTAATTGTCTTTCCCGCTCCCGTTGCAAGTGCGAACATTCCCCGAAATCCGCTCACGCGCCAAGCTTCTAAGGCATTGGTCTGATGTTGTTTCAGTTCATACCGTTCGCCATTCAGAACTTTGGGGAGTGATGGATTAAGGTTCGCTGTGCTCACTCGAGATTGTTGATCAAGAATTAGCAGCTCTTTGGTGCAATCAGGCTTTAAGTCCTTTTCACCTTTCTTCCGAATGCGCTCGTAGGTTTCTGACGGACAGTCAATGACGAAGACATTCTTGACCTTATTTGCCCATAATTGCTGAAACTTCTCTACAAACGGGCGTCCATAGTGCTCGAAGATTTCCGGTACCCAACTACGATACAAGGTCACCGATTCGTAGTTGTATTCTGGTAGCAGAGCAAAGCGAGTTTCGTTTGCCGATCCATGAAAGACCAGAGTATCCGTACCATCGCTAATAATTCCAACCTTCTCATGGAACATACCAATGGGCCGAAGAGCAATCTTGATTTCTAACCTGCCACTAGAAATTAACCAAGACAGCAACTCAAAGCGGTTCTGAGCCAACTCATCGAAACTCTCGGAGAATCCTTCACTGACTTCTTGATCGATTACACCCAGTATTTCCTTGATTCGTTCGCCCTTCTTTACCGCCTCGTAGTCTTCAAGGTCCAGTGGAAAGCCGACTAGTAACCGCATTCGGCCGCTATTCTCAACTAGACCGCCGAGCCCCTGTGCAGCCAAGGACAAAGACGCCGAAGAAAAGAAACCTACTGCTCGATCATAGGTGGTTGCTACTCTAAGAGCTGGGACATAGAAGTCATGTATCAGCGAATGTTCATCGCTGCTGTAAACCGACTGAAATGGGTGGTCACGAAGAGACATTGCTAGACCTATAGATTTGATTTATCAGCACGAGAGGATGACTTGAATCCCTGGTGCAATAAGCAACCCAGCGACAATAACGGCTGGAGCGAACGGATTTGGACGTGGCGAACGAAATCTGTCGAGTCGCACCTGTCAATGCAGACTAGGTGCAATGCAAGCATTCGAGGTCTTGGATCGTCATCACTGCTATAGATTAGCGATGTCATGGCAACTACAGTTCCCCGAAGCACAAGACGTGATGACATGAATCATTCAATGATCTATCCGTATGTTATTTATATAATTTAGGGCTGCCGGGGTGATGTAAGTATGCCACGTCCAGCCGCCGACCTGCGCAAAACAAACTTTGTATTACTTCTCGTCGCCTCTTTCCTGCCGCTCCTAAATGGCTTTTGTGAAAAGCGTATTGGGCAATCGCTCAAACAACTCTCCTTTCTGCGATTACACCCAAACCATTCTCATATTGACTACAAGATTTACACGAATCGATAGCGACGGGATCACGGGGATAGTCAGTTGCGGTTGATCCGGCGAGTACGGTGCCCCACCGTGACAATGTCTCCGCTCCGAGCCAATACGGCATATGCATCAAGGCGCACCTCAAGGTGCCTGTAAGTCGCTTCACCACATACAAGCCGCAGTTCTTCGCGGGCGCGGCGATCAAAAATAGACAACACGACTTCCGTGATGGTCGTAGGTTTCACGGCCAAAATCGAGCAAGTTCTCGACAACTACCTCAGGAATGCCCCGCTGCTGGATCCTGGTACGGGCAGGGTTGGTCATGGTGAGCATCATCTGTCTCCTTTTCCGGTGGCTATGGAATCAAGGCTACAGGGGGTAAGGCTCAGGAGATGAGCCTGCACATTGACGATCTACTTCATCAATTTGGCAGTAAGGCCGAGAGACTGGCTTCCGGATAGGCTTGCCCGGTCATCCACAGATTCTGTGGACAAGTCTGTGCGTAAAGACCAAGGATGAAGGAAATGCGCCTCATGCAAGCCAATGGTCAATCCTTGCGCACCGATAGATATCGAACGGCAGCGATCGACCCGCAATCTTGCACATTGTTCCACTTAGAACAGTACACTCGCGTTTCGGCAACTGCTCGCCGAAGCAGCCAAGGAGCCATGTCAATGAAGACAGATTCACCATCCCCGAATTACATTGAGCAAGCGATGCTACTGAGCAAGGATGACGCTGAGCGTTTGCTGTCTCGGATGCGTAGGAAGCTGACGTCCAGGCTTGAACGCGAAAAGATTGATCCTTTGCACGCCGTAGCATTTCAGCTCCAGTTTGAAGATGAGCAACTCAAGGAACGGCGCGAGAACCTCGCTGAATTGCGAAAGAGATACAAAGGCTAAGGACGGTCCCGCATCCTGTTCTCCTCGAATTGATAGAACGCAGGCGAGTCAAGCTGCCGGTTGCCCGAAGATCTTCAAGGTTGCTACGGCAATATCCGGAGTCCGTGGTTAATTTCCAGTTATGCGGTGCATCATGTCGAATCGGTGTCTGGCCATCAGTGCAGACTGGCTATCACGAGCCGTTCGACCGCAGAGTCTATCGACCAATAAGGTTGAGATTGCAAAGAGTCACCAGCCTTCTCCGAAGCAGCCGTCCAGAAATCAAAACGGGAACCGTAGCTCCCGTTCTTGTTTACAGCGTTGCGGTGAATCAGGCAATCGTCTTCTGCTTCCTACGAAGAGCCATCACCCCGAGGAAGCCGAAGCCGGCCAGCATCAGGGCATAGGTTTCGGGCTCAGGGATAGGAGCGGCAACGGATGCGACATCGCCGGGGCGAACCGCCCAGGCAAATAACTCACCGTCCTGGTGGCTAAGTGACTGGTAGCCAAAGTTTCTGAACATCCACGCGTAGCTAGTCGTATAGAACGCGTCGGTCGTACCGGACCAATAGGCGAACTGCACATTGGTGAACAGCGCGATGTTGGCAGTATTTGTACCGGTATTAAAGTCATGGCCCCCAGTTCCCCCAAAGTTGTTGTAAAACATGTGGCCCATTTCGCTGCTGGTGCAGAAGTAACCACTACACGGGTTCTGATTTGACGCCGTCGGCAAGCGCCAGTCGGTGTAGGTGACGTTGCGCACGCTGTCGTAAAAGCTCAGGGTGCCGACCCAGCCCTTGGCTATATCCCATGGCATGCGACCATCGAAGGCGTAGCCGCTCCTTGGTTGGTAGTTGTAGCCGCTGGTCTTGGCGTAGTTTGCATCGCCCAGCCATGTGATGTTCAGAACGTCGTCGTACACCAGTCCGCCGCCACGATCATATAGTGCGGCCTGTGCCGGAAAGGCGATAAACAGGCCAAGGGTGAGGGCGGCCAAGGTGTGTGGGGTGCGCATTTTCATGGGTGGGACCAAGGTAGGAAGAATAACGAGGAATCTTTGCAAGAACCTCGACAAATTACACGGTTATCATTACGTGAGTTCGCTTGGAACAACGACGATTCATGAGCTTTTCGACCCATGTTCAAGAGTCATGGATCCCGTCTCGTCTCGGCATGGCTCTTTGAGGTATCGATAACGGGCACGGCGTGGTCGGATGACCGTATGCATTTGCTGCATTACCCTACTTCAGACCAGCGAAATCGGAGGCACCGACTGACCTCTGCCTGGAAACCGGTCTCTGCCCATAAAACATTTCCAGTTGATCATAGACTGCCGGGAAAAGCCGTTGCAACGTATGTGGATCGGTGAAGAAATACTCACTCGCCACGGCGAAGAACTCAGCCGGTGACGTGGCGCCGTAGGCATTGAAATCCAACTGATAGCCGTAACTGGCCAGATGCTGCAGGCGGCTGAACGCTTCACTGAATGCCGTTGCCCACGCCTGTCGGTCCATGCCGGAATGCAGGGGAGGCATGCCGTTGGCGCTACCGTCGAGCATGTCCAGCTTATGGGCAAATTCATGCACCACCACATTTTGTCCCGAGGATGCTGTCAGGCCGGAAGCGACATCATCCCAAGACAGAATCACCGGCCCTCGCAGCCATGACTCCCCGCTGAGTACGCGACTCTGGCGTGTCACCAGACCCATCGAATCCGTACTGTCCCGGTCGACACGAAAGGCCCCTGGATAAATCACAACCTCGATCCAGCCGTCGTAACTGTCGATACCCAAATTCAGAATAGGCAAGCAAGCCTGCGCAGCGACGGCAATGGCCATCTCCGTAGTCACGACCAATCCATGCGCCCCGTTGATCGCTTTGCGGTGCAGGAATAGGGTCGTCAGCTCACGCAGACGTGCACGCTCTACCGCACTCAGGCCCTTGAAGATAGCGGCGTCCCGCATCAATCGATTCCATGTCGTGCGGGGAATGGGATGGTGCTTCAGAGTGTGTCGGGTACGGATACGGCTGAGCCAGTTCATAACGAAAAGGAAATCCTCAATGCAGATTAGCTAAGACAACAACAAGAGCCGTCGGCGACGCTATGGGCTCAATAATCTTGAAAGCGTCGCACCCCTCGTGAAAGCCCTCAATGACAGCCGTTCCGGTTGAAGTTGGGGGCTTTCACATTTTTTCAAGCCAATCAGGAGACTCTATGGTCAAGAACACCGTGCTCGTCTCTTCAATCATCATGTCCCTCGCCACGTTCTCTGCCTTGGTCGCCGTGGTGACCCTTGCGTTCAAGGTCCTACTGCTGGCCTTCGTGCTGGTCGTTGCGTCGCTGGTCGCCTACTCGCTTCTGGTGTTCGTATGGAAAAAGGTTACCGGCCGCAGCAATCGGTAATGCCACTCACCAGCCCATCGTTCCATCCGTCATCCCGGCAACCATCCGGTCCTCACCTACGAGAACCTCTACCAAGGACATACCCATGTTCAACAGCGGCAAACGAATGGATCCAAATCGACAGAGGCAACCTAGGCGTGCGACAAGAAGCTCCGCAAGCAACTCCACGTTCCGAAACGCGGCCAACGCGGCTGACAGGGCAGGCACCGGGCTATTTCGCTGGATGACTACGGACCACGCAAACACCGCGACGCGGATATCGCTCATAGCCAAGCCAGACAAAGGCTTTTGGGCACACGTCCGCTACATCCTCAAATGCGTCTTTGTCCCAATCGGGTTTGCCCTCGCGAGAACCCTCCTCCTCATTGTTCTGTACGCGATCTGGATACCGCTCTTGCTCTGGCTGCTGTTCTGGATTTTGAGGCACTGAACCACCAACCACCCCTCAGGTTCGCCCTAGCGCTCTCCCTCTCCACTGCACTACCCCTCTCTGTAACGCGCTTCAAGCTTCACGTTCCACGCGTCAAAGCCTCACCACGCCATGCCCACTGCCGGAAACGGTCTTGGGCATTTTTTCGTCCACTGATCGGAGAACACCATGTCCGCATCAAGTACCACCATCACCAGCACACCCGCACCTGTTGTGTTTCACCGCACCCATCGCCTTGGCCACGGAGTTGAGCGCCATGCTCACCCTTCGTAACCCCGGCGACGTCAGCCGAATCTGTGATCCCTGCATCCGCACCCTCGTCGCACTTCGCTTCGAGCAGCTCGGCACCATCGAGGATGGGCAGTTCATCGTCGTCGAAGCGGGCGACACCGTGGAGGGCCTGGAAAAGCAGTGCGGCTGTCCGATCTTGTACGAACCCTTCGATGGCGTCCCCTATGGCCATCCGGACTTCACCCCGTCATTTGACATTCTGGAGGATCACGTTCATGCCTACGAAATGCTTTTTGTTACGACCGACGCCTTTGGGGTCACCCTCTTCATCCCCAAGACCGAAGGCATCGACGCCTGTCTGCTGGCTATGTGCGCCCAGTACGCCGTCCGGGCGGAAGAACTAGTGGCGCCTTGACCACAAGAAGACGACATACACCACCACCCTTTACGTTCCATCCCTTCGAAGTTGCACTCACTACGACGCCACCCTGGCCTTCATGGTCTCGGTGGCGTCTTCCATTTCAGGAGCCGTCTATGAATCCAGTTAATCCGATCGTCGCCGATCTCGTATCCCGTCTCGACGACAACCACCGCGAACAGTTCGAGGAGCGAGCCGCAATTATGGAATTTGATGCGCAGCTATTCAGAGATATCGCGGAATGTCTTGCCCTGCTCGATGTTCTGCGCCGCCACCCCTTGGCCTTGGCCGGTATCACCGCCCTGCAGTACGAACTCGACGGGGAAACTCAATGGTTGGTGACAACCGACCTCGCCTATGCCCGTGAACACCTGGCAGACATCTGCGCCAACGAGGCCGCTGTTCTCGACCTGGCTGAGGTCATCGAGGAGCAATACGGCGGCGTGGCGATGTTGACCACGGTTGGCTAATCGTCTTGCCCACGTCAGGAACTGCGCATTTTTGAGCATCTTATATGGAAGAAGCATTTCCATCACTCAATCCAATCCACATAAAGGAGTCACACCATGGAATCGGAAAATCCTGAATCAACCGTTGTCCGTATTCTGAAGATCGCCACGTGCCCGTCCATGTCAGGAAAGTCGAAGCTGACCTACCACGTCGGCTGCAAGGCTGAATCGGAGATTCTCTTCCGGGTCTATGCCAACAGCGCTTCCGGCTTCTTCAGCAAGGAGTGGGTACCGCTGGTCGAAATCCAGCAACTGTTCGGCAAGGCCCCGGACGCGAAAGCCCTCACCTCGTTTGTCCTCCTGCCGATATTCAAAGGCAAGTCGATCAATACACCGGCCTTCCTCTTTGCGGCGCTTCTCAGCGAGCGACTGGTGCAGCCCTCGACCACCACCAGGCGCTGCTATGAATGCACGGACGGCAAGAAGTTCTTTGCCGAAGTGAAAGCACTGGCCGCGACTGGTACAGATCTGACAGACAAGCTGCACAAGATCGAAGCCAAAGCTGCGGCGAACAAAGCCTATCGAGAGGCCGAGAAGCAGGAGGAGGCGGCCATCAAAGGGCAGCGGGATGCACGAGGACGAGGGACGGAAGACGGTGTAAAGCCACCGAAAGCCAAGCCTTCTGCATCAGAAAAATCGGCAGTTCCGGCCAGCAAAAAGGCAGCCACAAAGGTAAGCCCGAAAGCCGCCTAACGCTTCTCTTCGCTGTAGCTACATTCCGGCGCTCTCTCAAAAATTGCGTCGCCAAGTCCAAGAAGCGTAAGGGAATCTTTTTTAGAAGTGCTGCGCCGGGGTCAATACCGACCGTATACCGACCTAGGCAAAAACCCCTCCTGTTCAAGTGCTTAGCCAGAACCGGCGAAAACGGCGGTGCTGCCGCTATCGCGAATTGACCTTCCCCTTTCATCCATCACCATCAAAGGAGTTACGCCATGTACGTTCAAGATATGTTTTGCGATACTCACCTGATTCACGATGCAATTGATGTTGTCCTTGCTTGGGACATCCCGGACGAAGCTTTCGGGGATGCAGTCCAGGCCCAGGCCACGCTGATGGCCGGCGGCTGTTCGGATTGATTGTTGGTTCGCCGCAGCCCTACCCCACCCTCATCCAGCCACTTTCTCCTGCTTACCTGACGATCCGCCTGCATGCGGAGGATTGCGTTCGCCTGGAGAAAGGTGCTGGCCATAGCAACCCTAACCGGAGTTCATCCATGACTACCATTTCAACCACGACTACCACCTCAACCATTGCAAGCCAGCGAGTGACCGACGATCGCCGCGTCAATCATGCCCATGAGCTTTTCGGTATCAACTTCCCGATGCAGCTTGAGCCGGTCATCTACACCTTTGCCAGCAATCTGTCCGAGGACTACACGGGCGGTTACTGGCAGTTCTATAGCCTGAGCAACGACGGTTTCTACATGGCACCCGACGATGACCACATCTATAGGGTCACCTGCGAGAACGGATTCAAGGGACGTCTGTCGGCGGATGCGCTGGGTGTCACTGTCTGCCTGTACGCCTACAGCCACCTTTCGTTTGGAGATGGCGACTTTGCTGACACTTGCGCCCAGCACTACCACTGGCTACGGGAGTACATGTTGGAGCATCCCGAGGCGAGGGAGATATTGAGGGCCATTGACTGACCCTACCGAGAGTGGCACTGAAGACATGAAATTTTGGGAACCTGAGTGGATGCCATCTGGCAGCAGCTTTTCAGGGTTTCAGCTCGCCAGATTCCCACCCAGAACCCGCGAAATCCTCCGCCACATCCGCAACCGCTCCGGGAACCCATCTGCGGCATGGCGGGCGGCGTTGCGGCAAATCCGAAACGGACAGCGCGCGGCGTGGCGGCATTGGCGCAACACCGGAAGCCATGCGGGGGCTCGAAGTTGCGGCGTTGCGGATTTCTTCGGGGTCAATTCGGGTGGTACAGATTCAACGGGTCACTCAGGTGGATGGCTCGACAGCGTCATCCCCATAAATCCATCGCCTTTCATCTTTCAGACCACCACCTATCTGGTCCAGAATTGAATGGATTCAAGCTTTTTGGCATGAAAAGCAAAGAATATTATTTACCCATTTAATCAGATAGATACAAAACCCGTTTAGTTAATACGTGGTCGCCAGATTACGACATGCCTATGGAATGATCGACCATTGATAATTGCTTGCAGTTTGTTATCATGCGGGTGTTTCAAAAAACGGTACTAGCAGTAAGTAGTAAGTACCAGTCGGTGTGGCTAAGAACAGTGAATGAGCGTGGCTGAACCACTTAGCTGAACCAAGAACCATCGACACGTAGCAAAAGATGAGGGCCAATAGCGGAAGATTGCTGTCGGCAGAAAAGCAGCCACATGAGCAGCTTCCTCACAAGTCTGTTGAAAGGCAGGCAAAACTCAAGCGAGAACGCTTACAACGTTTTTTTCGAATGAGGTTTTTTAACAATATGGTGATAAGCATCGCGGGCGCGGAGCAATCTGGCGCCCATCAATCTGTCCTGGGCAGTTGTAAGCCCAGCGGAGCATACCAATCAGCGCTCAAACAACTGGCCGTATCTGATAGCCGAACAACACGAGGGGCGCAAGAATTGCTGAATGCCTTGTGGCGCTCGCCAGATCGTAGTCATCAGATCGGCGAGATGAACAGAGCGAATAGGCGGTTCCATAACGTCCCCGTCAAATCGGTTGATGAAGCAGTTGATCGCGCCATCAAATTATCCAACGATGGTGATGATGCGTACTTTGCTTGCGCAGAGTATGTGACGCCGAATAGCCGGACGGCAGATAATGCTTCAGGGGCCTACGGTTTCTGGGTGGACATTGACTGCGGTGAAGGAAAGCATGCCGCAGGCAAGGGCTACAAAACGTCTGATGATGCGCTGTTGGCGTTATCGCAATTCTGTTGTGACAGCGGGTTGCCTGAAGCGACGCACATTGTCGACAGCGGCAGCGGCCTGCACGTGTATTGGGTGATGGATCAAGTCGTCGAGTGCAATCAGTGGCGGGGGCACGCAGTAAAGCTCAAGTCGCTAACGAAGGAACTTGCTCTTCTGGCTGACGACAGTCGTACAGCGGATATAGTCAGCGTGTTAAGGGTGCCGGGTACGCTCAACTATAAGTACGAGCCGCCCAAGCCGGTATCGCTGCGGTTCGCCGCAATGAAGTTTATCGGTCAGTCAGCGATGCTCGATGCGATTGACGCCGCCTACGATAGATTCTGCGGTACAGAACGGATCAAGGTGCCCAGCCCGCTGGTTAAGGCGCAAGTAACTGTTGCTAGTGACAATGTCGAGAAGCCCCAGTACCGGGCCATCGATATAGAAAGGCTGGCATCGGCGCTGACGGTACTTGACCCAGACTGCGACGACTACGAATGGAAACTCAAACGTCTAGCACCGCTGGCAAAAGCAGCAAGAGAAAATCCAACTAGTGAAAGAACGTTGCGCGAGTTGGCCCGGTCATGGAGCAGTGGTGAATTACGGGGATATCCAGCAAGGGCATGGGGGACTCCCGGCGGGAATGGCCGCACCGGCGAAGAAGTTTTCGATGAAGTATGGGCGCGCTTTCTGAAAGGCGGCTACAGCGGTCGGCCGGCAACGGTGGGAACGATCTACTACGATGCGGCAGCGGCAGGCTGGGACAACCAGTTCGATTCGGCGGACCGTTTCGAAGTTATCGCCCAGGGGGACGCATGATGACGAATGCTCTCTCGCCGTATGTGGGGCCAGTCCCAAGAATGGCCGGCCCGCCACTTCGAATCGATTCGATGCCTGTTGAGGTCGAAACGTTCTCTGAGCCAAAAATGGTAGCCGTTGCCGGGAATGTATCGCCGGACAGTGCGGAAGGCGAAACTGAACGGGTTGCCAGATTGGCCGCCCTGAAGCCGATGGAATACGACCGCATCCGGAAGGAAGAAGCAAAGGCGCTGGGGGTTCAGGTAAAGACACTGGACGATCTGGTGAAGGTGGCCCGTATCGGCAACGATGAGGCCAAGAAGTCGCCCTTCACGGAAATCGAGCTGCACCCTGATCCGGTAGATCCGACGGCGTTGTTTGACGAGGTGTCTGACATCATCCGTCGCTTCATCGTGCTGGACAGTGAGCAGGCGGACGCCGCGGCCTTGTGGGTAGTACATACCCATCTGACCGATGTTGCCGAGGTATCGCCGATTGCAATCATCAACGCACCCGAGAAGGCCTGCGCAAAGACTTTGTTTCAGACCTTACTTGGGCGCATGTGCTACCGACCGTTACCTGCTTCCAACGCTTCACTTTCGGCGTTGTTCAGAGCGGTCGAAGCATGGAAACCAACTTTATTAATTGATGAGGCGGATACGTTCTTCCGCGACAATCCAGAATTGCACGGGATGGTCAACGCCGGGTACAAGCGTGATGGTTTTGTGTTGCGCAGTGAGGCGACCGGAGACAGCTTCGAACCGCGGATGTTCTCCGTGTATGGGGCAAAGTCCATCGCAGGTATCGCGCTGGAAAAGCACCTGCCGGACTCAACCATGAGCCGGGGTGTCGTGTTCAACCTGCGCCGCAAGCTACCGCATGAATCAGTGGAACGCATGCGTTACGCCGATGCGGGGATGTTCGAGCGGGTATCTGGAAAGCTGGCACGTTTTGCATATGACTGGTCGCAACGGATACGGCAGGCCCGCCCGCATTTGCCAGATGAACTCAGCGACCGTGCCCAAGACAATTGGGAGCCGTTGCTCGCGATTGCCGAATGTGCTGGGGAAGAATGGTTGCAGCGGGCAACTGCAGCCGCCTTGACGCTCTCCAGTGCAAGCGAAGCATCAGCAAGCACGGGAAATGAATTGCTGGCGGATATTCAGCAAGTGTTTGAGGCTCGACTAAGTAAAAAGGGCACGAAGATCAGTACGGTGGACTTGATTACCGCGCTGGTCGAAGATGATGAAAAGTCCTGGGCAACATATAACCGGGGCAAGCCGCTGACGCCACGCCAACTGGCAAAGCAACTGGCGGTGTATGGCATCAAGTCCAAGACTGTACGTATGGGCCATGCCAACACTCCGAAAGGGTATGAGTTGTCGCAGTTTGACGATGTCTTCAACCGCTACCTGTCGGGGTCGCCGGATGCGCCGCAACAGCGCAACGATTCACCGGAACCCAGCGGTGGCAATGAAGAACACGTTGCGGATATTGTGTGGGTTTCGGATGAAATGAGGTTAGCAGCCGAAGCAACTCGCAACGTATCCGAAGTAACCGCTTTGGAGGACGCCTTCTAAAGCGGAGAAGCAAGTAGTACCCATCTCGGTGTCGGTAACACGGCATCGGGATGGCCTCCCTCCAGATATCCAAAATATCTGCCGCGCCCATAAATGATTGATCGATGTAGAACCCGTCTGGTTCTATCGACGAATGGCGCAAGACAAATCACAAATCCCCATCAAGAACTATCTCCCAAATCTGTATTCCTGTTCCTCAGGGATACCGGCATTATCAAGGTGCTCTGACCCTTCGCAAACCTGTTGGATTAATAGATGTAAACGTAGAACCCGTCATCCATCGTGGGCGAGTCAATCTTTCTACCCACTAAGGAAGCGCTGAACAAGTCACCGCAAAAATAGGTGGCGAACTGGAATCAAGACGAAATCGTGACGCGAACGGGATTTTCATCGAAAAGAAGGCCGTTTTTGGGTCTGGCAGGGGGTATTCCCTGGCATTTCGCTCATGC
>JAUSMV010000046.1 GCA_030645235.1 Parvibaculum sp. | reverse complement strand
CAAGGCATCTGCATCACCTCCCGGTGGTTTCGAAGAATGAAAATTGCGGCCCGAGTGTAGGGGTCCACAGGACCGGCGGTGGCAACTTCTTTGTAACGCAATGTGCCTGCGGTCGTCCTCGGACCACGTTGATGGAGCGCAAACCGGCGCCCATCGGGTCAGGTCGGTCGTTTTAAGGGGGTGCGCGTCTGTTCTCGAATGAGTTTCCCGATGAACGCAGAAAACCCAGCAATGTCTTGACCGGTGCTGGCCTTTTCGAGAGCCTCCATGTACGGTTTGCGCCGCTCTACCGGCACGACCGTCCACGCATACCCGCCTGTGACCAGCATCGCATTCATCAAAAAGCGTCCCAGCCGGCCATTGCCGTCCATGTACAATGGGATGGACGCTCCCACCTAAACGGCATCGCGATGTGCCAAAGTGGAGATGCAAATCAACCACTTAAACAGACAGGAGCGTCCGACATGAAGATTACTACAGTAGGCATCGATCTGGCAAAGAACGTGTTCCAGTTGCACGGGGTCAACGAGTTTGGAAAGACCGTCGTCAAGAAGCAATTGCGCCGTGACCAGGTATCCGAGTATTTCGTCAATCTACCCGCTTGCTTGATAGGGATGGAGGCGTGCGGCAGTGCTCATTGCTGGGCACGCAAGCTGCAGGGCTTTGGTCACACCGTCAAGCTGATGGCTCCCCAGTTCGTCAAGCCCTATGTCAAGACCAACAAGAACGATGCCGCTGATGCGGAGGCGATCTGCGAAGCGGTGGCCCGGCCCAACATGCGCTTTGTGCCGATCAAGAACGTCGAGCAACAGGCGGTTCTGGCACTGCATCGGGTCCGTCAGGGCTTTGTGAAAGCGCGCACCGCCCAAGCAAATCAGATCCGCGGTCTTCTTGGTGAATTTGGGCTGATCGTTCCACAAGGCATTGGCTACATTGCCACCCGAGTGCCGGAGCTAATTGAAGATGCCAGCAATGAGTTGCCTGGATCGTTTCGCGTACTTGTACAACGACTGCTGGACCATCTCAAGGAACTGGATCGTCAGGTCGCTGAACTTGAAGCGCAGATTCAAACCTGGCATCGCCACAGCGATGTCAGTTGCAAACTCGCGCAGATCCCTGGCATTGGACCGATCACCGCCAGTGCGCTAGTCGCCTCTATTGGTGACGCGAAGAACTTTGATAGTGGCCGTCAAGTGGCGGCTTGGTTGGGCCTTGTTCCCAAGCAGCATTCCAGTGGCGGCAAACAGAACCTGCTCGGCATCAGCAAACGCGGTGACACCTACCTCAGAACCTTGCTGATACACGGCGCGCGATCCGTTATCTACCGGGCAGGCCAAAAGTCCGAGTCATGCAGTTGGATCAACGGCGTCGTCAATCGGCGAAACAAGAACGTGGCGGCTGTCGCGCTGGCCAACAAAAATGCGCGCATCGTATGGGCACTGCTGGCCCATGACCGAGAGTTCCGATCCGACTACATGACTGCCTTGGCGGTCGTGTAGTCGGATCGGTCGATTGAGTGTAACGACAACAATCAAGTAGGGAGAACTGAACCACCGATTGCTCAGGCGATCATGAAGTGATGGCAAGACAGGTCAGACCGTGGTTGGCAAAGCCCTAAATAGACCAGGCACCCAGAGTGCGTGTAAGCGATCGAGGCGTCAACCAGCGAATCCCATCAGGGACAGTGACCAAAAGTCACACGAAAGTCCGAATGTACGGGTGCAATCTTTACCTTCGAGCCGTCATGAATTGAAAGCTTGGCATACCGGGAGCGTCCATGTA
>JAUSMV010000042.1 GCA_030645235.1 Parvibaculum sp. | reverse complement strand
AGAGCGCCGACCGATCGACCAGCACAAGGCCGCGCTGGGCGGGGCTTGTCGGTTTGTATTTTTTCAATGCCATCGGTGCAGCTTCTCTCTTAGAGACCAGTCGTCACGTCGATCGAGTAGCCCTCTTCGAGCGTCACGATCGCTTTTTTGTAGTCGGCCTGCTTGCCAGCAAACCCACGGAACTTTTTGGTCTTACCCTTGCGCAAAAGCGTGTTCACGGCTTTGACCTTCACGTCAAAAAGCTTTTCGACGGCTTCTTTGACTTCCGGCTTCGTCGCATCACGGGCCACTTTGAATGTGACCTGATTAAATTCAGAGGCCATCGTGGCTTTTTCGGTAATCACCGGCGAGACGATGACGTCGTAATAACGTTCGTTCATTTGAAACGCGCCTCCAGGCTCTCAACCGCGGCCTTGGTCAGCACGAGCTTCTCACGGCGCAGAATGTCGTAAACGTTGATGCCCTGCACCGGCAACACATCCACATTCGGAATGTTGCGCGCGGCGAGCGCGAAGTTTTCGTTCACTTCGGCGCCGTCGATGAAGAGCACCGACTTGAAACCGAGTTTCGCGAAAGTTTCTTTCAAAGCCTTCGTCTTGGGCGCGGCAACATTCGTGTCTTCGAGGATCACGAGGTTGTCGTTCTTCACTTTGGACGACAGCGCGAGCTTCAGAGCGAGAGCGCGGACCTTCTTGGGCAAGTCAAACGCATGGCTGCGAACGACCGGACCGAAAGCCTTACCACCACCACGGAACTGCGGTGCCTTGCGATCGCCGTGACGGGCGCCGCCAGAACCTTTTTGCTTCACGAATTTCTTGCCCGTGAGCGAGATTTCCGAGCGGCCTTTTGTCTTATGCGTACCGGCCTGACGCTTGGCGAGCTGATAGTTCACCATGCGATGCAGAATGTCGGCGCGCGGCTCAAGACCGAAAACGTCGTCAGAGAGATCGACGGTGCCGACTTTAGCAGCGGCGAGTGTGGTCACATCGATCTTCATTACGCACCTTCCTTCTGAGCGTCAGCAGCTTCAGCCGGAGCTTCAACAGCAACAGCAGCCACTTCGCCAGCGCGACGGAACGCGCCAGGTGTCGGAACACCATCGGGCAATTTGCTCTTCACGGCGTCGCGCACGAGAACCCAACCACCCTTGGAGCCGGGCACTGCGCCCTTCACCATGATGAGGCCACGTTCCACATCGGTGCGAACCACTTCGAGGTTCTGCGTCGTGACGCGCACGTCGCCCATGTGACCGGCCATCTTCTTACCTTTGAAGACCTTGCCCGGATCCTGACGCTGACCGGTCGAACCATGGCTACGATGGCTGACGGACACGCCGTGTGTTGCGCGAAGACCACCAAAGTTGTGGCGCTTCATAACACCGGCAAAGCCCTTACCAATCGTTGTGCCCGACACGTCAACATATTGACCTGCAACGAAATGATCCGCCGTAATTTCGACGCCCACATCGAGCATGTTGTCTTCGCTGACACGGAACTCAACGAGTTCGAGCTTCGGCTCGACCTCGGCCCGTGAGAACTGACCACGCTGAGCGCGCGCCACATTCTTCACTTTGGCAAGCCCCGTTCCGAGCTGAACGGCTGTGTAGCCGTTCTTCTCAGGGGTGCGCTGGCTGACAACCTGGACGTTGTCGAGCTTCAACACGGTGACCGGCACATGTCGCCCGTCATCCATGAACAGGCGGGTCATTCCGACCTTTTTGACTATCACTCCGGAACGCATGGTCCCATTCCTCATCTAATCGGCAATCAGATTTTCAGAAATTAAAAATCTGCTTTCAGAGCTTGATTTCGACATCCACACCGGCAGCAAGATCGAGCTTCATCAAAGCATCGACCGTCTGGGGTGTGGGGTCTACGATGTCGAGCACACGCTTGTGCGTCCGAATTTCGAATTGCTCGCGGCTTTTCTTATCGATGTGCGGGCCGCGGAGCACGGTGAACTTCTCAAGTCGCGTCGGCAGCGGGATAGGACCCAAAACCTGTGCGCCAGTGCGCTTCGCCGTATTGACGATTTCGCGCGTTGAAATATCGAGCACTCGGTGATCGAAACCTTTCAACCGGATGCGAATTTTCTGCCTTTGCATAGTCATTCCTCGTGCCTAACGGCCGAATTAAAAGGGGCGCAGATCGGTCTGCGCCCCGATACGCTTAGTTACTTCAAAACTTTAGAGACGACGCCGGCGCCGACGGTGCGGCCACCTTCACGGATAGCGAAGCGGAGCTTCTCTTCCATGGCGATGGGAGCAATCAGCGTCACGTTCATTTTGATGTTATCGCCGGGCATCACCATCTCGGTGCCCTCTTGCAACGTCACCACGCCCGTCACGTCTGTCGTGCGGAAGTAGAACTGCGGACGGTAGTTGGTGAAGAACGGTGTATGACGGCCGCCTTCTTCCTTCGTCAGAATATAGGCTTCAGCTTCGAACACTGTGTGCGGTGTGATCGAACCCGGCGCGCAGAGCACCTGACCGCGTTCGACGTCTTCGCGCTTCGTGCCACGCAGCAACACACCAACGTTGTCGCCGGCCTGGCCCTGATCGAGCAGCTTG
>JAUSMV010000041.1 GCA_030645235.1 Parvibaculum sp. | reverse complement strand
TGAGCGCGAAAGTGTCGTCCGCGAACACAAGCGGTGCAACCTGCGTCAGCAGACGCGCAGTATCGAGGTAGATCTGATTCATGGTTTGAGTACCAGCAGACCATCGGCTGATTTCGAGACCCAGGGCTTGTCGCCGCCCGTCGGCAATGTGGCTGGATCAAGTTTGGCGGCCCAAGGTAACGAGCCTTCAAGGCCGAGTTGCAGACACAGGCGTACTGTCTTGACGCTCGTACAAAGATGCAGCAGTTCGCTCAACACATCCGCGCGCAGACTGTAGGAACTCTCGACCAGTTCGCGAGCCTCCTGCAGAGGCTGCCGCACACCAACGTCACTCAGCAGCTCCAATAGTGCACGCTCGGGTTCTGACACCCGGGGCGCGTTCCTGACATTCTCGAATGGACTGACATGCAGCATGGCGTCGGGTTCCTCCTTGAACAGACGGTTGCGGTGATAATCCGCGGGGAAGCGTTCGACGAACCAATCCGGCAGACGCCCCGCATCCCACCCATACAAGTGTAGCAGCGGCTGCTGAGATACGTATTGGCGCACGCCGTACCAGTCGAATGCAGACTTGCCGCCCACATGCAGGCCTTGCAGCCGACGCTGCAGGAGCACCAAACAGGGGTGAAGTGCCAAGGGGTCATTGGGGCGGCAGAAGACTCCGCGCGCCAGGCGTGTCAGCCAGCCGGCGCGGACGTAGTGGACGGCCAGATCAGCGGATATGCCCAGTGCTGCCAAGTCGGCTGAAGTCAGCGGAGTTCCTGGGGCCAGGTTGGCGTAGAGAGTTTTTAGTTTGTTTGAATCAGTCGTAGTCATACTGCGATTGATACATCTTTCTCAAACCCAAGTCAATTTTAAAAAGATGTCTTTATCGTAGTTTGGCTACTATAACTCTATATATGCAAAATTTCCGGTCATGCGTTTTCAAGGAGCTGGCAATCAGGAGGACTTCAGTCTCCACCGTAATTCTCGACTCTCAGGTGTCTTGTCGCGCACACTCTCGAGAACGGCGAAATCCTCATTGGTCAAACCGATCTTGCGACCGATGTCGGCCAGAGCGTCTCCGACACGCAAGCGCTCCTCCGGCCTCACCGCAGCCGCCAGAATCTCGCGCACCTCCGCTTCTATGCTGCGTCCATGCAGCGCAGCCCGCACGCGCAAAGCGCGATGCACTTCATCGGGGATATTCCGTACGGTCAAGACTGCCATGATTCAAAACCTCCCAGCTGCTTTCGATGGCAGCAACAGCCTGTTGCACAAATCCCTCATTTACGCCGCAGCATTGCTTAACGAATGCAGCTTCTCGAGCGTATCGGGATATTTATCCACCATCAGAATCAGCGCTGCCGCCTGGGCGTTGGGTTTGGAGCGGCCTTGCTCCCAATTCTCAAGAGTGCGGGTCGATACGCGCAAATGGTGAGCGAACACCGCCCGGGACACGTGCAGTCTCTCGCGCATCGCCCGAATGGCAGCGGGGTCGATCTCAAGCGGGGGCAACTCTTCGATCTCATGGGTACGCAGAGTGATCTTGCCCTCACGCTGCAAACCCATGGCGTCGACCCCTTCCATCAGTTCAGCGAACAATTGGCGTTTCTTTGTCATGGCTTTTGTCTCCGAGCGGTTAGCTCTTTTTGGATAGCCTGCTTGAGCAGGCGCTTTTCCTCTTCGCTCAAATCCACCGCTTCGTCTTTGTCATAGAGGGTAAAGAACCATATTTGGCGGTCGGCAGTCAGGTAGTAATAAATCACCCGTAGACCACCCCGCTTTCCCTTGCCGCGACGCGAATCCTGCCACCGCAACTTGCGGAAACCTCCCGTCCCAGGCATCAATTCACCAAGTTCAGGATATTCCAGCAATGCAGCCTGCAGACTTTGGTAAGCCTCATCCGTGAGATAGTCCGCCAGTAATCGGGTGAACGGCGGCGCCTCTATGAAGTCCAGCTTCACGGACGAAAGTCTACGCTGGTTGCGTATAGAATCAAGCAAGAGTGAGGCAATTGTCCAACAGTCTGTTGGACAATTTCGACATCTGGCGGAGGAATCAGATCCGGAGTTGTGTCGTCCATGACATTTTCCTTTGGTTTGTTTAGGTGGTTGTCTTGACCTGCCGCGCTGACCTTGCTGGCTTGCTGAAGGGGCACCTGGCAGTGGTGACACACCAAGAATAGACCATGACAACCAAGACCATCCAATTTGCTCCTCCTGGGCCGCCAACCCCGTGCAGGGGTTGATTGTCAGTACAGAAGTCACTGCTCCCACGACAATCAAATGTTTATGCTGAAAAGTTAAATGTACGTTCAAATAGACCGCAGTTCCGGCCACGTGACGCAAGAACTACCGGTCACTCCTTTAGCCAAGTCTTTTTAATATTTGCAAAATCTAGTGTCTTCCATTCCTCTTTCCACAGTTGATAATACGGAATGTCTGTAGACGAGGGGGCAGGGCAGCATGGCTCAACCTTTATCAGCGAAGGCATAACCACCGCCTCGCCGATGAGCAACGCCTCCCCTGCGCTCAAAGTCGGCAATTTGTCGCACAAGTTTCCTAAGGTGTCCGGCAACAAGCGCGATACGTAATTTTGATCACTAGGATTCGTTAGACGCATAGCCAGAAAATTGCTGCACTGTGAGAAAATAGTTTCGGAGATTTCCGATGGACGTTGGCTAGAAAGCAGAAGCGTTACACCATACTTTCTCCCCTCTTTGGCGATACGCTCAATCGAAAATTTTGAAGCCCTGAACCTAGCAAGGTCGCTGTTCGGCACGTACTTATGCGCCTCCTCGTATACCAACAAAAGAGGGGCATCGGTGTTGATTAGCTCGTTCGCGCTAGTTCTCATCACTTTATAGTGATAACCGTACTCGAATAAGATTCGAGAAATCAAGGATACCGTGATACTAAGAACTTCGAAGGGCACCCCACTCAAGTCGATCACTGTGACATTCGATTGTTTAGCGCCGTAGCCAATCAGGTTCATGAGTGTGCCTTCAAGACTCGCTGTATCAGCTGCCGGACCAAATAGAAACTGAAGGCGATCCTGTGCAACTTTCGACTCAAAACGGGTAAAGAACTTATCGAGGGACTTATCTGCGTAGCTGCCTGCGGTAATGCTTTGCGGTTTCGTAGGGTGAAATTCGAGTCGGTTCGCGAAATACTTGTCGAGACGCTGGTCCGCGTCCAACAGCAAGCCGTGGGTTTGGTCCGTTTTACCATCAGCAAGCAACGTGTAGGAACCGTCCGCTATCATATATCGCGACTCATTCCTCGAGTTCACAGTCTCGTTCTTAATGTTGAACAGCGCATTCAAGACCTGACGGATATCGAACTTTAGCGGGCTATCATAGAAGACGAACTTTGACCCTGTGTTATGCCTCTTCTTGTTCTCGGTGACTAACTGGCGAAACACAGCTGACTGGTTGTAATTGTCACGCTCGCCTGTATCTAGAAGCACTTCTTCGAGCTCCTCGCTATTAAGCAGCCAATATGGAAGAGTCAAGTTGCTTGCATCGAGAAAATTTGCATCTGGAAAAGCCGATTTGTACTCGGAATGGATGTCGAATATTACAACGTGAGAATTATTAAGTGCGTAGTTCCCATTCTTCGCACTAACGGCCGACTGAATTATCTTTGCAATAGTATGAGATTTTCCTGCACCCGTCGAACCAACAACAGCGATATGTTTATTAAAAAATCGGTCACCATCTACCGGAACTTTGATCTCATTATTCGACACTAACGAACCGAATACGAACTTCTTTGCAGGTTCGACTGAATCTTCGAAGATTTTCTTGATGTCGGCGTCCGTCGCCGGAGATACACCTGTCGGAGGAATAGTGAGGGTGTCACCACCGCGAATGAATTTTCCTTCGGCTATTATTCCGAGCGGCAGCGCTTCAATTACGTGACGGCGCTCCGCTTTGTCCGTGACCTCAATACAGAAGTTTTCGATAATAGCTATCAGCGCGCAGTCTTCGCTGTCAGTGATTCTCAGATACGACCCCACCCTGATGCTTTTCCCATCAGAGAACGCTGCTATATCGCTCACCGATATTCTCACTTTGTCTGGATAGACGGCAATTACTTCTGCCTTAAAATCGATGGAACTACTCATGCTTGCATAACCTCTTGCATAAAATATGAACTACTAATCTTGATTGAATGATGTTCGATGATCTCGGGAAAATATGAATCTTCTAAAGGTTCAGACTTAAAGAGGTCATAGATTTCGACAACTGATCCAACAATAGCCGAAGCAGTTGGAGCCAATTGATCCGGTGATGGAATAAACTTGAGGGCACCTCCGGAAATCGGAAAATTTCTCTCACCGATTTTCGGTATGCGCGGTTTCCTGCGTTAAATCCTGAGTTTTTTCACCAGCTCATCAAAAAGCCCTGATTTTCAGACCTTTCAGTGCCTCTACTGGCGCTCACTG
>JAUSMV010000039.1 GCA_030645235.1 Parvibaculum sp. | reverse complement strand
TCCAGGCGCTCGATCCGTTGGGCGGTCTTCGTGGCCAGATCCGTTTCGACGGGCAGGGCGTCGTTCGCCCGGTGGCGGGCGAGCATGGCCTGGGCGGCGGCTTCCATCTTGGTGGCCTGGCGCTCAAAGTCGGCACGGGTGCCGCTCTTGGCTTTGCTGGCGTTACTGGGCAGCTTGACGCCGTCGATGGCGAACATCTCGCGACCGATGAGCCCTTGCCGGTCGCAGATGAGCAGGACTTCCTGAAACAGCGGCCCGATCTCGTTGCCCAGGGTGCTGACGAAGGCGGCGAAGGTGGTGTAGTGCGGGGCGCTGTCGCCGGACAGGGCGATGAAGGTGACGTGCTCCGTACAGGCGCGCTCGATCCCGCGACTGCTGACGATGCCTCGCGAATAGGCAAACAGCACGACTTTCAGCAGCATCGCCGGCGGGTAAGCGGATGCGCCGGTGAAATCGTTCCTGTAGCGGGCATCGAAGCGGGAGAGGTCGAGTCGGTGATCAACCAGGTAGTTTAGGGCGTGCTCGAAGGTGCCGGGGTGCAGCTGCCGTTCGAGATCAACGGCAATGAAGCGCGGGCTGGTGTCGATGTGTTTGTAGCGGGCCATGGCAAACCTTCCAGAAGTGACCTCCCTATGACACTTGATATCCCGGATGGTTCACGGCAGGATGCGTTAATGAATGAACTTTTTCTACACCCTCGTTGGGCGTCACAGTGATCGGGAGATTCATCATCGTGTCGAGTGTCTTTCTCGGCATTCTCGGATCTTCGCTGGCAGCGGAATCAAGCCGTCTCGCCCGAGCCGAAGCGATGTTCGCAGAGCGCTGCAGGACCGCAGGGGAGAAGATCGACCGCACCGCAGACAACGTCGAGGGCATCCTGCTGATGAAACTGCGGCCGAAGGAGATCAACTACGGCGACCAGTTCAGGATGGATGATCCGTATGGGCGGGACTTTGGCGGCGATGCCTATATCCGAAGCTTTCTTAAGGGATTCTTCGAAGCGAACTATCGAAGACCAGAAATGGCTCGACCGAACGCCCCACCCCACGTCGCGTATCAGTACGTCGAAGCCCTCGACCCCGCCGACGGCACGCGCTACCGCTATACCGGCCGGATCGATCAACCTTGGCTACGCGACAAGCGCTACGGCGAGTGGGTACGCGAATTCGTCTTTGACAAATCCCCCGCCCCCGGCCCTGGCCCGCGCTACGGAGTCACCTACAACGACATCTCTACCCGCGAGGAGCGCGAGCATTGGATTGCCGGCAGTTCGCTGAAAGTCATCGACCTCAAGACCAACGAAGTCATGGCCGAGCGCATCGGCTACATGATGGACCGAGGGCAGGGCTACACCTCGGGCGGCAGGGCGCCGTGGTTGCTTGCGGCGGACAATGCGTGTCCGCCATTCGCACCTAGGCATGGAGCAACTGCGCAACCACTCCAAACGGAGAATTTCGTCGAGAAGGTCCTCAAGCCAAAACTGGAGAACTGATCATGGCAACCCCGACCGTTCCCGACTATTTGAAATACGCCGACCTCCAGACGGCAGCAGAACCGATGTACATCGTTGCGCCCAACCCTGCGGTCGACCCCGTTCGCTTCGCTCTCTGGACGCTGCGCGATGAAGCCGCGCAGCGCCGGTCACTTCTACGTTCGGCGTCACATCCCATCGGTTGAAGGATACTCATGAACTTTTCGCGTCAGTTGTCGCCTGCACTTGCGATATCGCTGCCAGAGCGATCAACGTTCCTACTGCCAGCCCTTTCAGTGTGGGCCAGCTTGGCCATTTATCTGGGATCCAGAAAGCAGAGCCTGGGGATTGTTTCATTGATAGCCACGATGGAGTCCAAGCCTCTAGTTGTTTTGGTTGGACTTACGCTCGTAGGAATCTTTACCGTCTTTGTGCTTGGGCATGTCGTGGACTTATTGAGTCAGTTGATATACGAACGCCTTCTAGCGGATAAGCTCGACGGCTTTCCGCACGAGCGAATAGTCCCGATTTCCCAGACGACTGGCAATTACCGCCGATTCGTGAAGAGAAAACGTACAAATCTCAGACGCCCTACCTTTTTCTTCGAGGGCGCCAAACTCCTGATATCTAGCGTTGTTCTGACAAACATCAACGAAGATATCCCGCGTCGCAGCATGCTTTATGGATGTCAATCACAGAATCCGGATAGCCTTAATATTAAAAAAAGGCGGCAATGCGACCCGACACAAGTCGTCAAGCAAAGTGAGCTCTCCGGTTCGGGAATGAACGCAGCTGGCCGCAAGGGTGAGTCCGGCAAGTTTCCGCAATG
>JAUSMV010000027.1 GCA_030645235.1 Parvibaculum sp. | reverse complement strand
CTATCGCGGCAATTACAGCAGCTTCGAACTGCAACGCGCCGAGCGCCTCGCGCAGGAACAAGCGATGTTCGAGAAGCAGCAGCGCCGCGTGGCCGAGATCGAAGACTTCGTGCGCCGCTTTCGCGCCAAAGCCACCAAGGCGCGACAAGCGCAGAGTCGCCTGAAAGAACTCGACCGCATGCAGAAGATCGCTCCCGCGCACATTGACTCGCCATTCCAGTTTGAATTTCCCGAACCCGAACGCATCCCCGAAGAAGTGCTGGCCATGGACAAGGTCAGCGTCGGCTATGGCGACAAGGCGCTCGTCACCAACATTCGCCTGATTGTGCGTGGAGGCACCCGCATCGGCCTGCTCGGTTTTAACGGCTGCGGCAAATCCACACTGCTGCGCACCATGGCGGGCGAACTGACGCCTCTGGCTGGCGAGATGCGCACGTCGAAGTATCTGCAGGTTGGCTACTTCGCGCAGCACCAGGTGGACGTGCTCGATCAGCGCGCCAGCCCGGTGCTGCTGATTCAGCGTCTCGACCCTTCCGCGCGTGAACAAACGATTCGCGATTTTCTCGGCGGCTTCGACTTCCGTGGCGAGCGCATCAACGAGACCATCGAGAATTTTTCCGGTGGCGAGAAAGCGCGTCTCGCACTCGCGCTCGTCGTCTGGAAGAAACCGAACCTATTGCTGCTCGACGAGCCGACCAACCACCTCGACCTCGAGATGCGCCACGCGCTGACCGAAGCGCTGATGGGCTATCAGGGCGCGCTGGTCATCGTCTCCCACGACCGCTATCTGCTCGGCAACACCGTCGATGAATTCTATTCGATTCACAACGGCCGCTGCCAGGAATTCGAGGGCGACCTGCACGACTACGAAAAGTGGATGCAGGAAAACAGCAAAGGCAGCACCGGAACCTCCGCTGGCGCGCCGGACGACAAGAAAGGCGACCGCAAAGAACTACGCCAGCAGGCCGCCGCCCAGCGCCAACAACTCGCCCCGCTGCGCAACGAGATCAAGAAACTGGAACAGAAGCTCGACAAACTCCACGTCGAACTCAAACAAGTCGAAGAAAAATTGGCCGACGAAACCCTCTACCAGGAATCCCGCAAGAAGGACCTCACCACCCTCCTGCAGAAGCAAGCCACCCTGAAATCCGACGCCGACGCCGTCGAAGAACAATGGCTAGAAAAGAGCGAAACCCTCGAATCCAACTCCTAACCCCTGTGGGAGCGTGCCTGCACGCGATTGCCTTCCGTTTCGCACCACCCCAGCAGTACAATGAACTCAGCTCAACAGATATCCCCGCGCCACCCGTATACATCACCGTACTTACACTATGGAGCACACACTGGAGCACACCATGAAATCCAAACTGATCCCCCTCTTCACCACATTAGTTCTGACCCTGTCCTCCCAAATCCTCCTTGCCCAACCCGGCCCAGGCGCGGGCGGTGGTGGTGGCGGCATGGGCATGGGTAACCCCGAAGCCCGCGTCACCGAACTGATTGCCACACTCGAAATCACCTCCCAGCAGGAAGCCGCCTTCCGCGAAGCCATGGGCAAGGTCAACGAACTGCAGATGTCCGCCATGCGTGAAATGATGGCCAACGGCGGTGGCGGTGGCATGCGCATGGGTGCCGGACAGGGCGCAATGCCTCAAGGCGGCCAAGGCGCCATGCCGCAGAGCGGCCAGGCTGCTGCCCCTGCAGATGCTCCTGTCGACCATTCCCAGCACGGCGGCGCAGCCGCAACTGGTGATCAAGCTGCAGCCGCTGGCGATCACGCCAACCACGGCGCCGCAGCAACCACCGACGCACCCGCAGCAGCCGGTGGCGGCATGCGTCAAGGCGGAGGCCAGGGCGGCGGCATGGCGATGAACATGGAACGCCGTGCCGAGATGCAGCGTCAGGCCGAAGAGCTCCTGGCTCCGGTCCTCACCGAAACCCAGATGGTCAAATATCGCGAAGCAGAAGAAGCCCGCATGACGCAGATGCGCGAGCGCATGATGCAACGCGGTCAGTAAGCTTTAGATTGAGTTATAGAACGAAGCCGAAGCGAATCGATGATTTGCTTCGGCTTTGTGCTTTTTTGGGGTTTAAGAGATTGTGTTTGTTCGTGGAATCGGGTTAGATTCCCGCCAACCGAGCAGGAAATTGTTCTTGCGTGCTATGCAGATGTTATGCGGGTTTCACAGAGCTGGAGAACCATGAAGATACTTAAAGGAATTCTGCTGGTAGTGTTGCTATGTGGCATAGGTTTGTTTGCCTACAGCTATTATCGATTTGGTCAGGACCACCAAGAAGCTTTGGCAGTTCTGGAATCAGGCAGCATGATCGCCTCAACCGAGGCCGGGCCTATTGAATATATTATGAAGGGAAATGAGGGGCCAATTGTGCTGTTCCTTCATGGTATGCCCGGCGGATATGATCAAGCACCAGATAACTTGCCAGGATACAGGTTACTTGCACCTTCTCGTCCAGGATATTTGCGTACTCCGTTGGAGCTGGGGGAGACGCCAGCACAACAAGCTGAACTTTATATTGCCTTGTTGGACGATTTGGGCATCGAGGACGTGATCGTACTCGGCGTTTCGGGAGGTGGGCCATCTGCGCTGGAATTTGCGGCCAATTTCCCTGAACGCACCAATGCCTTAATTATGATGGAAGCGATAAGCCAGAGATTTCCTAATAATGGGGAAATGTCGAGTTTAATGACCTCTGACTACCTGTACTGGTCTATGTTCAAAATATTATTGGGTACGCAAGGAGTTGAGGGTATGGCAAGTATGCAAATCCCGAATCAGGAACAACGTGAGGACGTTCTTGATAATCCCCAGAAATCCCAAAGATTTGAGAACCTCCTTTGGTCAGTTTGGCCAGGTTCCTTGAGAGAAACCGGCTGGGTAAATGACTTGCATCAAGTAAATATTCTTTCGACACTGCCAACTGTCACGATCCCCACGTTAATAATTCACGGTTCGGAGGATTCGACGGTGTCGGTCGAACATAGCATTCAACTCGCTGAGCAGATCCCCCATGCCATGCTGCATGTGATAGATGGCGCCAGCCACCTTATGCCACTTACGCACGAGAGAGAAGTGCGCGACCTAATAACCGAATTCCTAAGCAGGAATTTAAATTGAACGCACCGCATAACAAGCACAGCGACAATTTCTCCGCTGCTTTGCAGCTCCAAAATTGCGCGTGAGCACGGGCGTTATGCGGCCACTAGCGCTGGGCCGGCGAAGTAACGATTCTCAAGCTTTCCATGGTAGTAGATTGCAATCGATGAATAGCGGGAGCTAATTATTATGCGGAAACTTCTATCAATCACTACTTTAATACTAGCTATTAGTGTCTTCGATGACGGCAAGGCCCAGGACGCCCCCGAATTGTCTTCGTCAAGCTATCCGCGAGGCTCTGAATCTATCCCTGTTCTGCGGGAGGTATGGGAGTTAAGTCGTCAGTTAATCTACCCATCACATCTAGCGGAAAGGTTCAGCTTAAGCAAACTTACGGAACTCGAGGATCTGCTACGCTCAGATAGCAACGTGCCTCTCGCTGATGTTTTGAACCCGTTTCTTGATAGCCTTGAAGTTTCCCATACTCAATTTTACGATCGTAGACATCAAAGCT
>JAUSMV010000014.1 GCA_030645235.1 Parvibaculum sp. | reverse complement strand
CCCTGTTCGTCCCAGACCACTTCTCCTTGCGCCAGGGTGACGGCTGGCCAGGCCTTGAGCGTCATGCCTTCGTAGGGCGTGTAGTCCACGTTGTGGTGGAGCTGCGTGTTTTTCAGCGTCAGCGTGCGTTCGTCCCAAATCACCAGATCTGCATCGCTGCCGACGGCGATCGTGCCCTTGCGCGGGTGCAGCCCATAAGCCTTGGCGGGATTGGTGGAGGTCAGCTCGACGAAACGATTGAGCGTGATGCGACCACCGAGTACGCCCTCGGAATAAAGCAGCGGCATGCGGGTCTCAATGCCCGGGATACCGTTGGGGATGTGGCGAAACGTCACCTCCTCGCCGCCGGGCTTCTTCCCCTCGGGCGAATCAAAGTTGAACGGTGCGTGATCGGAAGAGAAGATGGTGAAAAGGCCATCAGCCAACCCGCGCCAGATGATTTCCTGGTTGCGCTTGTCACGCGGCGGCGGGCTGCAGACACAGCGCGCACCCATGTAGCTGTTGTCGAGCCCCAAGTCTTCGGCGCTCAGGAACAGGTACTGCGGGCAGGTTTCAGCGAACACATTCAGGCCATGGCTGCGCGCCCAGCGGATTTGCTCGACCGCTTCACGCCCGGAGACATGCACGATCAGGATGGGCACATCCACCAGTTCAGCCAGCGCGATGGCGCGCTGCGTGGCCTCCCGCTCCACCAGCATCGGCCGGCTGTGGGCATGAAAGCGGGGCGCCGTGCGGCCGGCGGCTTCAAGCTTTTTGGTCAGCCATTCGATGCAGTCGGCGTTTTCCGCATGGACCATGGCCATGGCGCCATGTTTTCTTGCCACATCGAACACGTCAAGCATCTGCCCGTCGTCCAGCTTCAGGTCGTCGTAGGTCATGTAGATCTTGAACGACGTGTAGCCCTCGGCGATCAGTGCCGGCAACTCCTCATGGAGCACCTGCGGGGTCGGGTCGCTCACGATCAGATGGAAGGCGTAGTCCACATGGGCGCGGCCGTTGGCACGGCGGTGGTAATCATCCACCGCGGCACGCAGCGACTGGCCTTTTTCCTGGGCTGCAAATGGAATCACGGTGGTGGTGCCGCCGCAGGCGGCAGCGCGCGTGCCGCTGTCGAAATCATCGGCCATGCGCGCCGGCGGCTCCATTGGCTGGTCCAGATGGCAATGCGCGTCCACGCCCCCTGGCGTGACGACGCGCCCTGCGGCGTCGATTTCGCGCGCACCGGGCGCCAGCGAGGCGCCAAGCTGCACGATGCGCCCGTCACGGATGCCGATGTCAGCGGCATAGGTGTCGCTCGCCGTAGCGATCAAGGCGTTGCGAACGACAAGGTCAAATGCGGGCTGGCTCATGATGGCGCTCCCTTTGCACCACTCTGCTGCATATTTGTAGAAATTGGTGCAAACAGTGCTGTAAACGATAAAGTTTTACGATTGGTGTAACGTGTTGTGTTTGTCATGTTCAAGATAAGACCTCTCTACGCAAGTTTTAAGCCAGTATTAATTTTTTATGACGGGTTATTTGTCAAAATATATGTCGACATCAAAAGTAAAAACTAAGTGTTTACACTAGTGTCGACAATAAATTAATTCTTTGCTCAGGCGTGGTGTGGCCGCTGCCATTCGCTGGATGTCGTGACTGCAATTGCAGTGCGATGCGCCAACCCTGGATGCACAACTGTTCCGGGCCTTTGTCGCCAGGCTGGCGGCAGATCCGATCCGATGCGCGTCATGCCGGGCGTGCTATCTGTGCCTGGTGGCAAGGCGTGAAGGGCGGGTCTGACCTGCTGGCTAAAATGGCCTGCCACTGCCACTGCCCCGGCGACTCGGAGACGACGCGCCAGCGTGTTGGCAAACCTGTCGCCATTTTGGTTTCCATGGACACCTTGCCCCAACCGAGAACCGCAACTATGTCTCCTCCTCCCCGTAAAACTACCCCCGAGGTTCGTCTGGAGCGTGAAACGGCGAACGATGAGATTTACGAGAAAATCTACGGCGCCATCGTCGAGCATCGCTTGCATCCGGGCACCAAGCTTGGCGAAGACCGGCTGGCGAACATCTTCGGCGTCAGCCGGGCGCGCATACGCGAAGTCCTGGCGCGCCTCGCGCATGAGCAGATCGTCAATTTATTCCCGCAGCGGGGCGCCTTTGTTGCCAAGCCAACCCCTGAGCAAGCCATGGAAGTTTTCGAGGCCAGGCGGCTGATCGAGCCTGCCCTGCTGCGCCGACTGATCCACACGCTAACGTCGGAAAAGGTGGCTCGCCTGCGCCAGCACCAGGAACTCGAACTCGATGCCCGGCGGCGTGACGACAAGCATGCCGTCGTGCGGCTCTCCGGCGAATTTCACCAGTTGATTGGGGTGTTAGCCGGCAATACGGCACTGGCGCGCAGCATACGGGAGCTGTCCATGCTGACCTGCCTGATCATTGTTCTGTACGACGCGCCAACCGCATCCAGCTGCCGCGCCGACGAACACACTGCCATTGTTGATGCCATCGCAAAACGCGATGCGGCACGCGCCGAGCAGCTGATGCTGGGGCACCTCGACCATATTGAGAAAAGTCTCAAGCTTGACAGTTCGACGGAAGAAGTGGACCTGGAAGCCGTGTTCGGCCTCTGATCCCCATGGCCCCAGAGACGCCCAGCCCGCTCTGAACCAGAGTGGTGGCATCCTGGCGCGCCCGCCTGTGCCGACGGGGCGACGACGCACGCCCCACGCATGGCCGGGCAATCCAAAACGTGAGACCGCAGTGTGCGCCGCCCTGGCAGCGCAAGGGATAGTCACGCCTTTAGCAAAGACCCTTGAGTATTAGGGAAAACACCAGCAATAATTGTCAACATTATTGTTGACGTTTATGTTGACGTGTTTTTATACTTCAGTCATGTTGTCGAGGGGTACCCATTTGGCCAACCCACCCTTTCACGACAGAAGACTGGACCTGGACAACCTGAGCGTTTTAATCGGGGGTCCCGGAGTGCAACACCAACCAAAGAGACATTCATCATGACCATGTCAACCGCCGTTGCCCAAGGGATGGCTCAGCCATCCGCAAGCGACATTGACTCTACCTACCGCAAGATCACGTGGCGATTGATTCCTTTTCTTGCGTTCCTGTGGCTGCTCGCCTGGATCGATCGCGTCAACGTGGGCTACGTCAAGCTCACGATGCTTGACGAGCTCAAATGGAGCGAGTCCGTGTACGGCCTGGGGGCTGGGATTTTTTTCATTGGCTATTTCTTCTTCGAGATTCCCAGCAATTTGATGCTGCAAAAAATCGGGGCCAAGAAAACCCTGATGCGCATCACCCTGGGGTGGGGCGCAACCTGCATGGCGATGGCATTCGCAAAAACGCCGGAAACCTTCTATGTCCTTCGTTTTGTCATGGGAGCCTTCGAAGCCGGCTTTCTACCGGGCGTGATCGTCTATCTGACCTATTGGTATCCAAGCGGTCGACGCGCCAAAGTGTTCAGCCTGATTACGGCAGCCTCGGCGCTGTCAACGGTCATAGGCGGACCACTGGCGGGCAATATTCTCAACCTCATGGGCGGTGTCGGCGGTCTGTCCAGCTGGCAATGGGTGTTCTTGATTGAAGGCACGCCCACGGTGCTGGCGGGTGTCGCCACCTTCTTCTTGCTGACTGATCATCCCAAGGATGCCAAATGGCTGACGGCACGGGAAAAGCAACTCGTCGCAGACGAACTGGCCAAGGACCACAAGGCCTTGGGTGAGCGCGAGCACAGCATATTTGCTGCGCTCAAGGACTCTCGGTTGTGGTTGTTCGTGGTGATCTACTTCGGCATCGTGGCTGCCAACGCAACGCTGAACTTCTATGGCCCGAGTCTGGTCAAGGAGCTTGGCTTTA
>JAUSMV010000006.1 GCA_030645235.1 Parvibaculum sp. | reverse complement strand
TGAGATCGCGACAAAATCCTTACGGTGGTCGTACGGCATGTTCTTGTAAAGGGACGGATTGATGCCGTGCGTGGAAACGGTGCCCAGCACCAGCGTGTAGCCATCAGGTGGCGCGATCGCAACACTGGCGCTGCCGGTATTTCCGCCGGCGCCCGGCTTGTTCTGGACGATGAAAGGCTTGCCGAGCCGCTCGCTCAGCTTCTGCGCGACCAGGCGTCCCAGAACGTCGGTGGGACCGCCAGCTGCAAACGGAACGACGAGCATCACCGGCTTGCTAGGGTAAGGCTCCGCGCTCTGCGCGAGGGTCAGCGAGGCGCCGAGGCTCGCCGCGAGGATTAGGAACGACGAAAGTAAAGCTCTCATTGGAGTCTCCTTGAAAAACTATGAAGGTGAACGGGCGTAGATTTCTTCGACCAACTGCAGGGTGCGCAAGTTGTCGCGGGGATTTGTCTCGAAGTTGCTGCCGCTCGCAAAGGCGCCGACGAAATGATCTATCGTCGCGGCGCAGGCGTCACGGTAGGACATGGCGAGATCGAAATGCTGCCCGACCCCACCATTCCTACGCGCAACGTCATGCCAGTTCCTGCGGGATTTTGACTGGCAGTTGTGGGTTGACGACCAGCACCAGCACCACCCCGGCGCGAATGAGGTTTCGCCGTCCTGCATTCCATTTACTGTCAGCCATTTTGTTTCCTTCTTTCTACATAGAAATCAACGATGCGGGGCTAGTCTTCAGGTCGACTTGTTCCCTTTGCACCTCACCGAAGAGGTAGATTCTGGTCTTGGCAATGAATAAAAGGAATGATTGTTTTCTATCTTTAAACGATAAATATTTTTGTGTTTGCTACCACGACGACGAAGTAGTTTCGTAAATTTGAACAACGCGATAAGTGGGGACTCTTGGCATAAAGCCAGGCAAAAAAACGGCTGCGCAAGACCGAGCGTTTCAAAGGTCAAGAAATCAACATAACGCACCCGGCGCACGCACATGCCGGCATTCAAGATCCGGATGGAGAACGATTTTTCCAGCGAGCGCGCGCTCGCCAAAGCGGGATTACTGAGCGCAAAGCCATGATCGACCGCAAGCACGATCGCCACGTCAAGTTGCGGGGCATTGGCCGTGGCACGGTTTACTACCTGCCACGACCGGGCGCCTGCCCGCCCGCCTCGCCCTCGGGCCGGGGAGAAGGAGAACTGTTGGTGTGCGCCTGCGCCAGTTGGTCGGCCAGCAACTTCATGAAGAATCCGCCCACCACCGACCGTGCCTGGTTGGCGCGCCGCCTTCCCGAGTGTGCGAAGTAGATATCGGCGAGCGGAACCCGGTTTGGCGTCTCGTTCACGTAGCGGTAAATCGGCGCGATGAACTCCTCAAATGACGTTTTCGAGTCCGCCATCGTCGCCACCCAAATCGCCCATTCAGGCTTTGCAGCAGGGCTTCGGCTATCAAGCGGCGTTCCATAGTCGAGCCGTTGCTTCGCGTAGAAGGCGAGCTCCTTCTGCATGACTTCCTTTGGAAAAAGGGCAAGCCCGAAGACGGTGTCCCATGCAAGGTTGTACTTCTGGCTCCAGGAGCCCGGTTGATCGAACGCAAGCCGGTAGTGGTCGCCGTCGTCGGCCATACGCTGCCAGCGCTCGGCGTATTCCTCGGCGATGGAGCGGTATTTGGCGGCGACCTCCTTCTTGTTCTGCATTTCGGCGAGCTTCGCGTAGCAGGCGATCGCGACGACGGACTTCGCGGAGAGATTCACGCTGTGGCCCATCATTCCGGTGAAATCGTCGGTTACCAGCTGCGCCTCGGGATCGAGCCCGTGCTGGACGAGATAGTCGGTCCATTGGGTGAGTTGGTCCCACTGCGCTGCCGCATAACCGGCGTGGCCTTCGCGCAGGCACACCGCGGTGGTGAGCGTCAACATGTTGCCGCACTCCTCCACCGGCATCTGCGCCAACTCGGTCTGATCGGGGAGGTGGAAATTCTTGTAGACCTGCCCATTGGCCTTCGGGTACAAACCCAGGTCGTGCGCGGGGAACGGGAAATTCCATTTGTCGCTACGGCAATAGTCGAAGATGGGATCCAGCATACCCTTCATCAGCTCGGGATTCGCGTAGATGAAGAGCGGCGCCGACTTGTAGTTGACGTCCACGGTGCCCATGCATGCGTTGCTGAAGTTCTCCTTCGAGAAAAAGAACGGCCTGCCATCGGGCGCAGCGACCAGCTTGCACGCGCTGATCGCCTGCCGGTACGCGAGCCCGATGAGGCTCGCGTATTGGCCACCCCCCACGCGATCGGCCTCTGCGAGCAGGTGAGCATCGTAGGCGCTGCAGCGCTCGCGCACCGATGCACGATCGGCATACGCTTCGTTGAGCATTTTCTCGGGCGATGCACCCTCATGGCGCCTCCACCACGCGCGTAGTGGCGTGCCGAAATATTCCACAGAATATTCGTCGTCGTAGCCGATCAGCGCAACGCCCTCGCCTTCATTTTTCTCGGAGCACGACAGATCCAGCTTCACCGCGAGCACCGTCTCGCCCCAATACGTCGACTTGCGCGGCATCGGAAGCAAATGCTCGTCGCTCAGCGTGCCACGTTCCACAAAGGCGGCGCGGCAGTAATCGATGTCGCCGACGAGGGCCTCCGCATTGCGCGGCACGGCCAGCAGGGCCGTTCCCCAGTCGATGCGAAGATCGTCGCCTGCCTTCTGCAGAATCGGCTGCTGCTCGTTGCGAAAGCCGAGCACGATCAGCTCGCCCTCTTCCTGGCGCTTCCACACGACTTTCTGGTGCGGCACGTTAACGGCCCATTGCGAGGTCATGTCGAGGTAAATCTCGACCTGGTGTGTCGCGCCGTCGAGGGAGCGGGTGCGAAAGAAGACGTAGCTGGCCGGCCGCGACAGAAGCTCCAGGTCGTCGAGCAGCAGCGGACTCATGAAGACGACTTCCAGCTGGACCGGACCCGCCTCGAACTGGTAGATCGTCTGCGTGGGCTGCACGTCAAGCGATGTTTGCAGGACGCTTTCGGCGAGCACTTCCGGCCCGCCCATGAAACGCATCGGCCTGCCATCGACACGTACCAGGCCGCACAGGGCGAACTCGGAGCCAGTCCAATGCCGCGGCCATTGGTCGTAGAGGCAATCGGAGAATGACCAGCAGCTGGTGTATGGATCGATCGTGATGAGGGGAACGGCCGGCGGCCGCAATTGGGAATTCATGTCAGTCGGCTTTCAAATCGTATTTCTTCACGACCGCCGCCCAGCGGTCAGTCTCTTGGTTGATGAATGCGGAAAACTCCGCTGGGGTGTTACCCACGGGAATAATGTCCACTTTGGTGAGCTGCGCGAGGACGGCTGGATCCTTCATGATCGCCTGGATCTCGGTCGCGAGCTTGTCGACGATCGGACGCGGCGTTCCCGCAGGGGCGAACACGCCATGCCATGCGCTCGCCTCAAACCCGGGCAGGAACTCGGCAATCGCGGGCAAGTCGGGCGCCATTTTGAGGCGTGTCGGCGTGGAGACCGCGATCGCGCGCACTTTGCCGGCCTGCACCTGGGGCCACGCCGTGACCGAGTTGTCGAACATGAGCTGCACCTGGCCACCGATGACATCCATCATCGCCGGTCCGCTTCCCTTGTACGGGACGTGCGTCATGTCGGTCCCGGTCCTCATCTTGAAGAGCTCGGAGGCGAGATGGATAGAGGTCCCGGCGCCTGGCGTCGCATAAAAGACCTTGCCCGGATTCTTCTTGAGATAGGCGATAAGTTCGGGCACCGACTTGACCGGCAGGTCCTTGTTTACCACGAGCACGTTCGGCACCAGGCTCAGCTGTGAGATCGCGACAAAATCCTTACGGTGGTCGTACGGCATGTTCTTGTAAAGGGACGGATTGATGCCGTGCGTGGAAACGGTGCCCAGCACCAGCGTGTAGCCATCAGGTGGCGCGATCGCAACACTGGCGCTGCCGGTATT
>JAUSMV010000004.1 GCA_030645235.1 Parvibaculum sp. | reverse complement strand
CGAAATCGACATGGCTGATTCTTGCAGTAGGCTACGCGACGTGATATTTGCGTTCTGCATCTTTTCGGCTTCCAACTGATTCTTTGCTGCATCACGCGCGGTTTCTGCCTCACGCAATTCCAGTCGGGCTTGACTCAGTTGACTGCTCACGGCACTGAGCTGCCCGGCCATGTCTTTGCCGTCGGCGGTTTGAGTTTCAATGTTTCGAACCTTGTATTCCTTCAAACGAGTTTCAGCTTCTTCGAGCTTGGCCACATAGGCCTTGATCTGCTCATCGATGAATATTTTGGCCGCATTGGAATCCTGACGGGTGTTCCCCAAACTGGATTCGACAAAAATTGAAACCAGGGACTGAATCACTCTTTTGGCTTTGTCCGGACTCGAATCACGATACGACAGCACGTAAAGGTTATCCCGGCCGACATTTTGGATTTGAAGCGTTTTCATCAGATTATCAATCAATGCGTCCTGCGCACCCTTGGATTGACTTTTCAAATCAAGGTCTGCCATGCGAATGAGCTTTTCGACATTGGGACGACTGATCAGAGTCCGGCTCAACATCGCCACCTGTTGCTCAATATTGGGTTGCACCGTCAAGCCCGACATCAAAGGCTTCAAAATAGACTGCGTGTCCACAAAAATGCGGGCTGTCGCCTCGTATTTGTCAGGCACCGACAGCACCACTACCGAACCAATTCCAGTAACCACCCAGGCAACCAGCAGGCCCAGCCAGCGATGCTTCCACATGCCTCTGGCGATAGTTAATATTTGGCTAATCAGCTCATCCATCAGATAGCGTCTTTCTAATCAGGGGAGGAACGCTGCAAAACCTTCATCAGGCGAAGCAGTCACCAGAAATGAAGCCCGCGTTAAAACCAGCCTTGCGGAATGATCAGAATATCGCCCGGCTTAACTTCGACATTGGCCGAGATGTCGCCGCGCTTGATGAGGTCTTTGATGCGCACAGAATAGCGCCTATCACCCTCTGATGCGCGCGTGATGGACGCCCCATTACCATCAGCAAAGTCAGTTAACCCGCCCACTGCAATCATCACGTCCAACAAAGTCATATTTTGTTTGTAGGGCAAGGCTTGGGGTTTGGCAGCCTCGCCGACGACCCGAATTTGCTCACTGTAAGGGCCAACAAAGCCGGTGACAATGACCGTCACCACGGGGTCGCGTACCAGTTTGCTCAAAACTTTTTCAACTTCGCGGGCAATCTCCACCGATGTTTTGCCTTGCGCCACCAACTCATCGACCAAAGGCATAGTAACCTTGCCATCCGGCCGCACAGGTACTGACATGGAGAGCTCAGGATTGCGCCATACACTGATGTTCAAGGAGTCACCAGCACCCACAATGTAGTTGTAATCCGGGGTGGCGGCGGCAACTGGCGCCGGAGGGTAGGCAGACGAAAAACCGGCACAAGCGGCAACAAGACCGACCAGCAATCCAAGCGCCGCCCAACGGCAGCCGAATTTGAGAATGATGCAAAGACTTTTCAAAGCGTATCCCCTGTACATGTTGAATGCATTCGCGTGGCGCGAGGTCAGAAGAATTAAGCGCATCTGCTTGAACGGCCAAGTACGAATCACGCTTTGTAGTCTGCCTTCAACGACTTCAAATTACTTGATATTTCTCAAGAGAGTCACAACCCTGTTACATATTTTTGATGGTTCTTGAAGGCTCACCCTGGCAAGAATCGGGTGGCATTATCCAAGTCTTCATGGGTTGCGCCAGCCTTGAGCACGCCGACAAGTTTTCGCCAAGGTAAATCAGCTTCAGCCAGTTTGAAGCCATAAAGGCCGTGAGCGCCATTGTATTTTCCACGTACTGCCATGGCTTTAATAATCGATTTTTCATCACTTCCCAAGCGAATTCTGGCTTCACCCCAAGCGTTTAAGGGCAAGGGGACTTTGGAGTTCGCCAGAAAGCCGTCATCGGAAAACTCCACCACCTGCAGGGCGTAGACGTCTGTCTTTTCGGGGCTGATGACAGAGAATATGCCTGGGCATTTGAGTGAATAGCGTTGATGCTTACGTTGCCGAGCCGGGAAATTTGACTCGGACAAATAAGCCGGTAGTACCTGCTTATACTCCGCGAGGTTATAAATGGAATGCAGCAGTCCCTTCTCTCTTTCACTTAGATTTTTAAAAGTCCGGGTACGTTGGTTAAAAAAATAGTCGAGCAGATCCGGTGTCATCACTGGATCATTGGTCGAGAAGTAGCGCCGACGTGGCATCACAATATTGCGCAGGCTGCTTCGCATCAGATATACATAAAGATTCTTGCGCCTCGGTTTCTTTTCATAAACCCGTTTGAAAAGTCCAGGGGCTGCATGCAGGTCAATAGTAGCGCCTACTGCCGGTGCTCCATTGGCGAAATCGTAGTTTTCAACCACATTTTCCTTCAATCTATCAAAGAGCAAAAGAGACTCATACAACTCAATCCGATTCGGATTGACCGCAATCACAAGATGCCGCGTATCGAAGAAAGTGGTGCAGTATTCATACATGAATTTCATCAAGGGGAACAGGATAGTCCCCCCTGTGTTCCTGAATTTTGGATGCACCGCAAGCGCTGATACTTCAGCTATTTGGCCGATTTCCTCGCGAATTGCGTGCAGGTCAAAAATGGACTGCAAGGGAAATCCGAAAACACTTTCGCGGATCAGCGAAAGAGTTCCTACAATCTCGCCATCGAATTTGGCGCATAGCGTGGTCGTGGTGGGCAGCGCGTGGTAAATCGTGACACGCATGCCTGACGGGTCGGGCCGCATGAAGCCGCTGCCAACGTAGGCATCATGCAGGAGCTTGAAACACGCTTCCAGCTCTTCTTTGGTTTCAGCTATTTTGAGGACCAGGCGTTTGTCGGGCTTGGGATCGCAGTCAACAAAAGACCTGTACACCGCAAACCGCAGGGTCCTCGGGAAGTATGAAAATACTTTCCGAAGTGTATGGTGCAAGAATCTTCTTGCACCTGATACCTGTGAATTTTTCATTCAACCGTTTGCAGCGTTGCCAGTTTGTACATAGAGGGAGGGTTTTGGATAGCATTATCCACCTCATCATTTCTCGTACTCCATTGCATTGCATTGACAAATACGTTGTTTCCCATAAGAAAAACCGCAGAAACCATGCGCTCGACTGATGACTTCGCAGATGGCTGCTGCGTCATTGGCTTAACCGCCAGATCGTCCGCGCAGCACGGGCCGTATGAACTTCAACAGCAATTGCTGCAGCGGGTTGGAATTGCCAAACGGGCGCCAGGTCAATTTAAGCTTTTGATGGTAGGCGTCGAAGTGCATACCCCACGGCGCCGCTTTGATGGAACCTCTCCCCAGCAACACCTTCAGGACAGATGTACCCATCACACCAGCACAAAGGTCACAGGCCATGATGGTTGACGGTCCCCTCTTCTCCTGAAAATTCACGGCTTCGGGCGCAACCAGGTAATCGCGTTGCACCATTGCTGGCGACAGACCCGCAATGAACCGGGCGTATTGCTCCTGCGATTCATGTCCTTCAACTTTGAAGTATTCTTCAAAGCTCATACCATCAGGACGAAAGTAAAGAAACGCAGTTCCCATGCCGAGCGGTGCCGCCGTCAGCGCGGGAATGCCTTTTTCCCGGCACTTCGCAAACACCATGCGACGAGCTGGCAGCGCAAAGAAGTCCAGTCCATCCACATAGACATCGACGTCACGCAAAAATTCGTCAACATTTTCAGGCTTGATGCCTTGAGGAAACAGGCGCAGATCGATCTCTGGATTGATGTCTCGCGCCAACTGGGCCACCGTGTCGATCTTGGGCATCCCCATGAAGGGCATAGAAGCACCGGCCTGACGATTCAGATTTTGCACGTCGAAATCGTCGAAGTCAGAGATATTGAAATTACTGATCCCGAGCCGAGTGAGCGTCAGCAAGTGCGCGCCACCCACTCCGCCCAGTCCGGCAATCGCGATACGAGACTTCTTCAATTTAGCCTGTTCGGCCTGCGTTACCCAGCCAATATTGCGCGAAAAAGCGCGGTCATAGTCAAAGGTGATTAGTGCTGCCATGGGCGCTCTCAGTGTGTTAGATTTTGCATTGTGCCCTCGAATTCAACGCAAGGAACTACCCGTGAGCCGTGACACACTGACCCATATTCTCGACCTCGCGCGCTGGGCACCCAGTGGTGACAACACACAACCGTGGCGTTTCGAGATTGTGGACGACCAACGGATCCGGGTGCATGGCAACGATACACGCGACCATATTCTTTATGACTACGACGGGCACCCGAGCCACATCGCCCACGGCGCGCTGCTTGAAACGATGCGAATTGCGGCGTCCGGCTTTGGCCTGACAACCAACTGGACTATTTCGTCTGACGGTGATGATCGCAGCCCGACCTACGATGTAAGTTTGGCTTATAGCCCGACCATGGTCCGGGACCCGCTCTTTGACTGCATTGAGACGCGAACTGTACAGCGCCGACCCATGCAAACCACACCACTCACGGAGACACAGCGCCAGGCGCTGATCAACGCTGGAGGCGAAGGTTTTCGCGTGCAGCTGTTCGAGTCGTTGGGCGATCGACTAAAGGTGGCGGGGCTACTGTGGGACAGTGCGAAAATTCGCCTGACCTGCCCGGAAGCGTATCCGGTTCATAAAGAGATCATCGAATGGCGCGCTCGCTACAGCAAGGACCGCATCCCGGAGCAGGCCGTGGGCGTTGACCCCGCGACAGCGCGACTGATGGAGTGGGTCATGCAAAGCTGGGAGCGTGTGGCCTTCTTTAATCGTTATCTTTTGGGCACGGTGGCACCGCGTATCGAGCTTGACTTGCTGCCCGCGCTATGTTGCGCCGCGCATCTATTGGTGCAGCCCCAACGCCCGCCCGCGCATTTGGCGGACTGGGTTCACCTTGGTATTGCCGTGCAACGTATCTGGCTGACGGCAACGCACCTTGGTTTGCATTTGCAGCCGCAGATGACCCCGGTTATTTTTCGCTGGTATGCCCGCGCCGGGCGCCATTTTTCCACCGAGCCGACATTATTTGAACAAGCGCTCAAGTTGTCCGGTGATTTTGAGCGCATTGCCAACGCGACGCCAACCGACGATTTGGGCTTCTTCGCACGGGTGGGCGTTTCGCATGTGCCGCAAAGCCGATCTATCAGACAAGACCTTGTGGCCCTGATGAAGGTTTGACCGGTAGCCTCGCCATGCAACATCGACGCATACTATTCTTCGCGGAGGCCGTGACCTTGGCGCATGCGGCCAGGCCCATCGTGTTGGCGAATTGCCTGGAAGGTCTGGGCCACGAACCGGTGATGGCCTGCGATGATCGTTACAGGCGCTTCATGGCCGACCAGCCTTGGCAAACCTTGCCTCTGCGCAGCATCAGCAGCCAGCGATTCTTGCGAAGCCTGGCTTGGGGTACGCCAGTCTATGACCTGCCAACATTGCGCCGCTATGTTGCCGAAGACATTGATCTGATCGAACGCGTCAAACCAGACCTGATCGTCGGGGACTTTCGACTTTCCCTCTCCGTCAGCGCCAGGCTTGTCGGCATTCCTTACGCCACCATCACGAACGCGTATTGGAGTCCGTATATCCGGGACATGCCGTTCCCGTTGCCTGTGTTACCTCTATCGCGCTGTATGCCGTTAGCCATAGCGCAACCGATTTTTGATGCCGTCAAAATGCGGGCGTTCAGTCTGCACTGTCGGCCACTAAATCGATTGAGGGAGGAGCATGGCTATCCGCCGTTCGGGAACGACCTCCGCTTGGCCTACACCGATGCCGACTACACCTTGTACGCAGACGCCCCCGCGATGTTCCCCATTGATCGCCTACCGTCCCATCATCGTTTTCTCGGGCCCATTCTCTGGTCGCCTCCAGTGCCGGCTCCCAGTTGGTGGCACGATCTGCCGACCGACAAACCCATCGTCTACGTGACACTGGGAAGCTCTGGCTCGCCCAAAGTGATGCAAATGGTGATTGACGCATTGGCGGACCAGCCGGTGACGGTGATTGCATCGACTGCGGGCGCACCGATTCCCCAGACGCTCTCGCAGAATCTGCGTGTGGCGGACTACCTGCCAGGGGTCGAGGCTGCTGCACGGGCAAGCCTTGTCATCTGTAACGGTGGCAGCCCAACCAGTCAACAAGCTTTGACTTGCGGTGTTCCGGTCTTGGGCATCGCGAGCAATATGGATCAATTCATGAACATGGCCGCAGTAGTGCGGTCTGGCGCAGGAGAAGTGGTGCGCGCTGATCGCGTCTGCGTGCGGCATATTCGCGAAGCGGTCGTTCGGA
>JAUSMV010000081.1 GCA_030645235.1 Parvibaculum sp. | reverse complement strand
CCCCCCCCCGGATTCACAGACGCGATTAGTCACGGCAAAACCTCTCAAGCATCCGGACCTTTCGGACAGTTCAAGTGGCATTCCGCTGGGATCGGGGAGGGCAGGCCGACGAATGCTCCGGACGAGCTACGATAGCGCACCGCACACATTACCGATTGAGATGGTTGTAGCTCCCTCTCTCACCCCGGATGAGCTACGATTCTTTTTGCTCATATCCCCGCCCCCAAAATGTTGTAGCTCCCTCTCTCACCCCGGATGAGCTACGATGTTTGATGGGGCGAATGTAGGCATAGGCGCGTTGTAGCTCCCTCTCTCACCCCGGATGAGCTACGATGTGTATTTGTTGTTTACTTGCTGAAAAGTAGTTGTAGCTCCCTCTCTCACCCCGGATGAGCTACGATGAGCACGGCGAAGGCCACAACAAAGCGAAAGTTGTAGCTCCCTCTCTCACCCCGGATGAGCTACGATTGATCATGGCTTTCTGGCATTGGTACACGCGTTGTAGCTCCCTCTCTCACCCCGGATGAGCTACGATCAGGTTTTGCAGAGACAAGGCGCACAATGAGTTGTAGCTCCCTCTCTCACCCCGGATGAGCTACGATAACGCGGCGGCCTCTGAAGCTGCGGCGCTTGTTGTAGCTCCCTCTCTCACCCCGGATGAGCTACGATAAGGTTGAGCCGAGAGGGAACGCGATTACCGTTGTAGCTCCCTCTCTCACCCCGGATGAGCTACGATTCTGGAACAACAGACCCTTGAACTTCTCTAGTTGTAGCTCCCTCTCTCACCCCGGATGAGCTACGATCAACTTGTCGAAGGCATCCTCTCGTGGCATGTTGTAGCTCCCTCTCTCACCCCGGATGAGCTACGATCGACCCTTTTGTGGAGAACGCTAGGTAAGGGTTGTAGCTCCCTCTCTCACCCCGGATGAGCTACGATCGACCCACGGCAAACCCCCGTCCGGCCTAGGCCAGGCGGGGGCGTAGCCTTTTAAAAATGCCCTAAAACAGGAGGAGTTGATCGCTTCTAACAGCTTTTTCTTGAAAAAGCGGCAAGCCAACCAGGAGTTTCATGCTGGCAAACTGCTTTTCAGTGAGGGTCAAGCAACGGACAGAGCCTTCGGGAGGGAGATTCTCAACAAGCCTTTTGAAGTGCTTCTCATGTCCATCAGTGCCGACAAGGATTCGGCCGTAAACAGAGAATTGAATCATGTCGTACCCGTCGTTGAGCAAGAAACGCCTGAATACAGTATAGGCACGGCGCTCAGCCCTTGTTACAACGGGAAGATCAAAGAATACCATCATGCGCATAAAACGTTTCGTCTCCGCACTCACGAGTCAGTACTCCAGAATATGTTGCTCCAGTCCAATCAAATCGGGTAATTCAAGATTCATTTCATTTCCACCATCATAGACGCGAGCCAGACTTTCGATAGCTTGCTCAATCGAAGAAAGCACTGACATTTTGCCTCGTGGCATCTCCATATCGGTGTTCAATAATTTCACTAGCGACACTTTGTCTTTGGGCAGTAACTCCACTTCCGCACGCGGTAACATGACGTTCTTGATATGTAAATCAACAAGCGGTCGGAAGGGTTCTATAACATCATCCGCGAGGTTGAAAGCATTTTGTTCACTGGCATGAAATAAGCCGATTGATGGCATAAGCCCATGTGCAACAAGTCCGCGTGCGATTGTTCCACGCAGCACTGCATAGCCGTAGTCCAAGGCGGAATTAATGAATATCTCTTGGCTTCGACGAAAATTTTTCCCGAATAACTGAGTGAAATAATAAGCTGCGGCCTGACCTTCAAGATTATCCGAGTCTCCGGAACGTACTCTGCGCGCATATGACATAAGCCGTTCTCCGCCCTCGCACTCTGCCAACTCAAGAGCTCTTGCCTGATTCGAAATTTTTCTACGAACTATTTCTGCCCAAGTACGTTTTGCCAGCGGGCGACCTAGATTAAGTTGTAGTCTTAGCCATCGTGTTGATCGTGAATGAGAAAGGAATGGTAGAAAAACGCCGCTCGGATGATGTGTGTCTCCTGTGGCGAAGAGACTGATTCCGTATTCGCCGCACGCAGAAAGCACCGAGTGAGTAAGGCTGATCTGCTTGTGATCGAGCAGTATCACAGCGATATCCTCGAATGGCACATAGGCAGTTTCTTCCTGTTTGATCGCAAGTTGAAAATGATCCCGGCTAAGTTTGCAGGGCCGGGAAATTACAATGCTACGCCAACTCACGGCGGGTCTCCGGTCGAGCAGGGTAAATATTGCCGAGCACATCGACGTTGAATTTTTCAACATTCAAGGCTGTCTTTACGCCTATACTGCGAATAAGACCATTTTTCCCGACTCTCTGATCTCTGTCAGGAGCCCAGAGGTTTATTGCTCCAGTAGATCTGTCGCATCCTGCGTAGTATCCAACAATAGATTCATTCTTTAGACTGACTCTAGCGAGATCATTAGGATAAAGTGATAGCAGGAAATCAAATTTCTCATCAATTTTCGTCCACTCACTTTCATCTTTGTAAGCAACAATAGCTAACGTTGGCAATCCGGTGGTTACGTGATGTACATACACGGGAACTATGTAGTATTTCTTATCAGATTTGCCTTTGAAAATATCCACCCTCAGCATTGAATCGTTTTTCGCAATGCCTGATCTTATGGGAATCCCGGAGAGTTTTTCGATGATCATAGTGACAGACCTGACGATAGGCCCGGTTGGGCTCCCGTTCTTGTCTGGCTTGCGCGGCAGAGCTCGAAGTGCTTCTATCTCGGACATCTCGCCTTCGCGCAAAGATCGGTGTTCTGTCTTCGCGATCTTCTCAATATCTTTTGCTCTTTTTTCTCTATCGTCTCGTTGACTCACCCATTCTCGGAGTGCTTCGTAAAGTCGTTCATTTCGATGTGGTTCGACAAGCTGTTCGATGTCGGAAACTTTCAAACTGGTTACAGATATTTTCTGAGAGACAGCATTTAGGGCCTGATCGCTCCTTCTGTCCCCATAAATCGTGTCCTTGTGTACGGCTCCTCTATTTCTTCGTTGTGGTGCACGAGAAACAAACAGCGGTTTCACCGTCTGAATTTCCTCAGGAGAGTATGTGCCCAGCTTGGCCAACTCCTCCTGCAATAGACTGTTAGAGTTGATAGAAAGTCTTGCCAGCAATTCGTCTCTGAATCCATACCATGGTGATGGAAAGTGTCTCTCCAATTTATCGAGTATCTCTGGATTGAGGACTTCGCCTGTTGCCGGATCGACAAAGCCGCTTCGAGCGTTATCTAATTCCTTCCGTCGAGAATAATCCGATAACCGCTTGATCATCCCATGGCTACAGGCAGCAACAACTGCCGCGTCCATTGCGTGATGACGGTCACTCTCTTCACGCACCTTTGCCAAACCCCATCTCATTCTGAGGAATGAAGTCATTTGCCCGCTTAAAACAACACAACGCTTTGCGTCGCTGTCCTCATGAAGTCGTAGATGAATTTCAACGTAATTCTTGAAAAACCGGCAAATGTAGCGAGTGTCGTTGAGATTTCTTTCCATAAATTCACGAGAGTTTTTTTCATCGAAATCTTTCCTCAGGAGTCGATTCCTTTTTGCTTGTCGATACGACTTATTAACGTTTACATAAGCTGAGAACTCTCGCCAGGAAACGCTGTCGTTCTTACCTCCAAGGTATTCGTAGGGAGTCATATTCCCCTTGTTTCGGTTCTCTCGGGTCAGCACAAGGACGCGATTGTTCTTGCTGTCGTCGTAACTCCGTGAATACGGAATTGCATGATCTACTTCAACATATCCATGTTCCAGGAGGCGCGTAATATCCAGAGTTTCCAACGAGTACGCGCACTTACCCTGTTGCTCGCGATAGAGTTGCCACTTCTCGAAATCTCTGCCACCCGCCCCGCCGATCGAGCTGAACTCCGCAGCGAAAGTTTCTCTATCCTTCTCATTGCGAATACGAAAATCGTTTTGGGCATCTTTTACCTTTCTGCGATCATCGAAGGATCGAGATAGATCCCGAGCCATTTCGATATGCACCTCGTGCGGTGACCCATATTGATGAATGAGAGCGTTGACTACTTTTCTAGCTTGATTGAGTGAGCGAAGAACCACAGGATTGCGTGGTACATCGAATTTTTCATTGATTGTCATGCCTCCTCTTTCATCTCTACCGGAATACAACGAAGGCAGGTATAAATGTTTGCCTTCACCAAGTTTGAACACTTGGCTGTGATGGTATCCCGCTCTCTCACACGCCTCGTCGTATCTCAGACCGTTTTCCATGTGCGGTAGAATTTTGCGAAGTGCCTTCAGCGACAGATTGCTGAATTTGTCAAAACGAATCTCGAGAAGTGCTTCGACCGTTTTATCCTTCGATGGGATATCCAGCTTTCTAAGCTCTGCTTCAACCTCGGCATCGTCTTTAAATACACTAAGCACCCACGCGATCTGGTCAAGTAGTGTCGGATCGCCATCAAGTGCACTTGTTGAGATTTTCCTCCACTCAGCCTCAAGGCCTGCATCACTGAGCTGTTTGCGAAGAGTTTGCCAGGCTGGCATTTTGACGACTTTTTCCTCCTCTGGATTTTTAACTCCTTCACTAGATTGAGCTGGATAGGAGAGCCCGCTAAATTTGAATGTATCTGGTAAGTTGCAGGATTTAGTGAGAGCTGTACGTAGCTGGTGGTATGAAAGGGTGGTCTTTTCGTAGGGCAGCATCAGAACTGAGCGGCGTTCTGATTCCGACAGCGAGCGAGAGTGCCCATCGACTATGAGTCTCAGATTGTTAAGTCTGGTCATCCAGACATGGCGTTCCGCTGTGAAGCTCGCTTTCGGTGCTCGGTACTCTTCCTTTTCGAATGTACATTTTCCAAGCATTTTCAGAAGATTTTTTCCTGAAAGCGCGGGCTCTTGTTCCCAGAAAATTCCGCTTTTCTTGTCGCCGAGCCCACGTATTCTCATCTCAAAATCTATGCTTGCGTGCAGATTTCGGAAACTTCGCTGAGATTCGAAGAGAGTTCTCAGCTCCGCATCAAGTAGCTCTCTGGACAAGGCTTTTGAATAATCGCCAGCTTTGTTTCTGTGTGCATCCGGGAATTCATTGACTATCATTTGAGCTGCGGTGCGGTACCTCTTTTCCTCCATGAGCTTTTTTGTGCCAGCTAAGCCCTGTTTAACTCTGCCTCCTTCATTATCTTTTTCTGCTGCTTTCAGTTCTGCGCGACTGGTCCAATGAAAGCCGCGGTGTTTGCAGATGTGATATAGGACTCGTGCCCATTCCTCGGTATCCAAACATCTTTCCAGAGCTTGTACTCGCAGCTCCCACAGGTTGGTAGGCTGGCTCCCACTAAGTGGAGAAATTGGTGTCTGGTTTTTGAAATACAAAGCATCCGATATTAAACCTTCGCGTTTGAACAACCTTGCAAGCTTCGTGAGGCGCCACGCACGACGTCTGAGCCTTCTTCGGGTCAAACGTGCTGTCCGTCTAATCAGATTGAGCGATTCTCCTCGGTCGGCTGTTTCCGCTTTATCAAAGCAGCGAACTCCGAGGCCTATGATTCGATTAGAACCTAAGACGGCCCATCCCACAGAGGCAATTCCAATGTCGAGACCGAATGTAATAGGCCCAAAATTTTTGTGCTTGCTTGTCATGCGTGTTGTCCTCAATAATGGCCACGTAGCTCATCCGGGGTGAGAGCCGTTGCTACAATAAAGTATCGAAAGATGACTGTACCCGCCCGGCAGCAATGCCGGGCTTCTTATTTTCTGCATCCCCATAATTCAATCGCTGTATTGCCTCGAAAGTCTTCTATTTAGAACGTGATGATTCTTCATTGAAATCAATTGACTGTCGATCGTGCAAATAAGAGCGGTCTGTCCCGGTACTATTGCGGGGAATTCCCAGATGGTAGCGGGAATCCTGGCGTTTTGACACAAGGCAGAGAATAGGGGAGCGGGGTGCAAAGAGTTGATGGTGGTCTCTTAGATTTGAGTAACTTTGTGGATGAGTGGCCCCGTGCCATTAGTGAAGGTTTTTGTTCACAGACAATACGCACTTGTGCTGGCCAGTGTCGCTCTTAGTGATTTTTTTCTGCAATGACCAGATGCAAGTATTATCAGTCGGTTACGCTTTGTAACCAACTGTCCACTTTTGTTCTCGCTCAAGCAACCGGTATCAATCTGTAACCAGTTGGCCTTACCCTTCAATCCTGAAACTTGAACCAAACCTACATGACCTGCTGGAAAAACCGCATCCTGTATATTTGCACAGCCCGATCACCCGTCCCGAAACCCTTCTACCCCCGCCTTCAATCTTTCCAATACACTTGCCTTTAACCCCTCCGGCCCCTCCACCACCACATCCGGCACATACCGCATGATGTCCCTGACCAGCTCGCGGTCATCGCCATATGGAAACTGCAGCACATATTCCTCCCCATCCCAGTGCCCCTGCTGCTGCGGATGCCAGGTTTGCCTCGACACCTCGCTGGCGACGTTTCCGCGGAAACGTAATTTGGCGGTGTGCTCCGGCTTGCCAGCGAAGATGCCGTAGCTGCGGGAGAAGTGCGCGTCGAGTTCTGCGGTCGAGACGGCTTGGGCCGGGGTGTCGGTGAGGGTGACTTTTTCCATGCGGGCCAGCATGAACTGGCGCAGCGTGCGCCGGGTGTGGCACCAGGCATCGAGGTACCAGTTGTCGCGGTAATAGACGAGGTCCTGCGGGCTGAGGGTGCGCTGGGTGGTGGCGCCTTTGTAGTCAGTGTAGCGAACCGTGAGTTGCCTTCCGCGCAGCAGGGCATCGCTGACGCGCAGATAGATATCGTTGGGAACCGTGCGGTGGCCGATGGGCAGCACCTTGATGCGACTCATCAGAACGTCGGGGGAAACGTTGCGGGCCTTGAGCAGTTTGTGGATGCCTTTTTCGACGATCTTCAGTTCATCGCTGAGCAGGCCGTTGCCGAAGCCTTGCAGCATGTGCAGGAGCAGGGCCATGGATTGCAGTTCCTCGGCGGTAAGCCACAGGCCGGGGAGGAGGTGCTTCTCTTCTGGCGGGCAGGTGTAGGCCCAGCCTTTGTATTCTTCGTTGTAATCGATGGGGGCGAGGGTGAAGTCCTGCAGCACGTCGATCAGGCGGCGAGCGCTCTTCTGTGTGCAATCGAGTTTGTCGGCCAGGGTGCGCAGGCTGATGGGGTGGCGGTGAGTCATGAAAAGCTGAAACAGCTTTTGAATGCGATCCAGCTTGTCCATTGGCTTCCCTGACGTGGTGCGGCGTGTGGCCATCTGTTGTTGTGAGGAGCTGTCTGGATAGTAACGGGAGTTCCCGCGCTTTGACAGGGGGCTGCCTGAATCCACTCACCCCAAATGAGAAGGGCCGGAGCAACACAGCTTGCGCTGCATCACTTCGGCCCTTCTTTTGAATCGCCTGCAGGCAGGCTCCCACAGGTTTGGTGCTTACTTGGCGAGGTTCGCGTTCGCGAAGTCCCAGTTCACCAGGTTGTCGAGGAAGCTGGCGAGGAAGTCGGGGCGACGGTTCTGGAAGTCGAGGTAGTAGGCGTGTTCCCACACGTCGCACACCAGAATTGGCGTGGCACCGCTGGTCAGCGGAGTCTCGGCGTTGGCGGATTTGGCGATCTTCAGTTTGCCGCCGTCCAGTACCAGCCAGACCCAGCCGCTGCCGAACTGGCCGATGCCGCCGGCGACGAACTCTTTCTTGAAGTTGTCGTAGCTGCCGAAGTCAGTATTGATCTTCGCGGCAATCGCGCCGGTCGCTGCACCGCCGCCCTTCGGCTTCATGCTCTTCCAGAAGAACTCGTGGTTGTAGCACTGACCGACGTTATTGAAGAGCGGGCCTCCGACTTTGTGCGAAGCCTTGACCAGATCTTCGAGTGTGTCGGCCGTGATGCCTGCATCGGCGAGTAGTTCATTACCCTTTACCACATAGGCATTGTGGTGTTTGCCGTGGTGGAAGCTGAAGGTTTGCGCAGACATGTGGGGTTCGAGCGCGTCAGTTGCGTAGGGGAGAGCGGGAAGTGTTAATTTCATAATGACCTCGGTTGGGTTGTCCGTTGTGGTTCTTGGCGTTGTGAATCGTGTCGTTGTGATTCTTGCTTTTTTTGCGCCCGTGGCTAAGATTCGGCGCATTAAGTGTGGGGCGAGAATAAAGCACTCCGCAGGGCAATTCAAGGAAGGTGGCCGTGGCCCAACGCCGCTGTAGACCTTGATGATCGAATTACGGGATAATGC
>JAUSMV010000077.1 GCA_030645235.1 Parvibaculum sp. | reverse complement strand
GATCCCACTCTTCACCACGTTAGTCCTGACCCTTTCCTCCCAAATCCTCCTCGCCCAACCCGGCGCAGGCGCAGGCGGCGGTGGTGGCGGCATGGGCATGGGTAACCCCGAAGCCCGCGTCACCGAACTGATTGCGACACTCGAAATCACCTCCCAGCAGGAAGCCGCCTTCCGCGAAGCAATGGGCAAGATCAACGAAATGCAGATGTCCGCCATGCGTGAAATGATGGCCAACGGCGGTGGTGGCGGTGGCATGCGCATGGGTGCAGGACAGGGCGCCATGCCTCAAGGCGGCCAAGGCGCCATGCCTCAGAGCGGCCAGGCGGCTGCCCCGGCAGTTGCCCCGGTGGACCACTCCCAGCACGGTGGCGCAGCCGCAACTGGTGACCAGGCTGCAGCCGCAGGCGACCACGCCGACCACGCCAACCACGGCGCAGCAGCAACGACCGACGCACCCGCAGCTGCCGGTGGCGGCATGCGTCAAGGCGGAGGCCAGGGCGGTGGCATGGCGATGAACATGGAGCGTCGTGCCGAGATGCAGCGCCAGGCCGAAGAGCTCCTGGCGCCGGTCCTGACCGAAACCCAGATGGTCAAATACCGCGAAGCAGAAGAAGCCCGCATGACGCAGATGCGCGAGCGCATGATGCAACGCGGTCAGTAAGCTTTAGATTGAGTTATAGAACGAAGCCGAAGCGAATCGATGATTTGCTTCGGCTTTGTGCTTTTTGGGGATTTAAGAGATTGTGTTTGTTCGTGGAATCGGGTTAGATTCCCGCCAGACGAGCAGGAGATTGTTCTTGCGCACTATGCAGATGTTAGAAGAATGGGTTCGGCAAGAATTTGCGTACCAATCGGGATCGCACTAGTAGTTTTGAATCAAATATCAATGGCTCCTTTCAAGTAGAGGCTAGACCGAAATGTTTCGCTATTACCTAGCCCTAGCCTTTCGCAACGCCCTTAGAAGCAAACTCTATGGCTTAATCAGCATCGTAGGACTAGCTCTCGGACTTACCGCCGTCGTACTAGTTGGGATTTACATTGACGATGAACTGAGATACGACAGATGGATACCCGATTCGCCCAACATCTATCAAGTTATGCCGATTGTAAATTCTCAACGTGTTGGTGTCGGCCCTTCGGATCTCGGATTGTGGTTGCGTCAGGACTATCCGCAACTTAAGGAGGTCACTCGCCTGTTTAGGCGCCCCAACCAGTTGTCCTACGGAGAGTTGCATTTCAATGAATCCATCGCTTGGGTCGATAGCAATTTCTTCAACGTGTTTGAGTTGGAGGCTATTGCCGGTGATATTCAGAGCGCGCTAAATGAGCCAGGCAATATCGTCATTACCCAAGAGGTCGCGGAAAAATATTTTGGCGATGAGCCAGCCCTTGGGAAGATGCTTGTGCTTGATCGTGAGCATCCCATGCGAGTGGCGGCAGTGCTTCGCGATCTTCCAAGCAACAGCCATTTGAGTCTATCAATTCTGGCACCTGGACATGCGCGATACTCGCCGCTACTTGAGCAGGACAACAATCCCGTGTTGGGTTACTTTGGAACAAAATTGTGGGTCATCAGTACTTACGTGAGGACGACGCCAGGAACCGACATCGAGACCATCGAAGAGGATCTCGATCCGATGCTGGACCGGCATCTGCCAGTCACTGGGGATGGGCGCAGGAATAGCGAAGTCTACGAACTCAGTCTGTTACCCATTGAAAGCATTCACCTTGCACCTCTAAACGTCGCGCAAGGCGACCGCGACCTCAGCGAGATTTATACTGTGTCCGCGATCAGTGCGCTCATATTATTGGCGGCCTGTATCAACTACATCAATTTGATGACCGCCCGTGGGATGACGCGGGCACCCGAGATTGCCATTCGCAAGACCGTCGGGGCGAATCGAGAAGACTTGGTGCAACAGTATCTGACAGAGTCTCTGCTTTTTGTATTCATCAGCTTCGCCATCGCTTTGATGCTATGTGGACTGCTTCTGCCCCCACTCAACGGCTTACTCAATCGCAACATAGAATTCGATCTGCTGACCAACTTGCCATTGATTGCGTCTGCAACCTGTGCCGTGTTGGTTACTATCTTGCTTGCGGGCTTATACCCCGCCCTTGCTTTGTCGCGATTGTCTCCTCTGGGAACAATGCGAGTTAGTCAAACAGGAGCCAGCGGCAAGCATCAGGGCCTAGTACGCCAACTATTGGCAGTCGCCCAGTTCGCGATTCTCACTGGACTGTTCATTGCGTCCATCACGATATATCAGCAGTCCCAATACGCTATCGCCGAAGCCCTCAACAAGACCAGTGACCCTGTCGTTCTAATCTCGACCGAGTGCGATCAACCGCTGCAACAGCGATTGCGTCTGGCGCCGGAAGTGAAGGCCACGGCTTGCACTCGCCAGGTTCCCCAGTGGGGTGTGGGGCCGACCACAGGCTTGCGCTCGATCAATGGCGAGGACCGTTCCTTAACCGTTAGCTATGCGAGCGTCGACACAGGCTTCTTCGAAATGTTCGACCTCGGCCTGGCTGCCGGCCGATATTTCGAGGAGAGCCGCAGCACTGACATCATTCGACATGAATCGCAGTTCGCGACCACAACATCCATCATCGTCAATGAAACGCTGGTGAGGGAATTCGGGTTCAGCACTAGCGAAGAGGCGATCGGCGAAGTCTTCCAATGGCGCCGAAACTTTCAGGACCCCTCACGATTTTCGCCGGTGCATCAGGTTGAAATTGTAGGAGTGCTGCGCGATTTCCAGATAGGAAACGTGCGTCAGGCAATCCCCGCAGCTGTGTTCTATGTTCAACGCGATCAGGCGGGTCTAATCGCTGTTCGACTTGATGGTCAGCGCGTTGCGGCCGGATTGGTAGCCATTGATGAAGCTTGGATGTCGCTTTATCCCGACAGGCCAATTAGGCACTTTTTCTTTGATCAGAGAACCGAGGCCATGTATGCAGAAATCACAAGACAGGCTCGCCTGCTGAGCATCTGTGTGGGCATTGCCATGGTCATTGCGGCACTAGGTTTGTTGGGATTAGCAGCATTCGTAACGGAGAAGCGCAGAAAGGAAATCGGCATTCGCAAAGTCCTAGGCAGCTCCCGATTCAACATCGTGCGACTGTTGCTGTGGCAGTTCTCCAAGCCCGTGCTTATTTCCAACCTGATCGCCTGGCCGTTCGCGTTCCATTTTCTGAACAAGTGGCTTCAGGGTTTTGTCTCTCACATCGACCTTAGCCCGATGGTTTTTGTTGGTGCAAGCATCGCCACTCTAGTGCTGGCTCTGCTCACGGTATTTACTTACAGCTACATTGTAGCTGGCATCAATCCTGTGCGCGCGCTGCGTTATGAGTAGAAATTCGAGCAGTCGTGAAAGAGAATCAGAGACAGATATTTCCTGCAATTGCCGCTTCGTTGGAGATAGTTTTCTAACAATGGATTTCACATGACCAGCTTCGCTGGCAAGTGAATATGAGCGTTATGCGGCCACTAGCGCTGGGCCGGCGAAGTAACGATTTTCAGGCTTTCCATGGTAGTAGATTGCAATCGATGAATAGCGGGAGCTAATTATTATGCGGAAACTTCTGTCAATCATTATCTTAATTCTAGCTATTGGTGTCTTTTATGACGGGAAGGCCCAACACGCCGCCGAATTGTCTTCGTCAAGCTATCCGCGAGGCTCTGAATCTATTCCTGTTCTGTGGGAGGTATGGGAGTCAAGTCGGCAGTTAATCTATCCGTCACATTTAGCGGAACGGTTCAGCTTAAGCAAACTTACGGAACTCGAGGATCTGCTACGCTCAGATAGCAACGTGCCTCTCGCTGATGTTTTGAACCCGTTTCTTGATAGCCTTGAAGTTTCCCATACTCAATTTTACGATCGTAGACATCAAAGCT
>JAUSMV010000073.1 GCA_030645235.1 Parvibaculum sp. | reverse complement strand
CCCCAGCTCCGGATCATAAATCCGCCCGCCCATGTGGATGATGCCCACCTCGTCCACCATCTCGTGCCCGGTGAAGCCTTTGGTGGTGATGGCGTTGAGCACGTCGTACTGCGCCTCGGCAAGCTCTGCCAGGGTGAGCACGTTGCGGCGCTTGCCGAAGGCGTCGAAGCTCATCTCGGCCACGATGCCGCCCACGGCGTCGGTGACGATGTCGGTGGAGCCCAGCGTGTCCTTGTGCAGGTATTGCGTCGAGGGGCTGCCGCTGCTGGCTGTCGTGACCACGGCGATGTCGCCGATGTAGCGTTTGGTCTCGGTGACCCCGCTGCTGTGGGTGATGAACTCCACGTTGCCGATGGAGAGCGTGGTCTTGGTGGTGGTGCCGTCGGCGTCGACGCGTTTGTAGTGCGAGCGATCCGGGCCGTAGGTGAACGTGGAGGTGTAGTTGTCGCTGGCTGCGGTTCCGACTGTCTGTGTTGAATCAAGTGCTGGCAGAGTACACTGATCCTGCTAGACTGATGACAGTCCCAACAAAATCCAGCAAGGTAAAGGTCTAAATCAGGAGGGGGGTTATGAACTATCACAACATCATCACACTGGAGCCCGGAAAGCGGGGTGGCAAACCATGCATTCGTGGTTTGCGGGTGACCGTGTACGATGTGCTGGATTATCTTGCTGCAGGCATGACCACGGAGCAGATTCTCCAAGACTTTGACTACCTCACAAGGGACGACATCCTTGCCTGTCTTGCCTATGCTGTGGATCGCGAACGACATCAGTTGGTCATCAATGCATGACTCTGCTATTTGATGAAAATCTTTCACCGAAATTGGTGATTGCTTTAGCCGATCAGTTTCCAGGTTCTTGCCATGTGGATCGAGTCGGTCTTGGGAGTGAAGACGACAATAGTGTCTGGAAATATGCCCAGCAAAACAACCTTACTTTGGTGAGTAAAGACTCGGACTTTCAGGAAAAAAGTTTGCTGTATGGCTATCCGCCAAAAGTAAGTATGAGGTTCGAGTTATTGAAGGAATTATATTCGTTAAGGATAACGAATCTGAACAGGTTGAATGAACTTCTGACTGCGAAAAAGTGATTCTGTGAATTGTAAACTCACGCTCAAAATTTCTTCATACTGCTCACGGGCGCTTCGGAGAAAACGGATACAGCATCTCTCTACCGTCCTTGCCAATGACTCGGACCATATAGGGGGTGCCATCGAGTTCAATCACTGTGGGTTCCTGATCTTCTGCGTACCAATAGATAAAAGTTGATATGCTTTCTTGCATTGATTCCGCGTATGGAGCAGCGCACCTTGCCGACCTCATAATCTCTCTTAAGTCGGTCGAAATCCACCTGCCCTCGACGTCGACGTGGACTACCCCATCTATTTCCCAAACATAGGTCATCTGTGTAAGGCCGCGAAAGAATTCAAGTGACTCAAAGTCTTGGGGGTAAGTGGCGAGAAGTGCGTAATATTCCGTCGGCGTGAAGCAGAAGCTGTTACGACTTATGTGACGGTTCATCAGCAAGGTTCCGCCCCTGTCCCAGACGACCAGTTGACTTTCGTTATAGTCTTTGACAGTCGAATGTCCGATGATGTACTGACCATCGTTCGTTACATACAGGGCCCGAAGAGGAGGGCTGGCCAAGACGACAACACCTGCCCCTGGATTGGTGTAGTCCAATATTTCGATTCCAGAGATATCATAGGATATGCCAAAGGGATTCAGCTCCGAGAACCGCTTATATATACCGACTCCATCGTCAGCTCTCTGCATGGAGCTAAGCAGGCTCCAGTTGTGAGTATGGGTAACGGTTAGCCCATTCACTTTGACTTCAAGTTGGTTGCTTCCCTTGTAGGGATTGTCTGCGTGCCCGAAGTGTATTGGAGAGATAGCTGCAATTATGCCAATCAGGGTTGATAGCCGTCCAATAAGCGTGGTCATTGTTTCGCTCCTTGAGTTACCTGCCTATGCCTGATTCTAGGCTGGGTGTTCCACGAAAAGCAATCTGTGCCCACCAGGCGCGGCCATCCTCTGAACTAAAACCTCTCCCCACTCCCCCTCTGCCAATCCTCCGCATAAGTCTCCGGAACATTGCCGTTCAGCAACTGCCCCTCGCTGATGGGTGTGTAAAGCTGATCGAAGTGTTTCAGCTCCATGTCGATGCGCTGGAACAGGTCGCTTGGCTTGAGGTCGGCCGGGTCGTCGTAGCCCATTGCGCCGCACAGTTCGAGGAAGGCATGGACAGTGCCGTGCTGGTAATTGGCGACGCGCTTCGACTTGTCTTCGATGTCGACGGCCTTGCCTCGCACCGGGTCCTGGGTGGCGATGCCCGTAGGACATTTGTTGGTGTTGCAGGATTTGGACTGCACGCAGCCGAGCGCCAGCATCATGGAGCGCGCGGCATTGACCGTGTCGGCACCGGCCGCGATCTTGCTGAGCATGTCGAATCCGCTGGCGGTCTTGCCTGCGCTGATGATGCGTATCTTGTCGCGCAGGCCGGCGCCTGTGAGCACCTGATGGACGAAGTAAGTCGCCTCCAGACACGGCAGCCCCAGTCGGTTGGAGAATTCCATGGGAGCGGCACCGGTGCCCCCCTCAGCGCCATCGACGGTGATGAAGTCAGGCAGAATGCCGGTGCTCAGCATCGCCTTGACGATGCTCATGAACTCGCTCTTCTTGCCTATGCACAGTTTGAACCCCGTGGGCTTGCCGCCGCTGAGATCGCGCAGGCGCTGCACAAAATTGAGCAAGCCAACGGGGCTGTCGAACTCGGGATGATTGGCAGGTGAGGTGACGGTCTTGCCGACTTCGACCAGGCGGATCAAGGCAATTTCCTTCGTCACCTTGGCGCCGGGCAGCACGCCGCCGTGAGAGGGCTTGGCGCCCTGCGAGAGCTTGATCTCGATCATCTTCACCTGGTCATCGCTGGCATTGCTGCCGAACGCCGTGTCGTTGAATGTGCCATCCAGATTGCGGCAGCCGAAGTAGCCGGTGCCGATCTGCCAGATGAGGTCGCCACCATGTTCACGGTGATAGGTGCTGATGCTGCCTTCGCCGGTGTTGTGCGCGAACTTGCCTATGGCGGCGCCCTTGTTGAGAGCGCTGATGGCGTGGCCGCTGAGGGCGCCGAAGCTCATGCCGGAGATGTTCAACAGCGAGGCGTTGTAAGGCTTGCTGCATTGTGGCCCGCCGAACTGCACGCGGAACTTGTGGTCTGGAACGATGGCGGCCTTGATGGAGTGATACACGGAGAGATAGCCCTGCTCCATCAGGTTCTGTTCTGTGCCGAACGGCAGCGTGTCGTTGACGTTCTTGGCGCGGCGATAGATGAGGTCGCGCGCTTCACGGTTGAATGGTGCCTCTTCCAGATTGCTGGCGATGAAGTACTGGCGGATC
>JAUSMV010000061.1 GCA_030645235.1 Parvibaculum sp. | reverse complement strand
GTACGCCAGCAATGGCGCCAGCAGCACCACCGGCAGCCCGCTGATCAGCCAGTGCGCGATGTTCTTGGCCAGCACCATGAAATAGAGCGGCTGTGGCGAGAGCAGCAACTGCTCCAGCGAACCGTCTTCGTAATCGGCGCGATAGAGGTTGTCGAGCGACAGCATCGACGCCAGCAGCGCCGACACCCAGACAGTGCCCGCCGCGATGCTGGTCAGCTGCACCGGATCGGGCGAGACGCCCAGCGGGAACAGCGACACGACGATGAGGAAGAACATCAACGGGTTGAGCAGGTCGTTACGGCGCTTGAGCGCGATCAGCAGGTCGCGGCGCAGCGTGGCCTTGAAGGCACTGAAGGTGCTGACCTGGGCGCGGTCGCCGGTGGTTGTGACGGCTCGCCTGTTGGCTGAATGATTGGCAGTGGAGTGATCGGTCATGGCCTGTCCAGATTCAAGCGACGCAGCTCATAGGGCACGTCGAGCTTATGGTGGGTCGTGACCAGCACGGCGCCGCCCCTGCCAGCATGGTCGGCCAGTAGCCGCTCCAGGGTCTTCACGCCATTCACATCCAGCGTCGTAAACGGCTCGTCCAGCACCCACAGGCGCGCCGGGCTCAGAAGCAGACGCGCCAGCGACACACGCTGCTGCTGCCCCGCCGACATATTGCGACACACCACATCGGCGTAACCCGCCAACCCCACCCCTTCCAGCGAGGCGTCGATATCGGCATCGGTCACCGGCGCATGCAACGCACTGCTCCAGCGCAGATTCTCCCGCGCCGTCAGAATCTTGTTCACGCCCACCCGGTGCCCGATGTAGAGCAACGAGGCCAGAAAGGACTCGCGATCCTCGTCGATCGCCACGCCGTCCCAGTAGATTTCGCCCTCATAGGAACTGTTCAGCCCGCACAGAATGCGCAGCAGCGTGGTCTTGCCACTGCCGTTGCTGCCCTGCACCTGCATCAACTCACCGGGAAAGAGGCTAAAATTCAGATCGCTGAACAACACCCGGTCATCCCGCTCGCAGAACAGCGCGCTGGCCTGCAACAGAGGAGACACGGGGGCATCATGGACGTGAACTGACGTGGCGGCGGCGCTGGCGGACATAGGAAAGACGGCGTCTATGGGTTGAATTCAAAGTGGCGCGAGTATAACTGACAACGGAGGGGAAAGTCCCAAGGTGGAGGTATTGCTGGGTGCGATTCACCCGTTGATAATGGGTGCAAGTTCCGATACATCCAAAAGGAGAGGAAATGAAACTGCGTGTCTGCAAATGGAGTAACAGCCTGGCGCTGCGCTTCCCCCAAGAGTTCGTCTGCCGTGCGGGTCTCAAAGCTGGAGATACAGTACAGGCTTCTCTGGCTACGGATGGGACTCTGACAATTCGGACAGAGCCTTGGGATCGCAGGGCGTTTTCAGAAGAATTGGCAAAGGCGCGGGATTCGATGCAGTTGAGTGATTCGGTGATGGAGGAGCTGCATAGCAGTGCGCGCTACTGATAATTTGTTACGCCGACAACAGCATGCTGGCAACACTTTGCAGGCAAATGCAAAGCACATGGCAACGTTGGATGACGTATTTGCGCGCAATGCCAAACGACTGAAAATGACTGTTGTCATGTAAGGGAATTCAAACTCAGTGTCAGCGTTATACAACGCAGCCCCGGCTGCGATGGCTGCAGAGTTGGAGGCAGCGGGACGCACAGGCGCAAGGTCATGCCGCGCCCTCATCCCAAGGAGCTTGGACGACCATGAGGCGCTCAAGGCCAGGATTGGGAATGAGTGCGGCATCCAGCATGCCGTTGAACTGCTTTAGCTTTTCAGCATCCATGCTGAAAAAGACTTGATCCAGCACCACCGCCTGAGCACGCTCGCAAGCCGCTTCGAGTATGAAGCCCGAGCGACTCTTGCCGAGAAGGCTGGCAGCGCGATCGATCAGATCGCGCTGTTCAGACAAAGCCCGGAGGTTTATGGCGACGTCACGCACGTATTACTCCTTTTCATACAGATCAACTACGCAGCATTCTGAAAGCTGGCCGCTACTATCGTGGCTATCTCATCTCGCTGCTGCTGATTAAACTCTCCACCATTCCCTGGATCAGGAGTGAAAGCGGAAAGCGCGGTAATCAACTGATTCAGTTGATTCGCATAGAGCACTTGGTTACCAAGGAAGATTGCATCCATTTGATTGTCAGCAGCGGTGAACGCGCTGCTGACAGTGATGCGATCATCGGAGTCGAGCAAATCAACGACCAAATCATCCACGTTCTGCGAGAAAAATAATTGATTCGTGGAAATGCCGCTCAACAGTCTCAGTACATCCACATCAGACGTAGACGCGGTGGTGTTGTTAATCACGTCAATTCCGCCATTCAAAGCGAACAGATACTCATCATTGCCTGCACCTCCAGCCAGAGTGTCCGCGCCAACACCACCATCGAGTTTGTCGTTGCCCGCCGCACCTGCCAGGGAGTCGTTACCTTCGTACCCGAAAATTGCTTCACCGTCTGAGGTTCCAGCCAGAATATCGTTTCCAGTGGTGCCGTGAATGGTCGCTGCCAGGGCTTTCATCTGTGCCGCCGTCAGCGTGCTGCCATCGGCAAACTCGAAAGACTCAATCTGATAACTTTCATACGTATACGCATACTCCAACGTAATGCTGTCAGTGCTAGCGGGATTGTTCGGATCGAGCACTGTAATCACAATGTGATGGCCCGCTCGGGTAACTGTCAGATCGCTCTGCAGTATGCCCGTACCGAACACAATCTTGTCCGCTCCGGCGGTGGTGCTGAAATCGTTGACGTCAATAATGACGTCCTGGCCATCACCACGGTTGAACAAGTAGGTGTCCTGACTCGATCCAGACTCAATGCGATCATTCCCCGCACCCCCAACAAACGTGTTGGTCTTGGAGGTGACATTGCTGCCTGTGTAATTCGAGTGGAGGAAGTCATCTCCCTCGCCCCCGTAGATCGTATGACTGTCTGCATATCCAAAGGTGACGTTGTCATTGCCTTCTTCACCATAAATTGTGCCATCACCACTGCTGTCTGAAATGGTGTCATTGCCAGCACCACCATAAATCACATCAACCCCGGAGCTGCCCAACAGAGTGTCATTCCCAGCCCCACCGTACAGTGTGTCATTGCCATCGGACGCACTGATGCTGTCATTACCCTCGTAGCCGTAAAAGACCTCACTCAGAGAACTACCTACTAAAGAGTCATCCGCACTGGTGCCGTGAAATACAGCAGCCAGAGTCTTGATCTGCGCCGCACTCATCACGGAGCCATCGGCAAACTCGAAGGATTCTATCTCCCAGCTATTGCTGGTATACGCATTCTCCAGCGTGATGGAATCCGTAACCCCTGGGTTAGACGGATTGTTGACAGTGATCACGATATGACCGCTCGCATTGGCGACGCTTAAATCGCTTTGCACAATCCCAGCACCGAACACAATTTTGTCTAGCCCGCTGGTCGTACTGTAACTGTTGACGTCGCTGATGGCGTCCTGCCCATCACCGCGATTGAACAGGTAAATGTCCTGACTCGATCCAGACTCAATGCGATCATTCCCCGCACCCCCAGCAAACGTGTTGGTCTTGGAGGTGACATTGCTACCCGTGTAATTCGAGTGGAGGAAATCATCTCCTTCGCCCCCATGGATCGTATGACTGTCTGCATATCCAAAGGTGATGTTGTCATTGCCGTCATCACCGTACATTGATCCATTACCATACAAGTCTGTAATGGTGTCGTTGCCCTCTGCACCAAAGATGACGTCCACACCATTACCACCATTCAAGGTGTCATTCCCAAGACCGCCATGCAGGATGTCATCTCCTTCGGAACCATCAATGTTATCGTTACCTTCATACCCGTAGAAAACCTCATTTTGAATAGTCCCGAAGAAAGAGTCGTCCCCGCTGGTACCGTGAATAGTCGCTGCCAGTGCCTTAAGCTGTGCAGCGCTTATCACTGACCCATCAGCGAACTGCAGAGTCTCAATCTCGCAACCAACATTGTTATATGCATTATCCAGCGTGATGGAGTCTGCTGCTGCGGGGTTAGACGGATCATTGATCGCTATCACAATATGCCCGCCGGAGTTTGTGACCCTCAAATCGCTTTGTACAATCCCGGCACCGAACACGATCTTGTCTGAGCCAGAGCCTGAACCAACACCGTGCTGGTCCTTGATAATGTCCTGCCCATCACCTCGATTGAATATATAAGTGTCCTTGCTCGATTTGGATTCCAGCAAATCATTGCCTGTACCACCCACTATTGTATTCGCACGATCCATGGCCTCATTAATATTGAGCATGTGGATATGGTCATTCCCGGCACCACCATCGAGCAGGTGGTTACCGTTACTGATATAGCTACCATTCATGGAACTGAAGGTAATATCGTCATCACCTTCTTCTCCATATACCTCACCACCATTGACGCTATTGCTGATCGTGTCGTTGCCCAATCCTCCATGAATTATGTTGAACCCAGAGCTGCCAGTCAGAGTGTCATTGCCTTCTCCTCCGTCAATGGTGTCATTTCCATCCTGACCATCTATGGTGTCATTGCCCTCATACCCGTAGAAAACTTCATTCTGATTACTTCCGGAGAGAACATCATTCCCGCTAGTACCGTGAATGACCACTGCCAACGCTTTGAGTTGTGCGGCGCTCATTGCTGTGCCGTCAGCAAATTGCAGGCTCTCAATCTCCAAACTGGCATTGATGTATGCGTTTTCCAGTGTGATGGAGTCCATTGCTGAAGGATTAGACGGGTTAATGATCGTAACCACGATATGGCCACTGGAGTTCGTGACCCTCAGATCACCTTGCACGATCCCTGCGCCAAACAAGATTTTGTCCGCCCCCGCAGAACCAAAACTGTTGTAATCCCAGATGGTGTCCTGACCATCTCCTCTGTTGAAAACATATGTATCTTTGCTCGACCCAGACACAATGCGATCGTTCCCTGACCCGCCAACAAAGGTATTGAGTTTGGAGGTGGCGTCGGCGCCGATGTAGCTGGCGTGAAGGTAATCATCTCCTTCGTCACCGTGAATCGTGTGGTTTTCTGCATAACCGAAGGTAATGTCATCATTGCCAGTCCCACCATATATCGACGAATCGCCACTGATATCAGCAATTGTGTCGTTGCCTCCATACCCGTACAGAATTTCATTCTCCGAACTCATACCATCAAGTACATCTGCTGTCTCAGACCCTCTCACAACAGAAGCCAGTGCTTTCATTTGAGAGGCAGTCAATGTACTTCCGTCAGCAAACTCGTATACCTCTATTTCATTGTTGGAGTATGTGTTTGCAGCAAATGCGTCCTGGAGAGTGATCGAATCTGTGACGCCAGGATTAGCCGCATCAGATATCGTGATCACGATATGCTGACCAGAATGCGTGACAACCAAATCGCCCTGAGTAATCCCTGTACCAAAAGCGATCTTGTCTGTTCCGTTGGAGGAAGTGGTAAAGTCGCGAATGACATCATGAGCATCTCCTCGGTTGAAGATGTACGTATCATTACCCCCAGCTGCATCCGTGATGGTGTCATTGCCCTGCAGACCAAAATAGGTGTCTCCTTGACTGGTACCAGTCATCACATCATCGCCACTGGTCCCGTACTTGATCAAGGCCAGCTGCTTAGCTGCGGCACCCGTCAGCGAACTGCCGTCGGCAAACTGATAGGTTTCAATCATATAGGAGCTATCGACAAACGCTTGCTCAACAGTGATCCTGTCTGTCGCCTCAAGATTGCTGGGATCAGTGATATCGATAAGAATGTCGGTCCCGTTGTTGCTGAAATGCAGATCTGAAATCGATATTCCGGCTCCGAAAACAATCTTGTCCGCTTGGGGATAGTACGCAGAACTCTGATCTTCTATTGAGTCTGATCCGTCTCCTCTTTCGTACACGTAGATATCCGCTGCGTATCCAGCGGTGAATACATCATTGCCATGCCCCCCAACATGAGTGGCCTCCGAATGGTAGGTAGAATTATAATTTTGGAACTCAAACAGGTCATCGCCATCTCCTCCCTCATAGCGACTGTTCTTACTGTCAGTGGCGCCATAGCGAATGGTGTCGTTGCCCGCCCCTGCGTAGACTGTATCAGCTCCGTCCCTTGTTCGAATGACATCATCGCCCTCTCCACCGTAGAGCACATCGTTGCCTCCGATGATGTCAGTGATAGTGTCATTTCCGCCATAGCCATAGAAAGTTTGGTTCTGAGAGTTGCCTGTGAAAGTGTCGTTTGATTCGGTCCCATGTACGATCGAGGCTAAGGCTTTCACCTGGGCTGCAGTTAAAGTCGAACCATCAGCGAACTCGTAACTCTCGATCTTCTTGGTGTCATCGGTGAATGCCCCTTTGACCACAATCTGATCAGCTGCCAAAGGGTCATTCGGGTTGATGATCTGGATAATAATATCCGATTCAACATTTGTGACTCGCAAGTCCGCTTGCAGAATTCCCGCCCCAAACACGATGCGATCATTGCCTGCACTTCCGCTGCCTGAGTCAGTAATAGTGTCACTGCCATCACCACGCGCATAAAGGTATTGATCCCCTATGCTGGTGTTG
>JAUSMV010000055.1 GCA_030645235.1 Parvibaculum sp. | reverse complement strand
CTGGGAAGATCTCAGCGAGCGTATTCACGATTTCCTTGGTAGCATCAGTCTGGCTGATTTGATCGCCAAGAGTGAAATCAAGCGCATTGCGGCAGAGCAGGACCAGCGTCTCGATCAGCTTGGACAGCCCGAGCCTGAGGGTACCCGCATCGCTACCACCTTTTTGCAGTAGTCCGGTTTGTCGCAATCCGGTCTGCAGATCCCTCAGATGCCTCCCGCTGGCAGGGGTGGCTGACGGGTTTTGATGGAGAAAACATGCAGTTACCCATTTACCTCGATTACGCCGCTACCACCCCTGTAGATCCCACCGTCGCCGCCAGGATGTTCGAATGCCTGACGCTGGATGGCAATTTCGGCAATCCCGCTTCACGCTCCCATTTGATTGGCTGGAAGGCCGAAGAGGCTGTGGAAGAGGCGCGCCGCAATGTTGCCGATCTGGTGAATTGTGACCCCCGCGAGATAGTCTGGACCTCTGGCGCCACCGAGTCCGATAACCTGGCATTGAAGGGCGTCGCGCATTTTCACGCAGACCGCGGCCGGCACATCATCAGCTCTTGCATCGAACACAAGGCCGTCCTGGACAGTCTTCAGCAACTGGAGCGTGAAGGATTTGAGGTCACACTGCTGCAGCCCGATGCTCATGGCATTATCAGTGCGGCCAGCGTCGAGGCGGCATTGCGTCCCGACACCATCCTGGTCTCTCTGATGCACGTCAACAATGAGATCGGCTCGGCCAACGACATTGCCGCGATCGGTGCGCTGACTCGCGCTCGCGGGGTGCTGTTCCATGTGGATGCCGCCCAGAGTGCCGGCAAGCTGCCCATTGATTTGTCGTCTCTGCAGGTTGATCTGATGTCTTTCTCCGCGCACAAGGTTTACGGCCCCAAGGGGGTCGGCGCCTTGTATGTCTGCCGCTCGCCTCGGGTCATGATTGAGGCGCAGATCCACGGTGGGGGTCATGAGCGTGGCATGCGCTCGGGGACTTTGCCGACGCATCAGCTGGTAGGCATGGGTGAGGCATTTCGCCTGGCCGGAGAGCGTCTGCAACAGGACGGCGCGCACTTGCGCTCCCTGCGTGCGCAACTGCTCAAGGGTGTGAGCGATCTTGAGGGTGTTTCCCTCAATGGGCATCCCGAGTTGCACGCGCCGGGGATCATCAATCTCGCCTTTGCCGGTGTCGACGGCGAATCCTTGCTGTTGTCGTTGCGGGAGCTCGCAGTCTCATCCGGGTCAGCCTGCACATCTGCCAGTATGGAACCGTCCTATGTGCTGCGTGGTCTGGGCCTTGCCGATGACCTGGCGCAGAGTTCTCTGCGCATTTCGCTCGGTCGCTATACCACTGAACAAGACGTTGAAATCGCCGTCGGCTGTTTGCGCCGTGCCGTGACAACACTGCGTCAGCAGACCTTGGTCTGATTGAAAAGCGACCAGAAAAACCCGTATAAATAAGAATTGTTACCACGTATAATGCCCGGTTTTCTGAACTTGTAACCGGTTATGGAGTTATTTGCATGGCAATTGAACGTACTTTATCCATCATCAAACCCGATGCAGTCGCCAAGAATGTGATCGGCGAGATCTACACTCGCTTCGAGAAGGCAGGTCTGAGCATTGTTGCGGCCAAGATGCAGCGTCTGACTGACGAGACCGCTGGGGGCTTTTACGCTGAGCACCGCGAGCGTGGTTTCTTCCCGGACCTGATCGCATTCATGACCTCAGGCCCGGTGATTATTCAGGTTCTGGAGGGCGAGAATGCAGTTGCTCTGCACCGCGATCTGATGGGTGCCACCAACCCTGCGCAGGCAGCGCCAGGAACCATTCGGGCTGACTTCGCCAAGTCCATTGACGCCAATGCCGTTCACGGCTCTGACTCAGCGGCTTCTGCAGCGCGCGAAATTGCCTATTTCTTCAGTCCCGCCGAGATCTGTGCCCGCGGTTAATGCCGCGTCCTCAGTGAAGGGAATCAGTGACGGTTTTCAGTGAGAACAGAAGAGAGCCTGTGATGACGACGCGCGA
>JAUSMV010000045.1 GCA_030645235.1 Parvibaculum sp. | reverse complement strand
GATCGTGACGCTCGAAGAGGGCTACTCGATCGACGTGACGACTGGTCTCTAAGAGAGAAGCTGCACCGATGGCATTGAAAAAATACAAACCGACAAGCCCCGCCCAGCGCGGCCTTGTGCTGGTCGATCGGTCGGCGCTCTTTAAGGGCAAGCCGATCAAAACACTCACTGAGGGTCTCAGCAAGTCCGGTGGTCGTAACAACCACGGTCGCGTGACAGCCTTCAATCGTGGTGGTGGTCATAAGCGTTCTTATCGCCTTGTGGATTTCAAGCGCACGCGTTTTGAAATGCCGGCGACAGTTGAGCGCCTTGAGTACGACCCGAACCGTACATCGTTCATCGCCCTTATCAAGTATGCGGACGGCGAACTGTCCTACATCATTGCCCCGCAGCGTCTGGCTGTCGGCGACACAGTGATCTCGGGCAAGAAGGTTGACGTGAAGCCCGGTAATGCGATGCCGATTGCATCGATCCCGGTCGGCACGATCATCCACAACGTCGAATTGAAGCCCGGTAAGGGTGGACAGATCGCACGTTCGGCGGGCACATACGTTCAGCTCGTTGGCCGCGATCAGGGTTACGCGCTCATCCGTCTTTCGTCGGGCGAGCAGCGCATGGTGCGCGGTGAATGCATGGCCTCAATCGGTGCCGTGTCCAACCCGGATCATTCGAACATTACTCTTGCTAAAGCCGGTCGTAATCGTTGGCTCGGCAAGCGTCCTTCGGTTCGTGGTGTTGCCATGAACCCCGTCGACCATCCGCATGGTGGTGGTGAAGGCCGTACTTCAGGTGGCCGTCATCCGGTTACACCTTGGGGCAAGCCGACAAAGGGCAAGAAGACGCGCGCCAATAAGGCGACCGATAAGTACATCTTGCGCAGCCGTCACAAGAAGAAGGGCTGAGGGTATCTGATATGGCACGTTCCGTTAAAAAGGGTCCGTTTGTGGATGGCTACCTTCTCAAGAAGGCAGAAGCCGCCCGCGCCTCGACCCGTAAAGATGTCGTCAAGATCTGGAGCCGTCGTTCCACGATCCTGCCGCAGTTCATCGGCATCACCTTTGCCGTACACAACGGCAAGAAGCACATTCCGGTGCTCGTGAACGAAGACATGGTTGGCCACAAGTTTGGCGAATTCGCGCCCACGCGCACGTTCTTCGGCCATGCGGCTGATAAGAAAGCGAAGAAGGGTTAAGTCATGGGACAACCTGCAAACAAGCGCAGACTGCCTGACAGCGAAGCATTGGCCACTGGTCGTATGATCCGCATCAGCCCGCAGAAGCTCAATCTCGTCGCGCAGCTTATTCGCGGCAAGAAGGCCGAGCGCGCACTCGCCGATCTGACCTTCTCCAACAAGCGCATTGCGCGTGATGTGAAGAAGGTTCTGCAGAGCGCGATTGCGAACGCGGAAAACAATCATAGCCTCGACGTCGATGATCTCATCGTCGCCGAAGCCTTTGTCGGCAAGAACCTGGTGATGAAGCGTTGGCACGCGCGTGCGCGTGGTCGCGTTGGCCGGATTGAAAAGCCGTTCAGCCAAATCACTATTGTCGTTCGGCAAGTCGAGGAGACGGCCTGATGGGTCACAAAGTCAATCCAATCGGTCTGCGTCTTGGCATCAACCGTACATGGGACTCGCGCTGGTTCGCGGGTCGCCAGGAATATGGTCAGCTGCTTCACGAAGACATCAAGATCCGCAAGCAGCTGTCAGAACAGCTTAAGCAGGCCGGCATCTCGAAGATCGTTATCGAGCGTCCTCACAAGAAGTGCCGTGTGACCATTCACACAGCGCGTCCGGGCGTCGTCATCGGCAAAAAAGGCGCCGACATCGACAAGCTCCGTAAGGACATCGGCAAGATCACGAAGTCGGAAGTTCACCTCAACATCGTTGAAGTGCGCAAGCCCGAAATCGACGCGACGCTTGTCGCTGAGAACATTGCCCAGCAGCTCGAACGCCGTGTTGCGTTCCGCCGTGCCATGAAGCGTGCCGTTCAGTCGGCCATGCGTCTGGGCGCCGGTGGTATCCGCATCAACTGCGCGGGTCGTTTGGGCGGCGCGGAAATCGCGCGCACCGAATGGTACCGTGAAGGCCGTGTGCCGCTGCACACGCTGCGCGCCGACATCGACTACGGTGTGGCGACGGCGATGACAGCTTACGGCACATGCGGCATCAAAGTTTGGATCTTCAAGGGCGAAATCCTTGAGCATGATCCGATGGCGTCTGAGCGTCGTGCCCTTGAGGGTGCAGGCGATGGCAACACGGGTGGCGGTGGCCGTCCGCCGCGCCGGGATGACCGGAACTAAGCCTTCGGGCCTAAGTCTCCGATCTGCCGATTAGAATTGAGCGATTAAGAAGAGTTTCGATCATGTTGCAACCGAAGCGCACTAAGTTCCGCAAGGCCCATAAGGGCCGCATCCATGGCAATGCCAAGGGTGGCACGAACCTCGACTTTGGGGCCTTCGGTCTCAAGGCCCAGGAGCCTGAACGTATCACGGCGCGTCAGATCGAGGCGGCTCGCCGCGCGATCACCCGTCACATGAAGCGTGCGGGTCGTGTATGGATCCGGATTTTCCCGGACGTGCCGGTGTCGAAGAAGCCGACAGAAGTGCGAATGGGTAAGGGTAAGGGCTCGCCGGAATTTTGGGCAGCCCGCGTTAAGCCGGGTCGCATCATGTTTGAGGTGGACGGTGTGCCGATGAAAGTCGCGCAAGAGGCTCTCATGCTTGGTGCGGCAAAACTGCCGATCAAGACACGTTTTGTTGTTCGTCCCGGCGAACACGCTTAAAGAATAGGCCGCTTCGAGCGGCATCTACGAAAGGGTAAGGCCATGAAGGCCAGCGACGTGAAAGATAAGACACCGGACCAGCTGCAGGATGATCTCCTGAAGCTGAAGAAGGAGCAGTTTAACCTGCGCTTTCAGGGTGCCAGTGGTCAGCTTGAAAAGACTTCGCGCATGAAGGCTGTGCGCCGCGACATCGCGCGCATTAAAACCATTCAGCGCCAGCGTGCTGACGTGACGGCGAAAGGCTGAGGACGGATTATGCCCAAGAGAATTTTGCAAGGCGTCGTGGTCAGCGACAAGAACGATAAGACGATCGTGGTAAAGGTTGAGCGTCGCTTCGCCGATCCCGTGCTCAAAAAGATTGTGCGTAGCTCGAAGAAGTACCACGCACATGATGATGCGAACTCGGTGAAGATTGGTGACATCGTGAAGATCCGCGAATGCCGTCCGATCTCGAAGCTGAAAAAATGGGAAGTAATCCGGGACGAAGCCTGAGCCTCATAAGGTTCAAGGTTTCATTCCAGTAAGGCAGATGAAGTCATGATTCAGCAAGAGACAAACCTCGACGTTGCCGACAATTCAGGTGCGCGCCGTGTGATGTGCATCAAGGTGCTTGGCGGTTCCAAGCGGAAATACGCTTCTGTCGGCGACATCATCGTCGTCAGCATCAAAGAAGCCATTCCGCGCGGCAAGGTTAAAAAGGGCGAAGTGATGAAGGCCGTCGTCGTGCGTACAGCGAAAGATATTCGCCGTGCCGATGGCAGCGTGATCCGCTTCGACCGCAACGCGGCCGTGCTCATCAACGGGCAGGGCGAGCCGATTGGCACGCGTATCTTCGGGCCGGTTACTCGTGAACTGCGTGCGAAGAACCACATGAAGATCGTTTCGCTCGCGCCGGAGGTGCTTTGAGATGTCGGCGAAAATTAAAAAAGGCGACAAGGTCGTCGTCCTGACCGGTAAGGACAAAGGCAAGAAGGGCTCCGTTTTGGCCGTCTTCCCGAAAGAAAACCGTGCGCTCGTTCAGGGCGTGAACATGATGAAGCGGCACACCAAGCCGTCGCAAACAACGACGGGCGGCATCGTGTCCCGCGAGGCTCGCATCGATTTGTCGAACCTTGCGATTGAAGATCCCAAGACGGGCAAGCCGTCGCGGGTCGGGTTCAAGATGCTGGACGACGGCCGCAAGGTCCGTATCGCCAAGGCGTCGGGAGAGATGATCGATGGCTGAAGCTAATTACATTCCGCGTCTGAAGACGCAGTATCTGGAAACGATCCGCCCTGCGCTGAAAGAACAGTTCAGCTACGCGAACACGATCCAGGTGCCGGCGCTCGACAAGATCGTTCTGAACATGGGTGTCGGCGAAGCCGTTGCCGATAGCAAGAAGATCAAGAGCGCATTTGAAGACCTGCAGGCGATTGCCGGCCAGAAGCCGGTGATCACCAAAGCAAAGACGTCAATTGCGACGTTCAAGCTGCGCGAAGAGATGCCGATCGGCATCAAAGTGACGCTCCGCAAGGATCGTATGTATGAATTTATGGATCGCCTGGTCACGATCGCATTGCCGCGCGTTCGAGATTTCCGCGGTCTGAATGCCAAAAGCTTTGATGGTCGTGGCAACTTCGCCATGGGTCTGAAAGAGCACATCGTGTTCCCGGAAATCGACTACGATAAAGTCGATCAGGTCTGGGGCATGGACATCATCGTCTGCACGACGGCGAAAACGGATGACGAAGCGCGCGAATTGCTGCGTGCCTTCAATTTCCCTTTCGCTAAATAAGTTTTCTGGCGTCTGCGATTGTCGCAGGGCCTACGGAGGTTTGGATGGCTAAGAAGTCCGCCATTAATAGAGATCTGAAGCGTCGTAAGCTCACAGCCCAGTTTGCTGTGAAGCGTGCAAAGCTGAAGGCGATGACGACCGACATCAAGATTCCGGTCGAAGAGCGTTTCAACGCACAGTTGAAGCTGGCTGAGTTGCCGCGCAATTCGTCCAAGACCCGTATTCACAACCGCTGCGAGCTTACCGGCCGTAGCAAGTCGTATTACCGCAAACTTCGCATGTCGCGTATCGCGCTCCGGGATCTCGCATCCCGTGGTCAGATTCCGGGCATGGTTAAGTCGAGCTGGTAAGGGGACATTCGTAAATGACGATGACCGATCCACTGGGTGATATGCTCACCCGCATCCGCAATGCTCAGCTTCGTGGCAAGAGCAAAGTTGTATCGCCGGCCTCAAAGCTGCGCGGTTGGGTGCTCGACGTTCTGGCCGACGAAGGTTTCATCCGTGGTTATGCCAAGGTTGATTTCCCCAATGGCAAGAGCGAGTTCGAAATCGAACTGAAATACAATGAAGGCAAGCCGGTCATTGAGTTGATCGAGCGTGTTTCGACGCCGGGCCGCCGCGTTTATTCCGGCGTTGAGACAATCCCGACGGTGCATAACGGCCTTGGCATTACGATCCTTTCGACACCGAAGGGAATCATGTCAGATGCCGCAGCGCGCGAAAAGAATGTTGGTGGTGAGGTTCTCTGCCGCGTCTTCTAATAGACGCGTGCAAGAACGACACTGAGATAGATGACGACGGAAAGAGACTGTCATGTCGCGAATTGGTAAGAAGCCCATCGAAATAGCCAAAGGGGTCACTGTGACCCTCAATGGTCAGGAAGTGGCTGTGAAGGGTCCGAAGGGCGAGCTCAAGCTCACGCTCGTTGATGACGTGACCGTTTCACAGGGTCCCGACGGCATCACCGTGGCGCCGCGCGAAGATTCGCAGCGCGCCCGTGCGATGTGGGGTCTGTCCCGCACACTGGTCTCGAACCTGATCACAGGTGTCTCGACCGGCTTTACGAAGAACCTTGAAATCACCGGCGTTGGTTATCGCGCCGCTCTTCAGGGCAAGAACCTCCAGCTGAACCTCGGTTTCAGCCATGAAGTTCTCTATGCGATCCCGGCCGGTATCGAAGTGAAAGTGGGCAAGCCCACCGAAATTTCGGTCAGCGGCATGGACAAGCAGCAGGTCGGCCAGGTGGCGGCGGAAATCCGCCATTATCGCGAGCCGGAACCCTATAAGGGCAAGGGCGTGCGTTACGCCGGCGAATTCATCTTCCGCAAGGAAGGCAAGAAGAAGTAAGAGCCATGAGCAGCATCAAAAATCATCTTCAGCGCCGGACGCAGCGAAATCGCTCGAAACTTGCGAAAGCCGCAAATCATCGTCCGCGTCTGTCCGTGCATCGCTCGTCGAAGCACATTTATGCCCAGATCATCGACGATGTGCAGGGCGTAACTCTGGCGGCAGCGTCTTCGGTGGAAGACGGCTTTGCAGCCAAAGGCGGCAATGTCGATGGAGCGTCCGCCGTGGGCAAGCTCGTCGCACAGCGCGCAGCCGAAAAGGGCGTGAAAGACGTTGTGTTCGATCGCGGTGGCTATATTTATCACGGGCGCGTAAAAGCGCTTGCTGAAGGCGCCCGCGAAGGCGGCCTGAACTTCTAACGCCCGTTCTATTTAAGAGGATTTATCTGTGGCACGCGAAAGATCACGAGACCGGGACCGGGAAGAGCGCGATAGCGAATTTGTGGACAAGCTTGTTCACATCAATCGCGTCGCCAAGGTCGTGAAGGGTGGCCGTCGTTTCGGCTTTGCGGCGCTTGTCGTCG
>JAUSMV010000063.1 GCA_030645235.1 Parvibaculum sp. | reverse complement strand
TTTTGTTTGCATACTCTTCAATGTCAAAGCTTCGTTGCTGTTTGGTTGCCATCATTGTTCCTTTTACGTTGATTGATAAAGCATTCTAGACACATCACGTAAATTTGTGAATGTTCTGCTTGTACGTTGTTTTTGTGTGTTCGCGAATTGACTTTTGTCGAATCATTGCTAACAATTCCTAAGATGGTTAATGCATGAAGCTATTTACAAGATGGGGTTTGTCAGACACATAGGCGCTACGCTTCTATGTGCCTGCCAAACCACGGGTAGCTGTTCGGCGGCTTCGCCTTCTCACATCTACCCTCCCCTTGCAATGGCTCTGCCCTTGACCCGCTTGCCAACATCCAACAACCTGCCCCCAGGAGAGCACATGGTCTTTCAAGTAATCGGCGAAGAACTGCTAGACACAAAAGTTGACGTTCGCCTGACGAGCGCCGAGAAGGCGCGTCTCCAAGAAGATGCATACCTCGCTGGAATGTCAATGAGTGCCCTTGTGCGTGCCCGCTACTTTGGCCGACCGATCATTGCCAACACCGATCAAGTGATGATTCGAGAGTTACGCCGACAGGGCGGCTTACTCAACAAAGTTCACACAGAAAGCGACGGAGCCTATTCAGCAGAAACCGCAGCAGCTTTGGTTTTGATAAGCGATGCGATCAAGTCAATCAGCCGAGCCAGTAGATAAAAATGATTGTCAAAAAGACACGCAACAAAAAAGCTGGAAGCACGAAAGCCGCTCGTGTTGCTGGCGTTGCCAACTACATTGTTGCACCTCAACTGGAGAATGGTTTAGAAAAGTGTATCCACCACGAAGCTGAAAATTTTCTGACTGACACGCACGATGGTCACGTTGCTGAAATGATTGCGCTTTCTCAAGATGCCGTTCGCAGCAAAGACCCGATAGACCATTGGGTTTTAAGCTGGGCACCGAACGAGCGCCCAACAGTTGACCAGGTACGCGAAGCCGTGAAAATGTTTGTTGGTCATTGCGGGTTGACCGGCCATCAAGTGATCTGGGGACTGCACGACGACACCAATAACCTGCACGTTCATATTGCCGTTAACCGTGTTCACCCGGAAACGCTAAAGGTCATCGAAATCAACAAAGGGTTTCAACTCAATGCCGCCCACCAAGCCATTGCAATAATTGAGAAAAAGCAAGGTTGGAAAAGTGTAGAAAACGCACGCTATCAAACAAATGACAGAGGTGAGTTGGTTGTTGACAGCAAGACCAAACGACCCAAAGTCAACAAGGCCCAAGCCAAATCGCTAGAGCCAACCGGCCCCGCGAAAGACATGGAAATCCAGACCGGCCAGAAGTCGGCACAGCGGATTGCAATTGAAGATGGCGCACCAATCATTGCCCAGGCTAAAAGCTGGGCCGACCTTCACGAAAAAATGGCGGCGGCTGGAATGGAGTACCGCCGCGAGGGCAGCGGTGCAAAAGTTTATGTTGGAGATGTTGCCGTCAAAGCCAGCGACGTTGACCGCAAGGCCAGTTTTGGAAATATGCAAAAGAGATTTGGACTTTATCAACCACCGAACAAAAAGGAAATCAAAAATGATCCACACGGACGACACGAACTCATTGACAACCCAATTACAAATCCCTTTGAGCAGGACACTGAATCGACTGGATTTAGCACCTTCAACAATCTGCGCGATTTGTCCCGCCGCGATTTGGATGTCACCAAGAATCCAACAAAACAAAAAACTAAAGGTGCAGATTTATTGCAGTCTGATGAAAGTTTTGATAACGGACGAGCTAACAGAATGCGACGGGGAAGCTATAGCCACCGCGCAGAAGCAGGCGCAAGAAGCAAAAGCACTGGGGTTGTTTTAGTCCAGCCATTAACCCCAAAACAACCCGGCTGGAATGAATACATCGGCATTCGGGATGCCCAAAAAGCCGCGAAAACGCAGGACACCATCGAGCTACAGAAACGCCACGGAGCCGAACGCGAAGCGCTTGCAGCCAAGCAGAAAGCCGAGCGGACCGAGCTTTTTTCGGGCGATAGGAACGCGCTACAGAGCATCACAGCAACGCTGCAAGCAGCCGAAAAGTTGGAGCTACAAGAGCGGCAACGGGATGAAAGAAAGGCACTGCAAGCTAAATACAGGCCACTGCCAATCTACAAACAGTGGAAAGAACAGCCTCAAATTGTCAGCCTGTACGTCCTGCCAGTCACGGAGCGAAGCACAGTGGCCAGCACACTCAGATCACTCACGAGCACAGTAGATGCACGCAAGCACACCACGTACCAGCTTGACCGTAAAGACGTGTTCAGAGACGAAGGCCGCACGATTGCAATTCTGGATCTGAAGTCTGATCGGGGCATTGCCGCCGCACTGGCGACTGCACAGCAGAAATTCGGCAACGTGTTGACCTTCACCGGCTCGCCGGAGTTCCAGCACAATGCCGTGGCCGTGGCGGTGGCCAACGGCTTGACATGCCGGTTTTCTGACCCCGCCCTGGACAAGCTCAGAGATCAGTTGCAGCGGCAAAAGTACGAGGCCACCCGAGCCGAGCGCGACCGCGCAGCCGCCGAGCAGCTTGAGAAATCCAAGAAGCCGGGAAAACTGTCCCCGGCCCCCATGCATTCACCCATCCAACAAACCGGCGCAGCCGTGCCCCCGGTAGCGCGTGAGCGCGTCCCCGGCAACGCTGAAGAACTCCCGCCAGTTAACTACCTGGACGACATTCACAAGCAGATTGGCGCGGCCAAAGCAGCCGCCCACCACCACAGCATGTTGGCGCACTCAAAAACAACAACCGAGGCCGACCACGACGCACCGGCAAGCGGCGTTGTCGTAGCCTCAAACGAGGCATTCGTGGCAGTCCAGGAGCGCGACAAAGTGAAGCTATACAGGACAGCCGAACTCTCTAAAAACCTCAAATACGACGGCACCGACACCGGCCACGAGCGGTTTGCACCAGGCAACGAGATAGAGAGGAAGAACGGCAAGGACGGCATGAGAACGCTACTCAGCGAAGAGCGCGAGGACAAGCAAACCGAGGCCAAGCGCGAGCATGAGCGTGACAACGGACGCGGCTTATAAACTTCATTTGTTTTAAAGTGCTTTTATTCATTTCATTATTTGAGTAAATAAACATAGTTAGATTGTGAGCAAAATCATGGCAAATTTGGAAAAACCGCCAGCCGTGCGAAAAGAGCGAAAGATACCTGTCTTGCAGTTGTTTTTTCCGCTCAGCAAGAGGATTGGCAACATCGCCATCTATAAGTTCGATGCCACGGGAATGCGCCTCGTGCGCGTCCTGCACGGCTGCACCGTGGAAGGTAAGCTATGACCACTTTTCGCTACACAGTCGAGTTTGACGATTCCGAA
>JAUSMV010000007.1 GCA_030645235.1 Parvibaculum sp. | reverse complement strand
GCTACGGATTGCCGGTACTGAACAGCAGGATCATGCAAAGGGTGGCTTACCCAAGCACGGCGGCGACCGGGCAGACCGTTTTTGACATTGAGCCGAACGGCGACGCAGCGGCAGATTTTCAGGCACTCAAAAACGAATTAGTGCAATTACTCAAATAAGTAAAAGAGCAAATGAATACGATCAAAAAAACTACCGGATTGGCTGCGGGCCGTCCCAGTGTCAGCAAGCAAAACCGTTCAATGGAAGATCAACCAGTGCTGGTGCGTATCAACGCGCAGGTGACAGAAGCTGAGCATCAAAAGCTGAAGATTCACGCGGCAAAAAACAAAACTTCAATTTCAGAGTTGCTGCGTGCGTTCATTGGAACGTTGCCTGATTGAAAAAATTTGTATCATTTACTCAAATGCATTATTACTCATAGCATCAGTCAAGCCTTCACTTCCGCGCCATAGCCAGCCGCTGCAAGTTTCAGTTCACGATCTTCGGAATACGAAATTGCAATCGCGCTAGTCCTGACTGACGCATTTACTTACCTGGTTTGCGACCTAATTGAAAAAATCTCGGATATCGGCTAACACAGGATCGCCTTTTCCTGAACTCACTTCAACCCAAGCGTTGAGCAGACCTCCGAACCTCAATATGGGCCGCTCCTCATCGATATGAGCTGGCAAACATGCCGTATTGGTTACATCGTATGACGCATGATTACGACAAACCAACGGCCTTGCTTCGTAAACCGAGCACGAGTCCTGTACAAGAAATGGACAGGGGGAACCCTGATATGTCTTGTCTGTGCGCACTATCGACTTTTGTATGGGACGGGCAGCCCGACCACTAAAGTTTGAAATGCTCGTCGCCTCAAGGCTCGAAATTTGGACTCCGTGGTGACAACAGTGTGAACAACCGTTGGCGCAGGCAATATAGGGCGCCATCAATCTGGAAAATTCGTCAGCCAGTTGATAAACTTTGCGCAGCTTGACAGATTTTGAAGCATTGAGGTTCCGGAGTTTTTCCGGCAACGCCGCCTCTTGGTCAACTATTTCTTTGGGAACAGATTTCACAAACTCATCAGCACGTTGCTTTGCAAGGCCGAAGTTGGGCTGGTTGTCTAAGAAGCTCATCGCATAATCCTGGTCATTGCTTCGCCACCGTAATATCAAGCCGTGGCAAGGCCTGCAGAATCGCACGCCAGTCGACCTTCTCGTTGTCAAAGAACCGGTACGCCGCCACGGTGTCGGCCCAGTCCCCGCAAGCTTGCGGCACGCTCGCCATGGGCTGGGCGCTCAGGCGCTCCACCAGCCGTATGGCCTGCTTGTTGCGCCGCTCATCACCCAAGTCGATCGTCTCAAATTCAGTGCCTGCCCAGCCCATCGTTTTCCTTCAAATGTTTCTTGGGGGGATTTTGCCGGAGTTGTGTATAACGGAATGGGACAAACCCCAGCCACCGATAGATTCCGAGAAGGCTGGTGGCCGTAAAAATGACCTGTGTGGTGATGAGGCCTGGTGCATTTGTTTGGATGCCATATGCGGTCCAAAAGCCGTTGGATATGAGAAACAGCACAAACCCCCAGCCAGAGTGTTTGGTGTTGAGTGCCAGGAGCAACGCACCGGCTACGCCGGTTGCGCAGCCTGCCCATTGCAGGGCGTCGAGGATCGTGAAGATCATGATTTTTTAACGGTCCTGTGGGGTTCTGTCTGTGGTGCGGCCAGCTTCCCGCGCAGCTCAGCGGCATCTTCACCTGCTTTTTTGGCGGCGGCGCTGGCTGTAGCCACGGCCTTTTTAGCGTCCTCCAGTTCACGCGCTGCGCTCTCTAAGCGGGCTTGTCCAGCTTGCATTGTGGCGTTTGCGTTCACCAGGTCGCGGGTCGCTGCTGCGGTAGCGGCTTCAGCTCTGACTGTGCGAGTGTCGGCTTCGTTGGCTCGGCGCTCGGCGGCTTCCAGTTTTGCGTTTGCAGTGACCAGCTCACGCGCTACGATTTCGGCTTTTTCTGCGGATTGGGTTGTGGCGGCTTCGGCTTTTGTCGTCCTGGCGTCGGCTTCGTTGGCCCGGCGT
>JAUSMV010000036.1 GCA_030645235.1 Parvibaculum sp. | reverse complement strand
ACACGCTCCAACGTGGTTGTTGATGCCATCAATGCTGTGAAGGCAGTTCCGTCTACCAACACTGCATGGGCAAATGCTGCAGCGGCACTGGCTAATAAAGTGACTGTTGCAACTTACTACTCTGTTGAAAAGCAACTGAGTGGCACAACTCTGGCAGGTCTGCAGAACGTTGTCGCAACTGTTACCAGCACAGCGGCTTCTGTCACTGCATCTAAGGCCGTGGTTGATGGCCAATTCAATGTTGGTCAGACGTTCACGCTGACAACCGGCGCTGACACCTTCAATGGTGGCGCAGCAGTTGATACGTTCAACGCTGTAGAAATTAATTCTACTGCGACAGGTCCTACTTGGACTGTAGGCGATGCCATCAATGGCGGCGCAGGCAATGACACTCTGAACATCACTCAGACTACAGCAATCGTTCAGCCGCTTAGCTCTACTGTGATCAACGTGGAAACAGTCAAGGCTATCAGCGGCGGCGCAGTGACTCTGGACACCACCACTTGGACTGGCCTGACATCTCTGAACACCACTTCTGCAGCAGCTGCTACCCTGACTGCTTCTGCTACCACAGACGTGTCTGCAACAGTTTCTTCTGTTGTTGGTACTGATGGTGCGATCACTGTGAATGGCGGTAATAACGTTACTGTAGCTGCTTCTGCAACAGCAACCAGTGGTGCAGTTGACGCCGCCGCTGAAATTTCAGTTGGCGCAACTACTGCGGCTGCTGGCGCGGTCGTCGTTACTAACACCTCGTCCGCAGGCTCTGCGCAACAGGCTGACGTCGCTGTGACTGGCGGTACTACTGTGACTGTTACTGAGTCTCTGACCAATGCCGTGGGCGTTGGCCTTGACAGTACTCAGGGTAACGTGACTGTGACTGGTGGTACTGCAACGACTGCAGTCACTGTTAATCAGGACAAAGCCGCCACTGGCTCAGCCACTGTGGTTGGTAAAGTGACCGGTACTGTGACTATCGCTGACAAGAATGCAGCATCAGCTTCAACTGCTGGCGTGATTTCTACTGTGTCTCTGAGCAGCTACGGCAACTCCACTATCGACTCCAGTGCTATCGGCACAGTCAATCTGGCTGGTACTGCTGGCACGCTGTCGATCAGTCGTGGCGCACTGACTGCAGTTCCAACGGCGAACACTCTGGCACTGAACCTGACCGGCTTGGGTACTTCAACTACTGCTGCTGGAACAATCACCGACGGCGAAGCTGGTGCTGACGACGGTTTCACCACTATCAACATCACTGGTTCTACTACAGCGTCTTATGTTGCTGACCTGGTAGTTGCTGACGCAACCACCATCAATGTGGCTGGTGATGCAAAAGTGACGCTCAATGCGAACACTGGCTTCGGCGCTGTTACAGCAATCACCGTGACCAACACTGCCGGTTCTTCTTTCGGCACGGCGCTGGCTGCTGGTGTCCTGTTCACCGGTGGCGCTGGTGCAGACTCTGTGTCTCTGGCGACTGGTTTGACCAAGGCAATTACTATGGGTGCCGGTGACGACAGCGTCACTTACGGCGGCCCCGTAGGTGTTGGTGGGTCAGTAGCAGCTGGCGATGGCTCAGACACTATCAAGATGACTGGAGCGCAGGCTGACGCAGCTGATGCATCTTCTACTTTCAACACCAAGTACACCGGTTTTGAAGTGCTGGATGTTACAACTGGTGCTACTGAGACTATCAACCTGGCCGGTATCAACGGCGTCAGTAAAGTGGTTACCCGTGGTGCAACCGGTCTGACTCTGGACGGATTCGCCACTGGCGGCACGTTGACTCTGGACGCTGCTGGAACAAGCGTGATAGCTAACGTCACTAACGCAGTTCTGACTGCTGGCGACACCTTCAATGTTGTTCTGAGCAATGCTACTTCTGGCCCAACAGCTAGCGTTGGTTTTGGTTCTGTAACTCTGGCAGGTATCGAAACCGTCAACATCTCTACTGTTGACGCAGGTGCCGCAGGCGCGGCGACTGTTGACACAGCCACTCTGGTTGCTACTGCAGCGACCAAAGTCGTTGTGACTGGTCACAACGGTCTGACCCTGACCAACACTGGCAACACTGCAATCACTACTTTCGACGCCTCTGGCGTGGTTGGTAACAGCACTGCTACTGCGGTAGACACAGCTGCGAACTTGGGTGTGACTTTCACATCTGCGAACGTAACGACTACTGCAACCGTCACCATGACTGGTGGTGCAGGTAACGACAC
>JAUSMV010000030.1 GCA_030645235.1 Parvibaculum sp. | reverse complement strand
CGATTTCACCAGAGCACCCCGTCGTGAACCAGCTTGCCTTGCACCAGACCCAGCACGCGTTTGTTCATACGTTTGAGCAATTCCACATCGTGGGTGGCGATCATTACAGTCGTACCAACTTCGTTGAACTGGCGGAATAGGGTCATGATTTCGTTGGATAATTCCGGATCCAGGTTGCCCGTCGGCTCATCCGCCAGTAACAATGTCGGCTTATTGACCACGGCACGCGCGATACCCACGCGCTGCTGCTCGCCGCCGGACAATTGCCCGGGATAATGCGTGAGGCGATGACCGAGACCGACGAGCTTCAATTCTACTTCGGCTCGCGCAAAAGCATCTGTGCGACCGGCAAATTCAAGCGGGATCGCCACATTCTCCAAAGCTGTCATGGTCGGGATCAGATGGAAGGACTGAAAGACAATACCAACATGGGCGCGGCGAAACCTTGCAAGCCCGTCTTCATTGAGCGCAGTGAGGTCTTCACCCGCAACGCGGACCGAGCCTTCACTCGGACGCTCCAGCCCCGCCAGCACCATAAGAAGTGTGGATTTGCCCGAACCCGACGGCCCGACCAGTCCAGCTGTTTGACCACGCGCAACGCTCAAATCAATGCCGCGCAGGATATTGACCGGACCAGCTTGACTGGGCAGGGTGAGCTTCACATTTTTGAGCTCAATAATGCTGTCGTTCAACTGCTTGTTGCCTTCCCCGATAATTTCCAGCTCTTAATGTCGCCGGAATTTTATCCGACACTTACTAAAACCCGCAGCCCTTAAGCGACCAACCTTTAAGCGATATGGCATGTATTCGATAATTTACAAGCAAATGACCAAAGCTATGATGGCCGCATTCGCCGCCGCCGTCTTGTTATACGCGTCAGGTCACACCATTCCGGCGCAAGCTGATGAAAATGCTGTCGCCCAGAAACCTTTTGTCATTGTCGCTTTTGGCGACAGCCTGACAGCAGGCTATCTGCTGGGGCCGGACGAAGGCTTTGTGCCACAATTGCAAAAAGCTCTGCACGCAAGGGGGCACACAAATGTCGAAGTGCGCGATGCGGGCGTCTCAGGTGACACGACATCGGGCGGTCTGTCGCGGCTCGATTGGTCCATTGGCTCCGAGACAGATGCCGTCATTCTGGAACTAGGAGCAAATGACGCGCTACGCGGGCTTGATCCGCTCATCACGCGCCAAAATCTTGAAACGATGATTAGAACGCTTCAGGCCCGCCATATCAGAGTGCTTCTGGTCGGCATGCTCGCGCCACCCAATCTGGGCGCTGACTATGGCCGCGCTTTCAATCCGATCTATCCCGATCTCGCTGCGCAGTTTGATCTTGATCTCTACCCGTTCTTTCTGGATGGGGTAGCGGGTCATCCTTCGCTGGCGCTGGCCGATGGCATGCATCCGAACGCTCAGGGCATTGCCATTATGGTTGAAGGCGTTTTGCCCAAGGTCGAAAATCTCATTTTGCCGCTTTCAAATTAGAACTGACATACGCCAAACATAAAAACTTGAGGGGGACGATATTCTATGAACTACCGAAAACTCGGCCGGACTGATCTGAAGGTCAGCGAAATCTGTCTTGGCACCATGACCTGGGGCGAGCAGAACACGGAAGCCGAAGGCCACGAGCAGATGGACTATGCGCTCAGCGAAGGTGTCAATTTTTTTGACACATCGGAAATGTATGCCGTGCCGCCCAAGCCCGAAACGCAAGGCGCGACCGAAAAGATCATCGGCAACTGGTTCAAAACACGCAAGAACCGCGACAAGGTGATCCTCGCCACCAAAGTGGCCGGTCGCTCACCGATGAATTGGCTGCGCGATGAAAAGGTCGGCACCGAGCAAAGCCGCGCCCAGATCACGGAAGCGGTGAACAAAAGTCTGAAACGTCTGCAAACGGATTATATTGACCTCTATCAGCTTCACTGGCCCGACCGCCCCATTTCATTGTTCGGGGGCAATGGTCTCACCTATAAACATGTCGAAGCAGAGAGCCATCCGATCCATGAAATTCTCGACGTGCTCAATGACATTGTAAAAGCGGGCAAGGTGCGCCATATCGCACTATCCAATGAAAGTCCGTGGGGCACGATGAAGTTCGTCGCAGAATCTGAAAGCCGTGGTCTGCCACGCGTGCAGTCCATTCAAAATGCTTACAATCTCGTCAACCGAACGTTTGAACTCGGCGGCGCAGAAATCGCACATCAGGAACAGGTGGGCTTGCTCGCTTACTCACCGCTCGCGCAAGGCTATCTCAGCGGCAAGTATCAGAACGGGGCTCTGCCACAAGGATCGCGCAAACAACTCTTCAACCGCTTGCAGCGCTATGAAAGCCCGCAGGGCAATGCCGCGATTGACGCCTATGTGGCGATCGCCAAGAAGCATGGTCTTGATGCGAGCCAGATGGCCAATCAGTTTGTGACGACGCGTTCGTTTGTGACATCCAACATCATTGGCGCAACGACGATGGAACAACTCAAGCTGGCCGTTACATCACGGCACGTTAAATGGACCGATGAGCTGGAAAAAGAAATCAACGCGGAACATGCCAAGCAACCAAACCCGTGCCCGTGATTTTTAGGTTTTTTCTTGTCACTACCGGGCTTTATCCGGCAATGACAGAGCGGCCACGGGACGGCGCGTACGACTTCGATATTGCCGATTGGCTGGAAAAGTAGCTCGAAAACACCTCGCATTTCTTGCAAGAGATCGAGTGTTTCCATGTCGAGATCGTTAGTCGGTTCGACGAGGCTCTTCGGGTGACCTTAAAAATAAAATCCTCGGGCGGGGATAAGATACTAGGGTGCCACGAAATAAAGTTGTCCCCGTGACAATTAAATTTTATTCCGACGGAATTAATCCCCACCCAAAAATTCAACAAGAAGCGCTGCCCAAAGTAACAAACAATGATCCGACTTTTCACCGCGCTAGAAATTCCCGACGAGATCGCAGACAGGCTCATACCTCTGCAACGCGGGATCGAACATGCGCGCTGGATAGAACGCGACAGCTTTCACATCACGCTAAGGTTTATCGGCGATGTGCCGGAAAACATCGCCGATGATATTGATACTGAGCTTGCGCGCATTCCGTTTACACCGCTAACCCTGACACTTGAAGGCGTCGGCGCCTTCGGTGGACCCGAACCTCATGCAATTTATACCAGCGTGAAGCCAGACGCGGCCCTCACAATCCTGCAAGGCCGCCATGAAAGCGCGATGCGGCGCGTGGGGTTGAAACCTGAGCCGCGTGCCTTCATGCCTCATGTGACGCTGGCACGGTTGCGAGGTGTGGATGTAGGAGAGGTTTTTTCTTTCATTGCAGAAAATAACCTGCTGGTGACACCGACATTTGTGGTTTCACGTTGTATCCTGTATTCCGCACGCGGGACTGTGGGCGGCGGACCTTATGTGCCTGAACGCGCCTATCCCGACAGTGCCTATGCCGGTGATCTCAATCTCTGAGGAGCGACAAGATGATTGCAAAAATGTCCAATGCCGAAGTCGACAAGGCGCTCGCGAGCCTCAAAGGCTGGGAAAAAGTGCGCGGACGGTCAGCCATTGAAAAGACCTTCACATTCAAAGATTTTTCCGAAGCCTTTGGCTGGATGAGCCGCATCGCACTCGCCGCCGAAAAAGCTGACCATCATCCCGAATGGTTCAATGTCTATAAAACCGTGATCGTGCAGCTCACGACGCATGACGCCAAGGGCGTCAGCGAGCGCGACATTGCGATGGCAAAGCTCATGGACAGGCTCGCGGGCAAAGCCGGAAAATAATTTTTTTGTGATTTTAGCGAGGTGCAAAGATGGCAGCGGGCGACAGTGACAGGAAACCGCGCGTTGTTATTCTGGGGGCGGGCTTTGGCGGATTGACTGCGGCAAAGGCACTCGCATCCGCACCTGTCGCCGTCACGATGATCGATGCGCAAAACTATCATCTGTTTCAGCCGCTGCTCTATCAGGTCGCAACCGCCACTTTGTCACCTGCCGATATTGCCACACCGATCCGCTCCACCTTGCGCGATCAGTTAAATACAGATGTGTTGCTGGGGCAGGTCGTGAGCATTGACCGCACTGCCCGCACGGTGACACTGGACGATGGCCGCGCTGTGCCTTTTGATTATCTCATCGTCGCGACCGGCGCACGGCATGCTTATTTCGGCCATGACGAATGGGAAACGGTGGCCCCGGGCCTGAAGAAGATCGACGACGCGACCGAAATCCGTCGCCGTATTCTTTTGGCTTTTGAGAAAGCCGAAACCGAAACGGACGAGAAGAAACGGCGCGCGCTGCTCACCTTTGTCATTGTCGGCGGCGGACCCACCGGCGTTGAAATGGCAGGCGCAATCATTGAGCTTGCGAAAAAAGCCTTGCTATCGGACTTCCGGCATATTGATCCCGCATCAGCCCGCGTTGTGCTCATCGAAGCAGGTCCGCGCATATTGCCCGCATTTCCTGAAAACCTTGCAGAGTTCGCGGCCAGTTCGCTGACCCGCATGGGCGTTGAGATTTGCACCGGCAAAGCAGCAACCGATTGCACGCGCGAAGGAGTGGCGCTCGGCGCTGATTTTATTCCTGCGCGTACATTGATCTGGGCGGCGGGCGTCATGGCCTCACCGGCGGCGAAATGGCTCAATGTGGAGAGCGATCGCGCGGGTCGTGTCCCGGTTGACGCTCATCTCAATATTGACGGCGACAAGCGCATCTTCGTTGTAGGCGACACGGCGGCGGCGCGTTGGCGGGACACAAGCTTTGTACCGGGCATCGCACCGGCAGCAAAGCAGATGGGAGCCTATGCCGCAAAAACCATCCGTCTGATGATTAGTGGTAAAGAGACAAAACCCTTCGACTATTGGCACCAGGGCAATCTGGCCACGATCGGGCGCAAGAGTGCGGTAATTGATTTTGGCCGCATCGAAGTCAAAGGCTTTATCGCCTGGCTTCTCTGGGGTGCTGCCCACGTTTATTTTCTGATCGGTTTCCGCAACCGGTTGATGGTGATGCTGCACTGGCTGTGGGCTTACGTCACGTTCCGTCAGGGCGTGCGCCTCATCACCGGCTCAACAAAACTCCCCTAAATCTTTGGCATAAAAAAAGCCCCGATGTTTCCATCGGGGCTTTCTGCTTCCGAAACCGGAAAGTATTAGCGCGGAGCCATACGGATAGCGCCGTCGAGACGGACGGTTTCGCCATTAAAATAACCGTTGGTGATCATCTGCACGGCAAGCGATGCATATTCATCGGGATTGCCGAGACGCGACGGGAAGGGCACCTGAGCGCCAAGAGCCTGACGCACTTTTTCGGGCGCACCGGCGAGAAGCGGTGTGTCAAAGATGCCAGGCAGGATCGTGTTGATGCGAATGCCTTCGCGCGACAGATCACGCGCGATGGGAAGTGTCATGCCGACGACGCCGGCCTTGGAAGCCGAATAAGCAGCCTGACCGATCTGACCATCAACAGCGGCAACCGAACCTGTGTTGACGATGGCACCACGATCACCATTGGGCAGCGGATCAAGCGACAGCATGCCGGCGGCCGACTTGGCGATGCAACGGAACGTGCCAACAAGATTGATCTGGATGATAAGATTGAACTTATCGAGCGGGAAGTGCTCAGCCGCACCAGTCTCTTTGTTGCGCGATGCGGTTTTGATCGCGTTGCCTGTGCCGGCGCAATTCACGAGAATGCGTTCCTGACCGTTGGCAGCGCGCAATTTTGCAAAACCCGCATCGACCGAGGCTTCATCCGTAACGTTCACTTTGGCAAATGTGCCGCCGAGTTCTTTGGCAAGGGCTTCGCCTTTGTCTTCCTGCAGATCGAAAATGCCGATCTTGACGCCCTGCGAGGCGAGGAGACGAGCGGTCGCCGCGCCGAGGCCCGATGCGCCGCCGGTGATGATGGCGGAAATTGAGCTGTCGAGTTTCATGGGTCTGTTTCCTTTGTCCCGCTGAGGCTCATTGGTTGGAGCCTGATAATTGGCGCCGATTTAACAAATTCGAAGGGGGGGAGGCGAGCCAAAAATGCATGGAAACAAAGGGATTCTTTGTCTCCGTCCATTTGACGCAGGGGATAGCTCACTTGCGCCGATCCCCGCGCGCACCCATGTTGGACAAGCCTGAGTACGAAACGGAGCGCCAAACGCCAATGGTTGAGCAAACCAAGCCCCAAAACCTGCCCGTCCTGTATCAAAAGCAGGAAGAACAGGTGCGTCAGAGCTTTTGGAAAAAGATGGCCCGCGTCGCCGGAAAAATCCCCTTTGCCGAAGACGCCGCCGCCGCCTGGTTCTGCACCCGCGACCCAAACGTGCCGCTCCGCGTCAAAGCCACGCTCATCGCAGCGCTCGCCTATTTCGTACTGCCAGCCGATATGATCCCCGATTTCATTGCCGGTCTCGGTTTCAGCGATGACGCGACCGTCCTGATGGCCGCCATCGGTCTCGTCTCAACACATGTGACACCGGCGCATCGCAAGGCCGCACGCGACGCATTGCAACTGCCACCACGGGATACGCAAACCAAATGAGCAGCAAGCCGCATGTGAGCGATATTGCTTTCACCCCGAGCGTCAAGGCGGTGCAGAGCGTACGCGGCAGTCGCGATTTTTATGAAGACCGTGATTGGGGCGACGCGATCACGCCTGATGTGGCCGCTTTCATCGCCGAACGCACATCCTTTTATCTCGGCACAGCGAGCGCAGATGGCCAGCCCTATATCCAGCATCGCGGCGGGCCTAAAGGCTTTCTCCACCTGATCGATGAAAAGACATTGGCTTTCGCTGATTTTGTCGGTAACCGGCAATACATCACCACCGGTAATTTGAGCGAGAACAACCGCGCTACAATTTTCCTGATGGATTACGAAACGCGCTCGCGTGTCAAAATCTGGGGATACGCCGAGGTGAGCGACGACAAAACCCTCATCGCACAATTAATGCCTGAGAACTACCGCGCCAAACCCCAACAGGCGATTATCTTTCACGTCACCGCCTTCGACACCAATTGCTCGCAACATATTCCGCAGATGTTTGAAGCAAGCGATGTCGCTTCAGCGCTCGAATATTTGAAGGTGCGCATCGTCGAGTTGGAAACAGAACTCGCCGCACTCAAAAATGAAAAGAGCACCGGCCAGACCTGACTTAAACAGACCTGACCAGCGCTCCCGCCACATTCAAAAACAGTTTAAGCCCAGACGCCGGACGCATTGGAGCGATAGCCAAGGCCTTTATAGACTTCATCAATCAGCGACTGGCAGCGTTCATTGACGAGAATGCCGTTGCCCATGCGATTCATGTTGTAGCCAAAGCTCATCCTGGCTTCAGGATCAGCAAAGCCGATAGACCCCCCCATGCCGACATGACCAAAAGCAGAATCCGACAAGATGCAGCTCATGTTATGCGTGTTGGGCACCTTGCGATTGTCCATCGACTTCATAAAGCCAAGCGCAAAGCGTGACGGGATCATCAACGTCGCGTCTTCATGCGTTGCCATCGACACACGACCCATGCGGGCCAGTGTATCGGCAGAGACGAGCTTACCATTGGCGAGCGGCTGATAGAGACCTGCAAGCCCGCGACCATTGGAAATACCGTTGGCAGAGCCTATTTCAGCAGCATGAGCTTCACGCGAATTGAAATTCGCGTTGCCGCCATTCATCAAAAATAAATGTGCGGGCGAGGTGGGATCAGACATCACCTGTTGTGTGAATTTGGAAGCGAGTGTTGCCGCGTCGGGTTCAGCATAAATCATCGGCGCGACGCGGTTCTCAAGTTCTTCTGGCAGACCGATATGAAACTCAACGCCCAAGGGCTTGGCAAGTTCATCATGCATGAACGCACCAAGACGCTTGTCCGACGCACGATGGACCAACTCGCCCACCGTCCACGCAAATGTTACACCATGATAACCGTTGCGCGTGCCGGGCGCCCAGAAGGGCGCTTCGTCTTCGAGCATCTTGACCATGTAATCATAATCATAATAAGCGCCGTCTTTGAGCTTGGCGCGGACATGCGGCAGACCAACGGAATGATCAAGCATCATTGAGACAAGCGCATCCTCTTTGCCGTTCTTGGCAAATTCAGGCCAATATTTTGCAACCGGCGCATCAAGATCGAGCTTGCCCCGATCCGCCAACATATGCGCGCAAATAGCCGTGATGCCTTTGGTACAGGAAAAAACAATCGACATCGTGTCACGTGTCCACGGATCGCCGTCGCGCTCTTTCTTGCCACCCCAAAGATCGACAAGTGTCTTGCCTTCCAGCGTCAATGCGACATTGGCCCCGACTTCATCATTTTTTTCATAGTTCTCAACAAAAGCATCAACGACGCCCTTAAACTTCGGATCATACTCGCCCTCAAGCAATCCGGCTTTCGTCTCACGCGAAAATTTTGTCAGTGCCATTATCTCTCTCCCTGATGACCTATTTTATATTTTTTATTTTGGTTTGGCGGCAGGTCCATAGCCGTCGCGGATCAACACTTCCTTAATGGCGGCAGCCACCACGGCGCGGCCTTGCGTATTCAAACTCAGACCGAACCAATCGAACATATCATCGTTGGATGTGTCCGCACCTGTGATGAGCGCACCCGATACATCAATGAAATGCAGGCTCGGATCTTTGCTCGCATATTCGGCAATGAGTGTATTGGCACGCTTGCGGCCAAGCCAGCGCGAGTGGCGCATAGGTTCGGGCAGAATAGATACGAAGTAAACAGGCGCGGTCACATTGGCTTTGCGCAAGGCCGCGACGAAAGCCTCAATGTCCGCAAGCACATCCTCAGGCCGCCGCTCATGCGCGCCTGACATATCGCTACCGCCTGCCATCATCACGATAGCACGGGGACGGTAAGGCGCGACGATGCGTGGAATATAATGCGTGATGTGGAAAATCTGCGCGCCGCCAAAACCGCGTCCGATCACGGGGATGGGCGCCATATCGCGCGTGAGAGTTATCCATTGGCGCACATCATCATCGCCGAGAAACAACACAGCATCACGCGGCGGTGGATTAGACACATCGCGGCGCTCAAAACCTGCAATGTCCCCCGCCCAATAATCCGCGTCGCCCTGCGACAGCAACACATAGAGGAGGAAGCCGAAAAGCGCGGACACGACGAGAAAAACCAACGCGCCGATCATCACTACAGTTCGCCGCATCGGCTCCCGTCCCCCATTTGGTTACTCAGTACGAAAACTAACGTCTATTTTCGTTCAGGTACCAGAACGATTTTGCCTTTGACCTTGCGCGCGGCCATATCGTCGAGCGCTTCGGCCACTTCCGAGAACTTGTACTGACGCGAGACATGCGGCTTCAACTTGCCCGCCTTGAACCAGGCCATCAGCTCTTTCAGGTTTTCCTGATGACGTGCGGGTTCACGGCCTGTGAACGCGCCCCAGAACACGCCGACAATCTGACACCCTTTGAGGAGCGCGAGATTAAGCGGAATTTTCGGGATGGGGCCGGCGGCAAAACCGACAACGAGATAGCGGCCCTCCCAATTGGTCGCGCGCAAAGCGGGCTCGGCATAATCGCCCCCGACCGGATCGTAAACAACATCCGCACCCTGACCGCCTGTCAATTCTTTGATCTTGTCGGTCAGCGCCTTTTGCTGATCCTTGTCGAGTGCACCTGTGGGATAAACGAAACCATCGTCGGCCCCGTGATCACGCGCGACTTTGAGTTTATCTTCTGAGGAGACTGCCGCAATAACACGGGCCCCCATCGCCTTGCCAAGCTCGACAGCAGCGAGACCTACGCCACCGGCAGCACCGAGCACCAAAAGTGACTCACCCGGTTTGATATTGGCGCGGTCTTTGAGCGCGTGATGCGAAGTGCCATAAGTCATCAAAAAGGCAGACGCGGTCACATAATCCATTTCGGAGGGAATGGGTGTGACACGTGCTTCATCAAGCGCGATCTCTTCGGCAAAACCACCCCAGCCGCAAGAGCCGATGACACGATCACCGACCTTCACTTTGGTGACACCCTCGCCAAGCTTCGTCACGATGCCCGCGACTTCACCGCCCGGCGAGAAGGGCAGTGGTGGCTTAAACTGGTATTTGTTCTCAATGATGAGTACATCGGGGAAATTAATGGCGGCGGAATGCACCTCCAGCAGCACCTGACCCTTTTGGGGTTCGGGCGAGGGCAGTTCTTCGATGACGAGGCTCGACGGCGGACCATATTCCTTGCACAAGACGGCTTTCATGGGCATTCCCTGTTCTTTTTTGACTGTTCGACTTTAGAGTCTTTGGACAAATATTCGTGGAAGCAGATTTAACACAAGCCCTACCCGCCTCGCCAGATAAGCTGGCACCGAAAGCGTCTCTCCAGATGAGATAGAGGCAGAAACAAGCCATTTTACCAAGTGTCGCTGGAATTTGGCGATTAAGGCCGGTAAGGTGAACACCCCAATCGAATGTTGAGACGCATTGCCCGCCGATGACCTCACCTGATTCAAATGAGTTTTATTGATGCTGACACGCACACGCTTCTTTGCGGCCCTGATGGCACTCACAGGCCTTGCCTTCACGACATTGACGTCGGGTGTGGCTGAGGCGGCTGATGCGCCGAAGCTTCTCGGTAAATATGACGATTGGGCGGCCTATACCTATGGCACCGGCAAGGACCGGATTTGCTATGTCCTGTCGGAACCGAAAAAGCAGGAACCGAAGGCGGCAGCGCGCGGCGACGTCTATTTTATGGTGACACACCGTCCCGGACGCAATATCCGCAATGAAATCAGCATGCGTATCGGTTATCCCTTTGCCGCCACGTCAAAGCCTTTTGCCATGATCGGTAAAGACCGTTTCCAGATGTTCTCTGGCGTTGTCGAAGGCGGCGAACACCAGAACTGGGCCTGGCTCGACAACACCAAAGACGAAGCCAAAATGGTCAAGGCGCTGCGCGCCGGCTCCAGCATGGTCATCAAAGGCACATCCGCCCGCAAAACGCTGACCACCGACACCTATTCGCTCAAAGGCAGCGGCTCGGCGCTCAATAAGATTGACGGGGCTTGCAAGTAAGCCTCTTTCGGCCTTTTCCTGCCCGTTTCTGCGGCATTTAAGCCCCTTGAGGCTCCCATTGGCCGCAAGAGCCACATTTATGTTATGAGAGGCCAATAAGCCCCTCTCGTTTTGGGGCGTGACTGTCTTCAATGCCGGTTCTGACATTTATGGCGCAAAGCCTCGACATAGCTCACAAGGGATCGTCCGTGCCGGTGGCCACACCTGCACGAAAAAACCTGCTTGGGCTCGATCGCGAGGAGCTGGGCGCTGTGCTGGCCGAAGCAGGTGTCGCCCCCCGCGAAATCAAAATGCGCGTCGGGCAAATCTGGAACGGCATTTATACGCGCGGGCTTCAGGACTTCTCCGGCATGACGGCGCTGTCGAAAGACCTGCGCGCGGCATTCGGCACCCAGTTTTCGCTCTCGCGCCCTGAAATTGTCACCGAACAAAAATCAGTCGATGGCACACGCAAATGGTTGCTGCGCCTGGCCTCGGACAAACCCGGCATTCCCGGTCCTGAAGTCGAAGCCGTCTATATCCCCGAAGAAGGCCGCGGCACGCTCTGCATCTCGTCTCAGGTCGGCTGCACGCTTACCTGTACTTTCTGCCACACAGGCACACAAAAACTCGTGCGCAATCTCACCGCAGGCGAAATCGTCGGGCAGTTGATGGTGGCGCGCGACGCGCTGGGTGAGTGGCCAAACTCCGGTCGCAATTCAGACGACCGCATGGTGACCAACATCGTGATGATGGGCATGGGCGAGCCGCTCTATAATTTCGACAATGTGCGTGCCGCACTCGACATTATTTCCGATGGCGAAGGCCTGTCACTGTCCAAACGCCGCATCACATTGTCCACCTCTGGCGTTGTACCCGAGATTGTGCGGGCGGGCGAGGAGATCGGCTCGATGCTCGCGATTTCGCTCCACGCTGTGAACGACGAGACGCGCAACAAGCTGGTACCGCTCAACAAAAAATATCCCATCGCTGAATTGCTGGAAGCCTGCCGCAATTATCCGGGGCTTTCTAACGCACGACGCATCACGTTTGAATATGTGATGCTCAAGGGTGTGAACGACAGCATCGAAGACGCAAAATCACTCGTCCGTCTGCTGAAGGGCATTCCGGCCAAGATCAATCTCATTCCGTTCAATCCGTGGCCCGGCTCACCTTATGAATGCTCCGACTGGCCGACGATTGAGAAATTCGCCGATGTGGTCAATCGTGCAGGCTACGCAAGCCCCGTGCGTACCCCGCGCGGTCGCGATATCATGGCCGCTTGCGGCCAGTTGAAAAGCGAGACCGTGAAGGCACGCGCGAGCGAGCGTTTTAAGCAACCAGAAACCTCCCAAGCACATTGACAACAAGGCGTGCCGGAACAGAAGGAAATACTTTGTCTGACCCGCAGCCCGCTCTTCGACGCAGTATCGGCCTCATCCCCCTTGTTATGTATGGTGTCGGCGTCACCGTCGGGGCGGGTATTTATGTTCTTGTCGGTATCACCGCCGGTCAGGCAGGCGCTTTCGCCCCGCTATCCTTTTTACTCGCAGCCCTGATTGCCGCGCCATCTGCCTTTTCTTTTGCCGAGCTCTCAGCTCGGATGCCGCGCAGCGCCGGAGAGGCACTCTTTGTGCAGGAAGCCTTTGGCAGTTTGCGCCTTTCTCAATTTGTGGGTCTCGCCGTTGTATTTGTCGGCGTTATCTCCTCAGCGACAGTCACGAATGGCGCGGCCGGATATATCAGTGAATTCCTGAACCTGCCCGGCTGGCTCATCAAACTCCTCTTTGTCAGCACACTTGGCGCAATTGCTATTTGGGGCGTGGTACAATCCGTGACGGTCACGGTTGTGCTCACCGTCATCGAAACAAGCGGATTGCTGCTCATCATCTGCGTCGGGCTTTACAACATCGGAAGTCCAGATGTGTTGCATTGGCCTGCTTGGTCTGCACCACTTCACGGACTGGGGCCGACAGCCGTTATGACCGGCATTCTGACTGGAACGCTCGTTGCCTTCTTCGCCTTTATCGGTTTTGAAGATCTCGTGAACATGGCCGAAGAAGTGCGCGACCCTGAACGCGTCATGCCGCGCGCCATCGCATGGACATTGATTGTCACAACAGCGCTTTACCTGATCGTGGTCGTCATAGCGATCAATGTCGTGCCGCCAACAGAACTGGCCGCAAGCCCCGCCCCGCTTGCACTTGTCTTCGAAAGAGCTACGGGCATCAGTGCCGCTTCCTTTGCGGGCATCGCGGTGCTCGCAACGGTCAGCACAGTGCTGGTGCAAATTGTCATGGCGTCACGCGTGCTCTACGGCATGGCCGGTTCAGGTGGCCTGCCCGTCTTATTCGGACGCATTCATCGCAGAACCCAAACACCCGTCATCGCAACCTGCGTTGTTATCGCCATTGTGCTGGTGCTGGCCCTTGCCTTCCCGCTGACCGGCCTCGCACGCACCACCACCTTTTTAGCTTTGTGCATTTTCACCATCGTCAATCTTGCGCTATGGCGGATCAAGTTGCACGATAAGTCCGAACCAAGCCATTTCACGGTTCCGATCTGGGTACCCGTGACAGGTGCGCTTCTGAGTGCCGCCATTCTTATCTTTGAAGTCGCACAACTGGCGGGTTGAAATAAACGGGGGAAACGGCGATGAGTGATTTCTATGTGAAGGAAATCTGGCGTTATCCCGTCAAATCCATGCAGGGCGAAAAGCTCACACAATGCGTGCTCACCAAAGGCGGCATTCCGCTTGATCGCGGTTGGGCCGTACGCGATGAAAAAACCAAAGCCATTCGCGGTGCAAAACATTTCGGCACCTTGCTGAACTGCAAAGCACGTTATCTCGACGGCACGTCGGCAGGTATTGTACCCCATGTTGAAATCATGCTGCCGGACGGAACGCTAACGCGCTCTGACGCCATCGATGTTCACGCGAAACTCTCAAAAGCCTTGGGCGTTGAAGTGACGCTCTGGCCACTGCAACCGGCAGAGAATGCAGAACACTATAAACAGGTGAGCGAGACAGGAGACCCGATCGCAGACCTGCGCCAAATCTTCGGATTACTGCCTAACGAGCCGATGGCTGATCTTTCAACCTTCTCACCCGAAGTCATTACCGAGCTTATGACTTATACAAGCCCGCGCGGCACTTACTTTGATGCTTATCCGGTGAACGTTCTCACCGAAGCCTCACTGCGTTATTTTCAAACACTGACGCCAACCTCCGTGCTCGACGTGCGCCGCTTCCGTCCGAATTTTTTGTTGGGCGACACAAGGCAAGAGGTCCGCATGGCGGAATATGACTGGATCGGCAAACGCGTCAGGCTTGGGACCGCTCAAATCTCCGTCGGCCTCGCCGCCCCTCGCTGCATTATGACGACGCGCGAACAAATGGAGCTACCGCGCGACGCCAATATCATGCGCACCATGGTGCGCGAGACGGGCCAATGTCTTTCCATTTATGCGGATGTAGCGCAGGCGGGCACTGTTAGCATGAATGATAAGGTGATGACGGTCTAACTGCGCTTGGCCCAGACAATCGCCTGCTCCAGCCGGTCATTGCCCCAAAAGAGTTCTGGGCCAACGAAAAAGCTGGGCGCTCCAAAGACACCACGTTTAATCGCCTCTTCGGTTTGCGTCTTGAGCCGGGCCTTATTGGCGTCTGCGTTCGCGCGCGCCAAGACATCTTTGGCATCGAGACCAAGCGAGATGAGAAGCGATACAAGCACCGCTTCATCCGAAATGTCTTTTTGCTCGCCAAAATTTGCCGTGTAGACCGCGCGTGTAAAATCGGCGCCCCAGCCTTCGTCATTGCCGATCAGCGTGATGCGCGCCGCCCTCAATCCGTTTTGCGGGAATTGCACGGGTGCCTTGAACGGCAAGCCATCGGCCTCGCAAAGCCGCGCCATGTCGCGCCACATATACTGGCCCTTCACGGGATAGATATTGAACGGGCTGTCATTCCAGCCCTGCGCCCCGAAAATCGGCCCAAGCAAAAAAGGCCGCCAGACGAGAGCAACGCCCGCATCTTTGGCAAGCTTCTCCACCCGCATGGCAGCGGGGTAGGAATAGGTCGAGGCATATTCAAACCAGAATTCTAGCTTCACGTGGCGTCTCCCTTTTTACCAAAGATGAGCGCCCACGCCCGTCCTGTCGAGACCCGTTAACCCCATTAAATGCTCCAAAAAGGGGCCAAATGTCGCGTAAAGCGGGTGAGCCCGGCGCCTCACTTGCCGCTCCGCGCGATTTGCCTATAGTGCCGCGAAATACGCTTGGCCTTCGGACAGCTTGGGACACGGGAATTCACATGAGCGGCGCACAAAGAGACATCAAGAAAGTAGTTCTAGCCTATTCAGGCGGTCTTGATACTTCGGTCATCCTGAAATGGCTGCAGGAAACCTATGGTTGCGAAGTCGTGACTTTTACAGCTGATCTGGGACAAGGCGAAGAACTAGAGCCCGCACGCAAGAAAGCCGAAATGCTCGGCATCAAGGAAATCTTCATCGATGACCTGCGCGAAGAATTTGTCCGCGATTTCGTCTTCCCGATGTTTCGCGCCAATGCCCTTTATGAAGGCGTCTATCTGCTGGGCACCTCAATTGCCCGCCCGCTCATCGCCAAACGTCAGATCGAGATCGCGGCGCTCACGGGCGCTGACGCCGTCAGCCACGGCTCAACCGGCAAGGGCAATGATCAGGTCCGCTATGAAGTGAGCTATGGTGCGCTCAATCCCGACATCAAAATCATCGCGCCTTGGCGCGAATGGGATTTGACGTCCCGCACCAAACTCATCGAGTTTGCTGAAAAGCATCAGATCCCTGTTGCCAAGGATAAACGCGGCGAAGCGCCCTTCTCAGTTGATGCGAACCTCTTGCACACATCATCCGAAGGCAAGGCGCTCGAAGACCCCTCGCAGGAAGCGCCCGATTTCGTCTATCAACGCACAGTTTCACCCGAAGACGCACCCGACAAAGCCACCTTCATCGAAGTTGGCTTTGAACACGGCGACGCCTCCTCAATCGACGGCGTAAAAATGTCGCCCGCAACCATCCTCACGCGCCTCAACGAACTTGGCGGCGCCAATGGCATCGGTCGTCTCGACCTCGTGGAAAACCGTTATGTCGGCATGAAGTCGCGCGGCATTTACGAAACGCCCGGCGGGACGATCCTGCTTGCGGCCCATCGCGGCATTGAATCGATCACGCTCGATCGCGGCGCGATGCATCTCAAAGATGAGCTGATGCCGCGCTATGCTGAACTTATCTATAATGGTTTCTGGTTCTCGCCTGAGCGCGAAATGCTGCAGGCACTGATCGACAAAAGCCAGGAAGCCGTTACCGGCACAGTACGTTTGAAACTCTACAAAGGTAATGTTTCTGTTGTTGGCCGCTCCTCCCCCTATTCGCTCTATTCGATGGCTCATGTGACCTTCGAGGACGATGCCGGCGCCTATGACCAGAAGGATGCCGGCGGTTTCATCAAACTCAATGCGCTGCGTCTGCGTCTGTTGGCAGCGCGCAACATACGGACAAAAGGCTGATGCGTATCGAAGCCATCCCTATCGGCGTCAATCCCCCCGAAGACGTCAATGTGATTATCGAAGTGCCCCATGGCGGACACCCTGTAAAATATGAAATGGACAAAGCCTCCGGCACGCTCTTTGTCGATCGCTTCATTCACACAGCAATGCAGTACCCTGCCAATTACGGCTTCATCCCGCACACATTGTCAGATGACGGTGACCCCGTGGACGTTCTCGTCGTGAGCCGCATTCCCGTGGTGCCGGGCGCCGTCGTGCGCTGCCGCCCCATCGGCGTGCTGATGATGGTCGACGAAGCAGGCAAGGACGAAAAAATCATTGCCGTACCGGTTGAAAAACTGAACCCTTACTACAAGAACGTCCGCAACTACACAGACCTGCCGGAAGTCTTCATCAAGCGCGTCGCGCATTTCTTCGAGCACTATAAAGACCTCGAAGAAGGTAAATGGGTGAAGGTCGAACGCTGGGGCGACGCCGCCGAAGCCGGTCGCCTCATCATGGACGGCATCGAAAAAGCCAAAGCCAAGGGCTAAGCCCTAAGCATCAATTGAAAGTGCAAGAACGCGGCTGATCTCGGTTAACGAGCAGCCGCTTTCTTCTTGCCAAATGTTGAACGCGGCCTGCACCGCACGCAGAGCTTTTGCTGATGTCGGCGGCTTGTCTATGACACCTGCTTTGATAAGCGCGGCGGTAACGGACGGCGATGTGATGAAACTATCAACGCCCGCAAAACGAAAAAAATATTGGGCCGATGCGCCTGACAAACGACTCCCGCGTTTTTTCAACGTTTCCAGAAGATCGACATAGTTTTCGGGCCTTGATGTGGCAAAGAACGCGCCCGCCGAACCATGCTCTTTGATGAGTTCCACTATAAAGCGGGCGTTCTCAACGGTGGCCTTGATCTTTGCGCCATTGCGTACGATACGCGTGTCGGATGCGAGCCTCCCCATATCGTCGCCGGAATAAAACGCAACGCGGTGCGGATTGAAGCCGTCAAAGGCTTCTTCAAAACCATCCCATTTGGCTTCAATCACTTTCCAGACAAAACCCGCCTGAAAGACGGACTTCGTCATCGCGGCAAGCCAGCGGTCATCCGGTATCTTCTTCAGCGCAGCGGCTGATTTCGGCTTCTGCAACTGTACGGTCAAAGCCGCCTCACCGCCCTGACGCTTCACCGCCCGCGCTCTGATCGTTTTAAACGACCCCATTTGATCCCCCTTAGGGCAGCGACCACACAGCCTCGACGCCCAGCACATTGCGCGCAATGTCTTGCGCCAGCTCCGCACCTGAACGGCTATTGGTGAGCACCACAACACCGGCGCGACGTTTTACGTCCATCACCATCAGGCTTTCAAAACCCATGACGGAGCCACGCGCCCATTGCGTCTCTTGTGTCCGGTCACGGCGCATACCGGCGACAAGCGACCAATAGAGATCATCGCCTGCAGGCACAGGATCGGCAAAAAGGCGGAGGCTCATATCACGACTAAGCTTCTCTCTCTCCAGCAACGCAATCATAAAGCGCCCCATGTCTGGCGCTGTTGTTCGAAACGATGCTGCCGCATCGGAAACCGGATCACTGCGCAGATGGCTCAAACGCAGCACGGGAATCGACCAGTTGAGCGCGGGGTAAAAACCGCCCAGAGCAATCACACCGGCCAGCACCACGATGAGGCTTTCTTTGGCCCCGCCACCGCGCGTGATGATGCCTTCTCGCGCGCGCGCAAGACCTGCAATGTAGAGAAGGTAATAAGCAAAGCCTGCGAGCAGCGCGATAACCAGGACGCAGAGAAGCGTAACGCCGACAACAAATGCAGCCGTCGCAAAACCGAAACCCCACCAGACAATCGCCGAGGCAAAGAAACCGGCACCCAAAAGCGGCCAGAGAAAATCAGCACCCTCCAGTCGGCGTTGAAACATGAACCATGAAATCGCCCAGAAGGCCGCAAGCATCGCGAGAAAAGCGAGCGCAAAAGGCAGACATAAAACCAGCAACAAAAAATGCAAAGGCACATAGCCCTGTGCCAATTGCTCGTCCGGCTGAGGCAGAAAATGCGATTGCGTGAGACCCAATGGCTGGAAGACCAGCGACTGCATCAATTGCTCAAACGAGGCGTTGCCGACAACTTCCATCACATGCTGCAAATAGAGAAAGCCGATGCCGGAATGACTGAAAGCGCTACCGGGAGAAAAATCGGAGGAGCGCGAGGGATGCGCAACATTGTCGCCAAGGCCGGATGTGTGGGTGAGCACGTGGCGCAAAGTAATCGCCGCATTGTCCTCATCATCCGACAACCACGGTTCATTGAGATCACGCGACAAGGGCGCATCCAGAAACAAGAGCTTGTCGTCCGCCATGCGCAGCGCACCAAAGGCAACAACGCTTTGGCCGAGCGCGCCCGCTTCAAACAGCGTCGACGGCGTGACGGGTATGGCAGCACTCTTGTCGGCTTTACCAAATGTACCCGCATAAACAATCTTGCCATCGGCGACAATCGCGATAGCGACGCCCGGCACATCAAACTGTTTCATCCGGTTCGGCACATAGATGCCGAGTGCACGGGACATTTCGTCTTGCGGCCAGGCGAGCATGCCGCCTTCGGCGCGCGGGTCCCGCACTTTGGGGTCATCCGCTTGTACGACCTGCGGCAGCGCCAACACAGTCAGCGACAAAAGCGCAATGATCCCCCCGGCCCGCATTTGACGGACAAAGGCAGCGGTGTTTAGCTTGAAGGGCACATGCTCACAGGAGAGTTGATGTCTGCCTTTGGGGAAAAGACGCGAGCCTGACCGGACCGATGTTCGGCAGAGATCTCGCAAGTAGCAGCGGGCTTTTGCGCCTGCTTCAGCGACACGCCTAGCGCGCTCGCCTGAGGCTTTATGCGCGGCCCGCGTCCTGCGGCTTTTCTCCAAGGCAATATTTCTCATGAACGTCTCAAGGTTCGAGCAGCGTGTGCTTCATGCACTCGCTCAAGGTGCGTCTATCCGTATTGAAAAGGATGATAAAGGAAAGATCCACGCTGTCCTATGCGTGACACGCGAGGGTTGGATTTTATCTGACTGCACGCTCAGCACATTTAAGAGCCTCAAGCGCCGCCGGATGATCGGCTCGCGCCTCAGCGGTCCTTACCGGATCACACGTGAGGGATTGATGGCAGTGCGGGGCCAGCCCGACAATCGATAAAACCTATATCGGCGCATCGAGCGGAATGCGGGGCACCTGACGACGCAACCCCAAAGCCTCGATGCGCTGATAGACCTCTTTATCCATCGGACCACGGGCCTCGGCCTCAAGCGCCATTTTGAGTTCGACGCGGTTTTTGACGCCGAGCACCAGAGTATCAACGCCGTCAATGGCGAGTGCATAAGCATGAGCCAGCTCCGCCGGATCGCGACCAAGCTCTTTAGCAAGGGCACGGAAGGGTGCCGCTCTGGCAAAGTCTTGTGCTTCAGGATCAGTGCTCTTGAGCGGCCGGTCGAGCGCAGCAGTGAGCGCACCGGCCTGCACAGCGCGGATACCCATCACACCCACATCATTGTTAACCGCCGTGCGGATAATATTGCGGGCCTCAGTCGGCTCTTCATAGCGGCGCATATTGCCTGCGCTATCGAGCAGATTGGTGACGGCCTGCACAACGTCGGGCTTAGGATCGCCGCGCAAGGCTTCCATAATAGAACGCGGCAATCCCACGCCCGTAACACCCCATGCGCCGATGAGACCTTTGGCTTTCAACGCCTCGAAAGCAGGCACGACCTCACCCGTAAAGACCGACCATGGCACCGCGCCATAGGTGTGATAGGCGACATCATCCGCATAGCTATAATCATCGGGATGAATGTTGGAATGGAGAAAGAAAATATCAGCTTGTTCACGCTTCAAAGTTTTGAGGCTCGCCACAACGGACGCTTCGAGCCTGCCCGCCACATCTTTGAAATGACGCGAACCCATCATGTTCTTGGTCGTCACGCGCACACCGTCGGGCCACTTGCCGTCAAACGCTTCGCCGACAACGCTTTCAGCTTCACCGCGCCCGTAGAGAGGTGCGAGATCCAACAACGTGACACCGCTTTCAACCGCGAGCCTGACGGTTGCAATGGCTTCGTCGCGCGTTGTCTCGCCCCAGACCTGACCCAGACCACCACCACCAAGTGTCAGTGCACTGACAGGCCAGAGCTTTCCAAGTTGACGCGTTTCCATACTTTCGATCCTAGAGACCTGTATCTTCAGAGATTGGGAGGAACCTCAACACCGTGCTGACGACAAGCGGCGATGACGGCATTGCGCATGAGACAAGCCACCGTCATCAAGCCGACACCGCCCGGCACCGGCGTGATCGCACCGGCGACAAGTTTGGCGGAAGCAAAATCAACGTCACCTACAAGCCGTGTTTTGCCTTCGCCTTTGTCAGGCGCATCAACGCGGTTGATGCCGACGTCAATCACGATGGCACCGGGCTTTATCCAATCGCCTTTGACCATCAGCGGACGACCGACAGCAGCAACAAGAATATCGGCCTGACGCGCAATCGACGGCAGGTCGGTCGAGCGCGAATGGGCAATCGTCACGGTGCAGTTTTCATTGAGCAGCAATTGCGCAACGGGTTTGCCGACGAGATTGGAACGTCCGATGATAACGGCATGCTTGCCCGCGAGATTGCCGCCGCTCGCATGGCGCGCCATCAGCACGCAGCCTTCAGGGGTTGCGGGCACCATGGCAGGTAGCCCGCTTGCCAGACGTCCGGCATTCAACGGATGCAAACCATCGGCATCTTTCACAGGATCAATCGCATCAATCACCGCCTGCTGCGAAATATGCGCTGGCACCGGAAACTGCACGAGGAAACCATGGATCGCGGGGTTCGCGTTCAACTCGGCAACCTTGGCCAGTACTTCTGCTTGTGTGGATGTTGCAGGCATCTTGTATTCAAACGAATTCATGCCCGCTTCAAGCGTCGCCTGATGCTTGTTGCGCACATAGACTTCGCTCGCCGGATCATTGCCGACAAGGACAACGCCGAGACCCGGCGTCAGATTATATTTGGATTTGAGGACGGCGACCGCTTCGGCGACACGGGCTTTCAGGGCGGGCGCTAAAACTCTGCCATCGATGAGTACGGCTTCTGCCAATTTTTGGTCCTCTAGTTTTCGCCCCAATGCGCAGTCATCAATTGGGCCAGCGCCTGAGGGTCGCCCTCAATGGCTATCGTTTTTGTCCGGTCCGTCGCGCCCGACACGACGCTCAACGCCGATTTCGAAACGCCCAGATGTTTGGCGAGAAGTTTTATCACGGCCTCGTTCGCTTTGCCCTTATCAGGCACGGCGCGCACTGAGACCCGCACGAATTCTTTGCCCTCCGCATCAGCGCTCACAGCACCGATCCGGTCAGTTGCCGCCTTGGGCGTCACACGCAGGGACAATAAAATCCCGTCCCGTGTCTCGCGCCATACGGACAAAAATCACATGCCGCCCGACATGGAACCGTAAATCTCCCACAGCAGGTTCTGCACAAAGAAAAGCAGCAGGAGCAAAACAACGGGAGAAATATCAATGCCGCCCAAATCCGGCAGGATGCGGCGCAAAGGCGCCAGCACCGGCTCGGTGACGCGGTTGATAATATCAACCACCGTGAAAACGAAGCGGTTTCGCGTGTTGATGACCTCAAAGGCGATGAGCCAGCTCAGCACCGCGCCGATGATGATGACCCATGTGTAAATCGAGATGACCTGCGTGATCAGAACCAGAAGAGAATACATGAGTGCCTTCGTTGCTTTTGGACGGGAGGAATGCTCGTCTTGGCCCCCAGATGTAAAGGGGGAGACCCTACGGTTCAAGTATCGCGTTACGAGGCCGGAGACTTGACAGAAGCCTCCCTGCCGCCTAAAGAACCGAACCACTTTGGGGCCGTAGCTCAGTTGGGAGAGCGCCTCGTTCGCAATGAGGAGGTCAGCGGTTCGATCCCGCTCGGCTCCACCATTCCCAAAGTGGTTTTTTCTATAAAAATCAATGGCTTAACACGACGCCGCCGCGCGCAAAGCGGGGATAGAACCATCGTGTCATCTCGCATTTCTTGCAAGAGATCGAGTGTTTCCATGTCGAGTTCGTGTGTCGGCTCGTTGAGCCTCCCAAACAGGCCGCAACAGACTAATCCCCGGCCACAACGCCCAGAGACGGCGAGGCACTGTCCGGCAACCAATGGTTGAGAAACCGCGTCAGCCACAAGCGCAGAGCAAGATCATGCTTCGCGCGGCCTTCGACATGGGCCTCATGCGGCTGAGCGCCCGGCAGCGCCAGACGCGCTTTGCCGAATTCGAGCCAGAGCTGCATCATCGGCGTGGTGAGTTCAGGATGAAACTGAATGCCATAGGCCTTATCCCCGTAGCGCATCGCCTGCACCGGAAAGTCCTGACCCTCAGCCAGCATGGTCGCCCCACGCGGCAACTCAAAGCCTTCAACATGCCACTGATAAACATGCTGCGGATCGTCAAAGAGCGCAGCGCCTTCCGCCGTCGGGCGGATCGGGAAATAGCCCACTTCGCAACGGCTCTCAGGATGCCCGAAAATTCTGGCACCGAGGCTCTTTGCGAGCAACTGACCGCCAAGGCAAATGCCGAAATAGGGTTTATCGGATTTCAGCGCGACATTGGAAATCCAGTCGAGCTCGGTCTTGATGAAAGGCAGATCATCATTCGCACTCATCGGCCCGCCAAAGACAATGGCCCCGTCATGGGCTTCCAGCGTATCGGGCAGCGCCTCACCGAGCGAGGGGCGGCGCATATCAAGCGTATAGCCGCGCCGGACAAGCTCCTGACCGACACGACCGGGATTGGAATGAGCCTGATGGAGGACAACGAGAACGGAACGCGTCATGTGTCTGTCTGTGCCAAAAACCGAAACTCAAATCTGGGGCGGTGACACCAAACGCACAAGGCCATTGATGTCACACCTTGAGCATTATCCACATTGACGCTTAAGAAAGTCTGGCAACGGGGTGTGAAAGCCTCAAAGCAAACCTTCACACCCGCTTAACTTCTCAGACGATTTCGGCAATTGCATGGCTCTTACATGGCGGAAATGCCGCCATCGAGCTTCAGTTCGGAGCCGGTGATGAATTTGGATTCGTCCGACGCGAGGTACACAACGGCATAGGCCACGTCATCCGGCTCGCCGATATAGCCGATGGGAATTTGCTTGGCGAGCTTGCGCACCAGCTCTTCCTTCTCCATGCCGCGCTTCATCCCGTCAAGGATCGGCGTGTCGATGAAAGTCGGATGGATCGTGTTCGACCGGATCCGGTAGCCGCGCTTGGCGCAATGAAGCGCCACGGATTTGGACAGAAGCCAGACGCCTGCCTTGGCGGCATTGTAAGCGGCCATATTGTGACCGGCGATGAGACCGGCAATGGACGATGTGTTGATGATCGAGCCCGGCGCATGGGGCACCATATAGGGGATCGCGTATTTGCACCCGAGGAACACGCTGTCCACATCCACCGCCATCACGCGCTTATAGGTCTCGAAATCCGTGTCTTCGACCGTGGTGCCGCCGCCGATGCCCGCATTGTTAAAAAGCACATTGATGCCGCCCATCGCTTTGTCGGCGTAAGCCAGCGCCTCTTTCCATTGCGGTTCGCTGGTGACATCAAGCGTCACGGCGAAAGCCTTGCCCGGATAAAGCGCGTTGATCTTGTCGGCAACCGCCCGCACACCCTTCTCGTTGATGTCAGCGACCGTGACAAGCGCGCCCTCTTTGGCAAGCATCATGGCGGAGGCCTCGCCCAGACCTTGCGCACCGCCCGTGACAAAACATTTTTTCCCTGTGACGCGGCCCATACTAATCTCCCGTGAAATTTGGTTTTCGTTTTTCTAAAAAGGCGCTCACCGCCTCCTGATGATCTTTTGAGGTCGAGGCCAGCGCAAACTGATCGCGATCCATATAGGTCACGGCCGGATTAAGCGCCTTGGCCGCCATATCAATTGACTGCTTGGACATGCGCACGGCAAGCGGCGGCAGGTCGGCAAATTTTTGTGCAAGCTCGCGCGCGAAAGTGAGCGCCGCACCATCTTCCGTCACATGCTCAATGAGACCCCATTGAAGCGCATCCGGCGCATAAAGCCTTTCACCCAAGATCACGAAGAGCTTGGCGCGGGCCGGTCCCATCAGATTCACGAGACGCGGATTGCTGTGCCAGCTCATATTCATGCCAAGCGGAATTTCCGGCAGACGAAAATAAGCACTTTTTCCCGCCACGCGAATGTCGCAGGACGCTGCCAGCGCCGAGCCGCCGCCGATGCAAAACCCTTCAACCGCACAGATCGTCACCTGTTCCAGCCGCTCCCATGCATCGCACATATCAGGACCGACTTTGAGCGCCTGACGCCGCGCCATCAGACCTTTATCTTTGCGCGATTGCAGTTCGGGATCTGTGAGGTCGGCGCCTGCTGAAAAATTCTTGCCCGCGCCTGTGAGGATGATCGCGGTCGTTTCAATATCATCGAGAAAGGAATTGGCAACGTCGGTCAATTCGCGCATGGCGGCGACCGATAAAGCGTTGAGCTTTTCAGCACGCTCAAAATGCACGATGGCAATGCGGCCCTGTTTTTCGACGCGCGTAAACTCACCCATCTCCCTTATCCTCTCAAAGCATCGCGGTGTTGGTGGGCACACCAAGAAAGAGGCGGCCTGTGAGTTCGTAGGTCGCGTCCGACACCATCATGTGCTGGGTTGCGACATGGACATCGCGGAAATGGCGTTGAAGCGCCGACGTCTTATAAACCGACGTGCCGCCGCCCAATGTGTACATGAGATCAACCGCGCGGGTCGCCGCGCGCACAGCATGGGTCGTGGCAAGCCGAATGTCGCGGCGATGCTCCACTGTAATCGCCCCATCGCTTGACGCCGCCGCCCATGCGGCCTCCACCGTCTCGGTAAGATAGGCCCGCGCCGAACGCGTCAGGGCTTCCGCCTCGGACACATCAAGCTGCGCCTTCGCACGCAAGGCCAGCGGCTTGGATGAGCCTTGCGGGGTCTTGCCGCCTGCAAGCTCAATCAGCGCATCAATGGAGCCGCGTGCAAGGCCGAGCGTCACGGCGGCAATGCCGATGCCCAAAAGGCCGAATGTCGGAAAGCAATAAAGCGGCCGCTGCACCGGCTTGTCCGAAATGAGGCTCGGCGCACGGCCTGCGGGCACAAACACGTCTTTGACTTCAAAATCCGTGCTGCCCGTACCGCAAAGGCCTGCGACACGCCATGTGTCATGGAAAATCACCTGATCGCGGGTGAAAACCATCATCCGGTTCTGCGGCACCCCTTCAAAGGCCATTTCCGGCTTGCCATCGTCGCCCGTGATGAAAGCGCCACCCATGATGGTGCGCGCATTGCGCGAGCCTGAGCCCCATTGCCAGCGCCCGTTGACGCGATAGCCTTTAACGCCGTTCAGGGTCTCGTGTTTGGCCGTGCCGCGCGGCGCAAAAACACCCGCCGCAATCGACATAGGGTCGCCAAAGGCCGCCTTGCCGTCTTCAGCGCTTAAGAACGCCGCCGTCATGCCCGAGGTTGCGCCGATAAAGACGCACCAGGCGCTTGAGCCATCGACGCGGGCGATGCGCTCAGCAACGTCCACGAGCGTCATGGGATGCGCTTCAAGCCCGCCGAGCGAGGCGGGAATAAACAAGCGGTGCAGACCGAGACGGGCCGCATGATCGGCAATGTCCTGCGGCAGAAATCTGTTTTGCTCGATCTCATCGACACGGGGGGCAACCGCAAGCGCCAGTTCATCAGCCGCTTTCAACGGATTGGGATAAGACATGGGTAAATCCTCACGCACCAAGTTTGAGACGGTTGGCGATATTGTTTTTCTGCATATGTGATGAGCCGCCGACAATCGGCAGGCTCACCGCGTCGCGGACATAACGCTCCATATCCATCGCATCAGACAATCCGTAAGCGCCTGTGACGCGCTGACAGATCTGCGTGACTTCGGCCGCGCCCTCGCAGCAAAAGAGTTTGGACATGGAGGTCTCGACCGAACAGGGACGGCCTTGGTCGGCAAGCCATGCGGCTGAATAAAGCATCATGCGCATGGCGCGGACTTTTGTGCGCGCATCGACCAGCATGTGACGCACGACCTGATGCTCGCCGATGGCTTTGCCGAATTGTTTGCGTTCACTCGCATATTGCCACGCGTCAGCGACGGCGGCTTCGGCGATACCGAGTGCACAAGCCGACAATTCGAGTTTTTCGACTTCGAGCGCGCGACCTGCAAGCTGGCTCCAGCCCTTGTTCCACATTTCCTCGCCGCCGAGAATGTTGGAGGCAGGTACGCGCACATCATCAAACGTCACGTCTTTGGTTTCGACGCCGCGAATACCGAGATGGCCGAGCGGCGTGATGGTGATGCCTTTGGTGGTCGGCGGCACCAGCACGATGGAAAGGTTTTTATATTTTTCGTCTTTGGGACCGGAGCGCAGCAGGCAGAAAATATAGTCCGCAATATGGGCACCCGTGCACCAGCGCTTGGCGCCATTGATAACAACCTCGTCACCATCGCGTCGCGCATGGGTTTCAACCATAGCAAGATCACCGCCGACATTGGGTTCGGACAATCCATAGGCGAACATGAGATTGCCACTCGCAACCTTGGGCAAGAGAACGCGCTTCTGCGAAGGACTGCCGCGCTCGCCCAAATTCATACCGGCATAGCAGACCGCCATGATATAGGGGCAGGCGACCGCGCTGGAGCGTTTGGCGAGTTCTTCAATGACGGCCATGGTCGCGTAAATATCGATACCTGCGCCGCCATATTCTTCTTCAACCGTGAGGCCCATGACGCCGAGTTTCGCGAGCTTCGCCATCACCTCGCGCGGATAGATATTGTCGCGGTCCCAGCGGCGGGCTTCTTCGCGCGGCATTTCTTCGGCCACGAAACGCGCAATGGTCGCACGCAGCATGGTGAGATGTTCCGGCTCATCGAAATTGATCATCTGATCGCTCATGCCATCAACCTCAGCGACCGGTGAACTTGGCGGGGCGCTTTTCTAAAAACGAATTCACCGCCTCGCGGTGGTCGCTCGTTTTGAACGTGCCCATCTCATAAGCAATGGACGCATCAAGGATCGAATGCGCCAACTGCTTCAACCCGATATTGGTCGCGACCTTGGTATATTTGATCGCCTGGATTGCGCCGCCTGCAAGCCGCGCCGCAAAAGCATCGACGCGGGCATCAAGCTCGGCGTCGGGCACAACATGATTGATGAGACCGATGCGTTCGGCTTCAACCGCTTTCACCGGATCGCCTGTCATCAGATATTCTTTGGCGCGCGCATAGCCGACAAGCTGCGGCCAGATAATCGCCCCGCCATCGCCCGCGACGATGCCGGCGCGCACATGGGGATCAGCAAAGCGGGCATTGTCGCTGGCAAAGATCACATCGCACATCAACGCAATCGTGGCCCCAAGCCCGACCGCTGGTCCGCGCACTTTGGCGATGATGGGTTTTTCCAAATCGAGCAGCGAAAAAATAATGCGCTTGGCTTCCGCCGCATCCGGCCCCGCCTCGCCCGCTTCAAACGAGCGCTTCATCCAGTTGAGATCGCCGCCCGCCGAGAAGGCAGCCCCCTCGCCCGTGAGCACGATAACGTCGGAGCCTGTATCATCGGCGGCATCAAGGAAAATCTGCGACAGCTCGCGATGCATGTCGCCGTCAACCGCATTCATCAATGCGGGATTGCTGAAAGCGAGTGTCAGCACGCGCCCCTGACGCGAGGCTTTGATGCGTGTGTAGCGCGTGAAATCAATTGCACGGCCTGCATGTGCAGCAGTCATCGGAACGCCCTCCCAAGTTTTTTGTTGCGCCGATTGTGGCCCGCGCTTCTCTCTCTTCCAAAAGAAAAGTTCTGAAGCGCAAAAGAAAAAACCCCGGTCACGCATGACCGGGGTTTTAAATTCAGGCAGATCACAGCAGGTGCGTAATCAGCTGCCCGTGTTGAACTTGAAGCCCACTTCATCAGCGGCCTTCTTTTCATCATCGGGCTGCGAGGTCACGCCCGGTTCGCCGAAGACGGAGATGGTGTTGTCAGCACCCGGCAGCACAGCGACATAACCCAGACGGTCAGCGCGTGTGACTTCCGTGAAGTTCTGACCGCCATCGGAGCTGTAACCGACATAGCCCTGCAAGCCGACGAGAACGATCGTGCCGTTATCAAGCTCCCAACCGCCGCTCACCGACTTGTCAGTGCCGGAATTGATCCGCGTCCATGTCAGGCCTTCATCCGTGGTGCGATAGACATTGCCACGCATGCCATAGACGAGTGCTGAGCCGTCTTTGAGAGCCATGCCGCCCCAGAAGGAGCCTTCATAGCCCGAATTGACGACAGCGAATGTGGCGCCCTTATCGGTCGAACGATAGACCTTGCCGAATTCAGCGGCGACGAGAACCGTACCGGCATTTGTCGCGAAGGCTTTATTGAGATGCGAGTCTTCATTGCTGCCCGCGATCAACTCGCGCTGGGTCCATGTCTTGCCGCCATCCTGCGTTTCGATGGTGAAGGAGAACGCGCCCATGGCCAGACCGTGATTTTCGTCCGAGAAATAGACGGTCATGATCGGCGCCTGGCTGTCGATGTTGTGATAGGACTTCGTCCATGTCTCACCACCGTCTTCGGTCTTGATCACCGTGCTGTCATGGCCGCCGGCAAAGCCGAGCTTGTCATTGATGAAGAAAACGGAGGTGAGCGTCACCTGTGTCGGAACGGTCTTGGCCTGGATCCAGGTCTTGCCGCCGTCATCAGAATAAACCACGTGACCGAACTGACCGACCGCAATCATGCGCTTGCCCGCCATGGTGGCCGACAGCAGCAGATCGTGGCTGGCAAGATGGGACGGGGTTGAAAATTCTGTGGCTTCATCGGCGGCTTCGTCAGCGGCATGCGCTGTGACGGGCGCGGCGAGAAGCGCAATGCTCAAAGCCGACACAGCACCGAGCGAAAGAACTTTTGCGACCAGATTGGGCGCAAATGAAACGGATGAAAAAGAGAATGACATGTTGACCGAGGCTCCCTGCACTCTGCGTTACAAGCGGCGCTCCCGTGCTGCGGGTGCCCCCCGTCAGCTTCAAGATCGCTTCGCTTTCATTTTCGTCCCGGCTCTGATGGCGGGTTTGTTGAACTCATTTATTCAAGTGACCCATTTTACCAAAAGTCACTGATCGTATCGCCTTCCGGCGTCGCAATCCGGAAAGCGGGTATCATACTCAGACAGGCGAATAGCACATAAGCGCCCGTTTCACCGTATTTTCCGACTTTGAAGCCCTGCGCCTATTGCCGCAAGTCTAAAAAACCGTCCGTTTCTGCCCTTCCAAATCCACAGCCATCCGGTCAGAAAAGAGGCCGGGCCTCGGTTTCCCAAGGCCCGGCCCTTAGACATTAGACGCTTTCTTAGCGAACGCCAAGCTGACGAATGGAGTTCGGCGTATAGCGGCTGGGATCAAGCTCATCGGCAAAGTAGTTAACCGGCGGCTCTTCGTTCTGCAGAGCGAGCGCCAGATAACGGCCGGCTTGCAGATCGTAAACCACTTCCGCGCTCGAACCGCAGAGCGGCACGTTATAACGCTGGACCTGACCGAGTTCCTGCACGCGCCACAGCTGACCACGACCGTCATAAAGTTCTGACGATGAGACCTGCCATGCGTCTTCGTCGTTATGATAAACGCGACGGGCATAGACGTGACGTGTGTTGGCTTTGAGCTTGGCTTCAAAGTTCCATGTACGATGCAATTCGTAACGGATCGTATCCTGGTTCAGATGAAGCGGCTTGACGAGGTCTTTGTATTTGACCAGCACGGCCTTGTAATCGTTGGCCGCAATGATCTTCGGTGACTTGTCGATGACGACCCAATCATAGCGATCAGTGGCGCCATTGTAGCCGTCAAAGCTGTCCGATGTGGACAGACCGTCCGAGTTCGTGCCGGGATTGTCGTAAGAGATATTAGGCGCACGACGCACGCGACGTGTACCGGGGCTGTACTGCCAGGCCTGACGACCGCCGTTCAGCGTGGCGTTCAGGGCTTCGAGCACGAGCACAACGTTACCGGCTTCACGGGCGGGCGCGATTGTGTTGGCGATGTAGTAGATCGAGGTGTTGTTCAGATCTTCAGCACGCTTATGGGCGGGGTTCGACCAATCGAGAATGGCTTCGTCCTGCACGATGGTGAGCGTGTAATCGCCGCCACGTGTGACCGGTGCCGCAGCGAACTGACGAACCGCTTTGAACGAGCGGTAACGCAGCGTGTGGTTCCAGATCATTTCATTGGCATTGTTCGGGATCGGGAACGGGAAGCCCATGATGGCCTCGCCAACGCCCGAACCGCCGCCATTCAAGACGCCGACTTTGGCGTTGTTCTTGGTGGCTTCATAAACGCGATCAGGATAGGCGCAAGAGCGGCGCGTCTGATAAACGTCCATTTTGTAATCAGGATAGGCTTTCATCAAAGCCTTGTAGCCATCGGTCAACACGGCATCATATTGCGCGGCATTACCGGCATTGATCGTGTATTTGATGGGGTCGCTTGCAAACGGGTCCTGAAGATGGTCGCCCGGTTTGTAAGAGACATTGCTCGGCACGGTCTGAAGACCGCCGGTCCAGGCAGGAATATCCCCCTCGCCCGCCTTTTCGGCACCGAGCGGGGTGAGATCACCACCCAGTCGGTTGACCTGTGCATCCGGCACTTGTGCCAAGGCGCTTGTGCTCATCGCGCCGAACACAAACGCGGAGACCAACATGGTCGTCCTTTTCATGTACGTTCCCTCCACTTGAATATCTTTTTCAGAACTCGACGGTTTTCCGCCTTAGTTCGGTTCTCCCGCCAACTCTGCGTGAATAATAACAAATGAGCAAGATGTCGCAATCAGAGCAGCGTCGGTTTAGCGGCCTTTCTGTGGCCTCAGAGCATCTAATTCTCCGCAAACAGGGCTGTTTTGCCGTGAAACGACATTAAATATTTTTAATGTCAAAAATGCGCCGAAGAGTTTCGCATCTCCGCCGTGAAATTTGCACCGCACAATAACGCGCAATCGATCCGGCAAATCATACTCATTCAGTACACGGATAAAAAGAAAGCCTGATGCCAAAGGCTCAAACAAACATGACAAAAAGTCTGTAACCAGAGAAACAGACTTCAGTCCGGCAGAAAAGAGCAAAAGAAAAACCCGGCAGTGTTGCCACTGCCGGGTTCTTTGTTGCGTAGACGCTTTGCTTAGAACGCGTAGGAAACGTTCACTGAGGCAAAGTCACGGTCTGTCGAGTCCGAGTACTTCGTAGCACCGAAGTAGTTCGTGTAGGACAGGCCACCGCGCCATGCGCTCTGGTAAGAACCATTGAGCTGGAGGCTGAGTGACTTGCGACCTTCGCGATAGTTCGAGACCGGGCCGGGTGTGTTACCCGACACGTCGTGGCTGAAGGCAACTGTCGGTGACAGTGTCACAGCGGTACCGAAGGCGTTATTGTACTGGAGCTGACCAAGCAGCGTATAGCCCCATGACATTTTGGTCGGACGGCAGCCTGTACGGGCAGCCAGACCAAGAGCACCACCGAAGGGAAGATCTGTACCACCGGTGCAGACATTGCCCCACTGCTTCACATTGAAGTTGCCTTCATCGGGAGCATCGGGTGTGTGAACAAGGCCAGCTTCCGTCACCAAGACACCGAGATCAGCGCCGGTAAAGGCGATGAGCGGATTGGAATTGGCATAGGTCGCTGTTGTACCGATGTTGTAGGTGAACATCTTGGAGCGGATGACGCCCGAGAGGTTCATGTTGCCGCCATTGGCAGCAAGCTGACCGCAACCGCCGCCGTATGTGTCGTTAGCAGCGTTCGCAATCGTCGGCGAGGCAACAAGGCTCAGGATGCAAGCATTGTTAAGCGCGGCGATTGAGATCTGGTCAGTATCGGCCTGGAAGGGCTGGTTGGGACGATAGGACGCCTCACCCTGCACACCCCATGTGCCGACTGTCGTATTGAAGCTGACACCGAAGGTGCGGATGTCTTCAGGATATTCAAGATAGAGACCGATCAGCGGTGTGTTCGACGCCGACTGCACGGAAGTGATTTCCGCACCGTCCTGCAACAGAGCACCGGTCGGAGCTGCGGTCGAAGACGACTGCAGAGCGACAAGGGCGCAGTTGATGATGGTGGCTTCAAGTGAGGAGAAAGCCTGCACTGTTGTAAAGCCGTTCATCGTGGCAAGACCACCGTTCGCACCGCGAATGGTCGCACCAGCCGTTGCACCGTTGATGCCGCCGGCGCCCGTCTGGAACGGGTTACCAACGTTGGCCGTGTTTACCGCATTGGTCAGACCGAAGCCTGCCAGTACACCGGCATTGCCGTCATAGTAAGCCTGAGCGATGGTCTTGGCGATGGCATAGACGCCATCGGGGTCAACCGTCGGATTGGTTGCGGCTGTGTTAAGCTGGTCGAGCGACGCCTGGTTCTGCAGGATCGGTACACCGAAAGCAGCGCCCGGAGCCGTGGTCAGAGCAGTCGCGGCCACGCCCGTTGTCGGCAGGTTGCAACCCGTGAAATACGTGCCACGACCAGCACCCGTCCCGCCGTCACCTGTCGTGAGATAAGAGGTCATCTGTGTGTCGGCAGAGCCCGACGACGTCAGACGTTCGCTCGCGATCGGAAGACGCGAATGGGTGTTTGTGAAATAGAGGCCGAATTCCGTGTTGTTCAGATCTTCCGAGAACCAACGTCCCGCAAGGCCCCACTGGCCGCCATCGCTCGGCTCTTTATCCGAGTCACGCACCACCATGCCACCCGTGTCGTTCAGGCCGAACTTGATGGCTTCCATCATGCCGACGGGAACGGGATTGGCATAGTCAACATAGCCAAAGAGGCTGCCGGCTGTAGCCGTGCAGTTCTTCTTGCCGTTGCCTGCAAGGAAATAGGCATTGGTGAAGGCTTCTGAGATGTTGTTCTGGCTTGTCGTACCGCAGTTACGCTGATTGCCGCCGGTGATACCGGTGGTCAGGAACGAGGTCATGTTCTCGTTACCGCCGACACCGCTGGTGCCCGCCACAACGTCAGAACCCGCAAACGGCGTACCGGCGCGGTCGATGTCATAACCCTTCCATTCGAGCTGATAGAAAGCTTCGAGTGAGAGGTTGAAAGGCAGACCGATTGAAGCGTCAATCGCCCAAACCGGCACGAGGCCTTCTTTCACTTCCGAACCAGGACGACGGAACGCACCGACGTCGATGGGGTTGATCGTGTTGATGCCGTTCAGCATGAACGTGCTTTCGCCCCAGCTGATGACCTGCTTACCAGCACGGACGTTCAGCGGCAGTTCGCCGATGTTCCAGTCAGAGCTGACATAGAAGTCGAGCAGCTTGATGTCACGCGCGGCTGAAGCCTCACCATCGGCGAGACCGGAACGCGCATAGCTGCTGTTGCTGTCAAGCACAGCATCGTAATACGAGCTGACGCGACCGAAGAAGTTGAAGTTCTTGTAGGACATTGACAGATCGTTTGTCATCTTCGCAACGGCGCTGGTGAGATCGCCTTCGTCAAAGTTCATACGGCTGTCGTTCGAGTTGATCGAACCGCCGGGAACAGGTGACTTGGCAATGCTGATGCCCGGATCGGGAGCAGCCGTCAGGGCGTTCGCGCCCGTCAACGTTGCACCCAAACCGCCAGGAACGACGGCAGCGACGCCGGACGACGGACCACCCTGACCTGTCGGCAAGAATGTGTTGTCGCGTTGCGACGTGCGCACTGATGCGCCCGTGCTAATTGTCGTGTCCAGCACCACTTTCACACCACCAAACTGGTAGTCGATGGCTTGTGCTGTGCCCGCCGTTGCAATCATCCCTGCCGAAACGGCAGAGGTGAGCAGCAACGATCGCAAGCTTACTTTAATCATTGAGCGATCCTCCTCGATCCTCGATGGCTTCACTACTGCAGCCTGGTATCGGGAGGTTGAATCGATGGATGTTGAGCCCCACTCGACTGCCCCCCCGGCCAGTCAGCATCCCTCGTTCATTAGCCCACATTTAATGCCACCCCATGTCAAGGCGGACATGGCTGCACAAAACAGACGCAATATGTATTCAACGCCGGTATGACATATTTGACACGGATTTCAGGGGCAAAGCCGCGTTTCGCCGGTGACAACGCAGATGCAAAAAATTGTTGCGACGCAATAAGTGCGCCAAGAGAATCAATTCATTACACGGATGAATTGCTCAGTTTGCGCATCATTCCGGCGCTTGCCGGACCGGCACGGAAATCTCAATTTCCCCAGCTTTTTCAAACGTCAAACGCATCTGGAATGCCGTGCCTTCGACAAGCGGCGCGTTCAGTCCCATAAGCATGATATGCGTGCCGCCGGGCACCGCCGCAACCGTTTCACCGGCGGGCAAGACAAGTCTGTCGAGCTTGCGCATCCGCATGATCGTGCCGTCCATCTCCATGTCATGGATCTCAACTTTGCCCGCCACAGGGCTCGAAGCGCTCAAAAGCGCGTCAGCGCCGCTGCCTTTGTTGGTGAGGGTGAGATAGGCCGCACCGTTCTTGGCAACGCTCGGCCGCGCCCAGACACCGGAGATTGCAATGTCCCCCTGGGCATAAGCACCGTCACCGCACGAGGCCAGCGCGACAACCGCCAGCACTGCAACAAACTTTGAAATGATATTCAGCAAAGACATGAGCGGGCACTTTCTTGAATGGAGAGAGTTGCAAGCCTAACCCAATCGCCGCACCGCGCGAAAAGTCAATCTGTCGCGGGTCGCGCCGCGTACCGGTCCCGCAAAACCGTCCGGTTTCCGCCAAATACCAAAACACAATTCATGGCGAATGAAACCTATTCGCAATTGCATCTTAACCGCTGCTCTGGCATTCTTCTTTCGTGCCGACCTTAAACGTCCGCGCAAATGATCGGGAGTAAGCCGTGTTCGTCTGCATCTGCAACGCTCTGAACGACCGCACCGTCAATGAACTGGTGGCCTCCGGTGCTGCCACGACGCCTGCCGCCATCCATCGCGCCGCAGGCTGCAAGCCCCAATGCGGCCGCTGCCTGCCCGACATGGCCGAGATGATCGCCGAACACCGCACCGCCAATGCTTTCGCGCAAGCGGCGGACTGACCCAAGCCCCGCACAGTCTTGCGACTGCGCCGCATTTGCCAGAAATCGTCAAAAAGCCTTTTTTTTCTGAGGCTTAGACGCAAACATCTTGTTTGACGCCTGATCCGAACGGGCGGATTATCGGCAGAATTCAACCGCAAGCGAACGGAGCCCGCGCCATGAAAGGCGACCCCAAGGTCATTGAACTGCTGAACAAGGCGCTGAAGCTCGAACTGACCGCCATCAACCAGTATTTCTTGCATGCCCGTATGTTCAAAAACTGGGGCTTCACGAAACTGGGCGATGTCGAATATCACGAGTCCATTGACGAGATGAAACACGCCGACCGTCTGATCGAGCGCATTCTGTTCCTTGAAGGCCTGCCCAATCTGCAGGACATGGACAAAATCCGTATCGGCGAAAATGTCGAGGAATGCCTGACCCTGGACCTTGATGTCGAGATGAAAGCGCATCCCTTTTACCGCGATGCCATCACACAATGCGAAGCGTCACGCGACTACATCACGCGCGAGATTTTCGAGAGCATTCTGGAAGGCGAGGAAGAGCATATCGACTTCCTCGAGACCCAATTGGGCCTCATCAAGAGCGTCGGCATCGAAAACTATCTGCAATCACAGATGGGCAGCCACGACGCTTCGTAATTCTGCACTTTTTGGCCGTGCTTGTGGCACGGCCAAGAGTCCGGAAAAGATCACATCTGGCCGCGGGTCCAGCGGGCAGTGTCGGACAGATCCTGGCCCACACCTTCAATGGTGGAACAGGCCGACAGAGCGCAGCTCACGGCAACAATCAACATCAAAACAAGTTTGCTCATCGGGGGTCCCCTGAGGCTGAAATCTGTAAGCTCCCGTGATAGAACAAAGACAATAAATTTAAGCGCACGGGACGACCATGAACGATCAACCAAAAATTAACGCGGGGTTCAAACTCATCGAGGAAACGGGCGAAGCAGCCCTTGCGACACTCGATGAAAACGGCTTTCCCTTCGCCTCGCTGACAAGCTTTGCCCGCCACGCTGACGGTCGCTTGCTGATGCTGCTGTCGAACCTGGCGCGGCACACGGCCAACCTCAACCGTGACAATCGCGCGAGCCTTTTGATCGCCGACACACAGGGCCCGGATGCGCAAGGTCCCGAAGGATTGGCACGCTCACGCGGCACTTTTGTCGGACGTGTTGAAAAACTCACCGACGCCGCAGAGATCGCCGCCGCCAAAGCGACTTTCGTTGCGCGCCATCCCTCGTCAGCCACTTACGCCGACTTCCCCGATTTCAACGTCTATGCGCTCACCATCGACACCGTGCATATGGTGCAGGGCTTCGGGCGCATTTTTGAAATCAAGGGCGAAGATTTACGCTGATCTTTTCCCGGCTCGCATGATATAATCCGCCTACAGATCACATCTGAAGGCGGAATTCATATGACAAGATTTCAACTTCTGCTGGCGGGGCTTTTAGCTCTTGTCGTCGCACCAGCACTCGCGGCTGACGCAAGCGACAAAACTTTCACGCATCAAAAGAAGCTCGACCTTTCAGGCTTCTACATGCCGGTCAAAGAAATCCGCGTCGGCGCTTATGTGCTGCATCACATCGCCATTAGCACAGAGGGCGAATTCAAAGCCTATGAAGCCACGAAAACGCATACCGATCCTTACGCCCCCGTCATGGCGCATCTGGACGACACATCAAGCAAGACAGGGACAAACGAACTCGGCCAAACCTACTATGAGAAATCAGAGCGCCTGCTGCCGACCTCTTACGCGGTGAGCGCCACCAAACTTGCCTTTACTTCAACCAGCAAGACGCTCGGCGCCGTCACCTTCACCGGCAAGCCCGATGTGAAAGTGATCAAAGCGGGCAAAGCGAGCCTCGCCCATGTCACCGAAAAACCGGCCCTGACAGGTACGCTGACCATCGGCAAGACCACGTTCAAAGACGCGAAATTCATCTGGTGGGGCGGGGAATGAAATTTTAGTTCCAAACTTGAAGCAACAGCTTCCCAAGCATCTCCGAACTTCACTCGTCATTACTCAAAATAATTCCGAACCGAGCCACAGCGTCTTTCTCTGACTGTGCCTCCGGTCTGTATGAGACAAATTCACTGCCTGTGCAACGCGGCAAACCTAACGCTGCAATCAGCTCGGCATCGTAACTTCCTGAGAGAAGTACGATCCCTTCGCGCGCCAGCCGGTCCCGCGTTCCCTTGCCATTATCAGAACGAATACGTCTCATAAAATCCGGTTGCTGTGCAACCGCTTCGATCACATCACGACCAATTGATCTCTTTTGTACTTCTCGAAACAGGGCCATTACACGCCGGTTTCCAGAGTCTTCCACAAATATCTTTTTAATAACTTCAGCTGAAATAGTTCGCCAAAAGTTCGGTGGATACGGACAGTCTCGCAGTAACCAGAATATATTTGCAAACCCGGCGGCCGAAACGCTTTTCTTCGAATCTTTGTTTTGTCCCTCAGTCAGATACTCGAGCCGCGCCACAAATAATCCGAGATAACAAATGCCGTATTCCTCGTCGGCGGCAATCAGAACACAAGGATGGTTGATCGCCTCGGTAGGGATCATCCAATTGCTGCCCATCGTGTTTTTAACATCAACTTCGGAATCCAGAATTTTGAGATCAAGCTTGTCACCCTTCGACAGTTTCAAAAGGGCACGAAGTTCAATCTCAACGCGCGTACCGATGTAGGTCTTTTCAGTTTTTTCAAGCTCGTCGTATGAACGCCGACCGGTCTTTGGCGTCATAATCACGTCGTCGATGCACTGCCGCAACATGGCCGGAAACTTAATTGCCAACGCCACCTCGCCACCCGCACAACGGAAAATTTCGCTCGCGAGTGCACTCAACAAAGCATAGTCAGGATGACCAGCCACAACGGCACTGTTTGGAATACTCTTCTTCAATGGAAAACAGCCCCGAAAAAACCACGCTTTTCGGTAACCTGTCACACGTTCCAGCTATTGGAAAGCTATGCGCTCACAGCTCGCAACATTCGCTTCTGAAGAACAATTGAAATTTGTGTTGCCACGGCCTGCGCGACAGGCGGCGGAAAAGCATTGCCGACCTGCCGATAAGCGTTGGTCTTCGCGCCAGTGAAATGCCAATCGTCAGGGAACCCCTGAATTTTTGCCACCATGGGTACGGTCAGTTTTGGCATTCCCTTGTGAAAGCGGTCAGGCGCCTCAGCAGCAATGGTTCGACCTTCAACCCCCAACGTCGCCCATGCAGCACGCGCGCGGGTCGGACCAAGATCTGGCCCCCCATGCTTCTTTGAGCCACCTACAATTGTCGGTGCAATTTCATCTGCTTGGTCACGCCATTTTCCGGCACCGCGCCAACCACGTGCGGCCATCAGATCATATAATGTCTCTCCAACCGTGGGCGGATTGTGCGGAAGATGATCCGGCCAATTAAACAACTCAGCCCGTTGTTTTTCGATGGCAACGATCACAACACGCGGCCGAAGTTGCGGCACACCGAAATCAGAGGCATTAAGCAAACGCCAATCAGCTTTGTATCCGAGCTTGTCCAACTGGCTCTTCAAACGCTCACGATAGTCATGAAACACAGCGCCTAGAAAACCACGCACATTCTCAATCATGACGGCGCGCGGTCGCGCAGCATCGATAATATCTATCGCATCATTGAACAGATTGCGTTCATCGCGCTCGCCCAACTGTTTACCGGCAACAGAAAACGGCGGACACGGAAGACCGCCCGCCAGCAAATCAATGCCTCTGTAGTCAGCGCCGCGCTCTTTGAAGACCCGCATGTCTTCTTCAAGCACATTCCATTGAGGCCGGTTATGCCTAAGCGTGTTGCAGCAATGAGGATCAATCTCGACAAGAGCAGTATGAGCAAAGCCTGCTTTTTCCAGACCCAGAGCTTGTCCTCCGGCACCTGCACAGAGTTCCACTGATGTCAGCATATAGTCAGCCCCATTTTTCAGTACACAATCCATTGTATCTGACGAACTGAATTTTCGAGCATTGAATTGATAATGTTCTCATTATGTTCTAGTTCATTCTAAACCAAGTGCAACTTTTAAATTCAGTTTGTCACTGGAAAAATGCGCATAAACAGGGGCGGATAAGCCCTCGAAACAAGATCAATTGAAAACTGTTTTGAAAATGGTGCCGCTTAGGTGACTCGAACACCTGACCCCCTCATTACGAATGAGGTGCTCTACCAACTGAGCTAAAGCGGCACGGGGTTCATCGGGGCAAAAGCACCCTCACGAACCGGCCTCAAATACCGCGCCCCACCCTCTTTGGCAACAGACTTTGAGGGAACGGGACGCCTGACAGGGCTTAAACTAACTTAAACCCCTTACTCATGGCTTACAGTCCCTTATTCGGGGCTGACAGCCATCGGTTTCACTTCGCCTTCATGCTCGACCGGCAGGGTTTCGCCCTCATGCGCCCCGCCGACAGCGCCTGCCGTCAGAGCTTCCGCCAGAAACGCATCAACGTCAGCGGCAGACTTTTCGGGCACTTCTTCCATCGGAATATGACCGACATCGGGATAGACCACGACTTTGGCGCCCTCTATGCGCTTTTGAAATTCATAGGCGCTGGCGACCGGAATAAGCCCGTCCTTGTCGCCCCACATGATGAGGGTCGGCACGCGGATCTCGCCCAGGCGGTCCGCAACCTTCGTGTCATATTCCATGGCAAAGCGCATACCCGTAGCGCGGCGGTTGCCCTGATAAAGGTTCATGTCGTAATAGCGGTCAATCATCTCCTCAGTGACCTTGCTCTGATCAACAAAGACCTTACGCACGCCCTCGGCATAGATGTTGCGCGGTGCGAGATATTTTAAAACCTTGTTGATCACCGGCCAGCGCGCCATGCGGAACCCGAGGGGCACTTTTTCATTAGGGTTGGCAACGCGCGGCAGGCCACCCGCATCGACCAGAATGAGCGCGGTGACTTCCTTGGGATATTCCTGCGTATAGGCTGCAGCGACGCCGCCGCCCATGGAATTGCCGCCAATGGCATAAGAGGTGAGGCCGAGTTTTTCGGCCACTTCATGCGTGAACTTCACCATGCCGTCGCGCGAATAATCATCATTGGGTACGCCGCCGGTGAGCCCGTGTCCGGGCATGTCGAGCGTCACGACACGGTATTTGGCACCGAGGATCGCAACCCAGGGCTCCCATGTATGCAGCGAGGCGTTGGAGCCATGCACGAGGACGAGGACCGGCCCGTCTTTCTTGCCCTGATCGCGCACATGGGCTTTGGCCCCGTCGGGAAGCTCAATAAACTGCGATGGTGCGGCCGCATATTTCGGCGCCAGCTCTTCCATCGTTTTGTCAAAGCGCACGATCGAGACGACCATAACCACAAGCGCCAGCACAACAAGGAGGCCCACGCCCTGAAAAATCCGTTTAATCATATCTCTTCCCCCAAAAAGCGCTCTTAGCGCACGCTCTTTTCCAGATCACCTTCATCACTCAGATCGTCAGGACCGTCCGGCCCCGGATCATCAGGCATATGCAACGCATAGTCGTTTATGTCCCGCGCCGCTTCAACAGGCGGCACCGGCACAGGATCAGGCGCAATCACAGCCACCGGCGCAACATCCGCACCCAAAGGCATATCATCACCCGCGTCATCATCGCTCACCGGCATCGCCGCGCCCGCAAGCCGCATGCCGGGTTCGCGCCATGTCAGCGCATCAAATTCGCCGGTCGCCGGATTGATCGGCGTCCATGTATGCGAACGCCAAGCCTCGCCCGTCCATGCCGCATCTTCAGGGGCCTGCAAGGCGCGCGACAACCATTCACGCGCCGAGCCACGATTGCCGAACTCGCCTTCTTCGATTTCCGCCATCAACTCGCAAATGCGCTGCGTGGGACGTGTCGTCGCGCCCGCCCCGACAAAAACCTCCAAGGCACCGCGCGCGGCGAGCCAGTCGCGTGCGCCGATGGCGGCTCGCGCCAGTGCCACACGACTCTCGACATGCTCGCGGTTGCGCCCGACGAGAAGCTGCATCCGCTTGAACCGGTCATAGCTGCTTTCGCCCGCCACCAGACCCATATAGGCCTCGGCAAGTTCGGGATGCGGCGCCTGCCCCCATGCGGCTTCAATGAGCTTTGCGCCCTTGCGCGGATGGCCTGTTGCCGCATTGAGTTTTGCGGCAAGCGCCACAACCGGCGCAAATGTCGGATCAAGGGCGACCGCCAGCATGGCCTGACGCAGAGCCATTTCATCTGCCTGCTGACGATGGGCACCCGTTTCGGATTTTGCAGCCTCAGCAGCGGCCATCGCCTGCGCCGACAGCATCACCATGCGACGGCGACGCGCCTCATTGCGGCTGATTTGTTTGGCTTTGAGGCTCGCATCAAGCGTCCTGAGCGCTGCGCCCCAGTCTTCTTCCGCCGCTTCAATTTCAAACACAGCCTGCGCTGCCCAGCCCGCATTGGGGCGCAACCTGAAAGCCTGACGCGCCAGCTCCAGCGCCCGCGTGCGATCACCGGCACGGCGCGCCTGCACGAACAATCCGCGCAATCCCAAAAACGCCGTCTCCGGCGATTTCAGCATTGCTTCAAAATGCGCACTCGCGTCTGCGTCGCGCCCTTCAAGCTGCGCGGCCTGAGCCGCAAGCAATAATGTCAGAGGCGTATCAGCCAGCAGCTTCTGCGCGCGGGCGGCATGACGCTTGGCGTCTGCCGCATCACCGGCAGCGACCGCCACCATGCCGCGCGACAAGGCCAGAAATCCGTTGGAGCGACGGCGATGATCGAGGAATGATGAAACACTCGCGGGCGTGCGCACAATGCCGCTCGCCATGCGCCAGGCGATGAGAACGAGCCCCGCCAGCACGACAAGAAAACCAAAGCCGATGACAAAGCTCGTCCTGAGCTCATAGCCCCGCCAGTCAAGCACCAGCTCACCGGGATTATCGGCAAGCCAGACGCCGAGCGCTGCCAGAACCGCAATGACGAGAAATATATAAAGCGCCCTCAGCATCAGCCTTCATTGCCCTTCGCCAAACGCTTCGTCACATTGGCCGTGAGGCCCGACAGCAAATCCGCCGTTGTCACACGCGCCGTTGCATCAGCCACCCAGTCTTTAGCGGCCTCAGCGGCAGGACCCTTAAGTCCTTTGGCTTCCGAAATCGCGGCTGACAAATCATGACGCGCGATGCGCTCTTCCATACGCGCAAGCACGGCGTCCGTATCATCACCCGCGATCTCACCGGTACGCCTGAGCGTCACAAGTTTTTTGGCGTTGGACACAAAGCGCGCCCAAAGGCTTTCACTTGTTGCCGCACGTTCCGCATCAAGCACCGCCTGCACGACCTGCGGAAACTGAGCTTCGAGGTCAGCTTGCGTCGGCACGCCTTTTTCAGCGACAGGCTGCAACGCGCTTAGTTCAGGTTCATCGGGAAGGAACGCGGCGACCACATCAAGCTCGCGCGCAAAAGGTTCGGCACTCGTCGCCGCGCGCGAGAGATTGGAAAGCGCCAATCCCAAAGCCGCGCGCGCTGACGCGTCAGGATCATCTTTCTTGGCTTCAAGCGCTGCAACACGGGCATTAAGGTCCGCGATGTTCGGCGCGAGTGAATCAACCGCCGTATTGAGCGCCTTCACCATCGCTGACAATTGCGCGATCTGCGCGGCAATATCGGCGGGCGGCATATTCTTTTCGATCGTATCAAGACGGGCCGTCTTTGCCGCCGCATCTTCTTTTGCGGCCGTGAGGTCCGCACTCAGCGAGGCCGCACTCGCCTCTGCCGCATCAAGCCGCGCTGCGATATCGGCGGAAGCTTCCACAGCTTTGCCGGTCGCGGCGATCTGCGCCTCGATTTGTTTCAGGCTTTCCGACTGGCTTTCATCAACGCCCGCATTGGCATCAAGGCGTGAATTGATTTCGCCGAGTGCCGTGGGGTCTGTTTCACCTGAACCGATATAGCCCGCCTGATGAAGCCCGACGACGAGAACCATCGCGCCGATAATGCCGGCGGCAAGCGCCAGTCCGAATATGCGTGACGCGCCCGGTGCCGCCGCTGAGGCCTCTGCCGGTTCCGCAACTCCCACAGGTTCCGCCTTACCCTCGATCACCGGCGGTTCCTTAGCGGCAGACTTAGCCGACGGCCCGTTGCGTTCAGGCTGCATGATTTCAGGCTCAGAACCTTCATTTTCGCTTGTGTCTTGGGGATCAGGCATCGCGCTTCACATAACCTCAGGTCGTAAGACGGCAAATCAGCTCGCACCCACTATAGAGCGGATCATGTCGAACCCAAGGCAGGGATGCTTATTTTTCGATCAAAGCAAGCAGGGCTTCCTGACGGGGTTCGGCAGCAACGACAACACGGCCAAAAGGAAGCCCCCTGAGCGCATCCGCCACCGCCTGCGACAAGCAATAGGCGGTCAGATCCTCAAGCAAGGCCTGAAGCCCCGCCGCTTCGATCAGCCGTTTCAGCACCGCGCCCGTGCGGGGTGAGAAAATGAGTATCCCATCGAAATTGCCCGCTTTCAGAGCGACCACCACCGCATCGGGCAGATGGTCCGCCGCCACGGCCTCATAAAGCACCGCGCGGTGAACCCTGAACCCTTGTGCGGCAAGAAGCCCCGCAAGGTCTCCCGCCACGACTGTCCCCGCCACATGCAGCAAGGGTCCGGCAGGCGCTTGGCGTACAACCAATTCTGCAAGCGAAGCCACATCACCCGCCGCACTCACCACATGGCGAAAGCCCGCCGCGCGCGCCGCAGCCGCACTCGCGTCACCGACAGCAAAAACCGGCACACTTAAAAAGTCCGAAAAAAAAGCCCGCGCGGTAAGCGCCCTGACCCCGTTGGCGCTGGTGACGAGCAACCCCGCCCAAGCCTCATCAGGCACAACGGCGTCCGGCAAATGCCGCACGGTCAGAAGCGGCGCATGCACCGCCTCATGGCCCATCGCTTCCAGTGCAGCCATAAGCGGTGCTGCATCCTCGTCCGGTCGCGTGACGAGCAAACGCATGGGGATCACACGATTTTAAAAAATTGCGGACCGGCGCGGCGCTTCAACTCAGCACCAGCATCCTCGCCCATAGCGACCGCGTCAGATGCCATGCCGTCACGCGAGGTTTCCAAAACCTCTTTGCCATCAGGTGTCAGGATCATCGCACGCAGCGACATACGTTTGCCGTTGAGTTCAGCGAGCGCTGCAATCGGCGTACGGCATGAGCCGTCAAGCACGGCAAGAAGCGCGCGCTCAGCGGCAATGCGGATACCGCTTTCAGTATGATGAAAAGCATGCAGCACAAGGGCTGCTTCATCATCGGCTTTGCGCCGCTCAACGCCGATGGCACCCTGCGCCACAGCGGGCAACATCTCGTCGGGCGACAAAGGTGCCGTCACACGATCCGTCAAATCCATGCGGTTTAATCCCGCCATAGCGAGCATCGTCGCGTCGGCCACACCATCGGCGAGCTTCTTCAGCCGCGTATCAACATTGCCGCGAAAGGGCACGATCCTGACATCAGGACGCTTGGCGAGAACCTGCGCCGCGCGCCGCAATGATGATGTGCCGACAACCGCGCCTTGAGGCAGATCAGCAAGCGACGCGCCTTTGGTTGAAATAAACGCATCGCGCGGATCTTCGCGCTCCAATATGCAATCAATGATGAGCGCGTCTGGCAGCGCGGTGGGCATATCCTTCATCGAATGAACCGCAAAATCGATGGAGCTGTTATGCAGCGCCTCTTCGAGTTCAAACGTAAAAAGCCCCTTGCCGCCGATTTCAGACAGGTTGCGGTCGAGGATCAGATCGCCCTGTGTCTTGAAAATAACGATCTCGGTCGCCTCGTCCACGGGCACACCAACCACGCGGGCAATATGGTCTGCCACCATATGCGCCTGAATAAGCGCGAGTTTTGACCCGCGTGTACCAATGCGGAAGCGGCGTTGCATGAATGTCTCTCAAACTTGGCGTGGTCTGGAACTTGGTCTGGAACGTGGCGCATAAAGCGTTTGCCGACTATATAAACGATCTGACGCCCCGGCGAAGCTCAAAAGCCCCGTAAGGACCACCGTGACCACCGCTAAAACCCTCACAATTCTGGGTATAGAGACAAGCTGCGACGAAACGGCCGCCGCCGTCGTGCGCCGTGTCGTCGATGACGCGGGTCAGATCAGGGGCGAAATCCTTTCAAATGCCATTTTTTCCCAGATCAAAGAACACGCCCCCTTTGGCGGCGTCGTGCCTGAAATCGCCGCCCGCGCCCATGTCGAGCATCTGGACGGGTTGATCGCGCGCGCCATGCGCGACGCGGGCACAGAATGGGACGATCTCGACGCCATTGCCGTCACATCGGGTCCGGGTCTCATCGGCGGCGTCATCGTGGGCCTGATGACCGCCAAAGGTCTGGCCCTTGCCCGCGGGCTGCCGCTGATTGCGGTCAATCATCTCGAAGGCCACGCGCTGACCGCGCGGCTCACCAACAACGTCGCCTTCCCCTATCTGTTACTTCTTGTCTCAGGCGGCCACAGCCAGCTTTTGATCGTTGAAGCGGTCGGAAAATACCGCCGCCTCGGCACGACAATCGACGACGCGGTGGGCGAGGCCTTCGACAAGGTCGCAAAACTTTTGAACCTCGGATTTCCCGGCGGTCCTGCGGTTGAAAAAATCGCCAGATCGGGAAACCCGACACGCTTCACCCTGCCCCGTCCGCTCATCGGCAAAGCAGGTTGCGACTTTTCTTTTTCAGGATTGAAAACCGCCGTGCGCCAGCTCACAGCGGCGCAGAAAAATCTCGACGATCAAACAAAGGCAGATATAGCAGCCGCTTTTCAGACTGCCGTCGGCGATGTGATTGCGGACCGCGTGGCCCACGCCATTGAAATGACCAATGAGATACTGAACCAAACGTCCGGTCGCTTGGTTGTCGCGGGCGGTGTTGCGGCAAACCTCGCGCTCAAAGCGCGTCTTGAAAAAACGGCATCAGAAAATAATTACGAGCTGATCGTTCCGCCGCCAAAACTCTGCACCGACAATGGCGCGATGATCGCTTGGGCCGGTGCCGAAAAATTCGCGCTCGGTCAGAAATCCGATCTGAATGTCAGTCCGCTCGCCCGCTGGCCGCTCGACCCGAGCAAGCCCGCGCGGGGCAACTAAAACACTTTCAGATTTCAAAATAAAAAAAGCCCCGACGCCTCGATTGGGGAGGGGGCGTCGGGGCTGAATAGACCTTGCGACAGGCCTTCTCAAAGTCAGGGATCCCTTCTGGGGAGGGAGGGAGGGTTCGAAAGAAACCCCGACGATGAAAACTCAAAAACTCAAATTCGGCGAGGCATCAAACCAAGTGGACGATGCCGGATGTTTGGGCGAACAGTGCCAGCGCATATGTGCCGAGCACCACAGTGATGAGCCGCAGTACGACGGCTTCGGCGCGACGCGCCCCGCTTCCTGTGAACTTCATGGGTCTAATCCTTCTAACAAGACTGTCTTGGCACTCTGCAGGGGCAAGCCTGAGGAAACGCCTTAAGCCGCACGGGTCAGGCTGCGATTTGCAGCGCTGTGTGGGCGATGAGAGCGAAGCCGTAAACAGCGATAGCGAGCGTGACGGCGACGAATGTGATCTGGTTACGTGTGGCGGTCATGGCAGTATCTCCTTCAGAGTGCTTTGGCCCGTTCGGGACCGGAGGGGGCGATTTCAATTTGGCAATTCTTCATTGCCGGAACCGGTTGAGAGGCGGTTTCTCATCGGCAAAGTTGATTTAAGGAAAGCCTGAACAAAAAACAATGAACAAAATGAAAAATGTTCAGTCGTATCTAAAACTGTTGCTGTGCTGCAACATATAACACTGCTATGACATGTGATATTGGCGTAAAATCAGGGTCTTATGGCTGAAAAGCCATTTCCTCAGATTTGCTGCAGTTGCGAGAAATATTTATGAAAGAGCGAGAACCGCTCAGGCTTCCACAAGATTTTGTGGGGCAGACTCACCTGCCACACCAGCCCTGAGGCCGGCGGTGATAATCTGATAGACACCTTCGAGCTCGCGTTCGAGACGATCAAGCGCAAGGCTTGAAAAGAGCTGCGGATAAGAAAATTTGAGCGTCGCGGCTTGAATCATCTCAGCCACATATTCTGCGTTCGACACGCGGAACTCACCCGACAGAACCCCGTATTCCACGATACGCGACAGAACCTCGCGCTCGCGCTCCAGCCCCTCATCGTGAAAATGCGGCCGCTCGGTCGTGATGATTTGCGCCATCTCGACAAGTTTTGGGTCTTTTTCCAGCGCGTGAAACGTCTCGCGCAGGTCATGGAACAGAAAATCATGCAGGCGCTCGGCAGCCGAGCGGCCTGTATCGAGCAATATCTCGCTCAACTCCTCTACCGTGCGGATCGAGGCGGCGCGCGCGATTTCTTCGGCAATATCAAGCTTGCCCGCAAAATAGCGATAGAGATTACCAGGCGACATATCGCAATCTTCGGCAACGTCAGCCATCGTCGTCTTTCCATAGCCATAGTGAGCAAAACGGCGTTTGGCGGCGTCGATGATTTTCTGGCGTGTCATGTCGGTTGCGTTCATACAATGATTGTATTCCCCTCTCGCGAATAATCTCAATGAATAAAAAACAGATCATTCAATCGTTAGCAGGTGCAGCATAAACATGCTGAAGTTTGACCATATCGGCGTCGTTGGTGCAGGCGCATGGGGCACGGCGCTGGCGCAGGTCTGCGCGCGTGCCAAAGGTACAGAGAGCGGATCCGCTCGCCGCGTGACGCTTTGGGCGCGCGAGAGCGAGATCGTTGAAAGCGTGAACCACACGCACGAAAACAAAACATTCCTTCCCGGCATCACGCTCGAACCCTCGATCACCGCCACATCCGATATGGGCGCAATGGCAGATGCCGGTGCGATCCTGATGGTGACGCCTGCGCAATTCATGCGCGCGAGCCTTGAAGCACTGAGGCCGCATCTGAAAGCGGGCACGCCCGTCCTCCTCTGCGCCAAAGGCGTCGAGCAGGGCACGCATAAATTGCTGACCGAAGTGCTGGCCGAAGTGCTCCCCGCTGCCACACCCGCCGTGCTGTCGGGTCCGAGCTTCGCGGGCGAAGTTGCGCGTGGCCTTCCCACGGCTGTCACGCTTGCCTGCGCTGACGAGGCGCTTGCTAATGCGCTCATGCAGGCAATCGGCCTTCCGACATTCCGCCCCTATTACTCGCCCGACCTCATCGGCGCGGAAGTGGGCGGCGCGGTGAAAAACGTGCTCGCCATTGCCTGCGGCATCGTCGAGGGCAAAAAACTCGGTGCATCAGCGCGCGCGGCGCTGACCACACGCGGCTTTGCGGAAATGACGCGGTTGGGATTGGCGCTTGGTGCGCGCGCTGAAACACTCGCAGGCCTTTCCGGTCTCGGCGATCTCGTCCTCACCTGCAACTCACCCCAATCACGCAACATGTCATTGGGTCTGGCGCTCGGTGAAGGCAAAACGCTTGCCGAGATCATGTCCTCGCGCAATGCGGTGACCGAAGGCGTGCACTCCGCCAACGCCGTTGTCGGGCTTGGTAAAATTCACAAAATCGAGATGCCCATCGCCGAAGCGGTCGCCAGCGTCGTCACCGGACAATCATCCGTGGACGATGCAATACTTGCGCTTCTCACCCGCCCCTTCAAAAGCGAAATTTCTTAAAAACCGGAGTCCCCTAAAATGCTTTTCGTCATTATCGGCACAGATAAACCCGACAGCTTCCCGTTGCGCGTCGCAACACGCGAGGCGCATCTGAAATATTGGGCCGATAGCGGCACTGTCAGAATGGGCGGACCTTTCTCAAATGATGAAGGCACAGTGATGAACGGCTCGCTTCTCGCGATCGAAGTTGAAAACCGCGCCGCCGCCGAAAAGCTTTTGGCAAACGACCCCTACACGCTGGCAGGTCTTTTCGCCCTTGCCGAAATCCGCGCCTGGAAATGGCTGCTTGGTGCGAAATAGAATTTAAGGATCAAAAAAATGGCTTATTGGCTTTTTAAATCCGAACCCTCCACCTGGAGCTGGGACGACCAAAAGAAAAAGGGCAGCGCAGGCGAGCCCTGGACCGGCGTGCGCAACTATCAGGCCAACAACAATATGAAACTGATGAAGAAGGGCGACCTCGGCTTCTTCTATCACTCGGTCGAAGAACGCTCGATGGTCGGCATTGTCCGCGTCATCGGCGAACACCGCCCCGACCCGACGGATGAAAAAGGGAAATTCGGCCTCGTCATCATCGAAGCGGTGGAAGACCTGCCGAAACCCGTCTCACTTGATGATGTGAAACCCGTGCCGGAACTCGCGGAGATGGTGCTCATCAAAAATTCACGCCTATCCGTCCAGCCCGTAACGCAAGCCGAATGGAAAGTCGTCTGCAAAATGGCGGGGCTGAAGAAGGTGCCGTGAGTATCATTCCGGCCAGAGAGAAGGGCGTCCTTTGCCACTCACCTTTACCTTAGAAGGAACGGGTTTCAATGAGTAAGGCGGCACAACGAGATGCAATTTCACCAATAGTGGACGGACCATCCACAAATATGTCGCTGAACAAATGAAGGCCATCGGCAAACTTGAGACAAAACCAATCACTGCGATGAACGGTAAAATTCCAAGCGATTTTTCAACGACGTTCGGTAAATTCCAAGTGAAAAGAGCAATGATAAGTAACGAAAGAACCTCAAGGACGATAATGCCACACACAATGGCAGTACCAAGAGACGCAATAATAAATCCCAATGTGAACGCATCAGGTATTTTCAACCGGGCACCCAGCCGCCAAGCCCAATAGATACTTGCAGCAATTAAAGCAATCAGCGAAATCCAGTACAAGACACCCAGAAACGGAATTTCTATCCCACCAAAATAATCTGCCAATGGAAGGGCAATAAGGGCGGGTGCGGCTACAAACAAGGAAATCAAAATCACATATACATCCGGGCCGACCGGTGGGCCCGAGATCCAAATCATCAGATAAATTATCGCCAAAACTAACAGCGACGAGACAGTTACATAAACTGCTTCCCGATTGATTTGTCGGGTTTGAGGCGCTTTATCGATTGGGGCTATATCCTCATCCATCATTAAATGATGGGCTTACATCATACCACATTCAATCCCGATACGGATAATGTGACATCGTGGCACGGCAGTCTAGAGCGCCCGCACATTCGCCCTGAGCCACGGTTCCAACTGCTCATATCGAAACGTGCCCGCATCAAACAGCCCGATCATGAAATCGTAAGCCTCAACCGGATCACCCTCGAAGACAAACCCGTTGAGCCGCAAGAACACATCGGCCACAGCAAAGGCAATCCGCTTGTTTCCATCAATGAAAGGATGATTGACCGCAAGGCTTTCAAGAAGCGCCGCAGCCTCCGCGATCACGTCGTCATAGTAACCCGTTTGCGGGCGGAACAGAGCGCTCTCAAGCGCGCCCATATCGCGCACGCCCTGCGCACCGCCATAAAGCTCTATGAGCTCTTCATGCATGGCGAGCGCTTCGACCATCGTCAGATAGTCGGTCATCGCTATTTCGCCAGACGCTTATAAAGCTCGCCATTGCGCTTCACGCTGTCGCGGAAATGCGCCATCACATTGTCACGCGGTCGCGCCGTTTGTTTGGCCGCGAGGTAAGCGCGGAATGCATCCTCAACGAGGGACTGCAACTGCCGCCCCTCGGACTTCGCAAGTTCACGCATCTGAGCCAGAAGCTCAGGGTCCGCCTGTGTCGCAAATTTTTCCCGCGCGGTCATATGAACCTCCAAAGGGCTAATCTTGACAAATCAAGCTATATCATGACAAATCAAGATGCAACTTTGGGAAATACTGGCCCCAATGACAAGACCCATCCCCCTCCTGCGCCCGGCTCTGCCCTCAGACGCCCCTGCCATTGCGGACATCTTCCTCGCCGCGCGCGCTGCCATGACCTATCTCCCCCGCCTCCACTCAGACGAGGACACGCGCGCCTTCATCGCCCATGTGGTCGCAAGCCAGACCGTCCTCGTCGCCGTCACGCAATCAGCCCCCGACGACATTGCCGGTTTTGCGGCGATCAACGATCACGACGATGAGCTGTCAGACGAAACAGACAAAAACACCCATCTCGACCACCTCTATATCGACCCGCTGACGCAGGGTCAGGGCATCGGCACGCATCTTCTCAACGCGGTGAAAACGCTGCGTCCCCGGGGCTTCGCGCTCTGGTGCTTTCAGCAAAATCACGGCGCGCAACGTTTCTATGAACGTCACAGCCTCACGCTTGCGAAAAAAACCGACGGGCGCGATAACGAAGAAAACCTGCCCGACATGCTCTATGTTTGGGCGCCGTAAAAGACCAACGCCAAAAAGTCGCGTGAGCAGGGAAGACCGTAAAGAATGAGCACCTCAAAAGAACTGGGCACCAAGCCCACAGGTCCCCTTGCCGGTGTGCGCATCATCGACCTTACCTCCGTTGTCTTTGGCGCTTATGCCACCCAGATGCTCGGCGATTACGGCGCGGACGTGATCAAGGTCGAAGCCCCCTCTCCCACAGGCGGCGGCGGTCAGGGCGGCGACATCATGCGCTGGGCGGGCAAGGTGCCCGAAGGGGCCTCCTCCGATCTCGGTCCTATCTTCGTCACCATCAACCGCAACAAACGTTCAGTTCTGCTCGACCTGCGCAAAAAATCAGCGATCAATGCGCTGATGCAACTGATTGCGACAGCCGACGTGCTCGCATCGAACATCCGCTATGACGGCATGAAGCGTCTGGGCCTCGGCTATGAAGATGTGAAAAAAGTGAAACCCGACATCGTCTTCGTGCATGCGGCAGGCTATGGCTCGGACGGGCCTTATGCGGGCCTGCCCGCTTACGATGATCTCATTCAGGCAGGCTCCGGCGCCGCCGATCTGTTGAGCCGCACCGACGGCAATCCCGCGCCGCGCTATATGCCGACGATCGTCGCCGACAAGGTCTCGGGCCTCTTCATGGCCAATGCGATCACAGCAGCACTTTTCCACCGCGAGCGCACGGGCGAAGGACAGTTTGTCGAAGTACCTATGTTTGAAGCGGTCACAAGCTTCGTGCTCGCCGAACATTTCTTCGGCCATGTCTATGATCCTGCCACCGGCCCCTGGTCCTACGGCCGCATCACCAATCCCGACCGCCGTCCTTACAAAACCAAGAACGGCTATATCGGCCTCCTGCCCTATTCCGACAAGCAATGGGACCAGTTCTTTGAACAGGCCGGCCGCCCCGGCGTTTTCAAAAACGATCCGCGCTTTGCCACCTACAAAGCGCGCGGCCAGAACATCCGCGAGCTTTACGCGATGATTGAGGAACTCACCGAACAAAAGACCACCGAGGAATGGCTCGATCTCCTGATGCCGCTCTCGATCCCGATTGTGAAAATGAACCGGCTTGATGATCTGCAGGAAGACCCGCATCTGAAAGCTGTAGGCTTTTTTGAGCGTTACGATCACCCCCATGCCGGACCCTATTTCGCGCTGCGCCCGCCCGTGCGCTTTTCCGCCACGCCCGCCAATATCCGTCTTCATCCGCCGACACTCGGCGAGCAGACACATGAGGTGCTGGCCGAAATCGGCCTGAGTCCCGAAGCCATTGCCGCGCTTGATGCCGACGACGCCATCCATCACATCGCGCGCAAGGACGAAAACCTCATTTGACCGCGCGGGCCCCGCACCCATAATGGCTACATAAAAACAATTCGTCAGACGCAACGGAGGACACCATCTATGTCAAACGAACTTTTCCCTGTATCAGACGAATGGAAAGCCCGCGCCCTCATCGACGAGACGCGCTACAACGCGCTTTATGAAGCAAGCATCAAAGACCCCGACACGTTCTGGCGCGAAGAAGCCTCACGCATCGACTGGATCACACCTTTCACGAAAGTGAAAAACACAAGCTTCGATCCCAAAAACCTTTTCATCAAATGGTATGAGGACGGCGCGCTCAACGTCTCGGCCAATTGCCTCGATCGTCACCTCAAGGACCGCGCCGATCAGGTCGCGATCATCTGGGAGGGGGACGACCCGAAAGAGTCAAAAAAGATCACCTATAAAGAGCTTCACGCCGAAGTCTCGCTCTTTGCCAATGTGCTGAAAGCGCAGGGTGCCAAAAAAGGCGACCGCATCACCATCTATATGCCCATGATCCCGGAAGCGGCCATCGCCATGCTCGCCTGCACGCGCATCGGCGCGGTCCATTCCGTCGTCTTCGGCGGCTTCTCACCCGACAGCTTGGCCACCCGCATTGTCGATTGTGCCTCAACGATTGTCGTCACGGCTGACGAAGGCGTGCGCGGCGGCAAAAAAATTCCGCTCAAAGCCAATACCGATGAAGCGCTGACCAAATGCCCGGACGTCACGTCCGTCATCACGGTCCGCCACACCAAAGGCGATGTAGCGATGAAACCCGGTCGCGACGTCTGGTATGATGAAGCGCGCGCGCAGGTCTCGCCCGATTGCGCAGCTGAAGTGATGAATGCCGAAGACCCGCTTTTCATCCTCTACACATCAGGCTCGACCGGCAAGCCAAAGGGCGTGCTGCACACAACCGGCGGCTACATCGTCTATGCCGCGATGACGCATAAATATGTTTTCGATTATCAGGACGGCGACATCTATTGGTGCACCGCGGATGTGGGCTGGGTCACCGGCCACTCTTACATCGTCTACGGGCCGCTCGCGAACGGCGCCACAACGCTGATGTTTGAAGGCGTGCCGAATTACCCCGACGTCTCGCGCTTCTGGGAAGTCATCGACAAGCACCAGGTCAATATTTTCTACACCGCACCGACAGCTTTGCGCGCTTTGATGCGCGACGGCGAAGGACCTGTGAAAAAAACAAGCCGCAAATCTTTGCGTCTCCTCGGCTCGGTCGGCGAACCGATCAATCCCGAAGCATGGCTCTGGTATCACCGCGTCGTCGGCGACAGCCGCTGCCCCATCGTTGATACATGGTGGCAGACGGAAACCGGCGGCATCCTCATCACCCCGCTGCCGGGCGCGATTGCGCAAAAACCGGGCTCAGCCACAAAACCTTTCTTCGGCGTCAAACCCCAACTCGTTGACACAGAAGGTGCGGTGCTTGAAGGCGCCGCATCCGGCAATCTCTGCCTGCTGGATTCATGGCCGGGCCAGATGCGCTCGGTCTATGGCGACCATCAGCGTTTCATCGATACTTATTTTATCCAATATCCCGGCAAATATTTCACCGGCGACGGCTGCCGCCGCGATGAAGACGGCTACTATTGGATCACCGGCCGCGTGGACGATGTGCTGAACGTCTCAGGCCATCGCATGGGCACAGCGGAAGTCGAAAGCGCGCTTGTGGCGCACGAGAAAGTCGCCGAAGCCGCAGTGGTCGGCTACCCCCATGACATCAAAGGTCAGGGCATCTATGCCTATGTGACTTTGATTGCGGGCGAGCAACCCACAGAAGCTCTGCGCAAGGAGCTCGTGAACTGGGTCCGCAAAGAAATCGGCCCCATCGCGTCGCCCGACTTGATCCAGTTCGCACCGGGCCTGCCCAAAACCCGCTCGGGCAAAATCATGCGCCGCATCCTGCGCAAAATCGCCGAAGACGATTTTTCAAATCTGGGCGATACTTCAACGCTTGCCGATCCGAGCGTCGTCACGGACTTGGTCGAGAACAGACAAAACAAAGCTTAAAGCAATTTCCAAAATCCCCTCCCCCCTTGAGGGGGAGGGCTAGGGAGGGGGGTAAGCTACAAGCTCAGCCCCCTCCGCATCGCTCCAAACAAATCATTTGTCCGTCTACGCTCAATTCCCCTAAACTCGGCCTCAGTTCTTGGGGGAACACATGAAACTCAAATTGCTTTTGGCCGCGATCATCACCTTGGTCGCGCCACTCAACGCCTATGCAAAAGATTTCGAATACGAATTGGCGCAAACCAATCAAAAACTCGTCGTAGCAATCCCTCATGGCTGGGCCCAAGTCTCAGATACCGTATCCAAGGATGGAAACAAAATCCGCCTAATCGAATTCCGAAATACAGACAAGAAAATGTCGAGCGAAGTCGACAATATTCTAATCGGGATCATTCCACCTTTCGGCAACCAGCGCATGCATCCTCAGGACGAGCAAGCTGCCGTCGCGGCCGACCAGATCACTCAGTTTAGAGACCAATGTGGGGCAAGCTGGAAGTATTCGCGACTTAGTTTGGACCCACTTGCCAATGTACCAGTCGCACACTTCAACTCATCTTGTTGGCGCAAACCCGAAGCCTTGGTCGTAAATCCCAAGCTCAAACGTTTTTTCGCGATAAGTTTTCTTGCAGCTTATGATGGTTCAAAAATCATTGCGGTGGGGCGAACCTGGGCAACCGATAATGACGGCACATCATCAGAGGACTTGCTCACCACGCAGGCCATGTTCGATCATGAAGAGCATGAGAAGAACGTCGCGGATTTTGCAATGACAGAAGTCACAATTTGCGACAAATCCGTACCTGACAAAGCTTGTCGGAATTTCGCTTCAACGGGTTCACCGCGAAATGTCGAATACAAGTTGCCGCCAAATTGATTTGAAAGCCGACCTGTTCCTGAGTTCTCAACCTTATATATCCGCCTATGGAATAAACGCCGACTGCGCCACATCACACCAGCACAACCGTTTACCGCCCTCATATTCCCGCACCAGCCCTTGCGCGAGCATCGCCTCGCCCGTAACCGCCAAAACACAAAGAAAAAACTATTTGCACACGCTCCAAAGCGACATGTCTAAATGGAAATGGTTCTTGTGAAGCGCGTTATATTCCGGTCCCAGCACGACGTTGAAAACAGAGCACGCGCCGTCATGCACCTGGGCAAGAAAGCGCCCCTCCGGCGTATCCTTGCCCCAGTCTTTCAGGACTGAAATTTTGCGCCCGTCAGCAAGATCAAAGCCCGCAATATCAATAGCGCGGCCTTCCGCATGGGCCGAGCGCCTGCCTGCTTTGGCATGGTTCACATTGCGACAAGAATAGGTGCCAAAAGTGCGCACACGCGTCACCGGCGAGCCCAGCAGCGCCTCAGATTCCGGCACGACAATATTCCGCTCCCAGATCAATAAGGCCGCACCGAGCCCACAGGTAAGCTCCAGCTGACTGCCATGGATCAAAGGGCTTTGCTTCAGCACAATGCCCTTCTCCATGCCGCACCCTTTCTCGGTGGAGACAATCTCTTTGCGTTCAATGCTGATGGAACGGCGTTTTATTGTCGCAAGGCACGCTTCATAGCGCGGTTGCAACAGCCTGAGTTTCAGATTGGTGAGCGCGCCGACATCACTCGTGAGTTCAATCGGTGAAAACGGATTGATACTGTCCGGCAGCGCATTGAGGCCAAACCATGCCGCTATCGCGAGGGAGCCCAAAATCAGCCCGCGCGCAAAGAGCGAGGCCCAAAGTGTCCAGCGTGAATGTCGCTCTCCGAGATACGGCAAATCCGGTTCCAATTTCTCCCCGTCCTCTTATCTCCCATAAGAGTGGCGAAAATTAGAAGTCGGAAATAATCCCCTTATTTTCCCAGTCACCATAACGCGTCGGGTCGCTGGTCTCCTTGCGCCCGTTGATCTCGCGCGGGCGGGGATTACTTTTATTTTTTTCGTCAGCGAGCTTTCGGCGCTCTTCGGCCTCTGCAAGCGCACGGCTCGCAGCGTCTGACACGATCTTGTCACGAAATCGCTCGATCTCTTGCATGAAACACTCGCTTGAAGCACAGGTTAGCGAGCCACATATAAGGGATAAGTCCCGTTATCACCAGTTTTTTGAAAGCCACAAACCCCGTATGAACAGCGCCAAAACCTTCATCCTGATCGCCGCCATGACCGCCTTGTTCATGGGGATCGGCTCCCTGATCGGCGGCACGTCGGGGGCCATGATTGCGCTTGTTTTGGCGGCAGCAATGAACCTTTTTGCTTATTGGAAGTCCGACAAAATGGTTCTCTCCATGCACGGTGCGCAAGCCGTGGATGAGGCTGCAGCGCCGCAACTCGTGCGCCTCGTGCGTCAGCTTTCTGAAAATGCGGGCCTTCCCATGCCCGCCGTTTACATCATGCATCAGGAACAGCCCAACGCCTTTGCGACAGGCCGCAACCCTGAAAATGCCGCAGTCGCTGTCACAACAGGGCTTCTGAACAATCTGTCAACGGAAGAACTCGCCGGTGTCTTGGCGCATGAACTCGCCCATATCAAAAACCGCGACACGCTGATCATGACAATCACCGCGACAATTGCCGGCGCAATTTCCATGCTCGCCAATTTCGCCTTCTTCTTCGGCGGCTCGCGAGACGATAACCGAACCGGCATCATCGGCACTTTGGCGCTGATGATCCTGGCCCCGATGGCCGCAGGTCTTGTACAAATGGCAATCAGCCGCACACGCGAATATGAAGCAGACGCCATGGGTGCCGAGATTTCGGGTCGTCCCTTGTGGCTCGCTTCTGCCTTGGAAAAAATTGAGGTGGCCTCCCACCGCTCCATCAATCAGGCGGCTGAAAGAAATCCGGCCAGTGCCCATATGTTCATCATCAATCCCTTGCACGGGGGTGGGCGCGACCGGCTTTTCTCAACTCATCCCGCCACCGCCAACCGTATTGCGAAACTGCGTGAGATTGCCGCCGGACATGCCCGTGAAGCGGGCCGCCCCTGGGGCTGATCATCCGTCAGCGGAGCGTTATATGGCTCAAAATGCCGCGCTTCCGTTTCCGACCCGCTTATGCTCTAAACTGCGCCCATGAGCGAAACAGAGACCGAACCCAAAGCCGCAGATGCGGGCCTTGCCGCAAGGCAAGGTGCGCACAGGCTTGTGGCAGCGGTTCTCACCCAAAAACGCGCCCTTGATGAAGCCTTTGCCGATGAAGCCTCGCGTGGGCTTCTCGCCAAACTCGCTCCCGCCGACCGCGGCTTTGCCCGCGCCATCGCGACGACGACTTTGCGCCATATTGGCGAAATTGACCTCATCATCAAACGCCTCCTCGACAAAAAATTGCCGCCGCGCGCGGGCCTCACACAAGTCATTTTGCGCACGGCGCTCGCCGAGCTTTTCTTTCTTGACGTGAAGGCCCATGCCGTCGTCGATCTCGCAGTCGAAGCCGCAGGTCGCGACAGCGACGCCATGCATTTCAAGTCACTCGTCAACGCCATCCTGCGCCGCGCGTTGCGTGAAGCCGAAACAATCCGCGAAGGTATCGACGGCGAACGCGCCGCACTTCAGCCGTGGCTTTGGAAGAGCTGGATCGGCATTTACGGTGAGATCAAAACCCGCGAGATCATCCGCGCGCAGTTTAGTGAGCCACCGCTCGATCTCACCGTCAAAGACGAACGCAGGCGCGATGAATGGGCCACAAAGCTCAACGCGCAGATTCTGCCGACAGGTACTTTGCGCCTGAACGTGTCAGGCCGTATCGAAGCTCTTGAAGGTTTCGATGAAGGCGCATGGTGGGTGCAGGATGCCGCCGCCGCACTTCCTGTCAAACTTCTGGGCAATGTGAAGGGTCGCGACGTGCTCGATCTCTGTGCAGCACCAGGCGGCAAAACCCTGTCGCTCGCGGCGCGCGGCGCAAACGTCACGGCGCTCGACCGCTCTGCCCCACGCCTCGAACGCCTCACACAGAATCTCGCGCGTCTCTCACTCTCAGCCGAGATCATTGTAGAGGACGCAACAAAATTTGCGCCGGATCGTAAATGGGATTTCATCCTGCTTGACGCACCCTGCACAGCAACGGGCACCGCGCGCCGTCATCCTGACGTGCTGCACCTAAAGTCAGCCGCCGACCGCGACCGCCTCGCCATGTTACAGGCACGCCTGCTCAACCATAGCGCGGACCTTCTGAATATCGGTGGCACGCTCATCTATTGCACCTGTTCGCTTGAACCTGAAGAGGGCGTGAAACAGGTCGATACATTTCTGGAACACCACCCGGAATTTGTCCGCGTCGTTATATCGCCTGATGAAATTGGTGGTATGAGCGAAGCGATCACCAAGGCGGGCGACCTGCGCACCCTGCCGTGTCATCTCAGCGACGCGGGCGGGCTTGACGGGTTTTATGCAGCGCGCTTAAAGCGCGTCAGTTGAACGCCTTGCGTCACACGGTGAAACTTGCAATGTTGAATAAAGGCGCGGGGAACGGGGTAATTCTATGACTTGCATCATTTGCAAGAGTGACGAAAAAGTCTTTGTCGGCGAAAAAGATAGTTACAAAATCTACCAGTGTACGACGTGCAAATTTCGCTTTGTCGATCCCCTGCCGAGCAACGACGAACTTAACGACTATTATCGTCGCAACAAATCAGCACCTTACCTGAGCAAAGCCGACGCTAAAGTGGCACGCACCAAAAAACGTCTCGCGCGCTATAAGCATCTCGCGCCCGGCAACAAATTTCTTGACGTCGGTTGCAATCTCGGCACAGGCGTCAAGGCCGCAGTCGAGCTTGGCTTTGACGCACATGGTCTCGACATTGACGAGGAGAGCGTTGAATACGCCCGCGGCTTTGTGCCGGAAGCGCGCTTTCATGCCGGTGATATTTCAGAACTGCCCGAGAGCTTTGGCAATTTCGATTTTGTCTATTCAAGCGAGATGATCGAGCATCTGCCCGACGTCCATGCCTATTTCGCGGCTTTATCAAAACGCATGAACAAGGGCGCGATCCTGCTGGTGACAACACCGGATGCGGGCCATTGGAGCGTGCCGAAAGATTTCACCAAGTGGTTTGCAGTCATCCCGCCGCAGCACTTGCTCTATTTCACGAAGGCCAATATGCGCGCCTTTCTGAAAGAGCACGATATTGAGATCATCAAATTTGAATTTGACCTGAAGGCGGGCATCAAAGGCATCGGACGCAAACTCTGATCACTCAGCGTCAACGAGATGCGCTTTTTCAGACGGCACAAACATTATGTCCATCGAATGACGGAAGCCTTCGACGCGGCGCATCACATATCCGTCATGCTCTGAATTTTCAAACGCTACATAGTCGAGTGGGGCCATCGCGTCGAAGATATCGGCAGGCGTCGTACCCGCCCGCGCCAGCACATGTTCAACGACTTCAATAAGCACAATCGGGCGTAACCGTTTGATCGTACCGAGCGCGCCTTTAAGAAAATGCGCTTCCCAGCCTTCAATATCGACTTTAACAAAATCGAGCCGGGTGAGCTTTTGCGCCTCAGCAAAAATATCGAGCGTCGTGAGTTGAATGGTCTCGGTCGCAGTCGCCCGCCCGTCATCATTGTCCGCCCCGATATGCGACAGACCAAAGCCCATTGTGCCGCTCCGCTTCAAGGGCACATGCAGCGTTTCGGTCGAGGCCTTATCCGACATGCCGAAGGGCACGACCGTCACATTGGAAAGCCCACGCAGCCGGACCATGCGCGACAGAATCGAACGCGCATAGGCACCGGGCTCAAACGCATAGACGTGACCGTCAGGGGCCATACCGGCAAAGAGCTTGGAATGCTGACCCGAATGGGCCCCCACATCGACAATGACGGCGTCGCGCGCAATGAGCGGCGCGAGCTTCGCACCGAGATCTTTATGATATTGACGGATAACGGCTTTGAAGAGATGTGCAGTCCAGGTGAGGCTTTGGCGAAAGGTCAGCGCCGGCCCCGTCTCACTCACTTTGTCGTCCATAGCCATACGCCCCCGCGCGCGCCATATTATGTCACATGGCCCGCTCCGGCCTGATGAAACTTCGGTCTTTGTCTATCCTTGCACGCAAAGATTCAAGCTGTTAAGCACTGAAATGAGCAAGATATAGTGGTTTACCCCAAGAAGTACCGTCAATATCGGGTATTCTGAGGTTCCTATGAGCACACAGCCAATGATCAAAATTGCCCCGTCCATTCTCGCCTCGGATTTTGCACGCCTCGGCGAAGAAGTGCGCGCCATCGACAAAGCGGGCGCGGACTATATCCATATCGACGTCATGGACGGCCATTTTGTCCCGAACATCACCATCGGTCCCGATGTCGTCAAAGCCCTGCGTCCGCACACGAGCAAAACCTTCGACGTCCATCTGATGATCTCGCCGGTTGACCTTTATATCGACGCCTTTGCCAAGGCGGGTGCCGACATCATCTCGTTCCATCCCGAAGCCGGCGCCCATCCGCACCGCACCGTGCAGGCGATCCGCGCCGCCGGCGTGAAGCCGGGCGTGGTGCTCAATCCTGCAACGCCCTTGGAAGTCCTGTGGCCGCTTCTCAACGACATCGACCTCGTGCTGATAATGAGCGTGAACCCCGGTTTTGGCGGCCAGAGCTTCATTGAAAGCCAATTGGCCCGCATCACCACAATCCGCAGCGCGATCAGCGCATCGGGTCGCATCATTGAGCTTGAAGTCGATGGCGGCATCAATTTCGAAACAGCGCCCCGCGCCATTGCAGCGGGCGCTGACGTCCTTGTTGCAGGTACCGCAACCTTCAAAGGCGGCGAGGCCCAATATGCCGCCAATATCGCAAAGATACGCAGCGGCGTCTAAGTTCACGGTGTTTAAATTCACAGCGCTTAAGTTTATTGTCGCTCCAAAAGCGACATCATCAGTTAAGAGCATTGCCCGATGAGACATGCCGAAACTGAAGCTCATAACGAGACCGCGCCAGCCCCACAGCGCTTAAGCCCGCGTGCGACAGAACCCCATTCAGAACCCGCTCATTTTTCAATGCCGCCCGGCAATCGCGCGATTGATTTAGCGGGTGCGGCATTCGTGCGCGGACGAGACAAGCTCCTTGCGCACGCCTATGCAAGCTGGCTCTACGGCAAATCTTTGCGCGGACCAATGCCCGATCACATGATCCACTACCCGCGCGATCTGCGCCCCGGCCGCGCCGACACAGCTGACGCACTTTTTCATGGCCGCTGGTCGCTGCCTGGTGGGCAAGTCAAAACCGATGGCAGCTCACCCTTCCTCGCATCCGCGCCGTCAGAAGCATGGAGTGAGGAACTCCACGGCTTTTCATGGTTGCGCCATTTCACGGCAGCAGGCGGCGATGCCGCTCGCACCTATGCGCAAACGCTCGTCGCCGGTTGGATCATTGAAGCAGGCACTTGGAATGACATTGCCTGGCGTCCCCATGTCATCGGACGGCGTCTCACCTCATGGGTCGCAAACGGCGCACTCATCATCGACGGCTCCGATCTCATCTACCGCTCAACTTTGCTGCGCAACATGGCGCGCCAGGCAAGACACCTTGCACGCACGGCCTCAATGGCCCCCGCCGGTGAGCCGCGCTTTACTGCAGCAGTCGGTCTTGCCTTCTCCGGTCTCTGCCTGTCGGAAGGCCAGAAACGTCTCGACAAAGGCCTGCACCTTGTCTGCCGCGAGCTTGACCGTCAGATCCTCGCCGATGGCGGCCATGTGAGCCGCAACCCTGCCGCCATGCATTCCATCTTGCTTGATCTTATTTCATTGCGCGAAGCACTGACGCAACGCCAGATCGATGTGCCAAAGCCGATCCGTGATGCGATTGACCGTATGATGCCGATGCTGCGGTTCTTCCGCCACGGCGACGGACGTTTGGCATTGTTCAATGGGTCCAACGAAGGCATCGACGGCACGATTGATGCGGCCCTTGCACAAGACGACACCAAGGGTCGTCCCTTCGGTTTTGCACCTCATTCGGGCTATCAGCGCATGGCCGCAGGCCCGAGCATCATCATCGCTGATACCGGTCCACCACCGCCCGGACGCTACAGCCACGCGGCGCATGCCGGTTGTCTCTCCTTTGAAATGAGCATCAAAAGCTCTCGTCTTGTTGTGAATTGTGGTTCGACACGCGTACTTGGTCCTGACTGGGAAGCAGCCAGCCGCGCGACCGCCGCACAATCAACTCTCGTGCTCGCTGACACGTCGTCCGCGCGCATCCTGCGCGCCAAATTCGGCCGCGCCCTTCTCGGCACCCGCCTCATGGAAGGCCCGCGCCGCGTCGAGAGCCGCCGCAATGAAAATGATGCAGGCATCTGGCTTGAAGCCGCGCATAACGGCTATGAAAAACTATTCGGCCTCACCCATCGCCGCCGCTTGTTTTTAAACGCGGCGGGCGAAGAGTTGCGCGGCGAGGATATTCTCATAGCCAGCGAAGCACCAAAGCGCCTCATGGATTTCATCCGTCCACACCCTGTTCCGGAAGAGCGCCCCTTCACCATCCGCTTCCATCTTCATCCTGATGCACGCGCCTCATTGGCGCATGACGGTTCCAACGTGCTGGTGATGCTCGGCAATGGTGACGGCTGGCAGTTTAAAGCGGCAAGCGCAGGTGTCGCAGCTGCCATCACGCTTGAAGAAAGCATTTATCTCGGCGCAGGCGAGCCGACGCGGCGCTCTGAACAAATCGTCGTGAGCGGCAAAGTTTTTCGCGATGAAGCCAAAGTAAACTGGGTCTGGCGGCGCCTGTCGAGCAAGGCAGGCAGCCAGCACAAGCAGGCGCCCGCCACCTCGCTCGAACTGCCCGATCTCGCACCGACCGACACAAGTACCGACGACGCCTAAAAAGTCAGCCCTTGTCGGGACGCATCACGAGTTGGCTTTGCGTGACAACGGCGGCGAGCTTGCCATCACCGCGGCGGATTTTTGTCTCCCACACCATGAGCCGTCCGCCGCGATGATGCGGTGTGCAGGTCGCCTCCGCGACATCGCCGATGGGGATGGCCGCGAGAAAATTGGTCTTGCTTTCAATCGTCGTCGTAGTCGCGCCTTGCGGCACATTGAGCATGGTCGCCACCGCGCCGATGGTGTCAGCGAGCGACATGATCGCCCCGCCATGGAGAATATCGGGGATGGTGCATAGCTCTTTGCGCACGGGAAGACGGGCGACCACCTTGTCGGGTTCGGCTGAGACAAGCTCAAGCCCCAAAAGCTCGGCAAAAGGCAAGGGCATGGATTTGAGCATGGCGAGCATGTCTTGCGGCATTTGTGGCACTCCCTGAGGTTGATTTTCAGCCAATTTAGCGCGGATTACCCCGCAAATGAGAGGGCCGGTCCGCCGAAAACCGCAGGAACCATTTGCCGCAGCGCGGGATTTGATACTCCTGCACCGATGAGCTTGGCCCTCCCTCCCAAATTATGCTATCGCCCTCCGCATCAAAGCCTCATCTCGCCAGCAAAAAGAGCGCACCCCATGTCCGTCTCGACCAAAGTCCTTCCCGAAGCCGCCGACCTTCAGCCGGTCCGCCGCGCCCTTCTGTCCGTCTCCGACAAAACGGGCCTGATCGACTTTGCCCGGGTACTCCACGATGCAGGCGTCGAACTCGTCTCAACCGGCGGTACGTCCAAAGCGATTGCGGATGCAGGCCTTCCCGTCAAAGACGTTTCCGACCTCACCGGCTTTCCTGAAATGATGGACGGACGCGTGAAAACATTGCACCCGAAAGTCCATGGCGGGTTGCTCGCAGTGCGTGACGATGCAGACCACAAAGCAGCCATGGAGGCGCACGGCATCGGGGCCATCGACCTTCTCTGCGTCAATCTCTATCCCTTTGAAGCAACCGTCGCCAAGGGTGCGGCTTACGATGAATGCGTCGAGAATATCGACATCGGCGGACCGGCGATGATCCGCGCCGCGGCAAAAAATCATGCTTATGTCGCCGTCATCGTCGAAGGCAGCGACTACGCTTCCGTCATCGAAGAAATCAAAGCCAAGGGCGGCACAACAAAGGCTCTACGCAAACATCTCGCGCATAAAGCATACGCCCGCACCGCCGCATATGACGCCGCTATCTCAAACTGGTTTGCCGATACGCTGGACGACACCGCACCTGATTTCCGCGCTTTCGGTGGCCGTTTGAAACAGACACTTCGCTATGGCGAAAACCCCCATCAGCTCGCGAGCTTTTATGTAAACGGTGACAACCGCCCGGGCGTTGCTACCGCCGTGCAGTTGCAAGGCAAAGAACTTTCCTACAACAATATCAATGACACGGACGCTGCCTTTGAACTCGCCGCCGAGTTTGACCCGAAGATCCCCGCCATCGCTATTATCAAACATGCCAATCCATGCGGCGTCGCCACAGGCGCCACACTCGTTGAAGCCTATCGCGCCGCCTTTGCCTGCGATACGGTTTCAGCTTTTGGCGGCATCATCGCGTCTAACGTCAAACTCGACGGCGCAACGGCGGAAGAGATTTCAAAGATTTTCACCGAAGTCATCATCGCGCCCGACGCCGATGAAGACGCGCGCCGCATTATTGGTGCCAAGAAAAACCTGCGCCTCCTTATCACAGGCGGTTTACCCAACGCCATGTCGCCGGGCCTCACCGTGAAGTCAGTTGCAGGTGGCATGCTCGTTCAGTCACGCGACAATGGCCATGTAACCCTTGCTGATCTCAAGGTCGTAACAAAACGCCAGCCGACCGAACAGGAATTGAAAGACCTTCTGTTTGCTTTCCGCGTCTGCAAACACGTGAAATCAAATGCCATCATCTATGTGAAAAATGGGGCCACCGTCGGCATCGGTGCCGGTCAGATGAGCCGCGTTGACAGCGCCCGTATTGCAGCGCGCAAAGCACAGGACGCCGCCGACGCAGCAGGTCTCAAAATCCCGGCGACTGTCGGTTCCGTTGTCGCATCCGATGCCTTCTTCCCCTTCGCTGATGGATTACTCTCCGCCGCCGAAGCAGGCGCCACCGCCGTCATTCAGCCTGGTGGCTCAATGCGTGATGATGAAGTGATTGCGGCAGCCGACGAAAAAGGCCTCGCCATGGTCATGACAGGCATGCGCCACTTCCGCCACTAAGCCTCACGTCTGAAATTCAGGAACGCGCGTTCAGTCAATCGCTGTCGCGCGTTCTTCTTTGACGTAAGCAAGCATAATGATGCCGACAATGATCATCGGCACCACGACTGTGAGCCCGATCCGTTGGCTACCGGATTCATAAGTCACAAGGCCGATGAGCAGCGGCGCGACAAATGTCGTCGCCTTGCCCGCGAGCGAATAGAGTCCAAAAAATTCCGTCATCATTTCAACAGGGGCGATGCGCGCAAGCATCGTACGGCTCGAGGCAATGACCGGACCGGCGGCAAGTGCAAAGAAAGCAATCGCTGCAAAGAACATCCATTGCGGCAAGGTTGTGAAAGCGCCGGCATCTGCCGCCACTTCAACATGCACAAAAAAGAAAATCTGATCGCGATCAATCGAGATCAGCATGACGAATGAAACAAGCGCCAGAACGAGCGTTGCCATCAATGTGGACTTCGACCCGAATTTCTGGTCCGCCCAACCACCGATAAAAGAACCAATGGCCGCAAAGAACGTCGCCCACAATCCATAAGCCGCCATCTCTTTGGCGCCCCAACTGAAAGTCGTCGCCGCCAGAATACCGCCAAAGACGAAGATCGCATTGAGCCCATCGTAAAAAGCCATGCGCGAAAAGAGATAGAGCATCACATTACGAAAATGCCAGGCTTTGCCAATGGTGTGGCCGAGCCGCACAACACCTTCTTTGGCGGCCGCCATGCGCGATAACCCACGATGAACCTGATCGGGTACGAAAAACAAAAGCGGCAACATGAAAACAAAAAACCACAGGCCCGACACAGGTCCGACAATGCGGTCTGTCTCGTGCAATTCCTGCGACAGACCAAAAAGCGGCGCGTCAGGAATGAATGAGGCTTCAACGACGCCCGGCAATTGCCAAACAATGACAACGAAAACGAGCGCGACAATCGCGGCCAATTGCCCGACACCGATGCCGATGCCCGACAAAAGTCCGATGCGTTTTTCAGACGCAATCGTCGGCAACATGGCATTAGCAAAAATAATCGCAAATTCCATCGCTGACGCTGCGACCACAATTGAGACAAGCACCGGCAAGACGGGTGAACCCGGCACCGCAAACCACAAACCGAAGCAGGCAACCGTGCAGAGAAGCGTAAAAACAACGATCCAGGGTTTGCGCGGACCGGCCGCGTCTGCCATCGCACCGAGAAGCGGACTTGCCAGCGCAATGATAATACCGGCCAGCGCTTGCGTGTAGCCCCAGATCGCCTGACCTTTCACCGGATCGCCGATCACGATCGAGGTGAGATAAGGCGCAAACAGAAACATATTCACAAGCGAGAAATACGGCTGGTTCGCCCATTCGTAGCAAACCCATGAGGCCTGCGCCAAATTGCTGGCAGGTTCGCCGTTTGCTCTCACATCACTCAATCAACCGCCTCCACACGGGTCTCATGCACGAAATACATCAACCCCAACCCGATCAACATCAGGATTAAAATCGAAGCAAAGCCGGCCCGCTGGCTTTCAAAATACCAGGTGACCGTGCCAACGAGCAGCGGCCCCATAAAGGCAGTTGCTGTACCCGACAGCGCATAGAGCCCAAAAAACTCCGACATCTTTGAAGCGGGCGCAATCCGCGCCAGCATCGTCCGGCTGTTTGCATAAGCTGCAGTAATGCAGATTGCAACGACAAGCACGACGATGAGATACATCAACTCAGGCCATGTACGGAAGAAGGGCAAATCCCAAATGGGCGGACTTGCCAGATCATAGGGGAAGAAAAAGAGGATCGTGTCGGGCGTCATTGAGACCGCCAGAACGATGCCAATAGACGTGCCACCGATCGATGTGATGATCGCGCGTTTTGAGCCGAAGCGATCATCAAGCCAGCCACCGAAAAACCCGCCACCGACTGCGAAGACTGAAAGGATGATACCGTAAATGGTGAGCGTCAGCGCATCCCACTTAAAGACGCCCGCTGCATAAACACCGCCGAAAATAAGCACTGCCGTCTGGCCGTCATTGAAGAACATACGTGCCAGAAGATAGGTCGCAACATTGCGATAATGGCGCACTTGTCTGACCGTCTTGATAACGCGACCAATGCCTTCTTTCACTGCTTTTACCTTATCGATTTTGCCCTTGGGACTCACGTCAGGTGTGAAAAACAAAAGCGGTAAAGTGAAAAGGAGAAGCCAAATCGCGGTCAGAGGACCGGAGATGCGGCTGTTTTCATGCATCGACACATCGAGACCAAACAAGGCTTTGTCCGGAATAAAACTCCAGTCAACAAAGCCCGGCAACATGAAGGCAACAAGCATGAAACAAAGAATGAGAAGCGCACCGGCATTGGACATAGCAAGCGCCATGCCCGACAAAAAGCCGATGCGGTTATGCGGCGCAATCGCGGGCAACATCGAATTGTGAAAAACCTCGGTGAAGGAAAACGCAACCGAAATCACAATGAACAAAAGCGCGATCTGATAAATACCGAGCCCGCCGTCAGCAGCAGGCAATGCCCACCAGAGCGCGAAAATCGCAGGCACCATGACGGCGACAAAACCGATAAGCCAGGGTTTGCGTCGTCCGCCGGTGTCAGCAATGGCACCGAGGATGGGACCGAAGCAGGCGATGATGAAACCAGCAATCGAATTGATATTACCCCAGATGGTCTGACCGCGTACGGGATCGCCGACCACGACATTGGAAAAATAAGGCGCGAAAATATAGATCGTGACAACGATCACATAAGGGTCGCGCGCCCATTGAAAGAAGGTCCAGCTAATCTGACCCTTGAGATCGGCAGCCGACGCACCCGTTGCGGACAAAAGCGGCGTTGCTTTGTGAGGCGTCAGGTCTGCGGAATCCGGTCGCGGGTCATTTTCAATCGCTTCACGCACATTGCCCAAATCCGTCAGGACACCAGAGTCTTTTAACCCGTCCAAATCCCAAATCCCCCGCTGTTGGCAACGGCGCTTTTTATCCACGCCTTGTCGCGGCCGGATTGGATCATATAGAGGCAGGCGTGGGAAGGCTCGGCGCACGGACTTCTGTCACAAGCGCGCGGCGGGCCGCAAAGACAAGCGCTGCCACGAGAAGCGGGAAGCCAAGCTGAAGATGCGTCGCCCCCGCAATCGGCGCAACCACCACCGGCATCACATAGAGACCGACCAACAATGCCTTTTCGGAAAATGATGCACCACGCCTGGCCATATCACTGCCAAGGATAATCAGCACCGGCGCCAGAATGGCAAATTCATAGTCAAATGTGTAAGGCGGAATGAGCAGCGTCGCCGCAATAAGCACAGCCCAACTCATCCGCGTCGAACCCTGCCGCCACCAGACATAGGCCATCGTGGCCGCCGCCATGACGGCCGTCAGGCCCTGCGCACCATAAGCGAGCGTCTGTGGCAGACCCAGCTCGCGGAAAAAGACAAAAGCACTTGGCATTTTGGACCAGGGGAGAAAACCATTTTCCATGATGCCACGCACAAGTTCGGTATTGCGAAAGAAAGCGGCCCAAAGTTCAAATCCGAACACCGCTGTTGCGGTGAGGCCAATAGCAAGCGCCGTGAGACCTGTCGAAAACATCAGGCGCCACTGACCCGTCAGCAAAAAGGCAACCGGCAGAAGAACACCAAGCTGCGGCTTATAGATCAGAAAACCCAGAACAAATCCGGCCGCCCATGGCCGTCCGCGTTCGGCCAGCAGCATCCCACCGACAAAAAGCACGGTTGAGTACAGCGAATTCTGACCATGAAAGGCGCAAATGAAGGCGCCAGGAAAAGCGAGCACGAGAAATGTCGTGTCGCGCCCCATCGCCAATCCGCGATCAAAGAGCGGACGCAGCGTCACCACATAAAGTGCAAGACCAGTGCCCACAAAAGCGAAATAGGACAGGACGTAAGGCAGCAGCGCCAACGGCGCAATGAGGAGTTGATAGATCGGCGGATAGTGCCAGAGGAACACCACCTTATTGGCAGGTACAGCCAACTGTTCGGCCATAAAAATACGCTGATAGTCGAAAGCCTCAACGGCATGACCTTGCAGCGTGAGTTTGGACGCCGCCCAAAAGGTGATGAAGTCATAGCCAAGCGGCTTACCGAACACGTCAATCATTGCAGTCGCAAACGCCACAAGCGCAATCGCACCCAGTGCATAGACGACAAGCGCCAAACGCGGATAAACGCGCAAGCGTTCCGGATCGAAAAGCGGCTGTTCGGGGCGGGTATTCATAGCGGCTCATCATCAGGGGGCGGACCGCGCCACCCTAAAGAGCCGGAATTACAATTGGCTTAAGCAGCCAAACCGCAGCATTTTTTGTATTTCTTACCGGACCCGCAGATGCAGGGATCATTGCGACCGACTTTGACAACAATACGGGGTCGGGTACCCATAGAGCCATCCACATAGTACCAACGTCCGTCATGGCGGCCAAAATGGCCTGTCTCATGATGCACACGGTCCTCGTCCTTTTGACGAAACTGGGCAACAAATTCAACATAACCTTCAGCATCTGTTGCCCCGCCGCCTTCGACATGCCGCACGAGAAGACCTGTCCATTCACTGGACGAGGCCCATTCGGTGGCGCCTACGCGGTCAAAATCGCCGCGTGTGCCGGGCATCAGGGTTTCTTCGAGGTAATCAATCGCACCCGTGGCAAAGGCCGAATAGCGCGACCGCATCAGCGCTTCGGCTGTCGGCGGCAGTGCTGTACCTGAAATAAAGGGACCGCAGCATTCGGCAAAGGCTTTGCCGGAAGCGCAGGGACAGGTGTCGGGCTGGGTCTGGGTCATAGTCGCCTCTTGTGGGGCATTTTCTCGTTTCGTACAGAGCTTTCTTGAGCCCTGACAGACAAAAACCGCCTCTTGGGCGGCTCTAATCCCAGCCAAATAAAGCTGGAGAAACTAAGACTTTGGAGCGGGCGAAGGGATTCGAACCCTCGACCCCAACCTTGGCAAGGTTGTGCTCTACCCCTGAGCTACACCCGCATCCGAAGGCGCGTTTTATGGCCTATAGCTTCGGCCTTTGCAAGGGGGCAGCAACAAAGAAACTGCGGCGAATTGAGCGACTTGCCAAAACACCGCCCATAAGGCGGCGGGACTTGAACAGCCCGTAACGTCATGCGAGGAAGTCTCATGCAAAATCAGCCGATCATAACAAAAGAAGGCTGCCTCGACTGGCTTAGCGACCATGGCATTGCGCATGAAACACGCGAACATGAGGCGCTGCATACGGTTGAAGAGGCTCAGGCCGCCCGCGCGCTCTGGGGTTCGCCATGGGACCGGGGCGGCCATTGCAAAAACCTGTTCCTTAAGGACAAGAAGGGCGCGCTCTTCCTCGTGGTGACGCTGGAAGCCCGTGCCCTGCGTCTCAATCAACTCGGCGCTCCGCTAGGGGCTGCAAGGCTCTCCTTTGCCACGGCTGAGCTTCTCTGGGATACCTTGGGTGTGCGGCCGGGTTCCGTCACCCCCTTCGCTCTCATCAACGACCACGCACACAAAGTCACAGCCGTTTTTGACGCCCCGATGCTTGAATTTGAACGTCTCCACTATCATCCGCTCGATAACCGTGCGACGACGGCGATCTCGAAAGACGCGTTGATGGCTTTTGTGGCGGCAACCGGCCATAAGCCTATAATCATTGATCTGGAAGCAGCCGCTGGCACCTGACGAAAACTTGCGAGCCACATGCCCCGAAGCTAAACCATTGCCGCCTGCCCCTCTCGTTCCCATTTGGGCAACATTAAGCTGACGACGAAACTGACCGAAAGCCAAAACTATGGAACCGATCATCGGGCAACCCGCCGCCTCTGCTGCTCTGACTGCTGCCGATCTCATCATCGAGACGACAACGCAAACTTTTGCCCGTGACGTGCTGGACGCCTCGTCGAAAGTGCCCGTCATTGTCGATTTCTGGGCACCATGGTGCGGTCCCTGCAAACAGCTGACACCGATTATCGAAAAAGTCGTGCTCGCCGCGCGCGGCGCTGTCCGCCTCGTCAAAATGAACATCGACGACCATCCCGAAGTGGCCCAGCAGCTGCGTGTGCAATCAATCCCCGCCGTCTTCGCGTTTAAGAATGGCCAGCCCGTTGACGGCTTCATGGGCGCATTGCCCGAAAGTCAGGTCCGTGCCTTTGTTGAAAAGCTCGCAGGCGGCATCGGTCCGACGCCCGCCGAAGAACTGATCGAAGCCGGTCGCGCCGCCGCTACTGACCATGATCTTGCGCAAGCCGCGCAAGCGTTCGGTCGCGCCATTCAGATCGAACCCGGCAATCCCGCCGCCGTTGCCGGTCTCACGCGCTGCTATATCGAGAGCGGCGATTTTGAACGCGCCCGTCAAACACTCGGCCTTGTCCGTCCCGACGCAAAGAGTGATGCTGAAATCAAAGCGGCAGAAGCTGCTCTCTCGCTCGCCGAAAAATCAGCAACTCTCGGCGACACAGCAGAATTTCTCACCCGCATTGAGAAGAACCCAAAAGATCACGAAGCGCGTTTTAATCTCGCCCTCGCGCTCAACGCACAAGGCGACCGCGAAGGTGCCTGCGAGCAATTGCTCATCAGCTTTGAGTATGATCGCAACTGGAACGAGCAAGCCGCCCGCAAACAACTTGTCGAATTTTTTGATGCCTATGGACCAAAAGATGAAGTGACCCTTTGGGGCCGCAGGCGTCTTTCGTCCATCATGTTCTCGTAAGAGAGGAATTGGCGCCCCATGGGATCGACGGACCGCTACTCAAGCGTCACAGATCTGCCCGCCACCATTCCGGTATTTCCGCTATCGGGCGTGCTGCTATTGCCGCGTTGCCAATTGCCGCTCAATATTTTTGAACCGCGCTATCTGCAAATGATTGATGATTGTCTGCGCGGCACGCGCATCATCGGTCTTATTCAACCGGATGAAGAAAAAACACCCGCGCGCGATGCTGACAAACCACTGCTCATGCAAGTCGGCTGCGCCGGGCGTCTCACGTCCTATACCGAAACGCCGGACGGCCGCCTTCTCATCACGCTTACAGGTATTGCGCGTTTTCGCGTCACAAGCGAACTTGAGGCGATGACACCCTATCGCCAATGCGCTGTTGATTTTGATGAGTTTGCGGGTGATCTGACACCGGAACTCGGTACGGAAAAAGTAAGCCGCGAACGCCTGCTTGAAGTGTTGAAGGAATATCTCGACACCAACGGGCTGCAAGCAGATTGGCGCACGATCAAAGTTTCAACCAATGAAACACTTGTGAATTCACTCTCGCTCATCAGCCCCTATGGTCCGCGCGAAAAGCAAGCGCTGCTTGAAGCCAAAACACTTGAGGACCGCAATCAGATGCTCATCGCGCTCACCGAAGTCGCTTTGCAGCAAAGCGCCTCGCACGAAACAACTGTTCAATAGTTTCTAAAAAGGATCACCAATGTCCGACACCAATCAAGACGCCCGCGCCGAGGTCGATCCGAAATTGCTGGAAATTCTCGTCTGCCCTGTCACAAAAACCACCTTGCGCTATGACCGCAACCGTCAGGAACTGATCTCCGACAAAGCCCGCCTCGCCTTTCCGATCCGCGACGGCATTCCGATCATGCTGACCGATGAAGCCCGCTCGCTCGACGATGAGTGAGGCCGCGCCGCGGGTCTGGCCCGTCGAAATCAAACTGAAAAAATCAGAGCGCAACCTCACGGTCACCTTCGACGATGGCAAAGTCTTTGTCCTGGCCGCTGAATATTTGCGTGTCGAAAGCCCGTCCGCCGAAGTACAGGGCCATGGGCTGGCTCAGAAGACAACGGTTGCCGGCAAACGCAACGTGACGATCGAACGGCTCGAACCTGTCGGCAATTACGCCCTGCGCATTATTTTCGGCGATGGCCACGACAGTGGTCTCTTCACATGGGACACACTCTATCGCCTGGGGCGCGACCATGATCAGATCTGGGCCGACTATATCGCCGCGCTCACCGATAAAAATCTCTCACGCGATTAAATTAAATCGGCTCGCCTTTGAGAAGACGTGGCAACTCACCGACCGAACCACCTGCATGGCGCATGAACAAACGCCGTGCCGGTCCCATCAGGTTCACAATTCCCAGGCCCAGATCGCGCGTGAAGCGCAACGGCCCGATATCATTAGAGAAGAGCCGGTTCATCGCATCCATCAGCAATGACAAAGACACATTGTCAAAACGCCGCCATTGCTGATAGCGCTCCAGCACATCGAATGCGCCGATGTCTTGTCCCAATCGCGCGGCTTCAATAACAACTTCGGCAGCCGCCGCCACATCGCGCCAACCAAGATTAAGCCCTTGCCCCGCAATCGGATGGATCGCATGAGCCGCGTCTCCGATCAGCGCCATCCGCGGCCGCACATAGTCACGCGCAAGTTGCAGTGATAACGGATAGGACCAGCGCGGACCGACCGCGCGGCACGCGCCGAGATAATCGCCAAAGCGCGCGCGCAACTCATCGTTAAAGCCATCCTCATCAAGCGCCAGAATAATTTTGGCGCTGTCATGGCGTTCCGTCCAGACAAGCGAAGCGCGCCGTCCGACCATCGGCAGAATGGCAAAAGGCCCGCTGGGTAAAAAATATTCCTGCGCCACACCTTCATGGTCGCGCTCGTGCTCAACCGTTGTGACAATGCCCGTCTGGCCGTAATCCCAACCGACCGTTTTGATACCGGCGGCCACCCGCGTCGGCGAATTGCGCCCGTCAGCGGCAAAACAGACGCGTGCTTTGACCGTCGCGCCATCTTTCAGTGTCGCGACCACATCGCCGCCATAGCGGATATCCGTCGCTACATTGGGCGCAATCATAGTGATGCGCTTCTCATCAGCGACAGCGCGCTGAAGCGCAATCCGCAAATGCCGGTTTTCAATGAGATGCCCGAGCGGCTCGTCGCCGATTTCTGTGTGATCGAAATGCAAAAAGAGCGAAGAGCTCGGCTCTCGCACACGACCATCAGACACAATAATATCGTTGATCGGCTGCATCTGACCGGCAAGATGTTTCAGCACACCCAACTGCCCAAGCATGCGGCATGACGAAAAAGCAACCGCCGATACACGCCCGTCAAAACCCGCACCCGTAGCGGTCGCCGGATCAAGCGTATCAACAAGCGTGACACTCAAGCCCCCTTGCGCTAAAGCCAGCGCCAGCGGCAGGCCCGTTAAGCCTCCGCCCACAATCAGCACATCACTTTGATATTGCTCGCCACTCATGCACCCGACAATTCATCGGAACCACGAAATTGTCCAGCCTCGTTAAGGGCGCATATGGACGCAAGGGTCCGACCTGCCTAGTCTCAGGCGACGGAGAACGAAAGACCTCAAATGACCAAAATGGACGCGCACCAGACGGCCCTCGGTCTCGGCCAGCTATTTGAAACGGGCGCATTAACCCCGTCTGAGGCCACCGAATTTTATCTGGCCCGCGCGCAAGAGCTTGACCCCGGCCACCGCATCTATATGCGCCTCACAGAGACACGCGCCCGCGCCGAAGCCGCCGCCGCCACAGAGCGTGCCAAACGGAGCATGCGCCTTCACCCGCTTGATGGTGTGCCGCTCTCATGGAAAGACCTCTTTGACAGCGCAGGCACCGTGACCGCCGCAGGTTCGCTCTCCCTGAAAACCCGTGTACCCTTGGCCGATGCCGATGTGCTCGCCCGCGCGACACGCGCAGGCACTGTCTGCCTTGGCAAAACAGCAATGACGGAATTTGCTTTTTCCGGTCTCGGCATCAATCCCAAATGCGGCACGCCCGCCAATCCGTTTGATAAGGCGCAGGAGCGCGTGCCCGGCGGCTCATCCGCCGGTGCCGCTGTCGCTTTGGCGCGCGGATTATGTGCAGGCTCCATCGGCACAGATACAGGCGGCTCGGTCCGCATCCCGTCAGCCTGGAACGGGCTGGTCGGCCTCAAGACAACAACGGGCCGTGTCTCGCTCAAAGGAACGGTGCCCTTGTCGCCAAGCTTCGACACAGTGGGCCCGCTGGCGCGCAATGTCGCCGATGCCGCTTCTCTCTTTTCATTACTCACCGGCGGCAAGGAGACCGACCTCGCAGGTGCGACGCTCAACGGCACATCGCTTTTGCTCGCCGGTGGTCTCGGCTGGAGCGATCTTGATGCCGGCATCATGGAAGCCGTTGACGCAGCTTTGCGCAAAATCCTGCATGGCGGCGCCCGCATCATCGAACGGCCGCTCCCTGAACTTGATGCCATTGGCGCACTGGCCTGGGGCGGCGGCGCGTCACGTCTTGTCGCCGAAGCCTACCAGCTCTGGTCAGATACACTCGCCGCCCATAAGGATGAAATCTACCCGCCTGTCTATGACCGTGTCATGGCAGGGGCCGCAATCACCGCACGTGATCTTTTAAAAGCAGACACCGAACGGCAACGCATTGCGCGGGCCTATCTCGAAGCAACGGCAGGTATCGACGCTGTCTTGATGCCGACGGTCGCCATCTCACCACCCGTCATTGCCAAAATCGAAAACGGCGGACCTGACTATTTCCAGGCCAACTACATGGCGCTTCGAAATACGACGCTGGCCAATCAGCTCGGCCTTTGCGCCATCACCCTGCCCGTGGGTCACGACGCATTGGGGCTCCCGGTCGGCCTCATGCTTCAGGGCCTTCCGCATACAGAAGAAAAATTACTGCGTATCGCGTCCGCCATTGAAAAAGCCCTGCACTAAATAAAAAGGGCGGACCCGAAAGCCCGCCCTTTATCATTTTCGCTCAAGCACGCTTAGCGCACAGGGGCTTGCCGCGCACGATCTTCAATCGCGCGTTTCTGAATATAGGATTTGATCGCTTCAGCATCTTCTTCCGAGAGAAGATCTCCAAAACTCGCCATACCATTATCCTTCAGCATGCCACCGCGCACGATGTCCTGGAAATGCGAACGGATATTTTCATCCATCCGGCGCAGATCCGGCGTGACACCGGGGCTGATTGCACCCGAGCCATGGCAGAAGCCGCAATGGCGTGCATAAGAAACTTCGCCCTTGCGCACCGTGTCCGTATCCGCCGTCAGAGCGGGCCATTCGGGGATCGTTTGATCACGCAGCGCGAGCTTTTCAAGCTGCGCTGTGCCGCCGATTTTATAAACGAGGAGCTTGCCCTCATTGCCGTATTTCGCTGCGGCGGACGTGCGCGCATCACCTGACGTGATATTAACACCACCCCAACCTGCAAGCACCGCTATATATTGGACGCCGTCAACCGTGTAGGTGACGGGCGGCGCGACAACACCTGTCTGAATATCTTGGCTCCAGACCTTCTCGCCCGTGTCAGCTTTATACGCATAAAGATGACCGTCAGCCGTTCCCTGGAAGACAAGATTACCTGCCGTTGTCAGCACCCCGCCGTTAAGCGCGGCAGGATAAGCAACCTGCCATTTGACCTTGCCAGCGACAGGATCCCAGGCTTTGAGGAAGCCTTCCGCAGGCGGCAATTCACCAAAACTGTTCACTGTATCGACGAGATCTTCGTATGAAATACCAAGGTTCCACCAATTGGCTTCAGGTGAATAGTGGTTCTTTTCCTTCCACTCTTTATCGAGCGAATAGGGAAAAGCAATATCCTGTCCGGGAATGTAGACAAGGCCCGTGTTGGGATTGAAGGCCATCGGATGCCAGTTATGTGCACCATTGGCTGAAGGCTGAACCAAAGCAACATTCTTGTTAAAGGCGAGGGCGGGATCTTCGATCGGTCGGCCCGTTTTCAAATCAACGCCTTTGGCCCATGTGACGATCGCATAATTATTCGCCGACAGAAGCTCGCCTGTTTCTGCATCCAGCACATAGAAGAAACCATTTTTCGGCGCATGCATCAGAACGTGACGTTCTTTGCCGTCGAGCTTCAAATCCGCAATCATCAAAGGTTGCGTCGATGTGTAGTCCCAGTTGTCGCCCGGCGTTTCCTGATAATACCACTTCATTTTACCGGTATCAGGATCAAGCGCGAGAATTGAGGAAAGATAGAGATTATCACCGCCACCGGGTGAGCGGATTTCGCGCGTCCAGGGTGAGCCGTTACCGGTGCCGATGAAAATCGTGTTCGACTTCGCGTCATAGACCATCGAGTCCCATGCCGTGCCGCCACCGCCGAGCTTCCACCACTCGCCGCCTTTCCATGTCGGCATGGCTTTGGTGAGCTCAGGATTTTCAACAGGCTTTGAGGGATCGCCCGGCACCGTATAAAAGCGCCAGACCTGTGCACCGGTTTCCGTATCATAAGCCGTAACGTAACCACGCACGCCATATTCCGCGCCACCATTACCGATAATCACTTTGTCATTGACGATACGCGGAGCACCCGTCGATGTGTAAGGCGAGCCGGGAATGGTTTTCACTTTCCAGACGACAGAACCGTCTTTCGCATCAAGCGCAAAAAGATGGCCGTCAAAACTCGCAACATAGACACGGCCCTTCCAGACCGCCGCGCCGCGATTCACGACGTCACAGCAACCATAGCGCCCCCATTCACCGGGAACTTCCGGATCAAAGCGCCAGATCTCTTTGCCGCTACGCGCATCAACCGCAATCGTAACGCCCCAGTTGAGCGTGATGAACATCACACCATCAACAACGATGGGGGACGCTTCAAGACCGCGATGCGTATCCGTTTCAAGCGACCAGGCCAGACCAAGCTCGCCCACATTCTTGTCGTTGATATCGGTGAGCGGCGAGAAACGCTGTTCGCCGTAAGTACGCCCATGCGCCAGCCAGTTGCCGGGTTCACTGTCAGCATTCTCAATACGCGCGCCGTCAATATCGGCAAAGCCGCGCGCTTCATCCGTAGACGGAGCACTCGGACTAGGTTCCCCGACCGCAATACCAGCCGCATCCGGCGTGGCATTGTCATGTGATTTGACGGCGGCAATCACCACCCCGACAACGACGACCGCACAAGCCGCCACACTGACCACGCGCGGCCAGATACCATCTGCTGTAATAGCCATAAATTCTTTGTTCCCTCTGGTCCCTCCGGGTGCCGACAACGGACACTCGCCCCTCAGGGGCTCTTGAGCGCGGCCCCTTCTGTTGGGCAAACCTTAAAGGATGCGCAATGGGCTTGAAAGACAGGGAAACCAGCCTTTTGACACCCGCCCTAGAACTTCGCCTAAAATTTAAGCATCAATCTCATTTTGCCTATTTTTTAGTCTGTTTTATAGGCCTCCGCAGAACCCCCCATGTCCCGACATTCGGAAAGCCTTAACAGAATCAAACCGCTACCCAAAACCGGAGCTTTCGGCACGGTTCTTGAGAACGAATAGCCTCAAGTGCCGGTATGCGCCCGTCTGAGGCGTGTGTGACAAGGCGCTATCGCTTCGAAGCCGGGGGGCAATGACCCGGCAGTCAATGGAGAGACGGATGAACGAGAATAGAAACGGAACGGGGGCTTGGTCCAAGCTCTCGTTGGGGGCGACAGCGGCAACGCTGGGACTGCTCGCAACAATGGGCGGCGCTTTTGCCGAAGAAGTTGTGCCCACAATCAACAGCGGCGACACCGCCTGGATGCTGACATCGACCGCCCTCGTGCTGTTGATGACGATCCCCGGTCTTGCTCTTTTCTACGGCGGCATGGTCCGCAAAAAGAACGTCGTGGCGATCAGCGCCCAGAACTTCGCCATCGTCGGCGTCATGACGGTCCTCTGGATGGTCATCGGTTACTCACTTGCCTTCACAGCGAACCCCAGCGAAGCCGTCAACGCCTATATCGGTGGCTTTGACCGTCTGTTCCTGGCGGGCCTGACCGTCGGTTCAATTTCCTACACAATTCCGGAAAGCCTCTTCATGGTTTTCCAGATGACCTTTGCGATCATTACACCGGCGCTCATCACCGGTGCCTTTGCTGACCGCATGAAATTCTCATCGCTCCTCGTCTTCATGTCACTTTGGCTCGTCTTCATCTACGCGCCGATTTGCCATTGGGTCTGGGGCGGCGGCTTCCTGTCTGCAGCTGGCGTTCTTGACTTCGCCGGCGGCACGGTCGTTCACATCAATGCCGGTATTGCCGGTCTCGTTGCCTGCCTCGTGCTTGGCCCCCGCAAGGGCTATGGCACGGAAAACATGGCCCCGCACAATGTCGTGCTGACCATGATCGGTGCCGCCCTTCTGTGGGTGGGCTGGTTCGGCTTCAACGCCGGTTCGGAACTTGCCGCTGACGGTCGCGCTGCGATGGCCATGGTTGTCACGCAGATCGCCACAGGCACAGCCGTTCTCGGTTGGATGTTTGCCGAATGGATCGTTCACAAGAAGCCGACACTTCTCGGCATGTGCTCGGGCGCCGTTGCCGGTCTCGTTGCCATCACACCGGCCTCGGGCTTCGTTGATCCCATGGGCGGTCTCTGGATCGGTCTTGCAGCAGGCGTCATCTGCTTCATCGCCTCGACCAGCGTGAAGCGCGCCATCGGCTATGACGATGCGCTCGACGTCTTCGGCGTGCACGGCATCGGCGGCATCGTCGGTGCGGTTCTCACCGGCGTCTTCGCGACAATGGCTGTCAAAGGCGGCGACGTTCCCGTCGGCGGCATCGACGGCAACTGGGGTCAGGTCTATATCCAGATCAAAGGCATCGTCTGGACGCTGGTTTACTCAGGCGTCGGCACCTTCGTGCTGCTGATGATCACCAAGATCTTCTTCGGTCTGCGCGTCTCACCGCAGGAAGAAGTCGAAGGCCTCGACATCAACCTTCACGGCGAAACGGTTCAATAACCGCTCTGCACAAAGAACAATAAGGGCGCTCAATATCAGCTTCGTTGAGCGCCCTTTTTTTGTGCGATGCGTCATGCACAACAACTGAGCAAATGCCTTTATATTCACAGTTTAGCGTGAAGTAAGTATGGGCAGTGCTTGACGAATTCTTTGAGCCAACTTGAATAGCCAAACGAAAACAAAGGCCTATAGTTTTTTTTCAGTGCGGCACGGTTCTTGATTATCACCTGTCAGACCCAGCGCCAGACATGAGCCAAAAGGCCCGATCTGTCTCTGGCTTCTGATCCATAGCGCCCCAAGCGGCAGAGGCCATCCGGGGCCAAGCAAATGAGGAAACCGATATGAAACTCGTCATGGCAATCGTGAAGCCATTCAAACTCGATGATGTCCGCGAAGCGCTCACTGCCCTCGGCATCGAAGGCCTGACCGTCTCTGAAGTCAAAGGCTACGGCCGTCAGAAAGGTCAGACGGAAATTTATCGCGGCGCCGAATATGCCGTGAACTTCCTGCCCAAAATCAAAATCGAAGTCGTCGTGGCCACCGGCCTCGTGGACAAGACCATTGCCGCCATCTCCGGCGCTGCCAAGACCGGCAATATCGGCGACGGCAAAGTCTTCGTTGTTCCCGTCGAACAGGCTCTGCGTATCCGCACCGGCGAAACCAACGACGACGCGATCTGAAATAACCCCGCGCGCTGGCGGCCGCCTCTCCTTGGATTTTCCATGGGCTTTCGCCGGACCGGATCTTCGTAAGTTGCCTTGTGTCCTATGTGATCGATCCTCTGCGTGATGGGCCAGACCTGAAGCTTCAAGCCTCAAACCTGCCAGCCGGATTCTGCGTTTCCCCAGCAGGGTCCGGCGCCCACACCAGAAGTAACGACAAAGGCTCTGCCTTATTTTTCGCCGTTTGCCTAAAAAACGTGGTCGAAAAATAGGCGCATAATTCACCATTTCTAATTGGCCCGATCCGACGCTTTGAGAAAAGCGCCGGATTCCGCCGTTTTCAACTGCCCCTTCTTTGTGCATCATGTTGGCATGACGCTTGATTGGGCATTTGCAAATCAAAGTGGCGATGGACGCGACGGTTAAAGCTCTCTGACAGAGCAACCCGCCCGAAAATTCGTCACTCCACAGGGGAAACGCAGCATATGAGCACGGCCATTGCCGGCGCCGCCAACGGCGCCGATGTCTTTTTTATACTCATGGGGGGCATCCTCGTTTTCGCCATGCATTCGGGCTTCGCCTTTCTTGAAGTCGGCACGGTCAGGCACAAAAATCAGGTCAATGCGCTCGTCAAAATTCTGGTCGATTTTGCCGTCTCCGCCATGGCCTATTTCTTCATCGGCTACAGCGTCGCCTACGGTGTCCATTTTTTCGCCAATGCCGCCATCCTCAACGGCAATGAAGGCGCACAGTTCGCCCCGCAAGGCCGCGACCTGGTCAAATTCTTCTTCCTCCTGACATTTGCGGCCGCGATCCCTGCGATCATTTCAGGCGGCATTGCCGAACGCGCCCGCTTCTGGCCACAGGCTTTCGCCACCGCCATTATCGTCGGTCTCGTTTACCCCTTCTTTGAAGGCCTCGTCTGGAACAGCAATTTCGGTATTCAGGCCTGGTTGGCCACAACCTTCGGCGCGACCTTCCATGATTTTGCAGGCTCCATCGTCGTCCATGCCATCGGCGGCTGGCTCGCTTTGGGTGCCGTCATCATGCTCGGCCGCCGCACCGGCCGTTATACCAAAGACGGCCGCCTGGTCGCTTTCCCGCCTTCGTCCATCCCGTGGCTGGCGCTCGGCAGCTGGCTTCTCTGCATCGGCTGGTTCGGCTTCAACGTCATGTCAGCCCAATCGCTCACCGCCATTTCGGGCCTCGTCGCCATGAACTCGCTGATGGCCATGGTCGGCGGCATTCTCGTCTCGCTCATTGTCGGTCGCAACGATCCGGGTTTCACCCATAACGGTGCATTGGCAGGCCTCGTCGCTGTCTGCGCCGGTTCTGATCTCATGCATCCTCTGGGCGCGCTCATCACAGGCGGCGTCGCAGGCGGGCTCTTTGTCGTCATGTTCGAATGGAGCCAGAACAAGGCCAAGATCGACGACGTGCTTGGCGTCTGGGCCCTGCACGGTCTCTGCGGCCTTTGGGGCGGCATCGCCTGCGGTATCTTCGGAGCGACAAGTCTTGGCGGCATCGGCGGCGTGAGCTTCATGAGCCAGCTCATCGGCTCGCTCGGCGGTGCGGCTTTCGCGCTCGTCTCCGGCCTCGTCATCTACAGCCTATTGGCCAAAACCATAGGCATTCGCCTGACGCCTGAGGAAGAACGTCGTGGCGCCGACATCTCGATCCACAAAATCGGTGCCAATCCCGAAAGTGATATTCCGGCCCGCTGACACCACCGGAACGGGCATGGTTAACCACAGATTAACGGATTACATCCAATTTTGTGGATAAGGCGCGGAGACTCCACAGGTTTTTCCACCGGTCGGGCCCATTATCCGATCGGGTCCCGACTGGACCGGATCAACCCCTGTCGATACTATCGCGCCAGTTTAACCATGCCTGCTTCGTTTTCCGCAGGCTGTCGCACAGGATTGCCACGCGTGGCCGCGCCCCAAACCGCAGAATTCCGTCTCGATACATTACCCGAGAGCCCCTTCCCGCGTCTGAATGCCCTCATTGAAGGCATCCAGCCGGGAAAGCCGCCGCTCATCATGTCTTTGGGCGAACCGCAGCATCCTTTTCCCGACTTCATCACCAAAACGATTGTCGAAAACGCCAAGGATTTCGGCAAATACCCGCCCATCATCGGCACGCCTGATTTCCGCGCCGCCGTCGCGGGCTGGCTTGGCCGTCGTTATGATCTGAAGGACGTGATCGGTGCGGGACGTGCCCTCGACCCCGAAACACAGATCCTCCCCGTCAACGGCACGCGCGAAGCACTGTTCAACGCAGCCCTTGTCGCCACGCCCGTCACCAAAGCAGGCACCCGTCCCGCCATCCTGATGCCGAACCCGTTTTATCAGTGCTACGCCGCCGCAGCTCTCGCCGCCGGTGCCGAACCGATTTACGTCGCTGCAACACGCGACAATGGCTTCATGCCGGAATTTGATAAACTCCCCGACACGCTCCTGGCCCGCACCGCGATGATCTATGTCTGCTCACCGGCCAACCCGCAAGGTTCGGTCGCGAGCCTCGACTATCTGAAAAACCTGCTGCGCTTGGCGCGTCAGCACAACATCCTCCTCGCGGTGGACGAGTGCTACGCCGACATTTACGACCGCGAAAAACCTGCGGGCGCTTTGCAGGCCGCAATCGATCTCGACGGCACACTCGACAATCTCATTGTCTTTCACTCGCTCTCCAAACGTTCGAGCCTGCCGGGGCTTCGCTCCGGCTTTTGTGCGGGTGATAAAAAATTTATGAGCCGCTTCCGTGCCTTCCGCAATATCGCCGCGCCGCAAGTGCCGCTGCCCCTGATGGCGGCCTCAGCCGCTGCATGGAACGAGGATGAACACGCCGCTGAAAACCGCGCCCTCTATCGTCGCAAGATCGACATGGCCGAGCGCATTTTCGGCAATCGTTTAGGCTTTTATCGTCCCGCTGGTGGTTTCTTTCTCTGGCTTGATGTCGGCGACGGCGTTGCCGCCACGCGCGATCTCTGGGCCAAGGGTGGCGTGAAAGTCTTGCCGGGAGCCTATCTCTCGCGCGAAGATTCAGGAGCCACAGGTGATTTGCCCAAAGGTCAAAAGGGTGGCACCAATCCGGGCACGGCCTTTATCCGTGTTGCGCTCGTTGAGAGTGAAGCCAAAACTGAAGAAGCCTTGCAGCGCATGGCGGACATCCTGTGATCGGCAGCGCCGCGCGCGGCGGCTCTGCGAAAAAGAAATCAAAGTCCAAAGCAGCACTCAAAGCAGTGCCGCCACGGGCACGCTGGAGGTCATTGGTGAGATTGCCCAATCCGCTCGACTGGCTGCCCGCAAGCGTACGCGACTTTGTCGCCCGCCGCGTCGAGGAACTGTTTGGTGTCTCCCTCATCGCCCTTGGCCTCTTCAGCCTCATCGCGCTGATGAGCTGGACGAGCACGGATCCGAGCTGGAACAATTCAACCAGCGGCACAATGATCGGCAATTGGGGCGGCATTCCCGGCGCTTACATTGCCGACATCCTGTTCCAGACACTCGGTCTTTCAAGCCTGATCCTCATTATTCCGCCCGTCACATGGGGCACGCGTCTCTTTCTGCATGAGCCGCCGAACTGGCTCGTGCGCCGCGTCGCCGCCTGGCTCTTTGCAACTCTCTTTGCCGCAACGCTGCTCGCCACATTCCCGATTGCGAAATTCTGGGCGCTCGCGCCGCGCGTTGGGTTCGGCGGCGTGCTGGGTGACATTCTCGCGGGCTTTGGTCAAAGCGCCTTTGCAGGTTTCACGGGACGCGGGGCCGCCTTCGCGCTCACGGCCCTCATCACCGCGCCTGTCGCTGCATGGCTCACGCTCTTTGCTGCCGATCTCAGCATCACTGACATACGTGCCGCCATTGAGCGCCTGCGCAACTGGCGCGGCACTGATGATGAGGAGGAACCCGCCGCCGACACACTGAGCTATCCCCTGCGCCGTCGCCGCCGTGATGCTGACATCGAAGAAGAACCTGTTGTACCGGTACGCAAAACAAAATTGCCGCGCCGCCCTGACGTCGAACCGAGCAGCCTGCGCGTTGCCTATTGGGCTGTCTCCGACCGCATCACCGATCTCACCGACCGCCTCTTGCGTCGCGGTGAATATGGCGGTCTCAGCGCCGAAGAAATTGCAGCCGCGCGCCTCAATGATAATTTCGGCAGGCGTCCCCCGTCTCTCATCAAGACGGGCCGCGTCAAACCTGCATCCGATGATGACGATCTGCCCGACAATGACAGCGACGACAATTACGAAGATGAAGAGGACGAGGACGATGTGCATGCGGCTGGCCCGTCAGGCCGCGCACCCCGCGTCTCACGCGTCAACCCCAAGTCCAAAGAATCCAAGCGCGCCAGGCTTGAAGCCCAACCGCGCCTCGCCCTTGAAGCCGCATCCGATTATCAGCTGCCGCCCTTGAGCCTGCTCACAAAACCCAAACAGCAGGCACTCGAAAAAGTCACCGATGAAAGCTTCGAACAAAATGCGCGGCTCCTTGAAAGCGTGCTCGATGATTTCGGTATTCGCGGCGAGATCATCAATGTTCGTCCCGGCCCTGTCGTCACGCTCTACGAGCTCGAACCTGCTCCCGGCATCAAATCATCCCGCGTCATCGCGCTTGCTGATGACATTGCGCGCTCCATGAGCGCGGTCTCGGCCCGCGTCGCCGTCGTGCCGGGCCGCAATGTGATCGGCATTGAACTCCCCAATGCGCGCCGCGAAATGGTGTATCTGCGCGAATTGCTCGAAACAGCGGATTATGAAAGCTCCGCCCAAAAACTCGCCCTCGCACTCGGCAAAAACATCGGCGGCGAACCCGTTGTCTCTGATCTCTCCCGCATGCCCCATCTGCTGATTGCGGGCACCACGGGTTCAGGCAAATCGGTCGGCATCAACACGATGATCCTGTCGATCCTCTACCGCCTGTCACCTGACCAGTGCAAACTCATTATGATCGATCCCAAGATGCTGGAACTCTCCGTCTATGACGGCATCCCGCATCTGCTCGCCCCCGTCGTCACCGAACCCAAAAAAGCCGTTGTGGCTTTGAAATGGGTGGTGAAGGAGATGGAAGACCGCTATCGCAAAATGTCAAAAGTCGGTGTACGGAACATTGATGGTTACAACACCCGTGTGATCGATGCCGACGCCAAAGGCGAAGTGCTGATCCGCACAGTGCAGACGGGGTTCGACCGCGAAACGGGTAAGGCGATCTACGAAGAAGAAGAAATGGACCTCTCGCCCATGCCCTTCATCGTCGTCATCGTCGATGAAATGGCCGACCTGATGATGGTTGCAGGCAAAGAAATCGAAGCCGCCGTCCAGCGCCTCGCCCAGATGGCGCGCGCCGCCGGTATCCATATCATCACAGCGACGCAGCGCCCGTCCGTTGACGTCATCACCGGCACGATCAAGGCAAACTTCCCGACCCGCATTTCCTTTCAGGTCACCTCCAAGATCGACAGCCGCACCATTTTGGGCGAGCAGGGTGCCGAACAATTGCTGGGGCAAGGCGACATGCTCTACATGGCCGGTGGCGGCCGCATCCGTCGCGTCCATGGTCCTTTCGTCTCCGACGAGGAAGTCGAGAAGGTCGTAACTTTCCTGAAACGTCAGGGCGTGCCGGAATATCTCGAAGCGATCACAGCCGAACCTGAAGAAAACGGGGAAATGTTCGGGCTGGACAGCGAAGGCGGCTCAGGCGATGAGCTTTACGACAAAGCGGTCGCCATCGTCGCCCGCGACAAACGCGCCTCCACAAGCTACATCCAGCGCCGCCTGCAAATCGGCTATAACCGCGCTGCCCGTCTCATTGAAATGATGGAAGAGCAGGGCGTCATCAGTGCGCCCAACCATCAGGGCAAGCGTGAGATTCTCGTCGGCGACCACTAAAATGCCGGTGCCAAAAAATAATCGGCGACATGTTGGGCGTAATAGGGGAATAAAAAGATCAAAGGCAACCTGCCACGAACTCACCGCTGAACCGCCCTGCCTGTCTCACGATTTTGCCACAAAGGCTGCCCATGTTTATCGCCATGAGAGACCTTGATCACAAATACCGCCTGCGCCAGATGGCACTCGCCGCCGTCGCGGCCATCGGAATTGCAATTCTCGCCTTGGCCATTGCGAGCGCCGGCAGCACGTCGGCCCATGCTGACGAGACACAAAATCTAAACGCAAGCGACCGCACCGACATTGACCGCGTGAGTGCTTACATGTCCTCGCTCACCGACATGGAAGGCAACTTCCTGCAAGTGGGTCCGGACGGTTCGCTCGCCGAGGGTAAGTTCTACCTGCGCCGCCCCGGTCGCCTGCGCTTTGAATATACGCCGCCCGAGAAAATGCTCGTTGTCGCCGACGGCACATGGGTCGCCGTCAAAGACGGCTATTCTGCCACCCAGCGTTATCCCCTCGGCGCCACGCCTCTGGGCCTTCTCCTTGAAGAACACGTCGATCTTGCCAAGGAAGTGAAGATTCTGAGTGTCGAGCGCCAGCCGGGCGCTTTGCGCATCAAACTTGCCGATAAAAGCGGCAATGCCCCCGGCGACATCACGCTGGTTTTTGATGAGCCGAGCTTGCAATTGCGCCAATGGGTCGTCACCGATGCCCAAGGCCTGCAAACGACCGTCGCTTTACGTAGCATTCAAAACGGCATCCGGGCCAATAACGGACTTTTCGTTATCCGCATGGAACAACGCCCCGGCATGCGTACCCCCTGATGCTCACACCATGATTTGAGGCGGTTTTCCCCCTCCCCCGCTTGACCAAACCGGGGGGGGCCGTGTTACCTCTCAATAGCATGAGCACCATGTCCAAAACCTCCCGCTCGAAAAAGCGCCCGCCAGGACGCCCGGTCGTTGGCATTCCTTGCGATGTCAAAATGCTGGGCCCGCATCCCTTTCACGCCGTCGGCGAGAAATATCTCGCCGCGGTGGATCGCGGGGCTGACACACGCCCCATCCTCCTGCCCGTACCGCGCTTTGCCGCCGAGGCCGGTCGCTTCGACATCGAAGCCGAACTTGACGATATTTTTGCCCTTTGCGATGGCATCTTCCTCACGGGTTCCCATTCAAATGTGCACCCTAAACATTATGAAGGACTGCCCCCGCGTGAAGGCGTGATGCTTGATGAACAACGCGACACGCTGACGCTCGATTTGATCCGCGCCTGTGTTGACCGCGCCGTCCCCTTGTTCTGCGTCTGCCGTGGCTTTCAGGAATTGAACGTCGCTTTTGGCGGTTCACTCCACCAGCACATCCATGAAGTGCCCTCAGACCCCGGCTACGCCCCGCGCTTTGACCACCGCGAAGACAAAGACGCACCCCTCGACACGCAATACGCGCCCGCCCATGACATCACGCTGACGCAAGGCGGCAGCTTGCAAAAACTTCTCGGCACCTCATCGGTCAAAGTGAACTCGCTTCACGGTCAGGGCATCGCGCGCCCTGCCGACCGCTTTCTCATTGAAGCCCGCGCATTGGACGGCACGGTCGAAGCCGCCTCTATCCGCGATGCCAAAAATTTCACCCTCGGTGTGCAATGGCATCCTGAGTGGAAATACTGGGACAATCCCGTCTCGCAAAAATTATTCAAAGCCTTTGGTGATGCCGTGCGCGAGGCAGCCTTGGTTCCTGCACTCTAGTCGCGCCCCTTTCCCCGCGCAGTTGACGCGCAACAGAAAAGCGATGGTGCCCCATGACGGGCAACGATACGGTTAAAACCAAAGACGATCTCACCAAATGGCTGAAAGACCGCCGCGTCACCGAAGTCGAAGTGATGGTGACAGACATGGCCGGCATTGCGCGGGGTAAAATCCTCCCCACGCGCAAATTCATTTCAAGCCTCGGCGAACGCACATTGCGCTTGCCTGAATCGATCTTCGGCCAGACCGTCACCGGCGATTTCATCGACAGCACGGCGCTGTCCGATATCGAACCCGACATCGTGCTAGATCCTGATCCGACCACCGTCCGCATCGTGCCATGGTATAGCGAGCCGACTGCCCAGATCATTTGCGATGCCAACAACCGCGACGGCACACCCGTCTCGATCGCACCGCGTAACGTGCTGCGCAAAGTGCTCGCCCTCTACGAAGCGCGCGGCTGGCAGCCCGTTGTCGCACCGGAAGTTGAATTCTATCTCGCCGCTAAAAACATCGACCCTGATTATCCGCTGGAGCCGCCGATCGGCACCAATGGTCGTCAGGAAAACGCGCGCCAATCTTACGGCATCGACGCCGTCAACGAATTCGATCCGATCTTTGAGGACATGTATGATTTCTGCGAAGCGCAGGATCTGGACATCGACACGCTGATCCATGAAGCAGGTGCCGCGCAGGTCGAGATCAATTTCGATCACGGCGACGCGCTCGAAATTGCAGACCAGGCTTTCTTGTTCAAACGCACCATGCGTCAGGCCGCGATGAAGCACGGCATCTATGCAACCTTCATGGCGAAACCTTACGAAGGCGAACCCGGCAGCGCCATGCACATCCATCAATCATTGGTGGACGTGGACACAGGCGAAAATCTCTTTTCAACCAAGCAAGGCCGCGACACAAAACTTTTCCTGTCCTACATCGCAGGACTTCAAAAACATCTGCCCGCCGCCATGGCCCTGATCGCGCCCAACGTGAACTCCTACCGCCGCATCGTCCGCGACTTGGCGGCCCCCATCAACACCCATTGGGGCCACGAAAACCGCACCGTGGGCTTGCGCGTCCCCGAAGCCAAGCGCTCCGCGCGCCGCATTGAAAACCGCGTGCCGGGTGCAGACAGCAACCCCTATCTCGCCATCGCCGCCTCGCTTGCCTGCGGTTATATCGGCATGGAAAACGGGCTGGTGCCGACCAAGGAAATGAAGGGCAATGCGTATGAGAGCAAACGTTACGCGCTGCCGCGCCATCTCCTCGATGCCCTCGACAATCTGCGCACATCCTCAGATTTGAAAGAAGTGCTGGGCCATGATTTCGTGACGGTCTATCTCGACGTCAAACACACCGAACACGAAGCCTACCAGCAGGTGATCTCGGCATGGGAGCGCGAGCATTTGCTCTTGAACGTCTGACTGCAGATTTCACCACCTGACATTGAGGGCAGCGAAAATTGTCCAATCGCACCAAGCACAGGATTGCGATCTTCCTGATAGTGTTGAGTTCTGTAACTCTGATACTTCCGGTTATGATCATTGTCATACCATTGCTCCCGCTCTCTTTATGGGGCCCGTACACAGTCGGCGTGAAGATGGGTTATGGACCCGGCCTATCGGTCTTGGCCATGGGCGGCGCGGCAGGATTGATGGGCGGATTTTGGCTTTTCAGCAACGTCCGACACGCCTGCAGGGGCTAGCATCGCATTCGACCAGTCCCTATCATTATCCGTAAAACAATCATCAGCTATCGGATCAAGGGCCGCACATAATGGTCAATATGTCTCAGCGAATGCCGAATGGATTAAATCGGCGGTATCTCGTGGTCGGATCATTTCTGTTTGGCTTATGGCTCACCCTTGGGACCGCTCACGCTTCAGAACGAGATCGATGGTTCGACGCGCAGGCTGGAGCACTTATTTTTGAGATCAAAGCAGCACCTACCACTTCATCTGACAAAACAACCACGCATGATGCTTATCAAGATTTCCGCGATAGCATTGGAAAATTCCGCACCCTCGGCAAATTTATCGAAAGCCGTGGTACAGCCGTTATCTTCACCTATGCATTAAACGAGAAAAAGAATGTAGCGAATGCCACAAAGGCCGAGGCCGCCCGCCTTTTGTCGGAAGCGGATAAATTAGTTGCCGCCGAACCACTCGACAGGTTGCATGAGGCCGTCAGGGAGTTGGAGAAGGATAAATCCTCCAGGACAATACTCATCAGTTATCGCTATGAAATTTTTACTCGTGCGCACGATGCAAAGTCGCGCGCTGCAACACAAGCCGATCTTTGCTTTGCGCTTACTGGTGCGGCATTGAGTACAAATCAAAGCCGTTCTCCCGATCTTTTCAAACGCGCTTTCAGCAACTGCGAACAAGCCCTCAAGACTAATGAGGCTTACAAGAAAACAAATGCAACCACGCTGACGCGTCTCAGCACATCCCTGACAGAGCTCCTCAAGTCCACGCGCCAACCAATCTCAACATCCCCCAATGCCCGATTGATCCAAGCACATCAGGACCCTGTTGCGATAGAAGCCGAATTCAACCAGACAATTATGCAGTTGCAGGGCTATGACACAATTCGATCACGTCAGGAGCGCTACCGTATCGACGGTGCGGATACTCCGAAGGACACGCCACAGGAATTGGAGCTGATAAATAAATCGCTGGGCTACGCGACAAGACTTGGCAATGAGCGAGCGATGGGGGATGCATTTCTGGCGCTCGGTGCATGGTACGAACGTGACAGGAAGTTTCAGGAAGCACGCTCAAACTATATGAAGGCCAAAGACAACTATACACAGTCAGGCTATCTTGCCATCGCACCAGAAACCTCCGACATGCTAACCCGAAATCTGGAATTTGACGCCGCTGACGGACCGCTTGGTGAAGCCCTAAGGCGGAGAGACGGGGCACTCGCCAAACAAAACTATTCCGCAGTTGCTGAAGCTGAGGAAAACTTAAGCCTCATCTATCTCCGTCAAAAACGACCACATGAGGCCACTCAAAGTTTGCTTAGGTTTCTCTCAGCTGCGATTAAGACCGATGATGAAATGAAAGTGGCGCACGCCCATTTGCGGCGCGCACGTCGTCAGGTGTTTGAACAACGTTTTGACGAAGCAATGGAGTTCAGCCTTACGGAAGCCGTCGCCTTGTTCAAAAAAACCAATGCCACTGAACAGGAGCTCGAAGCAACACAGTTGCTCTGGCAAGCCCGCATAAATGATCCGGCTCTCGCCGCGCAAGTATTGTCCCTTGCAAAATCCAGTAAATCTCCGCGCCTGATCGCCGCCTCACATCGCACAGCAACCGGCAAATATGCGCTGGAGGGGATACCCGCACTTGGACAGGAACATGCCGCAGCCTGCTCAAAAATCTACGATAATTTGGGTGCACAGGAAGAAGTGGCGTTTTGTGAATCCAGTCTGGCAAGGTTTGAGCAAGAGAGTGGGGAAAAGAGTAAGGCCTGTGAGCACTACAAACTGGCCGGTGAAAAATTCCTCGCCGTCGGTCGACCAATACTGGCTAAAAAGCAAAATACCTGGATGGAAAAAGCCAAATGCAAAACGCATTAGCGCCCATTTTGCGAAAGCTGTGCATGCTTCAATAACATGTTGGCTACTTCTCTATTGAAGTTTGCGCTTCTGGGGACTGGCCTTGAACCTACCTTTTCTATAGGCTTAATTCATGTTGCACAGCCTTACCCATATGAAGCGCCTTCAGAAGCACGAGCTTCTGATCCTCTGCGCGCGCATCGGCTACAACCCGTAGAAAAATCTCCGCCCCCGTCCGCCTTTTCAAATTCACGGATCACCGGAGAGATTTTCATGTCTGCACCAATCGCCAAATCAAACCAAACGAAACGCTGGCAGGAGATGGATGCCGCGCACCACTTGCATCCCTTCACGACGCATAAAGAACTCGCCGCCACCGGCGCGCGCGTCATCACCAAGGCCAAGGGCGTTTATATTTACGACAGCGAAGGCAACCGCCTTCTCGATGGCATGGCCGGTCTCTGGTGCGTGCAGGTCGGCTATGGCCGCGAGGAGCTGGCCGAGGCAGGCTACAAGGCGCTAAAGGAACTCCCCTTCTACAACACCTTCTTTCAGACAACGCATCCCTATGTGGCCGAGCTGTCCGCCAAGCTTGCCGAAGTCACACCCAAAGGCATTGAGCGTTTCTTCTTTGCCAATTCGGGCTCTGAAGGCAATGACAGCGCGGTGAAAATCATCCGCTATTATTGGAACCTGAAGAAGCAGCCGAAAAAGAAAGTCATCATCGCCCGCGACAAGGCCTATCACGGCGTCACGCTGGCGGCGGCCTCTCTGTCGGGCCTCACGTCAATGCACCCGCAGGCCGATCTGCCGCTGCCGGGCTTTGTCCATATCGCCTGTCCCGACTGGTACGGCAAAGGCGGCGATATGAGCCGCGAAGATTTCGGTATCAAAACAGCCCGCGCGCTCGAAGATAAAATTCTGGAACTGGGGCCTGAAAATGTCGCCGCCTTCGTCGCCGAACCCATTCAGGGTGCCGGCGGTCTCATCATCCCGCCCTCAACCTATTGGGGCGAGATCAATCGCATCTGCGAGAAATACGATGTGCTCTTGCATGTCGATGAAGTGATCTGCGGCTTCGGGCGCACCGGCCAATGGTTCGGCTCCGACACGCTCGGCATCGCACCTGACATGATCAACATGGCCAAGGGTCTGTCATCGGGCTATCAGCCGATTGCCGCGGTCGGTCTCGGCCCCAAAATCGGCGATGTTCTGTTCAATTCAGACGAAGAATGGTCGCACGGCTTCACCTATTCCGGTCATCCCGTCGCTGCCGCCGTGGCGCTCGCCAATCTTGAGCTGATACAAAAAGAACAGCTCGTCGAAAAAGCAGGCGGCGCGTCCGGCGCTTATTTCCAGAAGAAGCTCGCTGAACTCGCCGACCACCCCCTTGTCGGCGAGACACGCGGGATGGGCATGATCGGCGCGATTGAACTCGTCAAAAACAAAAAGACCCGTGAGCGCTTCGCCGAAGATCTCGGTGTCGGCTATCGCTGCCGTAAACACTGTTTTGCCAATGGACTGATCATGCGCGCCATCGGCGACACGATGGTTTTAAGCCCGCCTTTGGTCATCACGGAAGCTGAAATGGACGAACTTTTCGGCCTCGCCCGCCACTGCATTGACCTCATCGCCAAAGAGATCAGCGTCATCTGAACGGAAGTTCACTTCTTCAGAACGTGAATATTTTTAAGATCTAATGGCAGTAATGGCGTCTAATTCACTACAAGACCCTACGGCAAGTATCGGAAAAACAAGATAAAATTGGGAAAAATGTCGAGTTTACAGTTCTTTAAGAGAACCTAACGCGACCCATTGAACAGAGCCTTTGAGAAGCCTATCTCTTGTCCATGAGAAGTGAGCGTGTTTAGCCACCAGACGATCTGCCCCCCGCTCGTCGAAGTGGTGCTCACCTCCGAGGCGTCGGAAGTCCCCTCCCGATGCCAGCGCAACAGTTAGCGCGGCCGCGCCCCGTCATCCCCCCGACGGGGCGCTGGCTTTTTCAGCGTCCCGTCAGAATAAAAACATATCGGGGCGTCGGCTTATCTGGCCCCGTCAAAACCAAAAAATCACAGCCCTCCGGACGCACCTCGCGTATAAGCATCCCCATGCATGATGATGACGATGACACCGAAGACCATATCGTCCTGAGCGACGACGATCTCGACGCGCTGGAAGAAGAAATTCCGCTGCTGCGCGGCGTGCGCGCCTTTGCCGAAGAGGCAGCGCTGATGCCGTGGTTTGCCAATCTCGGCAAGCCGCTCGACCGCAATATCAAATCACTCGCCCAGGCCTATCTCGACGGACTGGGTTTTCCCGACGCATCGGTTGCCCGTGTCACCGAGTGGGCCGACGCGCTCGATGCAGCAAGCGGTCTCGACTTTGACACCGCCCAATGGGAGGCCGAAGAAGGCCTGCGCGCGAGCCTCGCCTATGAAGCTCTGGAGCGCCTCTCCGAACACGGTCTCACCATCGCGCTGACGCATGTCTCTGCCGTTCTGAGTGAGCGCATCCGTGCCGCCGTGCGCGAAGCCGCCGCTTTTTCCGACATTGATGATGATGAGCTTTTGAACGCAGCCGTCGGTGCCGCCATTCAGTCAGCCCATAATGCGGTCCTCGCGCTCATCGCCGAGGAAGATCCAAGCCATCCGTTTCACAAAAAATTTGCCCTCTTCACCCATGGCCGCTGGCCCATCGGTCTGGCGGGCCTGAGCTTCAACCTTTTTTAGATTTCCCTTCACGCGAGACTCCCATGGCCAAACGCACCGTCAAAATTGCGACCTGGAACATCAATTCCGTCCGCTTACGGATCGAACTGGTCAAGAAACTCCTCACTGATCACAAGCCCGACGTGCTGTGCCTGCAGGAAATCAAATGCGTGGATGATGCCTTCCCGCTCAAAGACTTTCACAAAGCGGGCTACACCCATGTCGCCATCCACGGCCAGAAGGGCTATCACGGCGTCGCTATAGTGAGCCGCATCCCGTTCCTGAAATTCGACAAGCGCGACTTCTGCGCCAAGGGCGATGCGCGCCACATCTCGGTCGAGCTGGATATTCCCGGCGGCCTCACCATTCATAATTTCTACGTCCCCGCAGGCGGCGATGAGCCCGACCCTGAGATCAACGAAAAATTTGCGCACAAACTCGCCTTCATGCGCGAGATGGTGGACTGGTTCAAAAGCCACAAGAAAAAATCAGACGCCCGCATGGTGCTGGTCGGCGACCTCAATGTCGCGCCGCATGAGCACGATGTCTGGTCGCACAAACAGCTCCTGAAAATCGTCAGCCACACGCCCGTCGAAGTGGACCTGATGAACGAGATCATCGCCTCCCATAGCTGGGTCGATGTGATGCGCCTTTTCGTGAAGCCGCCGGAAAAGCTCTATTCTTGGTGGTCCTACCGCGCCAAAGACTGGGACGCCGCCGACAAAGGCCGCCGCCTCGACCATGTCTGGGTGACGCCCGCATTGGGCGAAACGGCAAAGGAAATGACCGTGCTCAGGGAAGCAAGGGGATGGGAGCGGGCCTCTGACCATGTACCCGTCATCGTCTCTTTCGCCCTCTGAACGGATCCGCCTGAGGCTGAGAAATCTAGGGTATTGACCCTAGAACGCCGAGAGGCCAAAATCCGCTCACCGATTTCATAAAAACCGGCAAACGGGCCCCGCGCGACTTTTGCGCCTGCGCCGTCCATTTGCTGATTGATCAGAGACTGTGACGCGATGGCTTCCAAAACCAAAGACCGCATCCTCGTGGCGAGCCTCCGCCTCTTTAATGAAAACGGCTATGACACGGTGACAACCGCGCGCATCTCCGAAGAGGTCGGCATTTCGGAAGGCAATCTCTGGTATCACTTCCGCACCAAGAAAGACCTCGTCAAAACCCACCAGCACGCGCTGATCCGCCGGATCGATACGCGCCTCGCCATCAAATCAACACCCGAAACCGTGCTCGACGCATACGCCCATTTCAACCGGTTGATGTTTGAAGAGGTCTGGGAATATCAGTTTCTCTATCGCGACCAGGCCGAATTCGGCCGCACCGACACCGAGCTCGAAAGCAAAGTCGCCCGCGTCTATGAGCAGACAACGGCGATCCTGCAAAAAATGTATCGCCACATGATCGAGGCGAAACATCTCGCGATCCCGGAAGATGAAATTGCACCCCTAGCCGACAATGTCTGGATGGTCATCCGCTATTGGCCGAGCTTCCTGCGCGAGACACGCCGCGTCGTCAAACTCGACCGCATGACCCTGAACGCCGGCATCCGCCATCACTTTGCGCTGTTTGAAACAAACCTCACCGCCAAAGCCCGCAGCTATTTTGAAGCGAATGCCTACGCTTGATTAGGCCTATTCAGCCGCCGGTTTTTCTTTGCGCTTCAGCGTCACAAACGTCGCCGTCGAACTGGCGGTCGCAAGCAATGTGCCGTCCGCATCCAGCAATTCACCTTCAATGAACCCGACCGACTTGCCGCGCTTGATCACGCGCCCGCGCCCGGTAATGCGCCCGGGGCGTGACGGCGCCAGCATTGACACTTTGAGTTCCAGCGTCGGGCTGATCTGACCCCATTCAAGGTCAAGCCCGACAGCAAGCGACATCACATCGTCAAGCATGGCCGCGACCATGCCACCCTGAATGCCGCCCCACATATTGCAAAGTTCAGGACCGGCATTGAACACAACTTCAACCGTGCGCGCCTCGGCGTCAGCCGCCACAATCTCAAGGCCTAAATATTTGCTCGCCGGGGCCATGCGTTTGAACACCGCCAGAATATTCGGCGGCCAGTTACCTTCGGGAATTATGGCCTTCGCGCTCTCGCCGTCACTCATCATCTCTGCCTGCTGGTTCTTGTGACCTGTGCCAGCGCCATATCCCGCGCCAGAAATTGCATTTCCTGTGTCGATTGCGCCAGCCGCCGCGTCAGCGCACCGGCCACCGCACCGGCCATTTCAGGAAATTCCTGCATCAGGCGCTGAAAGAGATAGCGGCTCACCGACAGGGCTTCAACCGGACTTTGTGCGCGCACAGACGCCCGCCGCGTCGCACCTTCAGACCCCATGGCGAGCAACGCCGCCTCACCAATGAGATCGCCCGCTTCAACCCGCGTGCCCTCACCCATCAGCGCTGACCCCGTCAGAATAAGCAGCGCATCCTGCCCCTCTTCGCCTGCCTCAAACAGCAACTCGCCCGCCGCAAATGTGACGCGCTCTGCTGTAAAGGCAATGACCTCAAGGCGCGGATCGGCGAGACCCGCAAAGAGGTCATGACGGCGCAGCAAAGCAATGATCGATTTCAAACTCATGGGGCAAAGATAACCCATTGGGGCCCGTCCCGCCATTGCAGGAAACAAAGGCAGACGCTAAGACAACAGGGATATTTGCGCCCTGACCCCTGAAGGCAAAGCCCATGCCGGACCTCCCCGTATCAGCACCCATCTGGGACCATCCCGATCCCTTCATTTATGAGATCACGGTCGAGCCGCAGCATATTGACGACTTTCAGCACACGAACAATGTCGTTTATCTGAGCTTCATGGCGCGCACCGCCTGGGAACACTCAAAGGCACTGGGCCTCGACTTTGCGACCTACAAAAAACTAAATCGCGGCATGGTCGTCCGCCGTCACGAGATGGACTATCTGGCGGCCTCCCATGAAGGCGATAAAATCCTCTGCGCCACATGGATCACCGGCAATGACAAACGCCTGCGTCTGCGCCGTCGCTTTCAATTCATCAAAGCGACAACCGGCGTCACCCTTTTGCGCGGCATGTCTGAATTTGTCTGCATCAATATCGAAAGCGGCAAGGCAACGCGCATGCCGCCTGAATTTATCGAGGCCTATCAGCTCACCGCCCGTGTGGAGGCCGACGCTTAAGCCCGCAACGCGGCCGCTTGCGCGACGTCGAGATATTCTTCCAGCCGCTTGATGCGTCCGTCTTCCACCTGAATAACGAGACAGGCCGACATCGAAAACGGCGCACCGTTTTTCAATTTGCCGTGCAGCACATGCTGCTGCATATAGCCGCCGGGAATTTCCACGCGGCGCAAAATCGCATAGTGCCGGTCAGATAAAACGCCTGACATCCATTTCAGCACTTTCAGATTATCTGTGACGCTCTGATTGACATCATCAAAATTATGCCAGATCTGCGCATCAGGCGCGTAGCAGTCCTTGACCGCCTCAATATCACCCGCCTCAATCGCTGACACAAATTTTTCAGCCAGCTTCATCACATCGCTCATCGCCTTCACTCCCCGAATTTTTCCTACGGCACGAGCTTATAGCCGCCCGCATCCGTCACAAGGATCGTGGCCTTTGACGGATCCGCTTCAATCTTCTGCCGCAGCCGGTAAATATGCGTCTCCAGCGTATGCGTCGTCACACCGGAATTATAGCCCCAGACTTCCGCCAGCAATTCTTCGCGCCCGACCACCGTCTCACCGGCACGCAAAAGATATTTCAGAATATTGGATTCTTTTTCCGTGAGCCGCACTTTGCGCTCGTCCTGATCAACAAGCGTCTTGGCCGCCGGCCGGAACACATAAGGCCCTATGGTGAAGGCGGTTTCTTCGCTTTGCTCATGCGCGCGCAGTTGCGTGCGGATACGGCCGAGCAAAACCCCGAAACGAAAGGGCTTCACCACATAATCGCTCGCACCCGCCTCAAGCCCCGATATCGCATCCTCATCGCTCATAGCGTCCGCGAGCATGATGATCGGCAGTTTGAAACCTTCGTCACGCAAGCGCGTGCAAAACACGCCACCCTCCGCATCCGGCAGGCCTGCATCAAGGATCAATAAATCATAAGGCGTCTGGCGCAGCTCGCTCAGCGCCGACGCCGTGTCATGCCGTCCCTGACACGCATATTCGCCGTTGAGTTCAAGCTGCTCACGCAGCGAGCGATAAAGCACCGCGTCATCATCAACAATGAGAATTGATTTAGGCGCCATCACGCCTCCGTTCAGAGCTCATAGCCGAAATGGCGGATATGCTTTTCCAAAACCGGCAGGTCGCCTTTGAGGTGCCGCTCATAACGCCGCCAGCGATCTGCCGCGCTGCTATAGATGGGTTGCGTCACCTGCGCATAAGACGGCGTGCGGATCGTGCCGCGCGCCCGCGCATGCGCCGCCGGATCGCTTTGCGCGTCGTTCCAGGTGAGACCCAGAAAACGCAAAACAGGTTCAACCTCCCCGCGCAAATCCGAGATCAACCGCTCATAGCGCACTTCAACAACCTCAAGCCCCAGATGGGCCTCATAGCGCTGCCAGAGCGTCATCACTTTGTCGTAGAGCGAGACCGTGCCCGCCATGCTCGTGAAATTGAGCATCGCCCCGTTCATTTCAAAATCCTGCATAAAGCAGGACAGGCAACTATCTGCGGGATGGCGCAAGGCGAGAATAATTTTGGCGTTGGGAAACACCGCCGCGATCACGGGAATTTGCACAAGGCTCAACGGCATTTTATCAATAATGACCGGCTTTGAAAAATCAGCCCCGTGTTTTTCAAGCTCGCGCGTATAGAGATCCTGCAGGCGCTTGCGCTGGTCAGCGGTCATGTTCGCCAAACCCTTGGCAAGACCACCGGGTAATTCCGCCGCCATATCGCACAGGCGGCGCACCATCGGTTGTTCTTCAATCACCTGCACATCGGGATTGGCATCAAGGATCTGATCGAGCAGCGTCGTGCCGGAACGCGGAAAACCGACAATGAAAACAGGCGCGCGCGATTGAACAGCGGCCGCACCGGCACTCTTTCTGTTTTGCGCAATCTTTTGCAAAAGGGCTGCGTCAAATTTTTCCAGATAGGACTCAACTTCCGCAAGAAAACTCGTGCGGTCGAGATCGATCCGCGCAGCATCTGCCGATGTCTTTTCATTCTGCTTCTGGAAATAGCCAAAGGCCGCATCCGTATCGCCAAGCTCATCGCAGACATGAGCAAGCTCTGAATAGATGAGGCGCCCGTCATTGAGCGACATGGCTTCAGCATCAACCGCTTCAAGCCGCGCCCGCAAGCGTCCGAGAATATCCTTGTCGCGCTTGGCCAGACGCCGCGTGGCTTTCGACCAGACGCGCAGACAGGCTGTATGATCAGCTTTGCGCGCCAGAACTTTCTCGGCAGCGGCGATGGCTGTCTCAAGCTCACTCAACCGCTCATAGGAAATCGCAATCATCGCGAGGAGTTCAATCGGCTGATCAGGAAATTTTGTCAGCGCCCTTTCGCAGAACGCGATCGCCTGCCGGAACTGGCCGAGTTCAGATGAAGCGTGACCCGCACCCGAATAGGCAGCCAGACTATCGGGATTGAGCTCCAGCAATTTTTCAAACTGCTGAAGCGCATCACGAAAGCGCCGCGCATCATTGAAGAGAATGCCGCGCTCCAGATAGACATCTTCGTGACGCGGATTGGCGTCCTCGGCCTGCTGATAATATTTAAGCGCCTTTTCCAGCTTTTCCTGTTTGCGCGCCGCATTGCCGAGATTGACCAGGAGCACGGCCACGGGCTTGCCGAAAATCTTGGCAGCTTTGAGCATCAGTTTTTCAGCTTCCGCCGCATCCCCGATAGCGAGCGTCACAAGCCCCAGCAGATGCAGCGCATCGGCCTGTTTGGGTTCAAATTGCAAAATCAGCTTGGCGATCCGTTCAGCATCCGCAAAGCGCTTGGCGGCAAAGAGCGCCCCGCCCTGATGCAATGCCTGATGAATCTCCGCAGGCGTCGGCCCCGCCTTCGGCTTAAAGCCGGCACCCGCCACCTGACCGGGCATACGGACGGTGGGCTGGGCGGGTTGATGGGCAAGCGGATTGAAGGGCGGTTTGGACATCTGGACTGTGAGCTCTCAGGGGGAAATTTCGGAGACCGGAGTTTGCCATAGGGCCCGCCGCAAAACCAACCGGAAGGTCTCAAAGCCAATATGGCCGGTCATAAATGACCTGACCGGCATATTCTGCCGCAACCCCCGCGGCCCGCCATACGAAAAACCCAAGGAATCCATGGAAGCCCGATTGGCCCGCCCCTTGCTCTTATAGGGGCATGACCAATTTCGCAGTCCCAGCTTCAGAGCACCTGCCCGGCCGGCACAATATGGCCACCGACGCCTTTCGTGCGTTGGGACAGGCACGCGCCGCGGGCGAGGCCGCGAAGGACACTGTGAGCTTTGCGGACCTCCTCGACACCGTAAACCCGCTCCAGCACATCCCCGGCGTCGCCACGCTCTACCGCGAACTCACGGGCGACCAGATTTCACCCCAGGCCCGCATGGCCGGTGGCGCGCTTTATGGCGGCCCCATCGGCTTTGCTGTCTCCATGGCCGACAGCATCATCGACGGCCTGACGGGTGATGATCTGGGCGGCCATATTTTTGCGGGCCTCTTCAAGTCCGACAAGCCGAGCGAGACCGTCGCCGCCAATACAACACCGCCCGCAACAGTCCTGACGACCGCCTCGCTCGCCACTCAGGCCCTGCCCGCCAAAGCGACCATGCCCATGGCATCGAAACCCGCAAAGCCGCAATCGCCCGTGCCGCAGATGAGCCCTGAAACCTTTGATGCGCTGTTGAGCTCCTTTGCCGATCCCAAAGCCGCCAGAGATGCCAATGCCGAGCTTGCTCAGAACATGGCCAATGACGTGACCGGTTCGACCATCGCCCCCTCAAGGATGCCCGCTGTCATAAGTCCCAAAACAGAAGCAGACATCAAAGCCGTTCAGGGCAAATCAAACCTGATGGGCTCAATGCAATCAGGCCTCGATCAGCTTGAAACCCTGAAAACGGCCAATGCGAAAAACCTCTCGCTCAATGCCGCCGCCTCACAGGCCAATATCGGCTTCTGAGACCGCCCGTGATAATCTTCACGCATGGCACCTGAACATATCCTCGTCACCGGCCCAAAAGGCGCAACCGTCGGAAGATTGCGTTTCGGCGTGATCGACGTCCCTTGCGCGCTCGGTCGCAGCGGCATCGTCACGGACAAACGCGAAGGCGATGGCGGCACACCCACAGGCACCTTCCCCCTCCGCGAACTCCGCTACCGCGCTGATCGCTTGGCCCCTCCCGCCTCACCGCTCGAAACCCGTGTCATCAACGCAAATGACGGCTGGTGCGATGCGCCCGCTGACAAAAACTACAACCGCTTCGTGACGCTGCCCTATCCCGTCAGCCACGAAAAACTCATGCGGGATGACGGGCTCTACGACATTGTGATCATGCTCGGCTATAACGACGATCCCGTTGTGAGCGGCAAAGGCAGCGCCATCTTCTTCCATCTCGCCAAGGAAAAAGCCATAGACGGAAAGAGTACGCTTCAACCCACCGAAGGCTGCGTCGCGCTGACGCTTGCCAACATGCGAACCGTGCTCGCCCTCATCACAGCCTCAACGCAAATGGAAATCGCGCTCGGCGATTAGCGCGTGCCGAACAGCGCACTGCCGATCCGCACATGGGTCGCACCGGCGCGCAACGCCGCTTCAAAATCCGCACTCATCCCCATCGACAATTTCGTAAGGCCCTGCCGCGCCGCCATCGCGCTTAGGGCCTGAAAATAGGGCACCGGATTGTCGTCGGCCGGCGGAATACACATGAGACCGATCACAGGCAAAGAGAGGTCGTCGCGGCAATGGCTGATAAACGCGTCCGCCGCCTCAGGCTCAATCCCCGCCTTCTGCGCCTCACGCCCCAGATTGACCTGAATGAAAAGCGCAGGCAGCACAGCCCCCTTTTCGCGCTCGGCCACCAGGGCTTTCGCCAGACTCTCGCGGTCCAGCGTATGGATCACATCAAAAAGCGCCAGCGCCGCTTTCAGCTTATTCGTCTGCAACGGCCCGATCAGATGTAACTCAATATCCGGCGTCTGCGCTTTCAGCGCAGGCCATTTACCTTGCGCCTCCTGCACGCGGTTCTCGCCAAAGATGCGCTGACCGGCGTCAATCAACGGCACGATGTCAGCCGCCCCGAATGTTTTGGACACCGCCACCAGCACCGCGTCGCGCCCGCCCGATGCCACGTCCATACGCGCGCGGATCGCCGCCAGCCGCAGAGCTGCATCACTTGTTGATTTGGGATTTTCCGCTGACATAACTATGCTGAGACCCGCTGAACCGCAATCAAAGGACGAATGACGTGGAAAGGATAGTGGCAGAAGCGCGCAAGAACAATCTCGCCCCCCGCCCCTCTTTACCAACACGCCTCGCCCTCACCGATCCGCTCCGCCAACCAGATCCCTTCGCCCTTCTCGCCTCATTGCCCAAAGGCACAGGCATGATCTGGCGCGCCTATGACACCGGGCTCACCCGCCAGCACATCCGCGCACTCGAGCGCCGCGCCCGCGCCAAACACATCACCCTCCTCATCGCCTCAACACGCGCCGATACGCGCAGGCTTCGCTTCTCCAACCGGCATCTGCCTGAGCATCAGCTGGAAAAAACAACGTACACGGATAAAATCACAACCGCGGCCGCCCACTCCCACAGAGCGATCATCGCGGCAGCGCGCGCGGGCGTCGATGCCGTGCTGATCTCGCCGGTCTTTGCCACGCAAAGTCATAAAGGCGCAAAACCGCTGGGCGTGATCCGCTTTGCCATGCTCGCACATCTTGCCCGCACACAAGGCCTCGCCGTCTATGCGCTGGGCGGCCTGACCAATGACAAAAAAATCCGCCGCCTCAATGGGAGCGCCCCCATCAGCATCACGGGCATCGGCATCGCAGGCATCGGCCTCTTTCACCAAAGCAACTAGGCATAATCGGCGGGCACGTAATTGAAGCGTTCCATCTGGACGCGGTGATCTGAAATAATCCGGCGCACCTGATCGGGCGATAAAACCTCGCGCCATTGCTCCGCGCGGCCCTCGCGGAAAAACGCCGCCTTCGCATTTTTTGGCCGCTCTTTAAAACCTGATTTTTCTTCCTGCTCTTTCAGCACTTTGAAAGAGGAAAAGCGGATGGCGCGTTCCAGCCGTTCTTGCGAAGGATTGAGACCGAGAAACCGCGCCGTCGCGCCAAAGACCGCTTGCGGCTGCGCCAGCATATCTTCATAACGCAAAACGAGAAGCTGCGGATTGGCTTGCGCCGTCCAGCTCTCGACATGATGCGACCATGATGAATGCACTTCCGGCACATGCCCGCCGCCCGTCTCTGTGCCCGCCCCAAACAAGCCGAGCCGGTCGATCGCTTCATCAAGCGTCATCGCAAAATGGTTCTGCAATGACAAAACAACATCAAGCGGATTGCGCAGGATATAAATTCCGCCCGCCGTCACATCCATATTGTGCAAAGGCTGGCCGTTCCACTCGCCCAGATAATTATGCGTTTTGACAAACACGCTGTCAGACGAGGCGCGGGTGAATTCACGATGCACACGCGGGCGCAATTGCGCGATTTCCTGATCAGTCAGTATCTCGTAAGGCTTGCCCGCCAAAGCCGCAAAAGGCCCCGCGCCGGATTCGCCCAGACAAAACCGCGTCAGATCATCAATCGGCACGGATGCTTTCGCATTGGTCAGCAGATTATGCAGATAGGACCGCATCCATGTATTGCCGGACTTCGGATAGGAAGCCAGCCAGATAATCGCGCCCATAACTCGGCCTTCAGAAATTCAATTCAAACGAGAATAGAAAAAACAAAAAAAGAGAGCGGGCATTGAGCCCGCTCTCTCTCATTATATCGATAACCGATTGGCTTAGAAGCCGACCGCGAGCACCAGACCGAGTGACTGCGAGTCATAATCGACGATACCAGCTTCTTCGTTGATGAACTGGTATTCAACACCGATGTCAACACCGGAGCCGAGAGCGTAACCGCCACCGACCTGCCAGATTGAGTTTTCGTTGTTGGAACCGGCTGTTTCGTCTTCAGCTTCGAGGTAAGCCGCACCAACGGTCCAGGGACCTGTGGAGTAGCTCAGACCGGCTGTCCAGACCTGCTGACCGGCACCGGCGACTGAAACGCCCGGAGCTGCAACGTCTTCAGAGTCATAGAACGCACCACCGAGTGTAAAGCCCCAGATGCCGAGATTGGCACCAAAGCCGTATTCAACCGGATCAGCATTGACGACCGACGAGCTGCCTGTCGTGTAGAAGCCGTCGAGGCCGAGGTCGAGGCCACCGATCGTGCCGGCATAGTTCAGCGCGACTTCCATGACTTCGTCTGTGTTGACGGGACCGACAGTGAGACCACCAAGGCCATTGGCCTTCACGTTTGTGGCTGTCACTTCAGGTGTGTACGAACCGCCGAGCTGGAAGCCGGCGAGACGCGGTGTGAAGTAGCTGACCTTGTTCGCATCTGTTGCGAGAAGCGAGAAAGTCGAGACGCGTGTCGCTGAACCGGCAGCCGAGTTGTAGATGTTCGGGCTGTCAACGCCGTTGCCCGGGACGAACCAGGGCGACGTGTAATGCATCTTGTAGGAAGCGCCGTCTGTGCCACCGATTTCGAAACGACCGAAGCCGCCTTCGAGGTAAGCAAAGAGCTGACGGAATGTGGCAAAGCCATTGTTGTTGGCAAGCGATGTTGAGTTCGAGAAATCCGAACCAAGCATCAGTTTCGCATTCACACCGGCTGTGAGGCCGTTGTCGAGCGTGCCTTCGGCAATGATGTCGATGTTACGGGCAACGACGGCAACTTTCGTGTCCTGGACCGAAAGGCCACCGATGTCATCGGAATCAACAACGTAGAAGCCTGTGACGACGTTACCGCCGACAGTAACCTTCAGCGGGTCGCTCGCGAGCGCCGGGCCGGCAAGAAGGCCGACGGCGACAAGAGCGGTCGTGCCAAGGAGTGTCTTTTTCATATGTTCCTCGCAGTGTCAGCGTTAGCTGTTCAATTTTACGACCATTGAAAGATACCCCCCAAGGTCGCGTCCATCGCCGGGCTGACGAAAACTTTAGCCCCCCGAGCGCGTGCTAAGATTAATCGGGTGATACGCCTGTTGCGTCAAGTCAGGCCTGCCCTGCTTTCGCCTGAAAGTCGCCACATGTTGCGCAAAGGGCACAAGTCAATTCATGCGCCCTGCCAAAGCGTTAGAGGGCGCGGCCAAAGCCCTTTGCGAGCCTTTGTGAGCAAATCGGGCCGAAATCATGGCTTACTACCCATAATAACAAATCGTTTGGGAAAATTTTGTGATGTTCCGGCCACAGGTCGGCTTTGCAGCTTTTAGCGCTTTACTAAGGATGATCCGGCCCTCTCGCCCAAGTCTTCTCATTGCGGGCAAAGCCCAGCCTCGGCTATAAAGTTTGCGTCCTTCCGCACCGCGCAAAAGGGGCGTCGCATGGCGGAATTCTGGCCAAAATCGCTTGAATTTGCTTGCTCAGAACCCACAGGTGCGCAAGAACCATGAGGGCCGCGATTTTAACCAAACAAGGACTTGGTTTGTCGGGGCCGGGAAGGCCCGTTCCGCAAGTGAACGGGGACGGAAAAGGGCTAACGGGGCGTAACCAAAGGGATTGCCGGAACAGCGATGACGAATAATTTTTCCACGCGCCTGGGTCATGTGGCGCACGTATCTGACGTAACACTTTCGGGCCAATCCTCATCTGCAGCAAAGCGCAAATCACGCGCCGGTTTGGCACTTGCCCTGTTCGGCAGCGTCCTGATGTTGACGGCTTGCGGCAATGTCAGCAAAGAAGACAATTACCCGACACAGACGGGTCAGGGCCCCAACAATCCCAATCCGCAGGGCGAGCGCGAAACAATTTTCGGCTCCGACGGCATTGTGCTCTTTGGCGGCGACGACAAAGCGGCAGGCCCCGGTCAGGGCATCGGCGTCAACAGCTTCCTGTGGCGCGCCTCACTCGACACGATCTCCTTCATGCCGCTCGCCTCGGCCGATCCTTTTGGCGGTGTCATCATCACCGACTGGTATCAGGACCCCAAAGCCAAGGGCGAACGCTTCAAGCTCACCATCTACATCATGGACAAGCGCCTGCGTGCCGATGGTGTGAAGGTTGCGGTCTTCCGTCAGTATATGGATCCGGCAGGCAAGCTCGGCTGGGTTGACGGCACGGGCGATGCGACAACCGCAACCAAAATCGAAAATGCCATTCTGGTGCGCGCCCGTCAGCTCCACATCAACAGCGTTGAAGCCGGCGAAGTTAAATAACGCGAAAGCCGCGCCTGTTTGATTTTTTGCCTTAAGTGATAAAAGACATGGCCGGGGGGAAACCCCCGGCTTTCCCGTTCAATGGCCCTTCCTGTTCAATGGCCCTTCCTGTTCAAGTATCTCTCAGAGCCCGCACATCATGTCGACACGTTACAATGCCCGCGCCAGCGAACCGAAATGGCAGAAGATCTGGACCGATCAGGCCACATTCAAAACGCGCGACGGCAAAGACGCGGGCGGCAAACCCAAATACTACATGCTCGAAATGTTCCCCTACCCGTCGGGCAACATTCACATGGGCCATGTGCGCAATTACACATTGGGCGATGTCATCGCGCGATTTAAGCGCGCCCGCGGTTTCAACGTGCTGCATCCGATGGGCTGGGACGCCTTCGGCATGCCGGCCGAAAACGCCGCCATTGAACGCAAAATCCATCCGGCCAAATGGACCTACGAAAACATCGCCACCATGCGCGATCAGTTAAAGACCATGGGCCTTGCGATTGACTGGTCCCGCGAATTCGCCACCTGCGATCCGGACTATTACTGGCACGAGCAGGAACTCTTTCTCGACTTCCTCGCCAAGGGTCTCGTGACGCGCAAAAAATCCTATGTGAACTGGGATCCGGTGGACAACACGGTGCTTGCCAACGAACAGGTGATCGACGGGCGCGGCTGGCGCTCCGGCGCCCTTGTCGAGCGGCGTGAGCTGACGCAATGGTTTCTCAAAATCACCGACATGGCCGACGATCTTCTCGCCGGTCTCGATACGCTTGAACGCTGGCCGGAAAAAGTCCGCCTGATGCAGAAGAACTGGATCGGGCGCTCTGAAGGCGCACGCGTTTTCTTTCCGCTCACGGGCTCGGATGAAAAGCTCGAAGTCTTCACGACGCGGCCTGACACTTTGTTTGGTGCCTCTTTCTGCGCCATCTCGCCGGGCCATCCCCTCGCCGTCAAACTCGCCGCCACAAATCCCGCCATCGACGCCTTCTTAAAAGAAGCGGCCCTCACCGGCACCACCGAAGCCGCTTTGGAAAAAGTCGAGAAAAAAGGTGTCGTCTCCGGCCTCACCGTCGATCACCCTTTCATTGAAGGCCATACGCTGCCGGTCTATATCGCCAATTTCGTGCTGATGGATTACGGCACGGGCGCGATTTTCGGTTGCCCCGCGCATGACCAGCGCGACATGGATTTTGCGCGCAAATATAATTTGCCCGTCATTCCGGTCGTCGCGCCGAATGGTCTTGGTACGGACGAACAAAAATCTTTCCTCGACGCGCTCGCCGTCGCCAAAGAAGCTTTCACCGGCGACGGCATCGCGGTCAATTCAGGCTTCCTCAACGGGCTTGATGTGACAGCGGCCAAACGCGCCGCGATTGAAAAACTTGAAAGCTTAAATCTCGGCACCGGCACGGTGAATTACCGCCTGCGCGACTGGGGCATTTCGCGCCAGCGCTATTGGGGCTGCCCCATCCCCGTGATCCATTGCAAAGACTGCGGTGTGGTCCCCGTGCCCCATGCTGATTTGCCCGTGCGCCTGCCCGAAGATGTCACCTTCGACAGGCCGGGCAACCCGCTCGATCATCATCCGACATGGAAACATGTCCCCTGCCCGACCTGCAAAAAACCGGGCCTGCGCGAGACCGACACGTTTGATACGTTTGTCGATTCAAGCTGGTACTTTGCCCGCTTCTGCTCACCCAAAGCGACAAAACCGACAGACCGTGCGGCGGCAGATTATTGGCTCCCCGTTGACCAGTATATCGGCGGCGTCGAACACGCGATCCTCCACCTTCTCTATTCGCGCTATGTCACCCGCGCCATGAAGGCGACGGGGCACTTGGGTCTTGAAGAACCCTTCGACGGTCTCTTCACGCAAGGCATGGTGACGCATGAGACCTATAAGGGCGAAGACGGTCGCTGGCTTTACCCTGAAGAGGTGAAGCTCACCAATGGCGAACCCGTCCATGTGGAGACCGGCGAACGCGTCACGGTCGGCCCGATCGAGTCCATGTCAAAATCCAAGCGCAATGTGATCAACCCGACCGCCATCATCGACCAGTTCGGGGCGGACACCGCGCGCTGGTTCATCCTGTCGGATTCACCGCCCGAGCGCGATGTGCAATGGTCAGAAGCCGGTGCCGAAGGCGCATGGCGCTTCACCCAGCGGTTCTGGCGCATCATCACGGGGGATCTCGACGAGCTTGCCCCTGTCGGCACGCCGGAACCCGCCGCCTTTGACGCGCCCGCGCTTGCCCTGCGCCGCGCGGCCCATCAGACGCTGGCCGCCATCACCGACGATCTCGACAATCTGCGCTTCAACCGGGCCGTTGCCCGCGTTTATGAGCTCGCCAATGCGCTCTCGACCTTTGAGCCGGGCCGCGATCTGGCCGCTGCCGCCTGGGCGCGCCGCGAGGCCGTTGAATTCATGGTGCTTACAACCGCCCCCATGATGCCGCATCTGGCTGAAGAGTGCTGGGCCGCCCTTGGCCACACCGGCATGGTGGTTGATGCACCATGGCCTGTTGCCGTGGCCTCACTCCTCGTAGAAGATACGCTCACCATTGCCGTTCAGGTCAATGGCAAGCGCCGCGAAGAACTCATCGTCGCGCGCGACGCCGACAATAAGACAATCGAGGCGGCAGCCCTTGCCCTCGAAAAAGTGGAGAAGGCCATCGATGGTAAAGCCGTCCGCAAAGTCATCGTGGTGCCTGGAAAGATCATCAACATTGTTGTCTAGAGCAAAATTCATTTTCGTTCTGGCGCTGGTGCTGCCTCTCACCGCCTGCGGCTTCCGCCCGCTCTATGGCGAACAGGGCGCGGGCACCAACAACGCCCTCGCTCTGTCCACCATCACGATCGAGGCGCCCGAAACCTCTGTCGGGCGCAAGTTGAAATTCGACCTTCTCGACAATCTCAACAATGGGGGCGAGCAACCTGTCAGCCCCGCTTACCGCCTCACCATGTTCCCGAAAAACTATTCCCAAAACGTCGCCGTTCAGCAGGACGCCTCTGTCACCCGCGCCACCTTCGTGCTGGTCGTGCCTTACGTGCTGATCTCCAACGCCACAGGCAAAGTGGTCCATCGCTCCACGGCCCGCGCGCGCTCGTCTTACAATCGCGGCGACAGCGAATTTGCCAATCTGAGCGCCCGCGAAGACGCCGAAAAGCGCACGGCCGAAGCCGTCGCCGATGACATCAGAACACAGGTCAGCGTTTACTTTGACCGCCTTTCACGTGCTGAAAAAACATCCGCGCAATAGTCTTTTCAGATGAAAATATCGCCCAGGGACGCCGATCAGTTTGCATTAAAACCCAATGCCAAAGTGATTGCCGTGCTTGTTTACGGACCGGATGGCGGATTGGTCCGTGAACGGATGAATGCGCTGATGCGCTCCGTCCTTGATGACATGCACGATCCGTTCAGGATCTCCGACCTCTCTGAAGCCGAGATCAAATCCGACCCTGCCCGCCTCATCGACGAAGCCGCCGCCATTGCCATGCTGGGCGGCCGTCGCGTCGTGCGTGTGCGCGGGGCGGGCGACAATCTCACCAAGGTCTTCGACGCATTCCTGAAAGACCCTAAAGGCGACGCGCTGATCATCGTCGAAGGCGGCGATCTGGCCGCGCGCTCATCTCTGCGCAGCCTCTTTGAAAATGAAGCCAATGCGGCCGCCATTGCCTGCTACGCCGATACGGGCGCAGGCCTCGGCGAGACCATCCGCAAGCGCCTCGCCGCCGATCACCTCACTGCCGAACCCGCCGCGCTTCATTATCTGATATCACATCTCGGCAGCGATCGCGGCGTCACCAATAACGAGCTGGAAAAATTATCCCTCTATATGGGACCGGCCACAGCGGTGCAGAAAAAGCAGGTGACGCTCGATGATGTCCGCGCCTGTGTCGGGGATAATGTTGAAGACGGGCTTGATGCCGTGGTCGATGCCGCCACCGGCGGCGATCTCGTCGCGCTTGATGTCGCGCTTGCCCGTTCGCGCAGCGCCGATGTCAGCCCCATCGCATTGCTGAACGCGCTGTCGCGTCATCTCGTGCAATTGCATCTCGCGATGGAGTCTTTGGAAAACGGTTCCACACCCGAAATGGTTGTCGGTGCCATGCGCCCGATGGTGCACTTCACCCGCAAGCCAAAGTTGCAACGCCAGCTCACCCTCTGGTCCCGCCGCCGCCTCGATCGCGCGCTCGCCATCGTCGCCGAAGCCGATGCCCAGTGCAAAACAACGCATCTGCCCGAACGCGCCATCTGCGGTCAGACCCTGATGCGGATAGCTCAGGCCGCAAATGCCGCAAGGCGGTGATTTCTTTTTTTGTAAATTCGTCTTGGCCCGACTTGATCGGGCCATCCATCTTTGCCGCACTCGCTGAAACAGGCTGGATGCACCGGTCAAGTCGGGCCGGAGCAAGTCGGATGAGGATAAGTCGGGGTATTTCTATCCCCGCCTGAGGATAGCCATTCTCGCGCTCAATCAAACCACTCGACGAACTGATCAACAATCTCTGCATGGAAACACTCGATCTCTTGCAAGAAATGCTAAGTGATCAGTGACAAGACGCGTTGCTTTCACCGTGTCTCAAAAGGCACGATTCGCGACTGGCGAAAATGTGAAGCTCGAAAGACTCTCGCTCAGTTGATTTTCTGAGCGCCGCGACCAGCCAGACGACGGCAGATTTCGTCGAGCTGCTCCAATGACTTATAAGTCACCGTCACCTCGCCGCCCTCGCCGTCATGATTGATCTCGACTTTGAGACCCAATTGTTCGGCAATATTGCGCTCCAAAGCCGCGGTATCCGCGTCTTTTTCAGCCCGCGCGGCGCTTCCGCCCGACTTGCGCGGAGCGGTCGTTCCGGTACTGGCTTTACGCGCCAGGGCTTCGGCTTCACGCACCGAGAGCTTTTTCGTGGCAATTTCACGCGCCATCGCTTCCGCGCCCTCAAGCCCGATCAGCGGCCGCGCATGTCCGGCGGTGATCTCGCCCTGCTCAATCAGATTGCGCACCGAAGCCGGAAGTGTCAGCAATCTCATAGTGTTAGCAACATGGCTGCGGCTTTTGCCGATCAGCTTTGAGACCTTCTCCTGCGTATAATCAAACTGCTGCATCAGCCGGTCATAGCCCGCCGCTTCTTCAACCGCATTGAGGTCCGCGCGCTGCACGTTTTCAATAATCGCGATTTCCAGAGACTGCGCGTCGGTGAGTTCCTTGATCAGGATCGGCACCTGATGAAGCTGCGCCCGCTGCGCCGCCCGCCAGCGCCGCTCGCCCGCAACAATTTCATAAGCGTCAATCTCACCCGCGACCGGACGTACAACGATCGGCTGCAGGATGCCCTGCTCGCGGATCGAGTTCGACAGATCGGCCAATTCTTCTTCGCGGAAAATGTGACGCGGCTGAAACGGATTGGCGCGCAGAAACTCAATCGGCACTTCGCGCACACCGCGCGGCGCCGGGACCTGATCATCACCCAAAGCAAAAGCGGCGTCATCGCCGATCAGAGCGGCAAGTCCACGACCAAGGCGGCTCGGGCTTTCATCTGCCATCATCATCTTTCCCACTTCGTCCAGCTATTCCGTTTAAGGCCAATCATTCCGCTTAAAGATCAGTCATTCCGTTTAAGAATTGATAACCAATCCGCTCGCCTCAAAACCGCACCACATTTAAAAGTATGGCCGGATTTTCTGAGGTCTCATGCACCAAAATTCAGTCAGCTCCGGCAAATCCGGCGGCACTACTTTGGTCTGTAGGGCCAAATCTCACCGGCCAAAACCACATTAAGAAAATCATCTAAATCCGGATTTTTCGGACTCAATTGTCGATCACACCAAAATCATCAGGCCGCTGTTTTGCGCAAATCACGCTCGCGCCGGATCAGTTCGGAAGCGAGTTTCATATAAGCCTTGCTGCCCGCGCAGCGATGATCATAGACAAGCGCCGGTTTGCCGTAGGACGGCGCTTCCGACAGACGCACATTGCGCGGTATGACGGTCCGGTAAACCTTGTCACCCAGATGCTGACGCACATCGCTCGCCACCTGGTCCGACAATTTGTTGCGCTGATCGAACATGGTGAGCACGACGCCCTGAATTTCAAGACGCGGGTTGAGGCTCGTCTTGACGCGCTCAACCGTGCGCAGCAACTGGCTCAGGCCTTCCAGCGCAAAGAACTCGCATTGCAGCGGCACAAGGATCGCATCCGCCGCCGTCATCGCATTGATGGTCAAAAGATTGAGCGACGGCGGGCAGTCAATCAGAAGATACGTGTAAGGACGTTTTGTCATCTCACGTTCTTTGTCGCTGTCCTCGCGCACCAGTCCCGAACGCGGCATCCGCGCCAGCGCGTCACGCAAACGATGCGAGCGGCGCGGCACAGAGGCAAGCTCAAGTTCAGCGCCCAGCAGATCCATCGTGGACGGAACAATATCAAGCCCCGGCACTTTCGTCGGCACAACCGCATCTTCAATCAGAGCCGAACCGATCAGTACATCATAGGCTGACACTTTACGCTCGGCCCTACCAATGCCGAGACCCGTGCTGGCATTGCCTTGCGGATCAAGATCGACAATCAGCACACGTTCGCCGACAGCGGCAAGCGCAGTACCCAGATTGATGGCTGTGGTGGTCTTGCCAACCCCGCCCTTCTGATTAGCCAGAACCAGAATGCGCGGCTTGGGCAGGGAGGCCTCAATACGCGGAGGGGCGGAAACGACGTCAGGTTTCGTATCGGTGATCTGCATGTTTAAGCCCCCAGAGCTTCAGCACTTGACCGGACCCGTCCGACCGGCTGGCAATGGCTTCAGCCTCAAATATCCAATCTTTCTGGGCTTGCGTCAATTCATCCCTTGCAGTTTGCCCCTTCAGGAAGAGCCCAATCGTCTCTTTTCCCCAGAAAGCAGAGGTCCAGGTCAATAATTGACCCAAAGACGCCAAAGCCCGCGCACTAATGATATCAGGTTTTCGATCACCCTGCAGCGCCCAGTTCTCGATCCGCGCGGTGTGAACAGTAACCGGAAGCTCCATCACACGGGCCGCCTCACGCAGGAAAATCCCCTTGCGTTGATCGCTTTCAACCAGATGCATCCGAAAGTCAGGCCGATTGCGGAGCATCGCCGCCACAACCAGTCCCGGAAACCCTGCTCCACTCCCGACATCCAGCCAGAAAGTCGCATTCTCGGGCGCAAGACCCGCCAATTGCGCGGAATCCCACATATGACGGGCCCAAATGTCCGGCAAAGTCGAGGCCGAGACCAGATTGATGCTCTTTTGCCATTTCAGAACCAGCGCCTCATAGACGCGGAGCCGCTCCATTGTTTCACGTGAAACACTGGAAACAGCGAAAAAGGATTCCGCATCAATGACTTGCATCGTTCCTGACACTATATATAGGGTAAGGCCAAGCCATACCCCCATAGGGATAATCGGGGAGTTCAGGCTGAGCGCCGCGCCCGCTGCTTGATATGGACAAGCAAAGAAGTCAAAGCCGCCGGCGTCATGCCCTCGACACGCGACGCCTGCCCCAAAGTTGCCGGACGCGCCTTGTTGAGTTTCAACCGCGCTTCGCTCGACAAGCCATGCACCGCGTCGAAATCAAGCCCCGCCGGAATGGCGAGACCCTCATCTTTGCGGAACGCATTGATGTCCGATTGCTGACGTGACAGATAGCCCGAATACTGCGCTTCAATTTCCAGCTGCTCGGCGATGTCCGGTTCAAGCTCCGACAGCTCCGGCCAGACCGAAACAAGCTGCGCCAGTTCAATCTCCGGCACGGACAGGAGATCGGAAATGCTCCGCGCCACCCCGTCCTGATTGATCTTGAAACCGCGTTTTGAAAGCTCGCTCGGCGAGAGCTTGTTCGTTGCGGCATAGAGCTTTGCCGCGTCGAGCGCCGCCGACTTCGCCTCAAAGGCTTCACGCCGCACCTCGCCCACCAGCCCGCGCTCAATGCCAAGGCCCGTTAAACGCTGATCGGCATTATCGGCTCTCAGTGTCAGGCGATATTCAGCGCGCGATGTAAACATCCGGTAGGGCTCGCTGACACCCCGCGTGATAAGATCATCAATGAGGACGCCCATATAGGCGGTCGCGCGATCAAACACCAAAGGCGCTTCGCCCTTCTCTGCCAGCGCCGCATTGGCACCGGCCATCAACCCTTGCGCGGCCGCCTCTTCATAGCCCGTCGTCCCGTTGATCTGACCGGCGAGATAAAGCCCGTCAAGACGACGCGTTTCGAGTGTCGGCTTCAACTCTCTGGGATCAATATAATCATACTCAATCGCATAGCCCGCGCGGCGCATCACGACATTCTCAAGACCCGGTATCGTCTTCAGAAAAGCGAGCTGAACATCTTCGGGCAAAGCCGTCGAAATCCCGTTGGGATAGACCGTATCATCGTCCAGCCCTTCCGGCTCCAGGAAGATCTGATGACTGTCGCGTTCCTTGAAACGTACCACCTTATCTTCAATAGAAGGGCAGTAACGCGGCCCCACACCCTCAATCTGTCCAGAATAGACCGGCGAATACTTGAGGTTATCCTCAATAATCCGGTGGCCTGCTTCGGTTGTTCGCGTGATATGACAATTGATCTGGGGTGTCGTGATTTCTTTCGTCAGAAACGAGAACGGTACCGGTGGCGCATCGCCAGGCTGAACGGCCAGTTCCGAGTAATCAATACTGTCACCCGCGAGCCTTGCCGGTGTCCCCGTCTTCAAACGCCCCAATTGGAACCCAAGCCCGTAAAGCCGGTCCGAAAGGCCCAAAGCCGGCGCCTCCCCGACCCGCCCCGCCGGTATCCGCGTCAGGCCCAGATGGATCATACCGCGCAGGAACGTCCCCGTGGTCAGAACCACGCGCCGCGTCGCAAAAATGCGCCCGTCCTCTGTCACCACGCCCGCCACAGCGCCGTCCGTGACGACGAGGTCATTGACACCCCCTTCGACCACACTAAGCCCGCCTTGGGCCTCTATGGCCGCCTGCATGGCCTTCCGGTAGAGCTTCCGGTCGGCCTGCGCCCTCGGGCCGCGCACAGCGGGGCCTTTGCGGCGGTTGAGGAGGCGGAACTGAATACCGGCGGCATCGCCCACATGGCCCATAAGACCGTCCAGCGCATCGATTTCGCGGACCAGATGGCCCTTGCCCAACCCGCCAATGGCAGGATTACAGGACATTTCGCCGATCGTGTCGTAACGGTGTGTGATGAGGAGCGTGGACGCCCCCGCCCGCGCCGCCGCAGACGCGGCTTCGCAACCGGCATGGCCGCCGCCGATCACAATCACATCGTATTCACTATGCGCCAATTGCGGCCTCTCAAAACCCATCAGGGGAGAATTGCGGCAAGCTCTAATCTGAACCGCCCAAGAAGGTCAAAGACTTTTCAACAGCTGAGAAATCGAAAGATGACTCTGTTTCACGTGAAACATTATTTGCCTATGCAGAAGTCGCGGAACACCACATCTAGCAGGTCCTCGACATCCACCCGTCCGGTGATCCGGCCCAGCGCCCGCATCGCCAATCGCAAATCTTCAGCCACCAAAGCGCTGTCCCGACCGGCTTCCAGCCCGTCAAGCGCACGCGCCAACGAGACCTGACAAGCTTCCAGCCCCTCGCGATGCCGCGCCCTGGTGATGACCGGATATTCCCCCGCTCCATAAAGCGCGCTCACCCGTGCCTCCAAAGCCGCAACCAGCCCGTCAATCCCCTGCCCAGTCAGCGCCGAAATCGCCATAGTGCCGGATTGCAAATCTGAGAGTTCGCCCTGATCGGCCTTATTGACGATCCGGAAGTCACCCTCCTGAGCGAGGGCAAAATCCCCCGTCATCTGCCCGTCAGGTCCCATTGCAACCATGACGAGTCTCAGATCGGCAGAAGACGCTTTTGCGAGTCCCCGCCTGATCCCCTCTTTCTCGATATTTCCGGTCGCCTCACGCAATCCCGCCGTGTCGGACAGCGTCACGGGCACACCGCCCAGATCCAGCCGCACCTCCAGAACGTCCCGCGTTGTCCCTGCTTCGTCCGACACAATGGCGGCGTCACGTCCGGCAAGACGGTTCAAGAGGCTCGACTTGCCGACATTGGGCGGACCGACAATCGCGACTTCCACCCCGTCACGCAAACGTTCGCCCCGATGCCCGTCTTCAAGATGCGTTTGAATCTCACCCGCAAGCCCTTCAATCTGCGGCCCGAGCCGCGCCATCAGATCGTCCGGCAGATCTTCATCGGCAAAATCAATGTCGGCTTCCGCATAGGCCAAAATCCGCAAAAGCCGCGCCCGCCAGCCCTCATAGATTTGACCAAGCGCCCCCTCCATCTGGCGCAAAGCCTGACGGCGTTGGGCCTCGGTGTCGGCATCAATGAGATCGGCCAGACCCTCGGCTTCAGTGAGATCGAGTTTATCGTTTTCAAAAGCCCGCCGCGTGAACTCTCCGGCCTCCGCCGTCCGCAAGCCCTCAATGCCCGAAAGCGCCTTAAGGACAGAGCCGACGACAGCCCGCCCGCCATGGACATGGAACTCGGCCACGTCCTCACCGGTGAAACTTTGGGGGCCATCAAAATAGAGAACCAGCGCCCTGTCGAGCGCCACATTGGATTTCGGATCTTGCAGTCGGCGCAACACGGCCTGCCGCGGCCCCGGCACAGCCCTCCCCGTCAGCACTTCAATGACAAAACGCGTCTTTGCGCCCGACACGCGGATAACCGCCACGCCGGCGCGACCACCCGCGCTCGACAACGCATAGATCGTTTCCAAACCGATTCATTCCCCGCTTAAAATTCTGCATCCGATTCAATGCCACGATTCAAAAGAGTGCTGCGGCAGTTGAACTCTTTGAACGCAGAGCTTTAGCGCATCCTACTCTGATTTGCCGGATTTCTTTGTCGCCTTCGCCCCGCCCGTCGCGCTCTTTGCCAAACCCCAAAGCAGGTTCTGAAACTGCTCAAACCCTTGCGCGCCGACCGGCAGCACCGATTTCACGAGCTGCTCGGGATCCATATAGGAGAGGTTCGAAGCAATCTGTTTTTCAAGCTGGGCGAGAAGGCGCTGCTGCATCGGCTCGACATCAGGCAGGCCCATCAGTTTACGGGCCTCTTCCGGTGTGAGGTCAATATCAAACGTGACTTTCATGGCCTGATCTCTTCTCTGCTGTCTATGCTAGACAATTCAAATCTGTTCCCGAAGTGAACCGCCGAGCCGCAGCAATGTCACGCAATTTCCTCGCCGACGAAACAAGCCCCTATCTCCTCCAGCACAAGGACAATCCGGTCCATTGGCGACCATGGGGTGAAGCGGCTCTTGCCGAAGCCCGCGCCCAAAACAAACCGATCCTCCTCTCCATCGGCTATGCCGCCTGCCATTGGTGCCATGTCATGGCGCATGAGAGTTTTGAGGATGATGAAGTCGCAGGCGTGATGAACGCGCATTTTATCCCCGTCAAAGTCGATCGCGAGGAACGTCCCGACATCGACACGATCTATATGAACGCGCTCCACCTCCTCGGCGAACAGGGCGGTTGGCCGCTCACCATGTTTTTAACACCGGATGGCGAACCCTTTTGGGGCGGCACCTACTTCCCCAAGGAAGCAAAATTCGGCCGGCCCGGCTTCATTCCCCTGATGCAGGAAATCGCGCGTCTTTTTCAGGACGAACCCGACAAGATCGAGCAGAACCGCAAAGGCTTGCTGAATGCCCTCGCCGCTCAGGCTGCGCATAATCATCCGGGCGAACCGGCCCCGGATATGCTCGACACGGTTGCGGATAAACTTCTGAGCCTCATGGATCCGGATCATGGCGGCATTCGCGGCGCACCAAAATTTCCGCAGACACCGCTCATCAATTTTCTCTGGCGCACCTATCTCAGAACCAAAAACCAGCCCTTCGGTGATGCGGTGTTAAAGGCGCTCGACCATATGTGCGAAGGCGGCATCTACGATCATCTGGGCGGCGGCTTTGCCCGCTATGCCGTCGACGACCGCTGGCTCGCCCCGCATTTTGAAAAAATGCTCTACGATAACGCCCAGCTTCTGCGGCTTTTAGCGGCCGCCTATGCCGAAACCGGCAAAGCGCTCTATGCACGCCGCGCCCGCGAAACCGTCGACTGGCTGCTCCGCGAAATGATGGCACCCGAAGGCGGCTTTGCAGCGTCACTCGATGCCGACAGCGAAGGCATCGAGGGCAAATTCTATGTCTGGTCTGAGGCAGAAATCGATGAGCTCCTTGGCGCAGACAGCCTCCTCTTCAAATCACTCTATGACGTCTCGGCCCATGGCAATTGGGAAGAAACCAATATCCTGAACCGCCTCGCCCGCGCCGATGATCCCGTGTCCGACGCCGAAGAGGAAAAACTGGCGCCACTCCGCGCCAAGCTCTTTGCCGCCCGCAAACCACGCATCCGGCCAGGTTTCGACGACAAAGTGCTCGCCGACTGGAACGGCTTGATGATCGCGGCCTTGGCCGATGCCGGTGCCGCCATGGGCGAACCGACATGGGTCGCAGCGGCTGAAAAAGCCTTCGGCTTCGTTACCACTTCCATGATGAAACAAGGCCGCCTTCATCACGCTTTCCGTGCCAAAAAGCTCCAGCACAAAGCCATGGCCGATGATCTGGCCAATATGCTCGATGCAGCGCTCACGCTTGCCGAAGTCACCGGCAAAAGCACTTACCTGATAACGGCCATACGTTTTGCCGCCGATCTCGATGCGCATTACCACGACGACGCACTGGGTGGTTATTTCTTCACCGCCGACGACGCCGAAGCCCTTATCGTCCGTACACGAAGCGTTTCTGATAACGCAACGCCCGCCGCTAACGGCACCCTGATCGGCCATTTCACGCGATTGGGTCTCATCACCGGCAACGCGCAATGGCTCGCCCGTGCCGACGAGCTGATCCGCTCATTCGCCGGTGAACTCAGCCACAATATTTTTCCATTGGGATCTTATCTCTCAGGCTTCGAGACACGTCTGGGCGCGCTGCAAATCATCCTGATCGGCACAAATATCGAAACGGAAGCACTCGCCAATGCTGCGCTCAAACTGGCACTCCCCGCCCGCGTCCTGATGCGCGTTAATGACGGCGTGACTTTGCCCAAAGACCACCCGGCCTATGGCAAAACGAAAATCGGGGATAAGCCAACGGCCTATATCTGCCACGGCACAACCTGCTCACTGCCCCTGACTGATATAGATGCGTTTACCGCAGCACTTAAGAGCTTCCGCTCGCATCCGCTTTAAGCGAGGCCTTGGCAGCCTCAAAAATTTCGGGCGTAAAATGCAAAGGCGGTTCCGGCGCAACCGAAGCGCTGAGATCAAGCCCCCACCAGCCAACGCCATGCCACTTACCGAATTTGAATCCGACTTCGGGATAGGTGCCGATCGGCTTGAATCCGCAAGCCTCGTGCAAACCGATGCTCGCCGCATTGGGCAACGTGATGCCGCCATAGGCGCGGTGATAGCCCTGTCGCGTAAGGGCCGCAAAAAGCACCGCGTAAAGCGCGCGGCCCACACCGCGCCGATGCGCCTTGGGTCCGATATAAATGCCGGCATCAACGGCCCATTGATACGCCGCGCGTTCACGATGCGGGCTGGCATAGGCGTAACCCAAAACCTCGCCTTGCTCCTCAAAAACGAGCCAGGGCAGACGCATCAGCACTTTGGCAATCCGCGCTGCCATCTCCGCTTCATCAGGCGGCATATATTCAAACGAGATCACCGTGTCGCGGACATAAGGTGCGTAAATTTCGGAAATCGCTTTCGCATCCTTGAGGCCCGCAATACGGACATGTTCAATTCCCTGCACCAAAACCGTCTCCGTCCCATTCGATAATTGACAGGACAGCATATATCCATGATATAAGACAACATGTCAAATATCATGGACGATACCAGCACCCGGCTTTCTCAGCGCCTTTCAGGCGGGCGCAAAACACATGGCTGGTCATTGGCTGATTTGGCCACCCGCTCTGGCGTCTCGAAAGCCATGCTGAGCAAAATCGAACGCTGCGAAGTGAGCCCCACAGCCTCCGTGCTGATGCGCATCGCGACGGCCTTCAACATCACACTCGCCGAACTTCTGACCGACGCGAGCGCCGAAGCGCATTACCAACGCGCCGCCGATCAACCCGCCTGGACTGATCCGGCTACGGACTATTTCCGCCGCCAGGTTTATCTCACTTCACGTCTGCCGCTCGAGCTCGTCGAAGTTGTGCTCCCCGCAAAGACCACTGTCGCGATCCCGGCTTCGTCCTATGTCTTCATCCGTCAGGTCGTCTGGGTCATCGAAGGTCAGCTCACCATTGTCGAAGGCGACCGCGAAACCAAACTCGCCACAGGCGACCGACTCGAATTCGGCCCGCCTGCCGATTGCGCCTTCCGCAATGACGGATCAACGCCCTGTCGCTATCTCGTGGCCGTTCTGCGCCAACGCTGACTGACTATTTCTTCGCAGGCACTGTGAGCGATTTAAGCCGCGCACGCTGATCTTTCAGCGTCGCAATTTCAGCAGGCAACAGTCCCGCCTCTTCACGGATCCAATTGCGAAAAGCCTGCACCTTTGCTTTGCGCGCCGAGCGTTCGGGATAGACGAGCCAATAGGCTTCATCATCCGGCGTTTCCAGATCAAAAAGCCTGATAAGACGACCTTCAGACAAATCCGCCATCGCCAGCGGATCATTGCCGAGCGCCACGCCCTGCCCTGCGGCTGCAGCCTGCAACGCAAGCGATGCTTCCTCAAACATCGGCCCGCGTTCCGTCCAGGGCTCAGACGCAACACCCGCCGCCTGCAACCAGTCCTGCCAGTGCTCCACCGTCTCTTCATGCAGCAGCGTGTGAAACCGCAAATCGGATGCCGCGCGAATAGGTTTTCCCGCCGCGTCAGCAGCCGCCAAAAACGACGGCGCGCAAACGGGATAAACCGTCGCTTCAAACAACCGCTCGCAGGTTACATTTTCCCAGTCGCCATGCCCGTAGCGAATGCCCAGATCAACATCCTGCCGGTCAAAATCAATGACCTCGCCCGACGGCATCAGACGCAAACTCACCTCAGGATGCGCGCGATTGAACTTGCCCAAACGCAGCACCAGCCAGCGTGCCGCGAAAGAGGGTTCGACCGACACCGTCACCGGCCCGCCCGTCTCGCCCCGCGTCTGCGCCCAGCCCTCGGCCATTTGGTCAAAAGCGAGCGATAACACGGGTAACAATGAAAGACCGGCATCGGTCAGCACCACGGCCCGCCCCGTGCGGTGAAATAGCGCAACCCCCGCCTCTTCCTCCAGCGCCCGCACCTGATGGCTGATGGCAGCGTGGGTGACATGCAATTCGGCAGCGGCTTTTGAGAAATTCCCGTGGCGCGCTGCGGCTTCGAAGGCCCGAAGCGCATTCAGGGGAGGAAGACGTCTGATGCTCATATGTTAGATATTCTCACATCTGCTGTGAAAAGTCATCATTTGATATGGCTGATTAAAGCCCCTATCTCACAGTCACGAGAAACAATGGTGACTAAAATGAACACAATCGGCTTTTATGCCCGCTCCTATATCGACGCTCTGACAATTGCTTTTGCTCCCGCATCGCAAGCCTCAGCCTCGGCCCGTCCGAACACACCGGCCGCCAAAACCGAACGCGCCGAACTGAAATCCAGCCGCCTCGCCAGAGCCGCTTAAGCTAGAACTTGGCTGCTTAAGCTAAAGCTTGGCTACCTAAACAACCAACTGGTTTGAGGCGAGACCCTCCATCCCCCCGGAGGCCTAGAGTTCCCCCCAACTCTTCAAAGTCTCGCCTCCCTTAACTTCCCGCCTCGCTTCAAAGCGAGTGCGCCGCTAAAGTCCCCGCAAATCAAATCAGCAGGGGACGACTTCCATGAGCGGCAAAACCATCAGCATCAAAAGCCCGGACGGCACCTTCACCGGCTATCTCGCGACACCGGCCTCAGGCACGGGTCCGGGAATCGTCGTCATTCAGGAAATTTTCGGCGTCAACAAAGTCATGCGCGACGTGTGTGATGACTTGGCCGCCCAGGGCTTTATCGCGCTGGCCCCCGACCTCTTCTGGCGCATCGAGCCCGGCATCGACATCACCGACCAGACCGACGCCGAATGGGCCAAAGCCTTTGAGCTTTTCGGCAAGTTCATGACCGCCACGGGGTCCGTGAAAGGTCTGGAAGATATCCAGACCACCATCGACACATTGCGCCCGCTGACCAATGGCAAAGTCGGCGCGGTCGGCTATTGCCTCGGCGGCTTCATGGCCTATCTCACGGCCTGCCACACCAATGCGGACGCCTCTGTCGGCTTCTACGGCGTCGCCATCAATACGCGGCTTGCTGACGCCGCCTCAATCAAAAAACCATTGATGTTGCACATTGCGGGCAAAGACGAATTCGTCAACGCCGACGCGCAAAAAGAAATGCATACGGGTCTCTCATCCAACGCCCATGTAACGCTGCATGACTACCCCGACTGCGACCACGCCTTCGCGCGCGTGGGTGGCAAACACTATGACAAACAAGCCGCCACCGACGCCAATGCCCGCACACTCGCCTTCTTCAAAAAACATCTGGCGTAACATCTCTTGATGGACATCAGCCTCTATCTCGCCTTCATCATCGCCACGCTCGTGCTTTGCATCGTGCCGGGACCGGTCGTGACATATCTCGTCGCCACCGGCATCGCGCAGGGCCCGCGCGCGGCGCTGACAGGGCTTGCCGGCTCGTCCTCCGCCCTCACCATTCACATGGTCCTCGTCGTTGCGGGTCTCGCACCCTTGCTCAACGCTTTGGGCCATTGGGCTGAGCTACTCAAACTCATTGGCGCGCTCTATCTCATCTGGCTTGGCGTACAAGCCTGGCGCATGCCGCTTGTCAGATCAGGCATCGAAACCGCACCAAAATTGTCAGCGAAAAAACTCTACACGCGTGGTCTGCTGATTTCGCTCACCAATCCCAAAACGCTCGTCTTCTACGCGGCCTTCTTCCCGCAATTTATCGACACATCAAAACCCGCTCTGCCACAATCACTCCTCCTTGCTGTCACCTTCGTGTCTCTCGGCGCGATTTCAGACGGCATTTACGGCGTTGCCGCAGGCAAGCTCGCGCCCTATCTGAAAAGCCTGCGCGCACAGAAAATCCGTAACCGCATAACAGGGCTCGTTCTCGCCGCAGCAGGCCTCGGCCTCGCATTTGCCCGCCGTTAAAAAGGAACAAAGAAATGAAAGCCATCCGGATTGAAGCACAGGGCACACCCGATGTGATGAAGCTGCAGGACGTGGAACTGCCCGCGCCCGCACCACATGAAATCACCATCCGCCACAAAGCCATCGGCATCAATTACATCGACACCTATCACCGCTCGGGTCTCTATCCGGTGAAGCTCCCCTCCGGTCTCGGCATGGAAGCAGCAGGCGTTGTTGAAGCCATAGGCTCCGGCGTCACCACATTCAAGGTCGGCGACCGCGCCGCTTATGGCTCCGGTCCCGTCGGGGCCTATGCCGAAGCCAACAATGTGGCAGCTGCCCGCGCTGTCAAATTACCGGACGGCGTGTCCGACGAAGCCGCCGCTGCGATGATGCTCAAAGGCATGACCGCCCAGTTCCTGTTGCGCCAGACTTTCGTCGTAAAACCCGGCGACACAATCCTCTACCACGCGGCCGCAGGCGGCGTCGGCCTGATCGCAACACAATGGGCAAAGCACCTCGGCGCCACAGTCATCGGCACGGTCGGCTCTGACGAAAAGGCAGCCATCGCACGCGCGCATGGCTGCGATCATGTCATCAACTACCGCACCGAAAATGTGCCGGAGCGCGTGAAAGAAATCACCAACGGCAAAAAATTGCCCGTCGTCTATGACGGCGTCGGCAAGGACACGTTTGTTATGTCGCTCGACTGTCTTGCACCCCGCGGATTGCTGGTGAGTTTCGGCAATGCGTCCGGTCCCGTTACAGGCGTTGATCTCGGTATTCTGGCGGCCAAAGGCTCGCTCTATGTGACGCGCCCGACCATGTTCCACTACGCGCTCACCGACGCCGATTTTCAGGCGGTTGCCAAAGACCTGTTTGATGTTGTGGCAGGCGGCCATGTCAAAATTGAAATCGGCCAGAGATATAAGCTTGCCGACGCGGCCAAGGCGCATGCTGATCTCGAAGGCCGCAAGACCACCGGCGCAACGGTGCTGATTCCTTAAACTCTGACATCGGAGATAACGCAGATGATCACAGGAAGTTGTCTCTGCGGCACAGTGCGCTTCCGTATCAACGGCACCATCAGCGGCATTGTCGAATGTCATTGCAGCATGTGCCGCAAAACAAGCGGCGGCGCTTTCGGCGCCTATTTTGTCGCGCACCGTGCCGATATTCTCTGGCAGGGCGAAACGGCACTCACGCAATATCAAAGTTCCGACAATCTGACGCGCTCATTTTGTGCGCATTGCGGCAGCGCCGTCACCGGCGCCAATCTGACGCCGGGTGATGGCACAATTATTCTGGCGGCAAATCTGTTGGACACAGATATCGGACCATCTGTCATCGCCGCTGAACATCTGCAAAGCAAAATCCGTTGGCACGAGAATGAGAAAAGCGCCCCGCAATTTGGGGGCGCTTTTCCCGATTGGAACAAATTGAATCCATAAGCCTTAAATGCTCAGCGCCTTGGCTGCGTCGGGCAGACCGTTGCCGGTATCAAAAAAAACAGCACGGCGTACAATGAGCGGCGATTTGAGCGAGAAATCGAGACGACGCTCATCAATTTCCTCACAGGGCACTACGGTTCCCACAATCCGGTTGCGTCCGTCCGCACCGCCGCTGACCGGCAGCGTCATAAATTCGCACGTATAGCTGGAACCGTCAGGACGCATCAGATCACGCTGCAACAACAGCCCGCAAGGATGCGCATGAATGAGTTTGAGCCGCGCCACATCATCGTCCTTGCCGCCATAATCAAAAGGCGCGATGCAATTCATGCCGGTGAGATCCATGCCCGTAGCCTCGACAAGCGCGCTACCATAGATGCGGAATTCAAGACGTTCTTCATTCTCCCAACGCATCATGCGGAAATAAGGAAGCAGCTCGATAAGCGCCTTGGGGTCCACATCTTCCGGCTCCGGCATAGTGCGACCGGCCTGCGCTTCGAGCCACCAGGCGAGCAACTGACGGCTCAGAGGCCTGAGTTCAATGTCATCAACATGCGACGGCACATCTTCCACACTGCCGCGCAACCGCGCCTTGGCCTTGTTAATGGCTGCCCAGGACATGACCGGCAGCACCCAGGCGCTGCGGCCGTCTTCTACGTTTTCCATGCTCATACAATGACCCGATTACTCCATCACAAGTGACACGAGTCTAACGGTCAAAATAGAACTTTTGATATATTTATTTTCGACAACACAAATAAAAAAGGCAGCACCCTAAAGTGCCGCCCTTTTCAATTTATTTCCGTGAAAAAATCACGTATTCATACTGTCAAAGAACTCGCTGTTGCTCTTCGTCTGCTTGAGCTTATCAAGCAGGAACTCGACCGCATCAACGGTGCCCATCGGATTGAGGATACGGCGCAACACGTACATTTTCGACAGCGTGCCTTTTTCGACAAGCAGCTCTTCTTTACGCGTACCGGATTTGAGAATGTCCATCGCGGGGAAGACGCGCTTATCAGCGATCTTGCGATCGAGCACGATTTCCGAGTTACCCGTGCCTTTGAATTCTTCAAAGATCACTTCGTCCATGCGCGAACCGGTATCAATGAGCGCGGTGGCAATGATCGTGAGCGAACCGCCCTCTTCGATATTACGGGCCGCACCAAAGAAGCGCTTGGGGCGCTGGAGCGCATTGGCGTCCACGCCGCCTGTCAGCACTTTACCCGACGACGGGACAACCGTGTTGTAAGCGCGACCAAGGCGTGTGATTGAATCGAGCAGGATCACCACATCGCGGCCATGCTCGACCAGGCGCTTGGCCTTCTCGATGACCATTTCAGCCACTTGCACGTGACGGACTGCCGGCTCGTCGAATGTGGACGAGATGACTTCGCCCTTCACCGAACGCTGCATATCAGTGACTTCTTCGGGACGCTCATCAATCAGCAGCACGATCAGATAACATTCAGGATGATTGGTCGTGATCGAATGGGCGATGTTCTGCAAGAGAACCGTTTTGCCGGTACGCGGCGGCGCGACGATCAGGCCGCGCTGGCCTTTGCCCAAGGGCGCGACAATATCAATCAGGCGCGATGAGCGATCCTTCAGCGTCGGATCAGCCACTTCCATTTCAAGCTTTTCATCAGGATAGAGCGGCGTCAGATTATCAAAATGCACCTTATGGCGCGCCTTTTCAGGGCTTTCGAAATTGACGGTGGAAACTTTCAGAAGCGCGAAATAGCGCTCGCCGTCTTTGGGGCTGCGGATTTCACCTTCGACCGTATCGCCGGTGCGCAATGAGAAGCGCCGGATCTGCGAGGGTGAAACATAAATATCGTCGGGACCGGGCAGATAGTTTGCTTCGGGTGAGCGCAGGAAACCGAAACCGTCAGAAAGCACTTCAACGACACCTTCGCCGATAATATCGATCCCTTGTTCAGCATATTGCTTAAGGATCGCAAACATCATGTCTTGTGTGCGCAGCGTCGAAGCGTTCTCGACTTCGAGCTCCTCGGCAATGGCGAGAAGTTCGGTCGGCCCTTTGGCCTTGAGGTCCTGCAGTTTGATCTGCGGCATGACTTATTTTTATCTTTCTGGAAGAACGCTCGCGCCCCAAGATCAAAGAAACAGGATCAAAGAAAGCGGACAACAGGAGCGATGGCGAGAAAATCTGTGGAAGGGATTGTTGGAAAGGATGCAGTCGAGGAGAAGTTCTAACCGGGGAAGTTTATTGGGCCTGTCAGCCTCGCTACGGGTATTCCTGTGAAAGAACGCCGTATCGGGTGCCGCACAACCTCACGCATCTGAACCCTTTTGGGTCGTGGCAAAGGCAGGCAACGAACAAGACCGCCGGAAGAACTCCGGCTTGAGAAAATCTATAGTCCCTGGGGACCGATCAGGCAAATGGAATTTAAGAAGCTTAAAAAGGCTTCACAATGACCAGAATAACGATGAAGACGACCAGAACCGGCGGGATCTCATTGACGATCCGGTAAAACCGCGCCGGACGCCTGTTCCGGTCCGCCTCAAACTCTTTGCGCCATTTGGAAAAAGCGCCATGCGCCCCGGCCATCACAAAAACGAGACCGAGCTTGGCGTGAAACCAGCCCTGCTTCATCAGATCAGGATTCGCCCAGATCATCAGTCCGCCAAAGATAAAAGTCGCAATCATCGCCGGATTGATAATGCCTCTGAGAAGGCGGCGCTCCATGCCCTTGAAGGTTTCAGACTTGTCAGAGCCGGCTTCCGCTTCAGCATGATAGACGTAAAGACGCGGCAGATAAGCCATACCTGCCATCCAGAAAATCACCGAAATCACATGCAGCGCTTTGATCCAGAGGTAGTGATTGGCGAGGAAATCACTCATGGTTGTAAAACCTCACCGCAAGACCGGCCCGCCGCTTCCTCAGGGCAATAAACACCCGTGGTCTCGCGCGCAGCTTTCACAAGTCCGGCCAGACATTCGATGAATAAAGGATGCGTTCCGAGCGCTGGCACACGCAAATAACGCGGCACGCCCTTCTCGGCGGCGAGCTTGCCATATTCAAGATCAAGCTCGACAAGTGTTTCTGAATGTTCCGAAACAAAGGCAATCGGCACCACGATGAGACTCTTGCCGTCAGCGCCCGCCCGCTCGATCTCATGATCGGTCGCGGGCCCGATCCATTCCATCGGTCCGACGCGGCTCTGATAGCTCGTCGCCCAGTCAAAAGGTCCGCCGCCCACACCGGCCATCACAGCCGCACAGGTAGCCTCAACCTGCGTCTGATAAGGGTCGCCTGAGGTAATGACTTTTTTAGGCAGTCCGTGCGCCGAGAATAAGATTCTGAACTCATCGCGCGTTGCAAATTGTGCAATCGCATCGCGCACCAGCGCCACATGCGCGGCGATGAATTTCTCATCCACCGGATAGCAGCATATCTTTTTTGCGCGTGTGTGAAGTCCGGCTACCTTAGCGGCACGGTCCCAATCTTTGAACGATGATTCAGTTGTTGTCGTCGAATACTGGGGATAAAGCGGCAGGAGGATAAGTTCGTCCGGCGCGAAATTTTTGACAGCGCGGGCAGTTTCATCAGCAAAAGGATGCCAATAGCGCATCACAGGAAAAGCTCGAAACTCGACATGGAAAGGCTCGATCTCGCACAAGATTTCGAGTGCGCGTGCCTGTTCTTCCGTGAGTGGCAGGATGGGCGAACGCCCCCCAATCTGGGCATAAATCTCTCTGGCAACCGGAGCACGACGGCTCGAAATAAGCTTCGCAACCAGCCAACGGAGCGGCTGCGGCAGGCGAATAATGGCGGAATCGCTGAACAAATTCATAAGGAAGGGCTCAACCGCGTCAGGACTATCCGGCCCGCCGAGATTGAAAAGTACCACCGCAACCTTTCGCGCGCGCTTCACTTGCCGTAATTCCTCACAAGTTTCACCAACTCTGCCACATGCTCGGGCGGTGTTTGCGGCACAATGCCATGACCAAGATTAAAGATAAATGGTCTTTTTTCTAATGTTTTCAATATGTTATTGATCGCATTTCGCATCTCACCGCCGCCCGCCACAAGCAGCAACGGATCAAGATTTCCCTGCACACAAGCAAGCTTTTGCACCTCATCCGCCGCCCAGGTAAGCGACATTCCCGTATCAAGGCTTACGCCCTGAATACCTGTTTCTTTAATATAATCAAGGACTAACGGACCAGCTCCACGCGGAAAACCGATCACCGGTACATGCGGATACTTAGCTTTCAGCGAAGAAACAATCCGTTTCACCGGCTCAATCGCAAATTTCCGGAACTGAGTTTCAGGAAGTGACCCCGCCCAGGTATCAAAAATCTGCAAAACCTCAACGCCGGCATCAACTTGCGCGCTCAAATGCAGGATCGTCGCATCAGTCAGAATATCAATAAGTCTTTGAAACTCTTGCGGTTCTTTGTAAGCCCAGGCCTTGGCTGCACCCTGATCCGGCGACCCGCGTCCACCCACCATATAGGTCGCAACCGTCCACGGCGCCCCCGCAAATCCGATAAGCGTTGTTTCTTCCGGCAGCGATTTGGTAAGCCTCTTCACCGTCTCATAAACAGGCTCTAAGTGTTTGACGACACGGGACAAATCTAATTTGTCCAAACCTTCCGGCGTCGTGATGGGATCAAGAACCGGACCCTCCCCCTCCTTGAACCCTACTGTCTGCCCCAACCCATCCGGTACAACCAGAATATCCGAAAAAAGAATAGACGCATCAAAGCCATAACGACGAATAGGTTGCAGAGTCACTTCCTCGGCCAGCGCTGGCGAATAGCATAAATTAAGAAAACTTCCCGCTTTTGCTCGTGTCTCACGATACTCCGGCAAATAACGACCCGCCTGTCGCATAAGCCAGATCGGTGTCCGGTCTGCCTTATTTCCATCTAAGACCTGAAGGAGTCTTTTCTGCGGTGCTCCGGGTTTTGTACTCACAGATTTTCTCTCTTCAATAAATCTTAGAATCTAGGTGGTGGTAGTTGAGGATGGCTGTGCGTCACGGGGATTAAAAGGCGGACCCGAACCATCCACACGCACCGATCCCTTATACACAAAGCTCGTGCGGCCCTCTTTCTATCTCATAGCCTGTGCAAAAACACGGCGCTTATTGGTGCATTTCCGACAAACATCAATCTCGAAGCCGTTTGCTTATGTTTGTAGAAAATCTGGGGACAAAAACAACAACGTGGATATATCACGGCGTGTCTCTTTCATTTCAAATGATCCCCATATTTCCAAACCGCACTCTTTTTTTCTCAACCGCCTGATGGTTCGGTTCACGGAAAACGAATGAGGTGCATGAAATTTTGACCCTTCCTCAAAACAAGCGACTTCTCCCCATTCCTCACATCTTTCCACAGCCCAAACCATATGTTCGTGCGAACCAAAAAGACTGGCATGCATGAGGCCCGCTCGTTAGCTTGGCGGCCAATTCATTTGTTTGGAACTTCAGGATCCGCATGGCATCGAGACGCGTCTTTCATCTCCATCTCGTCTCAGACGCAACCGGTGAAACACTGAATGCGGTGGCGCGTGCAGCCTGTGCCCAATATGAAGACGCGCAGCCTATTGAGCATGTTTATGCGTTGGTGCGTGGACCCAAACAGCTTGATCGCGTCCTGGGCGAAATAGAAAGTTCGCCCGGCATTGTTATGTTCACGATGGTGAATGATGAACTGCGCCAACGCCTCGAAGCACGTTGCCTTGAATTGCAAACACCATGTATCTCGGTTCTCGATCCGGTGATGGGTGCACTAGGTCGTTATCTTGGCAAAGAAAGTTCACACAAGCCCGGCTCGCAACACACGATGAATGCCGAATATTTCGGTCGTATCGAAGCGCTCAATTATACGATGTCGCATGATGACGGACAGTCGGCAGGTGATCTGAATGAAGCCGATGTGATTTTGGTCGGCGTTAGCCGTACATCAAAAACACCAACTTGCATTTATCTCGCCAATCGCGGCATTAAAGCTGCTAATATTCCGATCGTGCCGGGGGTCGTTCTTCCGCCAGATCTTGAAACAGCACAGCACCCGCTTATTGTTGGTCTCACGACAAGCCCGGACCGTCTTATTCTGATCCGCAAAAACAGGCTTTTGTCACTGCACGAAAACACACAGACAAGTTATGTCGATCAGGATGCCGTGGAAGAAGAAGTGGCCGTTGCGCGCAAACTTTGCGCCCGTCATGGTTGGCCGGTTATCGACGTGACACGCCGCTCAATTGAAGAGACAGCGGCTGCCATTCTCAATCTCTACAATGAACGTCAAAAGACGAATTGACAATATTTGATATGTCTCATCCTGTTCTCATTCTCGCCTCCGGCAGTGCAGTTCGCGCCACGCTTTTGCATCAGGCTGGGCTAACATTTGACGTGCGCAATTCGTACGTCGATGAAGATGCGATCAAAACCCGATCAGATCAAAATGACATTGATGTCTTGGCGATCCTGTTGGCTGAAGCCAAAGCAAAAGCCGTGAGTACACAATATCCTCATGCGCTGGTTATCGGCGCCGATCAAATTCTGTCCTGTGCAGGTGAACGGTTTGATAAACCGCGTGACATGGCGGAGGCGCGTGCCAATTTACAAAAGTTTCGTGGGCGTGTTCATCGTCTCCATAGTGGTATCGTGCTCGCGCAGGGAGCTGAAATAATTTGGCGTCATTCAGATCATGCCGATCTCACAATGCGTACTTTTTCTGACGTTTATCTTGATCATTATCTGCAAACAGTGGGCAATAAGGTGATGACAAGTGTTGGTTGTTATCAACTTGAAGGACCGGGCATTCAGCTTTTTGAGAAAATCGACGGTGACTATTTTACAATTCTTGGTCTTCCGCTTTTGCCACTCCTTGATGAGTTGCGGGCCCGTCAGGCGGTTCAGGTATGATAAAAAAAGTGTGTGTTATGGGCTGGCCGATTGCGCATTCGCGCTCACCGCTTATTCATAATTTTTGGATCAGACAATTAGGGATCAAGGATGCCATCTATGAGCGTCTTGCCGTAGCGCCCGAAGACCTCAACGAGACATTGCGTAATTTGCGAGAACTGGGATTTATCGGAGCGAACGTCACAGTGCCGCATAAGGAAGAGGTCTTCAAAAGCCTTTTGCGCCATGATGCTTTGGCGATGCGGCTTAAAGCCGTCAATACGATTGTGTTGACAGATAATGGTTTCGAAGGCCGCAACACGGATGGCTATGGTTTTATAGCAAACCTCAAAGACCGCGCACCAGATTGGCGCGCGTCGGCAGGCCCTGCTGTAATACTCGGCGCAGGCGGTGCCGCGCGGGCGGTGGCGGCCGCCTTGGACGATGCCGGCGTTATGGAATTGCGCATCGTCAACCGGACACGCGATCGTGCCGACGCGCTCATTTCTGATCTTGCATTGAAGCGCGCACGTGTTTTCACTTGGGAGCAGATGGATGCGGCGCTCAAAGATGCCAATCTTGTTGTCAATACAACGACACTCGGCATGAAGGGCGAACGCGATATAGAGATTGATCTGACGTCGCTCCCGGCGACCGCGCTTGTCACCGATATTGTCTATACACCGCTTGAAACCGGCTTGCTCAAAGCCGCCCGCTTGCGTGGTCTCCAAACGGTTGACGGGCTTGGTATGTTGCTGCATCAGGCCGTGCCGGGATTTGAAGCTTGGTTTGGCGCCCGTCCGCAAGTGACATCAGAGTTGCGTACGTTGGTACTCGCCGACATGGGAATAACAGAGGACAAATCGTGATGCTGCTCATTGGTCTCACCGGTTCAATCGGTATGGGCAAATCGGAAACGGCTAAGATGTTTGCCCGTCTTGGTGTACCGGTCTATGACGCCGACGCCGCCGTTCATGCGCTCTATGCCAAAGGTGGTGCGGCGGTTAAACCGATGGGACAAGCCTTTCCAAACGTGATTGTTGACGGCGCGGTGGATCGTCAGGCTTTGGCGCGTGCGGTTCTCGGTTTGCCTGATGAGATGAAGAAACTCGAAGCCATCGTGCATCCGCTCGTGGGTCAGGCGCAGCTTGAATTTCTGAAAGCCAAAATGGCTGAAGGCTACAAAGCGGTATTGCTGGATATTCCGCTTCTCTATGAGACGGGTGGCGAGACACGTGTTGATGTGGTTGTTGTCGTGAGTGCGCCTTATCATATTCAGGAGCAACGCGTTATGGCACGGCCCAATATGGATATGGCCAAGTTCGCAGCTATCCACGCTAAGCAGGTGCCGGACGCTGAAAAACGCGCGCGGGCTGATTTCGTTATCGACACAGACAGAGGCCTGGATCATGCTTTTGAGAGCGTGAAAGCTGTAGTGGCGGCGCTAGAGGGTCGTGAAGGTAATGTTCTGAAAGCCCGCTTGGCTGAGATCGGAAAGTAAAGATGCGCCAGATCGTTCTTGATACCGAAACAACAGGTCTCTCACCGCAAAGTGGCGACAGACTTGTCGAAATTGGTTGCCTTGAGATCATCAACCAGATGCCAACCGGCGAGACATTTCACAAATATATTAATCCCGAACGTGATGTGCCTATTGAGGCCTTTAACGTCCATGGCCTGTCAGCAGAGCGTCTCGCAAGCGAACCGAGATTTGTCGAAATCGTTGATGAGTTTCTGGAATTTATCGGTGATGCGCCGCTCATCATTCACAATGCGTCCTTCGACATGAGCTTCATCAATAATGAGCTGCAAATGACGGGGCGCTCCTTCATTGAAGCGGCACGTGCGGTTGATACTTTACTCATCGCACGTAAACGTTTTCCCGGTGCGCAAAACAGCCTTGATGCGCTTTGCCGTCGCTTTGGCATCGATAATTCCAACCGCATTAAACATGGTGCATTACTCGACGCGGAATTGCTGGCAGATGTTTATCTGGAATTGATGGGTGGCCGTCAGCCAGGTCTCGTGCTCGACGCCAATCTCGACCGGCGCAAAAGCGATGTGGCACCGGTCGAGCGTCGTGCACCACGTGTGATACCTCTGTCGCCTCGCCTTACCGATGGTGAGCGTGAGGCGCACGGTGCCTTTGTAGGTTTACTGGCTGATGGCGGGCTTTGGTCTAAACCGTAAAAAATTAGTACGGGCTAATAATTAATTCGGGACAGTGCCTTCAGGCATGCCGGAAGGCTGACCGTCGGCGCGGCGCTGTTGATAGAGACCGACAAAATCGATTGGGTCAATCATCAGAGGCGGGAAGCCACCATCGCGCGTGACGTCAGCAATGACACGGCGTGCGAAGGGAAATATCTGGCGCGGGCACTCGATGAGCAGCATCGGTTCAAGATTGTCAGCGGGGATATTGGCAAGGCGGAACAATCCGCAATATTGCAGCTCAACGAGAAACATAACGCCTTGCTTGGCTTTCGCATCGATGCCGACCGAGAGCTTGACTTCATAATCGGTTTCATTGAGACGGGCGACGCCAACATCAACGCGAACGTCGATTTGCGGCTGATCGGTAAGCGGTCCGAGCGACTGGGGCGCATTCGGGTTTTCAAAGGACAGGTCTTTGACATATTGCGTCAGCACGCGAAATTGCGGCGCTGTCTCATTGCTTGCGCCGGATAGTTTTTCGTCAGCCATTTTTGTCTTGTCCCGTCAGCGTGGTGGTCATGCTGGCTAACATGGATAGGCAGGTCTCACAAGATATCTCGGCCATCAGACTATGTTAGCGGCGTGGTGGCAATCGGTGCCTGTTTTCGGTGTCGGGGTCTACTTCAGTGGCCTCACCTTCAATGATCGGCCCGCCCGTGTCTTTGTGGCTCTGATAAGAATTGGCTGCATAAAAAGAGGTTTTCACGCTGCGCGCGGCAAGCCAGCGTGCTGCCACCGCACCGAATGCTTTGCGGATCGGCGGTAGGAGGAGCGCAAAGCCCAGAATGTCGGTGAAGAAGCCCGGCAGAATGAAGAGGAGGCCGGCGAGGACGAGAATAAAACCATCAAGCATGTCACCCATAGGCATTTCGCCACGTGCCATCGCGCTTTGCATTTTGCCGAGGCTTTGCAAACCTTGTTGGCGCAGCAGCCATGTGCCCAGCACCGACATGCCAAAGATGAGCAGAATGGTGGGTAAGACGCCGAGGAGGCCGCCCACCTTAATGAAGAGGGTGATTTCAATTACCGGTAATCCAATAAGCAAAAGGAGGATCAAAAGACGCAAGGCTCTCACCTTTGAGAAATTGGATGCTGCAAAAGCAGCAAAGCGCACGCTAATCTGCACCCACATATAGCAATAAGCGAGCGATTGGCTTAACCTTGGAAGAAATCTCGGACCGCGCTAAAGCGGTTCACGCGTGGCCTGTGGCAACTGCGGTTTCTCGCCATATTGTTCCGCGCCTGTCGTTCGTTGAAAGGTGGCCCGCATGGGCGAAGCATCCTCTTTGATCAATCTCATATTGCTGGCCATTGCTGTTGGTGTTTTTTTCAAATTGCGCAGTGTTCTGGGCCGCCGTACCGGCGAAGAGAGGCCGCCTTTTGATCCTTATTCAGCCGAGGATAAGGCGCGCCCGAATGACAAAGTGGTGCAACTGCCGCGCCCGCGTGGTCAACAGCCCGCCAAGGATGAAGATGAAAGCAGCTTTGACGCCTATCCTCAGACCGAGCCTTATGTGGTGAAGGATCGCTGGGCGGGTCTGGCAAAGGAAGGCTCACCGCTAGCCGGCACGCTCACCGAGATTGCTGTTGCCGATCGTCGCTTCGATGCGCCCGCTTTCGTGTCCGGCGCCAAGCTCGCTTATGAAATGATCGTCACCGCCTTTGCCAAGGGTGAGCGTGCGACGCTGAAACCGCTTCTTGATCCGCATGTCTATGCAAGTTTTGAAAGCGTCATCGCCGAGCGCGAAGCCCGTGGAGAGACCATAGACCAGACTTTCATCGGCATCACGAAAGCCGAGCTCCATGATGGCTCGCTGGTTGATCGTCGTGCTCGTCTGACCATTCGTTTCGTTAGCGAACTGACCGCCTGCACGAAAGACCGTGAGGGCAAGGTGATTGAAGGGGATCCCGTGACCATCCGTAAAGTCACGGATCTTTGGACCTTTGAACGCGATGTGAAAGCCAGCGACCCGAACTGGCGCCTGGTCGCCACCGGCTCGGAAGACTGAGCTTGAGCGCGGGGGAAAAGGTGCAAAAATCAGATGGGGTCAGGCACCGGCCGGGAGGCTTTGTCGGCGGTCTTTCAGGTCTCGCCTGCCTTGCATTGTTGGGTTGCGCGAGTGCCACAAATGCCAGTGAGCCCGGTGTGACCAGCATGGTAGGGCCAAAAGAGACTTTAAGTTTCAATGAGTTGGAAGGCTGGTCGGACGACAGTCAGACTTTGGCTTTGGGCGCCTTTAAACGTTCCTGCGCCCGTATACTGAAACTTAACCCTGACGCGCCGCTCGACAAGAAAAACGATAATGCGCTCTACGGGCGCGCCGGTGATTGGTTCGAAGCTTGCCGTGCGGTGGGTTCTGTGAGCTCTAATGACGGTGCTGCACGAGACTATTTCGAGACTTACTTCGTGCCGGTGCGTTTCAGCGCCGATGAGGCTGGTCTTTTCACAGGTTATTACGAACCCGAAATGGAAGGCTCCCTGAGCCGCAAAGGCAAGTTCAAAACACCAATCTTGAGCTTTCCCGCCGATTTTTCCTCTGCGCAGGCATCGGGCAGGACGCTACCGACGCGTGCCGAAATCGAAGACGACATCAAAAGTGGTGAAATTGACGCCGACCGGTCGGCAGTCGTCTGGCTTGCCGATCCGGTAGACGCGTTTTTTCTCCACGTGCAGGGCTCAGGTCGTGTCAGCCTCGACAATGGTGAGACATTACGCGTCGGCTTTGCGGCCAAAAATCAGCGGCCCTACACCTCTATCGGCAAACTGCTCATCGAAAAAGGAGCTATACCGCGCGACGAAGTCTCGATGCAGACGATCCGCGCTTGGCTGGCAGCCCATCCAGCTGAGGTCGAGCCGCTGTTGCTTCAGAATGATTCTTATATATTTTTCAAGGTGATACAGGCCGACGACCATCTTGGTCCGCCCGGTGCCGAAGGGGTGAGCCTGACGCCTCAGCGCTCTCTTGCCGTGGACCGCTCGATCCACCCGACGGGAAGTCTTTTCTGGCTCGAAACGACTTCGCCCGTTCCCCATTCGGAGGGCGTTGAGCCCTTCCGCCATCTCGTTGTGGCGCAGGATACGGGCACGGCCATTCGTGGTGTCCAGCGTGGTGACGTCTTTTGGGGACCAGGGCGAGATGCAGCCGAAATTGCAGGACGCATGAAACAACCCGGTCGCCTGATTGCGCTTCTGCCGCGCGCGCTCGCACCGTGAAGAGCGGCCGGCGATGAGCGACGAGCCTCCCATCAAAACGGGACCGAAATGGCGAAAATCCCGCACTTTGAGTGCGGACGAGCGTCAGCTCTGGCGCAAGGTTGTGTCTGATGCCCGGCCCCTGTCGGGCGGCCAGATTGTTGCGGAACCGGAGCTGATGCTGTCGCACTCCTTGGCATCCGAAACCTCAGACGAGGTCGATAGCATTGTTCGCAAAAAGAACATTTCGAAACCGAAACCATTATCCTCGATACCGCGTGCAAGGCGCAATTCTGAACTCTTAGCGGCCCATCAAGCACCCAGTGTTGAGCCGCCACCCCTTTCCGGCCTTGATCGGCGCACGGCGCAAAAGCTCTCGCGCGGTCAGATTGAGGCCGATGCGCGGATTGATTTGCACGGGTTGCGGCAAGACGAGGCCGAAGCGACGCTCTATCGCTTTGTCAGTCGCTCACGTCATGAGGGTTTGCGCTGTGTCTTGGTGATTACCGGCAAAGGTGAAAGCCCTTTTGCCCGCCATACGCTCCATTCGGTACACTTTCACAGCGGCTCCGATCATTCGGGTATCTTGCGTTCGGCCCTGCCAAATTGGCTGAGTTCCACGCGTTTCCGTACCGAAGTGGCTGGCTTCCAACCCGCCCATCCGCGTCATGGCGGGGGTGGGGCTTTTTATATCTGGCTGAGGAAGCGCTAGGTGACGCCCTTCGGCGAGAAAATCAGAAACCTTCGCGCCGTGCGCGGCGTGACACTGAAGGATATGGCGGCTGCCTTGCGTGTCAGCCCTGCTTATCTGTCGGCGCTCGAACATGGCCGACGGGGTCGCCCGAACTGGGCGCAGGTGCAGGCCATTATTGGCTATTTTAATGTGATCTGGGACGAAGCCGCCGAGATCGAGCGTCTGGCCCGCCTGTCCCATCCGCGTGTCACGATCGACACGTCAGGTCTCAATCCGTCAGCCACTGAACTCGCTAACCGGTTGTCGGAAGAAGTGGCGCATCTGACGGAAGCGGAACTCGGTGAATTGAATGCCTTGCTCGATAGTATCCTGCAAAATCACCCGACACGCAGGCCTGCAACGTCGAGAAAGCCCAGATAAGGGCCGTTTTCGTGGGTTTTTCGACTCGCCTCATGCGAATAAAAACTATCATCGCAGATTCACAAATGGCTAATCTGAAATCTGGTCCCTTAAGGCCTGATTTGCGACTCGCCCTCTGCTAAGAAACATCAATCAAATGAATCGCTTAGGGCAAATAGTCAGACATCAAAACTCACAAAATAAACTTGGACAGATCCACATTTTTTGACAGGTCGCCGATCCGGCTCTGCACATAGTCCGCTGTGATTTCGATCACCTGACCCGAGCGATCGGTCGCCGCAAAAGAAATCTCATCAAGCACGCGCTCTATCACCGTGTGCAGGCGTCGGGCCCCGATATTTTCAACACTCGCATTGACGTCGGCGGCGATGCTTGCAATGGCCTCGATCCCGTCCGGTTTGAACTCAAGGGTCACCCCTTCGGTTAAAAGTAGGGCCACATATTGCTTAATGAGGCTCGCTTCCGGCTCGGTCAGAATTCGCACAAAATCGTCGCGCGTCAGGGCTTTAAGTTCCACACGGATTGGTAAACGTCCCTGAAGCTCCGGCAGAAGGTCAGACGGCTTGGCAATATGGAAGGCGCCTGACGCGATGAAGAGAATATGGTCAGTTTTGACAGCGCCGTATTTCGTTGAAACCGTCGTACCTTCGATAAGCGGCAGCAAATCGCGCTGCACACCTTCACGGCTGACATCGCCGCCCTGGCGTTCAGCGCGCGCGCAGATCTTGTCGATCTCATCGAGAAAGACGATACCTGATTGCTCAACGAGATGGATCGCTTCCTGAGTGAGCTGTTCCTGATCGAGGAGTTTGTCAGATTCCTCTGTGAGCAGAAGCGTATGGCTCTCGCGCACAGTCATCTTGCGGGTCTTAGTCCGGCCACCGAGCGCTTTGCCGAACATTTCGCTGAGATTGACCATACTGATCTGACCGCCCGGCATGCCGGGAATATCAAAGTTCGGCATGCCGCCCTGATCGGCGACTTCGACTTCGATTTCCTTGTCGTCCATTTCGCCATCGCGCAGCTTGCGGCGGAAGCTCTCGCGGGTTGCCTCCGATGAGCCCTTGCCGACCAGCGCGTCAAGCACGCGGGCTTCGGCCTGCAGATGGGCTTTGGCCTGCACGTCTTTGCGCTTCTTGTCGCGTAAGAGAGAAATGCCGATTTCGACGAGATCGCGGATAATCTGTTCAACGTCGCGGCCGACATAACCGACTTCGGTGAATTTTGTTGCTTCCACCTTGATAAAAGGTGCTTCAGCCAAACGGGCAAGACGACGTGAGATTTCCGTCTTGCCGACGCCGGTGGGTCCGATCATCAGAATGTTTTTGGGAAGCACCTCGTCGCGCAACGTGTCGGGGAGTTGCTGACGCCGCCAGCGGTTGCGCAAGGCAATAGCGACGGCACGTTTGGCGTCATTCTGGCCGATAATATAGCGGTCGAGTTCGGAAACGATCTCACGGGGAGAAAAACTGGTCATCACTCTTACAATCCGGAAGGCGGGAAACGGCGGGCGGGGGAGAAGAAGGAGGCGGCTGCCAACCCATCAGGAAACGGCATCAAGTATCTCCACAGTGAGATTGCCATTGGTAAAGACACAGATTTCGGCGGCGATCCTCATGGCCTTGCGGGCGACCTCTTCCGCCGAGAGGTCACTGTCAGCAAGGGCGCGGGCGGCTGCGAGCGCATAATTCCCGCCCGATCCGATCCCGACTATGCCGCTTTCAGGCTCAAGCACATCACCATTGCCCGTCAGTACAAGACTTGTCGTGGCGTCCGCCACAATCATCAGGGCTTCAAGGCGACGCAAATAACGGTCAGTGCGCCAGTCTTTGGCTAGTTCAACGGCTGCGCGCGTCAACTGGCCTGGATATTGTTCAAGCTTGGCCTCGAGCCGCTCAAAGAGCGTCATGGCGTCAGCCGTTGCACCGGCAAAGCCCGCGATCACCTGACCTGAGCCAAGAGGGCGAACCTTGCGCGCATTGCCTTTCATAATCGTATTACCCATAGAAACCTGTCCGTCGCCGGCAATAACGACCTTGCCGCCCTTACGGACGGTCAGAATGGTTGTGCCGTGCCATGAAACAAGGCCGTGGGCTTCCGGGTTAGACATGAGGGAGGTTCCGATAAGGGCAAAGGGTGTATGACCCTTCATGTGGCGACTTTATCGGTTCCGGTCAAGACAGACTAACGCAAGCGGGACTTGCATTACGAATCTGAGACTTAAAATTTTGGCTGATCTTGGGGGTTTAGTGCAGGTTTCTTCAGTTCGGGCCGCGGTAGACGCTCGACGTCCAGATCGATCACGGACCGAAACGCGTGCTGGCTTTCATAAAAGGACTGGCGTTTGGGGCCGATCCTAAAAAGACGTCGCCATAATGAAAGATGCGCCATGCCATCATTCCCAAAGCAAGTTCTCCGCCCGTCTGAAGTCTAACAGTATAAGCCGAAAAGCGACAATTTCATTTCGCAACTGCGAAGAAAATTTTCCTCATCCCCGGCTGCCTTATATAGTGGTAGCGGGCCAACCGATTACTATGCTCTTCGCGTCTGGTGTCTAAAATACAAAGACTTAAAAGCAAAAGATCATTTCTGTTCTTCAGGTCTTGAAGTAAAATCTGAGCATCTCTTAAGAGGATTGGTTAACGCCTTGCAAGCTGCTGGAATGCCATAAGATTTATGGCTTGGCGGTTTGAGGCAAATCGGATTCTTCTAAATGGGACTGGTTGCCCGTCGGGGCCTGCGCTAATACTCGCCCGCACGGGAACGAAATCTTGAGCGAATTTGAGCAAAACACATGAACGATCTAAGCGAAGGCCGCGTAGCCACCATTGAACGTAAAACGAAAGAGACAGAGATTTTTGTCTCTCTCGATCTCGATGGAACGGGTGAATATGACGTTGATACGGGCATCGGGTTTCTCGACCATATGCTTGAACAGCTGTCGCGCCATTCGCTGATCGACCTTAAGGTGCGCGCCGTCGGAGACCTGCACATTGATTTTCACCATACGACCGAGGATAGCGGCATCGTCATCGGCGAAGCTGTGCGCCAAGCCTTGGGTGATTTCAAAGGTATCCGCCGTTATGCAAGTGCCATCATTCCAATGGATGAGACCTGCACGCGCGTCTCCATCGACGTCTCCCAGCGTCCTTACCTGATCTGGAAAGTCAACTTTACAAAGCCTAAGCTCGGCGACATGGATACCGAACTCTTCAAAGAGTGGTTTCAGGCCTTCGCGCAGAATGCAGGTATCACGCTACATATCGAAAATATGTATGGCGAGAACAACCATCACATTGTCGAAAGCTGTTTTAAGGGACTGGCGCGCGCGCTTCGCGAGGCCATTGAGATTGACCCGCGCATGGCCGACCGTATTCCCTCGACCAAAGGCAAACTCGGCAGTTGAACCGCGCTATCGCGTCTCAGCGTCCGAGGCTGGCCTTTTTGGCGTGCTTGGCCTAGATAGAGCAGGAATGCAGAGCTTAAGGTCTGCGCGGCTAAGGATCCCAAGGATTCAGTCTGATGCGCTTTTATACGGTTCACGAATTGAGCGGTGCTCCGGCCGACGGTAAGGGCTTCGTCTTTGTGCGTGAGGGCTTCTGCTGGCCTGCCGCATTTTTTACACTGCTCTGGCTCCTGACCAAACGTCTTTGGATTGCTGCCTCATTCTGGTTTGCTCTTTCCGTCACGCTTGTCTGGGTGGCTGATATCGTCGGCATCGCGGAAGAACTGATTACGGTTGTCTTCTTTTTGTTGCAGGGTTCTGTCGCCATCATCGCTCATGACATTGAACGCTGGACGCTCGCGCGCAATGGTTACAAGGAAATCGGCGTGGCATCGGGCAGTGATCTCAATGAAGCGGAGCGCGATTTCTTCCGTCATTGGACGGCGCCGGTAACGGCCGCCGCGCCTGTCAAAGCCAAAAGCATCACAGCACCCGTCTGGCCGCATCGCGAAGAGCGTGTGCCGCTTGGTCTCTTTCCCCATGCGGGGAATTGAACCATGCAGCTTGTGACGATCATCGATTACGGGTCGGGCAACCTCCGTTCCGCCGCTAAGGCTTTCGAGCGTGCGGCGCGCGAGGTGGGTGCCAACATGCGCATCGAAGTAACAGGATCGCCCAAAACCGTGCGCGGTGCTGACCGTATCGTGCTGCCGGGTGTAGGTGCATTTGGCGATTGCCGCGCGGGGCTAGATGCGATTGACGGCATGGTCGAGACGCTCAACGATTGTGTGCGCGCCAAGGCCAAACCTTTTTTCGGCATTTGCGTCGGTATGCAACTCATGGCGACACGCGGTATCGAATACGGCGTGCATAAAGGTCTCGGCTGGCTTGAAGGTGATGTGAGCGCGATCACGCCGCTCGACCCCGCATTGAAAATTCCCCATATGGGTTGGAACACACTGACGGCCTTGAGGCCTCATGTGCTGCTCGATGGTATCAAGCTCGGCGAGAAAGGCCTTCACGCCTATTTCGTTCACTCTTATGCGATGCAAGCTCACAACGAGAGCGATGTCGTTGCGCGCACCGATTATGGCGGCCCCGTCACCGCGATGGTCGGGCGCGACAATATGGTAGGCACACAATTCCACCCTGAAAAGAGTCAGGCGCTTGGCCTGAAACTTATCGGCAATTTTTTGAACTGGCGTCCCTGATATGATCCTCTTTCCCGCAATCGACCTCAAAGACGGCAAATGCGTGCGCCTTGTGCGCGGGCTAATGGAAGAGGCGACTGTGTTCAATGATGATCCGGCAGCGCAAGCGCGCTCTTTCGTGGCGCAGGGTTTTCAATATTTGCATCTCGTCGATCTGAACGGCGCGTTTGAAGGTCGTCCCGTCAACGCTGCGGCTGTTGATGCCATTCTCAAGGCGATCAAAATTCCAGTTCAGCTTGGCGGCGGTATCCGCGACCTTGCGACGATTGAGACGTGGCTCACGAAAGGCATCACGCGCGTTATCATCGGTACAGCGGCGGTAAAAAATCCCGCTCTCGTGATCGAAGCGTGCAAAAAATTTCCCGGCCGCATCGCCGTGGGTCTCGATGCCAAAGACGGACGTGTCGCGGTTGAAGGTTGGGCGGAAGTCTCCGACCTCACAGTGTTGGAAATGGCTAACCGTTTTCAGGACGCCGGCGTTTCGGCGATTATCTACACAGACATCGCGCGCGATGGTGTGCTCGAAGGCCTCAACATTGAAGCAACTGTAGCGCTCGCGAACGCAATTTCCATTCCGGTGATTGCGTCGGGCGGCTTTTCATCGATCGATGATATTCACCGTCTTATTGCTGCTAATTGCAAACGCCTTGAAGGTGCGATTTCAGGCCGTGCACTTTACGATGGCCGCGTTGATCCCGCTGAAGCCTTGCGCCTGCTGCGTGAGGCTGCCTGATGCTCAAGGCCCGCGTCATCCCCTGTCTCGATGTCAAAGACGGACGTGTCGTCAAAGGCGTCAATTTTGTGGACCTCATTGATGCGGGTGATCCTGTGCAGGCGGCGCGCGCTTATGATGCGGCGGGTGCCGATGAGCTATGCTTCCTCGATATCACGGCAAGTCATGAAGAACGCGCGATCATTTTTGATGTTGTCGCCCAAACGGCTGAACAATGTTTCATGCCGCTCACCGTGGGCGGTGGTGTGCGCACCGTTGACGATGTGCGCAAGCTTCTTCTCGCCGGTGCCGACAAAGTTTCGATCAACACAGCGGCCGTCGAACGACCCAACTTTGTCCGAGAGGCGGCAGAGAAATTCGGTAATCAATGTATCGTTGTGGCGATTGATGCCAAAGAAGTCGGTCCGAATGATTGGGAGATTTTCACCCATGGCGGTCGCAACCGCACCGGCATCAAAGCGGTCGATTTTGCGCGGCAAGTGACATCTTTGGGGGCGGGTGAAATTCTCCTCACCTCCATGGATCGCGACGGCTCCAAAGCGGGTTATAATATTCCGCTGACCCGGGCGGTCTCAGACGCCGTGACAATTCCCGTCATCGCGTCCGGCGGTGTCGGCTCGCTTGATGATCTGGTGGCAGGTATTAAAGAAGGTCACGCCAGCGCTGTACTTGCTGCCTCTATTTTTCATTTCGGCACATATTCCGTAGGCGAGGCTAAGGCCCATATGGCGGCTGCAGGCATTCCCATGCGGCTCTGAACTCTGTGGCTAAAAGCCCGCTCTCGGTTTGATGTGATCGAAAAATTATGAAGAAACATCATTTTGTCGGTCAATTTAGAGCCGCTCAAATGGCGGGCATTAAATGCCTCCAGCTAAGCCCCTATGGCTAAACAATTATTTGGGCTCCTTAATAAATTTTGAAGGCATAAGCCCCTAAAATTAAAATATCACGGCTCCTGTAACGAGGGGAACTATCCTCGAAAGGTATATCTATGTCCGCAAATCCTGCCTCCGCACGCCCGCCCGCGACCAAGCAACGGCCGGATTCCCAGAAAGAACCTCAGGCTATTATCGGTCGCCGTCTGAGTCAGGAAGCGATCGTCAAACTCTGTGAGCTGAATAATCGCTTTCTCAAAGGCATACCAAACGGCTGGTGTGTGGTGATGAAGGATTGCGATCTGTCGGGTTTGGATTTTCGCGGGTTGAACTTCAGCGGCGCACATTTCATTGCCTGCTCATTTGAGGGAGCCAGTCTCGAAGACGCTCGCTTTATCGGTACCAATCTCTTCAGCGCCAATTTTGACGGCGCCAATCTCACCCGTACCGACTTTTCACAGGCCGATTTGCGCGGTGCCTGTTTTGAAAATGCCGAACTTATGGATGCCCAACTCAACGGTGCCGATCTGCGTCGCGGCGTGGTGATCCGTGCCGATGGTATCCAATCCAACCGCGAAACATCGAGCTTTCGTAACGCCAAGATGCGCGGCACCAAACTTGCCGAATGCAAGCTACATGGTGCTGATTTTGAAGGGGCTGCGTTGAGTGGCGTCAGTTTGCAAGGCGCTGATTTGCGCGGCGCCAGTTTCAACGGCGCTGAACTCACCGGCGTGGAACTCACAGGTGCGAATTTGTCGGATGCTGATTTCCGCCGTGCCGTTATGGACGAAGCGACGACAAGCAAAGGCGATATGATGCGCGCCACCAAAGCCCGCACCGCGCCCGGTCCCGAACGCATGTCCAAAATGCTGCAGCAGCATTTACTATGGATTCAGACCAGCCAGCGTCAGGGGCACCGTGCCGATTTTACCGATATGGATTTAAGCCGCGTCAATTTCCGTGGCTCGGTTCTGGCCAGTGCTGTTTTCAAAGGTTGCATCCTTGCAGATTCCAATTTTGAAAATGCCATTCTTGCCGCCGCCGACATGCGCGATACGATCCTGCTCCGTGCCAACCTTGCCAACACGGACCTGCGCGGTGCTGATTTACGCGGCGCAAACATGAAGGGTGCCGTTACGACAGGTACCAAGATGGGCGAAATGTCCGGCATCAAGCTCGCCACCCGTACCTGAGGGAACGCCTCAAAAACTGGTGATTTACCGGTTTGTGACGCTTCTCTGGCATCGCAGCATCAAATCTGCTAGTCAAAGCCGCCGTAGTGGGGTCTGTGAGGGTCCCAATTGGGCGGCTTTTCTACGACGAGGTTGCCCCAATGGCACTCGATGCAACAGAGTTAGACCGGCTTTTTGAGGTCATTGCGTCACGCAAGGGCGGGGAGGCGTCTGCGTCCTACTCCGCCAAACTCATGGCTGGCGGTCCTGCTCTCTGCGCCCGCAAGCTCGGCGAAGAGGCCATCGAAACCATTATCGCGGCACTGGGCAAAGATCGCAATGCGGTGATCTCGGAAAGTGCCGATCTTCTTTATCATTGGCTTGTGACGCTTGCTGCTGTCGATGTAAGCCCGTCTGAAGTCTATGCCGAACTTGCGCGCCGTGAAGGCCGCTCCGGCATTGATGAAAAAGCGGCACGTGGCAAGGAAACAGGCGTATGACGAAAGCCAGTGAGTTGCCATCAAAGGCTGATGCTAAGCCCGTCACCAATGCGGAAGATGCGGCCTCCCCCTATCGCCATTTCACGGCCGCTGAATGGGGCAAGCTGCGCAAAGATACGCCACTGCCTTTGAGCGAAGCCGAACTTGAAGAGCTGCGCGGTTTTGGTGAGCGCGTTTCGCTTGATGAAGTGAGTGAAATTTATTTGCCACTCTCGCGCCTTATCAATCTCTATGTGCGCGAGACGCAGGAGCTTTACCGCGTTACGTCCGATTTCCTAGGTCGCTCTCAGGACAAGGTGCCTTACATCATCGGCATTGCCGGTTCAGTCGCAGTGGGTAAGAGTACTTCAGCGCGCATCATGCGCACATTGCTCGCCCGCTGGCCGAACCATCCCAAAGTCGATCTCATCACGACAGACGGGTTTCTCTATCCCAATCGCGTTCTTGAAGAGCGCAATCTTATGGGGCGCAAAGGTTTCCCCGAAAGTTTTGATGCGCGTCGTCTCATTCAATTTTTGTCGGATGTGAAAGCAGGTGTGCGTAATGTTGAAGCGCCGGTCTATTCGCATTTCACATATGATATTTTACCGGGTGAAATGATCATCGTTGATCAGCCTGATATTCTAATCGTTGAGGGTCTCAACGTGCTGCAGCCATGGAAGCCTGCTGAAGGCGAAGCACCACAGCCTTTTGTTTCAGACTTTTTTGATTTTTCGATTTATCTTGATGCAGACGAAGCTTCAATCCGGCGCTGGTATATCGAACGCTTTTTGAGCCTGCGCTCAACTTCGTTCAAAGACCCGGACGCTTTCTTTCATCGCTTCGCCAAATTGTCAGATGAAGAGGCAGTGGCGACGGCAGACGGAATCTGGACGTCTATTAATCTTGCTAACCTGAACAAAAATATTTTACCGACGCGTCAGCGAGCGCAGGCGATCCTCAAAAAAGGCGAGGATCATCGCATCCGCGACGTCATGCTCAGGAAGCTCTGAAAGCTCTTCAGACTTTTTTGAGAAACATGTTTTTTCAAAGTAAGCCTTTTTGAACGGCAAGTTTTTTGAGAGAGACAAGCGGACGCGGTCCGTAGTGGCTGATGATTTCAGCCGCCGCCATTGCGCCAAGCTGGCCGGATTTCACGGGGCCCATATTCCGCGCCAATCCGTAAAGGAATCCGGCGGAAAAAAGATCACCCGCGCCGGTTGTATCAACCACTTTGTCGATCTTATCGGCGGCAATTTTATGCGCCTCGCCATTAGCGATAATGATGGCACCTTCTTCCGAGCGCGTGACAGCAGCGTGTTTGCATTCTCGGCGCAATTGCGTAAGCGCTTCATCAAAAGATGTCGTCTCATAGAGCGACAGCAACTCGCTTTCATTGGCGAAGAGGAGATCAACCTCGTTTTTAACGAGATTGCGGAATTCAGCGCGGAAGCGGCCTACGCAAAAACTATCGGACAAGGTAAGTGAGACAATGCGCCCTGCATCGCGTGAGATTTTTGCTGCTTTCAGAAACGCGTCTTTCGCGCTCTGCTGATCCCAGAGATAACCTTCCATATAGGTGATCGCGGAGGCCTTGATCACATCGGCGTCAATGTCGTCGGGCGTGAGGCTCTGAGCCGCACCAAGATACGTGCTCATTGAGCGTTCAGCATCAGGCGTCACAAGCACAAGGCAGCGGCCCGTCGGCGCGCCATCGGTCGCGATCTTTGCAGGAAATGCGACGCCCAGCGTTTTAATGTCATGGACATAGACATCGCCAAGCTGATCATTTTTCACTTTGCCGAAAAATGCGCCCGTACCGCCTAATGACGCAAGACCCGCGATTGTATTGCCACAGGAGCCACCTGAGCTTTCAATCGCCTCACCCATGCGGCCGTAAAGCGCATCGGCGCGCGCGGCATCAATGAGGGTCATCGAGCCCTTCTGGATGCCTTCGCTGGCGAGAAACGCATCGTCGGCATTGGCGATCACGTCGACAAGCGCATTGCCGATACCGGCAACATCGAATTTGGGGAGGCTCATATGGATTGGCTCTGCTGGTTGGGCGTCAAAATAACGGGCGGAGTATAAGCAGGCCCGCTCTCAAAGCCAACGCCGCGTTGTCCGGCAATAGGCCTTGTAAGCCTCGCCAAAGGTTTCTGTCATCACAGCCTCCTCAAAGCCGATATACCAGCGGTCGGCAATGATGACGAAGCCTGTGGCGATGATGAGACCTTCCCAACTGTTAAGCACCAAGGCAGCGCCGGTGAGCACCATTGCAAAGCCCAGATACATGGGATTGCGCGACCAGCGAAAGAATCCATCGGTGACGAGATGATCAGGCTTGTAGAATGTATTGATATTCGTTTTAACCCGGCTGAACTGGCCCGCGCCGCCGATGGTGATGCCGATGCCGGCCAAAATGAGGATGATACCCGCCACCAGCGAAATACCGCCCGCAAAGACAGGTCTTCCGCCCAACATCAGGTCAAGGACGACCATCAAAATAAGGCCGATTTGAAACAAGCGCGGCGGTAACAGATTTTGTTGCATAAGCTCATCCTCCCGATCTCATTCCCCTTCCTTGAGATTTGGCCAAGCGCCCACTAGGTTGCAAGAGAGAATTTTCTCAATGAAGGCGGGTTCCGCTCATGTTGTCCGATGCATTCAGGGCTTTAGCTCAGGTTTTTTCACAACCGTTCCGTCAGGTCCTTTGGCTCTCGCTGCTTAGTACTATTGTTGTGCTGGGGCTCTTTGGCACCGGTGCTCAATGGGCTCTGGCGGCTCTTCCCACTTTCGGGGCGACATGGGCTGACACAATGATTGAATGGGTCGCACGGTTTTTTGCAATTATCGTTCTGATCCCGCTCGTTCATCCTGTGGTTTCGCTTGTTGCTGGATTATTTCTGGAACGCATCGCCGCCAAGGTTGAGGCCAGCGATTATCCCGCTGATCCTGCAGGTCGTGATCAGCCTTTTGCACAATCGCTTCTTGTTTCATTGCGCTTCACACTCGTGCTCATTGTCGTCAACATTATTGCTCTGCCCTTCTATCTTCTGCCGGGCATCAATCTCATCCTCTTTTGGGTGGTGAACGGCTATTTGCTGGGTCGCGAATATTTTGAACTTGTGGCGCTGCGCCATCTGCCTATCCAGGAGGCGCGCGCGTTGCGTAAGCAACAAATGCTGCGTGTCTTCCTTGCGGGAATTGTCATCGCGGCTTTTGCCACTGTACCTTTCCTCAATCTTCTGACACCGCTTTTTGCCACCGCCTATATGGTGCATACGACCAAACGGATCGGCCTCAAATGACAATGATTGTCCGCTTTTTTCCGCTTCTGGTTTTGATGCTTGCCCTTGCCGGTTGCGCAGGCGGTAGCGGCGCATTGTCAACGGGTGTTGGCGTCAATGCGAGCCAATATGCGGCGCTTGAGCCGGCACCGGCTATTGGCGGCGGACCATTGAAACCGCAGTCCCTGCTTGGTGTTACGCCATCGGCTTTGTCGGCGCGTTTAGGTGCCCCCGCTTTGAAGCGTACGGAGCCTGATGCTGAGGTCTGGCAATATAGCGGCGGCGATTGCGCGCTCTTTGTCTATTTTTACAAGACGGGTCACGGTGCGTTTGCCTCTACCTATGTTGATGCGCGTAAAAAATCAGGTGGTGCTGCCAGCACTGAAGCCTGTCTCGCCGACGTCATCAAAGCACAGGGTCCGCCGGTTTCGTAGTCAGGCTGCGGTTGTTTTTGCCTTGTAGCGGCATAGATCGGCAACTTTGCATTCAAAGCACAACGGCTTGCGTGCGATACAGACATAGCGCCCGTGCAGGATGAGCCAGTGATGAGCATGCATGCGATAGGCTTCTGGCACCACTTTCAACAAGCGTTCTTCGACCTCGACAACATTCTTGCCGGCAGCCAAACCTGTACGATTGCTGACGCGGAATATATGCGTATCTACCGCAATGGTCGCTTCGCCAAACGCAACATTGCGCACGACATTGGCGGTCTTGCGTCCGACCCCGGGCAGTGCTTCAAGCTCTTCTTGAGTACGCGGTACTTCACCCCCGTGTCGCTCAATGAGAAGGCGCGATAATTCCATCACATTTTTCGCCTTGGTGCGGAAAAGACCGATGGTCTTGATATAATCCGTAAGACGACCGATCCCGAGCTTCAGCATCTTGTCGGGCGTGTCAGCGACTTTGAACAGTTTTTCTGTTGCTTTGTTGACGCCTTTATCTGTTGCCTGCGCCGATAGAACGACAGCCACGAGGAGCGTATAATCATTAACGTATTTAAGTTCGGTTTGCGGATGGGGATCGGCTGCCGACAAGCGCTCAAAGAACGCTTCGATTTCAGGTTTCTTCATATTCGGTGTTGGCTTGGTACTCACGGGCATACAGAGAAGATGCGCAAGTTTTAAATCTGAGGCAAGATGCTTAGCGCCATGATCGAAGAACAAGACACGCCGCTTAACGGCCCGCTTCATTTCAATGCGCTGGTACGCCCGCATCGCTCGCTGTCGAAGCGCGGTTTTCTGATAGTGATGGGGATTCTGGTTGCGATCAATTTCGGTGCCGGTGCTGCATTCATTGCACTTGGCGCATGGCCTGTCTTTTTCTATTGCGGACTTGATTTGGCGCTCGTCTGGTGGGCCTTTCGGGCAAATTACCGCGCGGCCGCCGCGCATGAAACCGTGCAGGTCTCAGATGATCTTTTGCTCCTTCGCCGCGTCGATCAATATGGCCGTGTGCGGGCGATCCGTCTTCAGCCTTATTGGTTGCGTGTAGATATGGAGGAAGAGCCGGACGGCGCAACGCATCTTTATTTGCGCTCGCACGGAAAAAGCTATGAAGTGGCACGTGAGCTCTCACCAAAAGAGCGCATGAGTTTTGCTTATGCGCTCCGTTTGGCCTTGATTGAAATGAAATCGAAACCGCTGGCGTGAAATGCTTTCAGTGCGCTTCGCGCTCGATGAGCAATTGCTTGGACAACACATTGCCCTTGTTATCGAGCTTGTAAACGATGGGCGCGCCTGTCGCGATATTCACTTCGAGGATTTCTTTTTCATTGAGCTTGTCGAGCACCATCACAAGCGCGCGAAGCGAGTTGCCGTGGGCTGCAACCAGCACACGTTCACCTTTAAGCACGCGCGGCATGATTTCTTTTTCAAAATAGGGCAGTACACGTGCGGCTGTGTCTTTCAGGCTCTCGCCGCCCGGTGGCGGAATGTCATAGGAGCGACGCCAGATGTGAACCTGTTCTTCGCCCCATTTTTTGCGCGCATCATCTTTGTTGAGGCCTGAGAGATCACCATAGTCGCGTTCATTAAGAGCCTGATCTTTGATGACCGGCAGGTTTGGCTGGCCGAGCTCTTCAAGTAAAAGGCGGTTTGTTTCCTGTGCGCGTGACAGAACAGATGTATAGGCGACATCGAACTGATAACCCGCCGCCTTCAGTGCTTGTCCGGCCTCGCGGCCTTCGGCAATGCCCTGATTGGTCAGCGCCGGATCGCGCCAGCCCGTGAAAAGATTTTTTTCATTCCATTCGCTTTGTCCGTGACGGACGAGCACCAGCAGATTTGACACGTGAACGTTCCTTATTGCGGAGATAGATTATTCAATGCCGAGTACATCGGCCATGCTGAAGAGCCCGGGACCCTTACCCTTGCCCCAAAGCGCCGCGCGGATTGCACCACGCGCAAAGATCGCGCGGTCCTCGGCAATATGACCAAGCGTGATACGCTCGGAAGGACCGGCGAGTATCACCTGATGATCGCCGACGACGCTACCGCCACGCAATGCGGCAAAGCCGATCGCACCCTCAGCGCGCGCGCCCGTCTGTCCGTCGCGACCGCGTTCAGAGTTATCTTTGAGCGAAATGCCGCGACCCTCGGCAGCGGCCTCACCGAGCAGCAAAGCGGTGCCCGACGGTGCGTCGACTTTGTGACGATGATGCATTTCGACGATTTCAATATCCCATGACGGATCAAGCGCCCGCGCGGCCTTGCGCACGAGACTTGCGAGGAGATTGACCCCAAGGCTCATATTGCCGGATTTGATGATCGTGGCATGACGTGCCGCTGCTGCGACGCGCGCTTCGTCATCTTCCGACATGCCGGTCGTACCGATCACATGAACAATGCGGGCCTGTGCGCAGAGGCCGGCAAATTCCACCGACGCTGCGGGCACTGTGAAGTCGATAAGCACGTCTGTGTCCCTGATGACGCTCAACGCATCGTCGCTGGCTAAGAGACCAAGCGGCTCGGCAAGGCCTGCCAGCAAACCCAGATCAGTGCCCACATGCGGCGAGCCCTTGGCTTCGATGCCGCCCGAGACAACGGCACCTGGCGTTTCGTGAATGAGACGGATCAGTGTACGGCCCATGCGTCCGCCTGCTCCCGTCACCGCGATCTTTACATCTGCGCTCATGTTCACATGTCCCGCCCGGTTGGGGCTGATGGTTCACTTTGCCTTTAGCTTTGGGGGTATAGCAGGGGCAGACACGCAAAAAAAGCCCGCTTCCTTTTGAGAAGCGGGCTTAAGTTTGGAGGACGTCTGCGAGGACGTTTCAAAGTTACCAGTCGAGCTGAACGCGGGACTGGACGATGTTGTAGGTTTCATCCGCACCAACCGTGTAATCGACATCGGCAAGAACGTAGTTGAGCATTACGCGGACATTGGGGTTGAAGTAGTAATTCGCGCCTAAAGTGATGTTGTCTTCAATGCCGCGGCGTGTGTCAGTCAGCACCGGATCGGAGAAGTCGAGGTGGCTGATACGGGCTGCAAGCTGGATCGCGTTGGTGGCATCGGTACGGCCGAATGAGCCGGTTTTGACCGAGTAATTGCGCTCTTCGCCGGTGACGAACCATGAGGCTTCGGCATAACCGCCCTCGGTTGAGACAGAGGGGGCGCCGTTCAGACGGTCAATGGTTGACCAGTCATACTGGGCCTGAACCGTGAAAGCACCGAAAGTGGCGGCCACTTCCGGACCGAAACGGGTCTCGCTGGCCGGATTTGAGATATTGCCGGTGCGGAGTACTTTTTCGGCAATATGGCTTTCGGGGCGCTGTTCGAACTTCGTTGTGGTCGTGGCGCTGTTGGCATAGCCACGATAGCTGGCATTGGCACCCATATGGACAATACCACCCGCAACTTCCGGAGCCACATAGGCGCGACCGGTGACTGACCAGTCGCTGTCATCACCAGGTCCGCCATTGACGACGCCGGGTGTGAAGAAGCCGCCCTGTACGCCGTAGAGCTTGCCATCTGTATAGGCAAGACCCGCGCCCATGGCTTCTTCCGGCCAATAGACACTCGAAATGGAGCGTTCCATGAAGGTCACGGAATTGTCGGATGTCAGGTTGTCGATACCATAATATTCTTTGAAGTGGCCGACGCGGATACCAAGGTTTTTGGCCAGTTTCGTTTCGACAAAGGCGTCTTTGACGGTCACTTTGTCGCCCGCATACTCGACTTCAAACTTATATTTCCAGTCGCCGTACATTTTGCCATAGGCGCCGAGACGGGCGCGGCGCAGTTCCATGCCATTGCCCATCGGGTTTTTGGCTGAGCTGCCGTCATCGATCGCATAGGCATCGACCTGAATGCGGCCTGCAATGCCCATTGAGAAATTACCATCGCGACTTTCCATTTCGAGCTTGGTGTCGCTAAAAATCGGCATCTTGTCGATTTCGGCGGTTTTGACTTCCATGGCAGCGATTTTTTCATCGCGGGCCTTCACTTCACCGCGGAGTTCTTTCAGAGCCGCTTCAAGCGCTTCGATACGGGCGTTGACATCATCGCTCGCAAAAGAAGCGGTTGTCGCGCCAAGGGTCAGGGAGGCGATGGTCGCCAGTGTTAAAACGCATTTCTTGAGATTGGTCATCATATGCCTCTTGCTTCGCGCGTGAATTGCGACGTTGAGAGGCACATTGACGGAAATGCATAAGGTTTTAGCGAACTGTCACAAATGAAGTTGTTTACGCTTTGGAAAGAATGATGCCGCCGGAAGCTAGCCGCGGAAAATGAAAAACGCGCCAAAGGCGATGAACGTAAAGCCTATTGCCGTGTTCCATGTGAGCGGCTGGCCGAGATAAAAAGTGGAAAAACCGGCAAAGACGATGAGCGTGATAACTTCCTGCGCGGTCTTAAGTTGGGCCGCGGAATAAACCTCGCTTCCCATGCGGTTGGCTGGAACCGCAAAGCAATATTCGATAAAAGCCAGACCCCAGCTCACAAGGATCACCGTGAAAATCGGTACGCCCTTATACTTGAGATGCCAATACCAGGCGGTGGTCATAAAGATATTGGACAAAACGAGAAGGCCGAGCGGGTAGAGATAGGAATTGAGCGGCATGGGGAGCCCACATGAAAAAGGCCCCTGCGTTTATCGCGGGAGCCCTTTTATTCTAACTGTCTGACCGTCAGGACTGAAACCCGTCCCAGAAATCTTTCACTTTGGCGAAGAAGCCGGAGCTTTCAGGGTTGGTGCTCGTGTCCGACATCCCGTCAAACTCGCGTAGTAATTCTTTTTGCTTTTTGGAAAGCTTGATCGGCGTCTCGACCGTGGTCTGGATATAAAGATCGCCGATCTCGCGTGAATTGAGAACCGGCATGCCCTTGTCCTTGAGGCGGAACTGGCGACCTGTCTGCGTGCCTTCGGGGATTTTGAGTTTCACGCGCTTGCCGTTGAGCGTCGGGACTTCGATCTCGCCGCCTAAAGCGGCAGAGGTCATTGAAATCGGCACACGGCAAAAAAGATCAGCTCCGTCGCGTTGGAAAATTTCATGTGGGCGCAGTGACAGGAAAATATAAAGATCACCCGCAGGGCCGCCATGCATTCCGGCATCGCCCTCGCCGGAGAGGCGGATGCGGGTGCCGTCCTCGACACCCGCAGGAATGTTCACGGATAAGGTACGTTCTTTTTGTGTGCGGCCCGCGCCGTGGCAGGTCTTGCACGGCTTCTCGATGATCTGGCCACGGCCGTGGCAGGTCGGACAGGTGCGCTCAACGGTGAAGAAACCTTGGCTCGCGCGCACCTTGCCGTGTCCGGCGCAGGTTGTGCACGTGATAGGCTTGGAACCGGGTTCTGCTCCCGTCCCGTGGCAGGTCTCGCAGGCAACCGATGAAGGCACGCGCACTTGCGCTTTCTTACCTTCGTAAGCTTCTTCAAGTGAGATTTCCATATTGTAGCGCAGATCCTGGCCGCGCGAGCGACCACCATCTGAACGCCGTCCGCCGCGCCCCCCCATAAACTCGCCAAAGAGATCATCGAAAATGCCCGACATCGACGCGCCGAAATCACCGCTGAAACCGGGATGACCGCCACCGCGCGGGCCACCACCTTCAAAGGCCGAATGTCCGTATTGGTCGTAAGCCGCGCGCGACTGTTCATCCTTCAGAATGTCATAGGCTTCATTGAGTTCTTTGAATTTTTGTTCAGCGGCTGCATCGCCGGGATTGCGGTCGGGATGAAGGATCTTCGCCTGATTGCGATAGGCTTTCTTCAGTTCATCCGCGCTCGCCCCGCGGGCGACGCCTAGCACATCATAAAAATCACGTTTGGACATCGGACTTAGGTCTCTCGCAAAATCAGACGCCCCGGCGAGTTGTCCTCACCGGGGCGCTGTCATGCGTGTTTGAAATTGAACGACATGGGTGACGCGCCTTTGGAGGCTTTACGCTTTCGGTCCCTTGTCGCGGTCCGCTTCGTCCACTTCTTCGAAATCGGCATCCACGACGTCATCGCCTTGGTCCGACTTGTCAGAGCGTGCATCAGCGGCAGCGTCAGCGCTGGCAGACGCCTCTTGCGTTGCCTTATAGATCGCTTCACCGAGTTTCATCGCCGTCTGTGTGAGCGCTGCCGTTTTTGTTTTCACATCGTCTGCAGAACCGTCTTTGAGTGCGGCCTTGAGGTCTTCAACGCCTTTTTCAATTTCGGCCTTCACCTCGGCGGGAACCGCGTCCGCATGTTCCGCCAGAGATTTTTCCGTTGAGTTGATCAGCGCATCAGCGTGATTGCGGGCTTCGACTTCTTCGCGTTTCAGCTTGTCTTCAGCCGCATGCGCTTCAGCGTCTTTGACCATCTGCTCAATGTCTTTTTCAGACAGGCCGCCTGAGGCCTCAATGCGGATCGTCTGTTCCTTGTTGGTCGCCTTATCTTTGGCGGCCACGTTCACAATGCCGTTGGCGTCAATGTCGAACGTGACTTCGATCTGCGGCATACCGCGTGGCGCCGGCGGAATGCCGACGAGATCGAACTGGCCGAGGATTTTATTGTCGGCGGCCATTTCACGCTCACCCTGGAAGACGCGGATCGTGACGGCGTTCTGATTATCGTCAGCGGTCGAGAAAGTCTGCGACTTCTTGGTCGGGATTGTTGTGTTGCGGTCGATGAGGCGTGTGAACACGCCGCCGAGTGTTTCAATGCCAAGTGACAGCGGCGTCACGTCGAGGAGCAGCACGTCTTTGACGTCGCCTTGCAACACACCGGCTTGAATGGCCGCGCCCATGGCAACCACTTCGTCAGGGTTCACTGACTTGTTAGGCTCCTTGCCGAAGAACTGTTTCACCACGTCCTGAATTTTCGGCATGCGGATTTGACCGCCGACAAGCACGACTTCGTCGATCTGAGCCGCTGTGATGCCCGCGTCCTTCAAAGCCTTTTTGCAAGGCTCGATGGTGCGCTGGATGAGGTCATCGACCAAAGCTTCGAGCTTGGCGCGCGTGAGCTTCATTGTGAGATGTTTCGGACCGGACGCATCTGCCGTGATGAAGGGCAGGTTCACTTCCGTCTGCTGCGCAGATGAAAGTTCGATCTTGGCTTTTTCAGCGGCTTCCTTCAGGCGCTGCAACGCGAGTTTGTCGCCTTTGAGGTCGATGCCGGATTCCTTTTTGAATTCATCGGCGAGGTAGGAGACCAAACGCATGTCAAAGTCTTCACCGCCGAGGAACGTATCGCCGTTTGTGGCTTTGACTTCAAAGACGCCGTCGCCGATTTCCAGAATAGAAATATCAAACGTGCCACCGCCCAAGTCGTAAACGGCAATGATCTGACCGTCCTTCTTGTCGAGACCATAAGCGAGCGCGGCAGCTGTCGGCTCGTTGATGATGCGCAACACTTCGAGACCGGCAATCTTGCCTGCGTCTTTGGTGGCTTGACGCTGGGCGTCATTGAAATAGGCGGGGACGGTAATGACGGCTTGCGTCACTTTCTCGCCGAGATAGCTTTCGGCGGTCTCTTTCATCTTTTGCAGGATGAAAGCGGAAATTTGCGAGGGGGAGTATTTTTCGCCCTGTGCCTCAACCCAAGCATCGCCATTGTCAGCTTTGACGATGTTGTAAGGCACCATGCCTTTGTCTTTTTGTGTCGTCGGATCGGAGTAACCGCGACCGATCAGGCGTTTGATTGCAAAGAGCGTATTCGTGGGGTTTGTCACAGCCTGACGTTTGGCTGACTGACCGACCAGGCGTTCCTGATCATTGGAGAAGGCCACAATCGACGGCGTGGTACGCAGGCCTTCGGAATTCTCAATCACTTTTGGCGTCGCGCCGTCCATCACGGCTACACAAGAATTGGTTGTGCCAAGGTCGATGCCGATTACTTTTCCCATAGAAATGGTCCTCTTTCTCTGCGGCTGGCCGGGCGGGCCCCTCTGTGACGGGGCACCCGCAATTCAGCGACAGGCGTTTTCCGGACGCCCGTACCTGATCCGGCCCCCATAGGGGTCCGTTAGGGGTTGAACATGTTGCGCTCTATATAGGTTTGGCTGTCGATGGCCGCAAGCGTCATGCGGCATTTGGGCCACAGCGATTCAATAAAGAGCTAATGGTCTGGCCCTTAAACCGGGGCCAGACACCATGAATCACATACGCCGAGAGCGGCTCCGGGCCGCAATTTGGTTGATTTGTCGTTAAATCTTGCGGTCTGGGTACACATCATTCCATTCGCAAGGCTGCGCCTGCGATGATTTTTCGCGGATAAGGGCTTGGGCAATTTCCGCCGGTGTCATGTCCTCGCGCAAGTCTTTTGCCTTATCCGCTGCATCGGCGTTGCCATGAGCGTCGGCGAGACGAAACCACATGAGGGCTAGGGGCTTATTTTCAGGCTGCTCTGTAAGGAGAGCGCCGATTTTGGCCGGACCGTTCATGCCGCGCACAAGATCGCCCGAATAGATGCGTCCTAGTTCATACTGAGCATCGGCATTGTCCTGGCGGGCGGCTTTACAGAACCATTGGGTGGCTTTTTGATTGTTTAGAACCCCCATTGAACCGGCAATGGTGCAACAATGCGCCATGCCCAGTTTATATTGAGCGATGGGGTCGCCTTTTTCGGCATCATTTTCATTTACAAGAATTGTCGCCTGATCGCTCGCGCGGGATGCGCCTTGGATAGCGGCGGTGGCACAACCGCTAAGCATTGTGAGAATAGTGGCAATAACCAGAAACTTGTTCATAGAGCTCCCCCTTGTTACTGAGGATGACCCCCAGCATCTAATTAATCTCATTAATTTAGCACAATTGCGTATCTAAAAATGAGATTTCATGTCTCGCTGGTAATGAATATCGGATCAAGCGCGTTAGAGAGACCCAATGGCGTGTGAGCGCAGATCCATAGACGTCGGATTTGACGGTATAAGATTTTATTCCGGTGCCTTGGATGTTGCAGAACAGGGTGCGCTCCTCGCAGCCTTGATGCCTGCTCTTGAGACCGCCCCGCTCTACCGGCCTTTGATGCCGAGGACGCAAAAACCATGGTCGATCCGGCAAACCAATCTCGGTTCGCTCGGGTGGCTGTCGGGTAAAGAGAACTATCTCTATGGAGCCAGACACCCGTTAACAGATGCGCTTTGGCCAGCCATACCACCAGCCCTACTCACACTTTGGTCGGACTTATCCGGTTTTGATGCGCCGCCCGAATGTTGTCTCGTCAATTTTTATCAGGGCGCGAAAGCGCGGATGGGGCTTCATCGCGATTACGATGAAGACGCGCTTGATGCACCCGTTCTGTCCGTCTCGCTCGGTGATACCTGTGTCTTTCGCATCGGCGGATTCGCTCGCAGCGACCCTACCAAAAGCTTCAGACTCGCCTCAGGCGACGTTTTGGTTCTCGGAGGTCCGTCGCGTCTGCGTTTTCACGGGGTGGACCGGATCATTCCGGCATCGTCACAATTATTAGACACTTATAGCCTTGGTGGCGGCAGGATCAATCTAACGTTGCGACGGGTCACAAAGCCCAAGCCCTGACTCAAAAAATGGGGCGGGGGACATCAATAAGGCGTCCAGCCCGGCACCGGCGGGACACTGAAGAGCCAGAGATGGGCGTAAAACATTGCGCCGAAGGCCAAAAGCCCCAAAAGGATTCGCCAAAGCCCAAGTTCACTAAGGGCGAGCTTGTTGCGACCAGCGAAGATGGCGGCAAAAGGGAGATTCGATGTCTGGGCGGCAAAGCCCGTCCAACGCTCTCCGAGCTGCGCACGCCGTTTTGCGTCGATGGACAGCGTGCCGAGTGCTGCCAGTAAAAGGTATGTCCCAAAGAAAATGACCGACGCGCGGTCGCCGTTCAAAACAAGATGCAATCCGGACCAAAGGATCACCGACCAGAGGAACGGATGACGCGTGACCCGCAAAATACCGGTCGCGGCATCTGGTTTGTCGACCAGCGCTTCGGCCTTCACCGCCGTCGGATTGGGCGTTGTGAGCCCAATGAGTGCTAGGAGGAAAGCGACAAGCATGACGACGGGCGCGACATGGATGACCCATTCAGGTGCAACCCAGTAAAGCCGGTTTGGCACCGCGTCGGTCGCATTGTAAGCCATGCAGAGCCAGGTGATGCCGCCGATAGAGGCGAGAGAGAAGGCACCGAGATACGGCGTCTCGCCGATGGCTGAGACGATCCGGCCTCTGAGAGCCGTGCCTGAGATGAGAAGATGGAGGCCTAAAAAAACCCCCGAAGCTGCGATCAGATTGAGCACTTATGCCTCCCCCTTTTGCCACTATATAACAATGTTATAGGATGGTTGATTTTGTCTTGGATTTCAAGAGTAGTCCCAAAGCAGGTGAGAATCTCAGGTCGATTAAATCGGCCAATTACTTTGACGCGGGCCAGTGCTTCCTCCAGCTTGCATATCGTAAAAAAATAATACCAAAAGGACATGGGCGGATGAGGGGCAAGCGACCGAATTTTTTGGTGATCGTTGCGGACGATTTGGGCTTCTCCGACATCGGTGCTTTCGGCGGCGAGATCGTGACGCCGCATCTGGACGCATTGGCCGCCTCCGGCTTACGTCTCACCAATTTTCATTCGGCTCCCGCCTGCGCCCCGACCCGGGCCATGCTCTTGTCTGGTATGGACCCTCATATTGCAGGGCTTGGGACTCATGAAGAAGTCCTGGCCAAAGCCCAACGTGGCAAGCCGGGTTACGAATGTTTTCTGAATGACCGCGTCGCCACCCTGCCCCAGATTTTGCAGGATGCGGGCTATCTCACCCTCATGTCTGGCAAATGGCATTTGGGCTCGACACTGGAAACCTGCCCCGCGACACGCGGCTTTGAGCGTTCATTTGCCCTTTTGCCCGGCGCCGCCAATCATTATGCCTCGTCACCCAAAGCGGGCACAGGATTCCCCAAGCAGGACACCCTCTACACAGAAGACCACGCCTTCACCGAACTGCCCGACGATTTCTATACGTCAGACGGGTTCACGGACCGTCTCATCGCCTATCTGAGCGAGCGTGATGGTGATCTCCGTCCCTTCTTTGGCTATCTCGCTTTCTCTGCTCCCCATTGGCCGCTGCAGGCACCCGCCGATCTCATCACCAAATATAAGGGCCGCTATGATGCGGGACCAGAAGCGTTGCGCGAGACCCGGCTCGTGCGGTTAAAGGCATTGGGGCTTTGCGCTGAGGACATCAAAGCCCATCCGATTGTCGCCAAAAACAAATCATGGGACGAGATGGACGGCGATGAGCGCGCGCGATCGGCGCGTGCCATGGAAGTCTATGCCGCAATGGTCGAGCGGCTTGACTGGAACGTGGGACGTGTTGTGGCGCATTTGAAAGAGACGGGCGAGTTCGACAACACGCTCATTCTTTTCATGTCGGACAATGGCGCCGAAGGCGCGCTCATCGAAGCTGTGCCGGTTTTTGGTCCTTATCTGATGGATTTCATCGACCGTCACTATGACAACAGCCTCGAAAATATCGGTCGTCCCAATTCTTATGTTTGGTACGGCCCGCGCTGGGCACAAGCCGCAACCGCGCCGTCACGGCTTTACAAAACCTATACGTCAGAAGGCGGCATCCGCGTTGTCGCTTTTGCTAGTGGTGCTGGTTTGAAACGTACCAAAGAAATCGGCCACGCCTTTTCAACTGTGATGGATGTGATGCCGACATTGTTAGAGATGGCGGGCGTCATGCATCCGGCACCTGACTATAAAGGCCGCAAAGTCGAACCGATGATGGGCCGCACACTTACGCCTTACTTTTCAGGCACCTCGGACGCTGTACACGTCGATGATGCTGTAACCGGTTGGGAATTTTTCGGCCGTTGCGGTATCCGCAAGGGCAATTGGAAAGCGATCTCCATTCCAAAGCCAGAAGGCTCAGGCGATTGGCAACTTTATAATCTCGAAACTGATCCCGGCGAGATCGATGACCTTGCTGCAAAAGAACCCGCGCATCTGCGCGAGCTTTTGCAACTGTGGGATGATTATGTGATCCGCACCGGCGTCGTCATGGTGCCTATTTCAACTTAAGCCTGAATATCAATGCCGCCTGATTTCGGTGCGCCTTCTTCGGCTTTCGCTACGCCGACGCGCGCGGCGCGGAGCAGACGGTCGCCGATCATGTAGCCTGCTTCAACCACATGCACGATGGAACCCGCAGGCTGACCGGTGCCGGGCACCTCAAACATCGCTTCATGCAGATGTGCATCAAAACGGTCACCGGGCTGCGGTGTGATTTCCTTAATACCGTGACGCTCGAATGCCGCAAGCAATTGGCGTTCAGTTGCCTCTACGCCATCAATCAAGGCCTTCACTGTGTCGGGTGCGGCATCTCGGTCTTCAGGTTTCAGCGCGGCAATGGCGCGGCGCAGATTGTCAGAGACTTGCACCATGTCGCCGCCAAAACGCTGCGCACCATAGCGTTGTGCATCTTCTTTTTCTTTATGGGCGCGTCGACGGGTGTTCTCGGCTTCGGCAACAGCGCGCAGCATCTTGTCTTTGAGTTCGGCATTTTCTTTCTGAAGCGCAAGAAGAACCTGAAACGGATCGGGCTCGACAGGTGCGCCTTCATTGACCTCATCATTGGAGGCCTCTGCGTCAGCGGCCAGAATAGCATCGGCGGCTTTGCGCAAAGCTTCGGGGCTATTATCGGGCTTACCGTTTTCGTTGTTTTGCTCGTTCATCACATCAATCCGTTATTTTACAAAAGCCCGCCCTTGAATTTGCAGGAGGGGGGGGATGGCTCATTGATGGCATCGATTTGCGCGCCCCGGCCGCCAAAGTCAACCGGGCACCTGAAATCATCAGCATTTCTGCGCCCTAATTGATAAGGCGTCCGACCAGTTTTGCCGTGTAATCAACCATCGGAATGATGCGCGCGTAGTTGAGCCGCGTTGGCCCGATAACGCCCAGCACACCCACGACCTGCTGGCGGCTATCCATATAGGGTGAAATGACGAGCGATGAACCCGACATTGAAAAAAGTTTGTTTTCAGAGCCGATGAAAATGCGCACACCATCGGCATTTTCTGCAAGACCTAAAAGTTGCACGAGATCGCGCTTGTTTTCCAGATCATCAAAAAGTAGTCGCACACGTTCAAGATCTTCCATCGCGTGTACGTCATTGAGGAGTCGCGAGCGGCCCCGCACGATCAGCGATTTTGTCAGCGGATCATCGCGGTCAGCGGGTTTTGCGCCGGACCATGTGGCAAGGCCCGACGAGATCACGCGCGATGTGAGCTCGTTAAGCTCCATCTTCTGATGCTCCATTTCGCTCGCCAGAATGGTTTTGGCTTCTTCAAATGTTTTGCCGCGCAGGCGTTGGTTGAGATAGTTCGTCGCTTCTGTCAGCGCCGAAGGTGTAAGCCCCATCGGCACTTCAATGACGCGGTTTTCAACCTCGCCGCCTTCGGTCACGATGACGACAAGCGCTCGCCCGGGATCCATCGCCACAAATTCGATATGTTTCAGTGCGGCATCAAACTTCGGTGCGACGACAAAACCCGCAGCATGGCTAAGACCCGAGAGCATTTTGGACGCCTCGTCGAGTACGTCCTCGACGCTTTTGGGCGAGCCTGCAATCTGGCGCTCAATCTGGCCGCGCTCGTCTTCAGAGAGGTCGCCGATTTCCAGCAGACCATCAACAAACATGCGCAATCCCGCTTCCGTCGGCACACGTCCGGCGCTTGTATGCGGCGAGAAAATAAGACCCAAGGCCTCAAGATCCGACATGACATTGCGGATCGAGGCGGCTGATAGTGATATCGGCAAGTGGCGCGAGAGGAAGCGGGAGCCCACGGGATCGCCTGTCTCAAGATAGGTCTCGACGACACGGCGCAATATCTCGCGCGAACGCTCATTGAGATCCTTGACGGCAACCATCTGTGTTTTGTGTCTCTCAGGGGCTAAATATTTGAAACTGACCACAAATTTAGGTAGCCCTGCTGCCCGCGTCAAATGACACAGGGAGCCCGCCTTCCATATTGATCTGTCACAGGCTACTAAGACGCGAGAAGTGTTCAACAAAAGCAACTGACAGAAACGAGGCCTTCCATGCGTCCATCCGGTCGTGAACCCCATCAAATCCGGGCTGTGAGCATTGAGCGCGCTGTAACGAAGCACGCGGAAGGCTCCTGCCTGATTAAATTCGGCGACACACATGTCCTTTGCACCGCGAGCCTTGAAGAACGCGTGCCCCCTTTCCTCAAAGGTAAGGGCGCGGGCTGGGTGACGGCGGAATACGGCATGCTGCCGCGCTCGACCCATGATCGCATGCGCCGCGAAGCGGCCCAGGGCAAGCAATCGGGAAGAACACAGGAAATTCAACGGCTTATTGGTCGTTCGCTGCGTTCCGTTGTGGATATGAAAGTGCTCGGCGAGCGCCAGATTTCACTCGATTGCGACGTTCTTCAGGCCGATGGCGGCACACGCACGGCGTCGATCACTGGTGCCTGGATCGCGCTCCATGACTGCATCGATTGGATGATGAAGCGCAATATCATCACCGCCTCGCCAATCAAAGATCATGTCGCGGCCATTTCTTGCGGCATCTATCAGGGTGTTCCCGTCGCGGACCTTGATTATGACGAAGATTCAACCGCCGACACGGACGCGAATTTCGTTATGACCGGCAAAGGTGGCATTTGCGAGATTCAGGGCACGGCGGAAGCAGAGCCCTTCAGCGAAGAAGAACTCAATAAGCTCATGGGGCTCGCTAAAGTCTCAATCAAGGAATTGATCGCGCTCCAGAAGAAGGCGATTGGCGGATGAGCCGGAAGTTCGACGCTAAAGACCTCATCATCGCGAGCCATAATGAGGGCAAGGTCCGCGAGTTCCGCGACCTCTTTGCGGGGCTTCCTTTCCGTGTGCGCTCGGCCGCTGAACTAGGTCTGCGCGAGCCGGACGAAACCGGCGACACATTCCGTGCGAATGCTGAACTGAAAGCGCTTGCCGCCGCAAAAGCCGCAAACGAAGTTGCCCTTGCCGATGATAGCGGTCTCTGTGTTGAGGCCTTGAATGGTCAACCGGGGATTTATTCCGCGCGCTGGGCGGGGCCGAAAAAGGACTTCGACTTCGCGATGGAGAAGGTCCGTTTGGGACTCGTCGAGGAGGGTACGTTGAACACGCGTGCCTATTTTATCGCCGGTCTGGCGCTTGCCTGGCCCGACGGTCATGTCGAATATTTTGAAGGCCGGATTGACGGCGATCTCGTCTGGCCGCCGCGCGGTCTCAAAGGCTTTGGTTATGACCCGATGTTTGTGCCCGATGGTCACGACATGACATTCGGCGAAATGGAACCGGCAAAGAAACACGCCATGTCGCACCGTGCCAAAGCGTTTAGTCAGCTCATCAATGCCTGCTTCAGGGGCTGAAGCCCAAAGCATATCTTTGCCCTCGCCCACCGAAGGCGGGTTCGGCATTTATGTCCATTGGCCCTTCTGCCTGTCGAAATGCCCCTATTGCGATTTCAATTCTCATGTCGTCGCCAATGTCGACCAGAGCCGATGGGCAGCAGCACTCGTCCGTGAACTGACATTTATGCGGGACCTCACCGGCCCGCGCCGTGTCTCGTCTATTTTCTTTGGCGGTGGCACCCCCTCGCTGATGGAAGTCTCAACCGTTGAGGCGGTGATCGGTGCGATCCAGCGCTTGTGGTATGTCGATAATGACGTTGAAATTTCACTGGAAGCCAATCCCACCAGCGTCGAGGCCACACGCTTTCTCGGTTACCGTGCCGCGGGCGTCAATCGCTTGTCATTGGGTGTGCAATCACTCGACGACGCGCAGTTAAAGTTTCTGGGTCGGCTGCATTCAGCAGACGAAGCGCTGAAAGCTATCGGCCTTGCGCGCGGAATTTTTCCACGTCTCTCGTTTGATCTTATTTATGCGCGACCGGGGCAAACACGTGAAGCATGGGCGCGCGAATTGAAACTCGCTCTCGCTCATACGGTCGATCATCTCTCGCTCTATCAATTGACGATCGAAGAAGGCACGGCGTTTGCCAAGCTCTACGAAAAAGGCGCGTTCAAACTGCCCGACGAAGATGATGCGGCGGCACTCTACAATCTGACGGGCGAGATTTGCGCGCAATCAAACATGCGCGCCTATGAAGTCTCGAACTACGCCGCGCCCGACGCCGAGTGCAGACACAATCTCGTCTACTGGCGCTACGGCGATTATGTCGGCGTCGGTCCGGGCGCCCATGGCCGCATCACGACGAGCGAAGGCCGCATCGCCACCGCAGGCTTCAAAGCACCGGGCGCCTGGCTTGCCTCCGTTGAAGCCCGCGACGACGGACTTGAAACGCGCGAGAATGTCAGCGCAAGCGAGCAGGGCGATGAAATGATGCTGATGGGCTTGCGCCTCACCGAAGGCGTATCACTGTCACGCTTCGAACGTCTCGCCGGTCAACCCTTGGAAGCAACAAGGCTGTCAGGCCTTGTGGCACAAGGACTTCTCACGCGCGAAGGCGATGTGATTGCAACAACACCCGATGGCCGTTTGGTATTGAACGGTGTGCTGGGGCGTTTGCTCGCGTGAAGTTCCAAAAATAAAAAAGCCTGCCCCTCAGTAAGCCGCAGGCACACCGAAACTCACAGGCGCAGGGTCGATAATGACCGCCCCTTCGGGATGGATTTCCAAAACGGCCAGCCCGCGTTCGGTGCGTCCGTCAGGCAGGAAGCGGAAGATACCGTCAACACCGGCAAAGCCGTCGGGATGCGTCAGCGCTTCGGGCATGAAGCGGGTTTCAGCCGGTTGCTGCGAGAGCGCGACAGCAAGGCTTACGCCGTCATAGGCAAGGCTTGCGATGCGCGGCGGGGTTGCGTGATAGGTGCCGATATAGCGGGCGACAAATTGCGCATGTGCTTCGGGCGGCGGGGCAGTGTACCAGCCACCGGCAAGTGCGGGTTCGCCCAGAAGCGTTTTATCGTCCCAGAGACCGGTGCCCAGAAATTTCACCTTGCGCGGATCAATGTCGTAATAGGGCAGCAACGGCGCAAGCGCGCGCAGGCGTTCGCCGCCTTCCGGCAGGAAGATCGCCTGAAACGGCAGATCGCCGACCGCATCAACATTTTCGAGAGCGGCCAGACCTTCCGCATCGCCTGCGGCTTTGAGCTGGGCACGTTTGGCAAGGAGTTCGGCGCGACGCCCGCCGTAATGGGCGACGCGCTGCACGGGCACGTTCATCGCTTCGATCGAGGTCGTGGGATAGGTGGCGCTGTCGGTGAGTGTGGAGCCGTGATCGGTGACGGCTTTGGCAAAAGCAGCGCTGACGCGTGCACCGTAATCATCTTGCGGCGTGAGGCTTGCAAATTTCACCATGCCGTTCAGCACGGCAAAATCGACTATACGCATCACGTCCGCTTCAGGCGGGAAGGAAAGGAGATAGACCCCTTCGCCTGCAACCGTGCTGTCAGACGAGAACGCGACCACAGGCACGCGGGCTGCGCGTGCGAGCGGCGTGATGGCACGGACCTCTTCGGCAAAGAGGGGACCGAGGATCAGGTCGGCGCCTTCGCGCAAGGCCTCGGAGGCGGCTTCGCGCGCGGCCGCTTCGCCGCCGGTCGCTTTGGGGATAAGCAGAATGTCGGGATTGTTGAACTCGAACAAAGCAAGCTGCGCCGAATTATAAAGCGAGGCAGCAAGCGCACGGATTTCGGGCTTGGGGGAATTGAACGGCAGCAGCAGCGCCACGCGGATGAGAGTGCGGCCCTGCATGTGTTTCGGCGAATAAAAGAGCGAGGCGTCGCGCTTGGAGGGATCGGCGGCGGGTTTGGGTTGCGCGGGGATATAGGGAGCCTGCACGACGGGCCGCGGTGCAGGGGCGGGCTTTTGGCCGAAAGAGCCGCAAGCGGCGAGCAGCGGCATAAGGCAAATGAAGGTGAGAGCCTTCAGACCAAAGGAGCCGCGCCCGGATTTATTGCGTTTTGAAAACTTAACCGAGGCAAGAGCGTTCGATACATTCAACATCAAGGCGCAACACTTCCTAATGGGGCGAGGCAAACGGGCGATTTTCTAAAACAAGCAATCTTGTCAGACACTAATGGGGCCCCAACCTCAAGTAAACGTCCGCCACCGGCTTCAACGGGCCAGGGCGGCCACTTGTTGCTAAACTGGTGCAAACTTGTCAAATAGGGCTGAACCAGACCTCTTCTGAGCCCAATCTGCTCGCAAATAAGCCTTTTCACGAAATCGTGTCAAAACCATGCCGGATGCTGAAACACCTGATCCAGATGATGAGAGCGGCATGGACGATGCGGGCATTGCCGAGCCGCATCTGCGCCGGCCCCCAAAGCCTCTGGCGGCCGGTCTCTATGTGACAGCAACTCCCATCGGCAATGCGTCTGATCTGACATTGCGCGCGCTCGACGTGCTGCGCGGCGCCGATCTTGTGCTTTGTGAAGACACCCGTGTCACAGCCAAGCTTTTTGCCATTTACGGTCTCACCACAAGGCTGATGCCCTACCACGATCACAATGCCGCCGAGATGCGCCCCTATGTGCTCGACCGCCTGAGCGCGGGGGCTAAGATCGCGCTTGTCTCGGATGCGGGCACGCCTTTGATTTCGGACCCAGGCTATAAGCTCGTGCGCGAGGCCGTCGCCGCCGGCCATTACGTGACGACATTGCCCGGCGCCTCATCCGTCATGGCGGCGCTGACGCTTGCGGGATTACCGACCGACCGGTTTTTGTTTGCGGGATTTTTGTCAGCCAAACAGGAAGCGCGGCGCACCGAACTCACGGAACTTTCCGCAGTTCCCGCAACGCTCGTCTTTCTGGAATCCGCACCAAGGCTTGCAGCCTCATTGGCCGACATGGCCGCGCAACTGGGGTCGCGCGAAGCTGCCGTGGCGCGCGAACTCACCAAACGGTTTGAGGATATTCAGCGGGGGCCCCTTGATGTGCTCGCCGCATATTATGCCAAAGAGGGCGCACCCAAGGGCGAGATTGTCGTCGTTGTCGGCCCGCCGCAAAAAGCAGCGCCTCTGTGTGCCCATGAAGTTGATGCCATGATTGAAAATGCACTGACACGCACGAGCCTCAAGGATGCGGTGGCTGAAGTGGTTGCCATGACGGGGCTCAAACGGCGCGATATTTACGCCCGTGCGCTGGAACTGAGCGAAGGCGGCGAATGAGCAACAAGCGTCCCGTGAACCAGTTGCGCGAGACGCGGGGACGCAAGTCCTATGAGGCGGGCCTCAGGGCGGAAAATCTGGCAACGCTTTTCATGATGCTAAAATTTTACCGCATATTGGGGCGGCGCGTAAAAACGCGCAGCGGCGAAATTGATCTCATTGCACGGCGCGGTCGGATGCTTGTGTTTGTCGAGGTGAAGGCCTCTGCCGGCTTCGACAGGGCAATTGAGGCCTTGGGACCGCATCAGCGTGATCGTCTGGCCCGTGCCGCCAGTCTTTATGTGGCGTCACGGCCTGCCTTGCAGCATCTCGACATACGCTTTGACATGGTGCTGGTGGCACGCGGGTATCTGCCACGGCATGTGGTCGATGCGTGGAGGCCTTAGGCCGAAGGCCGTGGGCCGACCACTAAAGAGTGGCCTTAGGCCGAAGGCCGTGAATAAAGGGCGACGGTGAAGTGAGGCCATAATCTTGCCGCATCGGCAGGCGAAACAGGACCGGTCGGTCTTATGAATATGCAGGAAAATCCATGCGCTATCTGAACTCTTCTCTTGCTCTCATCATGCTTGCCCCTATCGCTTTGCAGGGCTGCGTGCCCTTGGCGGTCGGCGCGGGTGCGACGGGCGTCGCTATGGCCTCGCAGGACCGCGGGCTGGAGCAGGGGATCAACGACAATGAGATTTCCTTTGAGATCAACCGCAAGCTTGCCGCAAAAAGCAGCGATCTTTATGCGCGCGTCTCAACGCAAGTGAGGCAGGGCCGCGTTGTGCTGACAGGCTTTGTGGCCAATGAGCAGGATAGCGCCACGGTCTCCAGGATTGCATGGAGCGTTGGCGGCGTGCGTCAGGTTGATAATGAATTGCAGACCGGCAACCCGACAAGCTTTTCGGAGAAAGCTGATGACAGTCTCATCACGACAAAGCTGCGTTCCGCGATCCTTGCCGATAGCAAAATTGAGAGCCTCAACTATTCGATCAAGACAGTGCGCGGCACGGTTTATTTAAGCGGCCTTGCCAAAAATCAGGCAGAGCTCACCCGTGTCATCGGCCATGCGCGCGAGATCAAAGGCGTGCGCAATGTTGTCTCAAACGTGGATGTGAAACAGGCGGCGGGATCTGTCACTTCCGAGTGAGTGATAAAATTCTTGCTGTGTTGCGTATCCTCGCGCCATGATTATGCATGGATGAAAAATTATCAGAGGAGCCTGATCTGCGCGCCGCGATAGAAGCGGAACTGCGCGCGGCGGGCGAACTCGCTGATGAGGAGTTGAATATTGGCGGGGTCGCCCTCGCACTCGCGCAATGGGACAATCCCGGCAAAGACCGTACGCCTTATCTCACAGAGCTTGAGGCACTGACGGATGCCGTGCGCGAAAGTCTCGTCAAAGCTGAAGCCCCAGGCGCCGATATGATCGCCATGGTGCTCGCCAATATCATCTCAGGGCGTTTTTCCTATCGGGGTGATACGGAAACGTATGATGATCCCAAAAATGCCGATCTGATGGCGGTGATCGACCGGCGCAAAGGTCTGCCGGTATCGCTTGGGATTCTGTATCTTCACGTGGGCCGCGCCTTGGGGCTCGATCTTGCGGGCCTAAACTTTCCGGGTCATTTCATCCTGCGTTTGCAGGCGGGTCCTGAGGCCACAATTATTGATCCGTTTAATCGCGGTCAGACGCTGACGACGGCGGACCTGCTCAATCTGCTGCGTTCGATTGAAGGACAACAGGCGCGCCTGATACCGGAGCATCATGTGAGCGTTTCGCCACGCGATATTTTGCTGCGCTTGCAGAATAATATTTTAAGCCGCGCGCTCGGAGCAGGTGAGTATGACCGCGCACGCGATGTTGTGAGCCGCATGATCTGGTTTGCGCCGGACCGCGCCGGGCTTCAGTTCGAGCTTGGCCGTATTGAAATTCACGCAGGCCATATGGGCGCGGCGGCTTCAGCCTTTGAAGCGTGCCGGAACATGGCATCTGATGCAGGCGACAGGCGCGTCGCCGATATGGCGTCTGAGGCGTTGAAGCGGCTGAAGGCCAAACTCAATTAGGCCCCTTTTTAGTTAGGCATAGATAGCGTGCCGGGCGGTAGCGACGTGACAAATTCGCGGATCGTGTCGCCGAAACCCGTCAGCATCATTTCAACACCGACGGTGGCAACGATAAGCCCCATCAGGCGTGTGACGACCGTGAGATTGGTTGCACCGAGAAACCGCACAATGCGTTCGGCCTGCATGAACATGATGTAGGTGAGCGCGCCGATGACGCAGAAGGACACAATGGAGACGGCGGTGTAGGCAAAGCCCGGATTGGCGGCAAAGCCGACCGCGGTCGCAATCGTGCCGGGACCGGCGATGATCGGCATGCCCAAGGGCGAAATGGCAATCGAGAGCTGCGCCTCGATCACATCGGCGCGTGCCTCATCGCCATCGACATGCAGGGGAACCTGCACGGTGGACGAATGGCCCTGCAACATCTGGTAGCCCACAATCGACACGAGAATGCCGCCCGCGATGCGCATGGCGGACATGGTGATGCCGAAGAGTTCAAAGATAAGCTTGCCCGCAACCGAGAAAAGCACCACGACAAAAATGGCTGTCAGAACCGCATTGATGGCGATCTGGCGTTTGACGGCGGGCTGGTCGCCCTGGGTCAGTGAAATGAAGATAGGGGTGGCCGAGATAGGGTTCGCAATGGCGAAATAACCCGCCAGCGTCGTCAGGCCAAAGGTAATGAGATCATGGACCATGGGGGAAACCTCTCTGGCCCCCAGCCTCGCTTGGGCGGCCTGAAAGTTCAAGCACACCTCTGGTCTTTTCCGCCCGCCTCCCCCACATTCTGCGAAACGTAAAATCTGACGAAATGACCGGAGTCCCCATGAACCTCAAAGTTGCCCTCCAGATGGACCCGGTCCAGACCATCAATATTCACGGCGATTCAACCTTTGCCTTAGGGCTTGAGGCGCAGCGTCGCGGCCACACGCTGTTCTATTACGAGCCCAAACACCTCTCGATGCGCGATGGTCGCGTCTATGCCCGCGGTCAGGCCCTGACCTTCCGCCGCGAGTTGGACAATCACGCCACGCTCGGCGCGGAGGAGGTGGTCAATCTGGGTGAATTCGATGTGGTGCTGCTGCGGCAGGACCCGCCTTTCGACATGAGCTATATCACCACCACACATATGCTTGATGTGATCCACCCCAAAACACTGGTGGTCAACGATCCGGCGGAAGTCCGCAATGCGCCGGAAAAGCTTTTCGCCACCCGCTTTCAGGGCCTGTTGCCGCCGACGCTCATCAGCCGCGATGTCGCCGAGATCAAGGCCTTCCGCGAGGAGTTCCGCGACATCATCGTGAAACCCTTGTTCGGCAATGGCGGCGCCGGCGTCTTTCGTCTGCGTGAGGGCGATGAAAACCTTGCCTCGCTTCTGGAAATGTTCGGCTCAATCAATCGCGAGCCGATCATCGCGCAGAAATATCTGCCCGAGGTGCGCAAGGGCGACAAGCGCATCATTCTGGTCGATGGTGTCCCCGTCGGTGCCATCAACCGCGTCCCTGCTGAAGGTGAGGCGCGCTCCAACATGCATGTCGGCGGCCGCGCTGAAAAATCCCTGCTGACGAAACGTGAGCAGGAGATCTGCGACATGATCGGACCGGAACTGAAACGCCGTGGATTGATCTTTGTCGGCATCGACGTCATCGGTGATTATCTCACCGAGATCAATGTGACATCCCCCACAGGCATTCAGGAAGTTGACCGCTTTAACGGCTCGAACTTGGCCGGACTCGTCTGGGATGCAATTGAGGCCCGCCGATAATTGGCGGTGTCTCCGTTAAAGTTTCTTACCGTCATCGCGCTCATGGTGACGCTTGGCCTCAGCGCCTGTTCCGGTCCGGTGCCGACCGGCAAAGCGGACCGTATCATTATTGAGAAATCAGACCATCGAATGGGCCTTTATCAGGGCGACCGGCTTCTGGTGACTTACACGGTAGCGCTCGGCAAAGGTGGGCCGGAAGCAAAGACGCGCGAAGGTGATGGGCGGACCCCTGAGGGGCGATACATGATCACTGAACACAAAGAAGACAGCGCCTTTCACCGCGCCCTGCGCCTTTCCTATCCCAATGCTGAAGACAAAGAACGCGCTGCAAAACTGGGACTCCCTGCAGGCGGCGATATTATGATTCACGGAATGCGCAATGGATTGGGCTTTCTGGGCTTTATGAACACTTGGGTCGATTGGACCGATGGCTGTATCGCAGTCACGAATGGTGAGATCGACGAAATCTGGTCTATGGTCGATAACGGAACGGTCGTTGATATTATGCACTGAATTTTGTGTGAAAGGCTGAGGGGCTAATGAAACATCTGATTGCATTACTCGTCGTGACTCTGGCCCTCACCACATCAGCCTGTGGCGCAGAGCAAACGCCCGAAGCACACGCCAAAGACCTTCAGTCAAAAATCATCACGATTGATACGCATACGGATATTCCGACCTTTTTTGCGAGCGAGCGTTACGATCCGTCAAAATCAAACCCGCCGCCGGTACTCGTTGATCTGCCGCGCATGAAGGCAGGCGGGCTTGATGCGGTTTTTTTCATCGCCTATGTCGATCAGACAAAACGCGATGCGACAGGCTATGCCGAAGCGGCATCTGAAGCCTTTGCAAAGTTTGCCGCGATCCACCGCATGACAGATGAGCTTTATTCAAAAGACGTCGGTCTCGCACTTACGTCCGATGACATTCGCCGTATTCACGCCGAAGGCAAAAGCGTCGCGCTCATCGGCATCGAGAACGGCTACTCCATCGGCCGTGACCTCAATCTGCTTGATGCTTATTATGCATTGGGCGCGCGTTATTTCGGTCTCGTGCATAACGGCCACAATGACATTGCTGATAGTGCACAGCCGAAAAAAGATTTGGGTGATAAGACCAATGATGAAGGCGGTGAGCATGGTGGCCTGTCAGACTTTGGTCGCAAGGCTATCGCGCGGGCAAATGACCTCGGCCTCATGGTCGATGTGAGCCATGCGGCGAAATCAGCAACATTGCAGGCCATTGAAACCTCGCGCGCGCCGATCATCGCGTCCCATTCGGCGGTCTTCGCGCTCCATCCCCATCCGCGCAATATGTCTGACGAGGAGATGAAGGCGCTTGCCGCCAAAGGCGGGGTCATTCAGATCGTGGCTTTTGATGAATATCTGAAACCCATGCCGCCGGAAAAAAAGAAGCTGCGCGGTGAGCTGGCTAAGTCGCTCGGATTTACGAGCCTTGATGCGATCTTTGATGCCGACGCCGCCACCAAGAAAAAATTCTTCGACGGTCTCGCAGATCTCAACAAAAAATATCCCCGCGCCGACGTGAAGCTTCTTGTCGATCACATCGACTATGCGGTGAAACTGATCGGTATTGACCATGTCGGCATCGCGTCGGATTTTCAGGGCGGCGGCGGTATTGACGGCTGGGCGGATGCGTCGGAAACACATCACGTTACCGAAGAACTGATCCGGCGTGGCTATTCAGACGAGGACATCGGCAAAATCTGGGGCGGCAACCTCATGCGCGTGATGGATGAAGTCGCCGCCGCCGGAAGAGTGCGACCCGCGCCTTAAAGCGGCTTCTCAATCGGTGTCGATTCCGAATTGCGGTCGGGAATATCGGCGTCGCCGCCTGTGGCGGTCGATCCCATCGGCCCGTGATCGGGCTGCGAGCGGCCCACACAAGCCGATGTGGCGGCAAGCGCTGAGATGAGAAGGAAAGCGGTCAGGCTTTTGCGCCAAGTGCTGTCAGTGGTCATTATCGGTCTCCCTTTGTGAAACCCCCAGCCGGTCTTCGAAGGGACTTTCGGCCTCAAACATGGTCATTATGGGGCGCGAAAGTCCGAATGTTCCCATTTCGTTCTTGACGATCTTCTCTGTTTCACCCAAACTTTCGCAAGAGCTTTTGAAGCGGCTCTTGTTGTCCGTTGCGTGAGTGTGTCGTCCATCAAGGGGGCAAACATGGTCGCGCGGGTCGAAACAGTGGCGTTTCAGGGCGTTGAGGCAAGACCTGTCGATGTGCAGTGTCACATGTCGGCGGGCGGGGCCATCCCGACTTTTGCCATTGTGGGTCTGGGCGACAAGGCGGTGGCTGAAAGCCGCGAGCGCGTGCGTGCCGCCTTGCAGGCCATTGGTCTGGGTCTGCCGCCCAAACGCATCACAGTCAATTTAGCCCCCGCCGACATGCCCAAAGAGGGCAGCCATTATGATTTGCCGATTGCGCTCGGCCTCCTCGTCGTCATGGGCGTGATGTCGCAATCCGACCTCGATAATTACGTCGTGATCGGCGAACTGTCTTTGGACGGTCAGATCAAGGCGGTGGCGGGCGCGCTCCCTGCGGCCATGGCGGCAAACGCGCGCGGCAAGGGGCTGATCTGCCCCTCGGCCTGCGGACCGGAAGCGGCATGGGCGGGCATGAGCGCGGAAAATCCAGGCGGTATTTTGGCCCCGCGCTCCATCATCGCCCTCGTCAATCATTTCAAAGGCACGCAAGTATTGAGCGAGCCGCAGCCGATGCAGACAAGCGAAGCCCGCGCCGTGGCCGATCTGCGTGACATCAAAGGACAGGAGACGGCGAAACGCGCGCTCGAAGTCGCCGCTGCCGGTGGTCACAATATGCTGATGGTCGGGCCCCCCGGCTCCGGTAAATCAATGCTCGCATCGCGCCTCCCGGGAATTTTACCGCCGCTTTCCCCGCGCGAGATGCTCGACGTGTCAATGATCGCATCGATTGCCGGCGTGCTCCAACAAACAGGCATGGGTCGCGCGCGTGCTTTCCGTGCGCCGCATCATTCAGCTTCGATGGCCGCCCTTGTCGGCGGCGGCCTGCGCGCCAAGCCCGGCGAAGTCTCGCTTGCCCATCGCGGGGTTTTGTTCCTTGATGAACTGCCGGAATTCCCGCGACAGGTTTTGGATAGTCTGCGTCAACCGATTGAGACGGGCGAGGCGGTCGTCGCCCGCGCCAATGCGCATGTGACATACCCCGCGCGCTTTCAGCTTGTCGCCGCCATGAATCCCTGCCGCTGCGGTCATGCAGGCGATGTCACACGCGCCTGCCCGCGTCTGCCGCGTTGCGTCGGCGACTATCAGGCAAAACTGTCCGGCCCGCTTCTTGACCGCATCGACATTCACATTGAAGTCCCCCCCGTTTCCCCAGCCGATCTGTCATTGCCGCCGCCCGCCGAAGGCTCACGCGAAGTCGCCGCCCGCGTCGCTGTGGCGCGCGATATTCAAACCGCGCGTTATGAGCGGCTTGCGGCGCATATGGGCGATAGCGCCCCGCAACTGAATGCCCATGTCGAAGGCGAACTTCTGGAAGAAGTCGCCGCGCTCGATGAGGCGGGGTTGCGGCTGCTGAGGGAAGCAGCTGAACGGATGCGCCTCACCGCGCGCGGCTATCACCGGGTCATGCGGGTGGCCCGCACGCTGGCTGATCTCGACGGCTCGGGCAGCGTGCAGCGCCTGCACGTGGCAGAGGCTTTGGCCTATCGCGAGCCGGTGGCAAGCCGTCAGGGCACGGCGATCGGCGCCGTCGCTTAGCTCCCTGACAAATCAACTTTCACCGTTGCCGACAGACCCGGACGCAGGCGTTCGGCATGCGGCTGGTTTGGCAGAATCCTGATCCGCACGGGCAGACGCTGAACGATGCGGGTGAAATTGCCGGTCGCCGGTTCAAACGGCAAAAGGGCAAATTCAGAGCCTGATGCAGGCGAGAAACTCTCAACTTCACCGGCAAAGGTCTCGCCCGGCACCGCATCGACTTTGACGCGCGCAGGCTGGCCCGCATTCATCCGCGCGATCTGCGTTTCTTTGAAATTGGCGGTGACGTAAATCGTCTCCATCGGCACGATGCGCATAAGGCTTGTGCCGGGCTGCACGTAAGCGCCGACCTGCGCCGCGCGGTCACCGACAATGCCGGCAACGGGCGCGCGCACGGTGGCGTGGTCGAGATCGAGCTCGGCAATGGCAAGCGCTGCTTTCGCCTTTGCCACATCGGCCTCAAGCCGCGCGCGCGTATGGCTCACAACCACAGCCTGACTTTCGCTGGCGGTGAGATCAGCGCGGGATTTCTCGGCAGACGCGCTCGCCGCAATCGCGGTGGCGCGCACACGCTCAGCGTCACGCTGCGCAATATGGCCTTGCCCCACCAGCGCATTGTAGCGCATCGCATCAGCCCTTGCGCGTTCGCGTTCGGCATCCGCCGCGCGAATGGCTGTGGCTGATGCCACGACATTGGCAGCCGCATATTGCTCCTGCGCCGATTGCTGCGCGAGCAGCGCCTCAGCAGACGTGAGTTCCGCGCGCGCCACATTGACGGCCTGCGTGTATTCATCGCCATCAATACGCACCAGCACATCGCCCGCATTCACATGTTCGTTTTCGCGTACCAGCACTTGCGCAATCAGTCCGTGCACTTTCGGCGCGACAATTGTGTTGTCAGCTTTGAGATAGGCATCATCCGTTGAGACGGATGAGGCGGGCAGCGCGATCCAGGTCGCCCCGAGCGTGATGACAAGCGCGGCGGTACCGGCAACAATGAGCGCGCGGGCGGGCAGCGCCTTCAGTTTTGCTTGCAATCCTCCGCTCGCACGCGGGAGCACATCGGCGGTCACATCAATGGCGTTCATGGGCGTAAGCCTTCACGTTAAAAAAATTATGCAATCGGAAAAATGAGACAGGTGGTTGTGCCGCTGGCGCAAAGCCTGCCCTGATTGTCATAGACATGACCTTCGGCAAAGCTCGTGCGCTTGCCGCGCGAGATAATTTTTCCCGTCGCGCGCAAAGGCCCGCTCGTCTCGCTCATCGGGCGGTGATAGGCGATCTTGATTTCCAGCGTCGTGAAGCCTTCGCCCGCTTTGAGGCTCGAATGGACCGAGCAGCCCATCACGGTGTCGAGCAGCGTCGCGGCATAGCCGCCATGCACATTGCCCAGCGGATTAAAATGCGCCCGCGTCGGTGCCCCTTCAAACGTGACTTCGCCTTCGGTCGCACCGACAGGCTCAAAGCCCATCGTCTGCACCATGCCATTATAACCGGTCTTCCCGGCAAAGGTTGCGAGCAACTGTTCAAGGCCGGTCAGCGTTGAGAAATCCTTGGCGACGTTAAGAGCGCCGGAACTAGGAAGAGCATCTGCATTGGGGAGAGCAATTGTCATGGCATGACCTCGTCTTCGGGGAGTGCGGGCTAGTCAGGAAAGAAGGCGCGCTTTAATGGTTTCGCGCGTGGTGGCGAGCAATGCGTCAGACTGGGCTTTGTCAGAAAGCGTGCGCGACAGAGCGACCGCCCCGACCATCATGGCGAGAAGGGCAGGGGCAAGCGTGTCATGATCTTTGACGCCTGCCGCTTCAAGCCGCGCGCTGAGGCGCGTCTGCATGGACTTCACACCCTTGTCGAAAGCGCTGCGGAATTTCTTGGACTGGCGCGGCAGATCAGAATTCAGCGCAACGACAGGACAGCCATCGGCGGCGTGATCGCGGTGACGCTCAGACACATATTGGTCGATGAATTTTTCTAAGCCCGCGCGGGGCGCAAGGCTCGCCGTGCGCCGGTCCCAAAGCTCACGCATCTCTTCAAACACATAAGTCAATGTTTCGGTCAGCAGCGCGTCTTTCGATTTGAAATGCGCATAAAAGCCGCCATGCGTGAGACCGGCCGCCTTCATCGTCTCGGCGACCGACAAGCCGTCAGGACCGCTTTTGCGCAAGACAGCACTGGCGACGCCAAGCAAGCGCTTATGGGTCTCGGCTTTGTGCTCTTCAGAGTAACGCATGGGACTTGTATCTCCTCGTGTGAGGTTTATATGATGATCATCATACTATAAGTCAAGACCTCCCCGAAAGAGAAAAGCGGGGCCTGAAGGGGATCATCTATGAGTATTTCAGACGCGGCCCCCCTCAACCCCGTCCCCCTCTCGGCCGATCCCGTTGCGTCCATGTCCGACAAACGCAAGCTTCTGATTTTTGCAATCATGGCCTTCGGCCAGTTCATGGCGCTCCTCGACATTCAGATCGTCGCGGCGTCGTTGAATTCCATTCAGGCGGGCCTCTCGGCAGGACCGGACGAAATCGCCTGGGTGCAAACCTCCTATCTCATGGCCGAGATCGTGATGATTCCTTTGGCCGCTTTTCTCTCTCAGGCCATTTCAACGCGCTGGCTCTTTGTCGGCTCCGCTGTGCTCTTCACGCTGGCGAGCCTTCTTTGCGGTCTCGCTTGGTCGATTGAATCGATGATCATCTTTCGCGCGATACAAGGCTTTGTCGGCGGCGCGATGGTACCGACCGTTTTTGCCACGGGCTTTTCGCTTTTCACCGGCAAGCAGCGCGCCATGATCCCGGCGGTTCTCGGCATGGTCTCAACACTCGCGCCCACATTGGGCCCGACGCTTGGTGGTCTCATCACCGAGACATGGAGCTGGCACTGGCTCTTTTTCATCAACGTCATCCCCGGCACAATCATCGCGGTTTCGCTCGCTACACTCGGCAAGGTTGATGAAGCCAATTTGTCCATGCTGAAGCGCATCGACTGGCTCCATGTGGCATCGCTCGCGATCTTCCTAGGCGCCTTTCAATATATTTTGGAAGAAGGCCCGCGTTACCAGTGGTTTGAAGATGAGACGATCCGCACAGTGGCCTGGGTCTCCTTCATCGGCTTTCTGGTGTTCCTCGAGCGGTCCTTCTATTCGACCATGCCGGTGTTGAAACTGACGCCCTTTCGCAATCCGGTCTTTGCGCTCGCTTGCGTCCTCAACATCGTGATCGGCTTTGGACTTTACTCAGCGACTTATCTGACACCCGTTTTTCTCGGGCGTGTCAGCGGTTATTCAAGCCTCGATATCGGCATGACCGTTTTTGTTGCCGGTATTTTCATGGTGTTCAGCGCGCCGCTTGCCGCAAGGCTGACGACGGTTGTTGATCAGCGCGTGGTCATCAGCGTCGGCTTTTCGCTCTTTGCCATCTCGCTCTGGATGTTTTCCTTTGTCACTTCGTCATGGGGGTTTGATGAGCTGTTCATCCCGCAGGGCCTGCGCGGCTTTGCGCTCCTTCTCTGCATCGTGCCGTCCGTCGGCATGGCCTTGAACAGTCTGGGGCCGGAGGAACTGCGCTACGGTTCGGGCCTCTTCAACCTTATGCGTAATTTGGGCGGAGCGATCGGCATCGCCTCGGTGACGACATGGCTCGGCGATTTTGCCCGTGCCAATGCCTCAAGGCTCGGCGAAGCGGTAAACACGGCTAATCTCGACGGCTTCAATGCCATGGCGGCGCGTATCGGGGCATGGACGTCGGACCCTGATCTCGCCCGCATGATGGTCGAGGCTGAGATGGGGCATCTTGTGGCGCGTGAGGCACTGACGCTTGCTTTTCAGGATGTCTTTGTCGTGATGGCGGCCATGTTTGTGCTGGCGCTGCTGATCGTGCCCTTTTGCAAAGCCGCCAAATTGTCAGACGAACCCCAAGCTCCTGCTCATTAGAGCCCCCGACCCATTGAACCGCCTGTGCGCCCCTGTGGATAGTAACATTCTCTTAACCAGTTAAAGCGCAACATGGGATTATCCCAAAGGCATTTTGCTGGGGGTGGATGTGATGAAGAAGTTCAGTTTCGGTTTTTTGCTCGGTGCTTTGGCCCTTGTAGTGCTTGTCGGCTGTGGCCGCGGCAGCGATGATGAAGTGCATGCTTTTTTTGACGATATTGCCCGCGGCAACCGTTCAGAGGCGTCCGCGCGTTTCTCGCCGGAACTGCATAAGAAATTTTCAGAAAGCACGCTTGATGATGCGGTGACAAACTGGACCAAAGAGTTTTTGGCCCATGGCGGCCTCAAGGAGATTGAGGTTTCCGGCGGCGTCATTTCTTATAACAAGATCGCGCTTTATGACGTTGTGCTGACCTATCGCGACGGCAAAACCAGAATGTTTAAAACCACGCTTATCCACGCCGATAATAATTGGTACATCAACACCGCGCTCTGACATTCCCGGCTTAAAACGTGACTTGCCTTTTTTCCGGTTACGGAGAATATATCGGCAAAAATCGGCAAAGGCGGGGGAAAGCAAATGTCGGGACGGACGATCGGTTTGGCGATTGCAGGCGCATTCGCCGCGATTATTGTAGCGGCGTTGGGCACGGTCTTTCTGGTCTTTCCGCGTGTCTCACCGGCGCCCGACATCAAAGTCGAACTGACGCCTGAGCGCGTCGCGCGCGGCAATTATCTCTTCAACAACGCGCTGGCCTGCGTCGGTTGCCATACGCCGGAACTGGAACCCCATCGCTTTTCCGGCATACCCGACAACACGCGCATTGCCGCGGGTCGCTATATGGGCGGGCCGGAAAAAGGTCTGCCGGCCGAGATGAATGTGCCCAACCTGACGCCGACGGCTTTGGGCACCTGGAGTGATGGTGAAATCTATCGCGCCATCACAGCGGGCGTGGACCGCGACGGGCGCGCGATGTTTGCCTTCATGCCTTATGTCTTTTACAGCAGGCTCGATCCCGAAGACGTGACGGCGCTTGTTGCCTATCTGCGCTCGCTGCCGCCGCAACCCGTGACGCTGCCGCCGCTTGATGCGCCGCTCCCGATCAAAATCGCCATGCGCTTTGTCGCCGCCGATGCCAAACCGCAAAAGCGGCCCGACGCATCAGATGAAGTGGCGCTCGGTCACTATCTCGCCTATGCGTCGGCCTGCTTTGAATGCCACACGTTGCGCAATGCGCGTGGTGAACCTGTGGGCGTGCCTTTTGCGGGTGGCAATGTCTTCGGCCTCGCCGCTGGCGGTCTTGCCCGCTCGGCCAATATCACGCCGGACAAGCAAGCCGGCATCGGCGCATGGACGCGCGCAGATTTCATCGCCCGTTTCCGTGCGCGTAACGAGGCTGAATTATCAAAGCTCATGCCGGTCGCAGGTGAAATGGACACGGAAATGCCCTGGACCGCCTATGCCGGTATGACGGATGCAGATCTCGGCGCGATCTATGCCTATCTGCAGACCGTGCCTGCCGACGGGTCGGAAATCGTGACCTATGAGGCACCGCAATAAATAGGCAATCCGGCAGCAAAAACGCCGGTTTTGGCCCCGATTCCGCCCGCCGGTAATCAGTTGGAAACCATGTAAGGTGCATTTTGGCAGACCTGAGGAAGAGGTTTGCCGACGATGCCGTTTCTGAACAGCGATCCTGTGCCGCTTGTCCTATTGGCAATGGCGAGCGTTTTACTGCTGGGTGTTGAAGCCTGGCGGCGGGCTTCTGCGCGCGCAAAGGCAAACCGCGCCGATGCGGTGAAGGCCGAGGCCGCGCTTGAAAGCCTGCGTGACAAGACATGGGAGCTCGCCGAGCGCGAAGAACATTACCGCGATCTTGTCTCTGTGCAGGGTGATGTGATTTTGCGTCAGGATGCTCATCGCCGCGTCACTTACGTCAATGATGTGTTTTGCACCACCTTCGGTCTTGAGCGTGCGTCGATTATCGGGCGACCCTTCGCGCCCAACGTGCCCGAAGGTGAAAAGCCGCGCCATCTCGGACAGCTCGCCGCCAAATCACCCGAAACCCGTGTGCGTTATGACCAGCGTGTTGAGACAGCAAATGGTATGCGCTGGTTCTCATGGGAAGAATTTGCGATCCATGATGAGGCGGGCGAGCTCAAACAAATTCAGATCGTCGGCAGCGATATTTCAGAGCGTAAGGCAGTTGAAGAAAAACTCGCTTTCACACTCGATGAAGTCCAGGCGGCCAACCGCGCCAAAAGTCAGTTCCTCGCCGCGATGAGTCATGAAATCCGCACGCCCATGAACGGTGTGCTTGGTATGACAAATCTGCTCCTCGATACAAGTCTCACGCCGGCACAGCGTACTTATGCAGAAGCGGTGAAGACATCGGGTGAGGCGCTTCTCGCCATCATCAATGACATTCTCGATTATTCAAAGATTGAGGCGGGCAAAGTCACGATCACTTTAGGCCCGCTCGATATGCGCGGCGCACTTGAAAGCGTCTGTGAGCTCCTGTCACCCAAGGCTTTTGATAAAGGCCTTGAAATCATGGCCGAGATCGATCCGCTGATCCCTGTGCGCCTGTTGGGTGATGATGCGCGCATCCGTCAGGTGCTGATTAATCTTGCGGGCAACGCCATCAAATTCACCGAGAGCGGCGGCGTCACTATCCGCGCCAATCTTGAATCCTATTCGTACACGGATGACAAAGCCAATATCCTTATCGAAGTCGAAGACACGGGCATTGGCATTTCATCCGAGGCCTTGCATGTGATCTTTGACGAATTCGTACAGGCCGATCAGACACTCGCACGCCGCTTTGAAGGGGCAGGGCTTGGCCTTGCCATTTCGCGTCAGCTCGTGATTGCGATGGGTGGCGAAATCAGCGTTGAAAGCACGCCTGGTCGGGGCTCGGTGTTCCGTGTGCACCTGCCTTTGACGGCGGTTGAAAACGCAGCGCCCCGTCGTGTTAATCTTGAGGGTCAGCGCGTGCTGATGCTCGATGACCGCCCGATCCTGGCGACGTCCCTTGCCCGCAGCGCGCGGCTCGCAGGCGCCAAGGTCGATCTCGTTGAGACGGGTGAAGCGATGATCAATGCGCTCGTGGCGTCGGCTTACGATGTGATCCTCCTGCCGATTGATACGGCCGAAGGCGCCGGCGCTGACCTCTTGTCACGCGCGCGCGCCGTCTCGCCCGGCATTGATGCGTTGGTGCTGCTGCGCCCGCAGGATCGCGACAGGCTCCCCGCCATGCTCGGTCAGGAAGGTAATCCCTCGCTTACACAGCGCCGCTTTGACGGCTATCTTGTGCGCCCCGTGCGGGCAAGCTCACTTGAGACCCGCCTTGAGACCTTGCGCAGCGGCACGCACCGGCAATCTTCTGATGAGAAATTTTCGCCCGCCGGTCTTGATGAAGACAAGCTGCTGGCCGATCTCAAAGCCTTTACCGACGATGCCCGCATCAGCGATACCCATCGCACAAAAAAGACCGAGCCTGAATGGACCGCGCGGCTCAATGTGCTGGTCGCCGAGGACAATGACATCAACGCGCTGCTGACGCGCACCCTGCTCGAACGTGATGGCCACAAGGTCACGATTGCCAAAAACGGCATCGAAGTCCTCGCCGCCCTCGATCGGCCCGATGGCAGGGATTACGATCTCGTGCTGATGGATTTGCATATGCCCGACATGGACGGTTTTGCCACCACGCAGCACATTCGCACCTTGTCCGACGAACGCTCCAGCCTGCCCATCGTGGCGCTCACCGCCAACGCGATGGCGGATGATCGCCGGGTTTGCCTCGCTGCCGGCATGGATGATTATCTCTCCAAACCCGTCGCGCCGGATGCGCTGGCCCGCATGCTGGCCACATGGTCCGACCGGCGCAGCGACATGGGCATTTCCCCGACAGATGCGAAAGCCCACTCAGTCGCCTAAAGTGTCCCCCGTATGATTCGCATGGGGGCACCAAGTGTCAGAGACATCACAAAGCACAGACGGCGATAAGCACTGGCGCGCGCGGCTCGCAGGCGCGCTTGTCGTCTTTTCCGAACGCCGCCTCTTTTTCATGCTGCTTTTGGGCTTTTCGTCGGGCCTGCCCTTCCTGCTGGTCTTCGGCACGCTCTCGGCCTGGTTGCGCACCGCCGGCGTCTCGCGCACCGATATCGGGTTGATGAGCTATGTCGGCCTTGCCTATACGGTGAAATTCCTCTGGGCCCCCTTGATCGATCAGATCCGCTTGCCGCTGCTGGATCGGATGCTCGGCAAGCGCCGTGCCTGGATGTTGCTGGCACAGATCGTCATTGCCGTGACGCTGATTGCCATGTCCTTTTGCAATCCCTCCGTCTCGCTCCTGCCGATTGCACTCCTCGCCGTGCTCCTCGCCTTTGCCTCGGCCACGCAGGACATCTCGATTGACGCCTGGCGCATTGAGGCCGCGAGCGACGAGGAACAGGGCGCCATGGCGGCGGCCTATCAGCTCGGTTACCGCTTTGCGATCATCGCGTCCGGCGCCGGCGCGCTCTATATGGCCGATCTCGTTTCATGGCATATGGCCTATCTCAGCATGGCGCTGCTGATGGGCATCGGCATCATCGCGACGCTCCTGTCGCCGCGCCTCATCGAGGCCGCCGCCACCATCATCGGCGAGGACAAGGTCGATGCCTTCACCGCGCGCTTTGATCTCACCGGCCGCGCCAAAGACACGGTCGGATGGATCTACCGCGCGATCTTCGCCCCCTTCATCGACTTCTTCGCCCGCGAAGGCTGGAAGGCTCTGGCGATCCTGGCACTCATCGGACTCTATCGCGTGCCCGATTTTGTTTTGGGCGTGATGGCAAACCCGCTCTACATCGATTTGGGCTTCTCGCTCTCGGAAATCGCCACGGTCGTCAAACTCTTCGGCGTCTGGATGACCATTCTCGGCGCCATTGTCGGCGGGCTTGTCGTCGCCGCCATCGGCATCATGCGCTCGCTGTTTATCGGCGTGACAGCGGCGATGCTGACCAATTTCATGTTCTCATGGCTTGCTGTTCAGGGTACGGATCTCACCGCCCTCACGCTCACCATCAGCGCTGAAAATTTCTCCGGCGGCTTCGCAGGCACCTGTCTCATTGCCTATATGTCGAGCCTGACAGCGCGCGAATTCACCGCCACCCAATATGCGCTTTTCAGTTCGGTCTATGCGCTGCCCGGCAAATTGCTGGGCGGTCAGTCCGGCCGCATGGTCGATGGCTTCAGTGCACCGGGACCTTTACGTGATTTTTTCATGACCCAATGGCCGCTGCTGACTGAAAAGACGGCAGGCTATGTGCCGTTCTTTCTCGTGACCGGCGTCATGGCGCTGCCGGCCATCGTCCTGATCGTGATCTTTTGGCGGATCGAGCGGCGCACCGCCTCTTGATTCGTCGCGAAGCCCCGGCATCCGGACGGGGCTGACCCAAAACCCCAATCCTTTCAGACCTTTGGGACCGTCACACGATTGGCGCATAAATGCGCGACAAGTGGTCCGTGAGCTGCGCCAGGCCCCGTGTCCGGGTAATGGCAGGGGTGCATCTTGATGAAAGGAACGCTATATGTTTGTCCAGAGCTTGGAATACCCAAGTTTGGCGGCAAAGATCGCCCAAAACCGGCTTCGGGCGGGGTTGGGCGCTATGCGTATGAGGGATGTGCCGATGACGGTGCCCGCATCACAAGCGGACAAAGGTCGGGCGGACAAAGACGTGAGGACTGCAACAGGCGTTGCAGTGCCGATGAGCTTTGGCCGCAAGGGCACGCTTGAGGTCCGCATTGCGACCACGGCAGCCGAGATCGATGCCGCACAGGCTTTGCGCTACCGCGTCTTCTACGAAGAAATGTCAGCGACCCCCGATGAGGTGACGCGCACCACGCGCCGCGACGTTGACCGCTTCGATGCCTTTTGCGATCACCTTCTCGTGGTTGATCACAAACTTGTCGATGACGCCGAAGAAGGCTGCTTCCGCCCTGAAGCCGTTGTCGGTTGCTATCGGCTCTTGCGTCAGGAAGTGGCCGACCGCAATGGCGGCTTTTACACCGCCAGCGAATTTGCCATCGAGCCGCTTCTCGCGCGCGCCGGTCCCGACATGCAGTTTCTGGAGCTTGGCCGCTCCTGCGTCCTGCCCCAATACCGCAACCGCCCGACGGTTGAACTTTTGTGGCATGGCATCGCGCAATATGTGGCGAGCCGCAATCTCGATGTGATGTTTGGCTGCGCGAGCTTTGAAAGCACCGAGCCTGCCGATCTCGCGATCCCGCTGTCTTATCTCTATCACTTTCATCTGACGCCGGATGATTGGTATGTGCGCGCCCTGCCCGACCGCTTTGTCGAGATGAACCTGATCCCCAAGGATCAGATCAATCCCAAACAGGCCTGGCGTATGTTACCCCCGATGATCAAAGGCTATCTGCGCGCAGGCTGCTATATCGGCGACGGCGCGGTGATCGACCGGCAATTCGGCACGACCGACGTGCTGATTGTTTTTCCGGTCGCGCAGATCGCTGAGCGTTATGCGACCAAATTTGGCTCAACACCCAACGGTTGAGTTTCACTCAACCGTAATCGTGACAACATCTGAAACGAGCGGCGGATGATGCGGCACGTGGGCCGCGTCGCCCATCATCAGTTGCAGCGTGTGCTTGCCGGGTGTGAGTTCAATCGTGGTCTCCGTCTGACCGCCGCCGAAATGCTTATGGTTGTCATCTGTCGGAATGGCAAAGCCGAGATCTTCACCTGACGGTGCGGCTGTATCGATCAGCAAATGATGATGTCCGGTCTTGGGTTTCTCAACACCGGCAGGGGCCACGCCCAAACCTTTCAACCCGAAGATCACCGTGACAGGGCTTTTCACTGTCGCACCATCGGCGGGTGAGATGATGTAAGGCTTCGCCCCTTCAGGCCACGGGTTTGCGGCATCCTCAGCATGGGCTGAAAAAACAAATGCTGAAGCAAGCAGAGTAGTTGCAAGAGCCGCTGATTTGAAAAACGCCATGATGAAACCTTCACAAAAATGAAGCCTCATCATGGCGCGTCAAAAAATACCGATCAAGCCCCGGAGCCGAAATCAGCGATCTAAATTATAGGCAGCAATCGCGGCAAGGTTCACCAGATCAGTGACGTTCGAGCCAATGGGCGCGATTTGCACCGAACGCTTGAGGCCCACAAGCAGCGGGCCGACCAGCGTTGACTGACCAAGCTCTTTTAAAAGCTTTGTCGAAATCGCGGCCGAATGGATCGCGGGCATGATGAGGACGTTCGCGGTGTCAGAGAGACGGCAGAACGGATAATTCGCCATCGCTTCGCGCGACAGGGCAACGTCAGCTGCCATTTCGCCGTCATATTCAAAATCAACATGACGCGCATCGAGAATGGCCACCGCTTCGCGCAAACGTTCGGAGCGCTCATGCATCGGATTGCCGAAAGTGGAGGACGAGAGCATCGCAACGCGCGGCTCATAGCCGAGACGCCGCGCGACGTCTGCCGCCGACATCGCAATGTCAGCGAGTTCTTCGGCGGTCGGCATTTCATGCACATTCGTGTCGGCGACCAGCACCGTCTGATTGCGCGAGACAACAAGTGTCACGCCGATAATGCGACGCCCTTCAATCGGGTCGATGACTTTCAGCACATCTTCAAGCGCGACGGCGTAATTGCGTGTCGTGCCGGTGACCATCGCATCCGCATCCCCCATTTCAACCATGCAGGCTGAAAAGATGTTGCGGTCATTATTCACAAGCCGCGTGCAGTCGCGTGTGAGGAAACCCCGGCGCTGCAAACGGTTATAGAGAAAGTCGGCATAGGCGGTCGCTTGCGGTGAATTGGCCGCATTGCGGATATCGAGATCGGTTTTGGGATCAAGCCCGATACCGGCCAGCACTTCGCGTACCTTGTCTTCACGCCCGACAAGGATCGGATGGCCAAGACCTGAATCGCGGAACGTGATCGCCGCGCGGATCACGCGCTCTTCTTCACCTTCGGCAAAGACGACGCGTTTCGGATCGCGGCGCACCTTATCGACGATCACCTGCAACATGCCCGCCGTCGGCGACAGACGTGCCGACAGCGTGTTCTTATAGGCGTCCATATCGACAATGGGATGACGCGCAACGCCACTGTCCATCGCGGCTTTGGCAACAGCGGGCGGAATTTCGCGGATCAGCCGCGGGTCAAACGGCACCGGAATAATATATTGCGGGCCAAAGCGCGGACGCTCGCCCTGGTACGCAGCGGCCACTTCGTCGGGCACATCTTCACGCGCGAGTTTCGCCAGCGCATGGGCGCAGGCGATTTTCATTTCTTCATTGATCTGCGTCGCGCGCACATCGAGCGCACCGCGGAAGATGTAAGGAAAGCCGAGAACATTATTCACCTGATTGGGATAGTCAGACCGGCCCGTCGCGACGATCGCATCATCGCGAATGGCCGAGACTTCTTCCGGCGTGATTTCAGGATCAGGATTGGCCATCGCAAAGATGATGGGCTTTGCCGCCATCGATTTGATCATCTTCGGCGTCAGCGCGCCTTTGGCCGAGAGACCAAGCACGACATCGGCGCCCACCATCGCATCTTCCAGCGTGCGCGCTTTGGTGACGATCGCATGAGCCGACTTCCACTGGTTCATGCCTTCGGCGCGGCCCTGATAGATCACGCCCTTGGTGTCGCAGAGCAGCGCATTGTCATGCGGCAGGCCCAGCGCCTTGATGAGTTCGAGGCAGGCAATGCCCGCCGAACCCGCGCCATTGACGACAACCTTGGTGTCTTTGATGTCGCGACCCGTGAGGTAGAGCGCATTGATGAGACCGGCCGCGGTGATGATCGCGGTGCCGTGCTGATCGTCATGAAAGACGGGAATGTTCATCATCTCGCGCAAGCGGCTTTCGATGATGAAGCAGTCGGGTGCCGAGATGTCTTCGAGATTAATGCCGCCGAACGAGGGGCCGAGATAGCGCACCGCGCCGATGAACTCGTCCACATTCTTGGTATCGACTTCAAGGTCGATGCAATCAACGTCAGCAAAGCGCTTGAAGAGGACGGCCTTGCCTTCCATCACGGGCTTGGAGGCCAGCGCGCCGAGATCACCAAGACCCAGAATGGCCGTGCCGTTGGAAATCACGGCGACCATATTGCCCTTGGTTGTGTATTCGTAGGCCGCGTCCGGGTTTTCCGCGATAGCGCGCACCGGCACCGCAACGCCGGGCGAATAGGCAAGCGCCAGATCGTGCTGGGTCGCCATCGGCTTTGTCGGGTTGATTTCGAGCTTGCCGGGCTTTCCCATAGAATGGAAAAGCAGGGCTTCCTCGTCGGTAAACTGGCGGCGCTTCTTCTTGCTCATGATCTCTTGAATTCAGAAGGGGCAGCTGGAACCGGCTACCCGAAGTTGTCCACAGGGGCGGAGCGCAGTTTTTAGGCTCTGCGCCGCTTAAGTACAAGCCGTGTGTGCATTTTTTGGCGAGATGAGGCATCGCCGCACCCCTTTTCGGCCCGCCTCAATCTGTTAGGGTCTCTCCGCCCACCCTCAAAGCCGGTCAGACCCTATCCATGAGCGATCTTCCCGAAACCGCCGTCTCTGCGATCCCCGCAGATTCAACTCCCATGATGGCGCAATATCTGGAGATCAAGCAGGGCTACGCTGACGCTATCCTGTTCTACCGTATGGGTGATTTCTACGAGATGTTCTTTGACGATGCGGTCAAAGCGTCTGAAACCCTCTCCATTGCGCTCACCAAACGCGGCAAGCATTTAGGGCAAGACATCGCCATGTGCGGCGTCCCCGTCCATTCCCACGAAAACTATCTCGAACGCCTGATCCGTGCGGGCTTCAAGGTTGCCGTCTGCGAGCAGGTCGAAGACCCCGCCGAGGCGAAAAAGCGGGGGGCGAAATCCGTTGTGAAGCGTCAGGTGATCCGCCTTGTGACGCCGGGCACCTTGACCGAAGACACGCTGCTTCCCGCCCGCGCCCATAATTATTTAGCAAGCCTCGCCCGCATCGCGGCAGGGTCTGCCATCGGCCTTGCTTATTGCGATGTCTCAACCGGCACCTTTGCGGTGACATCGGTGGAGCCGTCAGGCCTCGGCGCAGAGCTTGCCCGTCTTGATCCGGGCGAAATCATCCTCGCCGACAGTTTCCTGATGGACGAGAGTTTCGCGCCGCTTTTCGATGCGCACCGTAATGCGCTCTCGGCGCTCCCCGCCTCGCGCTTTGACAGCGGCACGGGCGAGCGCCGGTTGAAGGCGCATCTTGGCGTCGGTGCCTTGGACGGCATCGGCACGTTTTCCAAAGTCGAAATCGCCGCCATGGGCGCGCTGCTCGACTATGTGGAACTGACGCAGGTCGGCCGCATGCCGAAACTCGCGCGGCCTCAATCCGCGGGCACTGACAAGGCGATGCAGATTGATGCGGCGACCCGCGCCAATCTCGAACTCACGAAAACCCTGAAGGGCGAGGCCAAAGGCTCGCTCTTTGATGTGATCGACCGCACCGTGACAGGCGCAGGCGCGCGCGAACTGGGCGCAAGACTGAGCGCCCCGCTCACTGATCCCGTCGCGATCAATGACCGTCTCGATGCGGTCGAATGGGGACTGGACGCACGCGGCCTGCGCGCTGAATTGCGCCAGCTTTTAAAATCCGCCCCCGACATGGCCCGCGCTCTGTCGCGTCTTTCTTTGCAGCGCGGCGGCCCGCGTGATCTGGCCTCCATCCGCGACGGACTGGCGGCGTCCCACGCGCTTGCCGCGCATTTAACCGCTGTGCCGCAGTCACTTCTTCCATTGCCGCAAATCGTAACGGATGTGAGCCTCGCCCTGCGCAGCGCCGCCCCATCGTTGCGCACGCGCCTCACGGCAACGCTGTCTGAAAATCTGCCGCTCCTTGCGCGCGACGGCGGCTTTATTGCCAAGGGTGTCTCCGCCCCGCTCGATGAGCACCGGATGCTGCGCGACGATGCGCGCCACCTCATCGCCGGATTGCAGGTGAAATATGCCGATGACACCGGCGTCTCATCGCTCAAGGTGCGCCACAATAATGTGCTGGGCTTCTACATCGAAGTCGGTCCGAAAAACGCCGACCCCTTGATGAAATCTGAAAGCTATATCCACCGCCAGACGCTGGCGAACGCCGTGCGCTTCACGACAGCAGAACTTGCTTCTCTCGCGAGCCGCATCGCGGATGCCGCCGCCCAGGTGCTCGCCGCCGAGCTTGCGCTTTATGATGAGATGGTCGCCGAAACACTTGGCCTGTCAGACGAGATCGCGCGGGCCGCAAATGCGCTGGCCGTGCTCGATACCACATTGGCTTTGGCCGAGTTGGCCGCCGAGTGCCGCTACGCGCGGCCGCGTGTGGATGACAGTCTGAGCTTTGCTATTCAGGGCGGGCGTCATCCCGTGGTCGAAGCAGCGCTCCTGCGCGATGCCGCGCCGCAACCTTTCGTGCCCAATGATTGCGATCTCAGTGACAAAAATCTCTGGTTGCTGACCGGCCCGAATATGGCCGGTAAATCAACCTTTCTGCGCCAGAACGCTCTCATTGCCATCATGGCCCAGATGGGCAGTTTCGTGCCCGCTGAGAGTGCGCATATCGGCACGGTCGATCGCCTGTTTTCGCGTGTCGGCGCGGCGGACGATCTCGCGCGCGGTCGCTCGACCTTCATGGTCGAGATGGTCGAGACCGCCGCAATCCTCAATCAGGCCGGTCCCCGCGCGCTGGTGATCCTTGATGAAATCGGACGCGGCACCGCGACCTTTGACGGTTTGTCGATTGCATGGGCCGCGGTTGAACATCTCCACGAAGTCAACAAATCCCGCGCCCTCTTTGCCACGCATTACCATGAGCTGACCGCGCTCAATGAGAAGCTTGTGCGTCTCACCAACGCCACCATGCGCGTCAAGGAATGGGAAGGCGATGTGGTGTTTTTGCACGAAGTCGCCGCAGGGGCCGCCGACCGCTCCTACGGCATTCAGGTCGCCAAACTCGCAGGCCTGCCGCCGAGTGTCATTGTCCGTGCACAGACAGTTTTGACCGCTTTGGAAAAGGGAAATGAAGGCCGCAAGACCGCGACGCTGATCGACGACCTGCCCTTATTCTCAGCTTCAGCAAAACCTGCGGTTGCATCCAAAGAGAGTGCGGCGGAGGCTGAGTTGAAAAAAATCAATCCCGATGAGCTGACGCCGAAAGAGGCGCTCGAAGCGCTCTACCGCCTAAAGAGCCTGTAAAGACGGGGATAGATTTATTTTGCGGGGATAAAAGGGCGGGGATAACCATTTCCGCACCCCGACAGCGTACTCGACGAACTGACACACGATCTCTGCATGGAAACACTCGATCTCTTGCAAGAAATACTGACTGATCACTTGGTCGCGACGTAGATGCACTCGTCGCGCAAGAGGCCCCATTTCACCTCTTCGTCCGGCGCGCGGCGATATTCCTCGACCTTGAAGCCCGCCGCTTCGAGCTTCGTTTTGAAGTCGCGGCCATAGAAGCGCCGGTGATCCGTGCCCCCGAAATGCACCATCCGCTCATCGGGATCGGTGATTGCGGGGTTCTCGTAAGTCTCTGCCCGGCTTAGATTAATCGGCACGGAGAAGAAGCCGAGGCCGCCCGGTTTCAGGATCCGGTACATCTCGCGCATGGCTTTGGCGTCTTCATCCACATGCTCAAAAACATGGTTGGCGATCACCACATCAAAGGCATTATCGGGCCGGTCGATCGCCGTAATATCGAGGCGGAACTTCGCAATCGGCGAATAAAGGTCGGCCGGCTCATATTTCGGATTGTTCTTCATCGCCCGCATCAGCCATTTTTCCGGACCGAATTGCAGGATGGATTTCTGTTCTAAATCAATGCCTTGGTCGTTGAGATAGAGCTGAATGAGCCGGTGCCGCTCGCGCGATCCGCAGTTCGGGCAACGCGTATCCCAGCGTGACGGTCGCCCCACCGACAGGAACGTCCCGTGATACGCGCAGATCGGACATGTGCGGGCGATCTTCTTGCGCGAAAACTGGGCGCGGTCCTTCCACCATCCCTGCAACAGGCGGCCAAAGATTTTGCGGCGGTCGATTGTCGTGTTCTGTGGCAAAGGGCAGCCCTTGATGCGAGCGGGTTTATACCGCCTAGACATAGAGGGCGCGGCCAAGCCTTGGCAAGTCCCGACGGCTTCAAAAAATTGCGGCACGCCTTCGCCGGACGTGCCGCAAGTATCACCCGTAAGAGAGAGAAGACCTGCCGCGTTAGGGGGGTCGCGGTCACTTTGCTTCCGTCTTGAGCAATTCTGGGCTCCGGTTTTTGTCCTTTTTATGGCCGCGGCCTCGAATTGTGATCGCTTAAGCCTTGGCCGCACACGGAATTGGAAAACATCTGTCGTCGGCTCGCGCTGCGCGGGTTAGATTTAGGCAACGCCTTGATTTGGCACCTGACTTACAAAAAATCCGGAGTGAGCCCCATGGGCCGCATGACGCCCAGCCTTCTTGAAATTGTCGATCCCGCCCGCCTCACAAGCGAGCTTGAAGCTCTCGCTGTGCGCCACAAGGGCGATAGCGACGCATTAAAAAAAGCGCTGGTCGAAACCCTGAAGGCCGCGCAGGTCGCTGGCCGCCTCAAGGCGCGCGAAAGGCTCGAACAGGGCGCCCATCGCGGCAGTGTCTGCGCCGAAAGCCTCTGCTATCTGCAGGACACGATCCTGTGTGCCCTTTACGCTTTCACGATCAAGCACGTTTACCCGTCGAACAATCCGAGCAAGGCCGAGACATTGTCGATTGCCGCTGTCGGCGGCTATGGCCGTGGCGCACTCGCTCCCGGCTCCGACATCGATCTTCTGTTTCTGCTGCCTTACAAGCAGACGCCATGGGGCGAGAGTATTGTCGAATATATGCTTTATGTGCTTTGGGATCTGGGGCTGAAAGTCGGTCATTCGACCCGCACCATTCCCGATTGCATCCGTCTCGCGCGCGAAGACTTTACAATTCGCACAGCTCTGCTGGAGGCGCGTTACCTTGATGGCGACGAGGCTCTGTTCAATGAACTTGAACGCCGCTTCGATGAGGAACTCGTCAAAGGCACGGGCAATGAATTTGTCGAAGCCAAGTTGACCGAACGCGATGTGCGTCATGCGCGTGCGGGCGAGAGCCGCTATCTCGTTGAGCCGAATGTCAAAGACGGTAAGGGCGGCCTGCGCGATCTCAATACGCTTTTCTGGATTGCGAAATATCTCTACCGCGTCAAACAATCCTCCGATCTCATCAAGGCGGGTGTCTTCACGCGTGCCGAATATGCGACCTTTCGCAAGGCGGAGGATTTTCTCTGGGCCGTGCGCTGCGAGCTGCATTTCCTCACGGGCCGCGCTGAAGAACGCATTACGTTTGATCTGCAAACCGAAATGGCAAACCGTTTGGGCTATCACGGCCATGGCGGCCTGAAAGCGGTTGAGCGTTTCATGAAGCATTATTTCCTGATCGCCAAAGATGTGGGCGACCTGACGCGCATTTTCTGCGCCGCGCTCGAAGATCAGGAACGCAAGAAGAAACCCGGCATCGGTCGCTTCATGCAGAAGCTGCGGCGCAAGAAAGTCATCAAAGGTTTCAAGCTTGAAAGTGGGCGTCTCGACTTCACATCTGACAAAGCAATTGAAAATGATCCGGTAAATCTCATTCGCATCTTTCAGGTGGCCGATGCGGACGAGTTGGAAATTCATCCCGACGCGCTGAAACTTGTTACACGCTCGCTGAAATATATCGGCAGCGAACTGCGCGCCGACGAGGAGGCAAACCGCCTCTTCCTCGAAATTCTGACCTCACGCAAAGATCCTGAGCGTACCTTGCGCTTGATGAACGAGGCAGGTGTGCTCGGTCGTTTCGTGCGCGACTTCGGCCGCATTGTCGCGCTGATGCAATTTAATATGTATCACCACTACACGGCAGACGAACATTTGCTGCGTGCCATCGGCATCCTGTCGGAAGTCGAAAAGGGCGGCGAGAATATCGACACGCCCTTTGCCACTGAAATTATGTCGACCTTGCAGGGTCGCAATGCGCTTTATCTCTCTGTGTTTTTGCATGACATCGCCAAAGGTCGCGAGGAGGATCACTCAGACGCAGGCGAACGCATCGCGCGCCACCTCTGTCCGCGTCTCGGTATGAGCGCGGCGGAAACTGAAACGGTCGCATGGCTTGTTAAAAACCATCTTGTGATGTCAGACGTCGCGCAACGCCGTGATATCTCTGATCCGCGCACCGTGCGCGATTTTGCCAACCTCGTGCAAAGTCCCGGACGCCTCAAATTGCTTTTCATCCTGACGGTGGTGGATATCAAAGCCGTAGGCCCCGGCGTCTGGAACGGCTGGAAGGCGCAGTTGCTGCGTGAGCTCTATTTTGAAACCATGGCGCTTCTGCAGGGTGGTGAAGATGTGCTGAACCGTGCGGGTCGTGTTGCTGAAGCCAAAGAAGCTTTGGGGGTACGTCTCACGGATTGGGCAGAAACCGAACGCGCTGTTTATAAAGCACGTCACACCGATAGTTATTGGCTCGCTTTTGACGCCGAGACACATGAGCGCCATGCCCGCTTGATCCGTGACGCAAAAGACAGCGGCCTCACGATTGCGGCGCGTCCGGAACCGACGCGCGATGTGACAGTGGTGACGCTTTATTCGCAGGATCATCCGGGCCTTTTCTCACGCTTTGCCGGTGCCTGCGCGATCCTTGGCATGAACATTGTGGACGCCAAAATTTTCACGACGCGTGACGGCATGGCCCTCGACATGCTCTGGGTGCAGGACGAAGCGGGCGGCGCGATTGCCGAACCCCGCCGCATTCAGCGCCTTGAAGATACGATCCGCAAAGTGCTGGCGGGTGAGGTTCTGCCACCGGAATTGATTGACCAGCGTTTCAAGGGTGACAGCAAGGCGAGCGCCTTCTCGATTGCACCTATGGTCTATATCGACAATGAAGCATCGGAAACTTACACCGTCATTGAAGTGAACGGGCTTGATCGTCCGGGTCTTGTCCATGCGCTTACCAAGGCGCTCTTCCATCTCGGTCTCACCATTGGCTCGGCCCATATCACAACCTACGGTGAGCGCGCGGTGGACGTGTTCTATGTCAAAGACGTGATCGGTCATAAGGTGACAAACGCGAACAAGAAGAAAGCGGTTGAGCGTCATCTGCTTGAGGCACTGGCAGACCCGACGCAGAACGCGCGCCCCGCCCGCTCGCGCCGCAAGTCAGAAGCGGCAGCGGCTGAATGAACCTTCTTCGCTCCGCCGCGACCGTCGGCGGCACAACATTCTTGAGCCGCATCCTGGGTTTTGTGCGCGACATGATGGTGGCCTCCGCCATCGGGTCGGGTCCGATTGCGGACGCTTTTTTTGTCGCCTTCCGTTTTCCCAATATGTTTCGTTCGATCTTTGCCGAAGGCGCGTTCAACTCTGCCTTCGTGCCGCTTTTTGCCAAGCGTCTCGAAGGCGAGGGCGAGGCTTCTGCCAAACGCTTTGCGGAAGAAGCCACATCAGCGCTTTTGTTTGCGCTGCTTGTTCTCACCATTCTTGCGATGGTGTTCATGCCCGCGCTCATTCATGTCTTTGCGCCGGGCTTTGGCGACGATCCGCAAAAGCATGTGTGGGCGGTTGAGTTCAGTCGCATCACGTTCCCCTATTTGCTTTTCATTTCGCTGACGGCCTTGCAGGCGGCGATCCTGAATTCACTCGGCAAGTTTTTTGCCGGTGCGGCAGCACCCGTCATTCTCAATGTAACGATGATCGTTGCGCTTTTTGTCTTTGTACCCTTAAGCGAAAATCCGGGTTTCGCGCTTTCATGGGGTGTGGCGAGCGCCGGTGTCATTCAGTTTATCTGGCTGACCTATGCCTGCCATCGCGCGGGTATGGTGCTTCATCTGCGTCGTCCCCGCCTGACGCCCGACGTGAAGCGTCTCGTCAAGCTCGGCATCCCCGGTATCATTGCAGGCGGCATCGGTCAGGTGAACCTCACCGTCGGCACTATGATCGCGACACTGCAGGCGGGTGCGGTCTCGTGGCTTTATTATGCCGACCGGATTTATCAATTACCGCTTGGCGTCGTCGGTATAGCCATCGGTGTGGTGCTGCTGCCTGATCTGTCGCGCCGCTTGCGGGCGAAGGATGATGCGGGCGCACACAGAAGTCTCAACCGTGCGCTTGAATTTTCGATGTTGCTGACTGTGCCTGCGGCTGTCGCCCTTGCCGTTATTCCTTATGACATAATCAAAGTGCTGTTCGAGCGCGGGCGTTTCTTAAGTGCTGATACACACGCAACCGCGATTGCGCTCGGCATCTATGCCATCGGCCTTCCGGCCTTCGTGCTCAACAAGGTTTTTTCGCCTGCTTTCTTCGCCCGCGAAAACACATGGACACCTTTGAAATTTGCGGGTTTCAGTGTGGCCGTCAATGTTGTAACGAGTTTCGTTCTCTTCCAGTTCATCGGCTTTCCCGGCATCGCTTGGGGCACGACGATTGCGGCATGGACGAACACAGTGCAGCTTGGTTTTCGCCTCTGGCGTCAGGGTCACTTCGCGCCTGACGCACAACTCAAGCAACGCTTGCCGCTGACGCTTCTATCGTCTGCCGGTATGGGCGCTGCTCTGTGGGTGGGTTCAATGTATCTGGAGCCCGCTTTCAACCTGCATTTCATCGCAAGCGTCTCGGTGCTCGCGGGCCTCATCGCAGGCGGCCTCATTGTCTATGCGGGTTTCTGTCAGTTTACAGGTGCCGCGCGGCTCTCTGATTTGCGCAGTGCGGTGCGGCGGAGCTGAGACAAAATAAAACGGCCCCGGCAGTTCCGCCGCCAGGGCCGCTCGTCTTTATGAGCTTGCGGAAGGAGAATCACGCATCGCTCATAGGTGTTGCCTCACTTAGATGTCACTTCAACCCAAGTCGCCTCGCCACGTCTGCCCATGGGGCATCTCTCAAGTAAGAACTATTCTAATCTGGTGGGCGGACCGGTCTCTGTCAATAGATTTGAACAATTCTAATATGAAATAGAGGGCCATCAACGCGAAACCATTGCCATTGCGGGGTCTTGGCCGCATAAACCCCAGACCTGCGGATACTCAGGCGCAATATCTACAAGGCCGCGCGCAGCCATTGAGCGGGTATGTGGCCGAAACGACGGACAGAGTTTGATGGAAAAGCCCAAAAATCGCGTTTTCTCCGGTGTGCAGCCCACGGGCAACCTGCATCTTGGCAATTATCTTGGCGCGATCCGCAATTTCGTCGGGCTGCAGGAGACGCATGAATGCATCTATTGCGTCGTCGATCTCCACGCGATCACGGTCTGGCAAGACCCAAAAGAACTTGCCGCCAATACGCGCGAAGTCGCCGCCGCCTATATCGCAGCGGGCATCGACCCCGACAAGCACATCATTTTCAACCAGTCGAAAGTGTCAGCCCATGCTGAGCTTGCCTGGATTTTAAATTGCGTCGCGCGCATCGGCTGGTTGAATCGCATGACCCAATTCAAAGATAAGGCCGGCAAAGACCGCGAGCAGGCCTCAGTGGGGCTCTATGCCTATCCGGTGTTGATGGCGGCTGACATTTTGGCGTATCGCGCAACGCATGTGCCGGTCGGCGAGGACCAGAAACAACATCTGGAGCTTGCCCGCGACGTTGCGCAAAAGTTCAATAATGATTTCAACGTGCCGGATTTTTTCCCACAGCCCGAACCCCTCATAATGGGTCCGGCCACGCGCGTCATGTCCTTGCGCGACGGCACCAAGAAAATGTCGAAATCCGATCCGTCGGATTATTCACGCATTACGCTCAGAGACGACGCCGACGCGATTGCCTTGAAAATCCGTAAAGCCCAGACCGACCCTGACCCTCTGCCTGAAACGGTTGGTGGTCTTGAAGGGCGCGCGGGCGCGAGTAATCTCGTCAGCATCTATGCGGCCTTGTCAGGTCTCACGCAGGCGGATGTGCTTAAAGAATTTGGCGGCAAGCAGTTTGGTGTTTTTAAACCGGCGTTGGCTGAACTGGCGGTTGCGAAACTTTCGCCCATTACATCCGAAATGAAACGGATGATGGAGAGCGATCAAGGCTATATTGATACAGTTCTTGCTAACGGTGCTGAGCGTGCACAAGCGATTGCCGGCCCTGTGAACAAGCGCGTACGCGAGATCGTCGGCTTCATTTGATCAAACATCGGTGCTTTAATTTTCGGTGAGCACTTCCTATCTGAGAGAAGGTTTTGCGTTCAGCAAGGAGTGACGTGCCAGATGGCCTTTCGAGAGAGTGCCGAACGTATGGGAACGAACATCCTGAACTGGTTGAGCAACACCTATCGCGGGTTACGTGACAAGCTCGTCCAAAGCTGGACCTACCGCAAAGAGTGGGTGAGCGCTGATGGAGTCACAGGTGGCGATGCGCCGTCGCAAGGCCGCCTTTCGCGCTTTTGGCACAATTTGAATGACCGTCCGGGTTTAGGCGGCTTCGTCAAACGCGGCCTTATCGCCGTGCTCATCCTGATGCTGCTCTATTATCCGATCGGCATGGCGCTGGTGCATTCGGTGAACGATGATCCGGATTTTGTACCCAGTGGTGAAAATGCGGCCAAAACAGGCGGCTCGAAATCGGTGGCGATGATGGCCGCTCTCATTGATCGTGAGGTCAATGAAAGTGGTTGGACGGCGAACGACCCGTTTTTTCAGCCGGGCGCGGCCCTCGACAATATGCCGAATTTTCAGATGGGATTGATGAGCGCATTGGCACGCTTCTCATTTGAATTGACGGATCAGGTCGGTCGTACACGCGGATCGAGCGAAGCGGATAAGGATTTGCAAAAGGCAGCAGGCCTGCTCCAATACCCTGGCGACGTCTGGCTCTGGAACCCATCTGTCTCGCTTGCTCCGCGCGCAAGTTCTGAATCGCAATATCGTTCGGCGCGTCAGGCGTTGCTTGCCTATAACACGCGCCTCGCCGCAGGCAATGCCACCTTTGAGCGCCGCGCCGACAACCTCATGGCAACGATTGAGCGGATCGCTTCCGATCTCGGCTCGCAATCCGCTGTTCTTGATGATGAAGTGCGCGATCATTCGAGCGACTTTATCGACGGCAATGCTGACGATGTATTCTACAATACCAAAGGCAAACTCTATGGCTATTATCTCTTGCTGAAAGTGCTGGGCGAGGATTTCGCGCCGGTGATCAAAGAAAAAAATCTGGGCGCTGCATGGGCGCAGATGCTCGATACATTCCGCGAGGCCGCCGAGCTTTCACCGTTCGTGATTATCAATGGTGAGCCCGACGCGGCTTTCCAGCCGAGCCATTTGGCCGCGCAAGGTTTCTACTTGCTGCGCGCTCGCACTCAGGCGCGTGAAGTGGCGAATGTCTTGCTCAAATAGCGAGCCTTGTCGTTTTGCCCCGCAAATGACACCATGCCGCGCATAATTGATCTGCATTGCGAAAGCGCGACATGACAGAGAGTGAAAATCCATCAGTTGCCAAACGCCGCAAGTTTCTTGTGGTGGCTGACGGCACGCCGGAATCCGAAGTCGCCATTCACTTTGCAAGCTTGCGCGCCCAGCACACCAATGGTGTTGTGACGCTGCTTGCCGTTCTCGGACCGCCGGACACAGCGGGTCATTGGCTCGGTGTACAGAATATCATGCGCGAAGAAGCGCGCGCTGAAGCCGAAGCCGTGCTGCATAAGCTCGCCGCGCATGTGAACGATTATGCGGGTATCATCCCCGAACTGGTAATCCGAGAAGGTCGACTGGCGGACGAGCTTCTAAAATTTATCGATGAAGACAAAGACATTGCGATCCTCGTCCTTGCTGCCGGTACGGGTCGTGAAGGGCCTGGACCATTGGTCTCGCTCATCGGCAGCAGCGGCTTTCGCATTCCGGTCACCGTTGTTCCCGGCACGCTCACCGACGAGGCAATTCACGCGCTGGCGTGAGAGGTTTCAGACTTCGGCACTGATGAGATCGCGACAGCCCGTGTCGGTGAGAAGCGCCAGAACGAATGCCTGATCGGCCTTATCGAGATCGGCAAAAGCATGGCGTAGCCACAAAAGGCACTTCGCCTGATAAGGCATCACATCTTGTGTCCATGTCGCGCCGTCAATTGTGGTGGTCATGGTTTTCTCGCCGGCGTTGATGGCGCGTGCATTGGCTAGCAGGAGCGGCATGTAAGCCGTGCCGACGAGCCTGAGCATGTGTTTCAGCGTGTCGGGTAGCGTCTCGCGTGTAAGCCATCCCGTCTCGCTTGCCTCAAGCCCTGAAAGATCCTCCATGACATCGACCCAGGCGTAAACGCGCGGCGCATGTTTGAGTGTCAACGCGCTCGGTGTCGGATCGAAATGTGTAAGCTGCGTCAATTGTCCGAAAGCCGCAAAGTCGGAAGCACCTGGACGCGCACCCATGAGGAACGGATGTTGCCCGAGATGGGCATTCAGGGCATCGAGATATTTGACGTAATTGGCTTCGATGATTTTTCCGGTCACCTCATTGGAGCCTACCACATAGAGCCGGTCGATCTGGCGTTTGGAGAAGAATTTGCCGAGTTTGCCCGCCGTTTCTTCATCTGCCGTGATTGCTGACCAGCGCGGCAGGATAGCGGCGGCCTGCGCAATGTCAGCTACAAAGGCCCAGCGATAGTGGAACATGGCTTTGGTGAGCCACTCATCAGCGAAGTCTTCAAGCAGGTTGTCGACAAAGCGCATGACAGGGTCAGAGGGGATCACGCTGCGATTTGCATACTCGCTTTCAAAGCGGCGGATGAGTGGGCTTGAATCAACGACCGCTTCAAGCTGTCCATCGGCCCCCGGCAGATAGAAGGTCGGCAGGAGTTCGACCTTGGGTGAAGGAAAGCCCTCGATCGGGCCATGCGGACGGACCATGAAGCGGTAAGCGATGTGACGGTAGCGCAGGAGCGATAACATCTTGCGTGTGTAAGGTGATCCGGGCGCCCCGCGTAGCCAGACCGGTGCTTTCTCAGCCATTGTGAATCTCCCTCTTTATTATTTTGTGACACGGATCATGTCACTATATCGGGAGGGCATAAACTGAAAACTAAACCCGTTTTTGCCGGCATAGGTTCGCCATAAATGTAAAAAAAGCCGCGGCGAATGGCCTTGTTTGACCTTCCGGCGATTTGACGCGTGAGGTCAAACTTGATTCCCGCAAGTCACAGGTCCATCTATAGAACCTTATTCAGTGTCTAAATCCCTTATATAAAAAGGGTTTAGGCCAGCGACCCTGTTGAGGACCAACGCGCCATGTTCATTCAGACCGAAGCCACACCGAACCCCGCGACGCTGAAATTTCTTCCCGGCCGCGATGTTATGGGCGAAGGTCAGGTCGCGGACTTCCCCAATGATGAGGTAGCCAAGCGCTCACCTCTTGCGGCAAAGCTCTTTGGTGTCGAGGGTGTCGCCGGTGTTTTCTTCGGTTCCGATTTTATCACGGTGACAAAGTCGGCGGGCGAGTGGCAGCATTTAAAGCCCGCTCTTCTCGGCGCGATCATGGAACATTTCACCTCCGGCGCGAGCCTTCTTTATGGCGCGGCGGCAAATGAAAAATCAGCCCATGCGGAGCATGAAGGGGACGACGCGGAGATTGTACGCGAGATCAAGGAAGTCCTCGACACGCGCATCCGCCCGGCGGTTGCGCAGGATGGCGGCGACATTACCTTTCAAGGTTTTGATCAGGGCATTGTCTATCTCAACATGGTCGGTTCCTGCGCGGGCTGCCCCTCATCGACCGTCACATTGAAGCGCGGCGTTGAAAACACGCTGAAGCATTATGTGCCCGAAGTGCTGGAAGTGCGCGCGGTTTGAGCATTCTTTTTATCGCGGTGTTTCTGACGACAAGTCATTGTTCGCTCTGACGGCTTTCGCAAATTTTTATGCCCGCTATTCTGGGGGCTAACCTCTTTCCTTTTCCGGAGTTTCCCCAGCCATGAGCGCCAAACTGAACGATGCCGCCCTCGACACAATTTTTCGCACCGCGCGCACGCAAAACGCATGGACTGATCAGCCGGTCACTGACGATGAAATCCGCGCCGTCTATGACCTGATGAAATGGGGTCCGACGAGCGCCAATATGAGCCCCGCGCGTTTCGTGATCGTGCGCTCGAAAGAAGCGAAAGAAAAACTCAAACCCGCTTTGTCGGAAGGCAATCTGGCGAAAACCATGGCGGCACCGGCTTGCGTCATCATTGGCTACGATGTTGAGTTCTATGAGCACCTGCCCATGCTCTTCCCCCATCAGCTTGAAGCCAAGACCTGGTTCAACTGGTCTGCCGAATGGGCGGCGAGCCATGCCGTGCGCAACGGGACGTTGCAGGGCGCCTATTTTATGATTGCAGCGCGTGCACTCGGTCTTGATTGTGGTCCGATGTCGGGCTTTGACGTGGCGAAAGTCGAGGAAGCTTTTTTCCCCGAAAAAAATATCAAAGTGAACTTTCTCTGCAATATCGGCCATGGCGATCCCAAAGCCGTGTTTGAGCGCAGCCCGCGTTTTGCTTTTGATGACATTGCTAAAATCATCTGATTACGGAGCTTTTGGTTCATTGCCCCTGCTCGCGATAGATACGGCGCAAGGCGCTCTTTCTGTGGCTGTTGTCCACGGTGAGGATATCCTTGCCTGTCATTTTGAATTGCGTACGCGCGGCCATGCCGAAGAAGTCATGGATCTGATCGCGCGCATGCTTGATGAGGCCGGCCTTATCCCCGCTGATCTTAGGGCGCTTGCCGTCACGGTCGGACCCGGCACGTTTACAGGATTGCGCGTCGGCATTGCAGCCGCGCGCGGTTTTGCGCTGGCGCGGGCTTTACCCCTTGTCGGCGTGACGACGCTGGAGGCGATTGCGGAACCTGTTGTGGCAGGTAAGGACGAAGTGATTGTGGCAAGTTTTGATGCGCGCCGTGATGAGCTTTATCTGCAAGGTTTTGATGCCGCGCATAGACCGTTGATAGAGCCTTTGCTCGTGAATGTCGGTGACGCGATATCGTACCTTTCCGGCGCCCGCTTTGTGCTGGTCGGCACCGGCGCTGAACTTCTGAATGAGCAACTCACGGCCAGGGGTCTGGCGTTTCGTTTGGCCGACAATCCGGCTCAACCAGACGCGCTGACGGTTGCCCGCATTGCGCAGACCCGCATTGCCGCGCGGGGGGGCGATCATTTCCGTGTTGCACCCGAACCCCTTTATCTGCGCGCGCCCGACGCGAAATTGCCGGGCGGGTTTGATCCGGTTTTCACCTGATGAGTGCGATCGTGCCGGTCGCTGAAGCAGATCTGACGGAGCTTGCCCGTTTGCATGCGGCGGGGTTTGACGACGCTTGGGACGCAAGGGCGCTGGCGGGACTTATGGCAAGTCCCGGTGTCTTTATCCTGAAGGCAGAGGATAGCGGCAAGCTCGAAGGCTTTGTCATGGCCCGTATCGTGCTCGATGAAGCGGAAATCCTCACTATCACGGTGGGTTCGGCCTCAAGAGGCAAAAAACTTGGTACACGGCTTATGGAAGCTGTTGCGGCGCTCGCCATGACCCAAGGCGTCAAATCGCTTTTTTTGGAAGTTGCCGAGGATAATGAGGCGGGCCTGGCTCTTTATCGCCGCATGGGATTTGAGTGTGTGGGGCGGCGCGCGGCCTATTATGGGCGCGTGAGCGGGGCGGTTGCCGCCCTCACAATGGCGCTTAAACTGCCGTAATCCCCAGTTTTCATAGGGTTATTGGCTGTCAAACGGTTATAGTTCAGCAATTTAGTGTGTTAAAAGAAGGTCAGTTGCGGCACTTTGCACGCCTGTTCCAGCGGCGACTATCGAAACCAGCCACCATCAGAACCAGCCCCCTTCGAAATCAGCAAGACGGCAATGACGAAAAACATCTCTGCAAACGACTCCCAGCATGCCCAAGGCGCTGTCGATCATACCGACGAGCACCGCATTGAAAATCAGTGCATTGAGAAAAATATGCGCATGACCGAGCAGCGCCGTGTGATCGCGCGCGTTTTGTCACTTGCCCATGATCATCCTGACGTCGAAGAGGTCTATCACCGCGCCTCGGCGGTCGATGCCAAGATCTCAATCGCTACCGTTTATCGCACTGTGCGCCTCTTTGAAGAGGCAGGCATTCTGGAGCGTCATGACTTCCGTGATGGCCGTTCACGTTATGAGCAGGTGCCGGAAGAACATCACGATCACCTGATCGATTTATCCACGGGTCGTGTCATAGAGTTTCACAATGATGAGATAGAACGTTTGCAGCAAATCATCGCGCGTGAACTGGGTTTTGAACTTGTCGATCATCGTCTCGAACTTTACGGCCTTCCGCTTGATCGTGACAAAAAGCCGGGCGATCCGCGCAAGAAAGGTTGATGCCGCTCCCATCCGGGGGCCGGTATTAGAGGTGAGGTTGAAGCTGATGGGACAAATTCGTGCAGGCGTACTTCTCGCCGGTTTTGTATTATCGGCCTTGCTGTTGATGCCGGTGCAGGCTTTGGCGCTTAAATTGCGACTGCCGGTCGCTAAAAAAATCCCGAACTATTACCACCGTTATTTGTGCTGGCTCATCGGCATTGAGATCGTGACGCGTGGTGAGGCGTATAAAGGCTCCTGCCTTATTACCGCCAATCACACCTCTTGGCTTGATATTCCGATCATGGGCTCGCTCGCGCCTTCCTCGTTTGTTGCCAAAAGTGAAGTGGCGGGCTGGCCCTTTTTCGGCTGGCTTGCAAAATTGCAGCAGACGGTTTTTGTCGAGCGCGAGAGACGCACCCGCACGGTTGAAAAGCGTAATGAGATCCATGCCCGCATTTCATCCGGCGACACGCTGATCCTTTTTCCCGAAGGTACGTCAAGTGACGGCAATCGCGTGCTGCCCTTCAAGAGTGCGCTGATGAGCGTGGCTCAACTCTCGGTCGTCAATAGCGAGGCCGACCGCGAGGACGATCTCGTCGTCCAGCCCGTCTCAGTCTCCTATATGCGGCTTTGTGGTCTACCCATGGGTCGCCGCTTCCGGCCTTATTTTGCCTGGTATGGCGATATGGATCTCTTTCCCCATCTCTGGGAGGCCTTCTCGCTCGGCCCCATCGAAATTCATGTCGAATATCACAAGCCCGTGACAATCCGCGAAGTCGGCAACCGTAAGGCATTGGCTCTTTATTGCGAGACGCGCTGCCGTGAAGGCGTGGTCGCGGCTTTGAGCGGGCGACGTCTGCCTGAAACTGTCGAGGCACAAAGCCCTAACGCAGCGGCAGAGGCTCGTAAGACGGGCTGAGCCTGCGGCGATTAGTTGACTCGTGATGCAGGACGGTATCGATATAATGTGTTCCGGCCCCGCTCCTCATGCTAGACTGAGGATGATTTGGTGAGCCTGCGACGGAGACAAACGCAAGCCTTGTATGACCCGCATTTCTTATCCCGGACTGATCACGTGCCGGATGTCACCAAAACGAGATTTCCCGTGAGGAATGCCTCATGAGGATAGAGGACCAAGACGGCCCAACTTCCTCCGGCTCAATGCTTTCGGATGTTGCAGACGCCGCACCGAAAAAAATCTTCATCAAAACCTATGGCTGCCAGATGAATGTCTATGACAGTGACCGTATGGTCGATGTTATGGCACCGCATGGCTATAGCGAGACATCGTCGCCTGACGATGCTGACATTGTTCTGCTTAACACCTGCCACATCCGCGAGCGCGCTGCCGACAAGGTCTATTCAGAACTCGGCCGTCTGCGTGACATGAAGAACGAGCGCGAAGCAGCGGGCGGCAAAAAACTCGTCATTGGTGTGGCTGGTTGCGTGGCGCAAGCCGAAGGCTCTGAGATGCAGCGTCGCGCGCCTTATGTCGACATGATCGTGGGGCCGCAATCCTATCACAATCTGCCTGCGATGGTGGCGCGGTCGGGAAATGGCGGACCGGCACAGGTCGAAACAGACTTTCCTGCCGAGGATAAGTTTGTCTCGATGCCAGCAGCTGAAAAGCGCAAGACATTGGCGCGCGGGCCGACCGCCTTCCTCACCATTCAGGAAGGCTGCGATAAGTTCTGCACCTTCTGCGTGGTGCCTTATACGCGCGGGTCTGAATATTCACGACCGCTGACGCGCATTCTCGATGAAGCACGTTCGCTGGTGGATGGCGGTGTGCGCGAGATCACATTGCTCGGTCAAAACGTCAACGCATTTCACGGTGAAGATGAAGCGGGGCGACCGACAACACTTGGCGGACTTATCCGCGCTTTAGCAAAGATCGACGGACTTGAGCGTCTGCGCTACACGACAAGTCATCCCCGCGACATGGATGACGCGCTGATCGAAGCGCATGGCGATGTCAAAAAACTGATGCCCTATCTTCATTTGCCGGTCCAGTCAGGCTCCGACCGCGTACTTGACGCGATGAACCGCCAGCATACGGCGGAACATTATATTCGTCTTATTGAAAAAATCCGGGCGGCGCGGCCCGATATCGCACTCTCGTCCGATTTCATTGTCGGCTTTCCCGGTGAAACGGATGCTGATTTTGAAGCGACGCTTGGACTTATCCGCGAAGTTGGCTTCGTGCAGGCCTATTCGTTTAAATATTCTTCGCGGCCCGGCACACCTGCGGCAACGCGCGATGAACAGATTGCTGAAGAGGTAAAAGTTGAACGCCTGCAGCGTTTGCAGGCCCTTATCGGCGAGCAGCAGGTGGCGTTTAACCGCGCCTGCGCCGGTCGACGTCTCCCTGTTTTGTTTGACCGCAAGGGCCGCACGCCGACGCAGCTCGTCGGTCGCAGCCCCTATCTCCAATCCGTGCATATCGAAAATGCACCCGCGTCGCTTTTCGGTCAGATCGCGGAGATCGACATCGAAGAAGGCTTTGCACAAAGTTTACGTGGTCGTTTGGTGAGGGAAGTACTTGCCCCTGCCTAAAGATTACGTGATGACAAGACTGGTCTCTAGTTCACGTTAACGTCTGAAAGGACAGGTTGCAGTTGGGCGTATCAAATCAGTGGACCGCATCGAATACCGGCACGGTTGTCAAAGGGGAGAGTGAGAATCTCATCATCGCCTTTGATGACAACAGGCTCTTAAGCGAATTGTTTGGCGAACATGACCAGCATCTCGCGCGTATCGAGGAAGGGTTGGGTGTTCATGCCAGCTCTCGCGGCAACAAACTGGTGATTACCGGCAAACCCAAAGCGCGTGAACAGGCAGACCGGGTGTTGCGCGATCTTTATCAACGGTTGAAGTCAGGACAAGATGTGACAGCAGGCGAAGTGGACGGCGCAATCCGCATGTCGCAAGCGCCGCAAGGCGAAGGCGGGGGCAATATCGTCGGACGGCAAATCCAGACGAAAAAACGTTCCATCGGTCCGCGCTCGCAAATGCAGAAAGAATATATCGATGCGCTGATGAGCCATGAGCTTGTCTTTGGCATCGGTCCTGCCGGTACGGGTAAAACTTATCTGGCCGTTGCCGTCGCCGTGCAGATGCTTTTGCAAAAGCGCGTGGACCGCATCATCCTGTCGCGTCCGGCGGTTGAAGCGGGCGAGAAGCTCGGATTTTTGCCGGGCGACCTGAAAGAGAAGATCGACCCTTATCTGCGGCCTCTTTATGACGCGCTTTATGACACGTTGCCTGGTGAGCAGGTCGTGAAAGAAATCGAAAGCGGTGTGATTGAAGTAGCCCCACTCGCCTTCATGCGCGGCCGCACGTTGGCCAATTCCTATGTTATCCTCGACGAAGCGCAAAACACGACGCCCGTGCAGATGAAGATGTTTCTGACGCGTTTGGGCGAAAACAGCCGTATGGCAATCACCGGCGATCCGAGCCAGGTTGACCTGCCGCTGGGGGCTAAATCGGGCCTTGTGGATGCGCTGGATGTGCTCAGCGGTGTGCCGGATGTAGCCACTGTGCGCTTTACCGACGCCGATGTGGTGCGCCACCCTCTCGTGACAAAGGTGGTTAAGGCCTATAATGCACGCGACAGGGGATTGCTTGACCCGCGCTGATCCTTAAGAGGCAACCGATGAAACGAATTATGCGATGAGCGGAGCGAGAGCGGCCCTGGACGGGTCAACTCCCGTTTCCGGTCTCGACATCGACATCATGTGTGAGGCTGGTGTTTGGCCGAACGGCACAGAAGAGATTGTGCGCCGGGCGGCCGAACACGCCTATGTTGTGGCCGGACCGGGCAATGATGCTGAACTTTGCGTGGTACTGGCAAATGACGACTTTGTACAGGAATTGAACAAGACCTATCGCGGTAAGAACAAGCCGACCAATGTCCTGTCCTTTCCGACCGGGGCTATTCCCTATGCGGTCGGCGGCGAGCCGCTGATTGATATGGGCCCGCATCTCCTTGGCGACGTTGTCCTCGCTTGGGAGACCATTGCGCGCGAAGCGGCGGAACAGAATAAAACCTTTGCTCATCACCTGACGCATCTTGTTGTCCACGGTGTTCTCCATCTTCTCGGACAAGATCACGAAGAAGATATTGAAGCCGAAGAAATGGAAGCGATGGAACGCGACATACTTGAAGATCTGGATATTTCTGATCCCTATGCCACGGACGCGATGCGCGGGGGCGCTCACGATGTCTGACAGCCCCAGTCATAAGGAGCCGGACGCTGAGCTGAAATCAGCCGCCGAAAAACAAAGCGGTTTGCGCGGGCTTTGGCGCAAAATGATGAAATTGCCGGCGGCGTCTGACCCTACTCTGCGCGAAAGTCTGGAAGAAGCGCTTGAAGGTCACGATGAGACAGGTCGCGTACTGACGCCCGAAGAACGTCATATGCTCGGCAATATCCTGAGCTTTGGCAATTTGCGCGTGGATGATGTGATGGTGCCGCGCGCTGACATTGTGGCGGTCGAGGAAAGTGCAACGCTGAGTGAGCTTTTGTGTCTCTATGCGGACTCCAATCATTCGCGCATGCCGATTTACCGCGACACGCTTGATGATCCGATCGGCATGGTCCATATCAAGGATGTGGTCGAATATCTGACGCCACCCGACGAAAAGTTTGGTGCCGGTGAAGGAGGCGGGGATAAGTCCTCTGCGAAAATTTTTGCGCTGAAATCCGTGCGCCGTGACGTGCTTTTTGTCCCTCCCTCCATGCCCGCGCTCGATCTTCTCGTGAAGATGCAGGCAACGCGCATTCATCTTGCTCTTGTGATTGATGAATATGGCGGCACGGACGGGCTTGTTTCGATTGAGGATCTCGTCGAGGAAATTGTCGGTGACATTGAAGATGAGCATGACGTGGATGAAGGTCCCGCGTTGATGACGCGCAGTGACGGTGCGATTGACGCCGATGCACGCGCGCCGATTGAAGAGTTGGAAACCATGCTCGATATGCGTTTGGTGGATGAAGACAGCGAAGACGATGTTGAAACTTTAGGTGGTCTCGTCTTTTCGCTTGTCGGTCGTGTGCCGGTTCGCGGCGAACTGATCAAGCATCCGATGGGACTTGAATTTGAAGTGCGTGACGCTGACCCGCGCCGCATCAAGAAACTGCGTATCCACTTGACCGCAAAGCCGGATGTGGTTGAGAGAACGGAAGAAACGCCGTCAAAAAAGCAAAAAGACCGGGCAGCGGGATAACATGGAACTTGATCGCGGCTTAGGCTTCATGCGTGATGGCTTGCATCGCGTTGCGCTTGATCTCGGATTGCTTGATGGCTGGCGGCGTTGGGCGGCGGCATTTTTTGCCGGCGCACTCTCCGTTTTGGCGCTCGCGCCCGTGCATATTCTTCCCGTTTTGTTTCTGACCTTTCCTATTCTCGTCTGGCTACTTGATGGTCTGACACGACCGGGAACACATCTCACGCGTCGTCAACTTATCCGCGCATCTGCCGCCATTGGTTGGTGGTTTGGCTTTGGGTATTTTCTGTTCGGGCTTTACTGGATCGGTTTTGCCTTCATGGTGGAAGCCGAGAAGTTTGCGCTCCTCATGCCCTTTGCGGTTGTGGTGTTGCCCGCAGGTCTCGCGCTGTTTGTAGCCGGTGCCACAATGCTCGCGCGACTTTTTTGGTTTGAAGGTTATGCCCGCCTTGTCGTGCTCGCCTTATCATGGGTGATGTTTGAATGGTTACGCGGTCATATCTTCACGGGCTTCCCCTGGAACCTCATCGGCGAAAGTCTGGTGAGTTCGCTCTACCTTATGCAATGGTCGGCGCTGATCGGTCCCTATGGCCTGAGCTTCGTCACCGTGCTGGCAATGTCGGCACCCGCCGCATTTGATCTGCGTCAGGATCATTCGGCGGACCTCTGGTCGCAATGGCGTGCGCCTGCGACGGCTTTCCTGTGTCTTGCGCTGATGTGGGGCGGTGGTCTTGCGCGTATTGCACTGGCAGCACCCGAGACGGAGCCGGATGCGGAGACGAGCATACTGCGTCTTGTGCAGCCCAATGTGCCGCAAACGATGAAGTGGAAACCGGAAAGTCGCATGGCGGTTTTGGGCGAGTTTCTGCGCCTGAGTTCGCAACCGAGCGAAACGCTGCCAACAGGCCTCACGGCAAAATCGATTGTGATCTGGCCTGAATCCGCGCTTTCGATTTTTCTCGCGCGCGAGCCCTTTGTGCTGTCGGGAATTTCGCGCATTCTGCCTGACGGCGCGACACTGATGACGGGCAGTGTCCGTGGTGAACCCGCCCCCGAAGGCCCGCCCGACCGGTTGCAATATTTCTACAATAGCTTTTACACCGTCAATTCAGACGGTCAGATTGTGGCGACCTATGACAAGTCGCATCTTGTGCCCTTTGGTGAGTATCTGCCCTATCATCGCTGGCTCGAAAAAATCGGCCTGAGAAAACTCACGCAAATTCAGGGGAGTTTTGACGAGGGACCGGGGCCACAGACGCTCACTGTGGCAGACGTACCGTCCTTCAGCCCTCTCATTTGCTACGAGATTATTTTTCCGGGCAATGTGATCTCGCCGCGCGAGCGCCCTTACTGGATCGTCAACGTGACCAATGATGCGTGGTTTGGTCCTTCAAGCGGTCCTTATCAGCACCTCGATCAAGCGCGGCTCCGCGCAGTCGAGCAGGGTCTGCCGGTGGCGCGCTCGGCCAATACAGGTGTCTCGGCTCTTATCGATCCCTATGGGCGGATCGTCGCGTCGCTCCCTTTGAATAGCGAAGGTATTATCGATGTCGCCTTGCCGCCCCGTCTTGAGCCAACGCCCTATGCCCGCTTTGGTGATTGGATACTGGCGGTCCTGTTGATGCTGTCAGCGGCGGGCGTCGCGCTTCTGCAGCGCCGGTAGCAACCTAAGATTGTATTTTCTGTGTTTCATTTCTTCAAAGTTGTAATATCGTGCCAGTCCCTTTGCTGGTGAGACGTGAGGCCGCATTGCCCAGAAAAATGCCCAATCCGATTGATGTTCATGTCGGCAGCCGGGTCCGGATGCGCCGGATGCTCATTGGTATGTCGCAGGAAAAACTGGGCGACAGTCTGGATTTGACGTTTCAGCAGGTGCAGAAATACGAAAAAGGCTCGAACCGTATCGGCGCGAGCCGTTTGTTCCAGATTGCCCGCATGCTCGGCGTCTCCGTTGAGTTCTTCTTTGAAGGCCTGACCGGCGATGACGAGGGCGGTGCGGGCTTTGATCAGGCGGAAGCCGACCAGAGCGCCTTTGAGCTTGATATGTTGTCCTCCATGGAAGGGATTCAGCTCAATTCGGCCTTTTTCTCAATTTCCGACCCCAAAATACGTAAAAAACTCCTCGAACTCGTGAAAGCGCTGGGCAATGCCGATGCGTCTGATGATCTCAGCGATGGCGCGCCGGACGGGGCGGCAGAGCCTCATGACGGGCTTGGTGATGGTGACAATGAGGATGAGGCATAGTCCTCTTTTAGGTTCCAGTTGACCCGCCCTCGGTTCCTTGCAAAAACAGGCACCGAAACCGGCGTTGGCTCTTGGCCCGCGCTCTCAGGCAGCCGTTATTTCCGCATAAGGGGCACGACAATTGGCACGGTCAAACTATCTGTTCACGAGTGAATCTGTTTCCGAAGGTCATCCGGACAAAGTCTGCGACCAGATTTCGGACGCGGTGCTCGATCTTTATCTCGCTGCTGACCCCTATGCGCGCGTCGCTTGCGAAACCCTGACCACGACCAATCAGGTTGTGCTGGCCGGTGAAGTGCGCGGGCCTTCCGAGATCACCCATGAACTCATCGCGCATACAGCGCGCATGGCGATCAAGAAGATCGGTTACGAGCAGGACGGTTTCCATTGGAACCATGCCGACGTTGACGTGTTGCTGCACGCCCAGTCCGCTGACATCGCGCAGGGCGTCGATAGCGCCGGCAATAAAGACGAAGGCGCCGGCGACCAGGGCATCATGTTTGGTTATGCCTGCACTGAAACAGACGTGCTGATGCCGGCACCCATTGTTTACTCCCACCGTATTCTTGAGCGCATGGCGATCGACCGCCGCTCCGGTCGTCGTCCGGAATTTGAACCGGATGCTAAAAGCCAGGTGACACTGCGTTATGAAGGCGGCAGGCCCGTCGGCGTTACCTCGGTTGTGGTCTCGACCCAGCACAAGGCAGACGTGAGCCAGAAGGACCTGCGCGAACTTGTCCGCGCCTATGTCGTGGAAGTTCTGCCCAAGGGCTGGTTCCCCAAAGAAGAAGAATTCTATGTGAACCCCACGGGCAACTTCGTCATCGGCGGTCCCGATGGTGATAGTGGTCTCACCGGTCGCAAGATCATCGTGGACACATACGGCGGCGCGGCCCCTCATGGCGGCGGCGCGTTCTCGGGTAAAGACCCGACCAAGGTTGATCGCTCGGCCGCTTATGCCGCGCGCTATGTCGCAAAAAACATTGTGGCCGCAGGACTTGCCGACCGCGCGACGATCCAGCTCGCCTATGCCATCGGTGTGTCGAAGCCCTTGTCGGTCTATGTTGACCTGCACGGCACCGGCAAAGTGGACGAAGCCGCGATTGAAGCGGCGATCCCGCGTGTGGTGGACTTGTCGCCGCGTGGTATCCGCGAGCTTCTGCAACTCAACCGTCCGATCTATGCCCGCACCGCTTCATACGGTCATTTTGGCCGGACCCCTGAGGCGGATGGCGGTTTTTCCTGGGAAAAGACCGACCTTGCCGACAAACTCAAAGCGGAAATCCGCTGAAGACATAGCGGCCGAGGCTGAAACCCGCCGCCATGTTTACGGGCGGACCAAGGGCAAGACGCTTCGACCCCGCCAGGCGCTGTTGATGGAGACCTTGTTCACCAAGGTCTCCATTTCGCTTGAAAGCGCTCATGAATCCTCTGGGATTGAGCCAAAAACGCTGTTCACGACAGCGGTTGATGAGTGCTGGCTGGAGATCGGCTTTGGCGGCGGCGAGCATCTGTCATGGCAGGCCCAACAAAATCCCCGCATCGGGATCATGGGTTGCGAGCCTTTCATCAACGGAGTCGCGAAACTCGTCACCGAGATTGAAGATCATAATCTCCAGAATGTCCGCATCCATGCCGACGACGCGCGGTTTTTGCTTGAAAAACTGTCACCCCAAAGCCTCTCCCGCGTTTTTATTCTCTATCCCGACCCCTGGCCGAAGCAGGATCAGAAGAAGCGCCGCTTCGTGAATGCCGAAACTCTGGCGATGATTTCAGCCGCCATGAAGGACGGTGGCGAGCTTCGATTTGCCTCTGATATTCCTGACTATGTGAACTGGGTGCTGAAACATATCGCCGCGCATAATGCGCTAGGAAAAGGCCAATTTGTCTGGAAAAACAAGTCACTAGACGAGTGCCGCCTGCGCCCCGACGACTGGCCGCAAACGCGCTATGAGCAGAAAGCGCTGCGTGAAAACCGCCTGCCCGCTTACCTGAGATTTGAGCACAAAGCGTAAGGGACTTGCTCTTATCCCCGATTGCGCGCTATATACCGACCACTTCATAACGAAGAGTGATCTTCGCGCTACCGAGTGGGTTGTCTCCGGAAACGGGGGCCCGCTTTTTTTGTTTCTTGGGGTTCAAAGCGACAGCTTTGCTGACTTGTTCCCGACCTAGGATAGCTGATCCATTGATGCAGACCACTGACACGAGCAAAGAGACCACACAAGAAACATCGAGTGTTTCTTGTGAGAGATCGAGTGTTTCCATGTCGAGTTCGTGTGTCGGTTCGTCGAGCCCAGAAACAGACGCGTTGAAAGATATCCTCGATACGCATTTGGTCGCCGGACACGGTCAGCCGCGCAAAATTTTCGAACTTTTATCCCCGTCTGCGAGCGCTGCCAATTTCGAGATCGTCCGCGTGCGTTACGGGCTGCATGACGGTCACACGTTGCAGATCATGGCCGAGCGTCCCGATGGCAAAATGAACGTCGCGGGTTGTGAGGAACTCTCAAATCTCATTTCCGCTATCCTCGATGTCGAAGATCCGATCAGCGGGGAGTATAATCTGGAGGTGTCCTCGCCCGGTATCGACCGGCCTTTGACACGGCCCAAGGATTTTGAACGCTGGGCGGGTTTTGAAGCGAAACTCGAACTCAGCGAAGCCATTGAAGGCCGCAAACGTTTTCGCGGCAACCTGCAAGGCTTTGAAGACGGCGAGGTGCTGATTGAGTACCAGCCGGAAGGACAAAGCGAAATTCAGATCATCGGTCTGGATTTTCGTAATATCGCCGAGGCCAAGCTCGTTATGAGCGACGACCTCATCACTGAAAGTTTGAAGCGGAGGGATCGGGATGACCCGACCCCAGCGGACGGAGAATAGAATATGGCTACGGCAGTCAGCGCCAATCGACTTGAGCTGTTGCAGATCGCAGATGCGGTCGCGCGCGAAAAATCCATTGACCGCGAAGTCGTCATCGAGGCGATGGCGGAGGCCATTCAGAAAGCCGCGCGTTCGCGCTACGGCGCTGAAAATGAAATCCGTGCGCGGATCAACCCGACAACGGGTGAAATTCGTCTGGTGCGCCTCCTTGAAGTCGTTGAAGAACTTGAAAACGACGCCGTGCAGGTTGAGTTGAAAGAAGCCCAGCGCCGCAACCCTGCCGCGCAATTGGGCGATCTCATCGAAGACGAGCTGCCGCCGGTTGATTTTGGTCGCATCGCGGCACAGACGGCCAAGCAGGTGATCGTGCAGAAAGTGCGCGACGCCGAGCGTGAGCGCCAGTATGACGAATATAAAGACCGTATCGGCGAGATCGTTCACGGCATCGTGAAGCGCGTTGAATATGGCAACGTGGTGACAGACCTTGGCCGCGGCGAAGCGATTGTGCGCCGTGACGAGTTGCTGCCGCGCGAAACCTTCCGCAATGGCGACCGTGTGCGCGCTTACATCTATGACGTGCGCCGCGAACAGCGCGGCCCCCAGATTTTTCTCTCGCGCACGCATCCCCAGTTCATGGCGAAGCTCTTTGCGCAGGAAGTGCCCGAAATCTATGACGGCATTATCGAAATTAAAGCGGTGGCCCGTGATCCGGGTTCGCGCGCGAAAATCGCTGTGCTGTCGAACGATAGCTCAATCGATCCCGTCGGTGCCTGCGTCGGTATGCGCGGCACACGCGTGCAGGCCGTGGTGAACGAGCTGCAGGGCGAAAAGATCGACATTATCCAGTGGTCGCCCGATGCCGCGACTTTCATCGTCAACGCACTCGCGCCGGCCGAAGTCGTGAAAGTTGTGCTTGATGAAGACACACAACGTATTGAAGTGGTTGTCCCCGATGACCAACTCTCTCTGGCGATTGGTCGTCGTGGCCAGAACGTGCGTCTTGCCTCGCAGCTCACGAACTGGGACATCGACATTCTGACGGAAGCCGAAGAAAGCGAACGTCGTCAGGCCGAGTTTGCCTCGCGCAGCGCGATTTTTGCCGAAGCCCTCGACGTTGACGAAGTCATCGCGCAGCTGCTGGCGTCGGAAGGTTTTGCCTCGATTGAAGAAGTCGCTTATGTGGCGCTTGATGAAATCGCTGAGATTGAAGGCTTTGACGAAGACACAGCGCAGGAAATTCAGAACCGCGCTTTGGACTATATCGATCGCCAGAACGCCGAATTTGACGATAAGCGCATTGAGCTTGGCGTCGAAGATGCGCTGGGCGAGATCGAAGGCGTGACACCGAAGATGATGGTCGCGCTCGGCGAAGAAGGCATTAAGTCGGTTGAGGATCTTGCCGGTTGCGCCACGGACGATCTGCTGGGCTGGAACGAGCAAGTGAACGGCGAGCGTCAGCACCAGAAGGGTGCTCTCGAAGGCTTCGACCTCACACCGGATGAGGCCAATGCGCTTATCATGGCCGCGCGCCTTCAGATGGGCTGGATCACGCAGGCCGATCTTGATGCGGCCAACGCGCCCGCTGAAGCGGAAGAGGCTGACGAGGCCTGATTCATGGCCGCTGTGAGCAAAGAGGCCGCAAAAGAAGAGCGCCGCTGCATTGTCAGCGGCGAGGTCGGGTCCAAAGACGGGTTGATCCGCTTTGTGATCGGGCCGGACGAGAAGGTTGTGGCCGATCTGGCCGAGCGGCTTCCGGGCCGTGGGCTTTGGGTGACGGCAACAAGGTCGGCGGTGGAAACCGCCATAAAAAAGGGCCTTTTTGCCAAAGCTGCCAAGGCAAAAGCTGAGGCGGATGAAGGACTTGCCGACGAGGTGGAAGCCTTGTTGGCCAAGCGTGCGGCGTCTGCTTTGGGGCTCGCGCGCAAGGCCGGTGAACTGATCACCGGCTATGAGAAGGTTTTGGCGGAGATCTCCGCCGGTCGTCTCGCGGCGCTGATTGGTGCGCGGGACGGGTCTGAGGACGGACAGCGCAAGCTCGCCGGGTCATTACGGTCCCGTTATGCGGCGCTCGGAAAGGCCGATGCCCCCATTTTCAAACCCCTTTGGGGCGACGAAATGGATTTGGCACTGGGCCGATCAAATGTGGTACATGCTGCCCTGACAAAAGGCAGCATGGAACGAAAAGTCTTAGGCGACCTCGCCAGACTTGAAAGCTATGGGCGTAAGTCACGCCCTGATTGTTAGGGCGCAGATCGCGCCCTTGAATACTTGGCGCCTCCGGCGCCGGTGAATGAATGTTAGGACTGGAATGAACGACTCGACCGACTCGAGCGAACGCAAGCCGAAGGCCTCAGGCGGTAAAACCCTGAGCCTGAACCGCACTGTTGATGCTGGCCATGTGCGCCAGAATTTTTCGCATGGCCGCACCAAGACTGTTGTGGTTGAGCGCAAGAAGACGCGGAAGATCAATACAGGCGGTGCCGCCGCGCCCGAACCTGTGGCCGAACCCGTCAAGGAAGCCGCCCCCGCGCCGGTCGCCGCAGCGCCAGCGCCCGCCCCTGTCGTTGAGGCTCCCGCGCCTGTGGTTGAAGCCAAAGCGCCCGAACCTGTTGCAGCACCCGAACCTGTCGCCGCGCCTGAACCTGTGGTTGAAGCCAAGGCAGAAGAGCCGGTTGCCAAAAAAGCCCCTGCGGCCAAAGCCAAAGCTGAAGTCTCTGCCGCCAAAGCCGAAGCACCGAAAGCGGCCGCCGCTGCTGCGCCCGCAGCTCCTGCCGGTAAGGCACCGACACGCGCCGCACGGCCCGCGCCGCGCGCCAACCGTTCCGGCGTTGTGCTGCGCACGCTGACCGAAGAAGAAAAACAAGCCCGCGCCCTGGCGCTCGATAGCGCACGTTCACGTGAAGACGATGACCGCAAGCGCGCCGAAGACGAAACCAAACGCTTTGCCGAAATCGACGCGCGCCGCGAACGCGAGCGTCTTGAAGCGGCTGCGCGTGAATCGGAAGAAGTGCAGCGCCGCGAAGGGGACGAACTTTCGCGCCGTCGCGCCGCTGACGAAGCCAAGCGTCGTCTTGATATTGATGAGCGTCCCGCCCATACAAGCACAGGGGCCGCCCCGCGCGGTGCCGCGTTGCTGGATGATGAAGTGGCCGATGATGAAGGCAAGCCCAAGCGCCACGGCGCACCGGGCGCTGCCGTCAAGAAGGCCGCTCCCTCACCGCGTGTTGAGCAGAAGCGCCGCACCGGCAAGCTCACGATCACCAAAGCCTTTGAAGAAGGCGGCGACCGCCAGCGCTCGCTTGCCTCCATGCGCCGTCGTGTGGAACGCGAAAAGAAGAAGCTTGCGGGCATTCACGATGCGCCGACGAAAGTCATGCGCGAAGTGGTCATTCCTGAAATCATCACGATTCAGGAACTGTCCAACCGCATGGCCGAACGTGCTGTCGACGTCATCAAGATTTTGATGAAGCAGGGCATCATGCTGAAGATCACAGATGTGATCGATTCAGACACGGCCCAGTTGGTTGCCGAAGAGCTCGGACATACCGTGCTCCGCGTTGCCGAGTCTGACGTTGAATCAGGTCTCGTCGGCGAAGAAGATATTGACGATCACAAAATCAGCCGCGCGCCAGTCGTTACCGTCATGGGTCACGTTGACCACGGCAAGACATCGCTGCTCGACGCTTTGCGCAAGACATCCGTTGTGGCGGGTGAAGCCGGTGGCATCACCCAGCATATCGGCGCTTATCAGGTTGTGATGAGCGAAGGCGCGAAGATCACCTTCCTTGATACGCCCGGTCACGCCGCCTTTACCGCGATGCGTGCGCGTGGTGCCCGCGTCACCGACATTGTGATCCTAGTCGTCGCGTCCGACGACGGCGTGATGCCGCAGACGATTGAAGCGATCAATCATGCCAAAGCCGCCGGCGTACCGATGATCGTTGCGATCAACAAAATGGATAAGCCCGACGCTGATGCGACGCGCGTGAAGAACGAGCTGTTGCAGCATGAAGTCGTGGTCGAAGATTTCGGCGGCGATGTGATTGCCGTGCCGATCTCGGCCAAGACAGGCTTCGGTTTGGATAAGCTCGAAGAAACAATCCTGCTTGTGGCCGAAGTGCTCGACCTCAAAGCCAATCCCGATCGTGCCGCCGAAGGCATTATCGTGGAAGCCAAACTCGATCGCGGTCGCGGTCCGGTCGGCACCGTGCTCGTTGAGCGCGGCACGCTGAAAGTCGGCGACATTATCGTGGCGGGCGCTGAATGGGGCCGCGTGCGTGCGCTCATCAATGACCGTGGCGAGAACGTACCGAGTGCCGGTCCGTCCGAACCTGTTGAAGTGCTCGGCCTTGGCGGCGCACCGGAAGCAGGCGACACATTGTCGGTTGTGGAATCCGAAGCCCGTGCGCGTGAAGTCACTGATTATCGTCAGCGCATGAACCGCGACAAGCGCGTCGGCACAGGCGGGCGCACATCGCTCGATCAGATGCTGACACAGCTCAAAGAGAAGAACCTGAAAGAACTGCCGATCATCGTGAAGGCGGACGTTCAGGGTTCGGCCGAAGCGATCGTGCAGGCGCTCGAAAAGCTCGGCACCGACGAAGTCAAAGCCCGCGTGCTGCATGCAGGCGTCGGCGGCGTGACCGAAAGCGACATTACGCTGGCGACAGCGTCGGGTGCTCCCGTCATCGGCTTCAACGTGCGCGCCAATACCCAGGCGCGTGATGCGGCCCGTGTGGCCGGTGTTGAAATCCGTTATTACTCCGTCATCTACGATCTCGTGGATGATATCAAAGCGGCCATGTCCGGCATGCTCTCGCCGGAACTGCGCGAGACGTTCCTGGGCAATGCGCAGATCCTCGAAATCTTCAACATCTCGAAGGTCGGCAAGATTGCCGGTTGCCGTGTGTCGGAAGGCGTCGTGCGCCGTGGTTCGTCTGTCCGCCTTATCCGCGACGACGTTGTGGTACACGAAGGCAAGCTCTCGACACTCAAACGCTTCAAGGACGAAGTGCGCGAAGTGCAGTCCGGTCAGGAATGTGGCATGGCGTTCGAAGGCTATCAGGACATGCGTCCGGGCGACGTCATCGAATGTTTCGATGTCGAAGTGGTGAAGCGTTCACTGGAATAAGAAGAGTTCGTCATTGTGAGCCCTCGGGTCTGCGCTCCGCGTAGGCCCAAGGACAGGCGCCGCGAAGCAACCCATTCTGACTTTCCGCATCTGCGGGTCGGTCATCCGGGTTGCCGCGTCGCTTCGCTCCTCGCAATGACGGCGATGATGGACCACCATGCGTAAACCCGATCCCAAAAGAGCAAAACGTGGCACACGCGGGCCGAGCCAGAGGCAGCTCCGCGCGGGCGAACTTGTGCGCCGGGCGTTGGCTGACATTATCGGGCGCGGCACGATCCATGATCCTGAACTGATGGACAAGGCGATCACGATTTCGGAAGTGCGCATGACCTATGATATGCGTCAGGCGACATGCTTTGTGGCACCCTTGGGCGGCAGTCTCACGGGCGAGGATTCTGAAAAGCTTGCCGTGGCGCTGACGCGGGTGAAAAGTTTTCTGCGCGGACAACTTGCTAAAGAACTCACGTTCAAATTTTTGCCTGACCTCACCTTCATTGCCGACACGTCTTTTGATAAGGCGGAAGCGGTGGACAAGCTGCTGAACTCGCCGCAGGTCGCCCAGGATCTGGATTACGAGTCCGATGACGACGAGGAAGACGACCTCCCCACTGAGGAAGATCGGGCCTGATGGGTCGCCGTAAAAAGGGCGATCATATTTCGGGCTGGGTCATTGTCGATAAGCCGGTGGGACCGGGATCGACCAATGTCGTCGCGATGGTGCGGCGTATTTTTAATGCACAAAAAGCAGGACACGCAGGCACGCTCGATCCTTTGGCGTCGGGCATTCTGCCGGTGGCGCTCGGCGAGGCGACCAAGACCGTTCCCTTCATCATTGATGCGACCAAGGGCTACCGTTTCACCGTGAGTTTCGGGACATCCACCACGACCGACGATCTTGAAGGGTCGGTGGTGGCAACATCCGATCATCGCCCGGGCGCCGATGAGATCGTGGAAGGCCTCAAAAGCTTCACCGGCGAGATCATGCAGGTACCGCCGGCCTTTTCCGCGATCAAGGTCGATGGCGAGCGCGCCTATGATCTCGCCCGCGCCGGTGAGGTGGTGGAGTTGAAAGCGCGCCCTGTTACTATCCATAATGCAAAGTTGCTGGAATTGGGCCCGGAGGGGGCGGTGATCGAGATTTCATGCTCAAAGGGCACCTATGTGCGCTCTTTGGCCCGCGATCTGGCGCTTCTTTTGGGCACGGTCGGCCATGTCAGCGCCCTGCGGCGCATCGCCCATGGGCCATTTCGCGAGGCGGACGCAATTGCGCTGGATAAACTGATGGACTTCGGTCATATTCCGCCCGCTTCCGACGCTCTGTGGACGCATCTGAAACCCCTTGAGACGGCCCTGGACGACATCCCGGTACTCGCCTTAAGCGAAGACGATGCCTCCCGCTTAAAGCAGGGTCAGGCGGTTTTATTGCGCGGGCGTGATGCCCCGATTTTCTCCGGACAGGTTCTGGCAACACACAAGGGCAACCCTGTGGCGCTAACGGAATATTTGGCCGGTGAGCTTCGCCCCGTGCGTGTTTTTAATCTCGATTGATAGGAGATCCCGATGTCGGTGACACCAGAGCGCAAAGCGCAGATCATCAAAGACTTCGCCGCCAAAGAAGGCGACACAGGTTCGCCCGAAGTACAGGTGGCGATCCTCACAGAACGCATCACCAACCTCACGGAACATTTCAAAACCCACGCGAAGGACAATCATTCGCGTCGCGGTCTTTTGAAGATGGTGAGCCTGCGCCGTTCGCTGCTTGATTACGTCAAGAAGGGCGACCAGAAGCGCTATGAAAACCTGATTGCCCGTCTGGGCATCCGTCGTTAATCGGGGTTGCTTATTTCCCCGATGGTTCAGACAAGCTGAGTAATGAGTGTCGGTAAAGCGTGTGAAAATGCTCTACCGGCACTTTGTACTTTTTGATTGCCTGGCTGAACAACAAGAAGAGACATTCGTCCGTTAACGGATTGATGTTTGCGCGAGGACCGCTCATAGCCTGTCTCGGCATGATCGGTCTCACAAATGTTAGTGGCCTCAACCGGCACACGCAGACAGAAATCCAATATGTCCGGCCGCGACGTCAGCGGCAGAAAATGCACCGCCCCAACGGGGGATCACGCAAAGACGTGTCGGTGCATGTATGAAGGAAATAAAGATGTTTGAAGTTACACGCGAAGAAATCGAATGGGCAGGCCGCACGCTTACCCTTGAAACCGGTAAAGTCGCCCGTCAGGCCGACGGCGCCGTCATCGCCACCTATGGCGAGACCACTGTGATCGCCACCGTTGTGGGCGAGCGCAAGCCGAAACCCGGCCTCGACTTTTTTCCGCTGACCGTCAACTACCAGGAAAAAACCTACGCTGCGGGCAAGATCCCCGGCGGCTTCTTCAAGCGCGAAGGCCGCCCCAGCGAAAAAGAAACACTCGTGTCGCGCCTGATCGACCGTCCCATCCGTCCGCTCTTTGCCAAAGGCTTCAAGAACGAGACGCAGGTGATCGTGACGGTCCTGTCACACGACATGGAAAATGATCCCGATATCGTCGCGATGGTGGCCGTGTCGGCTGCTCTCACGATTTCCGGCCTGCCCTTCATGGGTCCGATCGGTGCGGCCCGCGTCGGTTACATCAATGGTGAGTACAAGCTCAACCCGCTGATCGACGAAATGGGCGAGAGCTCATTGGACCTCGTCATCGCCGGCACGACCGACGCTGTGATGATGGTTGAATCAGAAGCCAAAGAGCTTTCGGAAGAAATCATGCTCGGCGCCGTCATGCATGGTCATAAAGGCTTCCAGCCCGTGATCGACATGATCATCCGCATGGCCGAAAAATGCGCCAAGGAACCCCGCCCCTTCGTCAAAGCCGACGAAAGCGCATTGGAAGCCAAAGTGCGCACGCTTGTCGAAAGCGACATCCGCGCCGCTTACGGCTTCAAAGACAAAGGCGAACGCCACGAAGCTTTGGCCAAAGCCAAAGACAAGGTGAAAGCCGCGCTTTGCAATCCTGAAGATGCAAATGCTCTTCCCGAAACCGCCGTCGGCGGCGTCTTCAAGACGATTGAGAGCGACGTTGTCCGCAACTCGATCCTCGATACGAAGAAGCGCATCGACGGCCGCGATCTCTCAACCGTTCGCGCCATCGTGTCCGAAGTCGGTCTTCTGCCGCGCACACACGGCTCGGCGCTCTTCACACGCGGTGAAACGCAGGCGCTCGTTGTGGCCACACTCGGCACCGGCGAAGACGAGCAGTTCATCGATGCGCTGGAAGGCACGTACAAAGAAAACTTCCTGCTGCATTACAACTTCCCGCCCTTCTCGGTCGGCGAAACAGGCCGCGTCGGCTTCACGGGTCGCCGCGAAGTCGGTCACGGCAAGCTCGCCTGGCGTGCGCTGCGTGCGGTCCTGCCGACAAAGATCGAGTTCCCCTACACGCTGCGCCTCGTCTCGGAAATCACCGAGTCGAACGGTTCGTCCTCAATGGCAACCGTCTGCGGCGGTTCGCTGGCGATGATGGATGCCGGTGTGCCCCTGAAGCGCGCCGTCGCCGGTATTGCGATGGGCTTGATCCTCGAAGGCGAACGCTTTGCCGTTCTGTCGGATATCCTTGGTGACGAAGATCACCTGGGCGACATGGACTTCAAAGTGGCCGGAACGTCCGAAGGCGTCACATCGCTCCAGATGGACATCAAGATCACCGGCATCACCAAAGACATCATGAAGATCGCGCTGGAACAGGCCAAAGGCGGCCGTATCCACATTCTCGGCGAAATGGCCAAGGCGCTCGACACAGCCCGTCCTGAAATGGGTGAGCATGCCCCGCGCATCGAAGTCATTCAGGTGCCCACCGATAAAATCCGTGAAGTCATCGGCACAGGCGGCAAGGTTGTCCGTGAGATCGTCGAAAAGACCGGCGCGAAAATCGACATTCAGGATGACGGCACGATCAAAGTGGCATCGTCCGACGGTGAATCGATCCGCAAGGCGCTCGAATGGATCCGCGGCATTGTCGCCGAACCTGAAGTCGGTGCGATCTATGAAGGCACGGTTGTGAAGGCCGTTGACTTCGGCGCCTTCGTCAACTTCTTCGGACCGCGTGACGGCCTCGTGCATATTTCGCAGATGGCCCCGACACGCGTTGAAAAAGTCTCTGACGTGGTCAAAGAAGGCGACAAGGTCAAAGTGAAGCTTTTGGGCTTTGATGATCGCGGCAAGGTTCGCCTGTCGATGAAGCATGTGAACCAGGAAACCGGCGAAGAGATCGTTTACGAAAACGAGCCCGCCGAACAGCCGCGCGAAAAGCGCGAAGGCGGCGACCGTTCGCGTCGTCCCCGTCGCGACTAATTCTGTCGGTACGGAATAATTGAAGAGGGCGTCGGAGAAATCCGGCGCCTTTTTTGTTTCAACATGAACGCCAGATAACGGCTACCCCAGCTTTGGTTCAGGGCGGGCGGCATAGATTTGTTTCAACGAGGCAAAGCAACCGATCCCGGATGCGCCTTATGGAGACAGAGATGAAAACCGCATTTGCAGCCGCCCTCGCGTTGAGCCTTCTTTCAGGCACGGCCTTCGCCGCGCCCGCTGATATGCGTGGCGATCAGGGCCAGTCACGTCAGGATCGTGGTGATCGTGGCGATGGACAGGCCCGCGACGGACAGGATCGTCCCAACCGTGGCGAGCAGCAGGGCCAACAGAATAACAACCAGCCGCGCGGCAATGGTTCTCAGCAGGGGGGTGCCCAGCAGAGTCGCCCGCAGCAGGGTGGCAACCAGCAGGGCAATAATGATCGCGGCGGCAATGATCGTCGTGACAATGATCGCGGGGATCGCGGTGGTTATTCTGACAATCAGCGCGGTGGCAATGACCGTGGGGACCGTGGCAATGACCGTCACTACGGCAACAATGACCGCAATGGTCCGCGCGGTTACGAGTATAACGGTCGCCGCTATAATGCGGTGCGTGGTCCCGCATGGCATGCCCCTCGTGGATATGATGCGCGTCGCGCATGGAACCGTGGTGACCGTCTGCCGATTGCCTATCGCAATCGCGCCTATGTGATCGACCACCGTGTCTATGGCCTGCAACGCCCGCCTTACGGCTATCAGTGGGTGCGTGTGAGCAACAACGTGTTCCTCGTGAACGCCCATAACGGCTTCATCTCGCAGATCGTCTTTTCGATGTTCTACTGAGCACGTGAGTTTCCAAATGAAGAGAGCGCCGGAGAAATCCGGCGCTCTTTTTGTTTTGGAGGAGGCGTGGCAGTGATAATAGAGGCACGTTTGCGCCACTGTCAGGGAAAGGGCACTATGACCTCAAACTGCATACCGGCATGCCCTCCGTCGTTTGAAGGTAAGGGAGGAAATGGCGCAAGGCTTCTAACAAAATCAAATGCGGCAGCATCAATCTTTTGATTGCCGGATGATTTTTTTAACCTCAGTTTTGAAATCGATCCGTCGTTCAATATATCCACGCGCAGAACCGGTAGCGTGTCCACATGACACTCATCACTTCTGCAAGTATCAGGAAGCGGCGGTTTTGTTGAACTCATCCGTTCTCCGACCGTCTCCATCCAGTCAGCCATTGCGGCACTGGTCGTCACCTTGTCAGGCGCTTCTGGTTTTGACGGCTTTTCGATTGCGTCTGTGGACGCAAGGCCATAGCCGTCACCAACCTCATTGGCCCAACTGTTATCCGCCGCATAGGCGGGGCAAAACGTGAGAGCAAGCGCCGTCGCAAACAATAAAGTCAGATCACGGAACATGCTTCCTCCTCGTCGCTCTAATTTCTTTCGCTGCAGAGACGATTTGCTTCCGTCACGTCGCCACGCACAGCGCCGCTGACCGAATTTACACATTCTCTGTGCTCGGCAACAGGATCGCTATTTTGCGTGGCAGGTGTATCACTCTGCCCGCGATTGGTGTTGAGCGGAAAGTTAGTCCGCAGGTCCCGTCTGCTTTGCAAATCGTCAATGGACGGCGCGCCCGGATCGCCGGGGATACGCCATTGCGGGTTGCCGAAACCATACTGGAAGCTGTAATGCATTATTTCGGGATAGGTCCAGGTCGTTGGCGAGGCTGGAAGAGGGCTCAGTTTTTTGATGAAGTCGATGGCGTGGCGATCAACGATTTCGTCGCGGGAGCTTTTGGAAATTTTGACGTTTGTTACCGTGCCGTCCGGTAAAATATCGAAGCTGACGGTTGCCATGTCGGTCGTGCAGAAACTGCTGATGCATTCAACCGGCATCGGGTATCGCGTCGACTTCAGAACATTGCCAACGGATCTTGCCCACCGCGCGCGTTCGGCCTCTTTGAGGTTTTCTGCCTGTGCATGCGGCGCGAGCGCGAACATGGTCAGGACCACGCAAGCGAGCGCGGTGCCGAGTCTCAGGATCATGGCTACCCCCGTTTGGACGCTTTAAGCGTCGTCGTCAGACTTAATTTCTTCGGCCCGGGGGAGACCGATAATGTTGTAGCCGCTGTCAACGTAATGGATTTCACCTGTGACGCGGGCGCTGAGGTCGGAAAGCAGATAGAGGCCTGCGCCGCCGACATGTTCAAGTTCGATTGTTTCTTTGAGCGCAGAGTGTGTTTTGTTCCACTTATGCACGAAGCGCGCATCGCCGATGGCGGAGCCTGCGAGTGTGCGCATGGGACCGGCTGAAATCGCGTTGATGCGGATACCGTCGCGGCCCAGATCAGACGCGAGATAGCGCACGCTCGCTTCAAGCGCGGCTTTGGCGACGCCCATGACGTTGTAATTCGGCATGACGCGCTGCGCGCCTTCATAGGTCAGCGTCACGATGGAGCCGCCGTTCGGCATCATCTCAGCGGCGCGGCGCGAAACTTCAACAAAGGAGAAGCAGGAAATATCCATTGAGCGCAAAAAGTTTTCGCGGCTCGTATCGGCATAGCGGCCTTTGAGTTCATTTTTGTCAGAGTAAGCAATCGCATGCACAAGAAAGTCAATGGTGCCCCATTGTTCCTTCAGGGTACGGAAGACCGTGTCCATGCTCTGGCTGTCAGTGACATCGCAGGGGATGAGGATCTTCGAGCCGACACTGTCAGCAAGCGGCTTTACGCGCTTGCCGAAGGCATCGCCCTGATAGGTGAAGGCGAGTTCCGCGCCGTGCTCGGCGAGCATCTTGGCAATGCCCCAGGCGATGGAGTGATCATTGGCGACGCCCATGATGAGGCCGCGTTTGCCCTTCATCAGGGGACCGCTCAAGGTCAAGGCCTTCTCTCCCGGCTTTTGTTCAGACCCGTGCATCTTAGTGCCCGCCCCTATTCATATCGTGACCTCAGCCGTTATAACGCTGAAAGGCTAATGTTGCGTTGGTGCCGCCAAAGCCGAAGCTGTTGGAGATGGCAAGATTGATGTTCGCGCCGTCGATCCGTTGACGAACGATATTGGCGGCAGCGACTTCCGGGTCGATTTCGTCGATATTGGCGGATGCTGCGATAAAGCCGCCCTGCATCATCAACAAAGTGTAAATCGCTTCATGCACACCGGCCGCACCCTGCGCGTGACCCGTGAGGGATTTCGTGGCGCTGATCGGCGGTGTGTTCGCACCAAAGACTTCAAGGATCGCTTTGATTTCAGGAATGTCGCCGACAGGTGTCGAGGTCGCATGCGGGTTGATGTAGTCAACCGTCTGGCCTTTGACATTTTCGAGTGCCATTTTCATGCAGCGCACTGCGCCTTCGCCTGACGGTGCAACCATGTCTGCCCCGTCAGCGGTGGCACCATAGCCCACGAGTTCCGCGTAAATTTTCGCGCCGCGGGCTTTGGCATGTTCAAGTTCTTCGAGCACCAGAATGCCGCCGCCGCCGGAGATGACGAAACCGTCGCGGTCTTTGTCGTAAGCGCGTGAGGCTTTTTCCGGCGTGTCATTGCGTTTGGCCGACATCGCACCCATCGCGTCGAAGAGGACCGACAAAGTCCAGTCGAGTTCCTCGCCGCCGCCGGCAAACATAATATCCTGTTTGCCCCATTGGATCATTTCAGCGGCATTGCCGATGCAGTTGGCCGACGTTGAGCAAGCCGAGCTGATCGAATAATTGACGCCTTTGGTTTTGAACCATGTCGAAAGGTTCGCAGAGCAAGTGGACGACATAGCTTTCGGCACGGCAAAGGGACCGACTTTTTTCGGACCCTTGACGGGTTCGGTGCGCGCCATATCGGCAGCGGCCACAATCGCTTTGGTGGAGGGACCGCCCGAGCCGACAATGAGACCTGTGCGCGGGTTAGAGACGAGATCGTCTGTGAGACCCGCATCCGTGATCGCCTGTTGCATGGCGACGGCAGCGTAAGCAGCGCCATCCCCCATGAAGCGGCGGGCCCGGCGGTCAACGGCACTTTCGAGATCGATTTTCAGACTGCCATGGACCTGACTGCGGAAACCCATCTCGGCATAGACATCAGATTTGACGATGCCGGAGCGGCCTTCGCGCAAGCTCGCTTGGACTTCCTGCGTATTGTTCCCGATGGAGGAGACGATCCCCATGCCGGTTACGACCACTCGCCTCATGGCTGCCTCTTTATAGGTTCGGTGGAAAGAAAACGTGTCAGCGATCAGGCTGCTTGTTCTGCCGTCTGTAGGCCGACTCTCATGTCGGTGATGGTATAGGCCAGCTCGTCATCCGCATAGATGGTGCAATCAGCAACGCCAAGCACGAGGCGGCGGTTGATGACGCGCTTCAACTGGATGTTGTAGGTGATTTTTTTATTGGCGGGCGTGACCATGGAGGAGAACTTCACCTCACCCACGCCAAGCGCGCGACCCTTGCCCTTGCCGTTAATCCAGCCAAGGAAGAAGCCCAGAAGCTGCCATGCGCCATCGAGCCCCAAGCAACCCGGCATAATCGGATCACCTTCAAAATGGCAGGGGAAGAACCAGAGATCGGGTGTGATGTCGAACTCGGCGCGGATGAGACCCTTGTCGTGCTCGCCGCCCTTATCCGCGATTTCGAGAATACGGCTGATCATCAGCATCGGGGGCAAGGGCAGCTGCGCATTGCCGGGGCCGAACATGCGGCCATGGCTGCATTCGAGCAGCTCTTCCAATGTGTAACTCGATTTTTGCTCGGCCATTCCGCTCACTCATTGATGCCTGTCGCGCGGCACCTTCGGGGCTGCCGCGTGTGGCTTGATCTTGCTTTTGGGTGAGCTTAGAGCCCCCCTGATTTGCTTCCTCGCCTGCGCTTCCTAACATATAGGAAAGGACACGGAAACCTGCTTGTCATTCTAACGATTTGTCAGTGGCTCCCAAGGAAAACGGCGCGAATGCCGCTTTTTATTGAGCCGCGACAGGCTGCGGCAATAGCCCTGAAAAAGCTAATGCCAATCTGCCTTGACATTAGGCAGGCCATGGCCCATTTTGAAGATTGTAATGGTTCCAATAAAGGTTAAATGCGTTGACCGAAGCCAAGTTGTCGCAAGAAGAGCGGCCTTTTGCCCAGACATTGACGAGACTGCGTGACGCCGGGCTGCGCCCGACGCGCCAGCGGCTTGCGCTTGGCCGTCTGCTGTTTGACGGCGGCGACCGCCATGTGACGGCGGAAGCCCTGCACGAGGAAGCCCAGAAAGCGGGCGTCAGCGTTTCACTTGCCACCGTTTACAACACGCTGCACCAGTTCACCGACGCGCATTTGCTGCGCGAAGTCGTGGTGGACAGCTCGCGCACCTATTTCGACACCAATATTTCGGATCATCATCACTTCTTCGTCGAAAATTCAGGCCGGTTGATGGATATCAACGGCGACCAGATCGCCGTTATGGGCCTGCCGGCAGCACCGGAAGGCACGAGCCTTGCCCGTGTCGATGTGATCGTGCGCCTTGCGGGCGATCCGCGCAGCTAAGCCTGTCCGGCCTTGGGCCAGTTGCTATTCACTCTTAGTTAGAAGAATTCTAATGTGTTGACCAAGCGCATGGGATACTTCTATGATTTCGTTAACCGTCCGCTCCGGACGGAGGATGAAACATATCGCGTGAGGGCTTCCTGATAGTCCTGACCGGTGCTAACGGGTGAGGAGCCAATCATGTCATCGCTTGCCAAATCAAAGACCGTTGAAAATCTCAAAGCTGCCTTTGCCGGTGAGAGCCAGGCAAACCGCCGCTATCTCTATTTCGCGCAGAAGGCCGACGTCGAAGGCTACAATGACGTCGCCGCCGTCTTCCGCTCGACCGCTGAAGGCGAAACCGGCCATGCGCATGGCCATCTTGAATTCATGGAAGAAGTGGGCGACCCGGCCACGGGCGAACCCATCGGACCCACGGATCTCAATCTCAAAGCCGCGATCGCCGGCGAGACGCATGAATATACCGACATGTATCCCGGCATGGCGCGCACCGCGCGCGAAGAAGGCTTTGACGAAATCGCCGAATGGTTCGAGACGCTGGCTAAAGCCGAAAAGAGCCATGCCGGTCGTTTCCAAAAGGCGCTCGACAGTCTCAACAGCTAAAGCCTGACAGAGATAAGGGGAGGCGGATCGCGCCTCCCCTCTTTTGTCTATGTGAGCTTTCGGGGAGCACCAATGAAAGAAGGCAGTACGCAAGCGCCGACACGGCATCCTTTGGCGTGGCGTGAGCCTGATTTTTATGACGAGGCAAAACTCGACGAGGAATTGCGCCGCGTTTTTGACATCTGCCACGGCTGCCGCCGCTGCTTCAATCTCTGCGACAGTTTTCCGCGCTTGTTTGACCTCGTCGACGCCGCGCCGAGCGAAGAACTCGATACGGTTGCGTCTAAAGATTTCGGTCCCGTCATTGACGCCTGCACGCTGTGCGATATGTGCTTCATGACGAAATGCCCTTACGTGCCGCCGCATGAATTCAATCTCGATTTTCCGCATCTGATGCTGCGCTACCGTGCGGTGGAAGCCAAAGAACACGGCTTTCCCTTTGTGCCCTCGGAACTTGGCAAGACAGATCGCAACGGCACGCTGGCCGCGCCCGTCGCGCCGCTCGCCAATTGGGGGTCGGCCAAATCAAACAAGCTGACGCGGCCTGTTTTAGAAAAACTCGCAGGCATTGATGCGCGCGCCGAACTGCCGAAGTTTTACGGCAAGACATTTACGATGCGCGCCAAGGCACAGGACAAAACCGGTGCAGCGGCGGCAAAAGACGCGCCCGCCAAGGGACGCAAGGCAGCGATCTTTGCGACCTGCTTTATCAATTACAACAATCCACAAGTGGGCGAGGCCGCACGACTGGTGCTCGCGCATAACGGCGTTGAAACACGCGTCGCCTATCCCGGCTGCTGTGGCATGCCGTTTCTCGAACAAGGCAATATCGCGAAGGTCGCGGAACAAGCCGAAAAAGTCGCCGCCGAAATGTGCGCCCTCATCGATGAAGGCTATGACATTGTAACGCTGACAGCGTCCTGCGGATTGATGTTTAAGTTTGAGTGGCCGTTGATATTGCCCGACAACGCGCATGTGCAAAGGCTCGCGCAGGCGACCTATGACATCGACGAATATGTTGTCGATATAGCAAAAAAAGAAGGACTGGCCGAAGGCCTGCGTCCTGTTGAAGGCGGCGTGACGGCGCATTTGGCCTGTCATGCACGCGCGCAGAATATGGGACCGAAATCCGCCGAGATGATGCGCCTTGTGCCGGAGATGAAAGTTGATGTGGTGGAGCGCTGCTCCGGTCATGGCGGCACATTCGGTGTGATGAAAGAGACGTTTGATGTCGCAATGAAGGTCGGTAAAATCGCAGCAAAGAATGTGGCCAAGACCGACAATAAATATGTGACGTCGGATTGCCCGCTGGCGGCAAAACATCTGGTGCAAGAGATCGACGAGATGGGCGAGAAAACACCGCCCACCATGCAGCACCCGATTGAGATTATGGCGCGCGCCTGGGGTTTGATTGAGTGATTGGAAATAAAATGGCGAAACATGCAATCACAGCGGCAGATATTCTGCCTTATGAGACTTATGCCAGTGAGCGCAAAGCGCGCCGCGTCGCGATCACGGAACTGAAGCGTTCGCGCCGCATCGCTGTCGGGCCGTTTGCCACGTTCTATTTTGAAAATTTCGCCACCATGTTTCATCAGGTGCATGAAATGCTGCACATTGAGCGTGGTGGTGCCGAGCAATTGGTCGATGAGCTCGACGCCTATAATCCGCTTATTCCGAATGGTGCAGAACTTGTCGCAACCCTGATGTTTGAAATCGACGATGAGAAGCGGCGCGAACGCGAGCTGCGGCGTCTCACAGGCGTTGAAACAAAAATTCATTTTGAAGTGGGTGACATCCGTATTGATGCGGTGGTGCCCGAAGGCGAGATTGAGCGAACAAAAGCTGATGGCAAAACCTCAGCTGTTCACTTTCTGCATTTTCCGTTTTCAGCCGATGCGATTAAAAAGTTCCGCGACCCGAACGTGCGTGTGTTGCTGACCATCGCGCATGAAAATTACGGCCATATGGCGCTGGTTGACGGCGCGACGCGCACGTCACTCGCCGCTGATTTTGCCTGAAAATTATTCGAAATTCTCGGCTGTATAAGCGCCCCAGATTTCGGACCGCAGCACCCAGCCTTCATAGCCATTGACTTCAAGCTCGCACCATTGGTCCTGACAGAAGGGCAACCGTCCGATGACGCCGACTTCGGCATAGGCGATGATTTTTGATTTTTCAGACGGTTCGGCAAAGAGCGCGACGGGCGAGGCGGGGTCCATCACTTTGCCGGTGGCGTCGGGTTTGCCCATGACGATGGCGCTGCGGCGTCCGTCGAGCATGGCGTGCCACACCCAGCCGGTCTCACCGTCATGGTCGCGGATTTTGCGCCAGCGTCCGCTCTCGGCGATGATCTCAACCGGCAGCGCTTTACGCTTGAAGACCCAGCTGATCTGATTGTCATTGCCGGGACCGCGGCGCACGTTGATCTTGGCCGATTTGAGGCTGACGAAGCGGGGGACGGGCAGGCCCGTGTCCGTGCCTATATTGTCCCTGGAAGCGGCTTTCTCCTTCGGCGCGGTTTTCGCTTCGGCCTTTTCAGTCGCATGAAGCGGCAAGGCGTGACTGAGCGCGAAAATCAGGCCGAGGCCAAGCACCGGCGCGAGGCGGCGGTGGAACAAGGCAAGCCGGGACATTTCCCTGAATCTGGCGATGATCGGCTTCTTTCTGGTGGTGGCCCCAAGCAGCATGTAACGCAAAGTGATTTGGTCACGTGTCCTTTATCGCAAGGGCCGCCATGACGGGTCAAGGGACCAAGAGACATTCGGCGGGGAGAGATTATGGTGTCACCACTGTGAAACGCGCTTGGGCAAGTCCCCCGCCCTCTGCTAGACAAGGGAGGCAGAAATCCGTCTCGTCCCTTACTCACTCAAGGCTCCGTTCAGTCCATGCCCTCTCCCAGAAAACCGCTCGTCATCGTGACCCGCAAATTGCCTGATGTGATTGAGGCGCGGATGGGGGAGCTTTTCGATGTGCGATTGAACGCCGACGATCATGCAATGAGCCATGCCGAGTTGGTGGCCGCCGTCAAGGAAGCCGACGTGCTGGTGCCGACCGTGACCGACAGGATCGACGCGAAACTCCTGGCCCAGGTCGGACCACAGCTCCGCCTCATCGCGCAGTTTGGTACAGGCGTTGACAATGTGGATGTCGAGACTGCCCGCCGTCGCGGCATCACGGTGACGAACACACCGGGCGTGCTGACCGAAGACACGGCTGACATGACCATGGCACTCATTCTCGCCGTGCCGCGTCGTCTCTCTGAAGGCGCGCGTTTCCTGCGCGACAATGAAGGCGAGTGGCCGGGCTGGTCGCCGACATGGATGCTCGGCAGACGCATTTTCGGCAAGCGCCTCGGCATTATCGGCATGGGCCGCATCGGGCAGGCGGTGGCGCGCCGTGCCAAAGCCTTTGGTCTCGAAATTCATTATCACAACCGCAAACCGGCCAACGCCGTGATGGAGAAAGAACTCGAAGCGACCTATTGGGAAAACCTCAACGACATGTTGCCCAAGGTCGATATCGTTTCGGTGAACTGCCCGCATACGCCCGCGACGTTCCATCTGATCGATACGGCACGTTTGAAACTGATGCGGCCCGACGCCTATATCGTCAACACAGCGCGCGGTGAGATCATCGATGAGAACGCGCTGGTGCGCGCGCTGGAGGCAGGCGAATTGGGCGGCGCGGGACTGGACGTGTTTGAGAACGAGCCGAAGATCAATCCGCGCCTCATTAAACTCCGCAATGTCGTGTCACTGCCGCATATGAGTTCCGCGACCATTGAAGGCCGCGTTGAAATGGGCGGTAAGGTGATCGTCAATATCAAGACATTCATGGACGGACACCGTCCGCCGGACCGCGTCATTCCCGCGATCATGTGATCAGGCGACGGCTGTTGCCTTCGCACCTGTCAGCGGGTTCTCCGGATCATGCGGCAAGCCGATGACGCGCATGCGCATGTCGAGGGCGTCGTAAATCAACAACCGTCCGGCAAGGCTCGTGCCGGCACCTGTGATTTCCTTGATGACTTCCAATGCCATCATCGAGCCGATGACGCCGGTAAGCGCGCCGAGTACGCCTGCTTCTTCGCAGGCCGGCATCATGCCAGCGGGCGGGGCTTCGGGCACGAGGTCGCGATAGTTCGGATAAGGCACGCCTTTATCATCCAGCTCATGCGATTTGAACGTCGCGAGCTGACCTTCAAAGGGACCGACGGCACCTGAGATCAGCGTGCGCTTGGTGGCATGGCAGGCGTCGTTGACGAGAAAGCGCGTCGGAAAATTATCGCAACCATCGGCGACGAGATCATAATCGGCAATGATGATCTCAGCGTTCTCGGCGGTGAGGCGTTCGCGGTGAGCAATGACGTGAACGTCTGGATTGATGCGCGCGAGAGCGATGGCGGCACTTTCAACCTTCAGCATACCGATATTGTCCGTATCGTGAATAATCTGACGCTGGAGGTTGGAGAGCGACACCGTGTCAGCATCAATGATACCGATTGTGCCGATACCGGCGGCGGCAAGATACATCAGACAAGGCGCACCGAGACCGCCTGCGCCGATGACGAGCACGCGGGATTTCAATAATTTCTTCTGGCCCGGCCCGCCGATTTCTTTCAGCACGATATGGCGGGCGTAGCGCTCTAACTGGGTGTCGGTGAGGAACATCTGGTTTTCTCCTGAGCGGAGTATAGCGTTTTTGCGGGCGGGAGAGGACTTTAGAAAAGCGGGAATTAAGTGATTTTGAGGCTCAACAAAGGCTCGAAACAATCAACATTTCTTGCAAGAGATTGAGTGTTTCCATGCAGAGATCGTTAGTCGGTTCGTCGAGTGTCGCGTGAGGCGCAAAAAAAACATATGCACGGGTGGGGATTTTCCACTTTATGCCTGACAATAAAATTATGCCCGAAAAGGAATATCTCCCCGGAGAGGGGAGAGGACCTAGATCGGTGTGACGACAACCGTTTGGCAACCACGACCTAACAAACCCTGCTCGTCATGGATCGCGGCCTCGGTAAGACCATTGCCTTCAACACGCCAATCGGAAGTCGGCGTGACACCGACCCAGTCGCCGACGCGCGGGCGCGTGACGTGGAGCGCGACATCGATATTCGGAAAGCCCCAACGCGGTGGCCAGAGCTCCGTGCCCGAAAGCCAATAGGGCGTGCCGTTATCCGATAAGGCAAAGAGGCTGGCGAAAGGTGTGTCGAAAGGTGTCATGGGGCGGAGCATCCTTCCCCATTTGGTGCCTTTGCCATCATCGCGAATGTCGAGTGCGTCAAAGAATGTGATGCGGGTCACATTGGTCGTGCGTTGCCATTTGGGGAGCGATGTGGGATCAACTTTTATCTGTGGCGCTTCTGCAATTTTAAGTTCGGGTAAGTTGATCGGTTTCACAAACGCGGCTGTCGCTTTGGCGATGAGCTTGTCGCCGCAAAAAAGTTCCGATTCCAAAATAGCGACACGGCCACCGATGCGGAGCGGCGTGACTTTGGTTTGGAGTTTTTCAAGTGGCGCGGGTCGCAGAATAAAAACGGTCGCTGTGGTTGGTATGCCAAAGCCTTCAGCGCGTGCCATTTCTTCCAGCACGGCGACGGCGAGACCTGAGACGGCGCCGCCATGGAGACCGCGGAAGGGACCGCTCGCTTCCGCATGGGGCACCCAATCATTGCCGTCAGAAGAGAAGATCGGTTCAGCAACGGGGACGGACATGTTCATCACTTAAACTTTCGGGGCGCGGCGCGGAATTTCGATTGGCGGCTTTTACCAGACTTCGCCGAAGGGACGAATTTCGACATTGAAGGACCATGCCGAGCGCGGCTGTTCGCTGACATGGAAAACTTCATCGGCAATGTGCGCGGGCTGAATGAAATAATCATCCGGTCTGTCGGGAAAGGCTTCGCGCGTCCACGGCACGTCGATGACGGCATCGATAAGGACGTAAGCGACATGGACACCTTTGGGCCCCAAGTCGCGCGCCATGCTTTCACAAAGAATACGCTGGGCGGCTTTGGTGGGCGCAAAGCCTGCAAAGAGGGCGCGGCCGCGCTGGGCGGATGTGTTGCCGGTGGCGATGATCGTGCCCTTGCCCTTGGCGATCATATCGGGCGCAAGCGCTTGCGCGAGATAGAGGAGACCCATCGTGTTGATCTGGAAATTGCGGTTGAGCAATTCCGGTTTGATGTCGAGGAACGTGCCCCAGCCGCCGCCGACCGCATTGTGGATCAGCACGTCCGGCTTGCCGAGGTCGGACCTGATTTTGTCAATCGTTGCATGGACTTGGGCGCTGTCCGCCACGTCGCAGATATAGGCTTTTGAGCCTGAAAGTTCGGTCTCCAATGCCTTCAGGCGGTCGGCGTCGCGCGCCAGCATCGCCACTGCATAGCCTGCTTTGTGGAAGCGGCGGGCAAGGGCCGAGCCTGTACCGGGGCCGACGCCGGTGATGAGGGCAACGGGTTTTGTGGACGCTTTCTGGTTCATGGGGGCGCTCCTGAAAGGATTGCGGCAAGATCGGTTGAAAGTGGGTTCCATAAGAGAACCTGTCAAGCTATCCTGATGAACGAAAATGAACCCGCTCGTTCAGAGGTGAGCAGATGCGTTGGGAAGATCTCGACCAGGAGGCCTGTTCGGTGGCGCGGACATTGTCCGTTGTCGGCGACCGCTGGACACTGCTGATTTTGCGCGAATGTTTTTTGGGCACGCGGCGCTTTGAGGCTTTTGAAAGCCGTCTCGGTATCGCGCGTCATGTGCTCGCCGACCGCCTGAAGAAACTTCACGAGGCGGGCGTGCTCGACAGGGTCGCCTATCAGGAGCGCCCGAAGCGCGAAGAGTATCGCCTGAGCGAGCGCGGCCGTGACCTCTATCCTGTGATGGTGACGCTCGCCCAATGGGGCGACAAGCATATGGCGGGGCCGGAAGGCGTGCCGCTCCTGCGCATCCATGACACATGCGGCCATGTGACGGTGGGCGAGTTGATCTGCTCAGATTGCGGTGAGCCGCTCCATGCGCGCGACGTGCATGTGGAAGCAGGACCGGGTGCCGTTACGCTTTAAGCCTTAGCGTCGGCATCGGCCTCTTGCGCATATTTATTGGCGATGACGCTGACGATCACAAGCTGGAAAAAGTGAAAAAGCATCAGCGGTGCGATGATGAGACCAAGCGCGGGCGTCGCGCCGAAAATGACTTTCGCCAAAGGCACGCCGGTCGCGAGTGATTTTTTCGATGAGCAGAAAATGCAGGCGATCGTGTCTTCGCGATCAAAGCCCAGAACGCGGCAAGGCAGCTTCATCAGATAATAGATGACGAAGAAGAGCGCGATAACGAGGGCGATCATGGTGGCGAGCAGGCTCGCATCGTGATCCGACCAGACGCCTTCCACGATTGAATCGCAGAATGAATTATAGACGATGGCGAGGATCACCGCCTTGTCGCACCATTTGAGCCATGCATTGTTGCGCGTCGCCCAATCTTTCAACCAGAAATGCGCGACCTGACCGATGGCGGTGGGCACCAGCACCAGCAACACAATTTTCAGAATGACGCTTTCAAGCGGCAGCGATGCGCCTGTCGTGTTGAGATACCATGCCATCAGAAGCGGTGTGAGAAAGACGCCGAGGAAGGCCGACAGCGTTGCGTTGAAAATCGCGACGGGCACATTGCCGCGGGCAAGCGACGTCATCGCGACCGATGAGGAGACGGTGCCGGGGAGCGCCGCAAGATAGAAGAAACCGACAAGCACTTCGTCGGGCAGGCGACCGCGCAACGTAACGATGAGCGCGAGGACGACAAGCGGGAAGAGAACGAAAGTGGCAAGCTGCACAACAATATGCACACGCCATTTGACGAGGCCCGCTTTCATTTTTTCCGGTGCGAGCGTGAGCCCGTAGAGAAAGAAGACAATCGAGATGCCGTAGCTCGCGACATATTCAATATGAAGCGGGCTGCCTGTCGCCCCCGCCGCCGGATAGATGATGGCCGCAATCACGACCGCGATGATGAGTTGCAGGAAGCGGTCGATATTGAGCTTGGCAAGCATGGGGGTACTCGGTGTGACAGGTCGTCGTAAAATCAGATACCGTCGAAAAGCGCCGTTGAAAGATAGCGTTCGGCGAAAGAAGGAATAATCACGACGATGGTTTTACCCTTCATCGCGGGCCGCGTGCCGACTTCGAGCGCGGCGGCAATGGCCGCACCCGATGAAATGCCACAAGGGATGCCTTCGAGCTTGGCGACTTTGCGCGCGGTCTCGAACGCCGTTTCATTGCCGATGGTGACGACCTCGTCAATGAGGGATTTGTCGAGATTGCCCGGAATGAAACCGGCACCGATGCCCTGAATTTTATGCGGGCCGGGCTGACCGCCTGAAAGGACGGGGCTGTCTTCGGGCTCGACCGCGATCATTTGCAGGGAAGGCTTGCGTACCTTCAATGAGCCGACGCCTGTAAACGTGCCGCCTGTGCCGACGCCGGAAATGACGGCGTCCACCGCGCCATTGGTGTCGTTCCAGATTTCTTCTGCTGTCGTGCGCTTGTGAATGTCGGGATTGGCCGGATTATCAAACTGACGCACCATGACGGAGTTGGGATAGACCGACAGCAATTCTTCGGCGCGTGCGATGGCGCCCTTCATACCTTTTTCGGCCGGCGTGAGTTCGATCTGTGCGCCGAGGATCGCAATCATCTTGCGCCGTTCAAGCGACATGCTTTCCGGCATGCAGAGGACGAGCTTGTAGCCGCGCGCGGCAGCGACGAAAGCGAGCGCAATGCCTGTATTGCCGGATGTGGGTTCAATGAGAACTGTGTCAGGCAGAAGCTTGCCTTCGCGTTCGAGCGCATCGATCATCGCGACGCCGATACGGTCCTTGACGCTCGACATGGGATTGAAAAATTCGAGCTTCAGGAGAATGTCAGCAACCGCACCGGCTTCTTTCGCCATGCGGTTCAGGCGCACCAGCGGCGTGTCGCCGATGGTCTGCGTGATATTGTCATAGATACGACCGCGACCTGGTTTTTTGTCAGACATCTTGTTCTCCTGTGTCGGAAAAAATGTTCAAAACTCAAATGGTGAAGTCGGGGGTGGGGACACCATTGTCAACGCCGGCGCTTTCGGCACGGCGGCAGAGATCATCGACAGTGATTTTTTCAAGACGTTCCATCAACTCGGTCTGCACTTCCTGCCAGAGCGGCGCAATGACGCGCTCGCCCAGATCGGAGGGCCCGCTTGTAACAGGATCATCAGCCGATTCCATCGCACCGACGACGCGCACAACTTCACCGACTGAAATGCGGCGGCGTTCGCGCGCCAGACGATAACCGCCGCGCGGTCCGCGCACGCCTTTGAGGATGCCCGCATGAACGAGCTGCTGCATCACTTGTTCGAGATAGCGTTGCGGGATGCCCTGACGCTTGGTGATTTCTTTGGACTGCACAGGATCGGGCCGCGCGTTGATCGCAACGTCCACAACCGCTTCAAGCGCGAGCCAAGTTTTCTTGGAAAGGCGAAGCATGAACTATTGGCCTCCTGTGCCGGTCGAACCAAAACCGCCAGCGCCGCGCGCTGTTTCGTCAAGTGAAGCGACTTCGCGGAAGATGCCGCGCGTGACCGGTGCGATGACCATTTGCGCGATGCGTGTGCCGCGCGTGATGGTGAAAGCCTCCGGCCCGTGATTGATGAGGATGACTTTGACCTCGCCGCGATAGTCGCTATCGACTGTGCCGGGCGAGTTCAAAACCGTGACACCATTTTTGGCAGCGAGACCTGAGCGCGGACGGACCTGCGCTTCAAAGCCGCGCGGCAGAGCAATCGCAAGGCCTGTGGGCACAAGCGTGCGCGCGCCGGATGCGAGCACGAGAGGTTCATCAGCGGCGATGGCAGCGACGAGATCCATGCCTGCGGCACCGTCGGTCTCGTAACGCGGCAGCGGCAAATCAGCCCCGTGAGGGAGACGCTGCACGGCGATGGAAATATCTGCACTCATGCTTTGGACTTCTTGTTTTGGATATAGGTGAGGACGCTGCGGGCGAGACGTTCGGCGACCGCCTGTTTGGGCAGCAGCGGCCAGTCTTCCTGTCCGTCAGCGGAAATGAGATGAACCGTGTTCAGGTCGCCGCCCATGACGCCGGTTTCGGGTGACACGTCGTTGGCGACAATCCAGTCGCAGCCTTTGCGCAAGCGTTTGGCAATCGCGTGCTCGATGACCTTTTCGGTTTCAGCGGCAAAGCCGATCACGAGATCGGGGCGATTGGTTTTGAGTTTTGAAATCGTCGCGAGAATGTCGGGATTTTCAACAAGGGTGAGCGAGGGCGTGGCGGCCCCTGCTTCCTTTTTGATTTTCTGCGTGGCGTCCACATCGACGCGCCAATCGGCAACGGCGGCGGCGCAGATGACGACCTGCGCGGGCAGAGCCGCCTGGCAGGCGGCAAGCATGTCGCGCGCGGTCTCGACACGTTTCAGCGTCACACCAGCGGGCGCGGTTAAGTTGGTCGGGCCGGAGACGAGCGTGACATTAGCTCCCATACGGGCAAGGGCGGTCGCAATCGCGTGACCCTGTTTGCCCGACGAGCGGTTCGCAAGATAGCGCACGGGATCGATCGGCTCATGGGTCGGGCCGGAGGTGACGAGGACATGGACACCGGCCAAAGGCTTTGCGCCCGAAAATTCGTTCTCAGAAAAATGCTGGGTGATGGCGGCGAGAATTTCGGCAGGCTCCGCCATGCGGCCCGGGCCAAACTCGCCGCAGGCCATGTCGCCGTCATTGGGACCGACAAAGTGAATACCGTCGGCCATGAGCTGCTCGACATTGCGTTGGGTCGCACGGTGGGTCCACATGCGCACATTCATCGCGGGCGCGACAAGGACGGGCTTGTCGGTGGCCAGAAGCAAGGTGGTGGCAAGATCGCCGCCGAGACCGGCTGACATTTTGGCGAGAATGTCGGCGCTGGCGGGCGCGACAACGACAAGGTCCGCATCGCGCGACAGTTCGATATGGCCGATGGCGGCAGTATCTGTGAGGTCGAAGAGGTCGGTATAGACCTTGTCGCCGGTCAGCGTCGCGAGTGTCAGCGGCGTCACAAATTTGGAACCGGCCTCGGTCAGCACCGCGCGGACCGACGCCCCGTGATCGCGCAGGCGGCGGATCAGCTCAAGGCTCTTATAGGCGGCGATGCCACCTGAGATGATGAGCAGGATGCGGCGGTTTTGGAGCGCGTCGGCCAAGATGGGGTCTCCGTTGGGCTTATCGTGAGGGGAGAATATAGGGTTTCACGCGCCAAATGTGGAGATCAATTATTTTATCTGTTTAAGAGAGTGAAAATGGGAGGTTTAGAGGAGCTTTATGGCCAAAACCGCCACGAAGGCCCCGATAATGGCCCAAAGGGCGGGGCTTGCCCATGAGCGGTTGCCCTGCGCCCGCGCCAAAGCCTCGGTCGAGGACGGGTGGAGCTTCAACCCCTGCTCGTCAACGCTATCGGACAGCAGCCGCGCCGTGCGCTCGGCGCGGGCAAGGAAGTCGGGGAGGTTGCCCGCGAGGCGGCCAAGCTGGGCGGCCCCTTCGGCGACATCGCCGAGCCGTGCTTCCGGCGCAAGCTGGGTGGTCATCCATTCTTTCAATACGGGTTCGGCGCTTTCCCAAATATTGTGGTCGGGGTCGAAATGGCGGGCGACGCCTTCGATGACCACCATGGTCTTTTGCAAGAGGATCAGTTCGGGCCGCGTCTTCATCTCAAACTGTTCGGTGACCTGGAACAGTTGAGCGAGCAAGCGGCCCATCGAGACATCGCGCGCGGTGCGCCCGAAAATCGGCTCGCCCACCGAGCGGAGCGCCTGCGCAAAGGCATCGACGCTTTTATTGGGCGGCACATAGCCCGCGAGAAAATGCATCTCGGCGACGCGGCGATAGTCGCGTTTCACAAAGCCATAGAGAATTTCCGCCATCATGCGGCGTTGATGGGCATCGAGCCGTCCCATGATGCCGAAATCGACGGCAACCAATGTGCCGTCGGGATCAACGAAAAGATTTCCCTGATGCATGTCGGCATGGAAGAACCCGTCGCGCAGCGCATGGGTGAGAAACGATTGAATGACGCGGGTGCCGAGCGCCTTCATGTCGTGACCGGCGGCGACCAGTGCGTCGCGGTCAGACGCGGCAATGCCATCGACCCATTCAAGGGTCAGCACATGATGGGCGGTGCGGTCCCAATCGACCTTCGGCACGCGGAAGCCTTTGTCGCGCGCGATGTTCTCGCCCATCTCGGACATGGCGGCGGCTTCAAGCCGGAAATCCATTTCCATCGCCACGCTATCGGCGAGTGTCTGCACGATCTCGACAGGCTTCAAGCGGCGCGAGGTTTCGGAGTAGCGCTCGACAGTGCGCGCGACAAAAAAGAAACTATCGAGGTCATTGCGGAAACGCGCTTCGACATTGGGGCGCAACACTTTGACGGCAACGTCGCGCGGCTCGGGATCATTGACATCAGGCACAGTCGTCGCACGATGGACCTGCGCGATGGAGGCGGCCGCCACCGCATCGCTGAAAGACGAAAACAGAAAATCGAGCGGGCGGTTGAGTTCAAGCTCAACAATGGCGCGCGCTTCATGTGTCGGGAAGGGCGGCAGGTTGTCCTGCAATTGCCGCATGCCCTGCGCGAGCTCGTCGCCGACAATATCAGGGCGCGTTGCGAGGAATTGTCCGAGCTTGATGTAAGAGGGCCCGAGTTCGGCAAGCGCATTGGCGAGGCGCTGCGGCGGCGCGAGATCGCTGTCAGACACTTTGCTTTCCCACGGCATTTGAATTTTGCCGAGTGATAAAAGCATCAGAAGCGCAGGCGGTAACTCGCCGCGGAGTTCCAGCGGGAACAGCGCATCGTGGCGGGCAAGCGCGCGGCCGGCCCTGACGAGGCGCGTGATATGGGAGAGCGGACCCGCCATCTGTGTTTACAACCGCCAGCCGGAATGAATGGCCGCGACGCCGCCGGTCAGGTTGCGATAGGAGACGCGGGCAAAGCCTGCGGCCTCGATCATGCTCTTGAATTTTTCCTGCGGCGGAAAGCGGCGGATCGATTCAACAAGATATTGATAGGGCTCGCCATCGCCTGTGACCCATGCGCCGATTTTCGGGATCGCATCAAAAGAGAAGCGATCATAAAGCGCATCGAGACCGGGAACGGCGACTTGTGAAAATTCAAGACACATGAAACGCCCGCCGGGTTTCAGCACGCGGTAAGCGTCTGACAAAGCCTGTTCGATATGCGTCACATTGCGGATGCCGAAGGCAATCGTGTAGCTGTCAAATTTGCGGTCGGGAAAGGGGAGCGATTGCGCATCGCCGCAGACGAATTCCACTTGCCCTTCATATTGCTGGGCCTCGGCGCGTGTCTTGCCGACACCGAGCATGTGCCGGTTGATGTCGCAGACGGTGACATGGGTATTGGGACCGGCGCGGTCGAGAAGGCGGAAAGCAATGTCGCCCGTGCCGCCTGCCACATCGATATGGGCGTAAGGCCGCGCGGAACGCGGCGGATTGAGCCAGTCGATGAGCGCGAGCTTCCAGGCGCGATGGACGCCGCCCGACATCAGATCGTTCATCAGATCGTAGCGCGAGGCGACCTGTTCAAAGACATTATGGACGAGCCTGGCCTTGTCGCCTGTCGCAACCGTCTTGAAACCGAAATGGGTTGTGTCCTCTGCGGCCTTATCGGGCATTGGAGGGTTTTCTCGTTTCATTTGCGTCTCGCTCGTCATCGCCGGACCATAGCGGAAGGGAAGGAAGGGCGCTACTTTCAGCGCCCCGATGAGCCCCGCGCGAAGGATATGGCGACAATATGCCCGAACTGCCCGAAGTCGAAACTGTCCGCCGTGGCTTGGCCCCCGTGCTCGAAGGCAAACGCATTGCGCGCGTGACGCAGCGCCGGGCGGGTCTGCGCTATCCGTTCCCAGACCGGCTGGCCGAGCGGCTCGAGGGCCGCAAGGTGCTGCGCCTGACGCGGCGGGCAAAATATATCCTGATACATATAGAAGGCGGCGAGGTGCTGATCGTGCATCTCGGCATGTCGGGCCGCTTCACCATTCACCCGCCTTTGAAGTCTCCTAAACGTCCGGGGCTCTTTCACTACGCAGTGCCTGACGGAGCGCCGGATGCGGGCGAGGGCAAGCATGATCATATTATGTGGGACATGGCGGACGGGACGCGCATTGTCTATTGCGATCATCGTCGCTTTGGCTTCATGGATCTGGTGGGCGAAGGTGCGCTTGATGAGAATAAGCATCTGGCCAAGCTCGGACCGGAACCTTTGGGCAACGCGTTTTCGGCAGCAACCCTCATTGAAAACTTTAAAACCCGCAAGACGCCGGTGAAATCGGCGCTGCTCGACCAGAGCACCGTGGCGGGGCTTGGCAATATATATGTCTGCGAGGCGCTCTTTCGCTCCGGCATCGGGCCGGAACGTGCGGCGGCGAGCCTGACGCCCGCAAGGCTCGAACGGCTCACCGCAACAATCCGCGACGTATTATCCGAAGCCATTGAGGCGGGCGGCTCGACTTTGCGCGACTATGCGCAGGCCGACGGCGAGCTTGGTTATTTCCAGCATCGTTTTCAGGTCTATGACCGTGAGGGGGAGACCTGTTCAAAGCCCAAATGCGGCGCTAGGGTGAAGCGCATCGCGCAGAGCGGGCGTTCGACTTTCTTCTGCCCCAAATGTCAGAAATGATGGGGCAGGGTTTAAAGTCGGTGGGCGGGGATAGAAAGTTGACGCGCATGATTGGCCGGGTTTTTGGTGTGGCTTTGCTGCTGGGCTTGGGTGCGTTGCCTTTTGGTTTCGCAGCTCTCTTTAGCCCCGCGATGGCTCAGCAAAAATATCTGGACGCAGTGGAAGACATGCCGCTGATGGACGGACTGCACGAGACCGGCGAAGGCGGCATGGTGTTTGACAAGCCCAATGGGCGCATCGTGCGCACGATTGCCGAGGGCCGCGTGAGTCTGGGAACAGCGCGGCGCTTTTATGAAAACACATTGCCGCAATTAGGCTGGGTCCGGCATAAGAAGCTTGAACTGATCGGCGACCTTCTGGTCTTTGACCGCGAGAGCGAGCGCCTTGAGATCGAGTTTGTGCCGATGCCCGGCGGCAAGACGCAGGTGCGTTTTTCTTTTGAGCCGAACTAAGGTTTGGTGAACCGAATTAAAACTATTCTGAAAAAAATTAGAATTAAAGAGAGTGCGTCATGGCCTATCAAAACATCCTCGTTGAAACAAAAGGCGCTGTCGGTCTTGTCACGCTGAACCGGCCCGATGCGCTCAACGCGCTCAACAAGGGACTGATGGATGAGCTGACGCTGGCGATTGATGCGTTTGAAGCCGATGACGCGATCCATTGCATCGTGCTGACGGGATCGCAAAAAGCGTTTGCGGCGGGCGCCGACATTAAAGAGATGCAGCCCAAATCCTATATGGATGTCTATCGTGAGGATTTCATCACCTCAAACTGGGAGCGCACGACGCGCGCGCGCAAGCCCACCATCGCGGCGGTCGCCGGCTATGCGCTGGGGGGAGGCTGCGAACTCGCGATGATGTGCGACATGATCATCTGTGCCGACAATGCAAAATTCGGCCAGCCGGAAATCAACCTCGGCGTGATGCCGGGCGCGGGCGGCACGCAAAGGCTGACGCGCTTTGTCGGCAAGTCCAAGGCAATGGATATGTGCCTGACGGGCCGGATGATGGATGCGACGGAAGCCGAACGCTCAGGCTTGGTGAGCCGCGTGGTGCCGGTGGCGGATTTGCTGACCGAGGCACTGAAGATCGCCGAGACGATTGCGCAGAAGTCGCTCCCCATCGCCATGATGACCAAGGAAAGCGTCAACCGCGCCTATGAGACGACGCTGTCGGAAGGCGTGCGCTTTGAACGGCGGCTCTTCCATTCGATGTTTGCTACTGACGATAAAAAGGAAGGCATGACCGCCTTTGTCGAAAAGCGGCCCGCGAAGTTCACAAACCGCTGAGAGAGCCCCCTGAAAAGGGCTGAAATCTGCCCTTTTGGATGCGACTTTTGGGGCGGCGAGAGTCGGTTGACGGGCGCTTGGGACCCACGTATAACGCGCGCCTCAAAGTCGGCATGGCCCCTCTCTCTGTGGGGCCGCTTTTTTGAGGCCGCAATTCGGGTTTTCCAGTAGGTCTCCCGGGCGCGGATTTAGAATTTTCGCGGGGCACGGCCCGCAAGACAAAACGTCGAAGTCACGGGACTTCGAAGGCACAAGGTCTAAGACAATGGCGAATACACAGTCCGCGAAAAAAGCGATCCGCAAGATCGAAGCCCGCACCGCGGTCAACAAGGATCGTCGCTCGCGCATGCGCAGCTTCATCCGCAAAGTTGAAGAAGCAATCGCATCCGGCAACAAGGCCGATGCGACGACAGCATTGAAGGCCGCTGAGCCGGAGATCATGCGCGCCGCTCAGAAGGGCGTTGCTCATAAGAACACCGCCTCGCGCAAAATTTCGCGCCTCTCGGCTCGTGTGAAAGTGCTCACAGCCTAAACTTCGCTGGCGGCGTAGTTCGCGCGCTTAATCGCAAAGCGTAACGAGCGTCACCCGATACCAACGCTGATGAAATCAAAAGAGTTCAAGCCCGCGTGCATTTTTTGCCCGCGGGTTTTTTATGCGTGCGACAAACGCGCGACATAAATGACATCATGTGACGGGAATTGGGAAAAGATCGGCGCAAAAAAATTTTGCACTATCTAAAATTTTACAAAGTCATTTCATGTCTGCTGCCATGCGATAATCACATGTGCAGTGCAGAGAAGAACAAACATCAAGCATTAGCGACACTTAGCGCGATGCCTTCACTCAGCATTGCGATGCACATGTATTTTCACTTTTCGTCTGCGGTATTTTTGGTGTCGCAAAGACGCCTCGAACATGAAGTTTTTTCGACGAAGACGATTCTTCCGCTTGCGTCCACAGGGTCCAGCCGGTATGTTTAATCACGAGATTGAGGCCAACGAATACTGTGTTTTTTAAGTAATCACACACCAAATACAGTATTCGAGAATGTCTTATTGATCGGCCAAAAGTACCCATCCAGTAACCATCTGCAGGCTGCAGAGACCGCGAGAAGTGGTTTTTCAGTAAGAGCAATCTTGTCTCTGGCGTTTTGGTGGTCTGTGGCTGAATGGAAATGAGAACCGTGCAGGAGAAGTGCGCTCCGAATGCGGCGCGGACAGAAGGGGTGCAAAGGATGCCGGGTGATGCCAGCGATAAAATTTTGCCCGCGACTTCAGGCGCAGCCTCTGCTGACTATGCCGGTGATGTATCTGTTGCCGAAGCCTGGCGGGTTCTATCTGAAAATCCCAAAGCTGTTCTCGTTGATGTGCGCACCCGCGCTGAGTGGTCCTTTGTGGGCGTTGCCGATCTCGGCAGCCTGAACAAAGAGCCTGTGCTTGTTGAGTGGGCGAGTTTTCCAGCGATGAATGTGAATGAAAATTTTGCGAGCGAAGTTGCATCTGTGCTGAACGAGGTTGTGGGCGGCGGTGCGAAAGCCGCGCCTGTTTTATTTTTGTGCCGCTCCGGTGCGCGTTCACGTTCAGCAGCGAAGGCGCTGACGGCACTCGGCTTTAGTGCGGCCTATAATATTGTCGGTGGTTTTGAAGGCGATCTTGATGAGACACGCCAGCGCGGCCACAGCAGCGGTTGGAAGGCATCCGGCCTTCCCTGGATACAATCGTAGGAAGAGTTTTGATGCGGTATGCGGCGTGTTCACGGGGGACATGCATGAGGGCAGGGCGAAAAATACAATCAAGAGTAACGGATATGGCGGTGACAGATGGTATGCGGATTTCATCTGTCGGGAGGGACGCTATAGGCGCGTGAGTTGCAAAAGGGGCTAAGGGTTGATGCATCGATGCGGTGTGCATTGATCCTTTAATCCCGGTGTGGGGGCCGGGGTCTATAAAGGGGTTAGAGGCTGTGAACGAAGACAAAATGGGTTCGATCGCCAAATCCGGCTTTCGCGCCAAAGGGGATGTGCTCCCTTCGGCTGGAGATGGAATGCCAAAGATCGACTTTTCTAATGAGGCAGCGCGTGAAGCGGCGCGTGGCGCAGAGCGTGATCTGACATCGCGTGCGCTGGCAGGCCGTGCGGCGGAGCGAGCGTCTGAGCGCTCATCCGAGCGCCCGTCTGAGCGCAATGAGTCCAATGGCGCCGCGAATAATTCGTCTTCCAATAATGCAGTGCCCGGCTTGAGTGCGCAGTGGCAGCGTGTACGTGCGCGTTTGCTGGCCGAATTGGGCGAGGCGACATTCAACAGCTGGTTCAAGCAGATCGAGTTGATCGGGCTTGGCGATGGCCGTGTTATTTTGGCCGTGCCGACGCGCTTTATCCGCAACTGGTTGCAGTCGCATTACGCCGAACGTCTGACGACATTGTGGAACGAAGAAGACGCAAGCCTGACCCGCGTTGAAATTCTGGTACAGGCCCATGTTTCGCAGGGCGTGCAAAACGCCGCGGCGAAGTCAGCCTCGTCGGGACTTCGCGCTGAGCAAAAATCCGAGAACCGTGCCGAGCGCACGGATCACGAGCGCACGGGCCCTGAGCGTAACGGGCAGATGCGTCCGCTCGCGGCCTCCGTGCCGAATGCCGCAAGCCTTTCGCCCAAATCAGCAGGCTTCATGGCGAACGCCCGCGAAAGCGTGCCGGCAGGTTTTGAAGATGCAGGCGTCGGTGCGCCGCTTGATCCGCGCTTCACGTTTGAAAATTTCATCGTCGGCAAGTCGAACGAGTTGGCGCATGCCGCCGCGCGCCGCGTGTCGGAAGCCACCGACGTCACGTTCAATCCGCTTTTCCTTTATGGCGGTGTCGGTCTTGGCAAGACGCATCTGATGCATGCCATTGCCTGGGAAATCCGTCGCCGTCAGCCGGAGCGCAAAGTGCTCTATCTCTCGGCTGAAAAATTCATGTATCAGTTTGTGCGCGCGCTGCGTTTCAAAGATACGATGGCCTTTAAGCAGCAGTTCCGCACGGTTGATGTTTTGATGATCGACGATGTGCAGTTTATCTCCGGCAAAGAGTCAACGCAGGAAGAATTCTTCCACACATTCAACGCGTTGATTGACCACAACCGTCAGGTCATTATTTCGGCTGACCGCTCGCCTTCCGATCTTGAGGGCATTGAAGAGCGCATCCGCTCGCGCCTTGGTTGGGGTCTTGCCGCCGATATTCATCCGACCGATTATGAGCTGCGTCTCGGCATCCTTCAGTCCAAGGCTGAAGAAATGCTCGGCCGCAATGGCCCGATCCACATGCCTGCAGGTGTGCTCGAATTTCTGGCCCAACGTATTGTCTCCAATGTGCGTGAGTTGGAAGGTGCCCTGAAGCGCGTGGTGGCCTATGCCTCGCTGGTGGGTCGTCCCATTACGCTCGATATGAGCCAGGACGTGCTGCGCGATCTTCTGCGTTGTAATGACCGCAAGGTCACAATCGAAGAAATTCAGCGCCGTGTGGCCGAGTATTACAACGTGCGCCTTGCTGACATGCTGTCGGCCCGCCGGGCGCGTGCCGTTGCCCGCCCCCGTCAGGTGGCCATGTGGCTGTCAAAACAGCTCACAACGCGCTCCCTGCCCGAAATCGGGCGCAAATTCGGTGGTCGTGACCATACGACCGTCATTCACGCGGTCCGCAAGATTGATGAACTGCGTCAGGCCGATAGCGGCATGGATGAGGACGTGGATTTGCTGAAACGCATGCTCGAAGGCGGCGCCGGGGCAAATTGATTTGCCCCGCTTAATTGAAGGGCGGGCGAACTAGCTCTAGCCGCATTCCGGTCTCCGGAAGGTCTTGGATTCAGGGTCAAAAATAGCCCTGAATCCGGCCTTGTCCGACCCCTATTTTCCATGCTGAAAAACGTGCATCGCATGAGCGATCTGCTATAGTCTTTTTCAAGATTTTCTGCGGGAATCCGGCTTGCGTCGGGTCGTTCGGGAACGGGCTTGAGAAGGGGTATTTTCGCAAGCGCGCACCGGTCATTTCCGCCCTCCTGTGTGAGGCGGCTTGAGACAGGCACGGACGCCTCATGGCGAGCGGCCAAACTCACCGATCATTAAGGGGAATCAGAAGAGGGTCGCGCTCAGGCTTGTGCCGGTCGCCGGCCTGCAGACTGCAACGGGGTTGAAGCCTCACGCTTCAACCGGAACGGATGTCCAAACGGGGGACTTTAGAGAGAGCATGAAGATCACGATCGAACGAGGCGCACTCCTCAAGTCTCTCAATCATGTGCAATCAGTTGTCGAGCGCCGCAACACCATTCCCATTCTTTCCAATGTGCTTCTCCGCGCGGCCAACGGCCAGTTGAGCCTCACGGCGACCGATCTCGACATCGAGGTGGTCGAAGCCATTGACGCGGATGTAGCCCAGCCCGGTGGCACCACAGCCTCGGCCCACACGCTTTACGACATTGTCCGCAAATTGCCTGATGGCGCGCAGGTGGAACTCTCCACCGGCCCCGACGAAGGCCGCTTGCAGCTCACGTCAGGTCGCTCGCGTTTTGCGCTTCAGGTCCTGCCGCAGGAAGATTTTCCCGCGATGGCTGCAGGCCAGTTGCCGCATCATTTTGATCTGCCCGCCGAGGCCATGCGCCGCCTGATCGACAAGACGCGCTTTGCCATCTCGACGGAAGAAACCCGCTACTATCTCAATGGTATCTATCTCCATGCGGTTGAGAGCGGCAAGGTGAAGGCGCTGCGTGCGGTCGCCACCGACGGTCATCGCCTCGCGCAGGTTGATCATGATCTGCCCGAAGGTGCCAAAGGCATGCCGGGTGTCATCGTGCCGCGCAAGACGGTCGTTGAATTGCAGAAGCTTCTTGAAGGTGATGCAGGCTCGATCTCGGTTGGTGTATCCGACACCAAAATCCGCTTTGAATTTGGCGGTGTGGTTCTGACCTCAAAACTCATCGACGGCACCTTCCCCGACTATGGCCGCGTCATCCCCGCTGACAATGACAAAGTGTTGCAGGTCGATGGCAAGCGTTTTGCCGAAGCGGTGGATCGCGTCTCGACAATTTCGACGGAAAAATCCCGTGCCGTGAAGCTCAATCTCGATGAGGGCAAGCTCACGCTGTCGGTGACAAACCCTGACAGCGGCAGCGCGACGGAAGAACTGTCGGTCTCTTACAGCGCCGCGCCCATCGAAATCGGTTTCAATGCGCGTTATCTCCTCGACATCACAGGCCAGCTTGATGGGGCGGAGGCGACATTTGCTTTGGCCGATAGCGGCTCGCCGACGCTGGTGCGTGACGCCGACGATGACAAGGCGATTTACGTTTTGATGCCGATGCGCGTATAGGCGCTGACGCAGTTCTGAAGGCAAACAGATTGGCCCGTATGGGTGATGTTCTGAAAATGACGGTTGGAGCAGAAGGCTCTGCCTCTCCGGCGAGAGGGGCCGCGTTTTTGCGTCCTGATGTGAGCCTGTCGCGTTTGGTCGTTACGAACTTCCGCTCTTATGCGCGCGCTGAACTGGCGCTTGACGGGCGGCCTGTTGTTTTCGTTGGCGACAATGGCGCGGGCAAAACCAATTTACTGGAAGCGGTTTCGCTTCTGTCACCGGGACGCGGTATGCGCGGTGTACCTTTTGCCGAAGTCGCGCGTGATACGGGCGATGGCGGGTGGGCGGTGGCTGCGACTCTGGAAACGAACCTTGGCGAGACCCGGATCGGTACAGGCCTGCCCGCGGGTGACAATGCCAAAGCGCGCACACGGCTCGTCAAGATCGACGGTGAGCAGGCGTCAAGTGCGGGCGTGCTCGCCTCGCTCTGCCGTGTTGTCTGGCTGACGCCCGCGATGGACCGTTTGTTTGTTGAAGGCGCCTCGGAGCGGCGACGATTTTTTGACCGGCTCGTCATGGGCTTTGATCCGGCCCATGGCACACGCGTCAATGCTTATGATAAGGCGATGCGCGAGCGTAACCGTCTGCTCAGTGATGATGTGCGCGATGTGAGCTGGCTTGCGGCGCTTGAAGATCAGATGGCCACACATGGTGTTGCGGTGGCAGCAGCACGCGTTGAAGCACTGGGGCGCATGCGCGCAGCAATTGAGGCAGGTCACGATGCGCATTTCCCGCGCGCGGATCTGGGTCTTGAAGGCGAGCTGGAAGCAGATCTTGGTGCGGGCGCGGCGGCTGTTGATGTTGAGGACCAGTTCAAAAGCCGTCTTGCTGCAACACGTGCACGAGACGCGGGCGCGGGCCGCACACTCAGCGGGCCGCACAGGAGCGACCTCACTGTGCGCCACATTGCCAAAGACCGTGAGGCGCGGGCCTGTTCGACGGGCGAGCAAAAGGCGCTGCTCATCGGCATCATGCTTGCGAATGCGCGTTTGCTTGCGGCGCGCGGTACGCCACCGCTGGTGCTGCTGGATGAAATCGCGGCCCATCTTGACGAAGAGCGGCGCCATGCGCTGTTTGATGAAATTCTCGGCCTCAAGCTACAGGCCTTTATGACCGGCACAGAACCATCTCTCTTTGATGGTCTGGGTGGTCGTGCGCAAACCTTTCGCATCGCCGACGGCGCGGTGGGACCAACAGATCAGGAATAAAAAATGCGGAACGAAAACGAAGAAGTAAAATTGCCGAAGATCGATTACAACCCGATGGTTGAAGCGAGCCTGTTCAAGTCGCGCACCATTCTCATCACAGGCGAGATAAATGACCGTCTCGCGCGTGGCGTCACCGAACGCCTGCTCGCGATGGCGGCTGAAAATGATGAACCGATCACGCTCATCATTTCATCGCCCGGCGGTCACGTCGAAAGCGGTGATATGATCCATGACGTTGCAAAATTCGTGAAACCGCGCATCCGTGTGCTTGGCACAGGCTGGGTCGCGTCAGCGGGCGCGCTCATCTATGTGACAGCGGCCAAGGAAGATCGCTACTGCCTGCCCAATACGCGCTTCCTGCTCCATGAACCGCGCGGCGGCATTGGCGGCTCGGCGAGTGAAATCGATATTCAGGCCAAAGAAGTGCTGAAGATGCGTGAACGCCTCAACCGTATTTTTGCCGAAGCCACCGGCCAGACTTACGAAAAGATTGTCGCCGACACGCATCGCGATCATTGGCTGAGCGCGCAGGAAGCCATCGCTTACGGCGTTGCCGGTAAGATCATCAACTCATCCGACGAGATGAAATAATTTATTGCATACGTCATGGCCGAAAACGTCTCGGCCATGACGATCAAAGCGTTATACGACCAGAGACCAGATAGAGAAGAAAGTCCGAATATGTCCGATGAACCCGAAGAGTACGGTGCAGATGCCATCAAGGTGCTGAAAGGCCTTGATGCCGTTCGCAAACGCCCCGGCATGTATATCGGCGACACCGATGATGGTTCGGGTTTGCATCACATGGTCTATGAAGTCGTGGACAACGCGATCGACGAAGCGCTGGCCGGTCACGCCGATATTGTGAACGTGCGGATGAACCCCGATGGGTCGATCACTGTGAACGATAACGGGCGCGGCATTCCGACCGACATCCATAAAGAAGAAGGCGTCTCGGCTGCTGAAGTCATCATGACCCAGCTTCATGCGGGCGGTAAGTTTGACCAGAACTCCTACAAAGTGTCGGGCGGATTGCACGGTGTCGGCGTGTCGGTGGTGAATGCGCTCAGCGATTGGCTTGAATTGCGTATCTGGCGCAACGGGCAGGAACACAAGATGCGCTTTGAGCATGGTGTACCTGTGGCGCCCCTGACAACCGTCGGTGAAGCAGGCGAGATCGAAAAAGGCAAGCCGCGCTCGGGCACCGAGATCACGTTCCACCCGTCATCTGCAACCTTCACGCAAACCGAATTTGATTTCGGCACGCTCGAACATCGCCTGCGCGAGTTGGCCTTTCTCAATTCCGGTGTGCATGTGGCGCTGGCGGACTTGCGCGGCATCGAGCCCAAAACCGTCAACATGATGTATGAGGGCGGCCTTGCTGAATTTGTCCGCTTTCTTGATCGCAATAAGGCGCCGCTCATTAGCGCGCCGATTTATCTCAAAGCTGAGCGCGATGGCATCACGGTCGAACTCGCGACATGGTGGAATGACAGCTATCACGAGAACATGCTGTGCTTCACCAACAACATTCCCCAGCGCGATGGCGGCACGCATCTGGCAGGCTTCCGTGCAGCGCTGACCCGCGTCGTCAACAATTACGCCAATGATACCGGCATAGCGAAACGCGAAAAAGTAACGCTGACCGGCGATGACGCGCGCGAAGGTCTGACCTGTGTCTTGTCCGTCAAAGTACCGGACCCGAAATTCTCAAGCCAGACCAAAGACAAGCTCGTCTCATCCGAAGTGCGTCCCGTTGTCGAAAGCCTCGTCAACGAAACGCTGTCCACCTGGTTTGAAGAACATCCCGCCGACGCCAAAACCGTGGTCGGCAAAGTTGTCGAAGCGGCGGCCGCGCGCGAAGCCGCCCGCAAGGCGCGCGAACTCACACGCCGCAAAGGTGCCCTTGATATTTCGAGCCTGCCCGGCAAGCTCGCCGATTGTCAGGAACGCGATCCGGCAAAATCAGAAATATTCATCGTCGAAGGGGACAGCGCCGGTGGCTCCGCCAAGCAGGCGCGCGACCGTTCCAATCAGGCGGTACTGCCCTTGCGCGGTAAGATTCTCAACGTCGAGCGTGCGCGCTTTGACAAGATGCTGTCATCGAATGAAATCGGTACGCTCATCACAGCATTGGGCACCGGCATTGGCCGCGATGATTTCAACGTCGAGAAATTGCGCTACCACAAAATCATCATCATGACCGACGCCGACGTTGACGGCGCGCATATCCGCACTCTGCTTCTGACGTTCTTCTATCGCCAGATGCCGGAAGTGATCGAGCGCGGGCATCTCTACATCGCGCAGCCGCCTTTGTATAAAGTGCGGCGCGGATCGTCTGAGACATATCTCAAAGACGAGCGCGCGCTGGAAGATTATCTGGTCTCGACCGGTCTTGAAGATATGGTGCTGACGCTTAACGACGGCACGCAACGTTCCGGCGAAGACCTGCGTGACATCGTGGAAAAAGCCCGCGCGATCCGCCAGATCCTGCGTGGCCTCCCGCCCAAATATCCCCATTTCGTGATTGAGCAGGCTGCGATTGCCCATACGCTTTCACCCCGCGCACTCGCCGAACAGGCGCAGGCAACCGAAGCCGTGAAACGCATCGCCGAGCGTCTCGACATGTTGTCGGACGAAACCGAACGCGGTTGGGAAGGCATTCTCACGGCCGAAGGTGGCCTGAGCTTCAGCCGCGATCTCAGGGGTGTGCGCGAAGATGTGATGATCGACGCGCCGCTGATCGACAGCGCCGACGCGCGCCGCCTTGATGCCCATGCTGACCATCTCGCTGAGATTTATGGCTTTGCGGCCTCGCTTCGTCGCAAAGATGATGTGCATGAAATCCGCTCGCCCACGCAATTGCTTGATGCGGTTTTCGCGGCAGGCTCGAAAGGCATTTCCATGCAGCGCTATAAGGGTCTCGGCGAAATGAACCCGGAGCAGCTTTGGGAAACGACACTCGACCGCAATGTGCGTTCACTCTTGCAGGTCAAAGTGCGCGAGCTTGATGAGGCGGATGAAATTTTCGTCAAACTTATGGGCGACGTGGTGGAGCCGCGCCGCGACTTCATCCGTGACAATGCCCTGAGCGTAGCGAATATCGATATCTAGTGCGGCCGGTTTTTGTCCGGCTGAAGGCCGGACAGGGCCCGGCTTACAACAAGATCGACCAGTTGTTCGCTCCCGCTCATCGCAAGGTCCTCGGGCAATGTGTCTTGAGCCGGGCCTGTGGCAAGCTTGCGAAAGACGAGACACTGACCGATCAGCCATAGTGCGGTTTGTGTCTCATCAATGCTGCTCACATCAGTTGACAGAAATGGTCGCACAACAGTTTGCGCCGCATCGAGGTGTGTTCTGATCTCCCATTCGTCCACTGTCTTGACAGCGCCGGTCGGGGCGAGCATTTCCCAGGCCATCAAGCGACGGTTGTTTTCGTCATCGGCTTGTGTGGTTGACGAGGGAATGAGGCGCCGGATGAAGGCCCGCAAGCGATCTTCCGGCGAACCCTGCATGAGTTCGTCGGGATGGCCTGTCGCGCCAGCGTTCTCGTTATTTGTTTGAAACGCGCTGCGCATGACCTCTCTGTAGAGGTCATCCTTGCTGTGAAAATAATAATTGATCGAGGCAAGGTTGGTGCCCGCCCGCAGGGCAATGTCGCGCACCGTTGCATTGTGATAACCGCGCTCGGCAAATACTTCGCGCGCCGCCTCCAGCAATCGCTGTTTGGTATTTCGCCTCTGTTTCACAAATCAACCCCTTATCGAACGCACGTTTGAAACATGCCTGCGCAGGCTTTGCACATTCCCCTATTGGTTTACGGCTGAGCGCCGAAACTCCGTCGCAACAATTGTGCGGCGGTTCATCACGTGAAATGAGGTTAAAGATGCAAATCTCCAGTTATTCTGCCGCGTCTGCTATGCAGCAGTTGCAGCAGTCAATGCTTCAGAAGGCCGATAAGGACGCCGATGGGTCACTGTCCATTGACGAATTTTCTGCCGCCGGCCCGGAAAAAAATTCCGGGCAGATAAGTTCTGCCGATCAGGCACGGACTGAAAAGCTTTTCAAATCCATCGACGCGGATGGCGATGGCAAGGCCAGCGAAAGTGAGCTGGGATCTTTCTTCAAAAAACTCAGCAATGAAAACCAGTCCTCGCTCATCGCTTTGCAAGAGAAACAGAGCGGCGGCAACCCGATGAGCGATCTGCTGTCCAAATCGGATGCAGACGGCAACGGTAGCTTGAGCCTTGAAGAATTTTCAGCCGCGGGGCCGAAAGGCGCGTCCTCTGACAAGTCCGCCGAGATTTTCGGCCAAATCGACTCGGATGAAGACGGTGAAGTCACTGAGGATGAACTGGCGGCATTCGGTGAAACCCATCGTCCCGATGGTCCGCCGCCGCCACCGCCATCTTCATCGGGCGATGCCGCATCGGGCACAAGCTCGATGGCTGATGTTCTGGCTGAACTCTCGTCCGACGATGACGAGACGAGCTCGGCTTCGACCCTGGCGGAAATTCTCGGTCAGGCGTCTGACTCAGAGGAGACAACAGGTGATAGCAATGCCGATTTCGCCAAACAGATTTCGGCATATGTCACCCGGATGATGTCCGGCGCGGCCGATCAGGCCAAGAATAGTGCATCCAGCATAAGCTTCAGCGCTTGATCTGATTGCACAGGATGAGGGGGGAAGGATCAAAGTCCTTCCCCCTTTATTCTTATGTGGCTTTGACGCCTTCGGGGAAATCATCCCTTCTCGGGAGAGATCAGACGGGTTGCGCGACGGCATCTCAGCCGAGAGTGAAAGGCCCGATTTAGGGAATTTCTCCAACCAAGTGTAGAAATGATGCAGTGCATAAATTTAGGCCCGTTAATTACCCTGTTACCTGAGTGGCGGCGCGCGTTTTAAACTTTATTAACTATGTCTGATTAGCGTGCGGAGTTGGGGCAAGCGGGCTTACGGAAGGTCGGCTGAGGCATTGTGAACATTCGCAAAGCCATTGAAATACAAGGATTTTGTCCCCAAAAATTCGAGCGACACGGCACGACAGGAACGGCTGAGAGAGACATGGCATCCTCCCGAGACAGAAGCGCGGGTGGCGGGCGCGGACCAAATCGGTCCTCGCGCGACGCGATGACGCGCCGCGTCAACGGGCTCGGACCAGTGCGCATCGGAGTGGGTGTTAACGAGGAGGCGATTGAGCCGCGCCTCACGCCCGATCAGCCGCCTGCCTCATGGCTCACGCGGGTCACGGGCAGCAAACGTCCGGCCAAACGAAAATCATCAAGCGGCTCGTCTGCCCAAGGCTCCGGAGCAAAGCTCACCACCAAGGGCATGGTGCTACGCGCCGATGCGTCGATGCGTGCGCCTATGTCATCGCTTGAAGATGATGAAGCCCGCGAGCGCGAAGAAGCCCGCGCCAGAAAAAAAGAACAGGCAAGACAGGAGCCCAAACGCACGCGTCGTGATCCGGCCGGAACGCCGAACAAGCGTATTGAACCCAAAGCCAAAGACAAGGCGCGCGCTAAAAGTAAGCCGGAACGCGAGGCGATAAAGGCGGAAGCGCCGCGTCAACGCAGCTATGGTGGTGGCTATACAAACTATCGTGATGGTGGCGCCCGCGAAAAGACACGTCGCACGGCACCAAAAAAATCAGGCGGGTTCTTTAACGGCATTGCCTATTGGACAACGGTAATCGTTCTTTGGTTTGCTATCGGGATTGGCTGCCTGCTTTTCTATTATGCGATGTCATTGCCGGATACATCGGGTCTGTGGAACGCAGCACATGCGCCCTCGCTTTCAATCCTGGCCGATGACGGCGAGACGCTGAGCCATCGCGGTGATTTACGCGGTGGCATGGTGATGGCGTCCGACCTGCCCGCGCATGTATCGCAAGCCGTGATCGCGACGGAAGACCAGCGTTTCTATTGGCATTTTGGTGTGGACCCTGTGGGCCTCGCGCGCGCCGCCTATCAGAATTTCAAGGCAGGCTACATCGTGCAGGGCGGCTCGACGCTCACGCAGCAGCTTGCCAAAAATGTGTTCCTCACATCCGACCGCACCTTGAGCCGCAAGATTCAGGAAATGCTGCTCGCTGTCTGGCTTGAGGCGCGTTATTCCAAGGATCAGATTCTGACGCTCTATTTGAACCGCGTTTATTTTGGCGGTGGCGCATATGGCGTTGAAGGCGCGTCGGAACGGTTCTTCAAAAAACCCGCGCGTGATCTTACCCTGTCGGAAGCGGCAATGCTGGCGGGACTTTTAAAGGCGCCGTCGCATTATTCCCCGACCAACAATATCGACCGTGCCCGCGCACGTGCTGCTATCGTCCTCGACAATATGCTGCGCGCAGGCTTCATCACGCAGGCCGACGAGAAATACGCACTCACTCATCCGGCCTCGCTTGAAGGCTATTCGGCATCAGGTTCTATCAACTATTTCGTCGATTGGGTTGCTGACGTTTTACCCGCTTATACGGGTGAGCAGAATTCAGATCTTATCGTGCGCACAACGATTGATCCGGCGATGCAAAAAGCAGCTGAAGACGTGGTCGCTGAATTGCTGAAGACAGAAGGCGCGCAACTCAATGTGACGCAAGCCGCTGTTGTCGCCATGACGCCCGACGGTGCAGTGCGTGCCATGGTCGGTGGTCGCTCATACGGTCAAAGCCAGTTCAACCGCGCAGTGCAGGCGCAACGCCAGCCTGGCTCGGCGTTCAAACCCTTCGTTTATTTGACGGCAATGGAATATGGCATGACGCCGGACACCAAACGTATTGACCGGCCTGTTACCTATGGCACATGGTCACCGTCGAACTATACAGATCGCTATAGCGGCTCGATGACACTGACGCGAGCACTGGCAGAATCGATCAACACAATTTCGGTGCAGGTTGCGCAAGAGATCGGCATTCGCAATGTCATACGCACTGCGCAACGCCTTGGCATTCAGGAATCGCTGCCCGCCAATCTGTCGCTCGCGCTCGGCACCTGCGATGTCAATCTGCTGGAACTGACAGCGGCTTACGCGACTTTCGCCAATGGCGGTTACGGTGTCATCCCGCATAATATTGAAGATGTGCATACGAAAGACGGCAATGAAGTCTATCGGCGGCAGGGGTCAGGCCTTGGCCGTGTGATGAGCGAAGACGTCATGGGTGAAATGAACCATATGATGCGGGAAGTGATGGTGAGTGGTACGGGTCGCAACGCCGCGCTTGAGGGGCGCCCGACCGCAGGTAAGACCGGCACAAGCCAGGATTTCCGCGATGCCTGGTTCATCGGTTATAGCGCCGATATTGTCGTGGGCGTATGGGTCGGTAATGACAACCGCGCGCCGATGAAGAAGGTGACAGGCGGCGGACTGCCTGCCAAGATCTGGCATCAGTTTATGGAACGTACACAGACGAATGTGGCGGTTTCAAACCTGCCCGGTCAGTTCCCCTTCGATGGAGCCGCCCCTGTGGCCATAGCCGGTCCCGACACGGGCGACTGGGTGACGAACGACGCTGAACCCGCAGCCGACGCTAAACGCCAATGGGAAGAGCCGGGATTCTTTGAGCGCCTTTTTGGCACTGGACCGCAGTCAGGCAATGATGGCTTGCGCCCCCGTCACGATCCGGCCCGCTGAAGTTCAGTCTGCCTCATCATCCATGCCGCCAAAGGGATTTGCGCCATAGCGGTGTAAGCCCGGCCCGTTAATTTCGAGCCAGCGTTTGGCGCTTTCGTAATTAGGCAGAGCCTTGCCGACGAGCGCCCAAAAGTGACGGCCATGGTTCATATGGCGCAGATGCGCGACTTCATGGGCGGCGACATAATCGAGCACATGCGGCGGCGACATGATGAGACGCCACGAAAATGACAACGCGCGCGAAGGCGAGCAGGAGCCCCAGCGGCTTGTCTGATCACGCATGGTGATGCGCGCGGGCCGCACGTCAAAATCATCAGCATAGGCAAGTGCGCGTTCGTTCAATTCTTCGCGCGCCTTGCCTTTAAGCCAGTCGGTGATGCGGCGCTCAACAAAGCTTGGGTCACCCGAGACACAAATTTCAGGCATACCACCCGTCTCCGAAGAGCCGCGCCGCCAGACCGGACCTTGGCCCGCCGCCGCTGCCATTTGGCGCGAGACATGGCGGATCAGATGCTCGCGGCCCCGGTAAGGAATATGCGCACCGGCGATGAAAGGCACAGGTGCGGGCACATGCTCAAGCCGCTCGGCAATCCACTGGCTCTGCTCACGGGCAAAGGCGAGCGCCTGCCCCATGGCACGTTTCGTGGGCGACGTTACCTGCACCGAACCGGCGGCGAGATCGACGCGCACGATGATGCGGCGCGCACGCGGATTATGCAGCGCCGTCACCGGTACCTTGCGGCCGTCAATGTCCAGATAATCAATATGCAAATGGGCGTGCTTTTTGGCGGAGAGCTTAGCTTTGAGCAGCTTTGCCTGTTTGGGAAGGGGGGCCTGTTTGGGCATGGGAGCGAACTTTCCGGACGAGAAATCTGCACATCACCATCAGCACCGGCGAAGCATGCCTAGCAAACATGCCGCCCCGATATTGTCGCGTTTCAAGACTTTCAGAAAGGTTCGGCCCTTCCGGTCAGAGGCTCGAATCACGCGTGAAGCATGACACGATTTGGGGCGCGCAAAGGGGGTGTTGAAGGGTGGGGATGAAGAATATTTGATCTGTGTCTCGGACGACACCAAGCGATCCCCCAAACGATCCGATGCCTGTAAAATAAGGGCCGGAGAGGTTTCCCGCTCCGGCCCTTGTGAGGGTTGGTTTGCAACCGGTGGTTACGCGCCCTTGTAAAGCGTCTGCTGCTCGGCGGATGAATGGCGCCGTGCTGCACGGTTGGCCGCACTGATCACAGCCTTGAAGGAGGCCGTGATGATATTGGGATCAATGCCGACACCATAGACGTCGCCGGCCTGACCGGTTTCAGCCACCTCGACAAAGGCGACGGCGCGTGCGTCTGCGCCGGAACCGAGCGAATGTTCGTCATAATGGCGGACCTGCACGGGCACATTGAGCGCCTTCATAAAAGCGTCAATGGGACCATTGCCGAGACCTGTCAGTTCCTCATCTTTGCCAAAGCGCCGTATGCGGAGCTTCACGCCCTGCTTGCCCGCTTCATCAAAGAGCGTGTGGCCGACATATTCGAGCGGCGTCACGGATTTGAGATATTCCGCCTCGAAGATCGACCAGATGTCGGCAGCCGAGACTTCTTTGCCTGTGTCATCTGTTACCTTCTGAACAGCAGACGAGAACTCGACCTGGAGCCGGCGCGGCAACACGAGCCCGTATTCGGCTTCGAGAAGATAGGAAATCCCCCCTTTGCCTGACTGGCTGTTGACGCGGATGATGCTTTCATAGGTCCGGCCCAAATCAGCGGGATCAAGCGGCAGATAAGGCACTTCCCAGATGTCGCCCTCTTTGCGTGCGGCGAGACCCTTCTTGATCGCGTCCTGATGCGAGCCTGAAAAAGCCGTGAACACGAGATCGCCCACATAGGGGTGGCGCGGATGGGTGGGCAGTTGCGTGCAATATTCAACCGTGCGTGCCATCTCATTGATCTGCGAGAAGTCGAGACCGGGGTCCACGCCCTGCGAATAGAGATTGAGCGCCAGCGTCACGAGATCAACATTGCCCGTGCGCTCGCCGTTTGACAGCAGGCAGCCTTCAATGCGGTCCGCACCGGCCATGAAGCCAAGCTCGGCGGCGGCCACGGCGGTGCCGCGGTCATTATGGGGATGCAGCGACAGGATGATGCCGTCGCGGCGTTTGAGGTTCCGGTGCATCCATTCGATCTGATCGGCATAGACATTGGGCGAAGCCATTTCCACCGTCGCGGGCAGATTGACGATCATCTTATTGTCAGGCCGCGCGTCCCAGATTTCACTGACCGCATCAACGACTTCCTTGGCAAAGTCGAGTTCGGTGCCCGAGAACACTTCAGGGCTGTACTGAAAGCGCCACTCGGTTTTGGGTTGTGTCGCCGCGATTTCTTTGATGAGCTTCGCGCTTTCCGTTGCGATGGATTTGACGCCCTGCTTGCCGAGGCCGAAAACGGTCTCGCGGAAATTGGGCGCGGTCGCATTATAGAGGTGCACGATGGCGCTTTTGGCACCGACGAGGCTCTCCATCGTGCGTTTGATGAGTTCATCGCGCGCCTGCGTCAGCACCTCAAGGCGCACACCGTTCGGGATACGATCCTCTTCGATGAGCTTGCGGATGAAATCAAAGTCGGTTTGCGAGGCGGACGGGAATCCCGCTTCGATTTCTTTGAAGCCGATTTTGATGAGCAGATCCCACATGCGCAGCTTGCGGTCCGCATTCATGGGTTCAAACAGCGACTGGTTGCCGTCGCGCAGATCGGTGCTCATCCAGATCGGCGGCGCGGTCAGCACTTTATTGGGCCATTGGCGGTCCGGCAGATTGATGGGCGGGAACGCACGGTATTTGCTTGAGGGTGTCTTCAACATGATGGTCTCCAGAATTTCAAAAATATGTGGCGGAGACGTGTTGTCCAAACACGCGACGGCCGGACTGCCACGGGCGCAAGGTCCGGCAGTCGGGTTTAAGTCGCCCGCTGATCCCGAAGTGGGTCAGCAAAAAGGTCGGGGCCATGTTGAAGTTTGCGGTCATTTTAAGGTCATTTCGGACGTGTGCGCCTCATGCCCATAGAGGGTTTTCGGGGCTTCGGTCAAGGACGAGAAAAGGAAGAGGGTAGCGGATCAGGGGCTTCGTTCAGGCACGAAGAAGCGTAAGCTCTAGCCCAAGGGCCAGTTTGAGCTTTAGCAGAGCGGCGCGCGGCGCGGCATATGCAGTCTGATGATCCATAAGACGAAACTAGAGGCGACGCGTCCGTCCGTCAAGCGCGACGCGTTTTCGCACCTCACATCAGGCTTTTGATCTTTTCGGCCATTTTGTCAGGCGTTGTGCCGGGGCCGAAAAACGTCAAAAACTTGCCGTCGGGACCCATGAGATAGACGACGGAGGAATGGTCCATCGTGTAGTCATCGCTCGACGTCTCGTCTTTGACTTTCTCGTAAAAGACTTTGTATTCCTTTGCGACGGCGGCCAATTGGTCGGGCGTGCCGGTGAGACCTTTAAGGCGCGGGCTGAATTGCTTGACGTAAGGCGCAAGGACTTCGGGCGTGTCGCGTTCGGGATCAACCGAAACCAGGACCGGCTGGATATTGTCGCCTGCCGCGCCCAGCGCATCGATGGCGGTTGTCATGGCCTGAAGCTCGGTCGGACAGACATCGGGGCAGGAGGTAAAACCGAAATAGATCAGCATATACTTGCCGGTAAAATCAGCGTCGGTAACCTCGTGGCCGGTCTCATCCGTGAGTGTGAAAGGTCCGCCGATCGTGGCGATGCCCGTACCTTGCGCGCTGCTGCTTGCCTCGCCTGAAGACCCTGCCGTCACCGGTTCAGAGCCCGCCCGCCACAAAAGGACACCGGCAATCAGTGCAATCACAAGAGCGGCGGCAAGGATCAGCGGGTTGTAGCGTGTCATCATGTCCTCGTTTCGGGCAATTTTTTGCCACAAGAGTTCTATAGGATAACATCCTGCAAGATGCGGCGTGGCGTACCAAGACAGAATACTAGACTAAAGGGCGAGTGATGAGTGACCAAGTGACACGGGCAAAAGAAGCAGGCGCAGTGCGCTTAAAGGCGATGATGTCTGCCGTGGCGCTGACATTCATGCTGGTTTGGGGCGGTACCGGGCCCGTATGGGCACTCGGCGACGAAATTTTCCCTGGTCAGAATATGAGACTGCCTGATAACTCGCTGGTTGAAGCCGCGAGGACTGGCAATATCGCGGGCATACGCAATGCGCTGATGCGTGGCATCCCCGTGGACGATGGCGGCGTTGAATATGTCCCTGCGATCATTGTGGCGGCGGCCAATAATCAAGCCGACGCTGTGCGGTTTCTGCTGGAGCAGGGGGCTAACCCCAATCGCAAGGCGCGTGATGGCCGCACAGCGTTGTCAGCCGCCGCGCAATCGGGCAATGCGATGATCACCGCTATTTTGCTTGATGCCAAAGCAAACCCCGATCTCATTGCTGATAATGGCGACAGCCCGCTCTTCATCGCGGTACGCGGGCGACGTGCCGCTATTGTTCAGCAATTGCTCGCGCATAATGTTGATTTAACCGATACGGACATTACCGGACGTACGGCTCTTGATGAGGCGGAGGAGCGCAATTTTGATGAAATTGCGCAAATGTTGCGTGATGCAGGTGCCTGAGCACTTATCACTAATGCCTTGTGGCAAGAGACCCCTTTTCGATTGCTCTGCGCCTGCCTATATTCGTTAGGCCATGGCAATACCGGATAATCCAACGGACGATCTCATTCTCGGCGGCGAAAAGCCGGACGGCAGAACGGCGCGCCTGAAAGCGCGCATCAAATCATCCAAGCTCAAGAACAGGCTTCATAGCGCCAGCGCCAAAGTTGTCGGCGCTGACGGACCTGAGGCGCATGATGTGCCCCATGACGATCATCGCCTCATGGCAGGTACCGCCTTTGACGATCAGGGTGGCAAGCCCTGGCATCACATGTCGGACGGCACCTTCCGCAATCCGCGAGGGAGCCCGCGTCGTTCATTGGGCCGCATGAAACATGCTGGTCCCTTCTTTCTGGAAATGCTGAAACGCGGCTCACGAAAGGTCGATATACCGGACGGTCATGTCTTGCCGCGTGACGTCGCGACGCGTTCACTTAAGGAACATGTGCAGGATACGGATGATTTTCTGACATGGCTCGGTCATGCCGCCTTTCTCATCCGAATGAACGGATTGAACATTCTGACGGACCCTTATCTGACCGCCAATGCGGGTCCCAAAAATTTCGGACCCAAACGCTTCGTCAAATGCGGTGTACCCATGTCGGCTCTGCCGCATATTGACGTGCTGGTCGTCAGCCACAATCACTATGATCACCTGGATGAAAAAGCGCTGGCGAAGCTCACGCATAAAACGGATATGACCGTCATCGTGCCGCTGAAGCTTGGTGGATTCTTTCGCGAGCGTGGTTTTACCAATGTCATCGAGCTTGACTGGCATGAGACCCATGAAGTCAACGGTGTCACTATCATGGCGCTGCCGGTCGTCCATTGGTCGCGCCGCTCGGGCTTTGATACAAACCGCACGCTTTGGGCGGGCTATAGTTTCACCAGCGATCACCACAAACTTTTTTTCGGCGGCGACAGTGGCTATGGTCCGGTGTTCAAAGAAATCGGCGAGCAATACGGACCCTTTGATACAGCGCTTCTCGGCATCGGCGCTTATGAGCCGCGTGCCATGATGAAGGCGAGCCACGCCAATCCGGAAGAAGCGGTGCAAATGGCGCTTGATCTCAGAGCGTCACGCGTTGTCGGTATGCATTGGGGCACGGTACTTCTCACTGTCGAGCCACCCTTCGAGCCGCCTGCGCGGTTTTTGAAGGCCGGTGCCGAGCAGGGCTATGCTGACAGTGATGTCTGGATCATGGCCATTGGCGAGACGCGCACCCTCAGAGGTTGGCCGTCCAATCTCTGACCGCTATCGCTAAATTCCGCTTAGGCAAAATCTAAAGTCCTGACAGAGGCCCGATCCGCGCTACACTCATACCTGCGAGAGGTGAGGGAGAGGGAAGTATGACCGTTGTTGAAGACAATGATGCAGGCGGCATGCGTTGGGTGCGCCGTCGCCTGCTCAGTCCTGAAATGCGGCTGGGGCAGGTGGAAAGTGGTCGCGTGCGGCTGCAAACACTGGTGTTGTTGCGTTGGCTCGCTATTGTCGGTCAGCTCGTTGCCGTTCTGCTTGTCACCTTCTGGCTCGAATTTCCGCTCCCGCTTGGTCTTTGCCTGCTCGCGATCCTTGCCTCCGCTGGCCTCAATATTTTTCTGACATTGCGCTATCGAAAGACAATTCGCCTGCCTGATTGGCAAGCAGCGGTTTATTTTGCTATCGACTTGGCGCAGCTTGCCGTCTTGTTGTTTCTCACCGGCGGATTGCAAAATCCCTTCGCGCTTTTGTTTATGGCACCGGTAACAATTTCAGCGACAACATTGTCTCTGCGCTCCACCATCGCGCTTCTGATTCTCTCACTTATTTATGTGACGTCGCTTGCTTTTTTTCATATGCCGCTGCCATGGAAGCCGGACGAGCATTTCGTCGTGCCGGATCTCTATCTCGTCGGCAATTGGGTGGCGATCTCACTGGGTCTTGGTTTCATGGCCGCCTATGCGTGGCGGATTTCGCAAGAATCAAAACGCATGTCGGCGGCTTTGTCAGCGACGCAGTTTGTGCTCGCCCGCGCGCAACGTCTCTCCGCATTAGATGGTCTTGCCGCCGCCGCCGCTCACGAACTTGGCACACCGCTCGGCACCATCGCCTTAGTCGCCAAAGAGCTTTTGCGCGGTGGTCTCACGCCGGAAGAAATGCAGGAAGATCTCGTGTTGCTGGCGAGCCAGGCTGAACGCTGCAAAGAAATTCTAGGCCGTCTGTCACGCGAACCCAAGGGCGAGGATGCGCTTTATTCGCGCTTGCCCCTTCATGTGCTGCTTGATGAAGTCATCAACCCGCATCGCGATCTTGATGTACATTTTTCGGTTTCGATTTTGGCCGGAGAGCAGGATGCAGTTGAGCCAGAAATTTGGCGGCGTCCTGAAATACTTTATGGCTTAGGAAACTTCATCGAAAATGCGGCGGACTTTGCTAAGAGCGAGGTGGCGCTGATTGTCGTCTATACGTCGGGTAAAATTATGCTCTCGATCATCGATGATGGTCCGGGTTTTGCGCCGGACGTGATCGAAAAGCTTGGTGAGCCCTATGTGACGACACGGCCCCGTTCTCTGGCACGCGGCACTGGCGCCGATACCGACACCGAAGGGGAGCATGAAGGTATGGGCCTTGGTTTTTTCATCGCCAAGACACTCCTTGAACGCACCAAAGCCAAAGTGGAGATTGCTAATCGTCAGGACGGCAAGGCAGGGGCGCAAGTCACCGTCACCTGGCCGCGCGAGGCCATTGAAGCCGACAGCCCGTTTCCGTTAAAGGCGTGAATGAACGTTATTAGCCAACTGTTCATCAAGGATTTCTATATATTGGCCTTCATTCCGCTTTCGATTTAAACTCCGACCCCGAAAGCCTCTAAGCCCCAGAACCTCCAACTTAAGTGCAAAAAATGACCGACAAAGTTGAGGACGCAGCAAAGCCCTTCATTCCTACCGACAGGACATTGCTGCTCGTCGATGACGATGCCCCTTTCCTCACGCGTCTTGCCCGCGCCATGGAAACGCGCGGCTTCGAGGTGACGGTGGCCAATACGGTCAAAGACGGTAAAGACATGGCGCGTGCCAAAAAGCCGGCCTTCGCCGTCGTCGATCTGCGGCTTGAAGACGGCAATGGTCTTGATGTCGTCGCTGCGGTGCAGGAAAGCCGTCCCGAAGCGCGCATCGTCGTGTTGACAGGCTATGGCAATATCGCAACCGCTGTGGCGGCGGTGAAACTCGGGGCGGTCGATTATCTCGCCAAACCATCCGACGCCGACGCCATTGAAGCAGCGTTGCTCGCCAAAGAAGGCGACAAGGCCGATCCGCCGGAAAATCCAATGTCGGCCGACCGCGTGCGTTGGGAGCATATCCAGCGCGTTTATGAACTCTGCGACAGAAACGTCTCCGAGACCGCGCGTCGCCTCAATATGCATCGCCGCACATTGCAGCGCATCCTGGCCAAACGCGCACCGAAGTAAAGACGCGCAAACAGCTTTATTCCGGATCGAGAAACCGCATGATACGCCTTGCCGCAACACGCGCGATGAGGAGCGTCAGCGCCTTGCGGCGCGCGGGCGGAAGCCGCGTGTCGTGCGATCCTTCGCGCAGAATTTCCGCGCCGAACCTGTCAGCGACGATATAGCCGACGTCATCGGGCAGGAGGTCAGGCGGAAACTCAGCAGGCACCGCGAAGAAAAAGCGGTCGCAAAAATCGAGATACCCTTCCCATTTTTGATCCGCCATATAGTCGGCAATGCTTGATTTAATTTCGATGATGATGATATCGCCTTTGGAACCGAGCGCGATCATGTCGGCGCGACGGCCCGTGATGAGTGTCAGCTCCGTGACCGGCGTAAAATTCATCTGCGCCAAAAGCCGCGCGCAACCGCGCTGCACGGCGGCCGCCGTCGGCGATTGGCGTCCGTCAAACAGACGAAAACTGTCTTCGGGTTCATCGTCAGGTATGTGCGGTGCCGGGCTCATGGCTCTGACATGGTCTCTGTGAGACCGGCCTCATGCAGGCAATGACGTAGCAATCCCGTGCGGCGCATCTGGTCGCGCGGATGGCCCGCGTTGCCTCTGAGTGCAATCACCATCAGCGCGTCGGCGGCAGACGCGAGATAATAGGCCTTGAGATCGGGCGGGTTGCCGCTGCGCGCCGTATAACCGCGAAAGGCACTGTCACGCATCGCGCCCAATGGTTCAAAGTGACGGAACTCTGTCTCTGCAAGGCTCCAGCCGCTCTCGGCAAAATCAACAAGACCCAAAGGCTGGTCGGCTCCATTGTCGATGATGTTAGAAGGGTTGAGGTCGCCATGTACAAAGACGAGCGGACCTTGCGCGCATAAATCCAGCCACGCTTTGGCAATCGCGTCGCAAGCGCGGTGCATTTCAGCGCTGCCCAGTTGGTTGCGCGCAAGTATCAGGCTGCGTGTGATTGTGTCGGCGAGTTTGCTCCCGGCCGCTTCGGCAAGCCGCGTGGCGGCGAGATTGAAATCAGCAATCGCCGCGCCGATGCGTTCACCGAGCAAATCGCGTGAGCGTGCGGGGCTTGAAAGGACGCTGTCGGTGCTGAGGCGCCGGCCTTGTAAGCCTTCCATTCGCACCCAACCGGCAAGCGGTGGCGCGGACCCCAGATAGCTGTTGGTGAAAGGGGCCGCCCCGACAAGTTTCGGTACGCGCACATAATCGGTTGTCAGGCCATTGAGCAATGTAAGGGCCTGAACTTCGCGGTGATGCAATGTTTCGCCGTTGCCGAGCCCGCCATGACGGCGCACGACTTTGAGCATCGTGCCGTCGGACAGATCATAAACGCTCCCCCACAGGCCTTCGCCCGCAAGGACCCAATGTGCAGGCGCGGGCAGATCAGCGCTGGCGGGCGCGATGTCTTTATAGAGTGCATCAAGGGTTGCAGGATCAAACATAAAGGCGAGCCTAACGGGATTTGCCCGATCCGTCGAACGGCCCGCCGGATAAAATAAAAAAGAAAAAGGCGACCCGTTATCGGGTCGCCCTTCAAGTGCAGTACTCCGAGGAGGAGTAGAAAAGTCTTACTCGGCAGCGTTGATCGAAATGTTCTTCAACGCATCGACATTGGCACCGAAATTGATTTTCTGGAGATAACGGATGCCGTCCTCGGCAATGTCGTCACCGACCATGCGGTCGCCTTCCTGTTTCAGCTCGTCCATGTCCACATAGGTCGAGTAGAAGGCCTTTGTGCGTTCGGTGATGATGCCGGCTTTCAGGAGCGTCTTGATGAGCACGCGGAAGATGTTGGTGGCTTCCTTCATGTCTTCGCGGCGCTTGTCGTCGGTGACGGCTTCGATCATTTCATTGGTGACCGTCTGCCAGTCGATACCGAACTCTTTGTAGAGAATCTGCTTCTGCTCAGGGTTCACGAGGTTGAACAGCAATGTCTGGAAGCACGAGGCCGCCCAGTCTTCGATGATGTCCTGTTCTTCCTTGTCGAGTTTGGGGATCGTGCGGTCGGCCCAGATTTTGCCGAACTTGTGATGGAAGGCTTCGTCCGTCATCACGAGCTGCATAAGTTTGACGAGCAGCGGATCGCGCGCATTGGCATAGAAGGTCGCGAAAGCGCCCATGGCGAGGCCTTCAACGAGCATCTGCATGCCGACGATCTTTTTATAGACTTCGCGCGCGCCGACAATGTCGGTGAGGAGGTCGCCGAGTGTCTTGCCGACGGGAAGGGGCTTGCCCCACCGTGCCTGAATATATTTGGCAAAGCCTGTGACGTGACGGGCTTCTTCGCGTGTCTGGTTGGCCGCATATTCCTGTGCGCCCGGATCGCGCAGCACATGGCAGAGGCTGGACGAGAGGTTCAGCGCACCTTGTTCGCCGTGCAGGATCGAGGAGAGCATCCAACGCGCGCTTTCATTGGCAAAGCGCACGCGCTGCTTCTGCGTCAGAGACTTGAAGCTCGGCAGGCTAAGTTCGATGATGAACTCTTCCGGCAGGATGAATTCGTTTTCGATGTCGAAGGCTTCCGAATAATCAATGTACTTCTTGTCGAGCGGGTCCCAGAAATGGTCATGCGTCGCTGAGATGATTTTGTCGAAAGCGGTGGAGCGCGCGCTGTAGCGGTCCACATTCATCATCGCCGGAAAATCGTCAGGCGCGACGGCGTCATAGGCTTCGTCTTTAGTAATCTGGCGAACGTCGCTCATCAGGTTTTTCTCCCAGAGATTTATTGAAAATGCAGGTAGGGCCGTTGAATTCACCGGAGACGCCCGCCAACGCGCACGCCCCCAACGGGGGATGACCCAATTCTTACTGACAATTACATAAGCAAGTGTGACCAAGGTCAAGGCAAAAGTGACGTTCCCGTCACTTTTACGCGGGTTTTGCATGAAAATGCAGGCATGGCGTTAGTTTCACAATTGTAAGTTGTTGAATTTAAACGCGGCCCCGTTACAGCCCGTCAAATTTATGCTATCGCTCAAAGCAGAGGGCGATGAACGCTTTGGCTGCATCCGGTGGGGACCGGGTGTGGCTGTAAAAAAGAGCGGCATTGAAGGGGAGGGAATTCCTGACAGGGCGCAAGGCGACACGCGATCTGCGCGCGCCTCAGCACTGCTGTCAGACACCTCCGAGATCCGGCTGAAGTGAGCTGGTGGCTGGCCGCCTGCATAGGCGATCCGGCGACCGGTAGAAACGTGTTGGAAATCGAATGAGCCTGTCGCGTGAAATCCGCGGCAGCGCGTGGGAGCAGGTGTCGATGATTAAGTTTCTTGAGAATGTTGTCTTTGGATTGCGTCCGGTCATTTTGGCGACACTGGCGGCCGTGACTATTGTCGGTCTCTATTTCGCTTTCAACCTGCACATGACGGCAGGTTTTGATAAGCAGCTGCCGATCGGCCACGAATACGTCAAAACCTTCCAGCAATATCGCGATCAACTTTTTGGTTCGAACCGCATCATTGTCGTGCTGGAGCCCAAGACCGGCAGTATCTGGACCAAAGAATTTTTCAAAAAATATAAAGAGCTAACTGACGAAGTGTTCTTTTTGCCCGGGGTCTCGCGCCCCACGGTGACATCGCTCTGGACACCGAATACGCGCTACCGCGAAATCACTGAAGACGGTATCAGCGCCGAAGACGTGATCTCCGGCAAAGTGACCGCCGATACGATGACGCCGCAGGCCCTGAAGAAAATCGAAAGCAATGTCATCCGCGGCGGCTTTGTCGGTCGTCTCGTCTCCAATGATTTCACCTCGGCGATGGTCTCAGCTGAGTTGCAGGATTTTGACCCTTCGACGGGTCAGGCGCTCAATTATTTTGATCTCGCAGCCAAACTCGAAAAACAAATCCGTCAAAAATATGAGAGTGATGACTTCACCGTCCGCATCATCGGCTTTGCAAAATCAACAGGCGATATTGCCGACGGTGCCAATGGTGTGCTTGTCTTCTTCTTCATTGCCTTCCTGCTGACGGCTTTGTCGGTCTATCTCTATTCGCGCTCGGTCTTGCTGACCTTCGCCACGCTCTTTTCATCGCTCACATCGGTGGTCTGGCAATTCGCATTGCTGAATTTGCTCGGCTACGGGCTTGATCCGCTGGCCGTGCTCGTGCCCTTCCTCGTCTTTGCCATCGGTGTGAGCCATGGCGTACAGCAGATCAATCTTGTCACCGCCGAACTCAGTGCAGGTGCCACCAGCGATCAGGCGGCACGTGCAAGCTTCTCCGGCCTTCTTGTGCCGGGCACCATGGCGCTTATCACGGCGCTTGTGGGTTTCGGTACGCTCTATCTCATTCCGGTCGGCATGATCCGTGAACTTGCGATCACCGCCTCCATCGGTGTGGCGCTCAAGATCATCACCAATCTCATCATGTTGCCGCTTGTTGTGTCTTACATGAAATTTGACGAAGGCTTTGCTGCCCGCGTTGCTAAATCCCGCGAAGGTCGCCTCAAGATCATGCGCTTCCTGGGCAAGGTGGCAGAGCCCAAAGCTGCAGTTGTAACGCTCGTGGTCGCGACCTCGTTCTTTGCCTATGCGGTTTATATTTCGAGCTTCCGCACCGTCGGCGCGCTTCATGCCGGTGCGCCGGAATTGCGCGCGGAAGCGCGCTACAATGTTGATAGCCGCGATATTGCTCAGAAATATTCGCTCGGCCTCAACCAGCTCACCGTCGTTGTCGAAACGAAGCCTGATGCTTGTGTTGACTATCCGACGCTGGAATTCCTCAACCGCTTTTCCTGGTACATGGAAAACCAGCCGGGTGTCGCGCTTGTCATCTCGCTGCCCTTCGCCGTCAAAGGATCATCTGCCGGTTGGAACGAAGGCAACCTGAAATGGAATGACATTCCGCGCAACAAGGACGCGCTGGCGCAAGCCGTCGCGACCGTGCCCGGTAGTGCCGCTCTGATGAACCAGGCCTGCACCATTCTGCCGGTGCAGATCTTCCTGACCGATGCCAAAGCCACCACGATCACACCCGTGATCCAGGCGGTGAAAGACTGGCGCGAAGCCAACAAAATGGCGGACGTCAATATCCGTCTGGCGTCGGGCAATATGGGCGTACAGGCCGCCGTGAATGAAGAGATCACGGAAGGCGAGTTGCCGATGATGCTCTGGGTCTATGTCGTGATCATCGCACTTGTCACACTCACCTATCGTGACTGGCGCGCGGTCATTGCCTGCTGTCTGCCGCTGACCTTTGCCACCTTCTTTGGCTATTGGTTCATGGAAGTGCTGCAGATCGGTCTCACCATCGCGACACTGCCTGTGATGGTGCTCGCCGTCGGTATCGGCGTTGACTACGCCTTCTACATTTACAACCGCATCCAGTTCCATCTGGCCGAAGGTAAGAACATCACCGAGTGCTTCCAGCTCGCTTTGGAAGAAACGGGCATGGCGACGTTCTTCACCGCCATCACGCTCGCCATTGGTGTGTCCACCTGGGCCTTCTCGGCGTTGAAATTCCAGGCCGATATGGGATTGCTGCTGACCTTTATGTTCATGGTCAACATGGTCATGGCGGTCACAGTTCTGCCCGCCCTTGCCGTCATTCTCGACATTCTCTTGCCGCGCAAAGCGCCTGTGAAGCGCCGGTCCAATCTGATGTCGCACTAGGCTTTGGCCGGCGCGGGGGCAGTCCCCCGCGCCGGTTGAATTCACCCATAAGTCCATTGCACATTGCCAAATCAGGCCTATCTTGTGGGGGTCTTATTGAGGCTGGTAAGCGCCCCCGGCAAGACCGGGCCTGCGCTGATAGAGGAGCTTGAGTCACATGCTGGAAAAAATCGTTTCGGCTCTGAAAGTAAAAACGAGCGGTGCCGGTGCGGCCCCCGTTTCAACCAATGTTAAACAACTGGCTGCTGCCGCCCTGATGGTCGAAGCTGCCCGCCGCGACAGTAATTTTGACGATCAGGAACACAAGGCCATCAGCCGCATCGTGTCGGAGCAATTTTCATTGTCCGCTGACGAGGCCAAGACCTTGGTCGATGTCGCCGAGCAGCGCCAGCGCCTGCCCTATGGGGAAAGCATTTTCACACGCACGATTGCGGAACATTTTTCAGACAAAGAGCGTCAGGATGTTGTGACCATGCTTTGGAAAGTGGCACTTGCCGATGGTCAGCTTGCCCGTGTCGAAGTGGCGATGATCGAACGCCTCGCCAAGGAAATCGGACTGGATGCGGCAGGAACGGCCGCCGCGCGCGCCGCCGCCAATTAAGCCCGACTTACCGCTAAAGAAAAGCCCGCAACCGGAAACGGTTGCGGGCTCTTTTGTATGTGACACTTAGCGTGTGAGCTTCACCGGCATTTCTTTGATGCCCGCAATAAAGTTCGAGCGCAGACGGCGCACCGGACCCGAGACATGAATATCGGGAAAGCGCTTCAGCAATTCTTCAAAGAGAATGCGGAGCTGCAATTCAGCGAGTCGTGAGCCGAGGCAGAAATGCTGCCCCACACCAAAGCCAAGCTGCGTGGCCGCATGCGTGTCCGTATAGCGCGTGACGTCGAATGTGAAAGGGTCTTTCCATTTCGTCTCGTCGCGATTGGCCGACGCATACCACATCACCACCTTGTCACCCTTGGCGATCTTCTGGCCGCCGAGTTCCGTGTCAGCCGTTGCGGTCCGGCGCATATGCAGTACGGGGCTGACCCAGCGGATAATTTCCTGAACGGCACTGGGAATGAGCGAAGGATCACTGAGTAATTTTTTGCGCTCGTCTTCATTTTCGCTCAAGGCCAGCAGCCCGCCTGAAATCGAATTGCGTGTTGTTTCATTGCCCGCGACGACCAGCAAAATAAACGTACCGATATAAGTCGCAAAGCTCATCGGCTCGGCAACGCCACTGGCATTGGGAATTTTTGAATGGGCGAGCATCGAGATCAGATCCTCGCCGGGCGTCTCAACACGTGCCTGCCAGAGACCGGCGGCATAAGTTGCCATTTCGATAATGCATTGGCGCATATAGTCGTCTGAGACGCGCAGTTCCGGATCGTCTTCGCCGACAGTGGCATTCGACCATTCAAAAAGCTTCGGTCCGTCGCTGTCGGGCACGCCGAAAAGTTCGGCCAGCACTTCAATGGGGAGTGCTGCGGCAACTGCATCAACAAACTCAACTTCATTGCCATTGGCACCGCGTGTCTCAAGACGATCAAGCAGGCGTATCACGCGGGCGCGGATGCGGTCTTCCATGCCTGTAATGCGTTTGGGCACAAAGCCCGGCGTCACCATGCGCCGGTAGGCGGCATGTGTCGGTGGATCAAGCGAGATCATGCTCGCTTCTGTGTTGTTCTCGTCGATTTCATTTTCGTTGAAAATGCGGTGTCCGCCATTTTCTTTGGCGGATGAAAAAAGCGCCGGATTTTTGGAAATGGCTTCGACATCATCATAGCGCGTGATCGCCCAGAAGCCTGCGGCGTCGGCCTCGGGATTCCAATAGACGGGGCTCGTCGCGCGCAACGCTTTGAACACTTCCTGATGTTCATTGCGCATATAAAGGTCCGGGTCTTTGAGATCTGGTCCGCCGTCGAGTGACAGTTTTTCTGCCTTTGGTCTGAGCATTTTATCCTCCCGCATGTCCCTTAAGCGGAAGGATAGGCCCGAAGGGCGCGCGCGCTCAAGCAATGCTTGTGTGCGTGAGATTAAGCGAGCGGAAACCCGACGGCAGCCTCAAGCTCTTTCAACGCGATCACCGGATCGCCCACTTTGATTGTAGTCATGCCGAGCGCCTTGGCCGGTTTCAGGTTAATGCCGAGATCGTCGAGATAGACGCAAGATTTGGGGTTCACGTTGAGTGTCTGACAGGCCAACTCGTAGATGCGCGGATCGGGTTTGCGGATGCCGAGTTTCGAGCTTTCGATCACATGATCAAACAACGCCATGACGGCGGCGACTTCGGCAGCCTTCTCGGACGAGCGCGCCATGCCGGCCCCATGGCCTGCAGGCACGTTATTGGTGATGCAGCCGACCTTGACGCGGGTCTTGCAGATTTTAAGGGCATTGACCACGGCGGGGCGGATGTCGCCTGATAGAAGCTCAACAACCGCGCGGCCACGCACCTCATGGCCTTTGGCCTTGGCTTCCTCGGCAAAGATTTCATCAAACTGATCAAGCGTCACTTCCGAGCGCTCAAACAAAGCCCAGGCATTTGTGTCGGGGTTTGTCGCGTTGATACCGCGAATGAAATCAATGGGCAGGCCGCGCTCGCGCTCATAGCGCGCAAAAGCCTCAAACGGGCTTGATGTCAGCACGCCGCCGAAATCCCAGATCACAGCTTCAATCATATCAACCCCGATAGGTTTACGGCGGAGGTGTTTCCTCCGCCGTTTAAGTCCAAAATCAAAATAGAAATCAGCGCTTCTTCGCCATGCAGTCCTGGCCTGCGGCTTTGAGCTTGGCGCAGGCGCTCACCGCTGCCGACTTGCTCTGAAAGCCCGCCGCGCGAACACGGTACCATGTGCCTTTGGCCCCGAGGTCTGCTTCCTCAATATCGAGCGCGTGCCCGCCGAGAATGTTTGAATATTTCTTGGAGACTTTTTTCCACGCGGCTTTGGCAGCGCCCTCATCCTGAAGGGCCAGAAGCTGCACGACATAAGGCCCGCCTGATTGTGCTTTAGGCGCGACAGGCGCTGCAATGACAGGTGTTTCAGCAACGGGTGCCGCTTCGACAACCGGCGCTTCGCTTACGGGTACTTCGGTCAGAGGGGCAACGGGTGCAGTCGCATTGGGAGCAATGTTGAGCGGCGCGTTGCCGGACGGGACGGGCGTTGTCGTCACTGCTTCAGGCGACCCTGGCCTCATGGCGACAGGCGCGGTCGTTTCCGGTGCAGGCGTCACGCTTGCCGTGTCGGGCGTTGTGCCCTCTGTCGCCACCGGGGCCACACTCGCAACCGGCGCAACGCTGTTTTTCTCCTGACCCGACATACCGAGGAAAATACCGCCGACAATGACAAGGCCCAGCACGGCGATAATGGCGAGGCGGGCGCTGCTGCCGCCGCCATGGGTTTCTTCCGCCGTATAGATGATTTCAGGTTCAGGCGGCATTGGACGGCGGTTCAGCATTTCGGGCACCGGCTCGTCCCGATAGTCAGGCTCATCATCAAGACGCGGCTCGCGTCGTCCGCTGCCGTATTCGCCGCCATTATGATCGTCATAGCCTGGCCCCGCCGACAGGGTCATGCGCGCGGCGGGATCAATGGTTGACGGCTCGGCTTCCCCCTTGCGCGCAAGCAGGTCACTGGTCAACGAAGCAGGCTTTTTAGACATAGGCTATCTTTCCAGATCGCGCTCAGGCGGCACCGCGGAGCGACGTTCTGAAATTAGCTGACGCCAACGGCGATGTCTCCCGTCCCATTAGGCGATCTGACAGAAAGCTCCACAATTCACCGATTTCTTCGGGCGATTTGGTCTGGGACGCGATTTCCATAACCGTGCGCCCGTCAATCATGGAGGACGCAAAGTCGATTCGCTGGTGCACGATGGAGGGTGCGACCGGGCCGTGATGCGACAGCGCGATCACGGCTTCTGTTGTGATGCGGGCGCGGGGGGAGGCCCCGTTTACGGCAAAAATCAAGGGTTTTCCGACCTCTTCGCAGAGGCGCACCGTGGCGCCGGCCGCGCGGAGATCGTGGGGGCTTGGCCGCGTTGGGATGACGACAAGGTCGGATAATCCGATCACATGGCCGATCGTCGCCGTGATCGCGGGCGGTGTGTCGATAATGACGAGGCGCACGCCGCCGTCTTTGAGACGTGCGAGGTCATTTTTCAGACCCTCGATAGAGGCTTTGACGAAAAAGGGCCGTTCGGCTTCGCGCGCGTTCCACCATTGCGACAGCGAGCCTTGCGGGTCGGTATCGACAAGGGCGACAGGCCCCGCGCCGACGCGCTCGGCTTCAACCGCAATATGACCGGCCAAAGTTGTTTTGCCCGAACCGCCTTTTTGTGACGCAAACGCGATGACATGCATGTGGTGAGCTTCCCAGTCTTTAAGCGGGCGATTGGTCGGATTGAATAAAACATTCCGCAAGGCGCGCCCTACGCCTCTTTGGTTGGTGAGTTTCGCGGAAGTTTTGGACAGCGCGTGACCCGCGCGAATCAGCTCCCCCCGGAGACTGATGTGAGACTAGTGTCTGCTCCCATTTGTCTCAACATTTAGGATAGGGTGTGGATAACAACCGCTAGGGAGAGTGGCCGCAGAGTCACACACCTCTGATTAAAAGAGAGGCAAAATCTCAGTTCTCCCCCACGGCAACGATCATGGCATCGGTCAGGCGCGTCAGATCAGTCGCCTCAATGACCAGAGGCGGCGTCGTATAGACGATGCGTCCGAACGGCCGCAGGAATACCCCCATCTCGACAAAGCGCCGCTTCATCTCGTCAGCATCGCGGATGCTTTCAAGCTCGATGACACCGATGGCACCCTTGACGCGCACGTCAACGACGCCCTTCATCGCGCGGGCAGGTTCCAATTCTTTCGTGAGTTGTTTGGCAATCGCCGCCACCTGTTCCAGGCGCGGCTCGCGCTCAAACAAATCAAGCGACGCGTTCGCCGCCGCGCAAGCCAGCGCATTGCCTGTATAGGTCGGACCATGCATCAGCGCGCGCGACGCACTCTCACCCAGAAACGCTTCAAACACATGCGCCCGTGCGACAGTGGCGGCGAGTGCCATCGTGCCGCCGGTGAGTGCCTTCGACAGCGTCACAATGTCAGGCACGATCCCCGCTGCGTCGCAGGCAAACATTGACCCTGTGCGCCCGAAGCCGACAAAAATTTCATCAAGGATCAGCAGCACATCATGGCGGTCACACGCCTCGCGCAAAGCCCGCAGCGTTTCCACATCATGGAAGTGCATCCCGCCCGCGCCCTGCACCAAAGGCTCGGTGATGACAGCGGCGACTTCGTGTTTGTGTGCTTTCAGGAACGCATCAAACGCCTCAACCTTTTCAGGCGTCGTCGGCAGATCGCAGATGAGTTGTTCAGCAATGGCGCCTTTAAACAGCGCATGCATCCCTTCATCGGGATCACAAACCGACATGGTGGCCAGCGTGTCGCCGTGATAGCCGCCGCGAAAGGCAACAAAGCGTGTGCGCCCCTTCGCGCCCTTGTTGATCCAGTATTGCACCGCCATCTTCATCGCGATTTCAACAGAGACAGACCCGCTCTCTGAAAAGAACGTATGCCCCAAATCACCGGGCAAAAGTTTTGCGAGACGCGTCGCAAGCCGCAGCACCTGCTCATGCGCAATCCCGCCCAGCATCACATGCGGCATGCGCTCAAGCTGCTTGGCCACCGCCTCGCGAATATGCGGATGATTATAGCCATGCGCCGCCGTCCACCATGATGATGTGCCGTCCACCAATTCGCGCCCGTCATTGAGCGTCAGGCGAACACCATTGGTCGCAACGACAGGCAGTGCCATCGGCACGGTCTGCATCTGCGTGTAAGGCATCCACAAATGCTTGGACCCTTCAAGCAGCCACGCGGGCGCGTTTTTAATGGCGGGGTTCAGCGGGGGAATTTGCATGCGGTCTGTCCTTTGTGAGCCCGCGCATTTAGGCGGATTTCGCCCCGCTTGGCAAAATTCCTTTTATGAGCTAAACAGCGCGCTGGTGCCGCGAAGGGTGCCAATCGTCCGAAAAAGAGGAACTCACCTTCGCTGATGATTGAGACGACGCCTCTTTAGTTCGCATCGCCCTCTCATGTTTGCCGCTGTTCGGACCAGTGGTTTTCAGACCTGAGGAGAAAACCGTGCGAACGGACCCCAATTCCACATCCATCATCCCCGCGCTCGACGAATATAAAATTAGAGCGTCCCGCTTGCTCAAAGATTTTCAGAGCGAGGACAAACGCCGCGCCTTTGGTGCTGCGCATCGTCTCGCCATTTTATGGCCCGACGACAACGCCAACACATTGCTCGCCGACAAGGCGCGCGTGCAGCGCAAGCATGCCTTGAACGTCATCGCGCGCGAAATGGGCTTTCGCGATTGGTCGCATCTGAAAGCGGAGGTTCACATCGAACTTCCCGCCTTCGACACGACGCGCTTATTTCCCGTGCAAACGAGCTTTTATCTCAACGCCTGGTTTGCCACTTACGACGAAGCGAAAGCGGCGTTGAAAGGCAAAGACCGTTTCCTCTTTCCCTTCCGCGCTCAATTCGTTGTTGTGCCCGGCGGGCTATTGAAAAGTTTGGGGCTCGATGTGTCCGATCCCGACTGGGAAGCGATCGGCCGCGATTGGTCGCAACCGCTCGACGCCGCCGCGCATTATCGTTTGAACCAAAAACTCACGCGCATCGTGCCGCCGCTGCCTCCGCGCCGCACATTGCCGAAGCGAGACTGAAATGGAAAAAGATAAAAAGCGCCAGATTGTACGCGACTACAAAGAGAAAAAAGTAACACCCGGCATTTTCGCCGTGCGCTGCATCGTGACCAATGAGCGATGGTTGGGTCCGAGCCGCAACTTGGACGCCCAGCAAAACGGCATCTGGTTTCAGCTCGGCATGGGCAATCACCGCATCAAAGACATGCAGGCCGCGTGGAACACACACGGTCAAGAAAACATGGTCTATGAAGTGATCGAGCGTTTCGAAGAGGAGGACATGACGCCTTATCTCGTTCAATCAAAACTGAAGGAGCGGCTTGCTCACTGGCGCGCCGAACTCAATGCCGGTCTGGCGATGGGCTAAAAACTCATCAGGCGCGGGCTGACACGTCTTTTTCCGACGGGCAACTATGCGCAGGCATGGATTGAATGCCGAGCTTCTTGAACAACACCTGATCCTTATCCGCTTCAGGGTTTTTGGCGGTGAGCAATTTCTCACCGACAAAAATGGAGTTCGCTCCGGCCATAAAGCACAAGGCCTGCTGCTCGTCCGACATAAGCTCGCGACCAGCGGCAAGACGCACAACCGACATCGGCATGATGATGCGGGCAACCGCAATCATCCGCACGAAGTCGATGGGATCAACTTTCTCAGACATGCCGAGCGGCGTGCCTTCCATTGGCATCAGCATATTGATCGGCACGCTTTGCGGATGCTCAGGCAGGTTCGCGAGAGCCATCAGCATGCCGAGACGATCCGACTGGCTTTCGCCCATGCCGACAATGCCGCCGGAGCAGACATTGATGCCGGCATTGCGCACGCGTTCCAGCGTATCGAGCCGGTCCTGAAACGTGCGCGTTGTGATGACATTGGGATAATACTCTTCCGACGTATCGACATTGTGATTGTAATAATCGAGACCCGACTGCGCGAGGCGGTGCACCTGCTGGCCCGACAACATGCCAAGTGTCATGCAGGTTTCCATGCCCATATCTTTGATGCCCTCGACCATGGCGCAGACCATGTCCATGTCGCGGTCTTTGGGTTCGCGCCATGCGGCACCCATGCAATAGCGTGTCGCACCGGCGTCTTTCGCCTTGCGCGCTTCCGCGATCACTTTTTCAACTTCCATGAGCTTGGAGGCTTTAAGCCCCGTATCGAATTTCGAGCTTTGCGCGCAATAGCCGCAATCTTCGGGGCAGCCGCCTGTCTTGATCGAGAGCAACGTGGACATCTGCACTTCATGCGCCTTGAACCAGCGGCGATGCACCAGCTGCGCTTCAAACATGAGGTCATTGAAGGGCAGGTCCCACAGCGCCTGCAATTCGTCCTTGGTCCAGTCGTGACGAACCTCATCGGGATTTGTGCGGGCGGCCACCTGCTGCGGCTTGGGGGCTTTGGGCTGGTCTTCGATGCGGGTCTGGATCGTCATGGACTGCTATTCCCCTGAAATGCGCTGGGGTGGAACCGGATTTTCCGAAGCATAGGCAGCTTTCCTCGCAATGCAAGGCAGGCTAGGCTGCCGCCCGAAAACTCAATAGCTGCCAAAGGTTAAGACCATGCGGGCGATACGCTGCGTCACTTACGGAGAGCCGTCAGGCCTCGCGATTGAAAACCTCCCCGAACCCGTGCCGGGCGAGGGCGAAGTGCTCCTTGCCGTCGAGGCTGCGGGCCTTGGCTATGTCGATGCGCTGTTCGTGCGCGGCACCTATCAGGTGAAACTGCCGCTCCCCTTCGTGCCGGGCTCCGAAGTCGCAGGCCTCATTGAAGCCGTCGGCGAGGGCGTCTCGTCAGACCTTATCGGCACCCGCGTCATGGCGCTGTCGCCGCGCGGCGCACTGGCTGAAAAAATTGTGCTCCCCGCCGCCGTCTGCACATCCGTGCCTGACGAAATGAGCGCCGAAGCCGCCGCCGGTTTTCTGGTCTCTTATTGCACAGCGCTTTATGGGTTGCAGACCTGCGGCAAATTGCAGGCCGGTGAAACTGTCCTCGTGCTCGGTGCCGCTGGTGGTGTCGGCATGGCGGCAATTGACGTTGCCAAGGCCATGGGCGCGCGCGTCATTGCCGCCGCTTCCACAATTGAAAAGCGCGCAGCGGCCCTCGCGCATGGCGCCGACATGGTGGTGGACTATAACGACCCCGAATGGCGCAAAGTTTTGGACGGCCTCGTCGAAAAGCGCGGCGTCAATGTCGTTTACGATCCCGTTGGTGGCGCCTATTCCGAAACCGCCTTCCGCTGCCTTGCGCCGGGGGGGCGTCATCTCGTTGTCGGCTTTGCCAATGGTGAGATTCCGAAACTCCCGCTCAATCTCGCGCTGTTGAAACGCGCCTCTCTCGTCGGCGTCGATTGGGGCGGTGAGATCCGCGCCAATCCGCGCGTCAACGGACCTCTCCTGAGCCAGCTCACCGATTGGGTGATCGCTGGCAAAATTCATCCTGAACCGACAGCGAGCTTCCCGCTCGAACAATCAGGCGATGTGCTGCAACGTCTGCTCGAACGCCGCATGATCGGCAAACCCGTGATCTCGGTAAATCAATGAGCCGCTCGCTCGATCAATTCGTCAGCCAAAAACTCGACGCGCTTGAGGCGCAGTCCTTGCGCCGTCGCTTGGTCGAGACAGATCGCTTCTCCGATGTCGAAGTCCGCCGCAATGGCCGCACGCTGATTTCCTTCTGCTGCAATGATTATCTCAATCTCTCGCATCACCCCGATGTGATCGCCGCCGCCAATGCCGCGACCACGCGTTATGGCACAGGCTCGGGCGCTTCACGCCTCGTCACCGGCAATCATCCTTTGTTCACCGTGCTCGAAGCGCGTCTGGCGAAACTCAAGCAAGCCGAAGACTGCGTCATCTTCGGCTCCGGCTATCTCGCCAATCTCGGCATCATCCCCTCGCTCATCGGCCCCAATGATTTGATCCTGGCGGACGAGTTGTCGCATTCCTGTCTGTTGATGGGCACGAAACTCTCCGACGCCACCGCGCATATTTTTCGTCACAACGATCTCGCTCATGTCGAAGAAATTTTGAAAGCCCATCGCGCCTCGGCAAAGAATTGCCTGATCGTCACCGATGGTGTGTTCAGCATGGACGGCGACTTGGCACCCGTCGCCGAATTGGCGGCGCTTGCCGAAAAATACGACGCATGGCTGATGACAGATGATGCCCATGGTATCGGCGTGGTCGGTGAAGGTCGCGGCTCAAGCTTCATGGGCGATACAAAAGCAAACGTGCCGCTGCAAATGGGCACACTCTCGAAAGCCATCGGCTCTTACGGTGGTTATCTCTGCGCCTCAAAAGCGGTGTGCGATTTCATCCGCACCCGCGCCCGTACATTGATCTATTCAACAGGTCTCACACCCGCCGCTGTCGCTGCCGCCATTGCAGCACTCGATGTGATCGAAGCGGACCCCGCCTTCGCGCGCCGTCCCGTTGAACAGGCGCAGAGCTTCACCCGTGCGCTTAATCTGCCATTGGCGACCAGCCCCATCGTGCCGTTGATCCTCGGTGACGCCGATCTGACATTGAAAGCATCGGCGCTTTTGGAAGCCGAAGGGTTTTTGGTCACGGCGATCCGCCCGCCGACCGTGCCCGCTGGCACCGCGCGCCTGCGCTTTACGTTTACAGCGCAGCACAAAGCCACTGATATCGCGCGGCTTGCGGCGCTCGTGCGCGACAAAATCCTCCCCCGCAAAGCGGCTGAGTAACATGACCACGATTTTTGTAACGTCGTCGGGCACCGACATCGGCAAAACCTATGTCAGTGCCATGCTCATCCGCCAGCTTCGCGCAAAAGGCCTGCCCGTGCAGGCCTTGAAGCCCATCGTCAGCGGCGTCGATGAAAATACATTTCCGCTAAGCGATCCGGCAGCCCTCCTTGCCGCCCTTGGCGAAGAGGTCATCACCGACAATATCGATCTTGTCTCGCGCTGGGTTTTTGAGCCTGCTTTGTCGCCCGACATGGCCGCCGCCCGCGTCGGCGTCGAGATTGATTTCAATGAACTCATCAATCACTGCAAAGCACGCATGCACCTCCATGACCCGCTCGTCATCGAAGGCGTCGGCGGCCTCATCGTGCCGTTGAACACAACGCACACAGTATTGGATTGGATGAAAGCTCTGAACGGCCCTGACTTCGCACCGCTCTTGGTGGTGGGCTCCTATCTCGGCACGATCAGCCACACACTGACCACGCTCGACGTGATGGCGCGCAATGATCTCGCGCCCCGCGCCATTGTCGTCAGCGAAAGTCTGGAAAACCCCGTGACGCTCGACGAAACCATCGACGTCATGTCGCGCTTTGTCGGCGCAACACCCATCATCGCCGTCCCGCGCAACGGCGAAGCAGACTTAGCCGGATTGTTCCTCTAAGTCCTCTCCCGCTTGCGGGAGAGGCGGAAGCGGCTCAGAAATTAGTCCGGTGGACTAATTTCCCGCTGACGGGTGAGGGTCTTCCTTACTTCTTCTTCGCTACGACGCGAAAAGAAACTAGCTCTTCGGTCCCAAAAACCACCAGAGCAGCAGGCCGAGCACCGGCAGGAACAGCACAATCACAACCCAGATGGCTTTCCAGATCGGTTCGGCAGAACTCTGCACGATCTTGATGATCGCATAGATGTCGAGGACCAGAATAATAAGGCCTAAAAAACCGTTATATCCCTGACCTAGCATTACACGCATCCTTCTCGTTTCACTGTGCGCGGCCCCGTGAGGCGGTGCACTATTTTCCAAACTCAAAAGCATATTGTCTGGAGAATGGGGCTAAAGCAGGGCAGGGGTTTCAACGCCCTCATGCGCCAACAGCCACTTCTTTGTCGGCAACCCGCCGCCAAAGCCCGTCAGCGTCCCGTTGCTGCCGATGACGCGGTGGCAGGGCACGATGACCGGAATGGGATTCTTGCCGTTCGCCAGCCCCACAGCGCGCACCCCTTTGGGGTTTTTGATCGCGCGCGCTATATCGCCATAGGATTTTGTCTGGCCGAACGGGATTTTGAGCAGCGCCTTCCAGACACTCATCTGAAAATCAGTGCCGACAGGCGCAAGCGTCAGATCGGAAAAATCTTTGCGCGCGCCTTTGAAATAATCATTCAAAGCATCAACCGCCGCGTTGAGATGTGCCTGCGCTTTCGCCGGTCCCTTGGCCTTGTCATAGGAGCGCTTTGTCTCGCTCGGAAACACGACAGCGACCAGCCCGTCTTCGCTGGCCGCCACCTGCAACACGCCGATAGGTGTTTTCAGATGCGTGACACTCAGTTCTTTTGATTTAATCTTTGCCATTTCAAATTCCTATTCTGCTGCAACGGGCAAATCATCAATATCCGGCACCATCCAGAGAAGCAGTGCCGCATAGCCCCGCCATGGCCGCCATTTTTCGGCCAGCGCTTCCATTTCCTTCGTCGATATAGGTTCACCATTGCCTGCGGCCTTGCGCAAACCTAAGTCAGATGCGGGAAAAGCATCAGGCTCACCGACCGCGCGCAGCGCAATATAATGCGCCGTCCACGGACCAATTCCTGCCACCGCGCAAAGCTCTTCGACTTTTTCATCGAGACTTGCGGCAGGGCTGAACGTGACCGCGCCGTCCGCCACCGCACGGGCAAAACCCTTCAGCGTTTTGATCCGCCCGCCGGTGAGCCCCAACCCGTCGAGATTGGCGTCCGCCAGCACATGCGCGCGCGGAAAATAATGCGTGATCGCACCATCCGCATTTGTCAGCGCCTCGCCGCAGCGCGCGACAACGCGGCCCGCCATGGTCGTCGCCCCCTTCACCGAGACCTGCTGGCCGATAATCGCACGCACGCCAAGCTCAAATCCGTCAAAGGCACCCGGCACGCGTATGCCGCCGGCTTGTGCGAGACGCGGCCCCAGCAGCGCATCATGGCCGAGCGCGGCGGCAACGGCGGCAGGGTCAGCGTCCGCATCAAAAATGCGTCGCGTGCGCGCTGCGATCTGACGGATGGGGGCGGAAAAATTTGTCCGCCCCGCTTCATCAATCAGGATCGCGACATCAAGCGTATTGGGTTTCGTGCCCGCCCGTACCGTCAGCCGCCCGCGTGTCTCACCCAGTTGAAAGCTGCGCCTGTACGTGTCGGCGGAAATTTCCTCAACACCGGGCATCGCGCGGAATTGCAGATAGGCAAGCATCTGCGCCCAGTTGAACGGCGGCCGCAGTCCGAGCCTGAGCGTAATGGGATCATTGGGCGTGAGGCGCGCGCGTCCGCGTCTGAGCGCGCTGGGTGCCACGCCATAGCTCGCGCGCACCGCATCATTGAACCGGCGAAGCGACTGGAACCCCGCCGCAAAGGCAATATCGGCCATTGCCAAGTCGGTCTCGCTGATCAATTGCTTGGCCGCAAGGAGCCGTCTGTTCCCCGCCACCACCTGCGGCGTCGCGCCGATATGCTCAAGGAACAACCGCCGCAATTGCCGCTCGCCAAGCCCCACACGCGCCGCCAGCGCCTCAACGCCGTCTTCATCCAGCGCCCCTTCCTCGATCAGCCTGAGCGCCCGCGCCACGCTCGCCTCCGTGCCCGACCAGGCGGGCGTGCCGGGCGCGGTTTCCGGGCGGCACCGGAGGCACGAGCGGAAGCCCCGCGCTTCGGCGGCTGCTGCACTACTGACAAAAATGCAGTTTGCCTTTTTGGGCACGCGGGCAGGGCAGACAGGACGGCAATAGATGCCCGTGGACGTGACGCAGACAAAGACGCGACCGTCGAAACGGGCGTCCTTGGCCTGAAAGGCGCGGTAGCACTGGTCTGGGTCCGGCACGTTTGTCATGACCACATCTTGCCATGCTGCCCGCAAAAGACTCGCCAAAAACGGACATGGCCATGGGCCAGATTATCAGCCCCGCACCCTTGCTTATGTCCCCGCCGCTGTTAGGCTTTCGACAAAACGGGCAGGCCCGCTTCGGGGAGAAGCGTGCCGCGCCCGTCAGGGAATACGGGGAGGATATTTTAATGACCGATCAGGTGAGCAGCGTACAGGCTGCTCCGGCCTCAGGCGCACATGTGGGCGAATTTTCCAACGCCTACCGCAACTACGCGCTTTTCATGCTGATGCTTGTTTACACGGCGAACTATGTGGACCGTCAGGTCCTCTCGATCCTGATGCCCTATATCAAGGTCGAACTGGCCCTGTCGGACACGCAGCTTGGTTTTCTCGGCGGCATCGCCTTTGCGATTTTCTACGCGACATTGGGCGTACCGATTGCCATTTGGGCCGACCGCTCCAACCGGCGCAACATCATCACCTGGGCGCTCGCGCTCTTTTCCACCATGACGGTCGTTTGCGGCTATGTCGGCAGCTTCACGCAGCTTGCCTTGGCCCGCATCGGCGTCGGTGTCGGTGAGGCAGGCACGGGCCCCTCGTCGCATTCCATGATCGCCGACATGTTCCCGCCGGAAAAGCGTGCCTCTGCCATGGGCTTTTATTCGCTCGGCATCAATCTGGGCATTCTCATCGGTTTTCTCGTCGGCGGCTGGGTCGCCCAATGGTATGGCTGGCGCGTGGCCTTCATGATGGTCGGCGCACCGGGCCTTCTCCTTGCGGTTCTTGTGCGCTTCACCATCAAAGAGCCGACCCGCGGTCATGCCGACGGCATCGTCGTTGAAGGCGCCGCCATCAAAGTGCGCGCGGTCTTTGCCCATCTCTGGACACAAAAATCGTTCCGCCATCTGTCTTTTGCCACAGCCCTTGCCGCCATCGGCGGCTATGCCGGTGTCATCTGGCTGCCGGGATTTCTCAACCGGTCCTTCGCCATGGAAAGCGGCGAAATCGGCACATGGCTCGCCCTCATCATCGGCTTTGCAGGCGGTGCGGGCACGTTCTTCACCGGCTGGCTGGCCGACCATTACGGCAAGCGCGACATCCGCTGGAACCTCTGGGTCGTCACCATCATCATGGCGCTCTGCTTTCCCTTCTCGATTGCCATGTACCTGTCTTTCGACAAATACACCGCGCTCATGCTGTTCATTATCCCGGCCTTTGCAGGCGCGGCCTATATCGCCCCCGCGCTCGCCATGACACAGGCGCTTGTGACGCTGCGGATGCGGGCGCAAGCCTCTGCCATCCTGTTCCTGATCCTGAACCTCATCGGCATGGGTCTGGGGCCGCAATTGGCAGGCATCCTCAGCGACCTTTATGCGCCCGCTTATGAGGCGGAATCGCTGCGTTACGCGCTTCTCACCATCTCGGTTGTCTGGATCTGGTCGGCCGTGCATTTCTATCTGGCGGCCGGCACCCTCAAAGCCGATATCGAGCGCGCCCGTGTGCTGAGCCTCGCCGGCTAGTCCGCCCCGATTGCCAGCAACCGTCGCAGCGGTTGGGGCCGCACCACCAGATCGGCGAGCGTCACCTCGTCAAGCACGGCATAATAAGCGTCAAGCGCCTCACGCAGCTTGTGGCGCAATTTGCAGGACGCGGTGATGCGGCACTGGTTGGTTGCCGCATCGAAACATTCCACATGCTGTCCGTCATCTTCGGTGCGCCTGACCAGCGCGCCGATATTGATATCTTCAGGCGCCATAGCAAGCCGCAAGCCGCCGTTGCGCCCGCGCACGGTCTCAATCAGTCCGGCATGACCAAGCTCCGTAACGAGCTTCATCAGATGGTTGCTCGAAATATCATAGGTCGCGGCAATGTCCTGAATGGTTGAGAGCTTTTCGTCTTTGAGCGCCAGAAACATCAGCACCCGCAAAGCATAGTCTGTGTAGAGCGTAAGCCGCATGATCGGGCCTCCGGCCTCGGTTGATCTGTATCAGGTCTGGATATTTTGCCGCAGTTAAACAGGTATTCAGGATATTGCTTTTTGGGGATTTTGCAACTTATATAAGAAGCATATGAAATACTTCTTATACAGGTTTCATGATGACCATCGAAAATGAGACCGCTGTTTCCGGCAGAAGGCCTTTGCCGCCGCCTTTGACAGACGAAGCAGAAATCGAGCGTCTGGTGCGGGATTTTTACGGGCATGTCAGGGCCGATGAAATGCTGGGGCCGATATTTGCCCGCGTGATCGGCGAAGACTGGGAACCGCATCTGCAAAAGATGTTCGCCTTCTGGTCATCTGTGATGCTGATGTCGGGCCGCTACAAGGGCGCGCCGATGGTGGCGCATATGCGCCTGAAGCAGGTCCGGCCCGATCATTTCGACCGTTGGCTCGTTTTGTTTGAAGCCGCCACCCGAAGAAATTGCACCCCCGAAACCGCCGCCGCTTTTCTGGAAAAAGCCCGCCGCATCGCCGACAGCCTCAAACTCGGCATGTTCTTCAATCCCGCAGCATCCGTTCAGGCCGCAAAGAAAGCCGCAAAGAAAGCCGCAAAGAAAGAAGGAGACTGAGATGAATATGCACGTCGAAAGCCCGCAAGCCGGATACGCACGCGCTCATCGGGGCAATGTCGCCGTCACAACCGACCTTCACCCCCGCGTCTATGCGGTGACAGCCATTGCCTGGGTCTGGCTCTTCGCGGCCTTTTGGCTGGCTTTCGGCGGCGAGGCCGAAGGGGCCTTCATGCTGACCGTTGACATGGTCTTTCTCGCCGCCTTTTTCGGCACGCCCTGGCTGATGAAACGCACCGCCGACAGCTTTAATGCCCGCCGGACCCCGCCGCGCGCGCCGGATGCATCACAAGGAACACTGGAAGAATTTCTGAACGGCGATTTTGACACCCTGACGGGCCCCGTCTCGGGCTGGAGCGCACTCATCCAGATCGCCATTGTGCCTTTTGGACTGGCATTCCTTATGAGTTGCATGGCCGTCATTTTCGCGATTATCCGCGCACCCTATCTCTGATATCCGCCCCGCAGGTGATACGCGACCTATCAAGGGAGAGCCTCACAGGCTCTCCCTTTTTCGTGTCTTTTTTGCACAGAATCACACTGTCACACGCACGTCACAAAACCGTTGCTTGATCTTCACCGGTCGAAATTAGGAATGGCCCTGAGGCGGGCTGACCGCTTCGCCCCGCCTTTTGCTGCATGCCTTTTGCAACAAGCTTAATTGCAACCATTGAAGGTTAAATTCCTCATGAAGCCCATCAAATCCATCCTCGGCGCACTTGCCGTGAGCCTCGCGACAGTGAGCCTCACCGCGACCAGCGCCCTGGCTATCGATCTCGATAGCCGCTACCAGCCTTATCAGCAGACACAGGGCGTCTCCGGCTCCCTGAAGTCCATCGGCTCGGACACGCTGAACAATCTGATGACGCTTTGGTCGGAAGGTTTCCGCGCCAAATATCCGAGCGTGAAAATCGAAGTCGAAGGCAAGGGCTCGTCCACAGCCCCGCCCGCCCTGATCGCCGGCACATCGCAGATGGGCCCGATGTCGCGTCCGATGAAAGGCGCCGAGAAAGACAGCTTCGAACAGAAATACGGCTACAAGCCGACCGAAGTTCGCGTTGCCGTCGATACGCTCGCCGTTTTCGTCCACAAGGACAATCCGCTCACCTGCCTCTCGCTGACACAGGTTGACGGCATCTTCTCCAAGAGCCGCCTGTCGGGTTCGCCTGCCATCAAAACATGGGGCGACTTGGGCCTCACCGGCGAATGGGCGTCAAAGCCTGTTTCGCTTTTCGGCCGCAACTCAGCGTCGGGCACCTATGGCTATTTCAAAGAAGTCACCATGGTGAACGGCGACTATAGCGACAATGTCAAAGAACAGCCCGGTTCCTCTGCCGTTGTGCAGGGCGTCGCCGCTGACAAGTTCGCCATCGGTTATTCAGGCATCGGCTACAAGACAGCCGACGTGAAAGCAGTTGCCATCGCCGGTCGTGATGGTCAGTGCCACGAAGCCACGCAGGACAATGCCTATACAGGCACCTATCCGATCACGCGCTTCCTCTACATCTATGTGAACAAGAACCCCTCCGCCGCTCTTGATCCGCTGCGTGGTGAATTCTTCCGCTTCCTGCTCTCGAAAGACGGTCAGGCCGATACGGCCAAGGATGGTTACTTCCCCATGCCTTACGTTTTTGCCCAGCAGGAACTCTCCAAGCTTGGCCTGAAGTAAATCTGGTGGAACCGGCGGAACAATCTTGTTTCGCCGGTTTTTCTTTCCCGTTTGTTTATTGATCTGACGTAGTGGCCAGAATGACTGATGTGACAGCAGAAAATGGACCTGATTCAAAAGGCCCGCGCCGTTCGGTGATCTACACCCGCGACAAGAAAACAAAAACCTCTGTTGTTCTTATGGACCGGCTCGCCGGTCGCGTTATTTCGGTGGGCGGTCTTTTTGTCATCGCCACCGTCTTTGCCATCATGATGTTTCTGATCTGGGTGGCCATGCCTCTCTTCGGCACCGGCTCTGCCAGTGCGCCGCATCGCTACACGATTGACCAGTCCGGTGCGCCCGTCATTTCGACCTCATTGGATGAATATGCATCCCTCGGTCTTGAGCTGGCGAGCGGCGGTCATCTCACCGCCTTTCACGCGCCGAGCGGCAAGCGCATCGCCGATATGCAATTTGATTTTGCAGGCAGCCAGCCCTCTGCCTTTGCCCGCACATTGCAGGGCGACGATATCGCCTATGGCTTTGAGGACGGCACAGTGCGCCTTGGCAGCCTCGCCATTGAAAGCCGCCTCGTTGCGCCGAAATCTCTGCCGCAGGGTCTCACCACTTTGCCGGGCGGTGATCGCACCGACGGCACGGCCGTTTATCTTGAGGTGGCAGGCAAGCAGGTTCGTCGCCTCGCGCCTTCACTCGCGCTTGATACGCTGGTGCAGGTGGCACCCGCAGGCACCCCCATCCGCTTTCTCGACTACCGCATCGGCGGCACCAGCGAACGCCCGACCAAAATTTTTGCCTCTGTTGATGCGCAGGGCACAGCGCGCCTTTCAGCGGCTTTCTCCCATGTCGATATGATGACCGGCGAGACAGCGACCGAGATTGTCAACACGGAAGTCCCGACCGGCCTCGATGTCAGCGCGATTTCAAAAGTGCTTTTGAACACGCAGGGCGACCGCCTGATTGTGGTCAGCAAAGACGGTCTCCTCCATCGCTTCGACACGCGCAATCCCACAGCGCCCCGTTTGGCCGAAACCGTGCGCGTCCTGCCCGCCGGTGTTGTGCCCAGCGCTGTCACCTATCTCAACGGCGAAAATTCGCTGATCGTTGCGGGCGCAGACGCCTCGCTCAAAATCTGGAGCCTTATCGACCGCACGTCCAAAGACACAAGCGACGGCAAGGTCTTCACCGCCATTCATGATTTTGGCGCGCAGCCCGCGCCCATCACTCATCTCAATGTGAGCCAGCGCACGCGGCTCTTCATCGGGGCCGATCAGGCAGGCACCGTTGCGCTCTATCACGCGACGAGCACCCGCCGTGTCCTCACCTTTCCCGATAGTGCGGGGGGTGAAAAGAACTCACCCGTCAGCGCCCTCATTCTCGCCCCGCGCGACAATGCCGTGATCGCGATCGGCGAGAAGGGCGATGTCCGCCTCTGGTCGTTCGATGTGCCGCACCCCGAAACAACGATCAAAACCCTCTTCGGTAAAGTCTGGTACGAGGGCTATCCCGAACCCGGCTACACATGGCAGTCCACCTCGGGCACAGACAGCGCCGAACCCAAACTCTCGCTCGTGCCGCTTATTTTCGGCACCATCAAGGGCGCGATTTATTCACTGCTCTTTGCCGTGCCGATTGCGCTTCTCGCCGCCATTTACACGGCTGAGTTCATGCATTTCCGTGTGCGGGCTGTGGTGAAACCCGTGATGGAGCTGATGGCCTCGCTCCCTTCCGTTGTCATCGGCTTTGTTGTGGCGCTTGTCCTCTCGCCCATTGTCGAAAACTGGATCGCCGCCATTGTGCTCGCCTTCGGCGTTGTGCCGCTGACGCTGATAGGTCTTGCCTTCCTCTGGCAATTGCTGCCCCAGCCCATTGCCTTGCGCCTTGATGGCATCCCCAAGCTCGTCGCTTTCTTTTTCGGCGTGGCTTTTGCGATCTGGGTGGCGATGAAGGTCGGACCCGTTTTGGAATATGGTTTCTTCGGTGGTGATTTCAAAGCCTGGACATCAGGTTCAGGCTCGGCCGCGCCCTTTATCTTCCTTCTCATTCTGCCGGTGACATTTCTCATCACCTTCAGCCTGGGGGGACGTATGCTCGGCTCGGCCTGGCGCGACCGACTGCGCAGCAAGCCCTATCACATCGCCGGTGCCTATGAACTGGTCCGTTGGATCGCCTTTACAATTGCGGCCCTCGCGCTGGCAGCGCTCGCAAGCTATCTGCTCGGCGGCGCAGGCTTTGATGCCCGCGGTGGTCTTGTCGATACCTATATTCAGCGCAACACGCTGATCGCCTCCTTCGGCATGGCCTTCGCGGTCATCCCGATCATCTATTCGATTGCTGAAGATGCGCTGGGCGCGGTGCCTGAACATTTGCGTTCCGCCTCGCTTGGCTGTGGGGCCACACGCTGGCAGACAGCCGCCTGGGTGATCCTCCCGACCGCTGGGTCTGGTATTTTTTCCGCCATCATGATCGGCCTTGGCCGTGCGGTGGGTGAGACGATGATCGTGGTCATGGCGACCGGCAATACGCCGATCCTGGACTGGTCGCTCTTCAATGGTCTGCGCGCGCTCTCCGCCAATATCAATGTTGAGCTGCCCGAAGCTGTGAAGGATTCCAGCCTCTACCGCACGCTCTTTCTCTGCGGTCTGGTGCTCTTCGTCATGACCTTTGTTTTGAACACGCTTGCTGAAGTCGTGCGTCAACGCTTCCGCAAACGCGCCGCCCAATTGTGAGTCAGAAGTAATATGGTCGATATGGCACAGACGAGTGACGAATATATGGATGGTGCAAAAGACAAAGCGCCGGCCTCGCGCTTTTCAATGGCGCGCACCAAGGGCAGTGATCTCACCGCGCGCGGCGAACCGATGGTCTGGGCCATGGGCGGCTCGCTCGCTTTCGGCCTGTTGATGATTTCAGGCTTTCTGGCGCTGATTTTCTGGAACGGTTTCACAGCCTTTTGGCCGAAACCCCTCGAAATCGTGACCACGGTGTCAGGCCGCACCATCGCAGGCGAGCCTTTGCGCACCGAAAGCTATCACCCCGGTGCCGAGATTCTCGCAGCTCTGGAACCTTCCGTACGTGATGCCATTATCGACAATGGCGGTTTCGCTGATCGCACCCTTTACCGCATCGGCAATTATGACTTTTACGGCAATGATTTCGAATGGGTTTCTGCCTATGAGGTGAAATCTGTTGCCACACCCAAAGACCTGATGCTGGTTGAGCGTCAGGAATGGGGCGTCTTTATCGGCACGCTCATTTCGATGGATGCTGACGGGCAGGTGTCAAACCGCCCCACGCTGGACGCGCTCAATGCCGCGCATGAGCGCACGCGGGCTTTGCGCGAAGCCCGCATCGCGATTGAAAAAGGTCCCGTCGGCGACATCAATCACGAGATCAATGAGTTGCGCCTGTCGATCCGCCGCGCCGAAATTAAATACGGCACGGATTCACCCGAAATGATTGCGGCGCAGGAACATGCCGCATCTGAAACCGTAAGACTGACCAAAGAATTTGACAAGCTGTCCGCGCAAGTGCTTGCTGCGCGTGCCGCCGAGCAATCCGTTACCGTCAAAGTCGCCGATATCGGTGGTGACGCGCGCGATTTTCCGCTCGCCAATTTCGTTCTCTACTATTTCGCCAATGATCTGTCCCTTGCCGCGAAGGTGCAGATCTATCTTGAGCGTTGGTGGGAATTTCTCTCAGCCGAACCGCGCGAGGCCAATACCGAAGGCGGCGTCTGGCCTGCGATTTTCGGCACCTTTGTGATGACAGTGGTGATGGCGCTTCTCGTCGCGCCCTTCGGCATCATGGCGGCACTTTATCTGCGCGAATATGCACGCCAGGGCCGCATCGTTTCGCTGGTGCGCATCTGCGTCAACAATCTCGCGGGCGTCCCCTCGATTGTCTATGGCGTCTTCGGTCTCGGCTTCTTTGCCTATGTGCTCGGCGGTTCCATTGACGCGATGTTCTATCCTGAGCATTTACCGGCACCGACTTTCGGCACAGGCGGTCTTCTCTGGGCGGCGCTGACTTTGGCGCTCCTCACCGTGCCTGTGGTTATCGTGGCCACCGAAGAGGCGCTCGCCTCCGTGCCGCGTTCCATGCGTGAAGGCTCGCTGGCTTGCGGCGCCTCCAAATGGCAGACCATCCGCTGGATCGTCCTGCCCCGCGCGATGCCGGGTATCATGACGGGTCTCATTCTTGCGATGGCGCGCGGTGCCGGCGAAGTGGCTCCGCTGATGATCGTCGGCGTGGTGAAGCTTGCGCCGGAACTGCCCATCGACGCGATCTTCCCCTTCGTCCATCTCGAACGCTCCTTCATGCATCTCGGCTTCCACATCTATGACGTGGGCTTCCAGTCGCGCAATTCCGAAGCGGGCCGCTCGATGGTTTTCGTGACCGCGCTCGTTCTTCTGGCGCTTGTTCTCGTGCTCAACACGGTTTCAATCATTGTCCGCAACCGGCTGAAGCGTCGCTTCGCCGGTGACAAATTCTGAGTGTTTATTCTGAAGGATTAAATTCATGGCCATTGCCGCCCGTAAAGACGAGTTGAGGCCCGGTGCCGCCGACGCGCATTATGACCCGACCGTCTATCATCCGGTGACAAGCCCGCAAGGCACTGAAATCTCGATCCGTGATTTCAAGCTCTGGTACGGGTCCGCGCAGGCGCTCTACGGCGTCTCGATGGAAATACAAAAAGGCATGGTGACATCGCTCATCGGCCCGTCGGGTTGCGGCAAGTCCACGCTGTTGCGTTCCCTCAATCGCATGAACGATTTGATCGACAATCTCACCGTGTCAGGCGACGTGCGCTTGTCGGGCCAGCCCATCTTCGGGCCCCAGGTTGACGTGATCGCGCTCAGGAAGCGCATGGGCATGGTCTTTCAAAAGCCCAATCCCTTCCCGATGACCATTGCCGAAAACGTCACCTATCCGCTCAAGGTCGATGGCGTGACGAACAAGAAGCTGCTGGCCGAAGCCTGCGAAAGCGCGCTGAAGGGTGCCGCCCTTTGGGAAGAAGTCAAAGACCGCTTGCAGGAAAGCGCGCTTGGCCTCTCCGGTGGTCAGCAGCAACGCCTCTGCATCGCACGCGCCATTGCCGGCAATCCCGAAGTGCTCTTGATGGACGAACCCTGCTCCGCGCTCGACCCCATCGCCACCATGCGCATCGAACAGCTCATCGAAGAATTGAAGTCGAGCTACACGATCGTCATCGTCACCCACAACATGCAACAGGCCGCGCGCGTCTCCGACAACACCGCCTTCATGTATCTCGGTCGTCTGATTGAATATGGCGAAACCAAAAACGTCTTCACCCGCCCGACTTCCAAACGCACCGAAGAATACGTCACCGGCCGCTTCGGCTAATAAGCCTCTCCCGCTCACCTCCCCCTCTCCCTCTGGGAGAGGGTGGAGCGAACGAAGTGAGCGAGGGTGAGGGTCTTACTTACTTTTCTTTCTACCGCCCCGCTGTTCCCTCAACAGCGGGGATTTCTTTTGTGCGCTTTTTCTCCCGATCCCCCGGGGACAACTTAATTTTGCATCACCCTAGGCCCCTATCCCCACCTGAGGATTGGCCTTTGCGCCTTGGCGCAATGAACTCATCGAACTGACACGCAATCTCTGCATGGAAACACTCGATCTCTTGCAAGAATTTCTAAGAGACACGAGCTTCTGTTGAGCAACAAAAACCCCCGATGCTTGCGCATCGGGGGTCCTGCCTGACGAGGATCTGCGAGGATCAGATCAGCTTAGAAGGCGAATTGCAGGCGTGTGGCAATCGCATCGTAGTCGATGCTCTGTACCGCCGCACCGCCCGTCGCGCGCTTGTCAACGCTGACGTCGAGATATTCAAACATCATGCGCACGTTGTTGATCGGGTACCAGTTGAGACCCACCGTGATGATGTCCTGCTCGCCACCGGCAATGCCACCGGCTGCCGATACCGACGTTTCGTTGAAGTTCATGTCGGTCTGGCTGTAGCGCGCGGCAAGTTCCCACGCACCAAGACCACCGCCGAGCGTGAAGGGGCTTGAGGGCTTCACGCCTTTGTAAGCGGCTTCTTCCATTGAGTATTTGTATTCTTCGCCGGTGAGCGTCCAGGAAGCTTGCAGATACCATGAATTGAAATCGGGATCAGGCAGCGTGGCCGACGTACGGTCGATGCTGTAGTAGTAGTATTCGCCCTGCAGTTTGACCGGTCCGATATTACCGGCAAGTTCGGGTCCGACGACATAGGCGCTGTCAGCAGCGATCGCGCCTGTGTCAATGATACGTGAGGGATCAACGCGCAGTTCCGGACGATCACGGAAACGAACTTGACCGGCCGTGCCGCCGTTTGCAGCAGGGTCCATTGCATAGGTGCCGGAAAGACCGAGATGGATGTTTGATTTTTCCATCGGCTTAATGCGATAGGCTGTACGGGCAACGACGTTTGAACCTTCGTTTGACGTATTGGCCTGGCCGACTGTTTCAGCAGTGTAGAACAGCGAGCCGTAGAAGTTTTCGGTATTGCCGCGTGCACCGAAGGACATGCGGCCGTCACCGGCACCAAGGCTTGTGGCGAGGTTGGCGGCCGACGCACGTTCAATGAAAGTGATGTCATTGGATGAGGTCGAGTCGTCCAGCGTCATGAATGTCTGGATGGCACCGGCCATGATCGAAACGCCTTTGATGCCGTTATAGGACACATAAAGGTCTTTGATCGTGCTGGCTTTTTCGTTGCCGCTATCGCCCCACTGGAAGTTCATCTTGTAACCCCAGTCGCGCATGAATGTGCCTTCGGCACCGAGTTCTGCGCGGCGGAAGTTGAAGCCGGAGTTGAGGCCTGTGGTTGATGAGCCGAGCGTTGCAAGCTTGGCTGTGTCCGAGGCGTCGAGATTGTAAGCAGCGCTGTCAAGGTGAGCGCGGCCACGGATCGACATGGTGAAGAGGCCGTCACCTGTGCGGAATGTGGGCTTGCCGTCTTTGAAGTCGATCTGAACGGCGTCCTGTTTTTCTTTGATTTCTTTGATGTCATTGCCGGACTGAATGGCAATGTCATCAAGGCGCTGCGTCAGGGCTTCAACCTGAGCCTTCAGCGCATCAATCTCGCCCTGAGAGGCGGCCGCCGAACCGGCAAAAGCCGGGCTTGCGAGCAGGGCAGCAGCTCCCAGAGCCGTGCTTGCGAGCAGAATTTTTCTCAACGTCATCAGACGTCTCCATCTTTGTCATTTGGTTCCGGTGCTTGCCAGCGCGGCCTTCTGAACCGGAAAAAACCCCGGTCCCTTGCACCCCCTGCAAAGCGGAATAACAGAGCAAAATGACGTTTAAGCTGAAGTTTGATGACAGTGGGATGACGTACCCGCGCTGTGTCCCGCTTGCATCTATCGCCGGACGAGAGAGGCGCACAGCCAAAAACGTGACAGAAAATTTGGTGCACCCGACAGGAGTCGAACCTGTGACCTCTGCCTTCGGAGGGCAGCGCTCTATCCAGCTGAGCTACGGGTGCCGGGTCGGGGGTCTGAGGCCGCCCGACAGGCCGCAACCTAGTCGAAAGCTGGTGGCCTGACAACACGGAGCCGATGGCATCCTAAACCCTTGGCTATTCAGCGAAAATCTTGACCTTCACGCCTTCCGCTTCAAGGAGCGTGAGGAGCCGAGCCGCGTCGGGTGCTGTGGTAACTATAGCCTGAGGCGGGAACCACTCGACACCACGATTTCATACTATTTTGCTGCAGAAAATCGCCTTGTGCTGTCAATGTCGACGTAACACGATGTTGACTGTTTATTGGAACCCTCCCATGGGGAGTTATTGAGCATGTTCAGAAGATTGATACACTGACTATATAAAGGGCGAGTGATTTCGATATTCGCCGATTTTTCTTTGCGTCCGCACAGGAACGGCTATTTTTGGTCGCCTTCTAATCTACAACAGTTCCACGACGACAATTATGTAGGCGAGCGACGCTAAAAAAATAGTTTCGGGCGGCCCCTTGATTGCGTGACACGAAGCCGTGTGGGCCGTGAAACGCGACCATCCGGTCGTCGTTGTAATAAGTGTTGAAGGGCTCCAGCTACTTTAGGGCTCGGTGGCAGAGGATGAGCAGTGCGCCGCGAACGTTTGACGGGTCAAGAGGTGTAGCCGGGTATGCTTAAGAGGGGGGCGCTGCGAAGGTCGAAGACGTATCCTAGCGAAACGCAACAAACACAATTAAACGGCTCGGGTCGACACGATGCGTATCCGGTAATTGATCTCTTTGCCGGTCCTGGCGGTTTGGGAGAAGGCTTCGCGTCTGTGCTAGATGATAAACGATGCCATCGTTTCCGCAGTGCGGTTTCGATCGAGCGGGATGCTTTCTCGCACCAAACCTTGCTGCTCAGGCATTTCTTCCACCATTTCCCTAATGGGGAAGTTCCAGACGATTACTACGATTTCTTGGCGGAACGAATTACGCAGGCCGAACTGTTTGAGCGTCACCCCGCAGCTCATGCTGAAGCTAAGCTAAGCGCTTTACAGATTTCGCTTGGCGCGGATTCCCATGCTGAGGTGCGACAGCTCGTCCGGAAACGACTAGCCGGGAGTAAGCGTTGGGCGCTTGTTGGGGGCCCACCCTGCCAAGCCTACTCGCTGGTCGGTCGAGCGCGAAAAAAGGGTGACCCCAAATTCGAGCAGGATGAAAGACACACTCTCTACCTCGAGTATCTCCGTATCATTGCAGATCACCGGCCGCCGATCTTCGTCATGGAAAACGTGAAGGGGCTGCTGTCAGCTACTATCAAGGGCAAGTCCACCATCAATCGCATTGTGCGCGACCTGCAACAACCTGCGTCTGCCATTCCTAACGCGCCGACCGGTCTCACTTATAGACTTTATTCTCTCACCGAAGAGGAAATGGTCGACCGTGAAGCCGATCCCCGGCTCTTTCTGGTGCGTGCGGAGGCTCATGGCATCCCTCAGGCTCGACACAGAATGTTTATTGTGGGAATTCGCAGCGATTTGAAGGTTCGACCCGCCACACTCAGAAGTATGGCTGCTCCGACTGTTCGTGACACGATCAGCTCCCTCCCGGCAATACGCAGTGGCCTTTCAAAAGAGGCCGATAGTCGAGACGCTTGGCTGGATGCCATCAAGAAAATCTCCAGCATGAGTATTCGACGCCAGCTAAATGGTGCAATTTATGCGGGTCAGGTAGCGCAGGAGCTTACCGTCGATAAGCTCGACGAACTATGCTCGCCACGATTTAGTTCGTCTAAACACTACAAGATGCGGCAACCAAATCATGAAGTGCTTCGCTCCCTTTATGATGCACGGCTATCAGTCCTTACAGCACATGAAACGCGTGGTCATATGGCATCTGACCTGCGTCGCTATTTCTATGCTGCGACTTTTGCTGAGGTGACTAGGCGGAGTCCCAAACTGGTCGATTTCCCGGAAAGCCTTCTGCCTGATCATCAGAACGTTGAGAAAGGACGTATTGGCAAAATGTTCTCGGATCGCTTTCGTGTTCAATTGCCGGATCGTGTGTCGACGACAATCACGTCACATATTTCAAAGGATGGTCACTACTTCATTCATTATGATCCGGCGCAATGCAGAAGCCTTACCGTCCGCGAGGCGGCGCGTTTACAAACTTTTCCGGATAATTATTTTTTTGCGGGACCACGCACGGCGCAGTATCACCAAGTTGGAAATGCCGTTCCACCCCAACTCGCGAGGCAGATCGCTGAGATAGTGGCAGAGGTTCTCGACTCTATTCGGGATGGCAGGTGATGGCACGGCCCCATTATCTACCGCCCAGTGCGGCAAGCCTCACTGCGTCCCTGCGAGATCTCGGCTATTCGCTCGAAACCGCCATCGCCGACTTGATCGACAACAGCATTTCCGCTGATGCGACTGACATACAGATATTCTGTGATGTCAGTCGGGGTGCTCCGACTCTCGTGATCGCCGACAACGGACACGGTATGAACGAAGGCGAAGTGATTGCCGCTATGCGTCACGGTTCGACCGACCCTCGGAAGAAACGTAGCCTTAATGACTTAGGTCGATTCGGTCTCGGCCTGAAAACGGCCTCTTTCTCTCATTGCCGTCGACTAACCGTCATTAGCAGTCAGAATGGAAGTCGATGTGGAGCGGAATGGAATTTGGCACTGCTGGACGACTGGTATGTCTCTGTTCTTGAGTCGAACGAAATTGCGGACCAGCCATTCGTCGACACTTTCGGAGAAACCGGCACAATCGTTATCTGGCGCGACCTTGATCGGCTCTCCGAGGGTGAGACCGGCCAGAAACGCGATGAGATCGTCAACGAGAAGCTGAGTTTTGTCGAACGCCACCTCTCGTTGGTTTTTCACCGCTTCCTGTCTGGGGAGATTAAGGGTCGGAAGAAAATCTCAATTCGGATCAACGGACATGCCGTGATGGCCTTCGATCCTTTCTGCCGTAAGAATTTTGCTACCCAGATGCTCCCGGAAGAGACTGTCTGGGTCGGTGACGAGGCAGTGGTGATGCAGCCCTACATCCTTCCACATCACAGCCGTCTATCCGCATCGGAATATGATTTCTACCAAGACCGCAGCGATTTTATCTCCAATCAGGGGGCTTACATCTATCGTAACGGTCGGCTCATGGCTTGGGGCGACTGGTTCCGGCTTGTGCCGAAGGGTGAAGCCACCAAGCTCGCTAGGGTTCAGATCGATTTCCCTAACAGCTTGGATGAAGCTTGGACTATCGACATCAAGAAATCCCGTGCGCGTCCACCTCGTGCGGTGCGTGAGCGTCTTCGCCAGATCATCCAGAAGATCACCGCGCGCAGCGTCGTCGTTTACCGTGGTCGTGGCCAGAAGCTCTTTCAGGAGACGCAGGCTCCGGTCTGGGAACGGTATGTCGATCATGGCGGCATCAGATACGCCATTAATTTGCAACACCCGTTGATACAGTCAGTGGAGGCGAGGTTGCCGACGGACGACCTAGCCAGTCTTCATATGCTGCTGGACTCAATAGCTGCCTCGCTCCCAGTTGAGATGATCTATTCCGACTATTCCACTCATCCGAGAGAGGTCAGCCAAGCCCCAACAGATGAAGTCGAAATTATCGAGCGGCTGAAGGGTTTGCGTTCCGCGCTCTTTGGCGATGGCCCCGGTGACCCACAGGCGTTTATGCAGATTGTGCGTTCTACCCGCTTATTTGATGGGCAGATGGATACAGCCGAACGATTTACAAGAGAGACATTTGCATGATGGCAGAACCTAATTTTCCGGAGAAGAACCTCACCAATGCGCTGATTTCGGCACTGGCCCTTCTGCCTGATATCCCGACGCTAGAGCAGGTTGAGGAGAAGGTTCGAAAACTCGCGGCCCTGTTCGACTATGATGGTGACCTCCGGAACATCACCAGTGAAGCTATGATTTCGGTTGTGACGCGTATGGGTGCGGGTGTTTCCCTTGTTGACGTCGCCGCCAAGCATGACGATCAATGGGTCCGCAAGAGGGGCGATATATACTGGTCCTATTCCAACGCTTACGAGGAGTTTTTGCGACAGGACGGATGGCCCCCTCAGATGGTCCAGTCCCTCAGCGACGTCACAAGCCGGATACTAAGTCACCTTCAGGATCCGATGAGTGAAGGGACCACGTGGAACCGGAGGGGGCTGGTCATCGGCCATGTTCAATCCGGCAAGACCGCGAATTATACAGGACTGATTTCACGCGCGGCCGACGCGGGCTACAAGTTCATCATCGTCATCGCGGGCATTCATAACAATCTGCGCAAACAGACGCAGGAACGCATAGATGAAGCGTTTATAGGTCGGAAAAGCGACCCGGAGGACCGCCGGAATATCGGAGTGGGGATGGTGCCGGGTTACCCTCATCCCGCCACGCTCACGAACATAAACGAGGATTTCAACAAAAAGACGGCTGAAAAGAGCGGTTGGAAAATCAATGACTTCAGCAAACCGATCATCCTCGTCATCAAGAAGAACGTCACGACGTTAACCGCACTTCACAAATGGCTTAAGGAGCTCAATGCCTCCGGTGACGGGCGCATCTCTGATGTGCCGATGCTCATGATCGACGACGAGGCTGACAATGCGTCGATCAACACTAACAAAGAGGACCTTGACCCAACTCGAACGAACGCGATGATCCGTCGGATTCTCAGCCTGTTCGCAAAGTCCTGTTATGTCGGTTATACCGCAACGCCTTTTGCCAACATTTTCATTAACCCAGACGCTTATGATGCTGATGTCAGGGATGAACTCTTCCCGCGCGACTTCATCTATTGTCTAGATGCGCCGACAACATACTTCGGCGCGGAGAAAGTGTTTTTGAATGAAGACACAAGCCCGTCCATCGTCAAACCTATCGACGATTGCGAGGACCTGATCCCCTACGCCCACAAGCGCGACTACATTGTGCCGGAGCTGCCACTCAGTCTCTATCGAGCTTTAAACGAGTTTATCGTTGCACGCGCTATTCGCAACCTTCGCGGACAGCAGAAAAAACATTGCTCAATGATGATCAACGTTTCGCGTTTTGTTGCGGTTCAGAAGGCTGTGCGTGATTTCATAAGTCTCCGAGAGAAGAAGATCAGGGAGGCAGTTAAAGCAAACTATATGATGCCGGAATCGATCTCTTGCCGAAATGCTTACATGAAGGATATGCGGGAAGCCTATGATTCTAGGTTCAGCGGTTCTGGATTTTCATGGGCGCAAGTGAAAGCGGCGCTGAACGATGTTTTCGAGCATCTTCACATCTATGTCATCAACAGCAAGAGTGACGAAACGCTCGACTATCCGAAATATGAGAAGGAGGGCGTGGGCCTTACAGCAATCGCGATTGGGGGGCTGAGTCTGTCGCGTGGTCTGACCATAGAGGGGCTGACCGTGAGCTACATGTATAGGAATACTCGCATGTATGACACGCTCATGCAGATGGGCCGCTGGTTTGGGTATCGTCCAAATTTCGAGGACCTTTGCCGCGTTTATCTCTCGAAGGATTCGATCAATTGGTATGCGCACATTGCCAATGCTGCTGAGGAACTGACGCAACAGGTCAAGCGGATGCGTCGGGACGGTCTCAGTCCGAGGCAGTTCGGCCTTTATGTCATGGCCCATCCTGACAGCCTTCTGATCACTGCCAGAAACAAAATGCGGGCAGGCGAAAAAGTAACATTCCGGCAGAACTTTAGTGGACGGATGCTGGAAAGCTATATTCTGTCTACTGATCGGGAGGTGAACGACAGCAATTTCGCGCTGATAGAGAGAACGTGGAGGGATGGCTTCGGCGGTAACAAAATCGGTCCGACCACCAAGGGCTTCATCTTTCGCGATGTTCCAGTCGAGCGGCTTGAGGACTTCCTCCTGAAGTTTCAGACACATAGTGATTTCACCGACCGGAAGGCCGACATCATCGCCTATCTGCGGACGCTGGCGGATCAACACCCGGTCGGCGACGTGTTGCTGATCTCTCCACGCGGCGGCGATGACAAACCCTTCATCCTCAATGATCAGGTCCGCGCGGTCGAACGGCTTTCCGGAGCGGCCTGGCAGTTGAACAAGGATCGCGTCGCTTCCCGTGGTGATGAAAAGCTCGGCCTCGGTGTTACCGACGAAGAACAAAGGTCGGCAGAAGCAGAAGCTGAAAAACTGGCAGCTTCCGGCCCGAAGCTGGTTGCACCATCAGACACACACTACAGGGAAATCAGAAAGAAGCCTCTTCTCATGATCCACAGCTTGCAGCCGGGCGATGGAACTCGTGTGAGGGGGTCGATTGCCGCCTTCGGCGTCAGCTTTCCACCCGGACACTACGACACCGAAATCGAAGTTGTGGCAAACCTAGTGTGGTTGGAGCGGATGCAGGGAACACCCGACGACCCGGACGATGAAGAGGATTACGATGCCTGAGCAATCCACCTGGGATGACATCGGCATTCCCGACGCTAGCTATAATGTAAAGCGCGTTGCTGGGGCAACAGTCACCCCCTGTTACTGGGGGCGGGATGTTTCCGGTGCATGTCTTTTCATTATCGAGCTTGAAGGGGACCATGCCGCTGAGTTCAGGAAGAACACTGTCCGGATCAATGGCATTGGGGTCGATCTCAGAACTGAGATCGGTCAGCAACGTCTTGTGCTGACGCTCGAGAAGCAGGCTGATCGTGACCTCTTCGAGGGATTGTGCCGGACTCTAACAGGATCGCTCGAACACTCCGCGAACTCCACTGTTTCGCTGGCGATTGCGCTTGCACACTTGAAGCGATGGAAGACCTTCATGTCCGGTCGCAGCCAACATCTGTCCGCCGAAGAGGTTCGGGGGCTGTTTGCTGAATTAGTCTTTCTGCTTGAGTTACTTGGGCGTCGCCGGGCACCATCCGCCGTTGATTCTTGGATGGGTCCCGAAAAATCGCATCAGGACTTCATTTTTGGGAATACGGCCGTTGAGGTGAAATCTTTATCGGGAGCCGAACGGAGCACAGTCCGCATATCATCCGAAGATCAACTCGAATCTCTCAATGATAGACTTTTTCTTCGTATTTACCGTTTGAGTGATCTTCCGGATTCACAGGTTGCCCGTTCCTTGAACCAAATCGTTCTCGAAGTGCAGAGAGCTCTTGACGATGCGCAGGCCGTCGAAGCGTTCGACCGCAAGCTGGTGGCCTATTCATATGCGCCTATTCCGGAGTATGACCAGCCGTCGTTCGTAGTCAGTGAAATCCGAACTTGTCGGGTCAACGACGGTTTCCCCCGGTTGATAAGGTCGCAATTACCTGAAGGCATCGGGCGTGTTGGCTATGACGTGAAGTTGGAAAGTCTCACCCCTTACAACTGTAACGGGGATGCGGTTTTTGGAGAGGCCGATGGAACAAACGGTTGAAGAGTTCTTCCATGATTTTCGTCAGGAAATGTTGGCCGGAGCGGAAGCGGAACGGACCTATCAGCTTGAGGCGTTCATGGACGTCGTTTCCAATGAACTGATCGAGACCGGCTTTGTCGATGGATTTGAGCATTGCCACTACCGCGCTCAAAAGGGGATGCGAGTGGATGGCTACTGGTTCAATGACGAAAGCGTCGTTGATATTTTCGTTGCCGACTTTGACTGTCGCCGGGAGCTTGAAACCCTGACTCGGACGGATGTCGAATCGATCTTCAAGCGGGTGGCAAACTTCTTTGAAGCAAGTTTGGAAGGCTCCCTAGAACCGGACGTGACCACTCCGGAATACGGCCTTGTGCAACAGATCGCCGATCGGCGGACGTCGCTCCGACAAGTCAATTTCTACTTGACCTCTGAGCGCGTGCTGAGCGATCGGTTCCAGTCATTCCCTGATGGGGAAGTTGGCGGTATTCGTTCAACTTATCACATCTGGGACATGACGCGTTTCCAGCGTCAGCATAGCTCGCGCGGGCACAAAGAGCCTCTCAATATTGATTTCGTGGAACTGTTCGGGGACGGCATCAACTGCCTATCGGCTAATCTTGGTTCAGATTCCTATCAGTCTTATTTGATGGTTATGCCGGCTTCGATTCTTGCGGCGCTTTACGATAAATACAGTGCCCGTTTATTGGAGCAGAATGTGCGGACCTTCCTCCAAGCCCGTGCGCAGGTAAACAAAGGTATTCGTTCAACCATCCTCAATGAACCCAAGATGTTTTTTGCATATAACAACGGCATCACTGCGACCGCGCAGGATGTCGAAACACGAATGACAAGTAACGGACTTCAGATCGTCCGCATAATCGATCTGCAGATCGTCAACGGCGGCCAGACGACAGCCTCACTATTCCATACCCAGCGTCGTGACAAGATCGATCTATTGGGGATATTCGTCCAGATGAAACTGTCGGTGATCGACAGCGAGCAAAGTGAGATGGTTGTCCCCCGCATCTCGGAATATGCTAACACCCAGAACAAGGTGAACGCGGCTGACTTCTTCTCGAATCATCCATTCCATGTCCGCATGGCCGAGTTCTCGCGCCGCATATGGGCTCCTGCCCAACAGGGTGCGCAGCGTGAAACCAAATGGTTCTACGAGCGAGCTCGCGGTCAATATGCAGACGCTCAATCGAAACTGACTGCGGGCGAGCAGAAGCGCTTCCGTGCAGAATATCCCAAGACGCAGATGTTCGTGAAGACCGACCTAGCGAAGTTCGAGAACGTCTTCGATGATCATCCCCGATGGGTGAATCTTGGCGGCCAGAAGAACTTCGCGCGCTACGCTCTCCGGATCGGAAGAGAATGGGAGAAATCATCAGATCTTTTTAATGAGTTATATTTTCGGCGCGTGATCGCACGTGGGATTTTGTTCCGCGCAACAGAAAAACTAGTTTCGAATCAAGCATGGTATAATGGTGGTTATCGCGCGAATATTGTCGCTTACACGCTTTCAATGTTGGGCGAGATAGCGAAGCGTAAACAAGCTACCGTCGACTATCAGCGTATCTGGGACGCCCAAGCGGTTGATGACGCGTTATTGCAGGTGCTGATCATCATTGCCACTGCAGTGAACGATGACATCATCCAGCCCCCGCACGGCATTTCCAACATTTCAGAGTGGTGTAAGCGGGAAGGGTGTTGGGCTCGTTTGTTGAATAAAGCCGATAGCATCGCGGAACTGCTTCCCAAGGGATTCTGGGGCAGCCTCGCTTCCGTCGATGACAATCGGCGCGAAGTGAAGACTGCCCGTCAGACTCAGAGAATAGACAATGGAATTGAAGTGCAGCGTCAAGTTCTTGGTGTGTCGCCGTCGCAGTGGTCTCTTATCCGGCAGGAGGGTGCCAATCGTCACCTGCTGACGCCTAAGGAGATAGGCATCCTTCAGATCGCGGAACAGATGCCTGCGAAGATACCTACCGAGCGACAAAGTGTGGTGCTGATTGAGGTTTTAGCGAAAGCCAAGCAAGAGGGAATCATCTGAACATTGTGGGGCAAGAGAAACCGGTGAATGCCTGATCCAACCTTAGTTCCCCGCGCTAGTTTTGTTCGTCTATTTCCCTAGGCAATATTCATTTCTGCGCAGCAGGTGGCAACCTCGACTATCTGTATTGAGAGGCTTTTCTATTTATAGCTGAGTAGCTCGCACGCTCGATATAGTTGAGCGACCTTAGATTTAAGTTCTGCGGTATGTTCGTTTGGCGCTGATGTCATCACCGACACGCGCAGTTCTGGGTTGGTGGAATTTCCAGCTTTGGGATGAACTTCAAACCGCAATGTATGTCCATCGTAGATGGCTTGCGATATGCGGGAGATCATGTCCCACACATAGATAGTTATTAAGCTCTGTCTTTCATCCGCATGGCTCGAAACAATAACAAAATTCCGATACTCAAATGATGCCTCTGGTATCGACACAAGCGCTTTGTATTTTCGGTCGGCATCGTCGGTCACCGGATAGTTAAACTCTATCAGGTTGGGTAGAGGAAGAAAAAGGGATACTTGTTGCGGCCGATTTCTCTTGCAGGTGATCATCAATGTTCCGGTGTCGGTGATACTTTCATCGTCATTGATCTTCGCAATTCTGAGGTTGATGGAAAACAGTGCGGATAAGCTATCAACTTCTAGGTAGGCATACTGCGGGTCGATAAACGCATACACATCGGGGTTTTCATAGTTGTGTCTTTGGGCGGCGCTGTTGTCGTTAGAGGACTCATCTGAGCATCCTGACACCAGAATTGAAGCGGACAACGAAAGGGCAATAGCCAGTCGTCTGACGGTGCGATGCGCGAAGAACGAGTTCAATATGTAGCCTCTTGCTGGTTGCACAAAAGGGAACCCCTTTGTCCGTGCGGGAAGTATCGATGTGCCGCGATGTCGTCCGTAGGGAAATCAATGACTTACGCAGCGCCGAAACTCTAGGTAACGTGTATCGGATAAGGGTTCCTTTATGTCAAGGACCAGCGGTCGTCTTACGACTGACGATGTTGTTCACGTATGTTGGGTGGCGATCAGGTGATGAGAAAAATTGGATATGGGCGCGTCTCGACGCATGAGCAGAATCTTGATCTGCAAGTCACGGCCCTAAGCTCCGCTGGTTGTGCTGAGCTATTCACGGATCAAGGTATCTCCGGCGCAGACTTTGAGCGCCCTGGTCTCAATGCCGCGCTAGACGCTTTGGATAGAGGCGGCATGCTCGTTGTGTGGCGTCTTGACCGGCTCGGGCGCTCGCTGTTGGATTTGATCAAGCTGGTAAACTCACTCGGTGAACGTGGCATTGAGTTTCGCTCATTGACCGAGAGCATCGATACAAGTTCGTCCGGCGGAAGGCTGACCTTTCACATCATGGCCGCGATGGCAGAGTTTGAGCGAGCTATCATTGGGGAGCGCACGCGGGCCGGCATGGCTGCAGCGCGAGCGCGTGGAAGTCACATAGGTCGCAAGCCCGCTCTTACGTCGTAACAGAGAGCCAGCGCCCGTCACGAGGTGGAGACGTTGAAAGATCCACTCGTGGACGTGGCCGCTCGTTACGGTGTGCATCCGCGCACACTGGTGAGAGTGCTACGGCAGGGGTAGAGGTGACATAGCGGGCGACCTGCGTGATCCGAGGACAACCATCCTTGGGTAAAGCTAGGACGGTCGATGACTAAATATAAGCGTCCCGTTCTCCGTTCTTTCAAGGGTGCGTTTCTCAATTTCCCTCAAAAGCAAAGTCGCGAGGGCGCGATTCTCTGTGAGGCCATCCACAGTGCCGACTTTCATCATATCGGCAATCAACTTAATTATCCGCCGACGGGCCGCCAAAACATGCTTGTGCTTGGCCTTTGAGACAAGCTTCATAAGTTCTGGGGAGATTTTTTGCGTTGAATGTTCGCCAGACAGATAGCGAGCATTCTGATCCGCGTCGAACCTCTCAAGTTCGGCAAATGGATTGGTGTCTTTCGTGAGCATGTAGGTTTCCTTCTTTGAGTGGCGTAATACTTGGGGGGCAGGCGATGCCATTTCCGTATTGACTATCGATGATTGGAATTCAATTAGGCACGTGTAGGTATGTTTAGGCGGCACGTCACGGGCGCGCGATGAACCGGCGATCAAGCTGTCGGGTGATGTCGTCTCAGGCATGTCGACAGTGACTCACAGAAGCTCACTGATGTGGAATGATACCGTTCGAGTGGGAACGCCAGCTTCTGAAGAAAGGTCACCGGTGACTCATAAATCAATCCCGGAGAACCTATTGAGTGCCGGACGATTTTCTTGTCACATTGAGGAGCCTAGCGTTGACCGGACTCGGAAAACCCCCTCTGCATACCCTTCATACATATTGTGAACTTCTAGGACTTCGTCCTCAAATCCCGGAGGGTATTGAATTCAAAGCGAATGAGAATGTAACGCTACCTAATCCTCTACCTATTTCTAATAAAAGAAGGTGGGTAAGAATTAGGTAGCGTTACATAGTCTGCTTAAATCTCTCCGGGATTGAGAGGAGGCTTCCGGTTCCTCTTAGAGTGCAATTTTTTGTAATCAATCACGGCCCGGAAAGTGTTCGGCAATATTTTGTTCTTTGCGCGATGCTTCTGAACCCGTTCCCGGGTCATAGCCCGATCACGGTCTACTGTGGCTGCATCCGGTTCCATCTCTGTCGGCTTGTCACAGATTCCGAGAGCGCGGCTCGCCAACCATTTGCACGCGCCTTTGACAGGGCAAGCCAAACACTCCGGCGCTGTGTCAGCTTTCGCAAACGGCACTCCTGCGCAACTAGGCCAATAGTCCACCTCCGTGAGGGCCGACAGTGGTGTGGGATCCTTCGGTAAAATTCCGGTTGACCTGTCTTGGCGTAGAACGGAAATTGCATTTTTGATCAGGTGCCGGTTCTCGGTAGTGGCAATTGAGCGAATGGGCATAATGCGCCTTACACCGGACCAATCAGCGATTTCCATATGCTGTGGGCGTCCGCTTGTCTCTATGAACTTCTGGACAAGTTTTCGAAGGGCAACCTGCGGTGAAAGTCCGCAAAAGGCTTCAAACCGATATTGATCCGGGAGCTTTGCCGTCCGAATGATATGCTCAAGCCTATTCTCTAGAAATTGTGCGAACTTCGCCTCCTAGGCTTTGGAAGTCTTTTTGTTCGGACCCAACTGGCACGGCATTGGGGCCATCTTCCGTTTACGTGCTGCGGCGAAGTCGAAACAAAAATCAAGGTAGTCCTCGTAGGGAATGCCCCGTCGGTCGGCCTCCTGCCTAGCGAGCCAAAGTTGGCTGTATACCCTGTCAGGTTTAGATGGCGTGGAGATGGAGGCACCGTTGACTGTTTCGGCCATATCAATATCGATATTAATATGGACGTAGCGCTTTAAGGTGGCCCGATAGGCTTTGCCAAATTCGAGCGTGGCTTCTAACGGTGAAATAAAGCGGTAGGAATACCATTTCATATTCGTCAGCTCCCGTTCGTTAGAGAGAACCGAAGGGGAAATGACGCGAGCGGCCGAGCAGAGTGAGCGTAAGCGGTTGTGAATCGCCTTCTTTTCGTCGATTAACAAAATAAGTCTCCTTCGGACCCGGATAGGTCCGTTGAAAGGATTGAGGGAGGGTGAGCTCACAATTCAGTTATAACGAGACGATGATCGGCAGGACGATTTTTTCTAAAAAAGTTTAGCTATCCAAACGGCTCACTAGGTCAGCGGCTTTCAGATGGCTGTATCGTTGGAGCATCCGAAGCTCCTTATGTCCGGAAATGGTCGAGACTTCGATCACGTTGAGACCGCGCTCCAGAAGCCGAGTGACAGCCTCATGGCGCAGATCATGGAACCGAAGATCGGGACTTCCGGCGCGGACTCTCAGATGGAGCCACGCTTGATTGACGGCGCTTTTGGTAGTCGGCACCACTCGATCATCCCCCTTCATGTCAGTGAGCTCCTTTAGGGCTCCTAGCGCGCGTCTGGACAGGGGAACGTCTCGGCTCTCACCGTTCTTCGTCAGATCAAGATGGGCAAGCCGCTTCTCAGTGTCTATGTCGTTCCAGTGGAGGGACAGCATCTCGCCCTGACGCATAGCGGTCTCGAGGGCGAGGACAATGAGTGGACGCATCCAAGGGCTGCGGCCGGCGTCGGCCGCCTCTAGGAGCTTCAATTCCTCGCCAGTGGATAGTCTGCGGTCTCGACCGCGAGGCGCTTTGGGTCGGCGCACGAGGCGGCATGGGTTTTGAGGTAAGTTCACACCCCACTCACGGCGACCAACCTCAATGGCATGGGCGAGACTGTTTAGCTCTTTGAGCATCGTGCCGGTGCCGATGACCTTTAGGCGTTCGTCTCGATAGCTCGCTATGTGCTCTGGTCGAAGCATCGCCAACGTCCGGAAGGCGATGGGTCGTTCCATCATGGCTTTGATGCGGTAGGTCTCGACCTTGGCGCTGCGCTTTAACGGCGTGACCTCCTTTAGATAGCGATCAAAGAGGTCCCGGACGGTCATGCGCTCAGCGAGACGGGTATCAGCAAGCATCCCGCCGCGGTCTACCTCCGCCTCCAGGCTTCGTGCCCATTGCTCGGCGTCTGATTTGCTGTCGAAGCTCTTGGCGCGAGGCTGAAGTCCCTTACGTCGAACTTGAGCTTGCCATCGTCCGCGTAGTTTTCGAATTGTAGCCATGAAGCGTCATCTCCCTGTGTGCCTCATGTGAGTAGGACGCCCCTCTGACCCCGCAAAGGACATTCCCCAGTCGTTTTGGTCGTCGTGCTGAGTGTCAATTGAGGAGCCTAGGCGAATTCCGAGAAGGATGAGTCTCTGCGAAACTGCGGCCTCTCGACTACCCAATTGGATTTGCGCTCAAGCGCGTGAGGTTTGTCGTGGGTGAGCATCTGAGCGCTCAGCGTGCGATACAGCGCAAGATCCACGCGCTTCTGTAGCGACTCTGGTGAGCGTTCTGAGAGATGCTGCGAATATGCATTTTTTGAAGGCTGACCACGAGCGGCAGCGGGGCAATCGTGCCCCTATATGATCTGCAAACGCGTCTGTGAGAAACAATTCAGCCGACTTGATTCACGACAGCTAGAAATAGGTATTCGAGCCGAAATTCGATGATGATCCGGACTCGGATGAATGGCCTGAAGGTTGACAGTTCTCGGAAAAACGCGATTTCGCGCTTTTCTGTCAACATAACGGAAACTTTTGGTTACGTTTGGACACGTTTCTGCGCTTTTTTGGTTGTCATTTGACCGCTTAGGACAGTCCTAACGTTCCGTTTTGGGTGCGCGTTCTCAGAAAATGTTACGTTTGGTTGACACTTTTGGCCCCTGAAATGGAGCGATGTAAACTTTATGTTATGGGCTGAGGCGCTCGCCACTGTGCCGGGATCGTGGCTCGGCACGCGTTCTTAGTCTCTATAAGGAGCATCAAAAACGCTCGGATATAGGCCTGCCAAGGGAACTGAAAATAGGTATTCAGACGCGGCGGGACTCTTCGGAGGGCAGCGCTCTATCCAGCTGAGCTACGGGTGCCGGGTCGGGGGTCTGAGGCCGCCCGACAGGCCGCAACCTAGTCGAAAGCTGGTGGCCTGACAATCGTCGATAGGCATGCGCGCCGTCGGGGTCCGGCCTCACATATCGAGCGTGAGCACAACCCCGTGTGCCTCATAGAGCGCCCGCAGACGGGCGAGTTCGTCGCCTGTGAAGCCCGTTTCCGGCAGGGCAGCACCCGCCCGCAGCGGCTCGCGCCCAAGCCCCGCCACGCGCTCAAGGGCATGAACCGCGCCAAGCGCCGTGAGGTGTGACTGGCCTTGGGGGTCGATGATCGTCGCCCGCCGCTTGATGGCGCGGCCGTCTTTCTCACCCGTCACCTCAATCACAATCTCATGCGGGGCGCCTTTGCCGGGTTTTGTTGCGGCGACCGCACTCATGCTGGGGAGCTTCATCAGGAGGTCCCAAAGCCCGAGCCGGATGAGGGTCCGCATGGAGCCAAGCGCATTACCCGTGTCAAAGCCGATCCGGACACCGACATCGCGGGCGCCGGTCGCGAGTGCGGGCGTCACCATGTCACCCATATTCATCCGGTAGACGCGTCGCTCGGCCCCGGAGGGAAACTTAACAAGCCGGTCATCGCTCAAAGGTCCGACGCGCCGCCATGCGCCGCCGACACGCGCGGCAAAACCGAGCGACATGCCTTCGCCCGCCGATGCGGAATCAGGTCCCATCTTGTCGCCTGCATAATAGAGGATCGACATATCAATACTTGTCACGCGGGTCAGCCCGTCGGCGAGCCCGCGTGACACAATGGCAGGGCCACCTGCCATCCAGTGGGAACTGAAAAGCACCGGCGCTTTGAGATCATGCAGCACTGCTACACCAAGCGCGCGGGCAAGCGCGTCCCAGCCACGCGTAATATCCATATAGGCAAGCCCGCGTGAGGCCGCCGCGCGCAGCAATTGGTCATCGCTCTCATGGATGAAAACGCCGATGGCATCAATGTCATTGATGTCTTTCAGTGGTTCATCGGTTCTCGCGTCGAGGGTGATGCCGGAAGCATGGCCAAGCTCGTCCGCCAGCCGCGCGGCTTCTTTGAGCCGTCTTCCGCCGATCACAATGTCCAAATCAGGATGGCGTGCGCGCAAGAGGCGTGCGACCTGCGCGCCGACCACGCCGTAGCCACCTGCGAGAAGGATACGTTTGGGATTTGTTGTCGCGCTCATTTCGTTTCTCCTGAAAAGGTTGATGTAAACTTGGTCATATGACCAAGTTTGTCAAGGCCTGCATATGCGCTAAACTTGGCCACATGACCAAAATCGACAAACAGGCCGCCGCTGAGACCGAAACCACGCCCGCGCCCTCGCGCGGGCAAGCGCGGCGCGAAGATATTTTGCGAGCAGCGTCTGACCTACTCATTGATGAGGGTTATGCGCGCTTTTCAGCCCGCGGCGTGGCGGGCCGCGCAGGGATCAGGCTCAGTCATGTGCAATATTATTTTGCCCATGCCGACGATATGATCGTGATGCTCTTGGATCGTTTTATTGCTGAATATGGGGATGCGGTGCGCACGCAATTTCACAATGCATCCGGCACGCCCGAAAAGCGCCTGCGTCAGGCACTTTCTTTTCTGCTTAATGATCCTGACTACCGTGACCGTTGCAGCATTTTTATGGCCGAGGTCGCAAGCCTTGCCGCTCGCAATGACACGATCGCGGAAGCTCTGACACGTTATTATATGGTCTATCAGGGCGCGCTTGAGGCGCTGCTGAGTGAGATTAATCCGGCCCTCAAAGGTGAAAGGCGTGCGGTGCGCGCGCGCCAGTGTCTCGCCCTCATCGAAGGCAGTGCCCAAACTTCACGTTATATGACCGCGCGCTTTGTCGGTGAAGCAAATGAGCCCGCGTCCGACGCCCGCGATCTCACAAAGGCCATTCTGCGGCTGATTTCAACGGCGCAATAGAAAACCTGCCGAGCACTTGCAAAGCTTGGCGTAGGCCGAAATTTCGCCTATAGCAGATGGCCTGATCATGCTTATCTGCATCCGCAGGTATTCCGAGTAACCAGTACCGATAAGTCCGAAGAAATATGCCTGAACTATTGAGACTTTCGCCATTCGATCTCTATGTCGATCCGTTGCTCAATCTTCAGGACGCGCGGTTACGCGGGCTTTTGACTTACTGGACGGGCAAGCGCGAAGGCCGTTCCATGCCGTCACGCGCTGATCTTAATCCCGGGGAAATGGTGAGCCATTTGCCCACTGTCTTTTTGATTGACGTCATGCAACCCGCCGTTCAGCCGTCGCATTTTCAGGTACGTCTCATGGGCACGGCGCTCAATGATTTATTTTCGGCAGATTACACTGGTGAGACGCTGGATCGTGGCATGTCGGGCAAAGGCGGCATCGCGCTCAGCAAAGTGCTGGGCATTGTCTGCCAGTTGCACAGGCCATTACGCATGCATGGCGTGTTACCCCATCGGCAGAGCAAGACTCATACGGAAATTGAAGCGATTATCATGCCGCTTTCGACGGACGGTACCAATGTCGAAATGGCCTTTGGCGAAATTATCAAACGCGCGTCGGTTTGATTTTACCGGCTAATTTTAAGGATTCTTGTGCGATGTGAGCTGGAGGAAGACATCCTCAAGATCGGATTCTTCCGTCGAAATATCGATAATCTCGTGGCCCGCCTTTTGTACACGGTCGAGAATATCCATCACACCTGTTTCAATCGGATTATATTGGATCGCCAAAGCGCCTGACGGGCTCACTTCGCTACGCAGTCCCTCAATCTTGGCGCTTTCGGGCGTCAGCGGCCAAGTCGTCCGTATAATGAGTTTCTTGTCGGTAACGCGCGCAATGAGCTTCTGCGTCGGTTCGCAGGCGACAACATCGCCTTTGTCAATAATGGCAATGCGGTCACACAGTGCTTCGGCTTCTTCCAGATAATGTGTGGTGAGCACAATCGTCGTGCCCTGATCATTCAGGCTTTTGACGTAATCCCAAAGTTGCTTTCTGAGTTCGATGTCAACGCCGGCCGTCGGTTCATCAAGCACCAGCACGGGCGGGTTATGCACCATAGCTTTGGCAACCAGCAGACGACGTTTCATACCGCCCGACAACGTACGCGCATAGGCATCTGCCTTATCCTCAAGCCCCATGGCGGCGAGAATCTCCATCGTGCGGCGCTCTTTCTTGGGCACACCATAGAGCCCCGCTTGGAGGTCCAGCACTTCAGCGGGCGTAAAAAACGGATCGACGCTCAGTTCCTGCGGCACGACGCCGATTGAGGCGCGTGCCTGACGCGGGTTCTTGGCAATATCAAAACCCCAGATCGAGACATCGCCTTCCGATTTCATTACGAGACCGGCAAGAATATTGATGAAGGTCGATTTGCCCGCCCCGTTGGGACCGAGCAGGCCAAAGATCGAGCCTTGCGGCACAGCAAGGTCGATGCCTTTTAATGCTTCTTTCTCCGGCTGTCCTCCCGCCGCGCGATAGATTTTGCGCAAGCCTTTGGCTTCAATCGCATTGAGCGTTGAAGGTTCAGATTTTGCTGTTTCGGCGGCTGTTAGCGTATGGGCCATTGGACGGCTCTTCTGTAGAGTGCGTGAGGCCTTGGAGGCCGTCAGCAAGGTGGTACCATTTTGCGGGGAACGGGGTCAAACATGGGACCGCGTCGCTTTGTTATATAGGTACTCTCCGGCGCATGACGAAGAGTAAAACGGATAGAAATATGGTTGAAGCAATTGCCCCCCGCCCGCTCAAAAAAGGCGATCATCTCTTTCTGGTCGACGGGTCGGGCTATATTTTCCGCGCCTATCATGCGTTGCCGCCGCTCACGCGCAAATCAGACGGCATGCCCGTGGGCGCGGTGTCGGGCTTTTGCAATATGCTCTACAAACTCATCGAAGATACGAAGGATGAGTTTGAGCCGACGCATCTAGCCGTCATTTTTGACGCCTCCGCCAAAACCTTCCGCAATGATTTTTATCCCGAATACAAAGCCCATCGCCCCGAAACGCCGGAAGATCTAAAACCTCAGTTTGCGCTGGTGCGTGATGCTGTGCGCGCCTTTTCTGTCCCCTCGATCGAAATGCGGGGCTATGAGGCAGATGATCTTATTGCCACTTACGCCCGCATTGCGCGTGAAGCAGGCGCCCGCGTCACCATCGTCTCATCCGATAAAGACCTGATGCAGCTTGTCACCGACGAAGTGGACATGCTCGACACGATGAAGATGAAAACTATCTCCTATGCTGAGGTCATGGAAAAATTTGGGGTACCGCCCAACAAGGTGATCGAGGTGCAGGCGCTGGCAGGTGATGCGGTTGACAATGTGCCGGGCGTGCCGGGCATTGGTATCAAGACAGCGGCGGAACTGATCAATCTCTATGGTGATCTCGAAACGCTGCTCGCCAAAGCGCCTGAAATCAAACAACCCAAGCGACGTGAAAATCTCATTCAGTTTGCGGAACAAGCCCGCATTTCAAAGCGTCTCGTCACGCTCGAAGACAATGTGCCGCTTGAAGTCCCTGTTGAGGACACAGGTATTCACTCGCCGGACCCTGAGCGCCTCATCGCTTTTTTGCGCGCGATGGAATTTACCACACTCACAAAACGCGTGGCATCCAAAGCCGGTCTCGATCTTGAAACGATAGCACCCGCCGCTTCTCATGCGGTGAGTGACGAGACGAAGGTCGCAACTGCCGCCAAAGCGAAGCCCGCGAAAGCCGCCACTGGCAAACCCGCTTTCGACACCAACCCGCCAATGAGTGAAGCTAAACATATCACAGTGACGAAACTTGCAGATCTCGAAGGCTGGGTTGCGCGCGCGCGGGCGGCGGGTCTCGTCGCCATTGACTGCGAAACGGACAGTCTTGACCCGATGCAGGCGCGTCTTGTCGGCTTTTCCATGTGCATCACGCCGGGTGAGGCAGCTTACGTGCCGCTGCAACATGGCGCAGGTGCAGGCGGGCTCGATTTTGGCGCGGCCAATGAGGTCGAACAAATTCCGCTGCGCCAGGCGATAGCCGCGCTGAAGCCGCTCTTTGAAGACATGTCTGTTCTCAAAGTCGGACAGAACATTAAGTTTGATCTTCTTGTGTTTGAACAGCACGGGCTTCGTCTGACAACCCTTGATGACACAATGCTCATGTCCTATGCGCTTGATGCGGGCCTTCACGGTCACGGCATGGACGAGCTTTCTGAATTGCATCTGGGTCACAAGCCCATTTCATTTTCCGAAGTCACCGGCACAGGCAAGGCACGCATCACCTTTGATCAGGTGCCGGTGGACAAGGCGGTCGCTTACGCCGCCGAAGATGCTGATGTGACGCTGCGCCTCTGGTACGCATTGAAACCCCGTCTTGTATCCGAGCATAAAGTCACGCTTTACGAAACATTGGAACGCCCGCTTGTGCCCGTGCTGCGCGATATGGAACGCGCCGGTGTCAAAGTGGATCGCGCGGTGTTGGCGCGCCTGTCTGCCGACTTTGCGCAAAAGATGGCGCAATATGAAGACGAGGCCTATGCGCTGGCCGGTGAAAAATTTAACATCGGCTCACCCAAGCAATTGGGCGAAATCCTTTTCGATAAAATGTCGCTCGAAGGTGGCCGCAAAACCAAGACCGGCGCATGGTCCACAGACAGCGACGCGCTTGAGGCATTAGCGCTCGCCGGTCATGAATTGCCGCAGCGCGTGCTCGACTGGCGCGGGCTGGCGAAGTTGAAGAGCACCTACACGGATGCGCTGCCCGCTTTCATTCATCCTGAAACAGGCCGTGTCCATACGTCTTATTCGCTGGCATCAACGACGACGGGTCGTCTGTCATCTTCCGACCCGAACTTACAAAACATTCCGGTTCGTACCGAAGACGGTCGCAAAATCCGCACGGCCTTTGTGGCGGAGAAAGGCAATAAGCTCATCTCGGCGGACTACAGTCAGATTGAGTTGCGGCTTCTCGCTCACATCGCCGATATCACGTCGCTGCGTCAGGCCTTCGCCGATGGTCTCGATATTCATGCGATGACGGCGTCTGAAATGTTCGGCGTGCCGGTGAAAAATATGGACCCGTCGGTGCGCCGTCGTGCCAAGGCGATTAATTTCGGCATCATCTATGGCATTTCCGCTTTTGGCCTTGCCAATCAACTCGGTATTTCGCGCGGCGAAGCCGCCGACTATATAGAGCGCTATTTTACCCGCTTTCCCGGCATCCGCGCTTACATGGATGAGACGAAGAAATCGGCTCATGAAAATGGCTATGTCGAGACAATCTTTGATCGCCGCATCCATCTCCCTGCAATCCATTCCAAAAACGGTGCCGAGCGGAGCTTCATGGAACGCGCGGCGATCAACGCGCCCATTCAGGGCTCCGCCGCCGACATCATCCGTCGCGCCATGATCCGCATGCCGGACGCTTTGGCCGACGCCAAACTCAAAGCGCGTATGCTCTTGCAAGTGCATGACGAGTTGATATTTGAAGCGCCGGAAAGCGAGACCGAAAAAACGGCCAAGCTCGTGTCATCCGTAATGATTAACGCCTGTGCGCCGGCATTGACGCTCACAGTGCCGCTGGAAGTTGATGCACGTGCCGCCGACAATTGGGATGAAGCGCACTAGGAAAATGAGATGAGCGAAGCGGTCGAGATAGACAGCGCCACAACGGAGACCAGAACAGACAGGCGTTTTTCGTGGGAAACGGCGCTGATGCGTGCCAGTCCCCTTAATGTCTGGATGAGTGCCGCCCTTATCGCAGTTCTGGTCTTTTCCTCTTTCATCATATGCATTTGGTGGAACGAGCTCCCGCTCATCATTGTTGAGGGCGATGACGCGACGCTTACGGCTGATGCATGGACAGCGTTGTGTATGGCGCTTCTCTGGGGCACAATTTTCGGCGTCGCTGAATATAGCCGCCTTACCAATCTTGCCGACTTGCGGGGACTCAAAGCATCAGGCCTCGCGGTTGAGGAGAGCCATCTGGCAGGCCTCGCCTTCGGGCCGACAAAACAGACACGCGCCAAAGCTATGCGCTATGGCCTTCTCGGTATTTTCGTTGGTGCTGTCTTTTATAATCTTGTCTATCAGCCCGATGGTCATCCTGTGAACCCGTTCAACGCGACGCTGACAAATTACTGGTTCATCCTGATGACGCTCGCACTCTTCGTGCAGATCTTTCGCAATGTTTCCTATTCACGCGGCGACACGATCTCGCTCCTGCGCAATCTGGACCACCGGCTGGAAATTGATTTCTTCGACATCGGCAAGCTCGATGGTCTGGGCCGCATTGCGCTGCGCCGCGCATTACCCTAGCTTGCTGCCAGCGCCATTGTCTTTCTCATGCTCTTTGGTCAGGGCGCATCGGGTTTTTTCTGGATATTGATTTTTGCGTTGATGGCCTTCGCCACTTTCGTCTTTGCCGCGCCCATGTGGCGCGTTCATGTGCTGATCGATAACGCCAAGAATTTGGAACTGAAAAGACTGCGCGGCGAGATCGCCACGAAGCGACTTGCATTTATCAAAAATGAAGATACCGACGTCGCCGCCCACCTCACGGCATTACTGGCCTTGGAAGAACATCTTGAACGCGTGCGCGAATGGCCGCTCGATATCGGCACCATTGTCCGCTTTTGCCTCTATCTCGCACTTCCGCTCGGCTCATGGCTCGGCGGCGCGTTGGTCGAACGCGCACTCAACCTTGCGACGGGTTAGGGGAGGGCATCGCAAGGCTGAGCGCGCGGCCCGCAGTCACGCTGCGAGTTTCAACTTCCGACCGGCTCCCGCATAAAGCTCACCCATACGTTCCGTATAAGCGACAAGATTGGGATGGCTGAGGGCAGCCTGTTTCAGTGGGCTTTGCAGTGAAGGCCCGATAATGGTGATGAGCATCGCGTAAGCACTTGTATCGGCCATGCTCGGCTCCGCGCCGAAGAAGAACGGTTTGTCGCCGAGCATGTCGCTCATCGCATTGAGGTCGGCGGCACCGAGCGCATAAATCTCATCACGCTTGTGCCGTCCCATACCTTGTGCGTGGAGCGTGTTCCGGACGCTTTTGCGCGCAAGGCGCGGCACGAGGTGGCGAAGCGGCAGGGGCATCATGCCGAAGTAAAGGCCTTTAATGACCACCCAATTGGCATCTTCCATCCAGCGTGAATAGAGGACCACAAAGTAAAGCCGTTCCTCGATCAGACGTTGCAGCGCATGGGACTGGCCGCGCTCAGCAGGTGAGAGTTTTACGTCAAGATCAAACCGCACGACGCTTTTCAGATGATTCAGAATGAGCGTCGAATCTCCCATGCGGCGCCCGTCGATTTCGGCAAACGGTACTTTCAGCTTCGGTCCCTGACTGGGGTTCGTCGTGTAAGACGTCTCGTAAGGGATACCCGCGAGCCGCAGTGCCGTTTCGAGCTTGATGCAGAAGGGCCCGGGATTGGGGGTACCTGCGAGAAGTGGTTCAAAGATAAAAATGCGGATCATGGTTCTCTCCCTTGGTGGACTGATTGCCAATATACTGACAGCCTACTGACAACATGGTGTCAGCAGCCTTTTCGTAGGCTGTCGAAATAGAGGAGAGCATCCATGCGTCGTGCTGACCGGCTGTTTGACATCATCGAATATCTGCGTCGCCACAAGCAGGTGGTGACCGCGCAGGACCTTGCGACACATCTGGAGGTCTCGGTGCGCACCATCTACCGCGATGTGGCCGACTTGCAGGCAAGCCGCGTCCCCATCGAGGGCGAGGCAGGGCTCGGTTACATGCTGCGTTCAGGCTATGAGCTGCCGCCTTTGATGTTCACAGAAGACGAGATTGAAGCGCTTGTTTTCGGCGCACGTATGGTGCGCGCCTGGGGCGATACGAGTTTCACCCAGGCTGCCGACGCAGCGCTCTCCAAAATCCGCGCCGTGCTGCCCGCACGTTTGGAAGAAGCTTCAAAAGCGTCCCACATCACCGTCACGCCCACGCGCATGCATGACAAGACGCGCGTCAACGTCCATCTCACGCCGCTGCGCCGTGCGATCCGCGAGCGCCGCAAAATCAAAGTGATGTACAAATCATTGGGTGATGAAACAACAACAAGAACACTGCGCCCGCTCGGCCTCGCTTTCTTTGGCCCCTTCTGGATGCTGGCAAGCTGGTGCGAATTGCGAAATGACTTTCGCACCTTTCGTATTGAGCGCTTTGAAAGTGTCTCCGTCACGCAGGACGTGTTCCGCGACGAGGTCGGAAAAACAATTGAAGATTTCGTGGCGCGGCCCTCGGAACAGGGACCACCCGGTTAGAACCAGCCGCCAGCGAGGCTGGTCAGGTCAAAATCCTTCGGTGAAATGATTTTGACGGCATAGCCTTGTCCCTGCGGTGCAGCCCATGAGAACCCGCTGGGCGAATGCCATGTTGTCACGCGGATCACCGCATCGGCCCCCGCTTTGCGCGCGAGTTTGGCAAAATGCGGGTTGAGCCTTTCCACGTCGCCATACCATTTGGAGCCGACGTCAATCTTTTGTATGACTTCATACTTAACATTGGCAGGCAGGTCCGCTTCCGTCACCCATATTTTGTTTGTGTGGGCGGCATAGGTCTGGCTCGGCGCAACCGGAGTAACTTCGTAACGTTTGGTTGAAACCGGACTATGCGGAGAAGAACAGCCCGCTATGCCCGCAATGAATGTGAGCACGAGCCCTAATGCTAAAAACTTGAAATTCAACTGATCCCCCGATTGCGAACACAGTGCCCGCCGCATAAAATATGACGCATACAGATCGTAAGGGCTGACGTGTGATTTGGCCAATAAAAAAGGCCGGTCAGATTTGACCGGCCTTTCTGAACTTAAATGCTTCAAAGAATTATTCAGCGGCTTTCTTTGCGCCTGGTGCGGCATCGCGCACTTCGGGGTCCACTTTGTCGGTGAACTTGACGAAGTTATCGATGAACATTTTGACAACTTTCTGCGCCTGCGCGTCATAGGCCGCTTTGTCGGCCCATGTGTCGCGAGGGGAAAGGATATTCGTATCGACGCCGGGTACGCTCACAGGCACCTGGAAGCCGAAATTCGGGTCGAGACGGAATTCAACATTGGCGAGCGAGCCATCAAGAGCCGCGGCAAGCAGCGCGCGCGTTTCTTTGATCGGCATACGCTTGCCTGTGCCGTAGGCGCCGCCGGTCCAGCCCGTGTTGACGAGCCAGCAATCGACTTTGTGCTCGGCGATGAGTGACCGCAGCAGATTGCCATAATCTGTGGGGTGGCGCGACATGAAGGGACCGCCGAAGCAGGTCGAGAACGTTGCTTCGGGTTCAGTCACGCCTTTTTCAGTACCCGCCACCTTGGCGGTGTAACCTGACAGGAAGTGATACATGGCCTGGCTTGGTGTGAGCTTGGCGATGGGCGGGAGAACGCCGAAAGCGTCAGCCGTCAGCATGATGATGTTTTTGGGATGCGGGGCGCGGCCCGTGTCCGATGCGTTCGGAATGAACGAGAGCGGATAGGCCCCACGGCTGTTCTCAGCGAGCGCCGCGCTGTCGAGATCGAGAAGACGTGTCTTCTCGTCCATCACAACGTTTTCGAGCACCGTACCGAAACGCTTGGTGACCGCATAGATTTCCGGTTCTGCTTCTGCCGAGAGCTTGATCATCTTGGCATAGCAGCCGCCTTCAAAGTTGAAGACGCCGTTTTCCGACCAGCCATGTTCGTCGTCGCCGATCAGCGTGCGCGAAGCGACCGCTGAGAGCGTTGTTTTGCCGGTGCCGGAAAGGCCGAAGAAAATCGCTGTGTCGCCGTCGGGGCCGACATTGGCCGAGCAATGCATCGGCATCACGCGCTTGGCGGGCAGATCATAGTTCAGCATCGAGAAGACAGACTTCTTGATTTCGCCGGCATAGGACGTATTAGCGATCAGCACGATACGTTTTGCGAAGTTGCAGGCGATGACGGTCGAAGTGCGCACACCGTATTTGGCGGGATCGGCGACAAAGCTCGGCAGATCAATGATGGTGAATTTTGGATCGAAGTCGGCAAGTTCTGATGCCTTGGGTTCGATCAGCAGGTTCTGGATGAAGAGTGAGTGCCAGGCGTATTCGGTATAGATGCGTGTGGGCAGTCGGTGGGTTTCGTCGGCGCCGCCAAAGAGGTCTTGAATGAAGATCTCTTTGCCTTCGGCATGTTTGAGCATATCAGCGTGAAGGAGATCGAAGGCTTCCGGTGTCATTGACTTATTATTGTCCCACCAGACAGTGCTCTCAGTGGTGGCATCGCGGACAATGAATTTGTCTTTGGCGGAGCGGCCCGTATGGACGCCGGTTTTCACAACGAAAGGACCATCGGCGGCTACCTGACCTTCGCCGCGGCGGATTGCTTCTTCGTAAAGCTCTGCCGGACGCAAGTTCCAATAAGCAGCTGTTAGATTTTTGAAGCCGCTTTTTTCCACGCCATTTTTGCTAATGATTGGCCCGCTCTGTTTCACGCCGTCTCTCCTTGGGTCTGCCTGATATGAAGCTCGCCGACGCTCTTCACTTCGCCGTCAAAGCCAAATTGGTCACGGAGGCTTTGGAGCCTCAATGCCGGAAATCTCTCAATTCCGGCGCACATTAGTTGCGAGCCGTTATGAGCGCAACGGGATGATGATAACTCAGTTAAGAGAAGGGCGCTTGGCCGCACCCTTCTCCGGTACGGACTAGAGCTTGGGATCGTCTATATTTTGCATAATGGATATGTAAAACCCCACGGCGCCCGTCAGTGACGCGACGGGAACCCGTTCATTGGTCGCATGAAAAGCGGCTAATTCGCTCGCGTTCAGCCTCAAAGGCACAAAGCGGAAGACATTGTCGGTCAGAGGCAAGTAATGGCGGCTGTCGGTCGCGGCGACGGTGAGATTAGGCGCGACAAGCGCATCGGGGAAGCTGGTATTGATGCTGTCACGGATGAGGTGGAAGGCCTCCCCGTCGAGGTTTGAGACCGCAGAGGCGTTCCGAGCGCCCTCAAGGGTGGCAATTTCCACTTCAGGGTCATTGATCGCAGCCCTCACATGGGCGGTAGCGCTCTCAATCGTGTCGCGCTGATGCAGACGAAAATTGATGATCCCTTCGGCTTCAGGCGGCAGCACATTTTCCTTGATGCCTGCCTTGATCATGGTGGGGGCGATGGTCGTGTGGAGCCCCGCACCGATGCGCTGGTCCTTGGCCATGGTCGCCACCACAATGGGTTCAAAGAGCCACATATTGGCAAAGACCATGCGGTTCACATAAGGCATCGCGGGCGCAATGGCGTCGAGCATGGCGCGCGTCGGCGTGTCGACCCCGCTTTTGAACGGGGCATTGCCCACAGCGTCCATCGCATTGATGAGGCGGCCGATGGCTGTTTCGCCTTGTGTGGGCGGCATGGATGAATGGCCGCCTGCCGCATGGGTTGTGAGCTGCAATGTCATGTAACCCTTCTCGGCAATGCCGATAAGGGCAACAGGGTTCTCGACACCGCCGACAACGCCGGAGGTCAGCATACCGCCTTCATCCGAAACAAAAGCGAGCTTGACGCCCCGCGCTTTCAGCATTTCCGCAATTTTGAGATTGCCCGTGAGGCCGCTCACTTCTTCATCATGGCCAAAAGCAAAGAGGATGGTGCGTTTAGGCGTATAGCCCTTTGCCATAAGGGTGTTGGCGGCTTCAAGCAGCGCAATTAACGAGGCTTTGCAGTCAATCGCGCCACGTCCCCAGATAACGCCATCGACAATTTCGCCGCCGAACGGATCATGTTTCCAGTCAGCTTCCGTGCCTGGCACCACCGGCACCACATCCATATGCGACATGAAAAGAACGGGTTCTAAACTCGGGTCTGAACCTTGCCATGTGAAAAGCAGCGAGTAATCCGACACAATCTCGCGCGTCGCTGTTTTGGAGAAGATGGGATAAGTGGCAGTGATAAATTCACGAAAATCGACAAAGGCTTTGTTGGACGCATCCGCCTTCGCGCCGGTCATGCCGCGCTGCCATGAGATGGTGGGCAGGCGAATGGCGGTACTCAGGTGCTCGGCGGCGCTCGCCGTTGCTTCTGGCGTCAGCGGCGATGGGAGGGCTGCCAAGACCACCGGCGGCGGATCGATCATCGCTGTGCGTGTTATAACCACGATGACAATCAGCGCCAATAGAGCGCCCGCGCCCGCCAATATCCGCAATCCCGTCCGTTTCATGCCCCAGCTCACTCTTTGGATTATTTGATCGGCCTTTAGCAGGACAATCGCGTCTGGCGAACGACCTGTCCAGCCCGAGGCCCATAATCATTGCGCCCCGCATAGCGCGGCCCCTCATAACCTCTTATACTTCCGCCACATTTTAGGCCAAAAGCCTCCCTAAGCCTGTTGCGGCCACCTGAAAACGGAGCAGTGCAATGCCTGAGGGGATGCTGATGGATGAGACCGAAAAACGCGCGTCGCAAGACGCTGACGACACATCAAAGAAGGGTCGGGGGCACATGCCAACCATTGCGCTGGTTGACGATGATCGCAACATTCTCACCTCGGTGAGCATGGCATTGGAAGCCGAGGGCTATCACGTCCTCACCTATACAGACGGAGCCGCCGCCCTTGCAGGCCTGTCGGCAACGCCCCCCGATGTTGCCGTCTTCGACATCAAAATGCCCCGCATGGACGGGATCGAGCTTCTGCGCCGTCTCCGGCAAAAATCTGACCTGCCGGTGATTTTCCTCACTTCCAAAGATGATGAAATTGACGAGCTCTTCGGTCTCAAAATGGGTGCCGATGATTACATCACCAAACCTTTTTCGCAGCGACTCCTTGTTGAGCGCGTCAAAGCCGTGCTTCGCCGTGTCGCGCCCAAGGTCGAAGGTGCAGCCGCTGACGGCACTGAAAAAGTTGTGCTCGAACGTGGTCAGCTCGTGCTCGACCCCGAACGCCATTCCTGCACATGGGCTGCCAAAGAAGTTGTTCTCACCGTCACCGAATTTCTCATATTGCAAGCACTCGCCCAGCGGCCTGGTTATGTTAAAAGTCGTGACAGTCTGATGGACGCGGCCTATGACGATCAGGTCTATGTTGATGATCGTACAATCGACAGCCACATCAAACGCCTGCGCAAAAAATTCAAAGAAGTGGATGACAATTTCGATGCCATTGAAACGCTCTATGGCGTTGGTTATCGCTACCGCGAAGGCTGAGTGCGATGAGCCGACGCTCTGAGCGCCCGCCAGAAGGTCTTCCGCCAGGGGGCCTGTCTTCTTCGCGCAATGCTCATGTTGCGCGAGACGAGCGGGCGTCAGATGAAACCGAAGATGCTTTCAAGCGTCGTCGTCTCGAAGCGCTTGCCTCCACCACACGCGCCGGTCTCGAACAGCTGGGCACACGTCTGCCCGAACCTCTCGCTGTACGCATTCACCGCCTCATCGACCGTGTTGATACGCTCTTCCTGCAAGCCTTGGCGCGCTTTCGCAGTTTCGTCGTGCGCGGTCGTTTTTCGAGCCTCACGCGCCGCATTGTTGTCTTCAACGTCGTGGCGCTCTGCGTACTTGTGAGCGGCGTGCTCTATCTTAATCAGTTCCGCGAAGGCCTGATTGACGCGCGCCGCCAGAGCTTGCTCACCCAAGCCGAAATCATCGCCGGTGCTATTGCCGAAAATGCGACATCAACCCAAGACGCGCAGTTGATTGATCCCCTGTCACGCAAAGTTGGCAAACCGCTTGTCATCCGTCCGTTGAGTCCACTTATTCAGCCTGAAAGCAATGCCGACGCCGAAGAAGCAGGCGATGACGCGGCTGAAAAGACGCCGATCATTCCTGAAAACGCCGCACCCATTTTGCGCCGTCTTGTGTTGCCGACACAAACGCGTGCGCGGCTTTATGATAATAACGGCTGGCTCATTCTCGATAGCCGCCAGCTCACTACATCAGGCCAGATTGTTGCTTTTGAATTGCCGCCGCCTGCAGGGCTTGAGCAGCGCGGACCGGTGATGCGCTTCGTCGATAAAATCTCGACATTCTTGCCGGGCCGCGGCCTGCCGCGTTTTCCTGAAGCGGGTGCTCAGAACGGTGCGATCTACAATGAAGTCTCAGCCGCTCTGACAGGTCTTCCCTCTACGATGGAACGCGTCAATGATCGCAATGAATTGATCGTCTCTGTCGCGGTGCCCATCCAGCGCTTTCGCGCCGTACTCGGCGCGTTGATGCTGTCGACGCGCGGTGGTGACATTGACGCCATTGTGCGTGCCGAGCGTCGCGCCATTGTGCAGGTCTTTCTCGTCGCCCTGGGCGTCACAATGTTATTGTCGGTTGTGCTCGCTGCCACTATTGCGGAACCTGTGCGCCGCTTGGCAGAAAGTGCCGAAGTCGTACGCCGTGGCAAAATGCGACGCGCGCAGATCCCTGACTTTACCGGACGACGCGATGAGATCGGCGATCTCTCCGGCGCATTGCGAGAGATGACAAACGCGCTTTACAGCCGCATGGATGCCATCGAAAGATTTGCCGCTGACGTCTCACATGAGTTGAAAAATCCACTGACCTCGTTACGCAGCGCTATTGAGACTTTTGCGCTCGCTAAGGATGACAAATCAAAAACGCGTCTCATGGAGATCATTCAGGATGACGTGAAGCGCATAGATCGTCTCATCAGCGACATCTCCAATGCATCCCGTCTTGATGCCGAATTGTCGCGCGAAGAAACGGGCATTGTCGATGTGGCGATATTGCTTGAAACAGTTTGCGATCTCTTCACCGCCACAGGCGTCGCAGGTGAGGCTCATGTGTCGCTCACGATTATAGAAGGTGCGAACGGTCGGCCCGATTTGAAGGTGCGTGGTTTTGATATGCGGCTGGGTCAGGTCGTGCGCAATCTCATCGACAATGCACTCTCTTTCTCGCCGCCCGGCGGCCTTGTTATGGTGACGGGCGCGCGCCAGGGCGACAATGTCATTATTCAGGTCGAAGATCAGGGCATCGGCATTCTGCCGGAAAATCTCGAACGTATTTTTGATCGCTTTCACACCGACCGCCCCGACAGTTTCGGCGAGCATTCCGGTCTCGGTTTGGCGATTTCCAAACAGATTGTCGAAGCCCATGGCGGACGCATTGTTGCTGAAAACCGTATAGGGCCGGTTCCCGTCAATGATGACATGCCCGTCTCACACGGCGCGCGCTTCATCGTCACATTGCCCGCCGCGAGCGATGTCTGACAATGGCCGAGCTATTATATGCAACCTGCATTTTAATCGGCGGACGCGGTGTCATGCTGCGCGGACCTTCGCGTTCAGGAAAATCAGATCTCGCCTATCGCCTGATGACGGGACCGCTGGCCGCACGTCTCATCGCCGATGATCAGACGCTTGTCACAGTTGAGGGCGATCGTCTCCTCGTCCACGCGCCGGAAACTCTCAAAGGCCTGATCGAATTGCGTGGGCTAGGGCTCCTTCAAGTGCCGTTCGAGACCCGGGCTGTGCTGCATCTGGTGGTCAATCTTGTCCCCCGCGACGACGTGCCGCGCATTGCAGAACCCGCACATTTCAGCCTTTGCGGCATTGATTTACCCATGATTGCGCTTCACGCATTTGACGCTACGACGGCTGACAAGCTAGGTCTCGCGGCTCGGACATTGCCTGATATGGGCTTTCCGGGTGACGACGGCATTATCCGCCGACCGTGATGAAATTGCCCACATGTGCGCTTGTCATCGGGTCGATTTTGGAGGCACCATACGGCGCTTCCCGCGGGGGCGTGGAACGGCACCCTGTCAGGTCGCAGATGTGATCCTGTCAGGTGAAGCCAAAAGGGCAGTGGATGATCGGATTAGTACTCGTAACGCATGGGGCTCTGGCCAGCCAGTTTGTAGCGGCCATGGAGCATGTGGTCGGCGCGCAGGCTCAGGTATCGGCCATTTGCATCGGCCCCGACGATGATATGGAGCAGCGTCGTAAGGATATCCTCGGCGCGGTGGCTTCCGTCGATAGCGGTGAGGGTGTGATCCTGCTCACCGATATGTTCGGCGGCACGCCGTCCAATCTCGCGATTTCTGTGCTTGATAAAGCCAAGGTCGAAGTGATTGCGGGCGTCAATTTGCCCATGCTGATCAAATTGGCCTCCGTGCGCGATAACGTGCCGCTGTCAAAGGCCGTTGATCTCGCGCAGGAATCAGGCCGCAAGTATATTTCCATCGCCAGCCGCGTTCTCGCCGGCGACGGGGTCTGATCCATATGGCCGATAGCCGTCTCCTGAATATCGTCAACACACGCGGTCTTCATGCCCGTGCGTCTGCCAAATTTGTTCAGTGTGCTGAAAAATTTCAGGCTGATGTCAAAGTCTCCAAAGACGGCAATTCTGTTTCAGGCACGTCCATCATGGGTTTGATGATGCTCGCTGCCGCACCGGGCTGCTGTATCCTGATTGAGGCCACCGGCGAAGAAGCCACCGCCGCACTTGATGCATTGGAAGCCCTCGTCTCAGACGGTTTCGGCGAACGCGATTAATTTCCCATCCGGTTTTCATCTTAGGCCCGACTTTGATTTAAAGAAAGCTCGGAATCCGCCTTTTCACGCCCGCAACGCTCTATATCTACGCTTTGGTACGGCTCAGAATTTAGATATAAACATTTCTTTATATCCTTCTTGCCAGTCCCAAATCGCCCTGCTATAAGCTCCCCCAACCCGCGCCACTCGGCCCGCGTTGGTCAGATTGCATACGCGCGTCCAAAAAGCCTCACAGGAGCCCCTCATGGCCAATGATTACATCATCAAAGACATCAATCTCGCCGAATGGGGCCGCAAGGAACTCAACATTGCCGAAACGGAAATGCCGGGCCTGATGGCGACGCGTGCCGAATATGGCAAAGCGCAGCCGCTCAAAGGCGCACGCATTGCAGGCTCGCTCCACATGACAATCCAGACCGCCTGCCTCATTGAGACGCTGGCCGCTCTTGGTGCCGATATCCGTTGGGCCTCATGCAACATTTATTCGACGCAGGATCATGCCGCCGCCGCGATTGCCGCCAAGGGCATTCCGGTTTTCGCGATCAAAGGCGAAACGCTCGAAGAGTATTGGGAATATACCCACCGCATTTTTGAATGGTCCGACGGTGGCGCGCCCAACATGATCCTCGACGATGGCGGCGACGCCACGTTGCTGATCCATATGGGCAAGCGCGCTGAAGAAGGCGACGTGGCCTTCCTGGAAGGTGCGACGAACGAAGAAGAAGAAGTCCTCTTCGCCTCGATTAAAAAGCGTCTGGCGACAAAGCCCGGCTTCTATTCAGCGATTGCCAAATCCGTTCGCGGCGTCACCGAAGAAACAACAACCGGCGTGCATCGTCTTTATGAAATGCACAAAAAGGGCGAGCTTCTCTGGCCCGCCATCAACGTCAATGACAGCGTTACAAAATCGAAATTCGACAACCTCTATGGCTGCCGTGAATCGCTCGTTGACGGCATCCGCCGCGCAACAGACGTGATGATGTCCGGCAAAGTCGGCGTCGTTGCGGGCTTTGGCGATGTGGGCAAAGGCTCTGCCGCCTCGCTCCGCAACGCAGGCGCGCGCGTCATCGTCACCGAAATCGATCCGATCTGCGCCTTGCAGGCCGCGATGGAAGGCTATGAAGTAACGACCATGGAAGAAGCAGCCCCGCGCGGTGACATTTTCGTCACCACGACAGGCAACGTGGACGTCATTACGATCGATCATATGCGGGCGATGAAGGATCGCGCCATTGTCTGCAATATCGGTCACTTCGACAGCGAAATTCAGATCAATGCGCTGAAAAACCTCAAGTGGCATAATGTGAAGCCGCAAGTGGATGAAGTCGAGTTCGCTGACGGCAAGCGCATCCTGCTGCTCGCCGAAGGCCGTCTCGTTAACTTGGGCTGTGGCACGGGGCATCCGTCCTTCGTTATGTCGGCTTCATTCACGAACCAGACACTTGCCCAGATTGAGCTTTGGACAAAGCCCGGCCAGTACGAAAAGAACGTTTACACATTGCCCAAGCACCTCGACGAGAAGGTTGCGATCCTGCATCTCGAAAAGATCGGTGTGAAACTCACAAAGCTCACCGAGCGTCAGGCCAATTATATCGGTGTGCCGCAGGCCGGTCCCTTCAAGACGGATCATTACCGCTACTAAGCGTCTTCCGACGCAGCATGAAAAGGCCCGGACCCAAATCCGGGCCTTTTTCTGTATCTGCCGTCCCCTTTTTCGCGCAGCCTTAAGACTTCATGTAGTATCGCCGGACCAAACTGATTTGCGGCGGCGCGTGAGGCGGGTCGCCACGAGGGGATGATGACGCAATATAATCTGCCACTTCGCCGGCTTGTCTGGACGGGGCTCACATCACGTTTGAGCCTCGGCGTCAGCACGTTCGCGCTTGGTCTCACAGCATTATCCGCCCGTGCCGCGCCCAAACTCCCCGACAACCTGCCCGATGCACTCACCACCATTGGCCTTCCGACCAATGTTGATGACCACACGGTGAGCCTCTACCTTATCGGTGCTTTGGGTCTTGCCCTTCTGAGCTTCGGTTTTGCCGGTCTTGGCTTTCGCGCCGCACATCGAGCACGAAAGGCCCTCAAAGACGGTCAGGCCGAAATCGCCGCGATTGACGGGCGTCTCCATTCGGCTGAAAGCATTCTGGCTGCCGAGCCGGATGCCGTTTTCATCTGGACCCCTGAGAGCCTGCGCGCTGCGCCCGGCACCTTCCAGTCGCGCCCGCGCATTGTGGGTTCCACCGCGACGCTGGTTGATCCCGCTTCAGGCGATCTCGACTTTGCCTATTTGCTGACACGTCTTGAGCCTGAAGGGGCAGGGCGCCTGAACACTTCCGTCCAGCGTCTGCGCACACGCGGCGCGCGCTTCTCGCTCCATGTCCAATCAATTGACGGCCGCACTTTTGAAGCCGAAGGCCGCCCCGCCGGTGCGCTCGCGGTCCTGTGGCTGCGTGACGTCACGGGTGAGCGCGCTGAAGTAAGCCGCCTTAAGGACCGCCTCCGTCAGGCTGAAGAGGCGCGCACTCGTTTCGAAACTCATGTGATGACCGCGCCCTTTCCCGCTTGGCGACGCAACCATGAAGGCCGTCTCTCCTGGGTCAATGCTGCCTATGCCCGCGCGGTTGATGCCACCTCACCGCAAGACGCCGTGCTGCGCGGCCTCGAACTCCTTGATGAAGAAGTTCTGGCCAGCCTCCGCCGTCATCTCTTCGATCGCGAGAAAGCATCAGAGCGCACGCATGCGATCATGGCAGGCGAGCGGCGTGGCATCGAAGTCTTTGAGCAACGCGTGGATGATGGCATTGCGGGTATCGCGGTGGACGTCACCGCGCTTGATGCTGCCGAAGCCGAACTTCGCCGCCATATCCAAAGCCATGCGGCAACGCTCGACCGCGTGACAACAGCGGTGGCGATCTGCGGCCCTGACAAGAAGCTAAAATTTAGAAACCGTGCTTACGAAACGCTTTGGGGTCTCGATTCCCATTGGCTGGATCAGGAGCCGTCGGACGGCGAAATCCTGGATGAGTTGCGCTCACGGCGCCGCCTTCCCGAACAAGCTAATTTCAAACAATGGAAAGAGGCTCGCTTCGAACTCTACACCTCGCCCGATCCCGTCGAGGAATATTGGCACCTGCCCGACGGTCGCGTCGTAAAAGTGCTCGGGCAGGCGCACCCGTTTGGTGGCGTGATTTACGTTTATGAAAATGTCACCGAGCAGTTGAACCTCGAAAGCAGCTACAACACGCTTGCCCGTGTCCAGCGCGAAACCATTGACCAGCTTTACGAAGGCGTCGCCGTTTTCGGCACAGACGGACGTTTGAAATTGTCGAACCCTGCCTATGCCCGCATCTGGAAGCTGACGCCGGAAAACCTTGTAGGCGAACCTCATGCTTCCGACATTGAAGCCGCCACCGCCGCGCTTTATTCAGACCGCGCGCAAGCCGCAGGCTTCCGCATTCGCCTTACCAATGAAGGGGCCGCGCGGACCACGACAACAGGTCGTCTTGAGCGCGCCGACAATACCGTGATCGATTATGCCATCGTACCACTCTCCGACGGCGCAACGCTCCTGACCTATGTTGACGTGACGGATGGATTACGTGTTGAAACAGCTTTGCGCGAACGCAATGATGCGCTCGAAACCGCTGACCGTCTGAAATCCGAATTTATCAGTCACGTGTCTTATCAGTTGCGCACACCGCTCACCAACATTCTGGGCTTTGGCGAAATTCTTGAAACCGAAATGTTCGGTGAGCTCAATAAAAAGCAGCATGAATATACGCGCGGCATTCTCGAAAGCTCAGACACGCTTCTTGATGTCGTCAACGACATTCTCGATCTCGCCGTCATCGAAGCCGGTGCTATGACGCTCGATCTTTCCGACGTCAACATTGCTGACGTGATCTCATCGGCTGAACAATTCGCCCATCATCCGGCGCAGAAAAATCGTGTGCAGGTGATTGTCGAGGCCGGTGGCGTCGAAGGCACGGTGCGTGCCGACGAAAAGCGCATCAAGCAAATCATGATCAATTTACTGTCCAATGCGCTCGCCTTTACGAGCCCCGGCGATACGATCACTATCGGGGCCAAGCGGAGGAATGATCAGGTCGAGCTTTTCGTCGCTGATACAGGCATCGGTATAAAGCCGGAATATCAGGCCACCGTTTTTGATCGCTTCGAAGCCCATTCCGGTGCCGACCGTCGCCGCGGCGCGGGTCTTGGATTAAGTCTTGTCCGCTCCTTCGTCGAATTGCATGGCGGTACAGTGGAGCTTGAATCAGAACCCGGCGTTGGCACCCGCGTCACATGCCTCCTGCCGCTCAGGGCCGCCTCAACGCTGACACCCCTCCAGATTGTCGAGCTTGACACCCGCTAAACAGAGGCGTATCCGTTTTGCGTTCAGGCAGATTTGCCTAATTTCTATCCAAAAGTGGATCACTGATGAGCAGCATCACAAACATTTCAGGGAATAAGCCATACGGCGTCCTTGTGATGTCGTGCGCGCTTGATGCCGCAGTTCTTGTCGGCACCGAGCAAGGCTCATCTCGTGAGGAACAGCCGGACTAAACCCCGTCTGTATCGATCCAAAGGATCCACCCTCCGAGGCCATGAACCGCACGGAGGGTTTTTGTTATCCCTTTCGTTCACGCTGTTCGGCTTCGGGCAAAAAAGACCTGAACCATGACCGACCTTTTAGAGACACCCACATTCAAAAAGCCGTTTGAAGCAGCGCCTCTTTCAGCAGATGTTGAAATCGTGCCCGCCATCGAACCGCTAAAAATTGTCCAACGCCCCTTTTTCATCGAAGCGCGCGAGTTGCTGATCCTTGCCGGTCCCGTTGTCGTGACACAACTCACGCAAATGGGCATCGGCACGATTGATGTGCTGATGCTCGGTGCTTATTCCAAAGACGCGCTCGCGGCTTCGGCCCTGGGCCTCAGTCTCTATTACGCCATGTGGGTTCTGGCGATGGGCCCTGCCGTCGCCGTCCAACCCATGATCGCGCATATTCTGGGTGCTGACCGCTCCAACATGATCAGTGTGCGCCATGCCGTGCGTATGGCGCTCTGGGCGATTATCGCCATCACACCGTTCCAGATCGCCTTCCTCTGGTATGCAGGCGATATGCTCAAAGCCATCGGCCAACCCGAAGATCTGGCGGCCAATGCCGGCCTCTTTGTCCAGATGCTTGCTTACGGCTTTGTCTTCACCACGGCTTTCAACGTGTTGCGTGGTTACGCCACCGCCTTGTCGCGGCCCAACGCGCCTTTGATCGTCATGGGCCTCACCATCGCGTTTAATGCGATTGTCGCTTACGCCCTTATCTTCGGCCATTTCGGTGCGCCGCGTATGGGGTTGATGGGCGCTGGTATTGCGAGTGCGGCGTCATTCGCGTTCAGCTTTATCGCCATGCTCGGTGTGATCTTTCTCACGCCGGATCTCGCGCGCTACAAAATCTTCAGTGACTTTCTCACACCCCATTGGGCAAGCTTCAAAGAAGTCATCCGGCTTGGCATGCCAATTGCGCTCACCATCATTTTTGAAGCCATGTTCTTCAATGTCGGCACCATGATGATGGGATATTTCGGCACCGACAGCGTGGCGGCCCATCAGGTTGCGCTCAATGTCGTGGCGCTCTTGTTCATGGTGCCGCTGGGTGTGGCGACAGCGGCAACCGTGCGCATTGGCCTCGCGGCAGGCGCAGGCGATGAGGCCCGCATACGTCGGGCAGGCGGAGCGGCCATGCTCATCTCGTTGAGCTTCATGTCGCTCATGGGCATTGTGCTGGCACTCGCTGCACCCTCGATCATCGGCCTCTATCTCGATGCGGACCTGCCCGAAAATGCGGAAGTGATTGCGCTTGCCGTTTTGTTTTTGCGTATCGGTGCGGCTTTTCAGATTTTCGACACGATGCAGGTCGTCGCGTCTTTGAGCCTGCGCGGGTTGAAGGACGCCAATGCCCCGATGTGGATTGCTGGTGCCAGCTACTGGCTTGTCGGCACACCCTTGGCATGGTTCCTCGCTTTCCATCTCAAGATGCAGGGCATGGGTGTCTGGATCGCCTTCGTCATCGCGCTGGCGATCGCGGGCATCGCCATGTATGTGCGATTTATTCACCTCGCCAAGGTTGATTGGCGAGCCGCTTTCCGGCGACACTAAACGAATGTGCAAACCACCTTCTTCTCCTCCCCCCATCCTTACTGTTTGCGCTAACGCGCAGGGGAGGGGGAGGGTAGGGAGGGGGGAAGCCACAAACTCCGATAGTATTTGAGGCAAGCATGATCGACCACCTCATCACCGAACGCTCGCGCGACCTCGGCGGCGGCTTTGTCGTCGGTCGCGTATTGCCCTTCGCGCAACGCCGCATGGTCGGGCCTTTCATCTTCTTCGATCACATGGGGCCGGTGGATTTTCCTGCCGGTATCCCCAAAAGCCTCGACGTGCGCCCGCATCCTCATATCGGCCTGTCCACAGTCACCTATTTGCTCAGCGGTGAAATCATGCACCGTGACAGTGTCGGCTCAGAGCTTGCGATCCGTCCGGGCGAAGTGAACTGGATGACGGCAGGCAGTGGCATCACCCATTCCGAGCGGCTGGAAAAAGCGCGCGCCAAAGGCGATTTGATCCACGGTATTCAGGCCTGGGTGGCGCTGCCCGACGGACAGGAAGAGGTTGATCCCGCCTTCGCGCATTATGGTGCGGGCGATCTGCCGATGATCACCGACAAAGGCCTTTCCATGCGTCTCATCGCGGGGCGCGCTTTCGGCAAGCAATCGGTGAAAACCCATTCCCCGATGTTCTATGCCCATGCTGAAATCACCGCGGGCACAACGCTCGAACTTCCGTCCGATTATTCCGAACGGGCTGCCTATGTGGTGACAGGCGCGGTTGATACAGAAGGCCAAACCATCGCATCAGGCTCCATGGCGGTCTTCTCATCAGGCGGTGTCGCGCCCGTGCTTACCGCGCGCGAAAATTCCACCGTGATGATCTTGGGCGGCGAGCCCGTCGGCCAGCGCTTCATCGACTGGAATTTTGTTTCTTCGTCCAAAGAGCGTATTGAGCAGGCCAAGGCAGATTATGTGTCAGGCCGTCTCAAGCTGCCCGACATTGACAATCAGGAGTTCACGCCGCTGCCGGAACCGCGCGCTTAAGGCTTCTCAGCTACGGCTTTGAGATTGTTAAGGCCTTCTTCAAACTGCCCGCCGATCATTGCGTCCATATCAATCAACACATGTATGATCTTAGGGAAGAAGGTCACGGGCCCGCTCATTTTCCATGTGACATCGGTTGTTGCGGGTCCCTTATCGACGAATTTGAACTCAGCGTCGTTATGCGCTTCAAACGGCTTGATGAAATCAAGCTTGATGATGATGCGTGTTTCGTCCTTGCCCTGCAGCACTTCGGCAATGCGCATCTTGCCTTGACCGACATTGGCATTGCCTTCCCATTCATAGGTCGAGTTGATGCCGTGATAGATGGGGGCAGTCTCATTGCCATAGGTGCGCTTCATATCCGGATCTGGCTTTTCGTAAGGCGACCACAATGTCCAGCTACGGAAATTCGTCACCAGCGGAATAATCTTGGCCGAAGGCGCATTGATCGTCATCGTGCGTTCAACGCTGAATGTGTCAGCCTTCAAGGCCGCGAGCACGAGCACAACAAGGACACCGAGCCCGATGACGGCACCCAGTGCCAACAGTATCTTCTTTAGCATCGCTTACTCCCCCAACCCGAAGCCTGACAAAGTTTCAGGGTACTTTATAGGCATTGACCATCCAGTTTGTACCGAATTGATCAACGCACATGCCGAAGCGGTGCGAAAAAAAGGTCTCCATTAATGGCTGATGTACAACACCGCCTTTGGAAAGAGCGGCAAAGAGCCGGTCAGCTTCCGCCACGCTCTCGACATTGAGCGCGAGCGTCACACCCTGCATTTTTGTATCGGGTGTTCCCGGCGGCTGATCCGAACCCATCAGCGAGATCCCGTCGGCCATGAGGTTGGTGTGAAGCACGCGATTCTTCGCGGCGGCCGATTTATCCGGTGCATCGGGTGCATCGGCATAAGACATCGACATGGTGATTGTGCCGCCCAGATGTTTTGCGTAATAAGCAAAAGCCTCTTTGCAGTTGCCGTTCATATGCAGATAGGCATTGAGGTTCATGTTCATCCTCCTGTTACAGACAGATCAGAGAGTGTTCAGATAATCATCCAGCCGGTCGAGCCGTGCGCTCCACATGGCGCGTTGGGTCTCCAGCCAATCGTCAACCTCGTTGAGCGCATCAGGCGCAATGCGGGCCGGTCGCATTTGTGCGGTGCGTCCCCTCTCAATCAGCCCCGCGCGTTCGAGCACTTTCAGGTGCTTGGACACAGCAGGCAGGCTCATCGCAAAAGGTTCAGCAAGCGCTTTTACGCTTGTCTCGCCGGCGGCGAGCCGCGCTAGGATGGCGCGTCGTGTCGGGTCCGCCAGCGCCGCAAATTTGGCGCTCAGCATATCGGGTGCAGATGATGTGGTTTGCATTTTAAAAACCATATGGTTAAATAACCTTCTGGTTTCATATGTGATCCGTGTCAATTCGTCAAGTTTCACGCCAATTCAACCCAACCTAAACAAGCCAGGTTAGACATGTCCCTGATCCTCCATATGCACCCGCTCTCCTCCTATTGCATGAAGGTCGTGACCCCCTTTTATGAAATGGGCGTGGCGCATGAAAAGGCGCTGATCGATTTCGGCGATGAGGCCTCCGCCGCCGCTTTCCGCGCCCTTGCACCCATGTCGCATATGCCGGTGCTCGAAGACCGCGCGCGCGGTCAGGTGCTGCCGGAAAGTTCGGTCATCATCGAATATGCCCAAACGCATTACGCAAAGTCAGCCCTGATGATTCCGCGCGATCCGGAACTGGCGCTGGCGACGCGCCTTTGGGATCGTTTCTCCGATAATTTCGTAATGACGCCGATGCAAAAAATCGTCACTGACAATCTGCGCCCCGAAGGCAGCCACGATCCGTTCGGTGTCGGTAGCGCGCGTACAATGTTGCGCAACGCCTATGTACAACTTGATGCACGCGTGAGCGACAAAACATGGGCGACGGGAGAGGCGTTCTCTCTTGCCGATTGTGCGCTGGCGCCTGCACTCTGGTATGCCAACAAGGTCGAGCCGCTGGCCGCACATAAATCACTCGACGCCTATCTGAAGCGCCTCATTGTGCGCCCTTCTTTCGCCCGCACGCTTGAAGAGGCCGAACCCTATCTCAAATTCTTTCCCGCCTGATTTGTAACGCAGAGGTTTCCCCATAATGAAATACCGTCTGAAAAACCCTTTCACCGCAGCACTTTTTTGCGTCGGCCTTCTCGCGCTCGCAGCTTGCGATAAGCCTGCCGATGACGCCGCGACCGCGACAGAACCGGCAAAATCACTTGCCGCTGCATCCGACGCCCCCGCCGGTGCCTATACGCTCGACAAGTCTCACGCCTCGCTCATCTTCCGCGTGAGCCATCTTGGCTATTCCAATTACACAGGCCGCTTCACAGGCTTTGACGCGACGCTCGGCTTTGATCCGAAAAATCCCGCCGCCATGACATTTTCGGGCACGGTCGATCCGAAATCCCTGACGCTGGACAACCCGCCCGCAGGCTTCGTCAATGACCTGCTCGGAGCCATGTGGCTTGATGCGGAAAAATATCCGGTGATGACATTCACCTCGACCAGGGTTGAACCGACAGGGGACTATAGTGCCGATGTCACAGGCGATTTCACCATGCATGGTGTGACGAAGCCTCTGACGCTTGCCGTCACCTTCAACGGCGGCTATGCCGGTCACCCCTATGATCCCAATGCCCGTATCGGTTTCTCCGCTCACGGAACATTAAAACGCTCCGACTTTGGCATCACCTATGGTATCCCGGAAGCAGGTTCCAGCATGGGCGTCAGCGATGAGGTGGAGCTCTTGCTTGAAAGCGAGTTCAGCGGTCCGGCCTGGCAAAGCCCTGAAGCCCCCGCTGCACCCGCACCGTAAGCCGGTCCAGTTGAGAATCACTTTCATCCCGGCCCTTGAATAATCGGCGCTTCCCCTTAAATGACCGAAATGCTATTTTGGGTCATTGCAGGATTTCAGAGGAGACGCCCCCATGTCCGTTACCTTCAAGGTCAATGGCACCGCCCACACGGTCGATGTCGAAGACGAGATGCCGCTTCTCTGGGTCTTGCGCAATGAGCTCGGTTACACCGGCACCAAATTCGGCTGCGGTGTCGCCGCCTGCGGTTCCTGCACGGTCCATGTGAACGGCGAGGCGATGCGCTCCTGCTCCGTCACCGCCGCCGATGCGGCCGGTGCCGAGATCACCACGATCGAAGGCCTGGCCGCCTCGCTCGGGGCCGCTGAGGCCCGCCTCGCCCCCATTCAGGCCGCCTGGATCGAACATCAGGTGCCCCAATGCGGCTATTGCCAGTCCGGCATGCTGATGGCGGTCTCGGCGCTCCTCAAGGAGAACCCGCATCCGACAGATGCGGAGATTGATGAGAGCATCACCAATGTCTGCCGCTGCGGCACCTATCCGCGCATCCGCGCCGCGATCCATTCATTGTCGAACGCATAAGGGGAGCGACGCAGATGTCCATTATTGAAAAAATCAAAAACCCCACCCGTCGCCAGATGATCGTCGCAGGCGGTGTCGCCGGCGGCGGCATGTTGCTGGGCTATGCTTTCTCCGGCCCCTCGCGTAACGCGCAGGCGGCAAAAGCGGTCGCGGGCGAAGGTGAAGTGATCCTTGGCACGTGGATCAAAATCGCGCCGGACAATACCGTCTCGATCTATGCGCCCAATTCCGACATGGGCCAGGGCGTCATCACCGCGCTCGCCCAGATGGCAGCCGAAGAATTGGAAGCCGACTGGTCCAAGGTCGAAGCCTTCTCCGCGCCCGCCGAAAAAGCTTTCGCCAATGAAGCTTTCGGTCAGCGCTTCACTGAAAACATCCATATCCCGCCGATGTTTCAGGGCCTCTCCGATGCGCTGATGCTCAAAGTCGCACAGTTCATGAACATTCAGGTGACGGGTGGCTCATCCTCTATTCGCTGGACCGGCCATCACGGTATGCGTCCGGCGGGGGCTGCGGTCAAAGACATGCTGATCCGCGCCGCTGCCGCGCGTTGGGGCGTGCCCGCATCCGAATGCGTGGCAAAGCTCTCAACCGTCTCGCATCCGTCGGGCAAGTCGGCCACCTATGCCGAACTCGCCGCAGACGCCGCCGAGCTTTCCCCGCCGTCGCACCCCGTCCTCAAAGCAAAAGCCGACTACACCATTGTCGGCCAGCCCAAGCAGCGTTTCGATATTCCGGGCAAGGTCGATGGCAGCGTCAAATACGGCATCGACGTCCGTGTGCCGGACATGCTCTATGCCGCCATCAAATTCACCCCCGCCTTCGGCTCCGACATTATCAGCTATGACGAAGCCCCGATCCTTGCGCGCCGTGGTGTCAGGAAACTCGTGACGATTCCCGGCGTCGGCGTTGCCGTCGTGGCCGATAATTTCTGGCGCGCCAAAGAAGCAGCCGCTCTGCTTGAACTCAAAACCGATGCCAAGGGCAATGACAAGCTCTCGATGGAAGCTATCTACAAAGCGCATGACGCAGCGCTTGCGTCCGGCGAACCCAAAGACGATCAGGTTGCAGGCGATGCCGCGGCCGTCCTTGCGGCCGCACCGAAAAAACTGCAGGCCACCTACCGCGTGCCATACCTTGCGCATGCCTGCATGGAACCGATGAACTGCACTGTCTGGATTCGCGACGGCAAGGCCGACGTCTGGGTCGGCACGCAGTCACCGCTCAATACACGCGGCCGTGTTGCCGAAGTGTCCGGCCTCGGCTTCGACAATGTGACGGTGCACGCCCATATCATGGGCGGCGGTTTCGGTCGTCGCGTGCCCGTTGTCTCGGGCTTCATTGATTTCCCCTCCGAGATCGATTTTGCCACCATCATCGCCAAAGAGGTCGATGCGCCCGTGCAGCTTCTCTACACGCGCGAAGATGATATCCAGCACGATGCCTACCGCATCGCATCGACCTCGCAGTTTGAAGCGGCACTTGATGAGGCTGGCCGCCCGACCGCATGGATCAACACCTACACATCCAAGGACGAGCCCGGCGAAGCCCCGCATGTCCCTTACGCCATTGCTGATCGTGCAATCCGTTCCGTTGAAAGCCCGACTGTTGTGCCGCGCGGGCCTTGGCGTTCGGTTGCCCATTCACAGCATACGTTTTTCACTGAAAGCTTCATGGATGAGCTGGCGCATAACGCCAATGCCGATCCGTTTGAATATCGCCGCGCCCTTTTGAAGGACCAGCCGCGTCACCTCGCGGTATTGGAACTTGCCGCCGCCAAATCCGGCTGGGGCACGCCGCTGCCAAAAGGCCATGCGCGCGGCATCGCCGTTCAGCAGAGCTTTAAATCCATCGTCGCCGAAGTCGCTGAAATTTCAGTGAGCCCGACCGGCGAAGTCAAAGTCATCCGCGTCACAGCAGCGGTCGATTGCGGCGAGCGCATCAATCCCGATACGGCAACACAGCAGGTCGAAAGCGGCATCATCTACGGTCTCACCGCCGCCATGTATGGTGCGGTGACGATTGCGGATGGTGGTGTCGAACAAACCAACTTCACCGACTATGAAATGCTGCATCTGTCTCAGACACCCGTGATCGACGTCCATTTCGTTGACAGTGGCGCAGCCTTGGGGGGCTTGGGCGAACCGGCGACGCCGCCGATTGCAGCGGCAATCGCCAACGCGGTTTTTGCCGCCACCGGCAAACGCGTGCGAGAACTGCCGCTCAAAAATCACGACCTCACACCGATGAGCGACAAACTCGCCTCGTTCACAACGGGATCAATGGCGGCTGAGTAATTTTCAACGCACAAGAAAGCCCGCCCCTCATCAAGAGCGGCGGGCTTTTTATTTCTCTTCTCCTCTCCCGCTTGCGGGAGAGGGTAGGGTGAGGGGCTTTCTTCCTTAGTGCTGGCTTTCAGGCTCCCCGGCAACACTTTAGTGTTGCGATTCAGGCATCGTCACGCGAATGCCTTCCAGCGCCGGCGACACTTTGATCTGGCAGGAGAGGCGCGAATTTTCCGCCGAGTGTTCGCAGAATTCGAGCATCGTCTCCTCCATCGGTTCTTTCGCGGCAAGCTTGCTTTCCCATTCAGCGGGCACAAACACCATGCAGGTGGCGCAGGCGCAGGCACCGCCGCAATCAGCGTCAATACCGGGAATAAGCGCCTTCGTTGCTGCTTCCATCAAGGTCAGACCGTCCGCCACGTCCAGCGTATGTTCTTTGCCATTATGTTCGATAAACGTGACTTTCGTCATCTCGGATTTCCTCTAGCTACCATTGCATATTCAGCGTGGGGGTAAGAATTACGCCTTCGCCACTTCTTTCATCCGCGAAGCGTTTACGCCTTCGCGACTTCTTTCATATTGATAGATTCATCAGCCAATCGTGCCGGATCAAGCTTCGCATGTTGTGCGATCAGCAGTTTCGACATCATAAATTCCGGCGGGCGGTTCACGGCATCAACTGCGATCAACACACCGTCTTTGAGATAGAAGACCGCAAAATTATTATCCGTCTCCGGATGACCGCGTGTGACCGCTTGCGTATAGCCTTGTGACAGACCGGCGATCTGAAGTTTCAGGTCATATTGATCGGACCAGAACCACGGCACCTGATTATAGGGTTTGTCCTTACCCATCATGGCCGCCGCAGCCGTCTTGCCCTGTTCAATCGCGTTTTGCACGCTTTCAAGGCGCAGGCGCCGGTCAAATATGCCATTGGGATGATTGGTGCAATCACCGGCAGCAAAAATATTTTCGTCCGATGTGCGCGTCATCTCATCAACGACAATACCGTTATCAACCGTGATACCGGCATTCACAGCAAGTTCGGTATTGGGAATGATGCCGATACCGACAACAACGAAATCGCAGGGAAAGATTTTTCCGTCACCTGAGTCAACGCCCGTCACCTTGCCGTCTTTGCCTTCAAAACCGACAACCGTAACGCCTGTCTCAATCACAACGCCCGCCGCGCGGTGGATGCGCTCATAAAACTTTGAGACGATGGGATCTACAACGCGGGCCAGCACACGGTCAGCGGTTTCGAGCACAGTGACAGCAATGCCGTTCTTCTTGGCGACAGCGGCGACTTCAAGCCCGATATAGCCGCCACCGACAACGACCAGTTTTGCGCCCGCTTTAAAATGACTTTGAATATCGTGCACGTCGCCGACTGAGCGCAGATAATGCACGCCTTCGAGATCAAATCCGGGCACGTTAATTTCGCGCACGCGGCTCCCCGTGGCGATCAGGAGCTTCGTATAAGGAATAAGCTTCCCGTCGCTTGTGGCGACCGTCTTGGCAGCGGCGTCAATTGCCGAAACGCGTGTTGACAGCATCAGTGCGCAATTGGCACCGGCGTAAAATTCAGCGGGCTTCAGTTCCACGCGGTCAAAGCCGATTTCACCGGCGAGAAACTTCTTCGATAGCGGCGGGCGCTGATAGGGCGGCTCGGCTTCATCGCCGATCAGCGTGATACGGCCCTCATAACCTTCCGCGCGCAGCGACACGACCGCCTGCGAGGCAGCCTGACCCGCTCCGATAATCACAATACCTGCTTCTTCGCCCGTACTCATGGCTTCGCTCTCTCCCGTTCGGCCCGCTCACCCCGTCGGGGAGCGACACCTTTGGACGTTGCTTTAGCAGGTCTGAAGCCCTGCCGCGCCGCCTCTTTTATCGACCGGACAAAAGCGCGTCACCCCACCTTATGAGGCGCGCAATACAGGCCCGGCATCATCTGATTGACACAACGCCACAAAAATGACGCCTGCGTCAACTTTTATTTTCAGATTGGCAGGGCGGAATTCTAAAAGTTCCTACCCTCCCCTTGAGGGAGGGTCAAAAAATCGGAGATTTTTTGGGGCGGGGTCACGGTCTGTCGTCAGAGTGCGGCCTTGCATTGAACTTCGTTCCCTCTCCCCAAACGGCGAAGATGCCGTTTGATCCTCTCTCACCTTGCGCGTAAGCGCGAACAGAAAGGAGGAGAGTGTGGAAGGTAGAGGAAGCGCGCGTCCTCCGTATTTACCCCAGCGCCCCTTCGCAATGCGAAAGCACATCGGCATAGTCGAACGTGAAAATGACCATCAGCATGTTGCAGGTCTTGTCATCATCCGACAGCGGCAGAATGAGACTGTCAAAATGCGGAAAGCCGCGCGGGTCATCAGTCTTCTGGTTCGTGATCCAGTTCGCCTCGCCATGGGTGCGCACCACCACATGATCGCGCGCGGCCTTGCGATAAACAGCCTGCACGCCTTTAACGGCACCCGCGCCAAAAGGCGCAAAGACATCGGTGACGGTCTGACCCGTGCTGTTATTGAAGAAATAGCGCGTGACCTTGGTGCCGATGAGCCGGTAGCGGAAATCTGCCAGATCGTCGAGCGCCTCGACCATCATAATCCAGCCCAGATGCTCGCGCAGTTCGACGGGATTGATGTCGGCGCGCGCGGGCATTGAGCGGAGCCCGCGTTTTTCATTCCAATAGGCATGAACGGCTTTGAGAGTCGGGCAGGCCAGCTCCTGCGGATCGACGCTCGCATAGGCCTTGTCCAGGCGGGACATATCGTCCTGCGCCGTGTCAGGTGCCCGCTTGTCCGTGCTAGGTGCCGGTCCGCCCATCAGTTCCCCCCGAAACCCCGCCCACCCGCGAAGCTTGTTGGCGTCATCATGGGCTGGGTCCGTTAAACGATACTTAAAACTGATATTTTTTTGCTTCCCAAACTGGGAACCGCTTCTAAAACCCTTCGATAAATTGACAAAACCCGCGGCTTTTGCCTCCATGCCACTGAGATGAAATCTGAACCGCCAAAATCCTTTTCACGCGATCTGACGCTCCCCGACGAGGCCGCGACAGAGGCGCTTGGCCGCGCCCTTGCGTCGCTCTTGAGGGTCGGTGATTTCGTGGCCCTGAACGGTGATCTCGGCGCAGGTAAAACCGCACTCGCCCGCGCCATCATCCGCGCGCGCCTGGGTGACGATGACGAAGACGTGCCAAGCCCCACCTTCACGCTTGTCCAGACCTATGAGGCACCAGAGGCTGACGGAGCAGAAGCCCTCCTCATCACCCATGTCGATCTCTATAGGCTCGATGACCCGTCCGAAGTCCGCGAATTGGGGCTCGGCGAAGCGCTCGACGAAGGCGCGATCCTGATGGAATGGTCTGAAAAATTGGGCAGTTTGCCCGCGACCCGCCTCGACATTACGCTCACGCTTAAGGGCGATCAGGGCGCCCGCGCATGCCGCCTCACAGCGCACGGGGCTTTTGCAAATCGTCTTGAAGCGTTAAACCTCTGATGACTTCGTCTTGCTATAGTTTCTGATCTTTCTGCCTTCCACGGACACATCCCCAAAAATGACGTCACGCGACGAAACGATCCGCGCCTTTCTTGACAAAGCCGGTTGGGGTGATGCCACAAGGCGCGACCTCGCGGGTGATGCCTCGACGCGGCGCTATGAGCGCCTCACAGGGCCAAAGGGCGATGCCGTTCTGATGGACTGGCCGCGTGCACGCGAAGTCGCCGTGCCGTCGGGTGAGCAATCCTATAGTCAGATCGCCCATCTCGCGACCGACATCCGCCCCTTCGTTGCCGTCTGCGATTATCTCCACGGACGCGGTCTTGCCGCGCCTGAAATTTTTGCCCGCGATCTCGATGCGGGCCTCTTGCTGTCCGAAGATCTGGGCGACGATCTTTACGGTCCCGCCATTGATGCAGGTGTCGGCCCCTCCGGCGTTGCGCTTGATGAAATGTATGCCACCGCCATCGAAACTTTGCTCTCGCTCCAGTCGCATGCAGCACCCGTCTCGCTTCCGGTGGGTGACGGCACGGAACATGAAGTGCCGCATTTTGACGATGGTATTTTCCGCGCCGAACTTGACGTACCGCTCGATTGGTATTTCCCGCATGTGCTGGGTCATGAAGCGTCGGGCGATGAACGCGCGGAATATCACGGCCACTGGACCAATTTGCGTCCGCTCATTGATGCCGGCCCGCGCACGCTTTTCCTGCGTGATTTTCATTCGCCCAATATCATCTGGCTGAAACGCAATGAAGGCGTGAAGCGCGTCGGCATCATCGACTTTCAGGACGCGTTGATCGGGTCGCGTGCCTATGATGTTGTGTCTTTTTTGCAGGACGCCCGCAAAGACGTGTCGGTCGAACGCGAACAGGCGATGCTGGCGCTCTATGTCGCGCGTGCCAAATCAGACCTCACCAACTTCAATGAAGAAGAATTTCGCGCCGCCTATGCCGCCTTGGGTGCCGAGCGCGCGCTCCGTCTCATCGGCCTCTGGCCGCGCCTTTTGCATCGCGACGGCAAAGCGCATTACATGGCGCATATGCCGCGCACCATGGGTTATCTCCGCCGCAATCTCGCGCATCCCGCGCTCGCGCCACTCAGAAAATGGCTCGACGCAAATATGCTGCCAAAGACCTGAAGTAACAAATGCTTGAAGTGACGGGAAAAATAAAACGCGCAATGGTGATGGCGGCGGGCAAAGGCACGCGCATGCAGCCTTTGACTGACACAATGCCAAAGCCGCTTGTGCCTTTTATGGGTCGTCCGCTGATTGATCATGTGCTGGATCGGCTGAGTGAGGCGGGCATCGAAGAGGTGATCGTCAATTCGCATCATTTTGCCGACATGCTCGAAGCTCATGTGCTGAAACGCATTCATCCGCGCGTTATTCTGTCCGACGAGCGCGCGGAACTTCTGGACACGGGCGGCGGCGCAAAGAAAGCCCTTCCGCTTCTCGGTGATGATCCGGTCATCACGTTCAATTCTGACAGTGTCTGGGTTGAAGGTGACGGCAACAGTGCCGGTCAAAACATCCGTAACCTGATCGACGCCTTTGATCCCGCCCGCATGGATGCGCTCCTGATGATCGCGGATGCGGCCACCACCATTGGTTATGTCGGGCGCGGCGATTTTCATATGGACGCTGAAGGCCGTCTCGCGCGGCGTGGTGAGGCGGCGATGGCCCCTTGCATGTTTGCCGGTGTCCAGATCATCAAGCCTGCGCTCTTTGCAGGCGGGCCCGATGGCGCTTTTTCGACAAATCTTCTCTGGGATCAGTTGATCGCGTCGGGCCGTCTCTTTGGCCATCGCATGCGGGGCACATGGATGCATGTCGGCACGCCTGAAGATCTCATCAAAGCCGAAACTTTCGTCCGCGCTCTTTGATCCTGCCCGCGCTAGACTTGCACCATGGATCAGGATTCGCGTTCTCCCCGTCTTTTTACCATTCCGGCCGGCACACCTTTTCTGGATGCGCTGGCGCGCACGCTGATGGCCGATCCGACATTGGGCGGAAAACTGGGGACTAATTTTTCGCTCGCCGATATGACGATTCTCTTGCCGACGCGTCGCGCGGTGCGGGGATTAAGTGATGCCTTTTTAAGGGGGGGACAGGGCCGCGCGATGCTTCTTCCCCATATCCGACCGCTCGGCGATGGCGATGAAGAGGAGCTATTGCTCAACCAACGAGCTCTGCATGGAAACACTCAATCTCTGCATGGAAACACTCGATCTCTTGCAAGAATTGATCACTGTCCGCAAGCGATCAACCCTCTGGAGCGGCAGTTCCGGCTGGCGCGGATGATCCTGAAATTGCCGCAGAGTCCGGCCGAAGGCGATATGGCACGCGCTCTGTCGCTCGCCGCTGACCTCGCCCGCTTCCTCGATATGGTCGAGACAGAACGCGTTGATATTAAAGGGATTTCGGACATCGTGCCGGACGAGTTCGCCGCCAATTGGCAACTCACGATCCTCTTTTTACAGGTCATCACGCTCCAATGGCCGGGTGAATTGGAAGCCCTGAACCTCGTCGATCCGGCGCGCCGCCGCAATCTTTTGCTCGACGCCGAAACCGCGATCCTCAAGGAGCGCAAGTCAAAAAACCCAATCATTGCAGCAGGTTCCACGGGTTCCATCCCTGCGACCGCCTCTCTTTTGGAAGCCATTTCGTGCTTGGAAAATGGCGCCGTCGTGCTTCCCGGTCTCGACATGATCCTTGATGAAGAGAGCTTCGGGGTCGCGCCGCACTCCCATCCGCAATACGGCATGAAGGAACTTCTGAAGAAATTCGGCGTCACCCGCAAGGACGTAACCCTTTGGCCTGATTGCGAAATTTCACCTCAACAGGAAGCCCGCACAAGGCTCCTCTCCGAGCTGATGCGCCCCGCCGAGACCTCCGATCTCTGGCTCACCCAACTCCCCCTCCTCAGGCAAGACGCTCAAACCAGCTCGAGCCTTTCCGAGCTTTTCTTGCACGAGATCGAGCATTTCCGAGCAGAGATCGAGCTCATTTCTCTGTTGATGCGCGAGGCTTTGGAGACACCCGAAAAAACGGCCGCCTTGATTACCCCCGACCGGGGATTAGCCCGCCGCGTCGCCGCAGAACTGCGCCGCTGGGGCATCAATGTGAACGATTCCGGCGGCAAACCGCTTGTCCAATCCCCGCCTATGACCTTCCTTGCCGATGTCGCCCATATGGTGATGAGCGACTTTGCCCCCATCGAAATTTTGAGTTGCCTTAAGCACCCGCTGGCCGCATTGGGCGGGGATAAAATCCGGCTACGAACAAATATCCGCTCTCTCGAAACTGAAGTGCTGCGCGGACCGCGCCCCGCCGCAGGCATTGACGGTTTGCGCAAGGCGCTTGAGGCGAAAAGCCCGCTCTATGCAATGCTCGACGGACTCGAAGCGGCCTGCGCCGCATTTTCCAAACTCATCGCGCAACGTGAAGCGCCCTTTGCTGATCTGCTGCGCGCGCATATCGCTTGCGCGGAAGCGATTTCATCAGACGGCGACACGCAGGCGCTTTGGGCGAAAGACGAAGGCACGGCCGCGTCGCAATTCATCAATGAAGTGCTTGCCGCTTCCGAGACACTTGGTGTGATTGATACAGGTTCCTACGCTCAAATCTTTGCAGACCTTGCGCGCGTGCCGGTGCTGCGCCCGAAATACGGTTTGCATCCGCGTCTCTTTATCTGGGGTCCGCTTGAAGCGCGGTTACAACATGCTGACCGCGTGATCCTTGGCGGGCTCAATGAAAATACCTGGCCTGCCGAAGTCAAAATTGATCCATGGCTCAACCGCCCGATGCGTCAGCAACTGGGGCTTGAGCCGCCGGAGCGCCGCATCGGTCTGTCGGCACATGATTTTGTCGAAGGCGCGAGCGCAAGAGAAGTGCATCTGACGCGCGCGCTGAAAGTCGATGGCGCACCGACGGTCGCCTCGCGCTGGGTGTTGCGCCTGCAGGGGCTTGTTAAAGGCATCGGCTTTGAAGACGCGCTTCGTGCCCCGCAATGGGCCGCATGGACGCGCGAATTGGATGATGCCGGTGAAGTGCAACCGATGGCGCGACCAAGCCCGCGCCCGCCGCTCGTCGCGCGCCCCGATCGTTTCAGTGTTACGGAAATTGAAACGCTGATCCGCGATCCTTATGCGATATACGCCAAGCTCGTGCTGGGTTTAAAGCCGCTTGACGATATTGATGCGAGCATTGCGGCAGCCGAACGTGGCACGATCATTCATAAAGCACTTGAACTATTTGTCCGCGAATATCCAAAGGCCATGCCGCCCAACGCTTATGACGAGCTGATCCGGCTTGGCAAAGTCGCGTTTGCGGAAACGATTGAGCGGCCCGACGTCGCTACATTCTGGTGGCCGCGCTTTGTGCGGATTGCGCAATGGGTCGTTGAGTTTGAGCAGACGCATCGCCAGGGCATGACAGAAGCGCATCCCGAAGTGAGCGGCGAGATTGTGGTCAAAGGATTGAAGCGCGCAGTCACGTTGCGTGGACGTGCTGACCGTATTGATATGATGGCAGACGGCACGCTTTCGATCATCGATTATAAAACCGGTACCATGCCCGGCAAACGCGAAGTCGCTGTCGGTCTTGCGCCGCAATTGCCACTGGAAGCGGCGATGGCGTCACGCGGCGGCTTTCCTGGTTTGCAGCGTGAGACCTCAGCCATGATGTTCCTGCGTCTCACGGGCGGCGCGAAAGTGGGTGAGGTGCGGCGTATTCTGCCGGAAGACCTCACGCAAGATGTGTGGGTGAGCCTCACAAAACTTCTCATTGATTATGAGAAGGAAGAACAAGCCTATCTCTCCAATCCGCGTCCGCAATTCATCGGACGTTTTGCCGACTATAATCATTTAGCCCGCGTCAAAGAATGGTCAACCAGTGACGGCGGGGCCGAATGAGCGGCGTGTCTGAAACGAAAAAACCCGAGGCCGGCGACGCGCAGCAATTGCGCGCGTCGGAGCCCGAACATTCCGTCTGGGTGTCGGCCAATGCCGGTGCTGGCAAAACCCATGCGCTGACAACGCGCGTGACGCGGCTTCTGCTCAATGGCACGGCACCCGAACGTATCCTCTGTCTCACCTATACCAAAGCAGCGGCAGCTGAAATGTCATCGCGCCTGTTTGCGCGTCTTGGTGCCTGGGCGATGGAAAGTGATGAAAAACTGCAAATGGACATCGCGGCGATTGAAGGTCCGTTGCCCGACGCCAATAAACTCAAACTGGCGCGGCGCCTGTTTGCGCGTGCGATTGAGACGCCGGGCGGTTTGAAAATCCAGACGATCCACGCTTTTTGTCAAAGCCTGCTCGGGCGCTTTCCGCTCGAAGCGGATGTCCCGCCGCATTTCAATGTGCTGGATGAACGAGGCGCCGCCGAACTTCTGGCCGAAGTGCGCCTTGATGTGCTGGACCGTGCCCGCGCCGACGAAGACGGGCCGCTGGGGAGCGCGCTCGCCTTTGTCGTTGGTCGCGTTGACGAGACAAGATTTGATGAGTTGATGGGGGAGATCGCGCAAAAGCGCACTGACTTTGCGCACTTACTTGAAGCGCATGGCTCGGTTAATGCAATTGTGGCGATGCTGCGCGAGACATTGGACGTGTTGCCGGAGGAAACATCAGAGACAGCAATAGCCAATTTCTTCCGTGCCGAGGCACTGCCGACAGCTATTCTCAAAAAGGCTGTGAAAGTGATGGGTGGGAGTACGGCAAAGACCGATGTGAAATATGCCGACATATTTGCATCGGTACTGGAAACAAAGACGCGCGGTGACACGTTGCATGAGACTTATGTCTCCGTCTTTCTGAAGGCAGACGGCGATCCGCGCAAAGACCTCATGACCAAAAAACTACGTGAGGCCAATTCTGGTATCGAGGAAGCTCTGCGCGTTGAGCAAGAGCGCGTGCTCGGCCATATGGCCTATCTCAAAGCCGTGCATGTGGCGGAAGCCAGCGAAGCGATCCTGCGGATTGGCTATGAAGTGCTGACACGTTTTGAAGAGGCAAAGCGCGTCCGCGCGCTTCTGGATTATAACGACATGATTGCCCGTACGCGTGCACTGTTGATGCAGCAGAACATGACGCCCTGGGTTCTCTATAAATTGGACGGCGGTATCGACCATATTCTGGTCGATGAAGCGCAGGACACGAGTCCCGATCAATGGGACATTGTCTCGTCGCTGACCGAAGAGTTTTTTGCAGGCCTCGGTGCGCATGAAAAAACCCGCACGCTTTTTGCAGTGGGTGACGAAAAGCAATCGATCTATTCGTTTCAGGGGGCAGACCCCAAACGCTTTGATGAGATGCAGCGTGCTTTCGGGCAGCGCGCCCGCGCCGCTGAACTTGAATGGGACCCTGTGCGCCTCGTGCGTTCCTTCCGTTCGGCGCCGCAAATGTTGCAGGCGGTGGATGCGGTTTTTGCCCGCGCAGAGGCAAGCGACGGGTTGACGGCATCGGGCGTGGTGGACGAGCATATTGCGGTGCGCCGTGAAGATGCGGGGCGTGTTGAGCTGTGGGATCTGGAGGTTGCCGATGATGAGGCTGATGAAGAACCGTGGGATGCACCGCTCAATTATGTGAGCGCGTCGGACCCGAAAGCAAAACTCGCTTTGCGCATTGCCGATACGATAGAAGGCTGGATTAAGGCGGGCGAGGTATTGCCGTCCAAAGGCCGCGCGATTGAGCCTGGCGATATTCTAATCCTTGTGCGCCGCCGTAATGCGTTCGTGTCGGAGATGGTGCGGCTTCTGAAAAAGAAAGGCATCGCCGTTGCCGGTGCCGACCGCATGGTGGTGACAGACGAAATCGCCGTCATGGATTTGATGGCACTCGGCGCTTTCACACTTTTGCCGCAGGATGATCTGACGCTTGCTGTGCTTTTGAAAAGCCCTTTGGTGGGTCTTGATGAAGACGCGCTCTTTGTGTTGGCGCACGATCGCGGTGAGGGAAAATCACTGTGGCAGTCTTTGCAGGAAAACCGCGGGACGCGCGAAGATTTTTCGACAGCTCATACATTGCTCAGCGATTTTCTCGACCGCGCTGACTTTGAACCGCCCTACGAATTTTTTGCCCATGTGTTGGGTGAGGCGGGCGGGCGCCGTAAATTGCTGGCGCGTCTTGGCAGCGACGCCAACGATCCGGTTGATGAATTTCTGAATCTTGCGCTCACCTATGAGCGTGATCATGCGGCGTCCATGCAGGGGTTTCTGCATTGGGTGAGCGAAGGTAGCGCCGAAATCAAACGCGATATGGATAAGGGCCGCAACGAAGTGCGCATTATGACGGTGCATGGCGCGAAGGGGCTGGAAGCTGACATTGTTTTTATGCCGGACACTTGCGCGGCACCGGGCGGCAACCACGATCCGTCATTTTTGAAACTGGAAACGGCACCACCACTGCTTGTCTGGCCGGTGAGCACGGATGAGCAGGACCCGCAGACACGCGCGGCCCGCGACGCCCATCGCAGTGCTCAAGCACAGGAATATCGCCGCCTTCTCTATGTGGCGATGACGCGCGCGCGTGACCGGCTTTATATCTGTGGTTATCGCGGCGCGCGCGAACCGGCAGAGGACTGTTGGTACAATCTGATCGGTGCAGCACTGAAACCTCTGGCCGTTGAAATGCCGCAAGCCGATGGTCGCGCGATCTGGCGGCTCGATGGTAAGCAGCTGCGCGATGTCCAAGCGGGAGACGTGGTTGCGGTTCCGACATTTGAGAAACTTGGGGACTGGGCTTGGGCCAAAGTGTCACCGGAGCCTGCGCTGTCACGTCCGCTCGCGCCCTCGCGTCTGCCGCCTGACGGGATGGAGGAACCTGCGGCGCTCTCGCCGCTCGCGGGCGATCAGAAGAAACGCTTTCAACGCGGCACGCTCATTCACCGTTTGCTGCAAACGTTGCCGGATCTTGCCGACGACGCGCGTGAGGCGGCGGCGCACGACCTTCTTGCAAGCCCTGCCCTGGGACTCGATGAAGCCGCATGCGACGAAATCATCGGCGCGACTTTGGCTGTTTTGCGCGAGCCGAAATTTGCGGAGATTTTCGGCGACGGCAGCCGCGCGGAAGCAGCTCTTGTCGGACAAATCAGTTTTGCCGGAAAACCTGTGCTGGTTTCAGGCCAGATCGACCGCCTCTGTGTCGGCGACACGCGTGTGCTCATTGTTGATTATAAAACCAACCGGCCCGCGCCGCCCGATATTGCCGATGTAAATCCCGCTTATTTCGCGCAAATGGCCGCTTATCGCGCGGTTTTGCATTCTATTTACCCTGACCGCGATGTGGTTTGCGCTCTTTTATGGACGGATGGGCCAAAGCTGATGGAACTGCCCGCTGCGCGGCTTGATGCGGCATTGGCGACCAGAAGCTCATCTTGACCTTGAGGGGGCGGGTTCCTAGATTCAATCCAATGACATTCACTGGTCTCTTTTGAGACCGATCAGACAGGCGCCCGAATGGCGCAGGGGCAAAGCGAAATTCGCAACGCCCACGAAAGGAAGACCATGACTGAACAAATCACTGACGCCTCATTTGAGAGCGACGTTCTCGATGCGTCGGGTCCGGTGCTCGTTGATTTCTGGGCAACATGGTGCGGCCCGTGCAAACAGATTGCGCCGTCGCTTGAAGAAATCTCCAAAGAATATGGCGGCAAATTGCGCGTCGTGAAAATCGACATCGACGATAATCCGAACACGCCCACGAAATACGGTGTGCGCGGTGTGCCCACCATGATGATTTTCAAAGATGGTCAGGTAGCGGCAACCAAAGTCGGCGCTCTGCCCAAAGGCAAGATTGTTGAATGGATCGAAGCATCACTCTGATATTTCGTCAGATTTGATTTTGGATAAGGCCGGTCGAAAGACCGGCCTTTTTCTATGGTGACGCGACGTTTTTTGATGCGATCACCTGAGACTCAGGGACTGTGAATGTGCTTGAGTTGCGATGGGGGAAGTATGGCGCATTAAGGGCTGCGCGCTTTCCTGTCAGGGCTTCCGCATGAAGCCCCCTTTCGGGGAGGGAAGGACATGGAACAATTAAGCGCAATGGATGCGTCGTTTCTCTATTTTGAAACGCCGAACGCGCCGATGCATATCGGCTCTGTCGCCATCTATGACCAATCGACCGTCAAAGGCGGGATTTTGGGTTTCAAAGAAATTTTGAAAAACTATGAAGCGCGTTTGCATATGGCGCGCTCGTTCCGCCAGCGCGTTGTGCGCGTTCCGTTGAGTCTTGATCATCCTTACTGGTTGGAAGATCCTGATTTCGATCTTGAATATCACGTGCGCCACATTGCGCTGCCAAAGCCCGGTGACTGGCGACAGCTTTGCATTCAGGTGGCGCGCCTTCATGCGCGGCCCATGGACACGACGCGGCCCTTGTGGGAATTCACCGTGATCGAAGGTCTCGACAATGTGGAAGGCTTGCCCAAAGGCAGTTTTGCTGTTGTCGCCAAAGTGCATCACGCGGCCATCGACGGCGTGTCAGGTGCGGAGATGACGGCGGCGATCCATGATCTCGACATCAATGCGGTGCCCACGCCGCCTGCAAAGCCGTGGGTCGCCGAGCGCATGCCGAATGCGGTTGAGCTTTTGTCGCGCACGTCCGTCAACAATGTGCGCCAGCCGTTCAAGCTCGCGCAGGTCGTGGTCCAAAGCGTGCCGGCTCTGGCGCGGCTGGGTATCGGACTGTCAGCAGGAAAATTGAAACGCGTCGGCACAGTGCCGCGCACGCGCTTCAATGGCAAAGTCTCGCCCCATCGTGTGTTCGACGGCCGCTCGTTCAAACTCTCCGACATTCGCGCGATTAAAAACGCGGTGCCGGGCGCGACAGTCAACGATGCCGTCATCGCGATTGTCGGCGGGGCGCTTAACAAGTATCTCTCGGCCCATCATGAATTGCCGAAAGATTCATTGATTGCCATGGCACCGATTTCGGTGCGCCCGAAAGATCAGCAAAAAGCGGCGGGTAATCAGGTAAGCGCCATGTCCGTGGCGGTGCGCTCCGACATTGCCGATCCGCTGGCGCGCTTGCAGGCGGTGTTTGAATCAACGACCAATTCCAAGGAAATGACGAATGCGATCGGCGCATCGACACTCACCGATTATTCGCAATTCATTCCTTCAACAGTGGCGGGGCTGGCGGCACGGCTTTATACCAATCTCGGATTAGCCAACCGCATCACGCCTTTCTTCAACACGGTCATCACCAATGTGCCCGGACCGCAGGTGCCGCTCTATATGACCGGCGCGCGGCTTGTGACGCAGTTTGGATTGGGGCCGATCCTGGACGGCATGGGCATTATCCATCCGATTTTTTCTTATTGCGGTGAGATCACGATCTCTTTCACCTCGTGCCGGGAGATGATGCCGGACCCTGATTTCTATGCGCAATGCATTGAGGACAGTTTCAACGAGTTGAAAGAGGCAACGAGCGGGATGGAGGCGAAACCTGCCGACGCTGCCGCCGGTTTGAAAGAAACACTCGCGGGCAAGACGCCTAAGAAAGCGGCAAGCGCCAAACGGGCGGGGCCGAAGAAAGCCGCCGGAAAGCTGGAAGAGGCCGCCTCGCTCAGTTCCAGCAACGTCACACGGCTTAAAGCCTAGGCGCGGGATCTAGGCATGAGATTTGAGCACGTGACCGGCAAGATAGAGTGAACCGCAGATGAGAATGCGCGGGCTGACCTGGCCCGTGCGCGCGAGGATACGTTTGAAGGCCTCGTCAAGAGACGGCGCGGGCGTCACGTTGAGACCTGCGGATTTCGCGGCGGCGGCAAGTGCATCGGGCGAAAGACAGGCTGGGTCATCAGGAATCGCGATGACTTCCGCATGGGCGGCAAGACCTGCGAAGGGCGCGAAGAATCCGCCCGCGTCTTTTGTCTCTTTCATGGCCGCAATGAGATAGAGCGGTGCGGGATGCGCGGCGGCAAGATCGGCCATAAGGAGCGCGATGGCACGACCGGCCTGCGGGTTGTGGCCACCGTCAAGCCAGAGCTCGGCATGAGGCGGCAGACGATCAATCAAAGGGCCGCGTGTGAGGCGTTGCATGCGGGCGGGCCAGCTCACATGGGTGAGACCATATTCGATGGCCGGTGTTTCGAGCGGCAGGATACCGGCCTGACGAAGCGCGCAAATGGCCATGCCGCTATTTTCGATCTGGTGCTGGCCGAGCAATTTTGGCAAAGGCAGATCAAGAAGCCCGTACTCGTCCTGATAGACAAGATGGCCCTGTTCCGCGTGGGTGGAAAAATCCTGACCCTGAATAAATAAAGGCGCTCCAATGGCCCGTGCCCGCGCTTCGATCACATCGCGCGCTTCGTCTTTTTGCAACCCGATGACAGCAGGCACGCCCGGTTTCAGAATGCCCGCCTTCTCACCGGCAATTTCGGCAATCGTATTGCCGAGGAATGCCTGATGATCGAGATCGACAGGCGTGATGATGGTGAGGACGGGTTTCTCAATGACGTTGGTTGTATCAAACCGCCCGCCCATGCCCACTTCGAGAATAAGCGCGTCGGCGTGTGAGCGCGCAAAAGCGAGCATGGCGACGCAGGTGGTGATTTCAAAGAAGGTGATGGGTGCGCCCGCATTGATGCGTTCGCATTCATCGAGAAGTTCCGAAAGATAGGCCTCGTCAATGTCGGCGCTTGCAGGTTTGCCCGCGAGACGGATGCGTTCATGAAAGCGCACGAGATGGGGCGAGGTATAAGTGTGGACGCTGTAACCGCCCGCTTCGAGCATCGCACGCAAATAGGCCGATACCGAGCCTTTGCCATTGGTGCCCGCGATATGAAACGTCGGCGGTAAAGCGCGGTGCGGGTTCCCCAAGGCGTCAAGCAAACGCAGGATACGATCCAGCGACAGATCGATGAGTTTGGGATGGAGCTTTGTCAGTCGTTCAAGGATGACATCGCTGTGATCGCGTGTGCCGCTCAAGTCAGGCCTTAGCGGCGGTGCGCGCAGGCACGTTGGTGCCACCGCTCATCGGCGCGAGCTTCGGCTTATGCGTCAGGATGCGGATGGTGCGGGCAAGCGCGTCTTTCAGTTCATGACGGTGCACAATCATGTCGATCATGCCGTGCTCAAACTGAAACTCGGCCTTCTGAAAATTATCAGGCAGTTTTTCGCGGATCGTTTGTTCGATGACGCGGCGACCAGAAAAACCGATCAGCGCGCCGGGTTCCGTGATGTGAATATCGCCCAGCATCGCATAAGAGGCGAGCACGCCGCCGCTGGTGGGATCGGTCAGCACAACGATGTAAGGCAGGCCAGCCTCGCGCAGCATTTGCACGGCAACAGTTGTGCGCGGCATCTGCATGAGCGACAGGATACCCTCCTGCATACGCGCACCGCCCGACGCTGCAAAGAGAACGTAAGGCGCCTTTATTTCAAGCGCTACTTCGGCTCCTTTGATGATCGCTTCGCCAGCCGCCATGCCGAGCGAGCCGCCCATGAAGGCGAAGTCCTGCACGGCGACGACAATCTCAATCCCGTCTAGCGGACCATGAGCGACGGTGACGCTGTCTTCGCGGCCCGTTTTGGCGCGGGCTTCCTTGAGGCGGTCCGGATATTTTTTCTGATCGCGGAATTTCAGCGGATCAAGTGGGACGCCGCTCACGGTCACAGTCTTGAATTGGCCGTCATCAAAGATCGACGTGAGGCGGGCCGCAGTAGAAAGCTTCATGTGATGGCCGCAATGCGGACAGACATTGAGCGCCGCATCAAGATCGCGATGAAAAATCATTTCATTGCAGGCACCGCATTTGCGCCAGAGATTATCCGGTGTATCGGCCTTCTTTTTGAAGACGCGCTGAATTTTCGGACGGACGACATTGTTGATCCAGTTCATCGTAAGGTCTCCTATTCAGCCGCCGTGGCGCGTGCGTTGTGAACGCCGCGCGCAAGGTCGGATACAAGGGCGAGCACTTTGGCGGCTCCCGTGGATTTGAGTTTACCCGCGCTATCAAGTTCCTGCGCGATGGCGTCAACAATGGCGGAGCCGACAACGGCACCGTCAGCAGCGCGGGCAATCGCCGCAGCCTGTTCAGGTGTGCGGATGCCAAAACCGACCGCAACAGGGAGTGAGGTGTGGCGTTTGATACGGGCGACAGCGGCCGCAACGTCGCGGGCCTGCGGTGAAGCCGAGCCGGTTATGCCATTGATTGAAACGTAATAGACAAAGCCGGATGTGTTGGCGAGGACCGCAGGCAGGCGACGATCATCAGTTGTTGGTGTTGCGAGGCGTATGAAGTTGAGCCCGGCTTTCATTGCAGGTTCGCAAAGCTCATCATCTTCTTCGGGCGGTAGATCAACAACGATCAAACCGTCAACGCCAGCCCCTTTGGCAGCGGCGAGAAACTTATCGACGCCCATGTGATAGATCGGGTTGTAATACCCCATGAGAACGATAGGCGTGTCGTGGTCGTCTTTGCGGAATCGTGTGACGAGTTCAAGCGTCTTGTGCATCGTTGCACCCGCTTTGAGAGCGCGCTGTGATGAGGCCTGAATCGCAGGACCATCGGCCATCGGGTCGGTGAAGGGCATTCCAAGTTCGATCACGTCGGCCCCGGCGGCAGGCAGACCTTTCAGCACTTCAAACGAACCGTCGAAATCGGGATCGCAGGCCGTGATGAAGGTGACGAAAGCGGAGCGGCCCTCGGCTTTCAATTTGGCAAAGCGTTTGTCGAGACGCGTGCTCATAGCGTCACCCCCAGATGTTCGGCAACAGAAAACACATCTTTGTCGCCACGGCCTGAAAGGCAGACGAGAATGATCTGATCTTTGGACATGGTGGGTGCAATCTTGGCGACATGCGCGAGCGCGTGGCACGGCTCAAGCGCAGGAATAATACCTTCGATCTTGGAGAGAAGCTGGAAGGCTTCGAGCGCCTCCTTGTCGGTCGCGGCGACATATTTGACTCGTCCGATATCGGCGAGCCACGAATGCTCGGGTCCGATGCCAGGATAATCAAGGCCTGCCGAAATCGAATGGCCTTCGAGAATCTGGCCATCTGCGTCTTGCAGCAAATTAGTGCGATTGCCGTGAAGGACACCGGGGCTGCCGCCGAGAATGGACGCGGAATGTTGTCCGGTTTCAATGCCGTGACCGCCTGCTTCAACGCCGATAACCTCAACACTTTCATCATCAAGGAACGGATGGAACAGACCCATCGCATTGGAACCGCCGCCGATACAGGCGACAAGCGTGTCGGGCAGACGGCCTTCCATTTCCTGCATCTGCACTTTGGCTTCCGTGCCGATGACGGATTGAAAATCACGCACCATCGCAGGATAGGGATGCGGGCCTGCAACTGTGCCGATGAGATAATAGGTGTCATCGACATTCGTCACCCAATCGCGCAGGGCTTCGTTCATCGCGTCTTTGAGTGTGCCGGAACCCGATGTGACCGGCACAACTTCAGCGCCAAGGAGTTTCATGCGAAACACGTTGGGTTTTTGGCGCTCAACGTCGGTCGCGCCCATATAGACAACGCAAGGCAAACCATAGCGTGCGGCGACAGTTGCGGACGCGACGCCGTGCTGACCGGCACCTGTCTCGGCGATGATACGCGTCTTGCCCATGCGGCGCGCAAGCTGGATTTGACCAAGGCAATTATTGATCTTGTGCGAGCCGGTGTGATTGAGTTCTTCGCGCTTGAGATAAATCTTCGCGCCGCCGAAATGTTCGGTGAGCCGTTCAGCAAAATAGAGCGGGCTGGGGCGACCGGCATAATGCGTGTTCATATGCTGAAGCTCGGCATGGAAAGCCGGGTCTTCTTTCGCTGCGTCGTAAGCTTTTTCAAGATCGAGAATGAGCGGCATCAACGTCTCGGCAACGAAGCGTCCGCCAAAAATACCAAAACGACCGCGCTCATCAGGGCCGGTGCGGTAGGAATTTAGTTTTGAACCCGCGTCCACTTCGTCACTCTTTCTCGTGCTCAGACTGCTTTTGCAGCCTTTATAAATTTTTCGATCAGCGCCGGATTTTTAAGACCGGGAGCTGTTTCGACTCCGGACGACACATCGACTGCTTCAGCACCGGTGATGCGGATGGCTTCAGCGACATTTTCAGGGTCGAGGCCACCTGACAACATCCATGGTGTCTCAGGCTTTTGTCTGGCGAGCAGTGACCAGTCGAAAGCGAGGCCATTGCCGCCCGGCAGGGCATTTTGCATAGATTTAGGGGGTTTGGCGTCAAACAGCAACAAATCGGCGCTATCGCGGTAGATCTCTGATTTTTCGAGGTCTTCTGGTCCTGAAATCGGGATCGCCTTCATCAGTGTGAGACCGTAGCGCGCTTTAAGCTCAATGAGCCGTTCAGGCGTTTCGGCACCGTGCACCTGGATAATATCGGGCTTCAGGGCCGCAACAATGGCGTCCAGCGTCGCGTTGTCAGCGTCCACTGTGAGCGACACTTTGAGGACATGTGCGGGCACGAGGCGGGCAAGAGTTGCGGCTGTCTCAAGCGTGATACAGCGCGGGCTGCGGCCATAAAAATTAAAGCCCAGATAATCGGCACCCGCGCTAACCGACGCGTTCACTGTTTCGGGGGTGGAGAGGCCGCAAATTTTGACACGCGTGGAGGACATTTCAGGCAGCAAGCGATGCCGTGATGGCAGCCGCCGCCTCATGGGGGTTTGGGGCACCTGTGATCGGGCGACCGATGACGAGCACGTCAGCGCCAAGCGACAGAGCCTCAGGTGGCGTCATAATGCGCTTTTGGTCGCCTATATCGGAGCCGGCCGGACGGATACCCGGTACGATGAGCTTGAAGGCGGGGCCAAGCTCGCGGCGCAGGCGCGCGATCTCGTGGGCGCTGCAGACAATGCCGTCGAGACCCGCTTTGGCGGTGAGATGCGCGAGCCGCAGCACGTGGTCGGCGGGCGAGCCCGTGACGCCTGTGTCCGTGAGGTCGGACGCATCAAGGCTTGTGAGCATGGTGACTGCGATGATGAGGGGGCGGGCGGCTCCTGCCTCTTGGGCGGCCTCCACAGCAGCGCGCATCATGGCAAGACCGCCAGCGGCATGAACATTGACGATGGCGGGTTTCAGGGGGAGCACGGCGCGGATGCCGCCTGCGACCGTGTTGGGGATGTCATGGAGCTTCAGGTCGAGAAAGATCGGCAGGCCTGCTTTGGCGACTTCGGCGTAACCCGCGGGGCCGTGAGCGTTGAAAAATTCCATGCCGATTTTGAGACCGCCGACCGCGCCTTTGAGACCGCTTGCCAAGCTTGACGCGTGGGCAATCTCGGTCGTGTCGAGGGCGCAGAAGATCGGATTGGCGGTGGTCATGGTTGGCTCTCGTTCTCGGGCGCGCGGACAGTCGCGAAGGCTGGCGCGGGCAGGCGCTTTATAGCACCGGCTCTCCCTAAGTAAAACGCCTCTAATCCTGTGCGACGGGGAGCCTGTTGGATGCGGGCAGGATGGGCGTGGCGCGGGCCTGAGCTTTGGCGCGGCTTTGACGCCAACTGGCAAAGCCGCCGATCAGGATGCCTACAAACATGGCCAGAATGACGATAAGGGCCAAAGGCATGGTGAGACCAAGAGCCGGTTCCAGCGGATTAAACGGATCAAGGCTGAAAGTTACGGGCTGACGGTTGGCAATCGCAATGAGGATGGCGAGAAAAGCCACAGGAACCAGCAGGAGCCAGCGCAGGAATTTCATCGTTTTGGTCCTTCTGGCGCGAGGAGATAGGCAGGCGCGAGTGAGGCGGGACTATTCGTCGTCGCCGTCATCGTCATCATCGCCGGTATCGGCCATCAACATATGCGCGGGAATATCGGCATTGTTGAGGCGTTCGCGTAATTCCTTGCCCGTTTTGAAAAAGGGCACGAATTTCTCGTCAACATGGACGGGGGCGCCGGTGCGCGGATTGCGGCCGGTACGGGCGGGGCGACTTTTCACGGAAAAAGCCCCGAAACCGCGCAATTCCACGCGATCACCGCGGGCGAGCGCGCCGCTGATCTCGTCGAAAATCGTTGAGACAATGCGTTCAACGTCGCGCTGATAAAGATGCGGATTGGCCTGAGCCAGCCGGGCGACGAGTTCGGATTTAATCATGGAAGACGTCCACCGGCGATTTTGTCCAGACGGTCTGATCGTCAGAGTGTGAGAGGCAAGGCAACAAACAAGGGGTATTCCTTGTGTTGTCTCTCCGTGCCCCCAAGCGCCCCGCTCGTACCAGCCGCATGAAACTCTTGTTCATTGAGCGTCAGCCTGCCAAACACTTGTCAGCCCGTCAAGCGTAAGTGTTTTTGTCTGCAGGGTTTTTCCGCCCAGAGAGACAATGCCGCGGGCAAAGCCTTCGCCGAATGCGCGTGCGGCGAGAAAGCCCAACTGGTCCTCAGGACGCTTAGGTTTCCATGTTTCGACGGGGAGGTCGCCCTTGACCTTGCGGACATCTTCGAGCCAGGCGACCGCTTGCTCTTCGCCGCCGATTTCATCGACCAGGCCGTTCTCGACGGCCTGGAACCCTGTATAGACGCGGCCATCGCCAAGCTTGCGGGCAGTTTTGGGGTCGAGTTTGCGACGTTCGACAACAAGGGCGAGGAACCAATCGTAAGACGATGTGATGAGCTCCTGCGTGACGGCCAGCGCTTCAGGGCTTGGTTTTGAAAAGGGGTTGGGTTCGGCTTTGAGCGGCGCTGATTTTACCGAGCGCGCTTCAAGGCCGAGTTTTTCCATCAGGCCGGAGAGCTGCGTCCATTGAAAGAGCACACCGATGGAGCCGGTGAGTGTGTTGCCGCGTGCGACCACATGATCGGCAGAGAGTGCCGCGATATAGCCGCCCGATGCGGCGACAGTGCCAAGGACTGCGACGACGGGTTTTTTCTCGGCGAGGTTGCGGACACTTTCGTATAGCGCTTCGGAACCTGTGGTCGTACCGCCCGGACTGTCGATCGAAAGAATGACGGCTTTGATGCCGCTGTCATCGCGCAGCTTTTCAAGCAGGTCCTGCATCGGACGGTCGTCTAGGATGATGCCGTTGATTTCGACACGTGCGATTTGCGCACCGTGGAAGCCGGTTTGATTTTGCATGGTGAGAATAAGGAGCGCGAGACCGAGCGCACCGACGGCTGCAAAGCGCCAAAGCGTCAGGCGGCGTTTCAGGTGGCGGCGGTCGGCAAGGGCATCGGCGTCGATGGGCAAGGTCTTGCTCCTCATAAAGTCAGACAGAGAGCTTAGTGCATATTTGAGGGTCAGTGCAAAATGGGAGCGCAGACAAAGAAAAAGAGCGCGTTCCGGTTTCCCAAAAACGCGCTCTTAATTTTCAAGTCAGTCGATGAGACTTACTTCTTGTCGTCCTGTTCGCGCTTCAGAGCGGCACCGAGAATATCGCCAAGCGATGCGCCTGAATCCGACGAGCCGTACTGAGCAACAGCGTCTTTTTCTTCGGCGATTTCGAGGGCCTTCACCGACAGTGTGATCTTGCGCGCGGCACGATCAAACATGGTGACGCGGGCATCGACTTTTTCGCCGACCGAGAAACGCTCAGGGCGCTGCTCGGAACGATCACGTGAAAGTTCAGCGCGACGGATAAAGGCAACGAGACCTTCCTCGCCGACGGTGACTTCAATACCGTTTTCCTGCACGGCCGAGACAGTGCCTGTGACAACAGCGCCCTTACGGATCGCGTCGCCGAGGTTTTCCATCGGGTCGCCGGTGAGCTGTTTGATGCCGAGCGAGATGCGTTCTTTCTCGGTATCAACGTCAAGCACCTGCGCTTTGACGATCTGGCCCTTGGTGTAGTCCGTCATGGCTTCTTCGCCCGACTTATTCCAGTCGAGGTCGGACATGTGGACCATGCCGTCGACGTCGGTGTCGAGACCAATGAACAGACCGAATTCGGTGATGTTCTTGATTTCGCCTTCGACGAGCGTGCCGACAGGGAAGCGTTCAGCGAACGTCGCCCACGGATTGTCGAGGCACTGCTTGAGACCAAGCGAGATGCGACGCTTCACTGGATCGACTTCCAGCACCATCACTTCGACTTCCTGCGAGGTCGAAACGATTTTGCCAGGATGCACGTTCTTTTTCGTCCAGCTCATTTCGGAAACGTGGACAAGGCCTTCAACGCCCGGTTCCAGTTCGACGAATGCACCGTAGTCTGTGATGTTGGTGACACGGCCCGAGAACTTCGCGTTCATCGGGTACTTCTGGCCAACGCCTTCCCATGGATCAGCTTCGAGCTGCTTCATGCCGAGCGAGATGCGCTGTGTGTCCTGGTTGACTTTGATGACCTGGACTTTGACAGACTGGCCGATGGAGAGAACTTCCGTCGGGTGGTTGACGCGACGCCATGCGATGTCGGTGACATGCAGCAGACCATCAACGCCGCCGAGATCAACGAACGCACCGTAATCGGTGATGTTCTTGACGACGCCCTCAAGCACCTGACCTTCTTTGAGATTCTCAACGAGTTCCTGACGCTGTTCAGCGCGGGTCTCTTCGAGCACGGCACGACGCGAGACAACGATGTTGCCGCGACGCTTGTCCATCTTCAGAATCTGGAAAGGCTGGGCAATGTTCATCAGCGGTGTGACGTCGCGCACGGGGCGGATGTCAACCTGCGAGCCGGGAAGGAAGGCCACGGCGCCGTCAAGGTCAACCGTGAAGCCGCCTTTGACGCGACCGAATATCTGACCTTCAACACGTTCCTGTTTTTCGAACGCAACTTCGAGACGGATCCAGCTTTCTTCGCGCTTGGCTTTTTCGCGCGACAGAACAGCTTCACCAGCCGAGTTTTCAATGCGTTCGAGATAGACTTCAACTTCGTCGCCGATGGCGATCGAAGCGGCGCGACCGGGGGTCGCAAATTCTTTGAGGGCAACGCGGCCTTCTGTCTTGAGGCCGACGTCGATGATGGCGAGATCGTTTTCAATGCCAACAACGGTACCGCGGATGACGGAGCCTTCTTGCATATCGTTATGCATGAAAGAGGCTTCGAGGAGGGCGGCAAAATCTTCGCGGCTCGGATTGAGCGCGGCTTCATTCATAGCCAATGTGTTTAGTCTCCAAATCGGACTTAGGGTTCGTCCACCGGTTGTTCCGGTGATCGTCTCTCATGGGCATGATTGCCGGAGAGAATAGAAAAAGCCCGAGGGGTTAGGGGTTGCGAAAAAATCGGCAGCCACCGTCCCGGAAACACAGAATGAGCCAATGGTAAAACCCCTGAACGCCCGAGTGGCTCCAAGTGGCCTAACGCATTGACTTGTCTATGATCGCGACGGCTTCGCCGAACGCCGCTTCTATACTCAAATTGGACGTGTCGAGCAAGTGCGCGTCTGGGGCGGGCCGGAGCGGGCTTGTCGCTCGTTCAGTGTCACGCCGGTCTCTTTCTTTTGTCTCTTCAAGGACTTGTGCCTCGGAAATCGCGGACCCCGACCCCTTGAGTTCCAGCCAGCGGCGATGTGCCCTGATTTCGGGGCTGGCAGTTACAAAAAGCTTGGCCGGTGCCTCAGGGCAAACGACTGTTCCGATGTCGCGCCCGTCCAAAACTGCCCCTTTTGAGCCATTTGGCGGATTTTTTGCGAAATCACGCTGAAACTGCAAAATCGCGTCGCGGACAGGCTGCATGACAGCGACAACCGAAGCGGCCTCGCCGGCCTCGGCTGTGCGGATCGCCTTTTCGTCGATTTTCGTCGCATCGAGCGCGCGGGCAGCAGCAATGGCAGCGGTCTCATTGGAGGGGTCTAGCCCTTGCACCTGCACAGCCACACCGACGGCGCGGTAGAGCGAACCCGTATCAAGATAGGCAAAGCCATAATGGGCGGCGAGTTTTTTGGCGAGCGTGCCCTTGCCCGCCGCCGCCGGACCGTCAATGGCGATGGTGAAGGTCACTGCCTATGGCCTACGAAAGTGGCGCCGAGCCCGCGCATCAGGGACAAAAAGTCGGGAAAGCTCGTCGCGATCATGGCGGCATCATCAACCGTCACCGGTTTTTGCGCACCAAGCCCCATGACGAGGAAGGACATGGCAATGCGATGATCCATATGGGTAACGACATGCCCGCCGCCATCGACATGACCGGCACGGCCTTCAACCGTCATGCCATCGTCTGTCTCGTGCACTTTGATGCCGTTGTGGCGAAGTCCTTGCGCGGTGGCGGCAATGCGGTCGCTCTCCTTGACACGCATCTCATGGATGCCGTTCATCACCGTATTGCCGGTGGCGAAGGCGGCTGCAATGGCGAGCACGGGATATTCATCAATCATCGACGGTGCGCGTTCGGGCGGCACAACAACGCCGTGCAGAGCGCTGGAGCGTACACGTAGATCAGCGACAGGTTCGCCGCCTTCTTCGCGCTGATGCATCACTTCAATATCGCCGCCCATTTCAATGAGTGTCGTATAAAGCCCTGCGCGGTGGGGATTAAGCGTGATGCCTTCGACGACGATGTCGCTGCCCGGCGTGATGAGAGCGGCCACAACGGGGAAGGCGGCGGACGACGGATCGCCCGGTACAATGATGGGGCAGGGCGTAAGTTCAGGCTCGCCCGTGAGGTGAATGGCAAGGCCGCCGACCCCGTGCGGTACGATATCCACTTTCGCACCAAAGGCCTTCAGCATGCGTTCAGTGTGATCGCGCGTCGGTACGGGTTCGATGACAGTGGTGACGCCCGGCGCATTGAGGCCGGCGAGCAACACGGCAGATTTGACCTGAGCCGAGGCGACCGGCAATTCATAGGTGATCGGCATGGTGCGCGGTGCACCCGTCAGGGTCAGCGGCAGTCGTCCGCCTTCGCGCGCCTGGAACGTTGCGCCCATCATGGCGAGAGGCACCGTCACGCGACCCATCGGGCGGCGTGACAGCGAAGCATCGCCCACAAATGTCGCGGTGATCGGATGGCCGGCCACCAGCCCCATGACGAGGCGGGCACCTGTGCCTGCATTACCGAAGTCGAGAGCCTCTTCGGGGGCTTTGAGGCCACCGACACCGACGCCCTGCACGCGCCAGACGGGACGGCCCCGCTCATCAAGTTCTCGCGTGACAGTGGCTCCCAGACGCCGCATGGCCTCGGCAGTCGCCAGCACATCATCGCCTTCCAAAAGTCCGGTGATAATCGTTTCGCCGACGGCCAGCGTCCCGAAGATTAATGACCGGTGTGAAATCGACTTGTCACCGGGGACGCGGATACGGCCCGAAAGCGCGCGTGAGGGCTCGGCAGTGAGGGCTTGTGCGGGATTATCGGGCGAATGAGCCAAACTATAGTTCCAATACAAGGCCGGACCGGGGGCCAAACAGGCCCGGGACGGGCAAGGTCGACGAAGGCCGCGATGGTACGGTTGCGGGGTCGGAGCGCCCTTCGCGCGAATAGGTTTTGACAGGAGCAACCGAACGTGGCAATGGGAAAAACCTTTTATGGTCTGCCCAAGCTGTGGGACCGATGAGAGAACGACTTATTTGCGGGTTGAACCGCCGGGAGTGCCAAACTTGACGAAACCTGAGTTGGGAACGAAGCGCGATTGCCCGAGCTGTGGCGCTAAGTTTTATGATCTGAATAAGAGCCCCGCCGTTTGCCCCAAGTGCAAGCACGAGTTCGTGCCGGATCAGGTCGTCAAGACCAAGCGTGCTAAGCCAGCTGAAAAGCCCAAGGAAAAAGCACCGGTGCGTCCTAAGACGCGTGTGGAGCCGGATGAAGACGGTAACGTCTCATTGGATGCAATGCGCGACGAGGAATTGGCAGATGATGCCGATGAGGATTTATTGGCCGATATCGCCGATGACGTTGAAGACGATGACGATGCCGACGATGCTTTTCTGCCCGACGATGAAGATGATGATGATGACGTCTCATCCATCGTACGTGGCGGAGGCGGCGACGACGAATAAACTGTTCTGAAAATGACGCTTTAAGGGGGCCTTAAGTTAAGGCCCTCATAAAGGTCAAAGGGTCGCGGAATTTTTTTGCAGATTGAGCAAAAAACTGGGCAAAACCTGCTTTCCCTTTGCTGGTTCATGCACTAAGTTCCGCCTCCATCGCGTCGGGCTCGGCCCGACGCTGATGCACACGACGGGTCCCAAACCCCTCGTTTGATTTCTGTGGGGCCATAGCTCAGTTGGGAGAGCGCTTGCATGGCATGCAAGAGGTCGTCGGTTCGATTCCGTCTGGCTCCACCAATCAATCACCTGCTGTTTCAAGACCGTCTTGCTGATCGCACAAGTCTCCATCGTTAGGGGGCTTGCGGCGCATAGGTTCATCGCTTGGGTCTGGAACTTTATGGGAGCGAGGCCGTCCGCGTGGTCCAACGTTGGGAGCAAGATCAGTGATACTTGACCAATATCAATCGGCTTTAGTGATGAATAGCAATCATCCTGACGCCGACTTTGCCTTAAGTTCTATTCAAAACAAGGGCTTGTGAATCCCATTGTCGCCCCACCCCTTTGGGTGGGTAAGATATCTCCGCTTGCTCCCACGATTGAGGAAAAAAGGGGAGGATGGATATGTCGCAGGTCGCTCGTCATTGGTATTTCAACAAACGCCCAACCGGCGAAATTGAGCACGACACATTGGTCTTGCGTTCTGAACCCGTGCCGGAATTACAGGACGGAGAGTTCCTGTTTCGCTCGATCTATATGTCGCTCGATGCGACTAACCGCGTTTGGATGAGCGATTGGGATACATACATGGAGCCGCTGCCGGTCGGCGCTCGTATGTTGGGATTCCTGATCGGCGAAGTGGTGAAGTCGCGTCACCCGGACTTTCCCGTGGGCTCGCTTGCGACGGGCCTGAGCACATGGTCGGACTATATCGTGACCGACGGCGAAGGGTTTTCTCCTTTCGTGTCGCTTCAGGGTGTATCGCTCGCAGACGCTTTCGGCACACTCGCCGTGGCGGGGCCGACGGCTTATGTGGGTTTGCTCGAAATCGGCAAAGCCAAGCCCGGTGATACCGTTGTGGTCACCGCTGCTGCTGGTGCCGTTGGTGCATTGGTTGGTCAGATCGCTAAAATTCATGGTTGCAGAGTTATAGGCATCGCCGGGTCACGCGAAAAATGTCAGTGGCTGACTGAGGATCTCGGGTTTGATGCAGCGATTAACTATCGTGAGGAAGATGTGCTGGAGGGTCTCCGGCGCGAGGCACCCGATGGTATCGACGTCCATTTTGAAAATGTCGGCGGCGAATTTCTCGATGCCGGTCTTACGCTCATGAACAATTACGGTCGCGTCGTCATTTGCGGTCTGATCTCGACCTACAATGCAACAGGTCCGGTGCCCGGCCCGTATATGTTTCGCAATGTCATCATGAAGCGGCTCGTTATTGAGGGGTTTGTCATCCTCGACTATGCCGCGCATTTTGCGACATATCATGAAAAGCTTGCGGAATGGATGCGGTCCGGTCAGCTGAAGTACCGCATTCATATGGAAGAAGGGTTGGATGGGGCGCTCGACGCATTGCGCCTTCTCTATACCGGAGGCAATAACGGAAAGCTGATGGTGCGTATCGGCGCTGTGCCGAATTAAAGACGGACCGTCCGCTTACAGATAAAAATAGAAGGCGAAAAGCCTAACCCTGTCCTGAGGGGAGTAAAGGACCAGTGGTAAAGATGGGCGGAGCGCGGCGTGAAAAAATACACGCCGCAGAAAAAGTGCCCTCAAAGAAGGGTCGTGTTGGCGCCGCCGCCGGGCGGATGACGACGAACATGCTTGTTCTTCGCAAGCAGCAGCTTGACCGGTTGAAAAATCACGCCGCTGTTCGTCTTATTCTGGTGCAGGGCCCGGCGGGTTTTGGAAAGACGACTTTGTTGCGACAGTACTGCGCCTATCGTGTGGCGCAGGGAAGTCAGGTTGCCTGGATCCATCTTGAACCCCATTCCTCAGATCCTGCGCATTTTCTTCGGCTTCTGTGCGAAGCCGTGCGGGAGGCGCGACATGCAGGCGGCGTACTGTCTGCCGAAAATGAAGCGGCACCCGCCTCGGTCAAGGATTTCGTAAACGCCTCGCAAGGCGTCGAAGCGGGTATGATTGTTGTCATCGACAATTTCGAACAGGCGTCTCATCCCGGACTTGAAGCGGTGATCGCGCAGCTCGTGCGCGTTCTGCCGTCGGATGTTCAGATTTGCATCGGCACCAGAATCCTGCCTGCAATTAATCTTCCTCGGCTCCAGTTGAGGGAGCAAGCGGTGGTCGTCAACGTTGAAGGATTGCGATTTCGTGCCAGCGAGACCGCTGAATTTTTCAAAGAGTTCCGCGGTCTGACAGCGGAAGAAATAGATGAAATCCATCGCAACACAGATGGATGGCCAGCAGCGCTTCAATGCATTCGTCTGGCCATGCGTGGCGGACGTCCTCAGCGCTCGCAAAGCATACCGAGCACGGGCGTGACGCCCGATCTCGTAGAATTTCTGGCGACCGACGTTTTTGATCATTTGTCGGAGGACATGAAAAGCATATTGCTCGATGCCTGCATGCCGGAACGCATTTGTCCTGAATTGCTTGAGCATATTTCGGGTCGTGCTGATGGCCGTCATTGTATTGACGAGATCGAGCACTTTGGTCTCTTTCTGACGCCCACTGATCAGGACCATCAATGGTACCGATTCCACGTTGTCTTCCGTCAGGTGCTGCTGACCAAGTTGCGGCGCGAAGTGGGTGAACCGGAAATTCTGGAACGTCAGAGGCGGATCGCGGACTGGTATGCCGCGCACGGCCTTTCCGAAGATGCAATCGTTCACTATCTGGAAGCGCAGGATCAGGATAATGCGGCTGAACTTCTGAACAGCAGCATCGGCCGCCTTGTGACGGAAGAGCGCCTTGATCTGATCGTACGTTTTGTTGATCGGCTTTCGGACGACACCATTCAAAAATACGAAGAGATTCTGAAAGCAGCCATTGTCGCCTACGGTTTTCGGCGTCAGTTTCAAAAAGCGATCCGTATTGCAACAGCGCGCGAAGCGATGCTGAAGCAAGAGAATGCCGGACCTGAAAAATGGGGCATTCACTACTACACCCTCATTTATATCTATGCGGCTCAGGATAAGGTCGACGACATTGGCCGTGTCGCCAATGAAACTCTGAACCTCCTGACAGAGGACCGCTGCATGGAATATGCAGTGGCGCTCAACGCAAAAGCATTCTGGCAATATGCAAAGAGCCACCTTGAAGAGGCGCGGGAGACGCTGTCCAAAGCACGTGCGCTGCATGACGAAGCGCATAATTTCTTCGGTCTCTCCTATTGCGAATGGATTTACAGTGCCGTTTTGAGCGGTATGGGACGTAACGATGAGGCGATCAAGAGTTTGAAGCTCGCCCTGAACAAAACCGAATCCGGTGTCGGGACGAGCGTTGCGGCCGGTGCCGTGATCGCGGCCTATCTGGCGGAAGCGCTATACGAGAAGAATTGCATTTCCGAAGCTGAAATGCTTCTCAACGATTATTCCCTGTTGATCGAACAACAGGCCATTGTCGATCCCGTGTCCGTCACGTTTCTGACGACAGCACGTATTGCCATGTTGCAGGGCCGCGAACGTGAGGCAGAAGAAATCCTCGACCGGGCCATGTATCTCGGTCACCGCTATAATTTGCCGCGCGTGGTGACCTACGCCAAATCTGAATTGGTTCGTCAGGCGACGCTGGTTGGTGACATCGAAAAAGCCCGTGCACGGTTTGCTGTGCTAGAATCAAGTGAGGGTGAACAGGGGAATGATGACTTCCTGTTTCATGCCGAAGAAATAGAGTCGCGAACAATCACTTATGCGCGGCTGCTGATTCACTCAGGTCAACACGCCGAGGCGCGCGGGCTTCTTCAGTCTGAAATGCGGAAGGCGAAGTTGCAGCGTCGCATGCGTCGTGTAATGAAGCTCAACCTGATGCTCGCCCTGTCGCTGAACATCGAAGGTCAGACAAACGCCGCCCGCCGTGCATTGATAGAGGTGCTGAATATCGGTGTTTCAGATCAGTTCATTCGCCTGATACTCGACGAAGGGCCTCAGAGCGTGCGTCTCCTTAAGGAGACGCGGGCCGCCCTGCCAAAATTCCCCGACTTGCCGCAGAAGGATGCCCTTTCCGCCTATTTGGACAGGCTTCTTTCGGAGGCGGGTGAGTTCATGCCGGTTGCCATGGACGATGACGAGGACAATGCACATCAGGACACGTTCTCGCCTCAGCTTTTCGAACAGCTAACTGATCGCGAACGCATAATATTGCATCTCGTCTCCAACGGCTTTTCCAATAAGGCACTGGCTGACCGGTTGTCGCTGTCGACGAATACGGTCAAATGGCATCTGCGCAATATTTTTGAAAAGCTGCAGATTGCAAACCGGATGCAGGCGGTTTCAGTGGCCCGTCATTTTGGTCTGATCGAATAGCCTAAAACATCCGTAACAATCCTTTCGGGTGGGGTCGCCGCGCAAGAACCGGCTCACATTCCCAGTACAAGCTGATGACGCCACGATTTGAGCGTCAAGAAAAACGGCAAACTGGGGGCGGGCGTTTTGGGGTATCTGATCAGTATCGATAATGGCGGCACGCTCACTGACGTCTGTGCGACCGATGGTGTGACCACCATTCATACCAAAACGATCACAACACCACATGATCTGACAGAGTGCTTCATAAAGAGCCTCGAGGCTCTCTCGCAAAAAATTTCCGGCGAAGTCGATGTGGCAGAACTTCTGGCCTCGGTCGATCATATCCGCTATTCGACCACGCAAGGCACAAACGCCATCGTTCAGCGCATCGGCCCGCGCATCGGGCTTCTGACAGATGACGAAAATTTTCACACGCTTGTATTCAATGCCGCACCGTCTCTCTTTGAATCGCTGGTTGGTGACCGCGTGCGTGTTCTCCCGCATGACTGGCGCGGGAACGGTCGCACTGATCTCGTATCGGCGGTGTCAAAACTCGTTTCAAACGGCGCCAACCGGATTGTTGTGGCCTTGTCGGGTGCAACGGTTGCAGAAGATGAAAAGGCCGCAAAACGCCTTCTTTACAGAGCCTTCCCGCGCCACCTTCTGGGCGCGGTGCCGTTGCTTTTTTCCGCAGAACTATCGCAGATGGGTACGCCGGAGCAGCGCGCATGGGCGAGTCTCATCAATGCTTTCTTGCATCCGGCAATGGAGAAATTTCTCTATAACGCCGAGAACAAGCTACGCATTCATCGTGCCAAGAACCCGCTTCTGATCTTCCGCAATGACGGGAACTCGACGCGCGTTGCAAAAACCGTCGCTGTAAAAACATACTCGTCCGGCCCGCAAGGCGGTGTCGTCGGCGGAGAGGTGCTTCTACGCCACTACGGTCTGGAGCAGGCGGTGTCAATCGACATCGGCGGCACGACGACCGACATCGCGTTGTTTGATCGGATGGAAGTCAAACGGCAGCAGTTTGGCGAAATTGAAGGCGCGCCGGTTTCTATTTCACTGTCCGAGATAAAGAGTATTGGCGCGGGCGGCGGGTCAATTATCCGCGCTGAAAATGGCATCGTAAAGGTTGGTCCTGAAAGTGTCGGCTCCGTGCCGGGCCCTGCTTGTTTCGCACGCGGCGGCACGCAGGCAACGATCACCGACGCTTTGCTCGTCGAAGGCATTCTTGACCCGGCCTCTTATTTCGGCGGGCAGATGTTGCTTGATCGCGCACGCGCGGAAAAATCCATCATGACGCATGTCGGAGATCCCCTGAAGCTCAACATGACACAGGCGATCGACGCGATGATGACGGCCTATCAGGCTAAGATTGCGGGCGAACTCGGCATTGATAAGAGCACAAGTAAAGACACTGTCCTTCTGGCATTTGGCGGTGCGGGCCCGATGAGCGCTTGCGGCGTGGCGGAACTGGCGGGCATGAACACGGTGCTCATCCCCAAATATGCCGCGGTCTTCAGCGCTTACGGCATTTCGTTCAGTGACATCCAGCACAGCTATGTCGTGGAACTGGCGCGTCAGGTTGATGATGCGCTGGATTGCGCAAAAGCCGATCTGCTCGAACAGGCGCGACGCGGCATGCTGGCGGAAGGCTTTTCTCTGGACGAATGCCGTCTCAGCTACTCATTGATGACCAAAAACGGCTCTGGCTTTGTCCGCAGCGCGCTCAACGGAACTCACGACCGCGCCAATTCAGAGTGCTGGCTCGAACTGCAGGCAACAAGGCCAATCGAGAAAATCAAACTTGCCGGCGCGCGCTGTGAAGAAACGCGCAAGGCCGTGCCCGACGGCGTGCGTGCGGGGCGCAATGACTTGCCGATTTTCAAACTTGAAAGCCTTTCGCCTGGCGATTGGTTTGATGGGCCTTGCCTTGTCGAGGAAGAGTTCTTCACGACCTATGTGAGGCCGGGCTGGCGTTTTTCGATCAGCGAAAATCACGACATCTTTTTGCGACGCTGAGGAGATACAGATGAAAGTTTTCGTAACTGCGGCGCTGAACATCGATCTGACGCATGAAGTCTGGGAATGTTCAAATTGCAATCACAACCTCGGTCCGGCCCGGGGAAACTACAAGACAGGTCTGCTGGTGCAGGAGCGGCTGCCGCAGGATATTCATGCGCCCATTCTCGATCAGGAAAAATATGACTTTACCTTCGCGCCCGACGCCGACTGGTGCCGCATTCTCGAATATTGCTGCCCGAACTGCGGACATTTGGCCGAAGTTGAATATCTGCCGCCGGGCCATCCGCCCGCCTTTGATATCGAGCTCGATATTGATGCCTTGAAGGCGCAATGGGCAGAGCGGGAACCATTGACTGCGGCGGTGCTCGGCCCCGATGTCACACCCCTTACTCATACACATTGACCGGTCATTGATCAAAACGAGATCAGGGAGATTTTATGAGACGCGTATCGGTTGATATTGGAGGCACGTTCACAGACTGCTCGCTGGTATGGGACGGCAACTATGTCGAGGCCAAGGCGCTGACAACGCACCAAAACCTCGCGCTCGGGTTCAATGCGTCGTTGAAAATAGCCTATGAGCAGCTTGGCCTCGGTCTTGAGCAGGTGATGCGGGAAGTGGACAGTGTCCGCTATGCGACAACGCTTGGCACAAATGCACTGATCGAGCGCCGTGGTCCGCGCGTCGGCCTTATCACGACGGCTGGCTTTGAAGCCATGGTGCCGTTGAGCCGCGGGCGCGGCTATGGCGAGGGCTTGCCGGACAGGCTCCGCCGCGATCTGCCGATGGCAGAGCGGCCCGAGCCGATTGTGCCGGTGCAGATGATTGTTGGCATTAGAGAACGCGTCGCCGAAACCGGTGAGGTTCTGATGATGATCGATGACGAGGATGTGCGTGCTCAGGTGCGCGCGCTCGTCGATAACGGCGTGCAGGCCTTCGTGGTGTCGCTCGTCAATGCTGTGGTGCATCCAGAACATGAACTTTATGTCGAAGAGATAATCCGGGAAGAGTTTCCCGAGCATCTTTTGGGTTCAGCACCGATCATCCTGTCGCATCTGGTGGGTGGCCGCAAAGGTGAATATGCGCGCACATCTTCGGCTATTCTCGATGCCTTCCTGCACAACGCCATGTACCACGGGCTTTCAACGCTTGAGCTAAATCTGCGCGACAATGGCTATCAAAAGCCGATGCTGGTGATTCACAACTCCGGTGGCATGGCGCAGTTGAATTCGACGGATGCCTTGCAGACAATTCATTCAGGTCCCGTTGCGGGCATTCACGCCTCAGAACATCTGGCCAGTGAATCCGATCTCGGTAACGTCGTTTGCACAGATATGGGCGGCACATCGTTTGACATTGGTTTGGTGGTCAAGGGCGGCGTCAAATTCTACGACTTCAACCCCGTCATCGACCGTTGGCTGGTCAACATCCCGATGGTCCATCTTGTGACGTTAGGCGCCGGCGGCGGATCAATTGCCAAATATGACCGGTTGCGCCGGGCTGTCGCCGTGGGTCCCGAAAGTGCCGGCTCCGATCCGGGACCGGCTTGTTACAATAGGGGCGGGCGTGAACCCACAGTTACGGATGCTGATTTGGTGCTCGGTTTTCTCCTTGCCGACCGTTACGCCGACGGCGCGATTGCCCTCAACGAGCGCCGTGCAGAACGCGCCATTGAAAAGGAACTGGCAACGCCTCTTGGCATTGGCATGATCGAAGCGGCGAAACTCGTCCGCCAGAAGGTCGATAATGACATGGCCAACGGCATTGCGCAGGAGTTGCGAATGCGCGGCTATGAGCCGCGGCATTTCACCATTCTTGCATATGGCGGCAATGGTCCGCTGCACGCATGCGGCATCGCATCGGTGTTGGGCGTGGAGCGCATCATGGTGCCACCGTTCAGCGCCATCTTCTCCGCCATCGGCGCGGGCAATATGGACCAGATGCATATTCACGAACGTTCGGTCTATCTCTCGCTATATGATTCAAACACCCGCTCCCTCTTTTCAGACTTTGATAGCCTGAACGCTATTGTGGAGCAGTTGGAATCGGCAGGTCGCGATGATTTGCTGCGTCAGGGGATTGTCGCCGATGACATCTCCCATCGACTTGAACTGGACATGCGCTATGGCAATCAGCTTGCGCAAACGGCGGTGATTTCCAGTACGACGCGCATTTCGACGTCCGACGACATGATGGCTTTGATTGAGACGTTTTCGAAAGACTACGGACGCCGCTACGGTGAAGGCAGCCAGGCGCCAGAAGCTGGCATTCGCATCAATACTATTCGCGTCGCTTCATATTCTGGAATGTCGCCTCTGAAGCTGAAGGATGTGTTGCCGAATGACAGTGATCTGAAGCCAGCAGGTGAAGCCACGCTCAAGCGAAATTGCCATTTCGTCGGGCATGACGAACCGATAGAGACATCGTTTCACGAATTGAGCCACTTGTCCTTCGGAGCTGTGGTGTCAGCACCCGCCGTCGTGATCTCGCCGTCCACCACATATCTGGTCGAACCGGGTTGGCGTCTGCGCATTGGTCGCTTCGGCAGCGGCCTCTTTGAAAAAATTAAATAGAAAAATCGGGAGGCCTTCATGGGTAACGACATGGATATTTCAAACGCGAGTCCTTCCGCTGCCGCTAAATTTCTGAGCGAGACGAACCTCTATCTGGCTCCGGATCCCGAGATCATGAACAATCATGGCCTCGAGCGACGCACCGCTTATGAAGATCAGTGCATTGCGAAGGAGAACGATCCCGTGCGCCTCGAGATTGTGCGTGAACGGTTGCTGGCGGGCGTCAATGAGAGCTACGACATGCTCGAAAATATGGGCGCGGCCCCTGGAGCCAAATGGGGAGACTGCGTTTCTGCGGTCTATACGGCGAGTGGTGACTTGAGCCTTGCGAGTTCGGGCGGTGTTGTAATTTTTTGCAACCTTGTCCAATACCCAATCAAATTCATCAATAAGTACTGGACCGGTGACACAAGCGTCGGCGTAAAGCAGGGCGATGTGTTTATCGTCAATGATGCCCGCTACGGACAGGCCCACAATACCGATCAATCCATGATGATGCCTGTTTTTCATGACGGCGCCCTCGTCGCATGGGCGGGAGCGACAGTTCACGAGGGAGAAAACGGTGCCATCGAGCCGGGTGGTATGCCCTCACTCGCCGAACAAATTTGGGATGAAGGTCTCAAAATGTCTCCGTTCAAAGTGGCCGAAAACTATCAACTTCGGCGCGATCTGGTGACATTTCTTCAGAACTCGGTGCGTGAACCCAAACTTCAATACTCAGACATGAAGGTGAAGATGTATGTCTGCCGTCGCATCGAAACACGTATTCACGAGGCGATCGCGGAATATGGCGTCGAAGCCGTAGTAGCTTCCCTTCGCATGAATTTGGAAGATACGGATGCTGAGGTGCGTCGCAGGCTTCAGGAATGGCCCGATGGCACAGTGCGTCACGCATGGTGGACGGATGGCACCCTGCGCGAAAATGTCCAGATCAAGATTAATCTGGAAATGACCAAGAAAGGCGACGAGCTTATTCTCGACTATCGCGGATCGAGTCCGGAATTCACCAATCGTTCCAACAACAGCCTTGATGTCACCGTCAAAGGCATGTTGGCGCAACTCTTTCTGACATTCCTCTGGCCGGATATTCCGCGAAATCAGGGCGTGTTAGCGCCGATGACATTCATTTTTGACAATCCATCAGTTCTCAAACCCGGCTTTGGCACCCCCAGCGCCCAATCCATGATGACCGTGTTCACTGCCTGGAGCGCCGCGCAGGTTGCGGTGATGAAATTCATCTACAGCAATCCGCATAAATACACCCGCGTCGTTGCTCCATGGTTCAATATGATCAACACGTTCTTGTTTGGCGGCCTGACCCAGCACGGTGAAATGGTGGGCAATGTCTGCGCCGATATCAACGGCATGGGCGGCGGTGCATTGGCAGACCGCGATGGTCAGCACGGGTGTGCCCCTATCTTTGCGACCATGTCCGATCTGGGCGAACAGGAATTCATTGAAGAAGAAGTGCCCTTCATCCAGATCGTTTCAAAGAAGATGATGACGGACAATCAGGGTTTTGGCGCTCATCGTGGCGGCATGGGCTACCAGATGATCCTGGCCATGCGGGACAGTCCCGCCTTTGGCTTCATGCTGACTGCGATGGGAGCCAAGTTCCCGAACGTGCCGGGTCTCTTTGGAGGGTACGGATGCCCGACCTATCCTTTGGCGCGCATCCAGAATATCGATGTCTTCGATATTCTGAAGACCAATCCGGGGTCGTTTCGTTATTCGATTGAGGAATTGATGAACGAGCGGCCCTTCGCCGATGCTGTCTACAGCACGCATCCGATGTTTCTCGGCTACACATTGGCGCAACGGGGCGAGCTTTACATGATTGCACAGGGAACGGGCGGTGGCTTCGGCGATCCGCTTGATCGCAAACCGGAAGATGTAATGCGCGATATGGACGAAAAGCTGATCTCTCACGATGTTGCATGGCGTATCTATCGCGTCGTCTACGACAAAACGACATTGCGTGTCGACAGCGAGGCGACAAAGGCAGCGCGCGATGAAGCACGGCGTGAGCGTATTGCCAGAAGTAAGCCCTACAAGGATTTTGTCGCCGACTGGGTGAAATCGAAGCCCTCGGCGAAAGTGCCTTACTATGGCTCCTGGGATGACAGGACGATGGTGCATGCCGGATCGCCTGACAAATTGCATCCTGCGGCTCAGGTGAACCCGCCGGTTGTAATGGCAAACCCGTTGCAGGTGAAGATCGATAAACTCCAGGCAGAGTTGGCGGCATTGCATGGCGCCAAAGGCCGGGCCTGACCGATGTTGGTCCCTTCCTGTTGGGTCGATGGCATGGCGTTTGGCCAAGCGGTTTTGCGGGGCGGCGAAAATCCATGGACAAAACCTGAGGAGCTCGGGTTGTTTCATCGTGAGCTGGCGTCTTTGTTGAAACTCAAATTGATAGAGATCAGCATTGATGCGGCAATGGACGCATTGCTGGAAAAGTCACCGGCTGTTTCAGTCGGTAACGACGTTGAGGCGATCGAAGATTTTGTGAGCGGATCCGCTCTCGCAGGCTATGTGGCCCGGGGTATCGACGTGGTGCTGGGTGGATCAGGCGCAATGCCCATTGCGCTTTCCCTGCCGGGGCCGGGTCTGATTGCGCGGCGATTTATGGGTGATGCACCAGTTGATGAAAACACTCTCGATGATCTGTCGATGGCATTGACCGGTCTCGTGCGGGCAGTCTATCGGGAAGGCATCGACTATATACGCATCAATGAAATCGACCCGCGCGCGCTTGAGTTCATGGAGCCGCTGACCAATGTGGCCGAACATTATCAGTGTGCATCTGTGCTGCTGCTGCGTGAAGAGGCCGCCGGGGTTGATGTCCCTGAGGGATTTGATGCGATCTTTCGGGACAAGGACGGGCAGATTTTGCCATCTGCATGGTGGCGTAATTCTGATGAGGTGCCGCAGGGCAAGAAACTCTTTGTTGAAGTGCCGAATGATATGGAGCCGGAAGTGGTTCTCAGGCGGTGCTCCGACTTAAAAACCGCGTTCATATGAACGGCTGATATTCTATCCGGAGTACTCCCTCCTCCTCCGGAACTTCCGGCTGTCCCCTTTTGATCGGGGGACAGCCGCTTTTATTCAGACGGCCCTCGTCATCCGATATTTCGTTTGTGTGTTCGCGAATTCGACGAAATACGCGATGGCGTGCGGATTGCTCATGGCGTCCCGGCTGGCGGCTTTGTCAACTTCGGCCCCGAGCAGAATTTTCCGGACCGGCACCTCCATTTTTTTGCCGGTGAGCGTGTAGGGAACCGCCGCGATCTGATAGATCTCGTCGGGGACGTGACGCGGTGAGTATTTCTCCCGCAAGGATTTTTTGATCTCTCCTTTTATCTCTTCATTGAGCGTAGCCCCCTCACGAAGCACAACGAACAGTGGCATGAAGAATGTGCCGCCGGGCAAATCAAGATTGACGATAATGCTGTCCTGTATGTCCGGAAGGGCTTCGATAGTCCGGTAGATTTCCGCAGTGCCAATGCGCACGCCATAGCGGTTGAGCGTGGAATCCGAGCGGCCGAGAATGAAGCACCCGCCATGTGCATTGACCTTGAAATAGTCACCATGTTGCCAGACCCCGGGGTAGGAATCAAAATAGGATTCGAAATATCGTTTCCCGTCGGCATCATTCCAGAAATAGAGGGGCATGGATGGCATGGGTTTGCGCACAACAAGTTCGCCTACGTGATCGACAATCTCATGGCCGTCGTCATCGAACGCAACAGCATCGACACCAAGCAGACGGGCCTGAATTTCGCCTGCATATCCAGGCAACAGAGGAACGCCGCCGACAAAGGCTGAGGCGACATCCGTGCCGCCGCTTTGTGACGTGACCCATATGGCAGGGTCAATGTTTTCATAACACCAGACCATATGCTCCGGCATGACGGGTGAGCCGCCCAGCAGGATGCTCTCCATACGCGTCAGGTTGAAGGATTTGTTCGGCGTGATGCCCAGTTTCATTTGCTGACCGAGCCATGTCGGGCTAGCACCAAACAGCGTCATGCCTGTGTCTTGTGCAACGCGCCATAGCCGGTCTGGTTCAGGCACCATCGGATTGCCATCGTAGAGGACAACGGCAGAGCCTGCGACCAGACCCGAAAGCAGAATGTTCCACATCACCCAGCCTGTTGTCGTGAAATAGAACATGCAGGACGTTGGCTTGAGATTGAGATGGAAATGCGTGAACTTGAGCGCCTCAAGCAGGATGCCGCCATGGCCGTGAACAAAGGGTTTTGGCAGGCCGGTCGTGCCCGACGAATAGACGATCCAGAGAGGGTGGTCGAACGCTGTATTTTCAAACTGAAAGGCACTTTCAATGACTTCTGGTCCTGAAAAAAGATCGTCCCAGAGATGCGACACGGGGGCACCGTGAGGGGATGGTTTTAAGTCTGCACTGCTGACATGCACAACATGATCGAGGGACGGGAGTGCATCAATCATCGCCCGCACTTCATCGCTGCGATCAAAATATTTGCCGCCATATTGATATCCGGCGACCGTGAAAAGCAGTTTAGGTGTGATCTGACTGAAGCGGTCAATGACGCTGGCCGAGCCGAAATCGGGTGAGCAACTGGACCAGACAGCACCGATGCTCGCGCTCGCAAAAAAGGCGATAACGGCTTCGGGAATATTCGGCATGTAGGAGGCCACGCGATCGCCGGGCCTGATCCCGAGTTCACGCATGCGTGTCGCAAGTTTGAAAACACGGGACTTGAGTTCACCCCAACTGAGTGTGGAAACAGGTCCCGTTTCGCCTGCCGCATGAATGGCGATCTTCTCTCCGTCGCCCTTCGACAAGATGTGCCGGATGTAATTGACACGCGCGCCCGGAAACCATTGCGCGCCAAGCATTGCGCCGCCGCACAGAACGCTCTCATACGGCGTGTCTGATTGCACGTCAAAATAGTCCCAGACCGCCTGCCAGAACCCTTCGATGTCGGTGATCGACCATTGGCGCAATTCTTCATATGTCGCAAAGCTCTCGCCGCGATCTGCCATCCATTTCATGAAATGGGTCAGGTTTGCCTCTGCCTTTAATTTCTCCGTCGGTTCCCAGAGCAGGTCTCCCATGCCGGCCATATTCCCTCGCCTGTATTTTGCGGATTCAGCGCGTGAATCCTGAAATTTTGACAAAAGACTAGGGCCGCCCTGAAAGGTCCCCCCCACCCGTTTGGGCGGTTGCGCTTGTCTTCATTCACAGAAGTAATTGTTTACAAAGTAAATTATTTCCAGATATAAGATTTTGACCAAAAGGATGATGGCTTGGTCTGGTCAGCCAAAAAGGGGGGGGTGAAACGGGCCGAATGCGCCCGGTTCATGCCTCCATAGGGTGATTGATCAGACAATTACATTTGGGATTTCTGGTGATGCGCACCGCCATCCTTTAGGGCGGGGCAATGCCGACTGGGGGCGGTCAGCATAAGAACGCGGGTTCTGAACCGCCGACGTTTGAGCGGTGGATAGAATCAGGGGGGAATAAGCGTTGGATAGTTATCGGTACAAGCTTGCACGTTTTACACTTGAGTTTCGTTGGCTGGTTTTGGCGATTGCCACGGGCCTGACATTGTTTTTTGTCGTCGGCCTCAAGGATGTTGAGCTACGCACAATATTTTCCGATCTGCTGCCGCGGGATCACCCTTTTGTTCAGGTGTACAAGGATCATCCGAACTTCGGCAATCCGCTCACCGCAACTATCATGGTGCAGAGCAAAAGCGGCTCGATCTACAACGCAGAAACTCTGAAAAAAGTCTGGGACATGACGCGCGACGCCGATCTCGCGCCCGGCGTTGACCATGATCAGATATTGTCGATCTCGACAGAAAAAGCGCGCTACGCAGAGGCAACGCCCGACGGCATCAACACACAGCCTCTGATGGGTGATCATCCGCCCGCAACATCGGATGAAATTGCACAGTTCAAACGTAATGTGCAGATGGCGCCCAATGCGCAGAAATTTCTGATTTCAGGTGACGGTTCTGCAACGCTCATCAAGATTACCTTCATCGAGCGCATTCTCGATTATGGCAAGGCGTTTGAGCATCTGCAGAAACTTGTCGAAGAGAGCCGCGACGCAGACCACAATATCTACATGGCCGGGCAGCCGGTTCTGACGGGTTGGGTCTATCGCTACGAAAGCCAGATGCTGGGCATCTTTGCTGTCACCGGCCTGGCGCTCCTTCTGTCTCTGATTTTTTATATGCGCAATGTTGCAGGGGTGGTTGCGCCCCTGATCGCGAGCTTCGTCGCCGCGATTTGGGGTTTCGGCTTTGTCGGTTGGCTTAAACTGCCAATTGAACCGCTCATTATGGTCGTGCCGCTGCTGCTTACCGCGCGCAGCTTCAGTCACTCGGTGCAATACATTGAGCGCTATTATGAAATCCTGCACGTAATCGGAGACAAGAAGAAAGCCGCCGAGGTCGCGCTGAGCGTCATGATGGCACCGAGCGTTTTGGGGATTGTCACCGATGCTGCCGGCCTCTTTCTGATCGCTGTAGCGCCCATTCCGACCATGGAACGCTTTGCCCTCTTCTGCGGCTTCTGGGCCGTTATCCTTATTCCCGCGAATGTCTTCCTGACGCCGCTGGTCCTCACCTTTCTGCCCGAGCCAAAAAACGTGGCCCGCATGGTTGGCGGCGCGAATGGCAGCGGTCACAGTTTTATCGGATTTCTGCTCAAGCTTATCGCCAAGCTCTCGCACGGCCGCACAGCCTGGGTAACGACGGTTGTGCTGATCGCCTGCGTCGGCGCGGCAATCGATCTGTCCTTGCAACTCAAGATCGGCAATCCGGTGGAAGGATCAAAACTTCTATGGGACGATTCTGAGTACAACACGTCGGTCGCCAACATCAATCGCAATTTCCCCGGTCTCAACACGCTTGAAATTATTTTCGAGGCGAAAGACCCCTACAACCCGACCCGTGTGGCGCGTCAGGCCGAGACAGTGGCCGCGATGTATAAGCTGCAATACCTGATGGAGCGCGGCGAAAACCCGCCGGTCGCAACGCTTTCATTTGCCGACTATTTGCCTGAGGCCAACCGCTTGTTCAGTGGTGGCGATCCGCGATGGGCGCCACTCGATTTGAATGACAGCGCCACCGCAGCGGCAGCCGGCGCGCTTCTCTTCGGCACGAGTCCAAAAGCTTTTTCCAATGTTACCGATTTCGAGATGCAGCATTCTTCCGTATCTCTCTGGTACAAGGACAATAAGCAAGAGACCGTTGATGCAGCTCTTGCTTCTGCCCATGAGGCACTCAAGACGATCGGGACCGATTTTTCTGCGTTCCGGATTCGGCTGGGCACGGGCACGATTGCGCTCCAGCAGTCAATCAACGATACGGTCCTGCACTATCAGACCATCATTCTTGTGCTGCTCAACATCGTTATGCTGGTGTCGTGTAGCTACGCCTATGGGTCGGTTGTGGCGGGCTTGTTGCTGCTTATCCCCGTGAACATATCGAATCTGTTTCTGGGCGCGGTGATGGAAAAACTTGACATCGGTCTTGATGTCAACACGTTGCCCATTCTTGCCATCGGCCTGGGCGTGGGCATCGACTATGGCATCTATTTGCTCAGCCGGATATTTGAAGAGTTTCAGGTCCGGAAAAATCACGGCGAAGCCATTGTCGCGGCCATCGCGACGACCGGCAAGGCAATTTTCTTTACGGCCATTATCATCCTGATCGGCATTTTGCCCTGGTATTTCCTGTCGGATCTCAAATTTCTTGCGGACATGGGACTGCTGCTCGTGCTCGTGATGCTGATCAATATGATCATTGCACTGATCGTTGTGCCGCTGCTTGTCTGGTTGATCCGCCCGGCCTTCATGCTTCGCAAGGACATTGCGCTTGGGGAAAACGTGGATCTTTCGAGTTTTATGATGACTGACAATGGCAGAGCGCCGTTGGGAGCTGACTGAACGAATACCATTGGTGCCGCCACCTTGTGAAAAGCGTCGCCGATCTTGAAAAGTCCTCGCAGGGGGAAAGCAGGGAGGGTGCTGAAATGCGTATTAAGAAGTATGACTTTGACTACAGCCGCAGATCTTTTATGGGCAAAGCGGCAATTGGGGCGGCAGCGGGCGTATTGGCACCGCTGTGGTCAACCATTGCCAAATCCGGTGAGATCACGAAAGCCTATCCGGAAGAATTGCTGCATATCGAGGCCTATACCAAAGGTGCGATCAAGCCCGGCGATATTGTGACAGCCGACAATGTTGAGGCCGTCAAGAATTTGCTTGATCCGATTGCATACAATCAGGTGAAGACAATGGGGCGGCGCATCCACATCGTCGAGACGACGACCGATGTGACAAAGCTCTTTCCGCACGAATATCTGGAAGCGACGCTTGCAAATAACGGCAAGGCGAAGTTCGACGCCACTGGAAATGTCGTCACGAGCGACGGCAAACCTTGGATCGGCGGTAATCCCTTCCCGAATGCGCAAACCGGCGCGGAAGCCTTTGCCAACCTCACTCTCAGTTGGGGCCGTCATGATCAGTCGGTCTATGCAGTGCGCGACTGGGATATCTCGCCCGCAGGTGATCTCTCCTACCAGTATGACTTTGTCTGGGCGGAACAGAATGCCGTTGCGCTGCTGAAGGATGGTCCCTACTGGGCGGGTCATGAAGACAAGCTGCGTTATCAGTCGGTCTGGTTTACGGCGCCAAATGATACAAAGGGCACGTCGTTCCTGAATATCTGGCCCTATGACCAGACGCAGTTTCCCGAACTCTATGGATATCTGCCAGCCTTCAAGCGCGTCCGCAACTTCCCGACCAACCAGCGCTTCGAACCGCTTGTACCGGGCATCACGATCTTTCTGTCAGATGCATGGGCGGCAGGCGATCCGTTCCTCACCTGGGGTAATTACAAGATCATTGATCGCAAACCGATGCTGGGCGCCGTATCCGGCAACTTCCTCAATGATCCCAATTGGTCGCGCCCGGTGCATGGCGGACAGAAGGGCCAGACCTTCTTCGACACCTATATGGAACTCATCCCCGAGACAATTGTGATCGAGGCTGAGCCTGTCAAATATCCCCGTGCGCCCGTATCGAAAAAGCGGGTCGCCATCGACACACGCAACATGATGTTTGTGTCCTACATGACGTTCGACCGTCGTGGCGAAGTCTGGAAGAGTTTTGAACCGGCCTTCAGCCAGTATTCCGGGCCTGCCGGCACTGTCAACGACGGTTCGCATCCGGCTTGGAGCTGGACGCATGTGCACAGCCACGACATTCAGACAAACCGTATCAGCCGCTTCATTCAGGCCAAGGAAGTGACGGGTGGATACAAGTCCGCCTGGAACATGGGCAGCGTTTACGACGAGTACATGACCATTCAGGCGATCCGTCGCTTGGGTGACTGACAAATGCAGCGACAGGGTGAAGCGTCGCCCTGTCGCCTTTTTGATAACAGACTTCAGATGAGGGTTTGAGTAGATGGCTCGCCGGTTTTCGACAACGCAAGCAGCATTCTCGCGGGTTTCCATGCCGCTTATAGGTCTCGTCGCCTTGCTGGTGATGGGACTGACGAAACCTGCTCTCGCCGAAGTCTCGCTGGTGCATGCGGGATTTCCGCATGAGGCCTTGTTCGGTATTGCGCTTGAAGGGAACAAGGGGCTTGCGGTCGGCATGCCGGGGCTGGTGCTTGGAACTGATGATCAGGGAAAGAGCTGGAAACCCGAAGCCATGATCAATGATGGCTTGGCGCTGCTGGCGGTTGCGATGTCGGGCAATCATGCGATCACCGTCGGACAAGGCGGACGGATATTCAAGCGCACGGGGTCCGGTGGATGGACGGCCGTTGAGAGCGGAAGCACCGCGAGATTGTTGGCCGTTGATATGAAGGCGAACGGCATCGCCGTCGCCACAGGTGGTTTCGGCACGATCCTGCTGTCGCGGGATTATGGCGCGACATGGAAATCTGTGGCGCCGTCCTGGATTGGTATCGGCAAGGACGATGCAGAGCCGCATATCAACGACGTCAAGATCAGCGCATCCGGCATCATCACCGTCGTCGGTGAATTCGGCCTTGTATTGCGATCTGAAAATGAGGGTCGCGATTGGCATGTGCTGCATCGCGGGGATGAAACGCTGTTCGGACTGTTTATGACCGACGAGGGGCGTGGCGCGGCAGCGGGACAAGACGGAGCGGTGCTGGTCAGCGATGGCTGGACAAGCGAGTGGCGCAAGATTGTCACGGGGCGGCCCGAGAACCTGCTTGACGTCTGGATCGGCGATGACGGGCGCATGGTTGCGACCGGCATTCGCACACTGTTGGTCAGCAGGGACCGGGGATTGAATTGGACCGTCGTGGATCGCAAGGACATCTCGACGGGCTGGTACGTGGGTGTCGCCGCCGCAGGCGACGGAACGCAAGCCGTTCCGTTTGTTGTCGGATATGACGCCCGAATTCTGAAAGTCGGAGAGTAATTCTGCAAACGATTGGGAGGGGGACATGCGTAAAAATCGAATACTGGCTCTGATCACCGGCATGATGACCGCGCTTGTGTGTCAGCAGGTACAAGCAGCAGACATTGATATTTCCGGATTTGTGCGGCAGGAAATGGCCGCCAAAGTGACTTCAAAGGAAAACCGGAACAACGAGCAGGAAAATAAGTACCACGGCAATGATGCCAGCAATTTGCTGAATCTCTTTGCCACACGCCTCGAAATTGATGCCAGCGCCAAATTGAACGAAAATCTGACGGCGCGCGCAAAATTGCGCGGGTTCGCCGATTGGGGTCTCTATAAGGACGCAAGCGGTCGTGATTTCTTTGGCGCGCCGACATTTGGCGGCAACCGTGCCAATCGGCTGGAGGAATCCGGCGACCAGTATATGGTCGATCTTCCCTCATTCTATCTTGATTTTAACAAAGGTCCGCTCTGGATCCGCGCCGGTAATCAACAGATTGCCTGGGGTGAAGCCATCTTCTTCCGTGTGCTCGACGTGCCGAACGGCCTCGACCTGCGCCGCCATTTCATTCTTGATCCGGCAGCGGAAGAATATTCTGACAAGCGTGTCGCATCACCCGGCGTCCGTGCTTCGCTACGCGTGCTTGATCAGTTCGAGTTCGAGGGCTTTGCGCAGATGTTCAGCCCGTCGGTCCTGCCGAATCCCGGCACGCCCTACAACTTCATCCCGGACCAGTTCACGGTCCATACCAGCGAGGACGCCAATGATGATTGGAACTTCGGCGGGCGTGTACAGGCTCAGTTCTGGGATAATCTCTCGGTGCAAGCCATTGCTGTTCACCGCACGAATCCGGATGGTGTATTCCGCTGGCGCAACGAAACAGCCGGCCCGCTTGCCGGCCTGCCATTTTCGTTCGACGCAAGCGAAGGCGTGCGCTCATCGGGAGAATGGTTCAAATATGCCGCCACCACCCGCCTCGATGGTGTGAACGGCGTCTGCACGGCATTGAACCTTGCCAGCGGTTGCTTCGGCACCGGTCCGGCTGCTTACGCAACGGCTCAGGCCACACTCGACGCTACATTCGGCGGCCTTGGTCCGCTGCGCGGCCACATTGAACGCGTTTTCAAGCAGGAAAATATTTTCGGTGTGGGCGCGAACTACGTCTTCAGCGGCGAACCGGACACGTTGTTCGATCAGTTGGTGATGCGCGGCGAAGTCGCATATACGCCGGACAAGACTTTCACCAGCCCCTCTCTCGACCGGGCATTCCTCACAGAGGATGAGGTGACCGCCTCGCTGGTGTTTGAAAAGTATCACCGCTTCACACAGTCGCAGTCATGGCCTGCGACTTTCATCGTCGCCGAATATATGTACAAATCGAAGAGCGATCTCTTCGGACGTCATCTCGACGGCATGGGCGGCGACGTCTCCTATGGTGCAACGGGCGTAGAGAACGGCTTCCATGCTGTCGCTCTCGCGTTACAGCAACCCTTCCCGAACCTCGTCTGGCGTGCCGATTTCACAACGCTGGTTGACGTGCGGGGCGGTATTCTGATGCAGCCGGGCGTGAAATGGCGTCCGAACTCGCAATGGACGGTCGATGTCTATGCAAACATTGTTGCAGCTAAACAAAACAACAAGAACATCATGCAGACATTCGATTATGCAAACGAGCTGAGCGCGCGCATCGCGTATCAGTTCTGACACTGCTGACAAGGGAGCGGGCATGGCGTGCCCGCTCCCGCTCTGTTTGTCTCCGGCCTGTCTGACAGACAATATGGTTCATCACATCCGCAAATTTGGTCGGGATTATTCGCGGCGCTCATTCCTGGCAGGCGTCGGCAGCGGATTGCTGACAACAGGCGTGCTGGCACCCTTATGGCCGACCATCGCGCACGCGGGCGATGTGACGGCAGCCTATCCCGATCACCTGCTTTCGATTGATGACTATACATCCGGCAAGATCAGCACAGGCCAGATGATCGATGCGCAGAATGTCGAGCATATCCAAGAGCTTCTCGATCCGATCCGATACGCACAGATCCGCGATATGGGCCGCAAACTGCGTGTCGTTCCTACCACAACAGACATCTACAAACTGAGCCCCTGGGAATATATCGAGGCGACGCTGCGCAACACAGGTCGGGCCCGCTTTGATGCGCAGGGCAATGTTGTGACGGATGACGGCAAGCCATGGATCGGCGGAAATCCCTTTCCCGATCCAAAATCGGCCATTGAGGTTTTCGCCGGACTGACGCTGAGTTGGGGCCGGCATGATGTCTCCTTCTATCCGATCAGGGAATATGATCTCGAACCGCAGGGCAATGTTGCCTATCGCTATGAAGCCTGTTGGGCAGAGCTTGCAGCAGTCGGTCGTGTCTCGGTTGATCCAAAGCCCTATTGGCCGGGCTATGAAGACAAGCTGCGCTATCAGAGTATTATTTTTACCGCTCCTAACAGTATTCAGGGCACTTCGTTTCTGAACATCTGGCCCTATGACCAGAACGAGTTCCCCGACCTTTATGGCTATTTGCCGGAGTTCAAGCGCGTTCGCACCTTCCCGACAAACCAGCGCTTCGAGCCGTTGATCGCCGGCTCGTCTCTTTATCTGTCAGATGCCTGGGGTGCCGGCGATCCGTTCTTGACATGGGGCAATTACAGGATCGTGCACCGCGGACCGACGCTGGCCGCTCTGTCGGGGGGCTGGCAATCGGATCATCCCAATTGGGAGCACACGACGCATGGCGGGCCAAGGGGACACACATTCTGGGACATGGATGTTGAGTTTGTACCCGAAGCCATTGTCGTCGAAGCCGAGCCGGTCAAGTATCCGCGTGCGCCTATATCGAAAAAACAGGTTTGGTTTGACGCTCGTACATTGCTCCCGCTGACAATGGTCTCATTTGACCGGCGCGGCGAAATGTTCCGCTCCTTTGATGGCGCCTTCTCGCTTTACGAAGGCAAGAATGACGAGGTGCGCGACGGAGCGCATCCCTATTGGTCATGGACCATGCTGCACGCGCATGACATTCAGTCTGATCGGATGACGCGCATGGAGCAGGTGAAGTCCGTCACCGGAGGCCACACGATGATGGTCAATGATTTGTCCGCCTATGACCGGTATCTGACGCGCGAGGCTCTGTTGAGGTTGGGCAGTTGATCCGGTCACCCGCCGCATAGCCTGTCGATTGTCCCCATCCGTGTGCGTGGGGACTTACAAAGGGAGAAACTGAATGAATAAGAGATTGATTTGCGGATTGGCTGCTCTGCTGTTTGCTGCGCCCGCTTATGCCAATACCGTTGATAGCACCTATGGCAACACACTGATTGCCACCGATGCGCAGGGTACATCTTCAGCCTGGTTCATCGAACCAGACAGCACCTACAAAATCACGCTGGCCGATGGGAGCAAGGTGGGTGGTGTATGGAGTATCGCTGACGACAAGTTTTGCACGGAGCAGAATTCACCAGCGGCCGCACCCAAAGCATGTTTCGATTATGTGCAGGGGAAAAATGTTGGCGACAGCTGGAGCGTGAAGAGCGCGTCAGGTGAAGCGCTGACAATCTCGATCAAAGCGGGTCGGTGACCTGTTCCTCCAAAAGGATCGGATAATCGCCGGTGTAAACGGAAGCAGTTGACCGTGCGCCATCAGTCACTCATCCGCTATTTCAAGACCGGCGCGCTGCGCCAGTGCAAGTGTATGGCCAATTGACCCGACTGCAAGGGCGATGCCGGTCAAAGCGGCGGCGACAGCAAAAGTGCGTTGCATACCGGTCGCAACGGCCTCCGGCCCCGCTGTCATGATGTCGGCTGTTGATGATGCAAGGGCAAATACTGCCCCCATGGCGGCTGCACCGGTGATTAATCCAATATTGCGCGACAGACTAAGTAGGCCGGCCGCTGCACCCCGTTGGTCAGGGCCGGTATTGGACATGATGGTGGTGTTATTGGCTGTCTGGAACAGTGCGTAACCTGCGGTGATCGTCGCGATGGGCGCGACATATCCGGCAATGCCGGACTGTAACGGCAGCATGAAGAGCAAGAGAGACCCCGTCGTGATTGCACAGAGACCGACGACGACCATGCGTTGCGCACCAATCCGGTCAACAAAATGACCTGCGGGAATACCGCTCAGTGCTGCGACAAGCGGCCCAACTGATAGGGTGAGCCCGATCATGGCTGCTTGCAGTCCGAGCGCATGAGAGAGATAGAACGGCCCGACCACGAGTGTTGCCATCATCACAGTCGAGACGAGTATGTTCATTATGAGACTGGCGCTCAGCACTGGATTGCGGAACATCATCAATCGGATCAACGGAGAGGTGGTTCTTGTCTCCGCGAGCACGAATAGGCCAAGCCCGAAGACTGCGGCCAATAGCAGAACCGCGTTGATCTGGCTGAAGCGACCATGTCCGGTCGTCATGGCAAGGGCGTAAGCCGCAAGTGTCAGAGCAATAAGCATTGTGCCCAATTTATCGAAGCTCACGCGATCGGTTTCTTGTCCTTGATGATCCGTAGGCAGATAGCGATAGGCGAGCAGAAAATTTGCGATGCCCAGCGGCACATTAATGAGAAAGATTGCTTGCCACCCGAATCCCGCGATCAAGACGCCGCCGATCGGAGCTCCCAGGGTGGTGCCTATGGCTGACATCGTTCCGAGCAGCCCCATTGTGCTACCGGTCTTTTCTTTCGGAACCGTTTCGCCAGCAAGAGCAACAGTGAGAGCCATCATCATAGCCGCGCCAAGGCCTTGCGCAGCGCGCGCCGCCACCAGTAGCCAGAGCGTACCCGCAATGCTGCAAAGGAGTGATGTAACCGTGAACAGACAAATCCCGGCGAGTAACAACCGCCGCCGCCCGATGATGTCACCGAGCCGTCCGGCGCTGACAATCAACGTGGTCATGGCGAGGAGATAGGCGAGGACGATCCATTGAGCCTCCTGGAAAGAGGCACCGAACGCCTGTGCCAAGGTCGGCAGGCCGACATTGGCAATGCTGGTGTCCAGCGAAGGCATCAGCATGGACAGGGACAGGGCGGCGAGCGCCCACCGTGTTGAAGGGGCTAGAGCCGCATGTGCGGTATCTGGTGTGACCTGATCTGCGATATTCGGTTCCAATATGGTCTCCGTTCTGGACAGCTCCTGAAACGGAGCTGGCAGACCCTAACTTCCGGACTGATATGGCGGAAGGTGCATCATTCGCACTTTATTCGTGCGTTTAACGCCACATCATAGTCAGGCTGTGCTATAGTCAACCGATGGCGACACCCGATCTCAATCTGCTTGTCACTCTTGATGTGCTGCTCGCGGAAGGCAGCGTGGCGGGTGCCGCCCGGCGCTTGCGACTTAGCCCGTCGGCGATGAGCCGCGCGTTGGCGCGATTGCGGGAGGCTATGGGTGATCCGTTATTGGTCAGAGCCGGACGCGGTCTTGTCCCCACACCCAGAGCGCTTGAACTCCGCGAACGGGTCAGACAACTCGTGGAGGATGCAGAGGCCGTTCTGCGCCCCGCTGAGATCCTCAATCTCAAACAGTTGGTCCGGACCTTTACATTGCGGACCAGCGAAGGTTTTGCGGAGTGCTTTGGTCCGGACCTCATTACTCGCGTTGGCGAAGAGGCGCCCGGCGTGCGACTGCGTTTTTTGCAGAAGCCGGACAAAGATAGTGCGCCGCTGCGCGAGGGTGCAGTTGATCTTGAAACCGGGGTCGTGGAGAAGACGACGGGCCCTGAATTACGTGTGCAGGCGCTGTTTCGAGACCGTTTCGTTGGCGCTGTGCGAAAAGAGCACCCGCTGAGCAAGGATGAGATTACACCCGCGCGCTACGCCGCTGGTCGGCACATTCTCGTCTCGCGGCAGGGTCTTGAGGGTGGGCCGCTAGACGATGCGATGCGCCTGCTTGGATTGGAGCGGGAGATCGTCACAATTGTTGGCGGCTTTTCGACGGCGCTCTCTCTTGCGAGAGCTTCAGACCTGATTGCCACTGTTCCGGAACGCCATACGTCAAGCCTGCGCGAGGATATGCATAGCTTTCCCCTCCCGTTTGCCACGCCCGAGATGACAATCTCACTGCTCTGGCACCCGCGGCTGGATGCTGATCCGGCACATCGCTGGTTGCGTGGACGTATCCGGGAAGTGTGCGCGGAATGAGATGTCGAAAGCCTCCCCATTCGTTATAGACGTTTCCGTCACTGCAGGATTTTATAAAAGTCCGTATGCAGAATTATTTACATCGCGTTCGCTTTCATCCGGACGGCAGTTTGGATTGAGGCCGCTGTTGGCTCCGGGTCCGTGACATTTGGAAAGAACGATCTGTGGCAGAAAATGCCTTAAATTGATCGATTGAATCATGTAAAATATGTCATAGTCCTGATAAGCAGAATCTGTCACCACAGGCGACCCGTCTATGCTCTCTCAAAAGGCCAAATATGCTTTGAAAGCCATGCTTGCTCTGGCCGCGCAGCCCGCTGGTGAGCTTTTGCAGGCGCAGGACATTGCCAACCGGCAAAATGTTCCAAAGAAATTTCTGGATTTGATCCTGATCGATTTGAAGCGCAACGGTCTCGTGCATAGTCATCGCGGCAAGCATGGCGGCTATGTACTGGGGCGTCCGGCTGAAACCATCACTTTCGCGCAGGTGATCCGCATTATTGACGGCCCGCTCGCGCCTATCCCTTGCGCCAGCCTGACGGGTTATCGTCGTTGCGCAGACTGCAAGGATGAGAAAGCCTGTGGCGTGCGTATCGTCATGCGCGAAGTCCGCGATGCGGTGGCCTCTATTCTTGATGCGACGACATTAAGCTCACTCAGTGGCGGGCAACTGGTTGATGCTCTGCCGGTGGAAACCAAACCGGCCGCTGGGAAACCGGCGCGCAAACGCGTCGTCAAAAAAGTCGTTGCAGCTTCGTGACGGACCGCGGGTCCCTCATGCCTGACGTTTGAACAAGAGCAAGCCCGTATGACAGAGACCACTCTCGCTGACCTCGGCTGGTCTGCTCATTTCAGCTCACAGATCGGGCCGGATGTGTCGGCCAATATGCCGCCTGCCCGCATCAGCGATATTCATCGCGATCTTGTCATGGCGAAATCAGCACTGGGTGATCTCACCCTTGAACTGCCGTCGGATATGCGCGCGGGTGATTTTGCCGTCGGAGACTGGGTGCTGTGCGATCCTGAAAGCGGACGCATCCATTCCCTGCTTGAACGCCGCACACTCTTGCGCCGCAAGACCGAAGGATCGGGCGACAAGCGCCAGCTTATCGCGGCCAATGTCGATACGTTGTTGATCGTGTCCTCCTGCAATGATGATTTCAATCCGGCGCGCCTGGAGCGCTATCTCGCTTTGGCGATCAGCAGCGGTATCGCGCCCGTTCTGGTTCTGACCAAAGCCGATATGGCGTCGGATGCGGGTGATTACAAAAAACAGGCTGAGCGACTTTTGGCGGATATGCCCGTGGTCATTCTCGATGCGCGCAATCCCAAATCCCTTGATCAATTACTGCCATGGGTGAAAGCAGGACAGACGGCGGCGCTTGTCGGCTCATCGGGCGTCGGCAAATCCACCATCATGAACGGGTTGGCCGGCATCGAGACGGCCACACAGGGCATTCGGGAAAATGACGCCAAGGGTCGGCACACAACAACGGCCCGCAGCCTCCGCCGCACATTGTCGGGCGGCTGGCTGATTGATACGCCGGGCATGCGCTCTCTGAGCATGAGCGATAATGCCGAAGGCATTGAGACCTTGTTTGCGGATGTCATTGAACTGGCCCAAACCTGCAAGTTTTCAGATTGCAGCCACGACATGGAACCGGGCTGCGCCATTCAGGCCGCCATCAAAAAAGGCACGCTGGACGCTGACCGGTTGCAACGCTGGCTGAAACTGGCAACCGAAAATCAGGGCAATACCGAAACCCCTGCCGAAGCGCGGGCGCGGATCAGGGGCCAGAGCCATCACATCAGGTCAGCCACAAAGAAAAAACGCGCCCGTCCCGCGGACGAGTGACAGCACACACCGCCCTGTTGCATTTTTGCGCCGCCGGATCGGAAATCTGATCGGCCACAATCACGCTTGAATTGCGCCCCACTTTTACCGTGAGCGGAACATTTGATGATCCTGCCCGCAATGGGTAACAACCAAGGGGTTACATCAGATGAAAAAATTTCATGTACTGGCACTGGGTGCCGGTGCAATGGCAGCGCTTGCTCTGACGGCATGTTCCGCTTCGGACCAAGCCACCAATGCGAGTATGGCCGGACGTGTGGTACCAGGCTCTATGTCCGAAAATTACGCTCCGGGTTTACAGGCCGACATCGCCGCAAACTATGCGCCTCCCATGCAGATGGCGAAGCGCATGGCGGAACCCGAAAACGAAAAATATCCCGATGCACCACTGAACAATGTCAAACGGGTCGCCACTGATCCGGTCTCGACTTTCTCAATCGACGTCGATACAGCCTCTTATGCCAATACGCGGCGTTTCCTCAATGACGGAACATTGCCACCGCGCGACGCTGTGCGTGTCGAAGAACTTATCAATTATTTCGACTATGGCTATGTGAAACCTAAGAGTGCTGAGGCGCCTTTCCGCGCGACGACGGCGCTGGTGCCTTCGCCCTGGTCAAAGGAGCGTCAGATCCTGCATATCGGATTGCAGGGCTATGACGTGCCGCATAAAACGCAGCCACCGCTCAATCTCGTCTTTCTGGTCGATACATCAGGTTCAATGCAGGACGAAGACAAGTTGCCGCTCGCCAAGAAAGCGTTGAACCTTCTCGTCGATCAACTGGATGACAAAGACCGCGTTTCGATTGTCGCCTATGCAGGTTCGGCCGGTGAAGTACTCGCCCCGACTTCGGGCAAGGAGAAGCGGAAAATCCGCGCAGCCCTCGGTGCTTTGGAATCCGGCGGCTCGACAGCGGGCGGCGAAGGTCTGGCGCTGGCCTATGCGCTCAGTCAGGAGAATTTTGACGCCGATGCGGTCAACCGTGTGATCCTGCTAACCGACGGTGATTTCAACGTCGGCGTGGACGATCCGGAAAAGCTCAAGGACTTTGTCGCTGAGAAACGCAAATCTGGCATCTATCTTTCCGTCTATGGTTTCGGACGCGGCAATTACAATGACGTGATGATGCAGGCCATTGCTCAGACAGGCAACGGCACGGCGGGTTACATCGACACGATGCAGGAAGCCCGCAAGCTGCTGCGCGACGATTTGGCAGGCTCGCTTTTCCCGATTGCCGATGATGTGAAAATCCAGATCGAGTTCAATCCGGCTGTCGTTTCCGAATATCGCCTCATCGGCTATGAGACACGGTTGCTGAACCGCGAAGACTTCAACAATGATCAGGTCGATGCCGGTGAAGTCGGATCAGGTGTGTCGGTGACGGCGCTTTATGAAATCACACCCGCCGGTGCAAAATCATCAAGCGATCCGCTGCGCTATCAGGAAGAGCCTGCGACGCAGACAAAAGGCGGCGAGCTCGCCTTCCTCAAAATCCGTTACAAGAAGCCGGGTGGTGAGACATCAAAACTGATCTCGCAGCCGATTTCTGCCAAAGCCTATTCATCAGTCGATGCCGCCCCCGAAGCCACGCGCTGGGCCTTGGCGGTTGCCGCCTTTGGCGAGCGCCTGCGTGGCTCGCCCTGGGTGTCGGACAGATTCGGCTATGACGAGATTGCGGCATTGGCGCAGAAATCACGCGGCGAGGATGAATTCGGCCTCAGGGCGGAATTTGTGCAGCTCGTGCGCGCGGCAAAGGATGCCAAAAGCGTCAACGAGTAAGGAACGTCTCTTTCACCAAGACATGACCCTGTGCTTCAGATGAGGCACAGGGTTCCGCTTTTTAACGCATGGCTTCAACGACGCGCCGCGCCTTGGCCGGCGTCAGACCCAGAAGCCGTAAAATATTTTCGCAGATTTGATCGGTCATCGCCGTGTCGGTGCCCTTGTTGAGTTGCATTGTGATGGCAACGGTGATGAGTGCCAGTATTTGCGACATCAGATAATTTGTGACGGTCACGTCGAACTTGCCTTGCGCCACACCGCGTTCAAGGTCGCTGCGCAAATATTGGGATGCGTCTTCGCCCAGATGCGGCAGATGCCGTGCGCCGCCTAAAATGAGCGCCGCCCAGTCGGGCTTCTGCAGCACAATGCTGATGAAGTTGCGCGTGGCGGTGACAACGCGCGACGGCGCGTCATCAATCCCGGTCATATCGGCGTCGAGCTGGCGGCTGATTTCCGCCGCAATGCCATAGGCCGCCTCGATCAGAACTTCGTCTTTATCTGTAAAGTGATTGTAGAATGTGCCATTGGCCAGCTCGGCGGCATCGGTAATGTCGCTGATTTTCAGCGCCTCCATGCCCTTGCTGGCCACAAGACGCACAGTCGCATCAAGCAGTGCCGCGCGCGTGCGCTGGCGCTTGCCCCCGCCGGTGGCCTGATTTCGAAAATATCCCGCGTTCAATGAAGCTCTCCTGAATTGTCCCGGCATCATAGCATTTTGGGCGCTTGACAAAAGCATAAAAATGAGAGATTTCTCAAAAATGAGGATACTCTCATTTATTTGAGCACGCGGGATGGGGCCATGGAAAGCCGGATTTTGATTGTGGGGGCAGGGCCGGTCGGGCAATTGGCCGCTTTGCTGCTGGCAAGGCAAGGCATTGCCTCATTGCTGATCGATAGGCGCGAAGCTGCCGCAAGTGCTCCCAAGGCTCATGCCGTCAATCCGCGCACGCTTGAGATTTGCGACAGTGTCGGCGTCTCGGCAGAGGCTTTGCGCGCGCAAGGGGCAAGCGCCAATGATGCGGGCTTTGTGCGTTTTGTCGGCACATTGAGCGGACCGGAATTCGGTGTTCTTCCCTATGAGCGTCAGGACGATGAGGCACTCGCCTTCACGCCTTTTCCGCTGACCAATATCCCGCAGCCAAAATTCGAAGCCGCCCTGAGTGCCGCCATTGCTGTTGAACCTCTGATCGAGTTCAGGCGCGGCGTGAACTGCGTCGGCGTCACGCATGCGCCGTCCCATGTCATTGCAGAGCTCGAGCATGTGGCGAGCAAAGAACGTGAGCATGTGACAGCCGCCTATGTGATTGCCGCAGATGGTGCCAATTCGCGCCTGCGTCAGGCGCTTGGCATTGCCATGGATGGACCGGAAGGCCTCCAGCATAATGTGATGATCCATTTCGAAGCCGATCTCAGCGCGCTGACCGATCATCAGCCCGGCGTTCTCTATTTTCTGTTTGAGCCGACGACCAAGGGCGTGCTCATCGCCTATGACAGGGCCAAAACTTGGGTGCTGATGCATCCTTTCGATCCCGCGCTGGAAGATGCCGCAAGTTTCGATGAGCCCCGCTGCCGCCAGCTCATCACGGATGCTTTGGGCGTCGCGGTGCCGGATCTCAACGTGCGCAATATCGGGCCCTGGGTCATGTCGGCGCAGGTGGCACAAACCTATCGCGGCGGGCGTGTCTTTCTCGCTGGCGATGCGGCCCATCGCTTTCCGCCGACAGGCGGGTTGGGCCTCAACACAGGTGTCGTTGACGCGCAGAACCTCTGCTGGAAACTCGCCGCCGTTTTGAAGGGTGAGGCGGGCGAAGCCCTGCTTGAGACATACGAAACGGAACGCCGCCCCGTCGCCCTCGTCAATACCGAGCAAAGCCTCGCCAACGCATCAAAGCTCTTTGATCTCTTTGCGACGCTTTACGGTCCCGATCCGCTTAAAACAGATGAGCATTACGCCGCCATTGCCGCCAACCCGAAGGCGGATGCCGCTCTTGCGCTCTCAGTTGAAATGCAGCGCCCGCATTTCGACAGTTTCAATTTGCAGCTCGGCTATCGCTATTGTTCAGACGCGATTGACAGCGCACCCGCGCTCCTCAAAGCCAGCGATGTGGACATCAGCCGCTATGAGCCGGGCTTTGAGCCGGGTGCTCACCTGCCGCATCGTTGGGTCACAAAAGACGGACGCCGGACCTCGCTTCTCTCGCTCATCCCCGTGGATCGCTACGCGCTGATCACGGGACCGCAAGGCGAGGCATGGGTGAAGGCCGCGCAGTCTCTCAAACTCGCGGGCCTGCGTTTCAATGCAGACTTTCAGGATCAAAGCACAACATGGGAAGCGCTGACGGGTCTCACCGGCACCGGTGCCTTGCTGCTGCGACCGGACGGACATATCGCAGCGCGGCTTGATACTGTTGGCGGCGATCCTCTTGCTCATCTGCGTGAGTTGATGGCGCGCCTCAATGCGTTACAGACAGTGGAGGCGTGAGATGGATCTCGGATTAAAGGGCCGCAAGGCCATTGTTTGCGCGTCAACACGCGGTCTCGGTAAAGCCTGCGCTCTGTCGCTCGCCCGCGAAGGCGTGGATGTGGTGATCAATGGCCGCAGCGACACGCATTTTGAAGAAGCCTGCGCTGACATTCGCGCGCTCGCCACAGGCACGGTGACGGCGGTGGCCGCTGATATCAATACGGGCGAAGGCCGCGCCAGATTGGTGGCGGCTTGCCCCGACGCCGATATTCTCATCAACAACAACGACGGCCCGCCCCCCGGCAATTTTCAGCAATGGGGTGAGGGGGACTGGAGCCGCGCGCTCAACGCCAATCTCCTCGCGCCGGTCTTTATGATCCAGGCGCTTCTTGAGGGCATGAAGGAGCGCCGCTTCGGGCGCATCGTCAATATCACGTCCGCGATGGTGAAAGCGCCGCGTGCCGTCATGGGCCTGTCAACAACGGCACGCTCTGGTCTCACCGCAATGTGCAAAGGCCTGTCGGTCGATGTCGCACCCTTCAACGTCACCATCAATAATATGTTGCCGGAACGCTTTGACACCGAGCGGCAAAAGCAAATGGCAAAACTCGCCATGCAATTCAAAAAAATAACCTACGAGGAAGCGCGCGCCGAAATCGCAGACACGATTGCCGCCAAACGCATGGGCGAGCCCTCCGAATTTGGTGACGCCTGCGCTTTTCTCTGCAGCGCCCAGGCCGGCTTTATTTCGGGTCAGAACCTCCAGCTCGATGGCGGCACTTACCCCGGACTCATCTGAGGAAACATCATGGACACATTTTACGATCAAACATTGGTGCCGCGTCTTCTGTTTTCGCTCGTCGCTTTTGCGATAGCCGTCGGGCCGATCTTTGCCGACTTCAACAAAACTCATGCAACCAACCCGCTCTGGACGCCTCATGCGCGTTTTCATGTTGTGTGGCAGGTCTTAAGCCAGAACGGCATCTCACTGATAATCCTCTGGTTGCTCTGGTCAAAGTCTGATGATTACCAGACTCATATTTGGCTCGCCGCGATCCTCAACTATGTCTGGGGCGCGAGTTTCTACGCGACGCTGTCATCAATGAAAATCTTTGACGGGTCGCTGAAAGACGTGAACGGCATTAAGCCGTTTCGTTTCAATATTTTCGGCAAAATCTATCTCGTGGATACCAATCTCTTCGGCGGGACGATCCTGATGATCATCAACACATTGGGAGTGTTCCTTGTCGCGCAATGAAACCAATTTCATGACGGAACCGGCACTGCCTATCGCGTCGCGTGATGTGGCGCTGACTTTTGCCCGCTACAGGAAAAATGGATATTTGCATCTTCTGTTGGTCTCATCCTACGGCCCCAAAACGGTAACAGGTACCGATCTTACCGAAGGATCAGGCGATGTGATCGACGATCCGGTCAGCGTCTTCGGCACTTACGGCTACGAAGGTATTCTGGCCCTCGTGCCAAAACGTCACGAAGTCACCGTACCGCTGCAAAGCCTCGACATGCCTGTCGCCTTGCGCACCTCGCATATCGCGGTCGGTACAAACTTTCCCGAACATGCCGAAGAATCCGAAGTGACAGACGGGCCGTTCCTCTTTCCGAAGGAAGTGACGCCGACCCCGTTCAACGCATCGATTTCGGCAGGCGACGGGCTTCTCGACTATGAGGCCGAGCTTTGTTTTGTCACGCTCGACAATTTTAGTCTTGATGCGCCGTCAGACCATGTTGGTCTCGTGCTCTGCAATGATGTGACGGACCGCGCGAAGCTCTTGCGCCATGTCGATCCGCGCAACATCACCTCGGGCAAGGGCTTCACGACAGGCAAAAGCGCGCCAGGCTATTTGCCCATCGGCACGCTTTTTGTCATTCCGAAAGATGTGCGCAGTTTCGCCGGTAAAGTGAAGCTGCAGCTCTGGCGCAATGGCACCCTCAAACAATCAGCACCGCAATCCGACGCAATTTGGGACTTCGATGCGCTGTTGCGCGAGACAAAATTGTGCAAAGACCTGTCTTGGGATTACGAAGGCCGCACTGTCTCATTGCCTGTGCTCGTCAATCATATCCCCGCGCGCACGGGCCTGTTGGCAGGCACACCCAACGGAACTGTATGGCAGGGGCTTGCCAAATCCGCATTGATCGGCGGCATCTGGGATTGGCTCGCGGGCGGCTGGTCTAGGCCCGTAACGCATTGGATTGTCGAGCGGCAGATCGCCCGCGACAAGCATCTGGGCCAATATCTTCAGCCCGGTGACATTGTTTCAATCCGCGTCGATGGCCTCGGCGAATTGCGCAACGCGATCGTCGCCTGATTGAATCGGCCCAAAGAAAAACCCCGCGCATCAGATCATGCGCGGGGTTTTGTTGTGAGCGGTCGGATCAGTGCGTGTGCACGATCACCGGCAGGTCCGTGATACCGCGAATGAAGTTTGAGCGGAGATATTTAGGCTCGCCCGCCACTTCGACTTTTTTGAAACGCTTCTGAATTTCTTCCCACAAAATGCGCAACTGCATTTCGCCGACGCGGTTGCCGACGCAGCGGTGAATACCGAAGCCGAAAGAGAGGTGGTGACGCGCACCCGCCCGTTCGATCTGGAATTCATTGGCCTGCGGGATTTTTTCTTCGTCGCGATTGCCCGAAACGTACCACATGGCAACCTTATCCCATTTCTTGATCTTCTTGCCGCGGATTTCCGTGTCTTCGAGTGCTGTGCGGCACATATGCGCGACGGGACTTTGGAAGCGGATGATTTCCGACACCATATTGTTGATGATGCCGGGATTCTCGTGCAGTATTTTATACTGTTCAGGGAATTGATTGAGCGCGAGCACGCCGCCCGTGATTGAGTTGCGCGTTGTGTCATTGCCACCGACGATCAGCAGCAACATATTGCCGAGATATTCGTTCGGCGTCATGTTCTTGGTCGATTCTGAGTGGACGAGCATCGAGATAAGGTCAGTGCCCGGTACGCTGCGCGACTGGCGCTCTTTCCAGACCGCATCAAAATATTCCCAGCACTTCCAAAGCTCCATAAAGCCCTCTTCGGGCGTCGCAAAAAACTCTGGGTCGCCGAGGCGCTCAACCGTGTCTGACCAATGGATGAGTTTGTGCCGGTCTTCCTGCGGCACATCAAAGAGCGTTGCGAGCGTGCGGCCGGTCAATTCTACCGAGACTTCGCGCACCCAGTTGAATGTTTTGCCGGGCGTCAACTCATCAAGAATGATGCCCGCGCGTTCCCGGATCAGCGGTTCAAGATCAACAAGATTTTGCGGCCGGAACATGGGCTGCACGGCCTTGCGCTGCTCGTCATGCTTGGGCTGATCTTCCATGATGAACATGGGCAGATGTGTCAGCGGGTCAGGCTCGCCTTCAAGGCGTTGCCCGCCAAGACGGATGCCGCCATTGCGAATGTCGGACGAAAAGAGATGGTGGTTCGTATCGACATGCATGATGTCTTCATATTTGGTGATCGACCAGTAACGTCCATAAGGGCCGCTCTCCGACAGATGCACCGGGTCTTCTTTGCGCAGGCGCTCGAAATAGGGGAGCATTTTATTATGCGCAAAAAGCTCATCATGGCCGGGATCGAGTTCATCCAGCGGGATCGAATAAGGGTCGCGGTTGACGTCAATTTTCCACTTGGCGGCGAGTTCCGCATTGCTCCGCGTATAATCCTGTCGCGTGTTCTTTATGCCGTTCTCAGATTCTGACATTGATGGTCTCCCTCGCCGGATATTTTCATTATGTGGTGGTGTGACTGTAGCGCCGCGTGCGCGTGCTTGCCAGCGTCATAACCAATTGGCGGGGGGTAGCAAAATGGTCTCATCCGCCTTATCGGCAGATGGGACCATTCATAAAAATTGTCAGTTGACGTCGGGCTTACTTCGGCTGAACGATCACGGTTGTGTCGCCTGTCTCGCCTGTCTCGCCCGTGGCACCGGTGTTACCTGTATTGCCGGTATCACCCGTGTTGCCTGTATTGCCGGTATTTCCCTGATTGCCTTGCTCGCCCTGCGGACCGGCCGGGCCGGTGCAGGCGCTCAGGGCAAGAGCTAAGGCAAGCGAAGCCGCTGGCAAAAGATACTTCATGACGATGTCTCCTCAAAATTGGAAGTCGGGCAGTGGCTGAGCCTGACTGCCAACTTTACGACACCGACACTAGGCGCAGGGATGACAGACCGAGAGCCTCGGAAACTACTCAAGTGCGGTACATTTGAAGGTCGCCATAACCCGCTGACTATTTTGGAGTCTCTATACCTTGGAGGAAGATCGAAAAATACTGGTCGAGAATGCTTGTAAGGTCCGATGCGCCTTTTTCATCGTACCAACGGCCGATGCCGTTAAAGGCGTCGAACATGGCAATCGACAATGCGCGGTCATCAACCTGACGGAGTGAACCATCCTTGATGCCGTCGCGGATCATCTCGCGCACGGCATAGTTGAGGTTGCGGCGACCGGCGACATTTTCGTGGCGTGATTTAGCGGCATGGTCGCGCGGCTCGGTGAGGACGAGGCAGCGGCCGAAATCTTCGCAGATAACCTCCGTATAGAGACGGAAAAATCTGATAAGGCGTTCGCGGCCCGTAAGCTCGCTGGCCGGTGATTTATCGAGCGCGCTGCTCATCGCCTCAAGCGCCATCCGCCCGCAGTCGAAAAGAATCTCGTCTTTGCTTTTTGCGTAATAATAGAGCGCAGGCTTCGTCACACCGAGTTCTTCGGCCACGTCGTCCAGTGTCGCAACGTGAAAGCCAAGCCTGTTGAACGTGCGTGCAGCCGCCCGCAGGACTTCCTGACGGCGCTGATCATATTTGGCGCTTGTCTGACTTTTGGCGCTCGGTTTGCCGGCCATGCGGGATCCTGATTTTTGTCGGTTTGCGAAAGTCTATTGACTCTCGCACAGCCTTGCGCATTATTCTACTTACCAGACAGTAGAAAAATAAGGACCGCTTCTTGGCCGAACATCTCTCCCCCTGGATGACCGAGGAACTGAGCATCCTGCGCGATCAGGCGCGCAAGTTCCTGGAGCGCGAATTCGTGCCGCAAGCCGCCGCTTGGGAAGAAGCGGGTGTTGTGGACCGTGCGTCATGGCGTAAGGCAGGCGAGGCGGGTCTTCTCTGTGCAAGTATCCCCGAGGCCTATGGCGGCGGTGGCGGCACGCGGGCGCATGATGTCGTGATCGCCGAGGAAACTGGCCGCTTGGGACTTGGCGGCGGTTTCGGCGCGGGCAACGGCGTCCATTCCAATATCGTCGCACATTATCTGTTGGCCTACGGCACCGAGGCCCAAAAACTCGAATGGCTGCCGAAAATGGCCTCAGGCGACTATATCGGCGCGATTGCGATGACGGAGCCCGGCACCGGCTCTGATTTGCAATCCGTGAAAACAACCGCCAGACGTGACGGCAGCGACTATGTCATCAACGGCCAAAAGACCTTCATCACCAATGGGCAGAATGCTGAACTGATCTTTGTGGTTGCCAAGACCGATCCGACCGCCGGTGCCAAAGGCGTGTCGATCATCGTTGTTGAGACTGCAAAGGTTCAGGGCTTCCGCCGCGGCCGCAATCTGCAAAAAATCGGCATGCATGCGCAGGATACATCCGAACTCTTTTTCGATGACGTGCGTGTGCCCGTGACCAATCTTCTCGGCACCGTCGAGGGGCAGGGCTTCAAGCAATTGATGGTGCAGCTTGCCTGGGAGCGCCTCTCCTGTGCTTTCGGCGCGGTTGTCGCCATGGAGCGCGCGGTGGAATTGACGTCAGCTTACGTCAAAGAGCGCAAAGCTTTTGGCGCGACGATCATGGATTTCCAGAACACGCAGTTCAAACTGGCCGAATGTAAAACGCAGGCCGTGGTTGGCCGCACTTTTGTTGATGATCTGATGCTGCGCCTCCTTGCAGGCAATCTCGATCCCGTGACAGCGGCCATGGCCAAATGGTGGACAACCGACGCGCAATGCAAAGTGATCGACGAGTGCCTCCAGTTTTTCGGCGGCTATGGCTACATGACCGAATACCCGATTGCCCGCATGTATCAGGACGCCCGCGTGCAGAAGATTTATGCCGGAACGAACGAAGTGATGAAAATGCTGATCGCCCGCACGCTTTGAGGCTGCGGCCCATTATTCAAATCAGGGAGAGACAAGATGACAAATGAAGTGCGCGTTGCAGGTGTGGGCATGATCCCCTTCACAAAGCCCGGTGCCAGCGAAACCTATAATGTGATGGGCGCGAAAGCCGCCGCCGCTGCGTTCAAGGATGCAGGTCTGCCTTACGAAGCGGTTGAGCAGATCTATGTCGGCTATGTCTATGGCGACAGCACCGCCGGTCAGGCTGCTGTCTATTCGCTCGGCCTGTCAGGCGTCCCGATCATCAACGTCAACAACAATTGCTCGACAGGTTCGTCGGCACTCTTCCTCGCGCGCCAAGCCGTTGAAAGCGGCATGGTCGATTGCGCATTGGCTTTGGGCTTTGAAGAAATGCGCCCCGGTGCCTTGGGCGCAGTGTTCAATGATCGTCCGAGCCCGATGGAGCGCCAGTTCAACGAAATGATTGAGCTGCAGGATTTCGACAAGGCAGCCCCCGGTGCCGCGCAATTCTTCGGCGGCGCAGGTCGCGAATATTCTGAAAAATACGGCACACGTCGCGAAACGTTTGCGAAGATCGCATCCAAAGCCCGCGTCCATGCGCAGCACAATCCCTTTGCGCTTTTCAAAGATCAGTTGAGCGTCGAAGAAGTGCTGGGCAGCCCGCATATCTACGGCCCGCTCACCCGCTACCAGTGCTGCCCGCCGACCTGCGGTGCCGCTGCCGCAATCGTCTGCACGCCGGAATTTGCCAGGAAACACGGCGTCAAAGCCGACGTGGTCATCAAGGCGCAGGCCATGACGACGGATACCAAGAGCACATTTGAAGATCATTCCATGATCAAGCTCATCGGTTACGACATGGCCAAAGACGCCGCCGCCCGCGTCTATGAAAAAGCAGGCATCGGCCCCAAAGACATTCAGGTCGTTGAGCTTCACGATTGCTTCACAGCAAACGAGTTGCTGACCTATGAAGCCCTTGGCCTCACGCCCGAAGGCACGGCCGAAAAATTCATCTGGGACGGCGACAACACCTATGGCGGCAAATTCGTGACGAACCCGTCCGGTGGTTTGCTCTCCAAAGGCCATCCGCTCGGCGCGACGGGTCTGGCCCAATGCGCTGAACTTGTCTGGCAGCTCCGCGGTCAGGCCGATAAGCGTCAGGTCGAAGGCGTCACCCACGCCCTCCAGCATAATCTTGGCCTTGGCGGCGCCTGCGTCGTCACGCTTTACGGAAAGGCGTGATCCGTGCTCGACAAATCCTTCATCGGCCTCACAACCAAGCCGCGCTCGGTTGACGTCGAAAAAGGCCAGCTCGCTTTTTTCGCGCAGGCGACCGGCGAGACGAACCCGATCTATTTCGACGACGCGGCGGCAAAGGCAGCCGGATATCCCGCGATCCCCGCGCCGCCCACCTTTCTCTTTTGCCTCGGCACCATGGCACCGGGCGATGAGAACATCATGGGCAAGCTTGGTGTGGACATCGGCCGCGTACTCCATGGCGAGCAGCAATTCACCTATGCCAAGCCGATCTATGCCGGTGACACGATCACGATGACAACGAAGATCACCGACATTTACGACAAGAAGGGCGGCGCGCTCGATTTCATCGTGCAGGACACGGAAGCGCAAAATCAAAAAGGCGAAAGCGTGGGCGTCGCGCGCACCGTCATCGTCGTGCGCAACGGGTGAGGACATGTCATTGAATTATGCAGATATCAAACTGGGCGACACCTTGCCCGAACATGTGAGCGCGCCGATTTCGCGCCACACGCTTGCTCTTTATTGCGGCGCGTCGGGCGACCACAATCCGATGCATGTCGATATCGATTTCGCCAAAAAATTCGGCATGTCGGACGTCTTTGCTCACGGCATGTTGTCGATGGCCTTCCTCGCCCAGCTTCTGACCAAATGGGTGCCGCAACAGCAATTGCGTCACTGGGCGGTGCGCTTCACCTCCATCACGCCGGTTCACGCCAAAGTGATCTGCACCGGCAAAGTCATCGAAAAATTTGAAGCCGATGGCGAAAAGCGCCTGCGCCTCGAAATCAACGCCGTCACCGATGGCGGCATTCATACACTGGCGGGCGATGCCGTTATTGCTCTGCCGTAAGGAATAAAAATGTCAAAACTACAGGGAAAAGTCGCGCTCATCACAGGCTCAGGCCGCGGCATCGGACGCGCGCTGGCGCTGAAACTCGCGTCCGAAGGCGCAAGCGTCGTCGTCAATGACCTCGATGAAGCGCCCGCTGCCGAAGTCGTCGCCACAATCACCAAAGCAGGCGGCAAAGCGGTCGCTTGCGTGGGTAGCGTCACGGCAGACGGCTTTGCCGATCGTTTTGTCGGCATGGCAATGGAAAAATTCGGCGGCCTCGACATCATCGTCAACAATGCGGGCTACACATGGGACAGCGTCATCCAGAAAATGACGGATGAGCAGTTCCAAACGATGCTCGATGTGCATCTCGTAGCGCCATTTCGCATCCTGCGCGCAGCGGCCGAACCCATCCGCGTCCTGTCAAAGAAAGAAGCGCAGGAAGGCAAAGAAGTCTTCCGCAAAGTGGTCAACATCTCTTCGATGGCAGGCACCAACGGCAATGCGGGTCAGGCGAATTATTCCTCTGCCAAGGCAGCTCTTGTTGGCCTCACCAAAACCATGTCGAAGGAATGGGGCCGCTATAAGGTCAACGTCAATTGCGTGGCCTATGGTTTCATCGACACGCGGCTCACACAGGCGATGGAAAGCGAAGACACGAAAGTGACGATTGAAGGGCGCGAATTGCAGGTTGGCGTGCCGGGCCAGACCCGCGCCATGCTGCCCGCCATGGTGCCGCTTGGTCGCGCCGGAACACCTGAAGAAGCGGCAGGTGCCGTCTATCTCTTCTGCATCCCTGAAAGCAATTATGTCAGCGGTCAGGTGCTTATTGTCGGCGGCGGCGTCAATATGTAATTTATCGGCGACATCCGACACGTCTTGGGAGGGACGTTCCATGTATCTGACGCAAGGCCTGCATCGCTCGGCGCAAATCGATCCGCATGGATCGGCGACCGTCTTCGGAAACCGCAGACATAATTGGCTTGAGCTGAAAGACCGTGTGGCGCGCTTTGCGTCAGTGCTGCTGGCGCAGGGATTAAAACGCGGCGACCGCGTCTGCGTCATTGCCATGAACAGCGACTATTATCTCGAGGCCTATTACGCCGTTGCATGGGCAGGCGGCGTCATCGTCCCGGCCAATGTGCGCTGGGCGGCGGCTGAACATATCCATGCGATGCAGGACAGTGGCGCAACTTTCCTGCTGGTGGACAAAACCTTTGCGCCGCTTGTCGCGCCCTTGGCAGCGGCGTGTGAGTTGCGCGCCACGCTTTACATTGATGATGGTGAGGCACCGGCAGGCACCGTGAGCGCGCCGTCATTGATCGACAAGGCAAAGCCGGTGGCAGATGCCTGCGGCGAGGGGAGCGAGCTTTACGGGCTCTTTTATACAGGCGGCACAACAGGCCGCTCCAAAGGCGTGATGCTGTCGCATCTGAACCTCATTTCCAACGCCCTTTGCACCAATGCCATGGTGCCCTATCGCGACAACACATCGTTTCTTCACTCGCCGCCGATGTTTCATCTGGCCGATGCCTCCGCCATTGTCGGTGTCACTCTGGTCGGAGGCTGCCATGTCATCGTGCCATTCTTCAGTCCTGAAAATGTGGTGAAGGCGATTGAGGCCGAGCGCGTCACAGCGCTTGTGCTGGTCCCCACCATGTTCGGCATGCTGCGCGACCATCTCATCACCAATCCCGCCGATCTCACATCGGTGCGGCAGATCAAATATGGCGCCTCGCCCATTTCCGAAACGCTGCTGCGTGACGCGATGGTGATGTTCCCCAATGCCGAATTCATGCAGGCCTACGGGCAGACGGAGCTTTCGCCCTGCGCCACCGTTCTGGAACCGAGATTCCATAAAGCCACCGGCAAAAACTATCTGCGTTCGGCGGGCCGTGCGGTCATCGGTGTTGATGTGAAAATCGTCGATGAAGACATGGTCGAATGTAAGCTCGGTGATGTCGGCGAAATCGCGGTGCGCAGTCCCGGCGCCATGCTCGGCTATTGGAACCAGCCGGAACTCACAGCCAAAACAGTGATCAATGGCTGGCTCCGCACAGGCGATGCGGGCTATATGGACGAAGAAGGCTTTGTCTATCTCGTGGACCGCGTCAAAGACATGATCGTTTCAGGCGGCGAGAATGTCTTTTCAGCCGAAGTTGAAAATGCCTTGTCGGCCCATATAGGCATTTCCGAATGTGCGGTGATCGGCATTCCCGATGACAAATGGGGCGAGAGTGTCCATGCGATTGTGCGGTTGAAGCCCGGTGTCAATGCAACGCCCGACGAGATCATCGCCCATTGCAAGACCCTGATCGCCGGATATAAATGCCCGCGCTCCGTCGAAATCCGCCAGTTGCCTCTGCCTCTGTCGGGTGCCGGAAAAATCCTCAAGACCGAATTGCGCAAACCCTTCTGGGAGGGCCACACGCGCTCCATCGGTTGACGATCACCCCTGTTTATTCTGCGGCGCATTGCGGCTAGGCTTTGCGCCAACGTAAAACAGATAAAATACGGGGAGCGCAACATGGGCGTTAAAATCGTCAAATCGGCAATCGATCTCGGCATCGTCACGACCAATGGTCCGGCCATGCTGGCTTTTTATAAAGACGTGCTCGGCTTTCGCCATGAGGGCGATGTGGCCATGGAAGCCTCCGGCATCAAAGTGATGCACCGCCTCTGGTTCGGCGACAGCCTCATCAAACTTGTCGTGCCGGTGCGCGAACCCAAAGCCCCGCCGGTCCTGGGCGGTATTCCGGGCAGCACAGGCTATCGCTATTGGACCATGACGATTTCAAATATTGCTGAAGTCGTGGATGCGGTTGCCGCCGCCGGTCACAAAGTGATCCGCCCGCGCACCGAAATCCGCCCCGGCGTGGCGATTGCCATTGTCGAAGATCCCGATGGCAATTGGGTCGAATTTCTCGAAGGCGCCTGAGAGAACAATAAGAGGTTTCAGGACCAGCCGCCGGAAATGGCGAGCACCTGTCCGGTGACAAAGCCGGAATTGCCCAACGCAAAAAACGCAACAGTTTCGGCGGCCTCCATCGGGTCGCCGAAACGCTTTGCGGGTACGCGCGAGAGAATTTTCGCGCGTGTGGCCGGGTCTTCGATCAGCGCCTTGGGGAAATAGGCTTCCGTCGCGATGAAGTTGGGTGCAACCGCGTTGACCGATATGCCCGACGGCGCAAGTTCCATCGAGAGCGAGCGCACCGCCCCGTTGAGCGCCGCGCGCGCCGCCGCATAAGCCGTGTAATTCGGAATACCGCCGATGGGTCCTGCCGAGGTCACAAAGACAATGCGGCCGTGCCCCTGCGCTTTCATCGCGTCAGCAACAAGCGCCACATAGGCCAGCGGTTCAATGACGAGCGCTTCAAAAAATGGCCGTGTCACATCCGCCTTGAGCGATCCCGCAACAGTCTTTGCCGCCCCCAGCACGCCGCCGGTGCAAAGCGCGTCGATGCTCTCCACATGCGTCAGCGCCAGAGCGACGGTCTCGGCAGGTGTCGTCTGCGCAATGGCGATCACACGCGGATGTTCCGCCTCAAGCGCTTCAACAACAGCTTGATCGTGAAAGGACGGATCAGACGCCACAATCGTGACATCGCGCGCGGCCATAAGTTTGATGACAGCCGGGCCGATGAAATGGGCAGCATCGGTGAGAAGAAGTGTGCGGGGCATTTGGGTCATGGTGAACCTCTTATTGTTGTTGCTCAGGTGGCGTCATGCAGTTTGAGGAATTGAGTGGCGATTTCAGTGAGACGCTCGCGACCAAAACTCGGGTCATGTCCGGCATGAACCACGCGCACAGGCAAACGGAGAAGCCGCTGCATCGTGCCGATATAGTGGTTGATATTGGACTCCGGCAATTGGTCAAGCAGCGGCCCGTCATAAATCGCATCGCCCGAAAAAAGCGTGCCTGTAGAGGCTTCCCACAAGCCGATACTGCCCGGTGAATGGCCGGGCAAATGCAGCACCACAAATTTGCGCCGGCCAATGTCAATGACGTCGCCATCACTCACAAGGCGATGCGCCGGTGCGGCTTTGACGCGGTAAGCCTCAGGATCGAAATCTTTGGTGGGGATCGCGGTGACGAAAACATCAGGCAATGTGTAGCCGCTGGCTTCAATGCATTTGATGATCTCGGGCGGCAGCTGGCGGCGATAGAGACCTGAAAAATCTTGGCCCCCTTCAAGCTGATGGGCTTCGCAGTGATGAACAATGCGGTTTTCAAATTCATATAAGCCGCCGACATGGTCATAATGCGTATGCGTGGCGAGAGCGAGCAGCGGCTTGTCAAAGAGGGCTTTAGCCGCCTCTTTCAGACTGGCAATGCCAAGACCTGTATCAACCAGCAGATCCTGATCGCCGCCTTTGATATGCCAGATATTGCAGCGGATCAGCGGGTCAACATAAGGTTCCCAAATCAACGTGATGTCATCGTCAATTTTGCGGAACTCAAACCACTTATCCGAAATCTGAAATGCCATCGTGTGAAACCTTGGATACTTTCTCTTGTTTGAACGATGTTGGCATGGGTTGGTGTTGTAACGCATCAATTTCATTTGCGTGCTGTTTGATTTCTATGCATGAGGTCTGGCACGATGGCCCGCGCGACCTCAAACGGAAACCATATGACCATCCCGCCCGACATCAGACAAAGAGCCGAAGCCATGATTGCGGCGGAGCGCGACGCTTTCGCCGCGCGCAATCCGCGTTCGGCTGCATTGGCGGCAGAAGCAGGAAAACATTTTCCGGGCGGTGTGCCGCTTCATTGGATGCTCGACTGGGAAACGCCTTTCCCGCTCTTTGTCACAAGCGCCAAAGGCTCGCATGTCACAGACGCCGACGGGCATGTCTATGCCGATTTTTGTTTAGGCGACACAGGCGCCATGTTCGGCCATTCGCCGGAGCCGGTCGCCCGTGCGATTGCGGCGCAAGTGGCGCATGGCATGACGACCATGCTGCCGTCAGATTTGACGGCAAAAGTCGGCGCGCTTTTATCATCCCGCTTCGGTCTGCCCTTCTGGCAGGTCACGGCAACCGCGAGCGACGCGAACCGCGCCGTTGTGCGCTGGGCCCGCGCGCTGACGAAGCGCCCCAAGGTTCTGGTGTTCGACGGTTGCTATCACGGTCAGGTCGAAGACGCCTTTGTGAAACTCGACGGCGATAAGGTGGTGATGAAGACAAGTCTATTGGGGCAAGTGAGCGACTTGGCTGCAACAAGCGTGGCCGCGCCGTTCAATGATCTCACCGCCGTCGAAGCCTTGCTCGCCAAGGGCGACATCGCTTTGATCCTGACAGAACCCGCACTCACCAACACGGCGATGGTACTGCCCGATAAGGGTTTCATCGAAGGCCTGATGGCGCTTGCCAAAAAATACGGCACGCTCATCTGCATTGATGAGACGCACACAATCTCGACAGGTCATGGCGGCTATACGCGCGCTCATAATCTAGCGCCCGATTTTTTCGTACTGGGAAAACCCGTGGCAGGTGGCCTCCCCGCCGCCGTCTTTGGGTTCAGTGCGGAGATTGAAGCAAAGATGGCGCATGTGCTCGCGACCAAAGTGCCCGGCTATTCAGGCATCGGCACAACCTTGTCCGGCAACATGCTGGCGCTCGCCGCCATGCGCGCCTGTCTCGAAGAGGTGATGACCGAAGCCGCTTACGCCCATATGACATCGCTGGCTGAAATGCTCGCCGACGGCTTGCGCAAAGCCGTGGCGGGCCATGGCCTGCCATGGAGCGTCACGCAAATCGGTGCGCGCGCCGAACTTGTCTTCTCGCCCGTGCCCTTGCGCAATGGCAAAGAAGCGGCAGCCAGCATGGATGCGAGCGTCGAACGTGCGCTGCATCTTTATTTGCTCAATCGCAATGTGCTGGTGACACCTTTTCATAATATGACATTGATCGCACCGACAACGACGCAGAAAGACGTGAGCCACTTGGTAAAACTATTCGATGAAGCAATGGCGCTCTTATGCGGCAAGGGAGAGATGTAACAATGGCGCGTGGACTTGAAGCGGAAGCCGCTGCCTTCATGGCGGCCCATCCCGAAATTGTGCAATATCACGCTTTTCTGACCGACCCCTCTGGCGTCGCACGTGGCAAAATCCTGCGTCCCGAAGAACTCCTCACCGCCTATCGCGAAGGCCGCCCCATACCCTGCTCCATCCAGTCGCTTGATATTCTTGGGGCGGACGTTTTGGAAACAGGTCTCGTCTGGGAAGAGGGCGACAGCGACCGGCCCTATCATCCGGTCGCAGGCACACTGACGCATCTGCCTTGGTCCGCGGTGCCGACAGCGCAGCTCATTTTGGAAAGCTATGAAACAGACGGCACGCCGACGCCCGCCGATCCGCGTCATGCGCTTGCCCGTGTCGTTGCCGGTTTTGCCGAACGTGGCCTCACGCCCGTTGTCGCCGTCGAACTTGAATTTTATCTGATCGACCGCGAGGTCCTGCGCACCGGCAAAGCAAAGCCGCCGCAGGCACCCAATGGTTTTGCGCCCCAGCATCTCCAGGCCTGTCTCATGCAGGATCTGGAAGATTTTTCGCCCTTCCTCAATGACGTTTTCGCCGGTGCCAAAAAGATGGGTCTGCCCACCCGCACATTGATTTCGGAATATGCGCCGGGACAATTCGAGATTGTGCTGGCCCACCGCGCTGACGCGATGCGCGCGGCAGATGACGCGATCCTTTTTAAGCGTCTCGTCAAAGGTGTCGCCGACGCTCATGGCTATGTCGCGACCTTCATGGCAAAGCCCTACGCCGAATTGTCGGGCAGCGGTTTGCACATCCATGTCTCGCTCGCCGATGACACATCAGAAAACCTCTTTGCAGGCGACGGCGCCGCGCTCACACCGCATCTCGCTCACGCCATCGGCGGGCTTGAAGCAACCATGGCCGAGAGCATGGCGGTCTTCGCACCCAACGCCAATTCCTTCCGCCGCTTCCGTCGCAATTCCTATGCGCCCATGGCACCCGCCTGGGCCGTGGACAATCGCACCGTGCCTTTGCGCGTCACCGCAGGGCCGCCCGACACACGACATCTCGAACATCGCGTTGCGGGGGCCGATGCCAATCCTTATGTCGTGCTCGCAACCGTGCTCGCAGGCATCGCAAAGGGTCTGGACGAAAAGATCGAACCAAGCGCGCCCGTGGTGGGCGATGGCTATGGTGATCGGCCCGCGACGCTGCCGGTCAATTGGTGGAAGGCGCTCGAAGTCGCGCGCGGCTCAGAGTTTTTAAAAACGCACCTCGGCGAAGGCTTCACCAATATTTTTCTCACCATCAAGGAAGCGGAATGTGACCGCTTCTTTGCCGCCGTCAGCGATCTCGACTTCACCTGGTACCTGCGCAACGCCTGAATGCGTCGGAGCTTTTTCGCAACGTATGAGAGTGCCGAAAGCGGGGACAGATTTATTTTCCGGCCCTATCCCCGCCTGGGAGTAATATTTTGGAAATTATCTCGGAAAATAAATACATTTCCCCGTTTTTGCGCGTGAATCGCGAGCGGCATCTACGAGCCGACTAACGATCTCTGCATGGAAACACTCGATCTCTTGCAAGAAACACTCGAAATTTCGAGGTCACTGCGAGCCTGATTTCGCGCTATCCCCGGGGTCCGAATCTGTGCTCTGCCGCATTGTCAGGGGTGCAGGAACCGGCCTTCACGAAGTGCAAAACAGTGCTGATGGCGGTCTCATCACCGGTGATCATTGAGTGCCAGGCATGAACAATAACGGGTTTGTTTTCGTCGTCACGCGAAGCTTCGGACACAGCGACAACGCCGTCATCATCCCCCGGCACAAAAGGATTGACGCCTTCACCATTATTCAGACTACCGACGATATTGCAGCGGGGGATGTGACCTTCAATCGCCTGCGCTTGCCCGCGCGCGACTTCACCGAGCGGTGTCCCGTTAAGTGATATGGGTTCAGCAAGCGTCACAACTTGCCGCGCGAGCGATGATCCGGTGAGCGGCGCACCGAGATTGACGATGCCCGTAATGGTCGGGCGATCTTCACGCTCTGTTTCAGATGCAAGCATCTGTTCGACAACGAGCCCGCCCATACTATGCGTCACGAAGACAATACCGTTGACGGGTCCGAGGCTCGCCACATAGTCGCGAAGCGCGGCGGCCTGTGCGTCAAAGGGGAGGAGCGCACTTGCATAGGAAAATTCAAAAACCTTTGTGCCATCAGCTTTAAGGGCTTTCTTCAGGCTCCGGAAACTTCCGTCATGGCCGAAGAGACCATGCACAAGGACAACGACAGGACGATCCGCTGCGAGCGCGAGTGAAGTCGGATAGCCTGCGTTAAGTTCCGCCATCACTTCATCGCGCGCGCCCCATGCGCGTCTCAGATCATCATCGTCAAGCAAGCGACAGTGATCGGTGATCGCGTGGCATTGAACGCGTGCGCCGTCGCGGATGGCATAGTCAGTCCAGAATTCCTGTCCGCCCATTGTCGGAAAAGCGATATTGGGCATCGTCCCGGCGCTGAGATTTGCAAAGGGCAGGGCACAAAGAAGACCAATGCCCGCAAGGAATTTTGACCGACGAAATTTCATCAGCTGAACGATCCGAGTTTCTTTGCCATGCGTTTCACCGCCGCCGAGATGACGACGAAGGACACATAAAGCGTAATCGGAATATTGAGAAGGCCGATGGCGAGGAAGATACCGGGCACCGTCGCACCGCGCGACGTAAGCCAGAAGATCAGACCCGATGCACCGACCATCGCAAAGGCGTTGAGAATATTATTCGATGCGATGAGGCGCGCGCGATATTCCGGTTCGCTGCGCGCTTGTAAGATCGCATAAAGCGGCACGCAATAAAGGCCACCGCAAACAGCAATGCCGAAAAGATCACCGACAATGCGCCAGTTCTCACCTGCTTGCAGGAATGCCATGACGCCGATGAAATCACCTTTGGCGGTCGCCAGCATCGGATGGCTGATGAAGAAAAGATCAACCGAAAAAAGTGTGATGCCAAGCGCACCGACAGGCACATAGTAGTCGCGCACTTTGCCTTTGAGAAGCTTGTCGCAAAGGAGTGCACCGATGCCGATACCGATAGAGAAAATGGAGAGCAGCATCGCGACGATCTGTTCATTGCCGTTAAGCACATCACGCGCAAAGACCGGAAAGAGAATGATGAAGACAGAGCCGACAAGCCAGAACCATGAAATGCCGACAATGGACCGGAAGATCGGCAGATCGCGATAGCCGAGTTCGATGATGCGCAATGATTCCGAAAAAATATTCCAGTTGATTTTAATGTCGGGGCTTGCCGCCGGTTGATCGGGAATGGCGCGCGCCGTGATCCAGCCGAGCACGGCAAGGCCGATGCAAAGCAACGAGATAATAGCGAGCCCATGCGTCTTCATCACGATGAGCCCACCGATGATGGTGCCGATCAGAATGACCAGAAATGTCGCCGTCTCAATAAGCGCATTGCCGCCGATGAGTTCGTCTTCTTTCAGAAGTTCCGGCAGAAGTCCGTATTTCAGCGGACCAAAAAGTGTCGCCTGCACGCCGAGAAAAAAGAGCACGGTGAGAAGCATCACGGGGCTTTCAATTGCAAAGCCGATGGCCGCCGCAATCATAATGACGACCTCCATGAGCTTCACTTTGCGCACGAGATCGGGCTTGGGTAACTTGTCGGCAAACTGTCCCGCCGTGGCCGATAGAAGAAAGAACGGCAGAATGAAAATGCCACCGGCAAGAGCGACAAGCGTTTGCGTGTCGATGCCATGCAAACTATTGGCAGCAGAATAAGTGATCAGAATGACAACCGCATTCTTGAAGACATTGTCGTTAAAAGCGCCGAGCGCCTGCGTGATAAAGAGTGGCAGAAAGCGCGGCGATGTGAGCAGACGAAACTGCGAATGGTGCTTGGGCTCTGTTGTGGCGTCGCTCATCGTGCTGCTCCGGCATTGCGCGCTTCGGCAACAAGGCGCGCGGTTTCCGCTTCAATCGTGTCTTCAAGCACGCGCATGAACGTGTCCTTGTCGAGACCTGTGGCAATCGCGGGCATGAAGGAGAGAACAGCGGTGCCCGGATTTTTGCGCCAGGCGCGGCACTGCCAGTTGAGACCGACATTGGTGGCGACAGGCGTCACCGGCAGGTTAAGCGCGGTGTAAAGATGATAGACACCGATCTTGTAACGCTCGCGGTCATCCACCGGCACGAGCTGGCCTTCGGGATAGATCAGAATGTGGCGTTCCGCATCATAGGCGCGCCTGGCCGCGGTGCTGAGCTTGTCGCGTTCCGAACCGCCGCCGCATGTATCGACCATGATCATGTCGAGCTTTGTGAGGATCCGGCCGATAGCGGGATAGTCGAGCAGGTCTTTCATCGCGACGGTGGCGATGTTGGGGATGAGCGAGAGAACGAGAATGCCGTCTGAGAAACTATGATGCTTGGCGGCAATGAGGCTCGGTCCTTGCTTTGGAATATTGTCGCGACCGCGCACATCGAGCTTGATGCCCGCGACGACATTGAGCGACCAGACAATGCCAATGGCCCACCAATGCAGCACGCGTTCAAGCGGCTTGGGTGATTTTAAATAGGTGAGCGGGAGACACGCAATCGCAACCAAAGCGGTAAAGCCGTAGAAAACAAGATTGAAGAGAAACGATCGCATGATGCGGGCTCCGGTTATTTTTCAGGCATAGTGCTGTGCAGCACGGCAAGAAGGGCAGCGGTAAAAGCTTCGACATGTTGGGATAAAGGACCATCAAGGCGCCCGAAAGATTTGAACGTGACAGCCTGCAACACAACGCCAAGTGCCATGGCGGCGAGAAGGTCGTGGTCGCCCTTTGGCAATTCATTGCGCTCCATCGCCGCCTTGATGACATTTATCACGACAGTCACAGGGTTCGGCAGATCGGGCGTGAAGTAGCGCAGCAATGCGTGCTGGCTCAGTTGGTGATAGCGAAAGAGCAACCAGTCTTTGTCGGCCATCGCGCAATAGGCAATCACGATGGCGCGTGCCTGATCGTCGATATGCTCGTGCTCGTTTGCTGCCGCCTCAATTGCTTCGGCAAGGCTCACATGCTGACGCTTGAAGAGATCGCGGGCGAGTTCGTCTTTGCCTTCAAAGTGACGATAGATCGTGCCTTCCGAAATATTCACCGCGTCAGCGATTTGGCGTGTGCGGGTCTCCATGATCCCTTGTGCGACGAAGAGTTCGAGAGCGGCGCGTTCAATATCAGTTTTGGTCGTGGGGCTGCGTGGCATTGATCAATTCGCTTTGTCTGGAGGTTCTAGCAGAGCATTTATCTTAGGCGGACGCGAGGGGTGCGCGGCGCAATTGAGCAAGAGCCGGCGAAAGATCGCGGCCGTCATAGAAAAGGGCGCTTGCGGTCATCTTGTCGGCCACGATGCGGCGCTGGCGCGTCACGCTCTGCAGCAGACGCAGGCCGATCTCGCGGGCGTTCTCAGCCCAGACGGGCCGGGCGCCGATAAGCATATCATTGAGCGAGGCAAAAACAGTCTTTGCATCCTTGTCGAGCTTCGCCCAGGCATGGCGTGCCGTGTTGATCCGACGGCGGATCAGATTGACATTGGCTTCATTGGCCTTCTTGTGGGCGTTCCACTTTGCGATCTGCTGGGCGAGCTTTTCGCTCATCATGCGGTTGGCTGAAATCTGCGCGACGAACATCGCATTGGTCAGCGCGAGAAGTTTCGTATCGATGCGGGCAAGCAGCGCCTTGTAGCGCATCTCACTCACATGAGCGCGACCAAGCAACTTCGCTTCGCCCACGATTCTGTGATGGGCCCGGCGCAGCTCCGCGATGATGTGACGTGCCTGCGCTTTCAACTCGGCATTATGCGTGGCGCTGAGTGTCTGGATCCAATTGATAAAAGAACGCGTCGTTGTCATTTCGGTATCTGCCTTTCTGTATGCCCGTGTGAATGTCTTGGGCTTGCTGACGATATAAATGTAAGTGAGTACACACTTCATGTCAAGCGGAACGAAATTCCTATCCGGTGGCGCGCCTCGGTCAAGGCTAAAAACCGGCCTTTCTCAAAGGCTTAGAGCATCAAAAATAATTGAACCCTCCCCGCCAAATACCGGCGGATGCGTTGGGTCAATGGACCTGCGAGGCAAGGCAAAGCCATTTGTTAGGTTGAAACCCGCACCGCGATGGCCGAAAACTCACCCTCAGCAATGCAGCCTTTCAGATGGACATGAAGCCGATGAACAAAGCCCTCTCCGTTGAAGCCGTGGTGATGGGTGACCGCGTCGAAGCCTTTGTGCGCACAACAATCGTGCCCTATGAGAGCGATCCGCGTTTGGGTTCGCACGGACCGAGCGAAGAGCTTGTGGCCGAGATGCGCAAGCTTGCAAAAGCTGCCGGTGTGATGACGCCGCATATCCATAAAGACGGCACGCATTTCAATCAGCTCGACACGGCCTACATCCTGAAGAAGTCCGGCCTCTCGCCCTTGGGTCCCGTTGCCTGCAACACGATGGCGCCTGATGAAGGCAATATGTTTTTGCTGGGTCTTGCTGCAAGTGCTGAGCAGAAAAAACGTTTCCTCGAACCGTTGGTGAGCGGTGAAGCGCGCTCTGCTTTTTTCATGACGGAACCTGCAAGCATTTCAGGCGCGGGTTCTGATCCGTCGATGATGAAAACGGAAGCAGTGCTCGACGGTAATCATTGGCTCATCAACGGCCAAAAGACATATATCACAGGGGCTAAAGGCGCGAAGGTTGGCATCATCATGGCCAATTCTGACAAGGGCGCCTGCATGTTCCTCGTCGATTTGCCTGATCCCGCCATCAGGATTGACCGCGTGCTCGACACCATCGACAGCTCAATGCCGGGTGGCCATTCAGAAGTCACGATTGAAAATTTGCGTGTGCCCGCAGACCAGATGTTGGGCGAACCCGGACAAGGTTTTCGCTTTGCGCAAATCCGTCTCGCGCCCGCGCGCCTGTCCCATTGCATGCGCTGGTTCGGCGTCGCGACGCGCGCGCAGGAAATCGCGACCGACTATGCCTGCAAGCGCGAAGCTTTCGGCAAGCTGCTGATCGACCATGAGGGTGTCGGTTTCATGCTGGCCGAAAACCAGATCGACCTTAAACAATCCGAACTGATGATCGATTGGTGCGCGGCGACACTCGATACCGGAGCCGATGGCAATATCGAAAGTTCGATGACAAAAGTGTCCGTCTCCGAAGCCTTGTTCCGCGTCGCCGATCGTTGCGTGCAGGTCATGGGCGGGCTCGGCGTGACGCGCGATACCATCGTCGAGCAGCTCTTCCGCGAAGTCCGCGCTTTTCGGATCTATGACGGCCCGACCGAAGTCCATAAATGGTCGCTCGCCAAGAAGATCAAAAAAGCCCATCAGGCGAAATCAGGCCTTTCAGCTGCGTCGCACGGATAGACTCTAACAAACTGAGTTTATTGTCATTTATGCAACAGGCGCGTCATTTTGACGGGCATGGTCGGTGCTCTATTGCTTTCATAATGCCCATCATGATATTGAGAGTCATTATCGTTATTAGTTAAGGAAGGCTGGGGCTTGTGATGAAAGGGGAGCCGGGCGTACCTGATACCAATGCCGACAAGCTGCGTAGCCCGACGCAAATATCGAGCCGCGAGCTTTTTGACGGCAAGCGCGAAGTGATCATTGCGCATGGAGAAGAACGCTACCGACTCTGCATCACAGCAAGCAACAAACTGATCTTGATTAAATAGGCCGGAAGGCCATTAACGACACCACTGAACGGCGACCAAGCCAGCCAGTTCGTCCGCATGCCTCCTCGCATGCATGGACGAGAAGCCAGCCAGGAATGCTCATTTAAACCGCATCTCTTGGAACTGGATTCATGACGCGTAACACATTTTCATTTTTGCTATTGGCTGCAACTTCTGCTCTGGCGCTCAATGTCGCCCAAGCTGCAGAGCCTGTAAAAACAACAACATCTGCAGAAGAGGCGGTGGAAAAAGCCGCCCCTGCAACACAGCTCGACGTTGTGACCACGACGGCGACACGCAACCCTGAAGCGATCAACGATATTGCGGGCACGGTTTCGGTGATCGATTCCGAAGAACTTGAACGCCAGGGCGCTAATACCATCCGCGATGCCGTGCGTTATGAACCTGGTGTTTCCATCAGCAATCAACCGACGCGTGGCGGCGCGGCGGGTTATTCGATCCGCGGTATTGAAAACAATCGTGTGCTCATCATTCTCGACGGTCAGACAGTGCCGGACTTTCCTGGTTCAAACTTCAACACACCCAACGGCTATTCGCGCGACACAGTGGACATTGATACGCTGAAGCGCATCGAAATTGTGCGTGGACCTGCATCGGTTCTTTATGGCAGCGATGCGCTTGGCGGCGTTGTGGCTTATGTGTCGAAGGATCCGGCTGACTATCTCGATATGGTTGGCAAGGATTGGTTTGGTTCGTTGAAACTCGGTTACGCAAGTGCCGATGACAGCTTCATGGCAACGGCGACCGGCGCGGCGCGCGCGGGCGATTTTGAAATCCTCGGCCTGCTCACACGCCGCGAAGGCCATGAGGTTGAATCCGAAGGTAGTGTCACGTCAGGCCGCGGCATCAAAAACAACCCGATGGACATCGATACGACGAGCTTCCTCACAAAGTTGGTCTGGAACGCGACATCGTCAGATACGTTGAAGCTCACCGGCGAAATCTATGAAAAAGATCTCGATGTGAACGTGTTGACTGATCTCTCCGTGCCGCCAGCGACAACGGTGACATCATCGACAGGCTCGGACGAAACAAAGCGCAACCGCATTGCTTTTGACTATGTGCATGACGCAAAGATGGGTTTCATCGATCGTCTTCAGATCAAAGCCTTCTATACCAAGATGGAGCGCAACGAACATTCCGAGCAGATCCGTACGGCGGGAACGCTCATCCGTATTTCTGATTTCGGCTACACCCAGGATGTGTTCGGTGGAGAAGCGCAGCTCAACTCGTCGTTCAATATCGGCAGCCTGATCAACGAACTCACCTACGGCACGAGCGTCGAATATTCTGAAACCGAGCGTCCGCGTTTCCGCACGCAATACAACTATCCCTCAATGACGGGCGGGACGACGGTTGTGGCGGGCGAAATTTTCCCGAACAAAACCTTTCCCGACAATGATCTGCTGAAGTTTGGCATTTATGGGCAGGACAAGCTCACTGCTGGTAATTGGACGGTCACACCCGGTCTGCGTCTCGACTACTACGAGATGACACCGCATTCCGATCAGATGTTCCTGAATTCAGGTGGTGCGCCGGTAAGTGATTATTCTGAGTGGCATCTCTCGCCCAAGCTCGGCACAACTTATCAAATAACTGAGCAATACATGACCTATGCGCAATACTCGCATGGTTTCCGCCTGCCGCCTTATGACAGCGCAAACCAGACTTTCACAAACTTCGCACAGTTTTACGGCATTCTGCCCAACCCGAACCTGAAGCCTGAACAAAGCGACGGTATTGAAGGCGGCTTCCGCGGCAAATATGCGGACGGCAGCAGCTTCTCGACCGCCGCTTTCTACAATAAGTACACAGACTTCATCGACACAGTGACGTTGCCTGCGGGCACGTTGCCGGGTGGCCTCACAGCCTTCCAGTATCAGAACCGTCCTGACGTTGTGATCTATGGTGCCGAGGCCAAAGGCGAATACCGCTTCCTGCCGCAATGGTCGCTCCTTGGCAGCATTGCCTATGCCTATGGCGAAGATCAGGAGACACATGCTTCGATCGACAGCGTTGACCCTGTCCGTCTCGTCGCTGGTCTTGGTTACTCAAGCGAAAGCTGGGGTGCGGAATTCACCACCACACATGCGTGGACACACAGCCGCGTGAGTCCGGCGACACCTGCACAATATCAGGCGCCGGATTACACCACCTTCGATCTCACGGCTTATTACGAGATCATGCCGACCTTCACAATCAATGCCGGTATCTACAATATCACGGACGAAAAGTACTGGTTGTCGCAAGACGTACGTGGCGTTGCCGCAACGAGCACAGTGCTTGACCGCTACAGCCAGCCGGGCCGTAACTTCGCCGTCAACACAACTGTCCGCTTCTAAAGGGGTGTGACAATGAACGGGGTCGCACAAGACATAGCAACACAGGACGGACAGGATGGCAGTTCCTCGGTCATGTCTTTCCGCTCGCGTGGTTTGCAAATGTCGATGGCGACCTCGTTCGCCGCTCATGCTGCGCTCGGATTTTTTATCATCGCGATGATGCCTGAGCGCAGCATTTCGTTTGGCGGTCCTGCGACCGATGCCGTCGTCATGGTTGACATGGCACCGTCCACGCCGGCCTCAAAGCCTGTCGTGACAAACCCGGACACTAAAGCCGCTGAGTTCCAAACGCCGGTAGTGAAGCTTGATGTGCCTAAGCCTGAACCGCTGCCGGTGATCGAGAAAGCCGAAGCGGTTTTCAAGCCAGCATCGGCCTCAGTCGAGCAAAAGACCGTTAGAGAAACGCTGCCGCAATTGGCAGATTCCGACCTTCCGGTCCACACCACGCCCGTTTTCTATGCAGCGCAGAAAGTAGGCGCCAGACCTGCGCCGCTCGCCAAACAGGGCGAAGACGCCGAGGACGAGTTGATCATCACCAGTCCCCGTTACCGCGAAAAACCAAAACCGCCGGTCTATCCAAAGCGCGCAAAGGATTTGGGCCAGCATGGAATCGTTTTTGTCCGTGCGCGCCTCGATTTTGAAGGCAACGCCGAAGAGGTGATGGTTTTGAAAAGTTCAGGCCACGTTCTCCTGGACAATTCAGCGATGGCTGCGGTGCGACGATGGCATTTTGAGCCTGGTCGCAGGAACGGAACACCGGTTGTCGCATGGGTACACGTACCTGTGCGTTTTACATTGAATTGATTTGAATAAAGGAGACATGACATGATCGATAATGTGCAAGACCTCAAGGCGCGCCGCGCAGCTCTCATCGCCGCCGAACCGCAAATGCGTGCGCGCGACGTGGCCGCCAAGCTCAACATCTCGGAAGCAGAGCTTGTGGCGCTGGGCAAAGAAGGTGTGGTGACCACGCGTCTCCGCGCTGAGTTTCCCGCGATCATCGGTGCCGTGCCGACACTCGGCAATGTTATGGCGCTCACGCGTAACGAATCTTGCGTCCATGAACGTAAGGGCACGTATGGCAAGCTCGGCGGAGGCGCGCATGTTGGTCTCATCGTCGGTGACGATATTGATCTGCGTATTTTCTTCACCGAATGGCGCACAGGCTTTGCGCTCATCGAAGAAACAAAAATGGGCCCGCGCCGCAGCTTGCAGTTCTTCGACGCAGCAGGCGTTGCGATCCACAAGATTTATCTGACCGACACGTCCGATGTCAGCGCTTTTGATGCGCTGGTTGCCAATTTTGCGGCGCCCGAAACAATGATTGAAATCACGCCGCGTAAAGAGCGCGCTGCCCCGGTGGCTGACAATTCCGTTGACGTGACTGCCTTCCATGCCGCATGGGACGCTCTGAAAGACACACATGAGTTCCACGGGCTTCTTGTCAAATTCAAACTTCAGCGTGTTCAGGCTCTGCGTCTTGCAGGCGAGCGTCGTGCACGTGGTGTGGATGCATCATCTTTGCGTAATATTCTGATGTCGGCAGGCGCGCGTACAACACCCATCATGGTCTTTGTCGGCAATCCCGGCATGATCCAAATCCATACAGGTCCTGTTGCCAACCTAAAGCCGATGGGCCCCTGGTTCAACGTGCTCGATGAAAAATTCAACCTGCATCTGCGCGAAGACCGCATTGCGACAGCATGGGTCGTGTGGAAGCCCACCGATGACGGCGTTGTGACTTCGCTTGAATTGTTCGACGCCGAAGGCGACACGATTGCTACCCTCTTTGGCAAGCGCAAGCCCGGCCAGCCCGAAGATGAAGCATGGCGCAATCTCGTTGCGGGCCTGCTCACGAAGGAAGCTGCATAATGCGTTTTCTTTTTGTTGCGTGCCTGACAGTGCTGGTCAGTGTCAGCGCTGGTCAAGCCGATGCGCCAAAGCGTGTGCTCTCGGTTGGCGGTGCCGTCACTGAAACAGTCTATGCGCTGGGCGCTGGAGACAGTCTCGTCGCCGTCGATCAGACAAGCCTTTATCCGTGGGAGAAAACGCATCTCCTGCCCAATGTCGGCTATGTCCGTGCGCTTGCCGCCGAAGGCCTCTTGTCGCTGAAGGCTGAAATTTTACTCGCGGGTCCGGAAGCAGGCCCGCCCGCGATTCTTGATCAAGTTGAGATGGCGGGTCTCCGCGTGGTGCGTTTGCCTGATGGCTACACGCCCGACAAAGCAATCGAACGCATTGTCCTGATTGGCAAGGCGCTTGATCGTGATACTGAGGCCAAAGAAATCACAACGGCGCTCATCGCCGATCTGGCCTCGGTGCAAAAGGAACTGGCGACGATCAAATCGCATCCGCGCGTTTTGTTTCTGCTGCAGGCCGGACGCGGTGCACCGATGGCGGGTGGAACCAATACAGCCGCTGACGGTATCATCGTGCTCGCCGGCGGTATCAACGCGGCCTCCGATATTCGCGGCTACAAGCCTTTGTCGCCGGAAGCGGCGATTATCGCCAAGCCCGACATCATCATCATGATGAAGCAATCGGTTGACGCTATTGGCGGCGCGGACAAAGTGCTGGCCTTGACCGAGCTTGCTGAAACGCCGGCTGTGCGTAACGGTAAGCTCATTGTAATTGACGGGGTTTATGCGCTCGGCTTCGGCCCGCGGCTGGCCCATGCCGCGCATGATCTCGCCGCCGAGTTCCATCCCGAGCATAAATTTCCGCCTCTGCCGGACCGCGCATGGACAAAGGCCCAATGACTGACATCGTTCAGGCAAGCCTGCCGCCCTTGCGGCTGGTACGTCGCCCCTTCGTGTTGGCGGGACTTGCTGTTCTGCTCGGCCTCACCTTCGTGCTGGCATTGGCAGTCGGTGCCATGCCGATTCCCTTGCGTGAGGTCATCGCAATTCTGTTTGGCTTTGATGCAGACAGTCAGTCACAAGCCATCATCTTAGGTCTGCGTCTGCCGCGTGCTGTGCTCGCTATTCTCGTTGGTGCTGGCTTGGGCTTGTCGGGTGCCGCACTGCAAGGCCTCTTCCGCAATCCGTTGGCCGACCCAGGTCTTATCGGCATTTCGGGTGGGGCGGCGCTCGGTGCTGTCGGCATTATCGTCTTGGGTCACATGCTCGTTGCTATCATTCCTTTTGCGGCAGACCCGCGTCTGATGCCGCTTGCCGCGTTTGTCGGTGGTCTCATCGCCACATTCGCGACAGAGCGTCTCGCGCATCACAGAGGTGTTGCGGCGACAGGCACACTGCTGCTTGCAGGCATCGCGATCAACGCCATTGCAGGTGCCCTTATGGGCATTTTGATTTTTATGAGTGACGACAATCAGCTGCGCGAAATCACCTTCTGGACCATGGGCAGCCTTGCTAAAGGCGGTTGGTCAGGTGCGCTTCTCGCCGGACCTTTCGTAGTTCTCGCCATCCTCGTGATGTTGCGTTACTCGCAAGCCCTGAACGCAATGCTGCTCGGTGAGCGCGAAGCCATGCACCTAGGTGTGTCGGTTGAGCGCTTAAAGCGCATCGTTATGGTCGCAGCCGCCCTCGCTGTTGGCGCATCTGTTGCCGTCACCGGCATTATCGCTTTCGTCGGTGTCGTTGTGCCCCATCTCGTGCGCATGGCTGCTGGTCCCGATCATCGCATTGTGTTGCCCGGTTCGGCGTTGCTTGGGGCGTCGCTCCTTCTCGTGGCCGACAGCCTCGCCCGTGTCATCGTCATACCCGCAGAACTGCCTATCGGTCTCATGACCAGCCTCATCGGCAGTCCCTTCTTCCTGTGGCTGCTCCTTCATCGCAAGGGGCTTAAATCATGATTGAGGCCCATGGCATCACGGTGCGCGCCGGCAATCGCGCGCTTATTAAAGACATTTCGTTCAATGTAATGCCTGGCCGCATCACAGCTTTGCTAGGCCCCAATGGCGCCGGCAAGTCCACGATGATTTCTGTTTTGTCAGGCGAGCGCCGCCCTGATGAGGGCTCGGTTCTTATTGACGGCGTTGATCTGAAATTGGTTAAACCTCTAGCGCTCGCCCGTCAACGCGCTGTGCTATTGCAAAACTCAACGCTTGATTTTGCCTTCACGGTTGCCGAAGTCGTGGGGCTTGGACGTTTGCCCTTTACGGCGAGCGAGCAGGCCGCTGACGACGAAGCCGCCTTGTCCGATGTGCGTCGCATTGCAGGCATTGAGGAGCTTTGGGAGCAGCTTTATCAAACACTTTCGGGTGGAGAGCGCCAGCGCGTGCAATTTGCGCGCGCACTTGCACAAATCTGGCATCGTCGCGGTGATGAAACACCGCGTTATCTTTTCCTCGATGAGCCAACCTCGGCGCTCGATCTGCGTCACCGACGTGCACTCTTGGAAACCGCGCGTCTCCTTGCAGATAGCGGCATCGGTGTTCTTGCCGTACTGCATGATCTCAATCTCGCCGCCGACTATGCAGACGAGGTCGTTTTGTTGCGTCATGGTGAGATATTGTCGGCAGGCGAAACGAAAGCCACCCTCAGCGAAGACAATCTCAGTATCTGCTTTGATTTGCCTGTTGAAGTGATGGTACGTCCTGACGGACGCTCAGTTATTCTGGCCTGAAGTCAGCGGCCCGGCACATAGGCAGGCGCATCAAGAAAGCTCCGGATCATTGGAATAACTTCCTGCGCGCGTGATACTAAAAACAAGTGCCCACCTTTGACAATCTCAAGCCGTGAGTTCGGAATAAGCCGCGCGAGAAACCTCCCGTTGATCAAAGGCACGATCTGATCATTGTCGCCTGCGAGCACGAGCGCCGGTATTTTCAGGAACGGCAAAAACCCTACACTCGTCCAGCCGATACCCGCGAGCAACTGATAGAAATAGCCACGCAAGGTCGGTGCGCGCAACCGGCTTGAATGATCCGTCGCCCCGCCCGCTTCGTCGCCGTAGAGCGTCTGAAAATGTTTCAGCATATATTGGGGGTCCATATAACGGCGTGGATGAGCCATCTTGACGAGAGCCTTGGGGTTCCCCGGCACCATAACAACGCCTGCCGCGGTAGCACATAATATGAGATGCCGCGTGCGGTCTGGGTACTGATAGGCAAATTGCTGGGCCATGACGCCGCCCCATGATACGCCCATCACATCAACGTCGGTGTAGCCTAGCTGATCGAGAATGATAGTCGCCATGCGCGCGAATTGACGCGGGCGGTAGGGGATGACTGCCGCCGCCGAACCGCCGATACCAGGTGCATCAAAAGCAATTACATCGCGGTCAGTGAGTGCCTCTGCAAAGGGAGCAATAAGTTCGACATTAGCTCCGATGCCGTTGAAAAAAAGAATTGGCCGGTGCTTGCTCTTGCCATTGTCTGCTCCCGCCCACACCGCCACGCGCAGCACATTGGAGTCCGCTTTGATGTCGTGATATTGCGGTTTGTACTCGCTCATGCGTAATCACTCATTCTTCGTTACTGATTGTCGATGTGTATAACGACTTAACCCAGAACATAAGTCCCCGGCGCGTCGCAAAGAGGCTCATATTTTTTACTGCCATGTTTTTTGGGTGCGGGCAGGCTCTCGCCGGAGCGTTCGCCAAGCCAGACTGCCCAGCGCTCCCACCATGAGCCCGTAACGGGTACTGCATTGGCAACCCATTCATCCGCCGTGCCCGGTAAGTCCGGATTGATGAAATATTTGGCTTTGGGATTTCCGGGCGGGTTCAGGATCGCCTGAATGTGGCCACTGTTCGACAGCACAAATTCACGCTTGCCGCCGAGCATCTGCGTGGTGCGATAGCATGCCTTCCACGGCGTGATGTGGTCAGTCGTGCCGCCGACGATGAAAGCGTCAATCGTTACTTTGCTGAGGTCAATCGGATGGCCGAGAATTTCCTCCTTGCCGGGATTGGCAAAAGGCTGCGTCTCATAAAGCGAGAGATAGTCTGAATGAAGCTGTGCGGTCAGGTTCGTGCTGTCATTATTCCAGAACAGCACGTCAAAGGCTGGCGGCTTCTGGCCGTGGAGATAGTTGTTCACTACATAGTTCCAGACCAGATCATTGGGGCGTAGCCACGCAAAGACACGCGACAAGTCAGAGCCTGATAACACGCCCTTCTTGGCCGAGCGTTGTCGTGCCATGTCGATGCCACGCTTTGTCACCATCGCGCCGACATCGCTGTCTTCCATTTGTGGATCAAGCACACAGACCCAGAAAGTCACCGAGTTAACGCGCGTATCGCCCGTGGCAGCGAGGTGGCTCAGCAATGTTGCAGTGGTGATGCCGCCCGAGCAACCGCCAGATACATTGATCGTCTTGGAACCGGAAATGCCCGTGACAACATCAATGACGCCGGTGAGTGCGGACACATAATCAGCAAGACCCCAGTCGCGATGCTCCGGTCCGGGATTGCGCCAACTCACCACATAGACCTGAAAGCCCTGATTGACGAGAAACTGCGAGATGCTCTTTTCGGCAGTGAGATCGAGCACATAATATTTGTTGATCTGCGGTGGTACGAAAAGGAGCGGGATCGCTTTCACATTCTCAGTTTTCGGCGTGTACTGAATAAGCTCCAGCATTTCATTGCGGAAAACAATCTTACCTTCGGTGGTGGCGAGGTTGCCGCCAACCGAGAAGGGCGATTTATCGACCTGCGAGGGCATGCCGTTATTGTTCTTCATGTCGTCGACAAAGTTTTTAACGCCTTGCACAAGCGATGCGCCGCCCGTATCAAGCGCTAATTTGACGGCGGACGGATTGCCAACCAGCGTGTTGGTGGGCGCAACCGCATCGACGAGAATGTCGGCGACCAGCATGGCGCGACGATGCTCAATCGGATCAAGACCCAGCGTGTCAATGAAATCGTGAACCTCGACCTGAAACGCGAGCCAGCTCTGCATCACGCGGCTATAGAAAGGGCTTTTCTGAAAAGCGGCATCGGTGAAACGACGGTCTTTGGGTTCGGGTGCAAACTTTGCCTCGCCGCCCACAATGTCCACGACTTTGCGGCCGAAGGCGCCGACATGCTGCATGAAGGTGAAAGGTTGGCGCGCGGCGCCGCCGACAATCGAGACAACGGCGGCCAGCACATCTTCGCGGCTGATGCCGATGATCGGACTCATCGCATTGGGCGATTGCGCGGCCTGTTCACCGATACCCGCGCCGATGCCTGCGGCCTTCATAGCTTCCGTCGCTATATCAGGGGCTGGGGCCTTGCGCGCCTCCGATTTGCGTTTTGCGGCAGGTTTGCGCGTGTTCTTGGCTTTTGCGGATGGCTTTTTGTCAGCGATAGGCGCTGTGTGTTGCTCCGACATGTTTCACTCTCCCCGAACGAACATATTGAGCAGTCCGGCTTCCCTCCCCAGGAATCTGTCTCCGAACTGATTTTCTTATCGCCGCATGGACCTGTAGCTACATGGGCAAGCAAGACAGACCGGTATGATGCCTTGGCTCAGATGTCACTACAAGCGCGCTGCCAATGAACTGGGCGACTTCGCAGTCATCCGATTGGCGATAGCTTGCGTAAAGCTCTCGTAGTCACCCGACAGAGCAGGTCCCCATGCCCCGTTTTCCTCGTGTTTTTCGATGTTTTGCTGTTGGATTGGCTGTTTTTCTGACGCTTGGCTCAGCCCATGCCCAAGACGTTAAAGGTATAGCCGCAGATTTCGCGTCCGTTCGGGCGCTCTATGGTGAGCACATTAGTTTTGATGTGTGGCGTAATGGGACCCTTGTGGGCGCCCAAACCGTGAATTTCAGCGAGAGGGACGGTGCGCTTTTTGTGGATATTGATTTTCAACTGAAGATCGAGGCGCTGTACATCACTTTTTACAAAATGCGCTACCAATCCCGCTCACTATGGCGCAACGGCAAGCTCGTTATGCTGTCGGCCAAGACCGACCGTAACGGCGAAGTGACGGAAGTGGACGCACAAGCTGCGAGCACGAGTCTAAAGGGTGACGGCCCGAAAGGTCTGTTTGCCGCGCCGCTAGATACCTATCCAACTGACCATTGGAATGCGGGTGTTATTTCGACGACGGAGCTCATCAACACGATAAATGGCAGCGTCAACAAAGTCCGCCTCGTGCCGCAAGGCGTCGAAGACGTGCAGACGGAGCGAGGCGTGGTCAAGGCAACGCACTATAAGTATGAGGGCGAAATCCAAAACGAGGTTTGGTATGACGCCGATGGTCGCTGGGTACATATGAAGTTCAACGGTGATGATGGCTCACTTATTGAGTTTCGTTGCCGCAAATGTTTTGCAGGGAACGGTGAGAAAGCTTCATGAGAAAAACGGTTTGGATCACAGGAGCAGGCAAAGGTATAGGCCGTGCGCTGGCGCTTCATATGGCGCGTGAAGGATGGTCTGTCGCCGCGAGTGCTCGAACGGTAGAGGATTTGACCTCGCTAGCTGTTGAAGGCGAGGCGGGTCGGATACATGTTTTTGCGCTCGACGTGACAGATTTGGACGCCACGCAAAAGACCATTGTAAAGATTGAAGGGGAGCTTGGTCCTATTGATATGGCCATTCTTAATGCCGGGACGCATGTTGCAATGTCAGCAGAAAATTTCAGCGTCGCAACTTTTCGTAAGCTGGTCGACGTCAATCTGATGGGACCGGTCAACGGGCTCGGAGTTCTGCTACCTCTCTTCCGAGTTCGCGGACGCGGCCATATAGCGGTTGTAGCCTCTGTTGCAGGCTATCGCGGTCTTCCGACGTCATCTGCTTATGGTGCAACTAAAGCCGCGCTCATCAATATGTGTGAAGCCCTAAAGCCCGAACTTGTGCGAGACGGAATCGATCTCTCGCTCATCAATCCCGGTTTTGTTGAAACGCCTCTGACGGAAAAAAACAAATTTCCGATGCCCTTTCTCATCTCCGCAGAGGAGGCTGCCACTACGATCTACAAAGGTCTTATCAATAAGAAATTCGAAATTTCATTTCCGTGGACATTCGTTCTTTTGCTCAAATTGATGCGCCTGTTGCCCTACCGACTGTTCTTTTTTCTCACCTCACGCATGGTGACACCATGAATGAAACGTCCCTTATCTCGTCCTATGCGGACTTTCTTGAAAGTTTGAACAAGGACAATGTCAGAGATCTTCGACGGCATGTGTCGCCCGATGTTTTTTTCTCAGACCCGTTCAATAAAGTGCTCGGTGCTGACAAGATGTTGCACATCTTTGAAGATATGTACGCGACTCTGGGAGATGTGCATTTTGAGATTTTGCATCAGGCCACCGAAGACCAGACAGGTTTTCTACATTGGCGCCTCTCCGCCACTCTGCGCGGAAGGCCATGGGAAGTTGAAGGTGTCAGCCATCTAACTTTCAATACGGCGGGCAAAGTTGTCTCCCATATCGATCACTGGGATGCCGCACGCGATTTCTATGAGCATTTCCCCGTGGTCGGCTGGATACTCAGGGCTATCCGAAAAAACCTGACCGTCAAAGTTTAGATGTGGTCAGAGGTTCTTTCGATAGCATGAATTGCCCGACGTTGATGCGACCAGCGCGAAAGCCGCTTTCGCAATAACATAGATAAAAGAGCCACATGCGTTTGAAGCGTTGATCAAAGCCGAGGCTAGAAATTTGCGGCCAAGCGTCTAGAAAACGGCTACGCCAAATCTCCAATGTCTGCGCATAGGACCCACCGAAGAAATGTCGGTCAGTCAGGGTAAGACCTTGTTGAGCAATTTCACGGTTCAGCGCTTCAGATGTCGGTAACATGCCGCCCGGAAAAATGTATCTTTGAATGAAGTCAATGCGCCTCCGGTAAGCGCCGAACAGGCTTTCATCAATTGTAATGATCTGGAGCGCAATTTGTCCGCCAGGTGCCAAGCGTTCATTTAGCACTTTGAAATAGACGGGCCAGTTCTCTTCGCCCACAGCTTCAAACATTTCGATCGAGACGATTTTGTCGAACTGTCCGTCAACATGGCGGTAGTCCTGCAAGCGAACGTCAACTTTATCACTGAGGCCCGCCCGCAGCATACGTTGATCTGCATATGCCTTTTGCTCCTGCGAGAGTGTAAGGCCCACGATATGTGCGCCGTAATCGCGTGCAGCGACTTCCGCAAAGCCGCCCCAGCCGCAGCCGATCTCCAGCACGCGATCTCCTGACTTCAAACCAATGTAATCAGCGAGTCGACGGTATTTGTGTAATTGCGCAGCACTCACATCGTCTGTTTCGTCATTAAACAGCGCCGATGAATAAGTCATCGAGGGATCCAGCCATGCTCCGTAAAATGCGTTACCGAGATCGTAATGAAAAGCAATATTACGCTTGGATCCCTTGGGAGTATTGGCATTCCTGCGATGTGCAAGATAACCTCCCGTCTCGAACAGCATGGTAAGAAGTCGATTGGGTTTGAAGGCTCCGAGGTTTTGTGTTCCGAGTTCCATCAATTGCGACAGGCTGTCGGTTGACCAGTCACCATCCATATAGGCTTCTGCAATAGCCAAATAGCCTTTCGTCATAAAACGCCGCACAAAGCGCCAGTTGTGGATCATTAATCTGGCTTGCGGCCCATCTGATCCTGATACGCGAAACTGAGTAGCGTCAGGAAACTGCACGTCCAGTGTACCAACTTTGATATGGCGCAAGACGCGCTTCAACATGGCCTTGGCAATCATGGTCGGCCTTCTTTTTTTTGAGGCGTGACATACGAGGCCGTAATCTTTTCCGGCATCACGACGCGTGCGACCAGAGGCACGCCTTTGTGCCACAATCTAAAAGCTTCGAAATGAATGGCGGAAATGATTTTGAGTGTCATCAGCGGATAGCGAAAAAAAGTCGCGAGTAATGCTCTGTCGCTCATCTCATGGCGTGTCCCCGCAAACGAGGTTGAAAGTATCAACTCATCGTTTGTATAGAGGCGGATGACAAGGTGCACCTTCTCATTAGGCGTACCGTATTCAAACTGATAACGCGATGTCATTTCTGTAAAGGGTGAGACATGCATTACCTTGGTCGCCATTTGTTTGGCGCTGTTCTCAATGGGTAGGATATAAGTATGCTTCTCATTAAACGTATTGTGAACTTCATGCAGTGTTGCGATGAGTTCTCCCGTCTTGGCGAAACAGTAATAGACCGTTAGTGGGTTAAAGACGTAACCAAGAATCCGTGGATAACAGAGAACGCGAATGCTGACGCCGGAGGTCTCAATGCCTGCTGCGTGAAGCTCAGAGATCACCCAAGATTTGAGGCCGTTTGTTGTGCCGTTTCCGTGATCGCGTTCGCGAAACGATAGAAGCGCCGTCTTGTTGACACCAAAGACGCGGCTTCGCGCTGAAATGAAATCCAACTCATCAAGATCAAGTAGGAGCGAAAATACGCTGTAGCGGAAAGCATGGCGTTTAGGCTCATGCCGCGCGTGAAAAACATGTCCCTGATAGAGGCAAGACTTCATCTTTAATCTGCCGCCAAAGCTGGTATGTCGCTCTGGTGTATTCTAGGCGCTTGGCGACTTAATTCCCAAGGGCGTTTTTGGCCTGATAATTGTTCTCCGACAGCAAGTCCCGCCTGTAGCGCGTCTTCATGGAAGCCATAGCCGAAATAGCTGCCGCAGAACCACACATGATCCTGCCCCTGTAAGGCCCAAAGGTTGTGTTGAGCCGAAATGGCAGCCCGGTCGAAGAGAGGATGCTGATAGGAAAACTCACGGATTATCGACCGTTCACGCGGTGGCGCATATGGGTTGAGCGTCACAAAGAGCGGATAGGCTTTGTCCAATCCTTGTAATTCGTTCATCCAATAGGAGACAGTGAGCGCGTTATCACCGGAAGATTGTCCACTACTGATATAGTTCCAACTTGACCAGACGCGCTTGCGCTTTGGCATCAGGCGCTCGTCATTGTGCAAATACGTATGATTGGTTGTGTAGCGAAAGGCGCCGAGATGTTCACGCTCCTGAGGGCGAGGCTCCGCAAGCAATGCGAGCGCCTCGTCAGCATGGGTTGCAATTACCACTTCATCAAAATCTAGGCGTTCGCCGCTGGCGAGTTCCACTGTGACGCCATTGTTCAGGCGGTATATTCTTACAACGGTTTCACGTCGTATTTTCTCAGTGAAGGATGCTGTCAGCCGCTTCACATATTCTATGCTACCACCGTCAACCGTCCTCCATTGCGGTCGTCCGGTAAAGTTCAGCAGTCCATGACTTTCGAAGAAGCGTACAAAGGTCGCGAGCGGATAATCAAGCATGTCTTTCGCTGTCGTTGACCAGATTGCGGCTCCCATCGGGGCAATATGGTCACATACAAAGGCGGTGGAATATTTTTCTTGTTTCAGAAATTCGCCAAGCGTCAGGTCAAGATAAGCGGCATCCTTCACAATTGTGGGTGCGGACTTATAAAACCGTGTGATGTCTTTGAGCATCGACCAGAAGCGCGGATTAACAATATTCCCTCGCTGCGCGAGAAGTCCATTAAGGCCGGTACCGGAATATTCAAACCGCCCGTCGTCGATGGAGGCCGCAAAGCTCATGTGTGATGGTTTCGTCGACACATCTAGATGTTTGAAGAGCGCAACGAGGTTTGGATAGTTTGCTTCATTGTAAACGATGAAGCCCGTATCAACCGCGACGGCCCCATGATGGGGACCTGTCAGAACCGTATTGGAATGTCCGCCGACATGGTCTCCCGCCTCAAACAAAGTAATGTCATGGCACTTATTGGTGAGCCAAGCGGCGGACATGCCTGCAATACCTGAGCCGACAATGGCAATCTTTCTGCGACGAACGGGTTCTGTTGTCTCACGGGGCAAGGTTGGGACCTTTCTTCTGGTTTCTGTGAGAGCTTACGCGCCGCCAGCGGCGATGGATCATACCAGCTAATCAGGTGAATTTCGGACATTTGAGTGATCCGGCGAAAGTCATGCCGCGTATCAACTCACACGTTAGCTCAGGAAACCTGTTCTTATGTCTCAGCCTCGGTCATATTTGCGTCTGGTGTCAGCCGGTGAGACCGCAAAGGCACGGGTGCGGGGATATGGTTCGATAATGGTGAGCAACGAAGCAAAGAGACAAACGGAGACCAGAGAACTGGCTGCTTGTCTGCTTGCTGTGGGTCAGCATCAGGACCGAACTGCGTTTCATCGTCTGTTTATTCACTTCGCCCCGAGGATCAAGGCCTATGGAGCGCGGCTTGGCTCGACGCAGACTCAGGCTGAAGAGTTAGCACAAGACACAATGGTCAAAATCTGGCGCAAAGCCCATTTGTTTGATCCGGCGAAGTCAGCGCCCTCAACCTGGGTTTTTCGGATCGCACGTAATCAGCGCATCGACAGTTTCCGTCGAGAGCATCATCCGGAATTTGATCCGAACGATCCGTGTTTCATTCCCGACTCGGAAACGCCTGCAGACATGTTGCTTGAGCAAGCAGAAGCTGAAGACAACCTTGCTCGCGTGATTAAAACATTACCTGAAGAACAAAAGAACTTGCTGCATATGGCCTTTTTTCAAGACATGTCACATAGCGATATTGCGCAACAAGAGAGCTTGCCGCTTGGTACTGTCAAATCGCGCTTGCGCCTCGCGCTTGCAAAGTTGCGTAAACAATTGGACGGACCTTCAGGGCCGTTGGCTGAGGAGTCGGCCGAATGACCATTGCCCATCATATTCCGGAAGACATATTAATCGCTTACAGTTCGGGAAGTCTGAGCGAAGCTTGGAGTCTAGTTGTTGCCACCCACCTGGCGCTCTGCCCTGATTGTCGAGCAACTGTCAGCGTTATCGACGACGTAGGCGGTACGCTGCTTGAGATGATTGAGCAGACGGAGACGGATGAACAGGCATTTGATCGTTTGATGCGTGCGATTGATGATTTGCCCATGGACGATGTGCAGCCCGCATCAGCAAAACGCTCCGTTCCTGCCATCTTACCTGAACCTTTGATATCCTATCTGGGTTCTGACCTTCACGCGTTGAAATGGCGTCGTCTGGGTAAGGGCGTTTTTCACATACCGATCACGACGGGCGATACAGGCGTCAAGGCGCGTATGCTTAAAGTTCCGGCGGGGCGACCGGTGCCGATGCACGGACATAAGGGCAATGAGCTTACAATTGTCCTCGTCGGTGCGTTCCATACCCATCAGGGTATGTTCGAACGCGGTGATGTTGAAGTAGCTGACGGCAGTATCGAACACATGCCCGTCGCTGCGCCGGGCGAAGATTGTATTTGTCTCGCTGTTACTGATGCTCCTTTGCGTTTTAGAAGCATTGCCGCGCGAGTTGTCCAGAAATTTATCGGAATATGAATTGTTGTTCCGACAATTCGGCGTATGTAGGCAAGAACAAGCAGGCATAAGTCGTCATTCTTGATGCTCAAATTTTAGCATTCAGGAAACATATCTTGTCATACCCTAATACGCTCATCTTTGTAGATTTAACATCGGATGATCCGGCCGCCTGCGCCGCGTTTTATGCGGAGGTGTTCGGTTGGCAAAACGATCCGCGGCCCTATGGCGTCTATCACCGCATGGTGCCGGGCCGCAATGCTCTCAATCCGGACGGAACTGAAAGCCTGATCGGCAATTTCCACATTGGTATTCATGATGCTGGCAACGCGCGTCCCCATCCGGTGCCCGAAGGTGTTGAGCCTCGTCAACTAAACTGCGAAGGCCGTAAGGCGCGAATCTGGGTGCTTATTAGTGCAGACGATAGCGAAGAACGTATCATGTCAACGGCGGTGGCTAAAGGTGCGACTGTGCTTTGGCGCAATCACTATTGGAAGGAGTTCAACGGCTATAACCATGCGTTTCGTGATCCGTGGGGCAATGAGATTGTGCTCTGGGGCAAAGCCGGTGCCGATCCCGTCGTGCCTGATCACTTCACTAAAGAGTGATACTTACACTTCTTTCAATTCCGATAAAATGCCTGCGCCTTCTTGAGAAACCTCAAACCGACGCAGGCGCGTCACGGTGTAGTCACGCGACTTTACAGTCGAGACAGCCATATAGTCGGCGCAAATGCTCTCCGCTGTGACTTCCAACACAATAAATCCACGATGGCGCGTATCACACCAATGGATTTCCGGCACGTCGCGCTGCAACACTTCCTCGGCGATGTCATAAACGCGCGGGTCAGCAGCAAGATAGTCGTATCCTCCTTTGGAGCTGACACTGCTTGTGGCAAACTCAATACCGATGCGGTTTCCTTGCGGCGTTTCGCGCAGATCGTTCGCCCAGAACTGATGTGAATCACCTGACAGAACAATGAAATTGGCTTTCGCCTCGCGCACGACCTTGTAAAGCCGCTGCCGGTCAGCGGGATAGCCGTCCCATGCGCCAGGGCTGATCGGGAGGCCTAGTTTTGTTCGCTCAACCCATTGGCGGTTGTACTTATTCGTAGCGATTGCAGGTGCGATCACGTCCTCGGGGAAAGCTTTGGTAAAATCCGGTGCGTCCATGCGTGCCATTACGATCTGATTGCCAAGAATCTGCCAAGGCGTACCCTTGGCGCGCGACGTTTTCAGTTCTTGGGCCAACCAGCCCAGTTGTGCTGTCCCCATCAGCATGCGTTTGGGGTCACCCAGCACTTCGCGACGAAAACGATCCGTATCAGGACGATAAGAATATCCCTCTGGCAGGGCCGATGTCATCCATAGTTTGGTGCGTGCATAATCATAAACAGGCATGCCATCGTTTTCAGAAAAAGGCGTTTTCAATATTTCGACATACGCTTCGGGCAAGAGCGATGCTCCTTCGGGCGTAACAGGTACAGGATGGCGAGCATCTGAGACGTCATAATGCGTTTCGGCATAGAGCATTTCGTCTTCATAGTTCACTTCTTGGCTCCTCGCGGTGAGCCGCGTCTCGATTGTGTGCAAGCTGGCAAGGCGCCCCATCTCATAAGTTCTGTGGAGCGTATGAAACGCTTTGCCGGGTTTGGGGTCACGCATCGGCATCCATTCGAAATAGGCTCTAAGCGCCGCATCGCGTCGCCCTTCCCATGAACCCTCTTTTTCCGGATTGTGATTGTCTGCCCCTGCAGCCCAGGAATTATTAGCTGTCTCGTGATCGTCCCACATAGCGATGAAGGGAGCGGCTGCATGCGCTGCCTGCAAATCAGGGTCACGGCGATACTGTGCAAAGCGTACGCGATAATCGGCTAGCGTCAGAATTTCATGCGCCGGTTCATGCTCGCGGCCGATCTCCTTAGCCACATCGCCGCCATAGCCATCCGGTCCGTATTCATAAATGTAGTCACCCAGATGCACGATGGCATCAAGGTCATCGCGTTTACCAAGCTCTCTATAGGCATTGAAAAAGCCAAAGCCGTAGTGTGAGCAGGAGACCACACCGAGTACGAGCCGCATGGCATCCACGCCTGCAAGCGTCCGTGTGTATCCAGTCGGTGAACGCGCGTCGCCAAGCAGAAAGCGATAGGCATAACGATGGCCGGCTTTGAGTTCGCGTACATCGATTTTGGCAGTGTGGTCATGAGATGCGCGGGCCACAATCTCGCCTTCGAGCACGAGGGTTTCAAACGTGTCATCCAACGCTACCTGCCAGCGCAAAGTGAGGTCACGTGCACCTTCAACCGTGACGCGTGTCCAGAGAATAACAGCCTGCTCTTCAGGGGCGCCGCTCGCTACACCGTGCTGAAAGGGAGTGCCTTGTGTAGCTGAAGCAGGAGCGGTGAGCGCCGGCAATGAAAGGGTTGCCAGCCCGCTGGCCGTCAAGGCCTTCAATGCCTCTCGCCGTGTTGCGCCCGACTGTCTCATCACTCAACCCCTGAACATAGTTTTGAAGGTTCATTTTGTGGCGGATTGAAGTTCTATGCAGGTGCCCATACGCCCCGAAACTTGTGCAATACACCTCACAAAATGTGAAAGCTCAGATATCGGGTATCTGATCCAATTTTTCGAGCACCTCTGTCCGAGCATGACGCATGTGCCAGAGCTAGAGTGAGCTTGCATGTAAAGGAGGTGATTATGGCGTCGAGAGTTCTCTGTGTCGGGCGTAACAGCGTGGACTACATCTTTAAGGTAAAATTGTCGGCGCTAGCGAGTGATGCCAAACAACGCACACAAGAGCCCGTCATTGTGATTGGCGGCCAGTGCTTGAATGCGGCGGTGACGTTGTCAGCCCTTGGCATCCCAGTCACTTATGCTGGAGTTGTGGGTGCGGACAGCAGTGGCGCGCGTGTGTTGAACGCTCTGGGAAGTGCAGGCGTCGATGCGAGCGCCGTTGAGCGGGCGGATGGTCATCAAAACCCATGCGCCTATATTTTTGTTGATAGTGAAAACGGCGAAAGATCTATCATCGAGACGGCTTCTCTCGCCTTTCCCCCTCATTCAGGCCGGATTTCTGAGGCCGATTGGGCTAAGTTTACGCATGTTTATTTCGACGGCCACGAGACCGCAGCCTCCGTCGTCATTGCGCGCGAGGCAGCTAAGCGAGGCATTGCGACAACATGCGATGCTGAGGCGGTCACTGCGCAAACATTGGAACTTTTGACGCTTGTTGAGACAGCCATCGTGCCCAAATCGGTAGCCGCAGAAATTGCAGGCTCGGACGCGCCAGCTGACATGCTCGCTGCGCTCGCCGCTCTTGGCGGACATCGCCATATCGTGACGATGGGCAGTGCTGGAGCATTGGGTGCGCTCCATGGTGGCGACATAGTGATCGTTCCGGCCGCGCCCTGTCATGTGGTTGATACGACGGGTGCGGGTGATGCCTTTCATGCAGGCTTTCTCTTTGCCGACATGTCAGGCGCTTCCTTCGGCAAAGCCATGACCATCGCCGCACGTGTGGCGGCACTTGCCTGCGAGCACATGGGCCCAAGGGCGCCCGTCGAGGCCTTGGCGCGCCTCGGCTCTCATCTCAGTCGCGAAACATGGATTTTCTGATCACGGCATGAACGCCCCAATTGCCATCCACAATCTGCGTGATGCCAAAATCAACGGCGACTGACATGAGCGAAATCGCCTCGTCTTCGGTTAACCCCTTAGTGGTCATCAAAAAGCGCCGCGTCTTGCGAAATGCGTCGCGCATCGCAAGGTCAACGGAAGCCTGCTTGTAAACTTCCGTCTGCGCGTTGCGTCCGAGTTCCTTCAGATAATTTGGATGAGAGAATCCCGTGATCACCCATTCATCATCAGTTTCAATGAGCGGATAATCGAGATCGACGAGCTTACCGGGTAGCTCGCGTTTCTTGTGTAGGACCACCTGAAACACACCCGTCAATGAACATTCAATCGCTGTGCCGCATAGCTCTGAGTCACCTTGCGAGGCATGGGGATCACCAACTGATAAAAGTCCACCGGGAACGGAGACAGGCAGAAAGACACAAGCCCCCGCACCTAGCCGCCAGTTGTCAATATTGCCGCCGAAATGCGCGGGTGGCACGCTATCCACTGCGCCCCAGTGATCAGGGGCGAGCGCCACCACACCAAAATGCGCCCGCAATGGTATCTCGATATTTTTGAGGACATCAAAATTCTTCTCAATCGTCGTGTGATCAACCGGTACGCCTGGATAGTCGATGATCGAATGAACGACACCGAATGGATCGGTTTGCGGTGTCCAGCGGTAATTGTAAACTGCGCGCGCCACATCGCCGCTGCGCCGTTTTTCAATTTCATAGATCGTGATGACTTCGCGGTTCGTCGGCTGTGTCAACAATTCACTATAGTGAAATCCCCACCACGCGGCGGCATTGCTGCCAAAGTGTCGTCCCTCGAAGCGCTCGCTGGCGCAAGGGCGCGGTTGAATGTCGAGCACACGAAGCTCAACAATATCTCCAGGCATCGCGTCCTGAATGTAAATGGGTCCGGTACAAATATGAACGCCGAAACCTTCGCCGGAGCCACGGCCATAGATTGATGCATCGGTTGGCCCTGCGCCGCGTCGGTCGACATTTTTACCTTCTTTCGTCCAATGAAATACGCTTTCGGCGCCCGCATCATTGTCGATCATGCGTTCATGGTCGTCGTTGGCATGCTGCGTCAGCGTTTCAATGGTGACGAAATCGCCCGTGCGCATGTTGAGGACCGGTGGGATCGAGCGGCTGAAATAGCCCCAATGTACTGTGTTGGCAGTCGCTGGCAAATAGTGATGCCTTGCACCGTCTTCTGACAACGGCACGCTGACGAACTCAGGTTCAGGCGTCATCGCAGGCGGGGAGGCCACGGCCAGCTCGCCTTCCGGCTCATGCTCGTACTGGCGTGAATCATCACGCTGCGCGCCGACGCGCTCGGCAGGCTTACCGCGGTTGGCTACCCATGCATCTCCCGCCTCTCGTTCGGCGGGAGATGCACGACGATACTCACGCGGTGAGATATTATACTGATCGCGAAAAGCGCGGCTGAAATGTGCCGCATCGTTGAAGCCCCAGCGGAAACAAATATCTGAGATGGATAGCTGATTGTGAATAGGGCTTTCAAGGTCATAGCGGCACCGTTCGAGACGGCGATAACGGATATAGCGCGTGAAGCTCTGCCCCACATTTTCGAAAAGTTTCTGCACATAGCGCGGTGAAATACCGTGGCTCTCCGCAATTTGGGTGAGCGAAAGGTCCGGATCGCCAAGTTGTGCTTCAACTGTCTGGCACACGCGGTGAAGCAGCGCCGCGCGCACGCCCGCTGCACCACCGAGCGCGCGCGTGTCAGCTTGTTTGAAAATTCCCGCCATTAAAAATTCAGGTAGCGCCATTTCAATGGGGCGCAGTTGATCGACGCTCAGATCCTCCAGCGCTTCGGAGACAGAGGCGAGAAAGCCCGCCAGCACATGGCCGATGCCTGCACGGCCCGACAGATGAATAACCTTTGTGGGAAGGGGTGCCATCAGGCGCGGGCGAAAGGCCGAGCGCGGGATGTAGACGATGACCATGCGGCAGTTGGTTTCGAGCGTGAAGGTCGTGTCAGATCCGACAGCGCCATAAACGATGTCACCGGCCGACGCTTTTATGTCGTGGCCAGCATCATGGAACGTGACACGGCCTTCGAGCAGCGACGTCACCCAAACGCCGTCCTTGCCTGCCTCCTTGTTGATCTCCTGAATGGCGCTTAGGTCTTGCGGTGTAGACGTGAGCCGCGTGAAGCTCATGCCCGACTGTGCGATTACGGCAGACAAGACGCCGTAGGCACCGTCATTGGTCGAGTGGCCCGTGGGCTTCAGCGCAAGGCGCTCCAGTGCCTCCTGCCAAGCTTCGTAGCGGTCCGGCTTAGGATAAGATTCAGTAGAAAAGCGCCAAGCATCCATAAGGTCTCACACACTCATTACAATGGCCTAAGGCATTCACTGCTCATAGCCGCGCCTCTTGCCAAAAATTTGTGCAGCTCAAATGGTCTCCTCAATGCCTTTTGCAAAAAACTGGCAGAAGGACACCTTTGGCTGCGTCGCACATGTGAGACTTCGCAAGAAGCGTGCCCGCAGACCAAAGGTACAGATAACGGTGCTTTACTTAGCGCTTGTCGGGAAAATGCTCCGCGGGATGCGCACATGTACGCCCTGCCGCCCGTCCACCACCTGCGTCACGGTGAAGTCCGCTGTAATGCTCATAAGTGAATAGGCGTCGTTCTTGCTCAATCCGCGTTCCTCATTGAGGAATTTCAACATGTCGAGCGAGGCGCCGCGCATGGCGACATTAAGATCCTCATCAAAGCCATGCACAATCCAGAACTTTGGTGTTTCAAGCAGCGGCGAGGGAAAACGGAAATCCTTACGAAGCACGATCTGAAAGAGCACGTCGAGTGAGGCTTCAATCGCCGTGCCGCTAATCTCTCCATCTCCTTGCGAGATATGCGGGTCACCAATGGAGAAAAGCGCCCCGTCCACTGCAACGGGATAAAACATTGTGGCGCCCGCACCGATGCGCCAATTGTCAATATTGCCGCCATGCGCACCCGGTGGAATGGTACTGACGCGACCTTTCACGTCAGGGGCGACGCCCGCAGTACCGAGATGCGGGCGCACTGGTACACGCACGCCGTTTAGCGCCGCCTGGCGGTCACATTCAGGGCAATTGGTGATCTTGCCTGGCATTTCATACTTACCCTGAAAGTCATAGGCGTAGAAAGCTTCAGCCTGATTGGTTGCTTTATCGAGACGATAGATCGTTACGCGCTCTCTTTCGCCGAACTCCTTGTAGAGATGCCCCCAATTGGCCGCGAGGTTCGAGCCATAGTCAAAGCGTGGCGTCATGCGCAGATAGCGCACTTCAAGCATATCGCCGGGTTTGGCATTTTCCACCCAGATCGGCCCCGTCATCAGATGGACGCCAGGATTGCGGTCGGCCTCAGGGATTGTCGTGAAGATGTGGCGCACGGATTCATCCATCATAATGTCAGGCGCGTCGCCCGCGTGATGAGTGACAGCCTCGGCCTGAATAAGATCGCCACTTTTGACTTTGATCACAGGCGCAAGCGACGCATCGAAATAACCCCAATGGCAGGTCTCAGGTGTTGCTTTGAGAACGTGAAGGGCAGACGGCGTTGTGCGGTCTGAACCTTGAGAAGCCTGTACAGGTGTATGCGCCATGAGAACTCCAGAGAACTAAGACAGATATTTGAGTGTCAGCTGAGCGTGATCTGCCGTCTTGTGTCAGCACGCAATAGATATGGCCAAGAGACGTTTATTCATGCGCCGATCACCACACTCGTCATGTCGAGCGAGCCATACTCGACGACTGTTGTTTCAAAGCGCAGTGAGTCATTTGGACGGCGCGCGCCCATGACATAGAGCAGTGGCAGGTAATGATCAGGCGACGGGACAGAAAGCGTCGCGTCGCGTCCTTGAGCAGCATAATTGACAATGCCCTGAGGGGTGTCGGCCTCAATGCTCGCGCGGATATGATCACCAAAACGCGTCGCCCAGTCGTAAGCGCCACTACGCATCTGCCAATCCATTTCTGGCAGGTTGTGCACAATGTTACCGGAACCCATGAGCAGATAGCCTTCATCACGAAACGTGCCGAGACGTTTCCCGATCTCAAAATGCGCTTCCGGCGGCAAAGTCATGTCCATGCTCACCTGCACAACGGGCACGTCAGCATCCGGATAGACTTTAGAAAGTACACACCAAGAGCCGTGATCAAAGCCACGTTCCGGATCGGGCGTCACATCAAGCGGCGCAAGACGGGCCGCAATCGCCGCTGCGAGTTCTGGCGCACCGGCAGCGGGATATTGCAGGCGATACATCTCTTGCGGGAAGCCGCCAAAATCGTGAATGGTGTCGGGCTTTGCTGCGGCACTCACATAGATGCCATGCGTATACCAATGAGCTGATACACAGATGATGCCTCTGGGCTTGCCGATCTCATGACCAAGCGCTTCCCAACATTGTGTTATGGCATTGTCTTCCATCACATTACCCGGACTGCCATGGCCGAAGAAAATGGCGGGAGCGGTTTTTTGCATGACGTGGTTCTTCTCAGGCATTATTCGGCGTGCACTTTGAGACGTGACTGCGGCTCTTGCATCTCATCCCAGCAAGCGCGGTAGCGCGAAACGAGCCATTGATTGAGATCGCTCTGCGCACGTTCCTGCCACGAATACCGCCCGCGCACCGCAAAGCGTGATTTGAGGCCGATCTGCACAAGCTTATCAACGTGGAGATCCTGCTTGGTGATTTCCATGGCCGATTGCATATTCATGTCGAGGCGCTCTTGGAATAAGGGTTCCGACATAGCGCTAGGTGCCACAAGCCAGCCGATTGTCATGGAATGGGTGTTGGCGCTTTCCGCATGCAGGATCAGGTAAATCACCATGTCGGCCGTGACGACGAGCGATAGTGTTGGCGGGATATTGGCAAAGAGTGCGCGGTGGCGTTCCTCGTCAGTGAGCTTCGGGAAGACCGGCAAGATCGCTTTTTGCAAAATGTTGAAGGCGGCATCTTTATGCAGCGTGCCGTTGAAGCGCAGGTAGCCCGCGCTTCCTTCGGGCATCTCAGGAAAGGTCGCTAATTCGCTCGGGATGAAATCGTGGAGAGGGCCTTTATGGAGCTTGTTGGCGTGATAGCCGTCATTGTTGTTTTCCATCATGACTTTCCAGTTCCATGGAAAACTCATTGGTGCGTCGGGCACCGCGCCTTCAGCGCTCATTAGATCGTAGTTCGCTAAAGCCTCGCTGACTGTCGTCAATCGCGGCGCAAGCGGCGCGGCTTCCGCGTCAAAATTCACAAAGACAAAGCCTTGCCAGACTTCGGTTTTGATCTCAGGTAGCCTTATCTCATCACGGCTGAAGTCACAGGTCTCGCTCATGGCAGGGGCCGCCATCAGGCGCCCGTCGAGTGCATAGGTCCAGTGGTGATAAGGGCAGACGAAAGCCTTGGTATTGCCCCGACCTTCAGCGACCAGCATTGCGCGGTGCTGACAGACAGCAGAGAGGGCTTTGAGCTCACCTGCGCGTGTGCGTGTGATGATGAGCGGTTCGCCAATATGGGTGACGGTGAAAAAATCGCCGGGGCTCTTCACCCAATCGGCGCGGCCGGTGCAAAGCCATTCGCGGTTAAACAGGGCTTCTTTCTCAAACTCAAAGAATTCTTCGCTTGTGTAACAAGCGGGCGGCAAAGTTTCGGCTTTGCTGACACCAATCACCGAGCTTTGCAGCCCGTCGAAGAATTCAGGGGTGAGAATAGTGCTCGGCATTCTTGTCTCCGCTCATACGCAACTGTCGTTGAACGACAGAGCAAATATCGGGCCTCATCGGGCGAGACATCAGATTAGGCAGAAAGCGGTCCCGTCCGCTTGGCGCCACGCGTCCAAACTATTGCCAAAGGTCCACGCGCGTACCCCTTTGCCTATTTAACGGGCGTGCAAACGCCGCGAAAAGCAGCAGCAGCTTACGGCGACGGCTGCCAGAAAATGTGCTGCGAGACAAATGCGCGGGCGCGTAGAGACAAGCATGTGGAACGGCTTTTGTTTAGCATTCAGGGGTGAGCATGGTTCGTTGGGTTCAGGTGCGCTGTAGAGGATTTGGGTTTATGGAATACGAAATATTGACTGTAAAACCAATGACAGCACGCATTGGCGCGGAAATCGGAGGCATTGATCTTTCCAAACCGATCACCAACAAACTCATCGACGAGTTGCATGGTGCCCTGATGGAACATCAGGTGATTTTCCTGCGCGATCAGGATCTGACGCATGAGCGCCACAAAGAACTTGGCCGCGCCTTTGGTGAGCTTGCTATCCATAGCGGCGTGGCGGGACTTACTGAGCACCCAGAAATCGTCGCGATCCATGCTGATGAGAATTCAAAATTTGTCGCAGGTGAAAACTGGCATTCCGACCTTACCTGCAATGATACTCCCCCCATGGGCAGCATTCTCTATTTACCCATCGTGCCGGAGTTCGGCGGCGACACGATGTTTGCGAGTATGTATGCCGCCTATGATGCGCTTTCGCCCGGCATGCAGACCTATCTCGATGGCTTGATGGCGGTTCATGATGGTGAGCACGTCTATCGACCGATCACCAACAACCCGAATAAACGCTTTCCTTGCAGCACGCATCCCGTTGTGCGCACGCATCCCGTGACCGGTAAGAAGGGTATCTTTGTCAATCCGTCATACACGACAAACATTGTGGGCTTGGGCAAAGCCGAAAGCGATGGTGTGTTGGAGATGCTTTACAAGCATTGTTCCAACCCCAATTTCCATGTGCGTTTTCGCTGGCAGCCGAAATCGGTAGCCTTCTGGGACAATCGCTGCACATGGCATTTGGCAGTCTGGGACTATTTCCCGCAGGTCCGTTCTGGCTACCGCGTCACTGTCGCTGAGACGCGCCGACCGACCTGAGCGCAACGCAGATACAAAAAGAGCGGCATATAAGTGCCGCTCTTTTTCTTTGGCCTTCTCTGAAGCTATTTGTCGTAGGCGATTGAAACCGTAAGCGGTGCCCAGTCAGCTATTTCCGCATGAAAGGCACCGAGCGAGCGCCCGACATAATGCATCGCGTCGGCACCGAGCAGAAGATGCATTGGCGGCTCGTCCGCGTCAGCGATAGCCAGTACCGCGTGCGCCGCTTTTTCCGGATCGCCCTTCTCGCTACCGCCGCCTCTCGACAAAATGCTGCGAGCCATATGCGCCGTCGGTTCGTAATCGGCAATCTCGGCCTTGCACGTCGTGAGCGATCGCGTGGCAAAATCCGTTCGCAAGCCGCCGGGCGCCACGTTTGTTACCTTAATACCAAGTGGCTTCACCTCTTCAGCGAGCGTCTGACCTATACATTCCAGCGCAAATTTGCTCGCGCCATAAATTCCCGTACCCATCCAGGGTGCTAGTCCGCTCACTGATGTAACATTGATAATGCGCCCCGCTCGCCGCCCGCGCATATAGGGTAAGACTGCTTGAATGACGCTGATCGCCCCAAATACATTAACGTCAAACAGCGAACGGATTTCAGCAGATGTTGCCTCTTCAATCGCGCCGACAAGACCATAGCCTGCATTATTGACAAGAATGTCGATGCCACCTGTTGCGATCTCAATGAATGAAACAGTTTTGTGCACCGCTTCATCGTCCGTGACATCGAGGATGAAACTTAAAGAGCGTCCAGAGGCGAGTGCTTCAAAGCCCTTGGCGTCCGCCTCGCGCCGCACCGTACCCACAACTGTGTCACCACGCGCGAGTGCCGCCTCGGCAATCGCTCTGCCAAATCCTGAACTGACGCCGGTGATCCACCAGACTTTGGGCTTAAGGCTCGTCATATATTTTCCAGTCGGAAGGAGAGGCGCGGTCTCAGAAAGGTTTGTCGCCCTTGGCCCAGAGCCGGTGCATAAGGCGCACATATTTTGTATCGTCAAACAGCGTGCCCGTATGCAGGGTGCAACGATTATCCCAAACGAGAATATCGCCCGCTTGCCATTTGTGGCGATAGACAAAACGCTCCTCAGTGACAAACTCTACCAACTCGTCAAGCAACGCTTGGGCTTGAGCGTCTTCCATACCGATCACACCTTTGACCGTGCCGGTGCTCACCCACAAGGCTTTGCGCCCATTGGCGGGATGCGTTCGGATAAGCGGATGGATGACGTCAGGATTGGCCGCCTTCATCTCATCTGAAAGTTCCATGCGGCCAAATTCGCGGCTCGACATCAGGTGCTGATAGGAGTGATGCAACATTAGCCCGTCGAGTTCTGCTTTGCGCGCATCGGGTAAAACATTATAGGCGACACAAAGATCCGCGAGCAGCGTGTCACTGCCTTCAGGCGGCACTTCGATGGCATAGAGCATCGTGCACATCACCGGCTCTTCTTTGTAAGAGTAGTCGGTGTGCCAGCCTACACCGTCATTATGTGCCCCGATGGGCTTGCCATCGACCTCCTTATTCGACAACAGAAAAATCTTCGGATAGCCGGGCAGGGTGAACTTTGTCTGTGTGTGGTCTTCCGGTTCGCCAAAGAGCTTGATGAAAGCCATCAAGTCATCAGGCGCCATGGTCTGACCGCGCAACACTATCGCGCCATTCTCGTGGAACAGTCTGATTACATTTTGCCTTGCGTCTTCGTCCGCCGTCGAGAGATCCACATCAAGAATCTCTACACCAAAACCCGCCATCAACGGACGGGTACGAATGAGGTTGTCGGTTGTCATGCTCTATGCGTCACTTCTTACCCAGTGTCGCTTCAGACTCAGCGTCACTTCTAACAATGTGTGAGCGCAGTTAAGTCTTCATTCTTTGGCTGGTCTTGTATGGAAGCGCCCAATGAATTGTGTGGATTTTTTCGTTGTGTTGGCACAAGGGCGGGTTGATCAACAAATTGGCACTCAAACAGCGTTGCTACATTTTTCAGCGCGTGTTTGACGTCTGTGACCCCCGCGCCGCCGCGCATCGGCTCACACCGCCCTTAACCACATTTTCTCAAGCCTTACGTCATTTTACGCATGCGCTGTCCGGTTCGCCGACGAGCAATCTCGTAACCGTTGCCCTAAAGCCACTTGATCAAACGCGTCTTACGCGCACGGAAACTTGTCGAATTTTGTGCGCGGACGGCCAACTGCCGTTAACGGGTGCAAACAAGTGGACGATGTTGCGATGCGTGATGATTTTTTGTCAAAACTCATTGCGGGGCATGCTTAAAAAATAAATTTCACTATATAGATCAATATGTTACCCAAGTGGCATAGGCCTTGCTCTCTGTATCCTGCATCTGCGAACAATCTGGTTCTGCGTAGTAGATAAGGGGGCCTTTCAGGCATGGGCAAGTTAAGTTTGATTAATTCGGTCTCACGAACGGCAATGGCAGCCGTCGTTGTCACGGGGCTTGCGCCGCTCGGCGCATGGGCGGCTGAAACGACAGCCACAACTGATGCGGCGACCACCGCCGCGACAGAACAAGAGACAAAGGACGAGGCAGCCAAAACCGCCGCGGTTGATGAAATGGTCGTCATTTCAGAACGCGACAAAGCGGGTCTTCTCGAAAAGCAACCGAGCAATCTTTTGCTTGGGCTCGAAAAGCCACTGCTTGAGACGCCGCGTTCGGCCTCATTCGTCAGCGATGAAACAATGGCCGCTTATGGTGTGACAACCGTGGACGATCTCGCCGCCGTGTCGCCGGGCACCTTCACCTCTTCATACTATGGTGTCGAAGGCGCGCTCAATGTGCGTGGTCTTCTCGCCGAAACTTATTTCCACGGGTTCAAGCGCATCGAAAACCGCGGTACTTATCAGACGCCGCTGGGGGCGACGTCGCGCGTTGATATTTTGCGCGGACCGCCGACAGCTAATTTCGGTCCCGGCAAAGTCGGTGGTCTGCTCAATCTTGAGCCCAAGACCGCTAAGGTCAGCGAAGAAGCCGGCTATATGACAGAAGTGTCCGGTCAGGTGACGGGCACGCTCGGTTCCTATGGCAAGAAGAATGGCAGTTTTGAAGCTGGCATCCCGTTGAACTTCGGTGACACCGGCGGCGGCGTTTTCGTCTATGGCGAAATAGAAGATTCCGAAAGCTACTACCGCGGTATCGAGCCAGAGCACCAGCTCCTCCAGACCACCGCCCAATTCGACACGTTGGACGGTTGGACCTATGGCGGCGGTGCCATGTACTATAACTCCGAAGGCTATGTGCAGACACCGGGCTGGAACCGCGTCACGCAAAGCCTGATCGACAACGGCACCTACATCACCGGTCAAAACACAGGCATCATCGATGCCAATGGCAATGGTTATGTTGATCGCTCTGAATTACCTCCCGGCGGCCTCACGCATGCGCCGGAATGCTTCGGCTTTTGCGATGTTCCTCTCGTCTATCGTCAGCTTGATACAGGCGTCGGCACCACACAACTAAGCCATCGTGATGTCTATACGAGCGATTCAGATTTCTCCGATACCGAAACACTCACCCTCTACGGCGATCTCATCAAAGCCTTCGGCAACGGTTCCAAATTGTCGATGCAACTGTTCTATGACTCGTTATCGAACCAGCGTTTCGTAAGCTATGGCTTTCCCGCCGACTATGACGCGTCAACGACCGAGGGTCGCGTCAGCTACGCCTTCGATGTGAATGCGCCCAACCTACCGCTTAATGCGAGCTTCAATGTCGGCACAAGCTATCGCTATTACGAAGCCAATAAAAAAGAGTCCTTTAACTATGGCGGCATCGCGCTTGACCGCCGCGACATCTCGCTCGGTGCCACACCCACCGACACCCTAGGCTCACCCTTCATCGCTGGCTCGGGCTATGTATGGGATTACAATAACGACTCGACATGGGACGATACCGGCTTCTTCGCGATGGGTGATTTTGACCTCGACGACAAGATGACGATCACGCTGACGGGTCGCTATGATAGCTACACCGTTGATGCCAATGACACAGGCGCGCTCTGCTATTGCACGCCTGGTGCACAGCACGATAATGACGCTGACTTCACTTACAGCGCTATGGCCATGTACAAAGGTCCATATGGCATTCGTCCTTATGTGACTTATGCTGAGACATCCGCCATCGAGTTTGGCCAGGCGGGTGACGTGTCGCCCACCAATATCGCGAACAAGAACTGGCTCTCCGAGGGTGATCTTGCCGAAGCGGGCATCAAGCTCGACGCTTTCAACGGTGTGCTGACGGGCGCTCTCGCTTACTACCTCCAGCACCGCACCGTGCTTGATCCCGTTGGTGGCGGTGTTGATGAGACCGAAGGACGCGGTGTCGAACTGGAACTGCGCTATCTCGCCACGAAGAATCTGAGTTTCACATTCGCGGGCAATGTCCAGAAGACAACCTTCCTCGACAGCTATGATGCCTTCTACTACTTCACGCCGGCAACCTTTGGTTACAACCCGGCTGACTACTATGGTGCAGGTCTTGTCGGCTACTCGTTCAGCGGCATCGCAGCCATCACTGGCAACAGCTACTACTCCGGCGAAATCGAAGATCGTCGCATCCCGGAAGTCGTGGCGAGCCTCTACAGCACGTTCACATCCGACAAATATGATTGGGGTTACGCAGGTTCGACCGTTGGTGTGCGCTACGTGTCGTCAACAGCAGGTCTTGCTGCTTCACCTGTAAAGTATCCTGATTACTTCCTCGTTCAGGCATCAGCCTATGTGGACTTCGCCGATTGGCGTGTCGCTCTCAACATCGACAACGTCTTCGATGAAGAATACTTCACGCCCCTTCAGGATCTTTATGGCGACGTCGCCGTATTGCCGAGTAAAGGTCGCGAATGGCGCACAACTGCAACCTACCGTTTCTAAACTATCTAAAGCCTGAGTAACTGCGTCAAAGAAGCCTGAAGGACAGCACATGAACTCCGACAATTCCAAAATCTACCCGTGGTTCGTTTTGCTGTCTTTCAGTGCCATCTTTTTTCTCGTCACAGCCGGTACCTTTACTTCGCTTGGTGTTGTGCTGCCGGCGATGGTGAAGGAGCTTAACTGGGATTGGACGTCCGCCGGTCTCGGTTTCACGATCATGGGCATCTCCTGTGGCCTGTCGAGTTTTCCGCCCGCTTTCCTCATCCGTAAAGTTGGTGTGCGCGTCACGCTTCTCATCGGCACGGCCATTCTCGCCGCGGGTTTTATGCTCCTCTACACCGTGCAGGACGTGCCCACCTACTTTCTAGCCATGCTTCTCACCGGCATGGGCTTTTCATTCGTCGCGACAGTGCCCGGCACCTACATGATCGGGCGCACGTTTAAAAAGCAGTCATTCGCCTTCGGCATCTACTTCACCATCGGTGGCGTCGGTGGCATCGCTGGGCCGCTCATATATTTTGCCGCTGTTGGCGTCTGGGACGATTGGCGCATGCATTGGATGATTGTGGCGATCCTTACAACGATTGCCGGTCTCATCTGCGCGGCCTTCCTACGTGAAGGCAAAGATGAAGATCAAAAGGCCGAAGATATCGCAGAGGCCGCCATTATTGAAAACACGTCTGGCGTTTACGTCACAACACAAAAGTGGACCGCCAAACAGGCTCTGCGCACACCACAGTTCTATATCATTGCTGCCGCGCACATGTCTTTTCTCCTTTGCGGTATCACAGTGAACAGTCTCTCCGTCGCGCATCTTTCAGAAATTGGCGTCGCTATGGGCGTGGCCGGCGGTCTGCTCAGCTTCGAAGCTTTCCTCAATTCGGCCTCGCGCGCGGTCAGTGGTTTTATCGGTGAATATATCGACCCCAAAATTCTCCTTGTCATCGCGCTCGCGATGCTTGTTGCAGGCATGATTGGCCTTGGCATCGGCACCAACTGGCTTGCTCTCATTATCTACGCCGTCGGCATCGGCATCGGCTATGGCATGACGTTTCTGGCGACCTGCGTATTGTTGATGAATTATTTTGGGCGTAGTGCGTATCTGGAACTTTTCTCGTTGATGAATGTCGGTGCAACGCTCGCCGCCTTCGGCCCCGTGCTCGGTGGCTATATGCGCGACCAGACAGGTTCTTTCTCTTACGCCTTCTTCCTCTACACGATTGTGCCGGCTGCTATGCTTATCGCCGTTCTCTTCATGCGCCCGCCTTTGCGCGAAGCGAAAGATGAGGGTGACGCCCGCGCTCTTGGCGAGCTGAAAGCCGTAGCCGAATAATTCGCCCTTCACAAAATCCTAACAGTTCCGCTAACAAAAGGTTCCGCGCCAATGAATGCCCCCGCCTCGAAAAAAGAATTCGGTGTCTTCCTTCCTATCGCCAATGGCGGCTGGATCATATCCAAAAACGCCCCGCGCCTTGATGCTTCCTACAAGCAAAATCGTGAAGCAGCTATTCTCGCTGATGACATTGGGCTTGATTTCATCATGTCGATGATGAAATGGCGTGGCTTTGGCGGAGAGACCGAACATTGGGGCACGTCGCTTGAAAGTGTTACCATGATGGCAGGTATTGCCGAGGTGACAAAGAACGCGCGCATCATCGCCACCGTTCACACGTTGCTACAAAATCCCGCAGTCGTCGCCAAGATGATTACAACGCTTGATCACATTTCAGGCGGACGAGCCGGGCTCAACATCGTGTCGGGTTCGTTCAAAGATGAATTCAATCAGATGGGTGCCTGGCCAGAACTTGATCACGACGGGCGTTATCGCTATGCCGAAGAATGGACCAAGCTCGTCACAACCATGTGGACGCAAGACCATGTGAACTACGACGGCGAGTTTTTTAACTTCAAAGACTGCGTCTCCGAACCAAAGCCCATGTCGTCACCACGTCCCTACCTCATTTGCGCGGGTCAGTCTGAGCGTGGTCTTCGCTTCACCGTGCAAAACACCGATGCCTGCTTTATCGGTGGCAAGGATGCGGCCGACACACTGCGTATCAGCCGTCTCGCGCGCCGCGTCGCGTCTGAATACAACACTACGATCAAAGTCTTTGCCATGAGCACGGTTGTCTTCGGTGACACCGACGACGAGGCGGCCCGCACTGTTGCTTATTACAAAGAAGGTCTCGATTGGGGCGCCGTACAAGGTATGATGCGCTCTTATGGCATGGAAGTGGATGGCAGCCCCGCTGTCATGGGCGAAAAAGCTAAAGACACGTTCATGACCCATACCGTGCATGGGACTCCTGCGACTTGTCTCGAAAAACTCAAAGAGCAGATCGAAGGCTGCGAACTTGACGGCGTCATGCTGATTTTCCCTGACTACGTCAAAGGCCTTTCGATCATGGGTGCCGAAGTCCTGCCGCGGTTGAAGGCCCATTTCGCATGAGCAGTCTGTCGATGAGTTACACAATGTCTCAAATGGATGGGTTGCCTGAATGGATCGCGCCCGCACGCTCGGCTCTTTGCGTCATTGACGTGCAGGTTGATTTCGCCTCGCCCGATGGTGTGCTTGGTGGCTATGGCGTCGATATGAGTGCGGTTCCCGCTGCGATTGCGCAGACCGAAAATCTGATCGCGGCAGCGCGCGATGCAAATGTACCAGTGGTCTTTATCGGCCTTGCGACTTCACCTGAAACCGATAGCCCCGTTTGGATCGAGCGCATGCGCCGCCGCGAAGGTGATCCGGAAGCCGAAAGCAGTGTCTGTCGGATCGGCACGGTGGGTGCGGATTTCTATGGTCCCCAGCCGCAGGCAGGCGATCTCGTAGTAATGAAACCTAAATACAGCGCCTTCTACGCCACCGGCTTTGAAGACGTATTGAAGAAACTCGGTGTCGACACGCTTGTCATGTGCGGACTCACGACTGAGTGCTGCATCGATTGCACGGTGCGCGACGCTTTCCATCGCGACTATCATATCGTCATCGCCGAGGATGCTTGTGCTGCTTACGGTGCGGACGTTCATGAAGCGGCATTGCGAATGCTCGAACTCAACTGCGCAATCATCCGTTCGACGCAAGAGATCGCCGATGCGTGGGGGACATGCTCATGAGTGGCTATTTCACCATCAAAGGCAAAGCTCCTTACAAGGTGAGCGAAGCTGAGCATGCCGCCCTCGAAGCTGCAATTGACAGCGATGAACTGACGGCGCTGGCGCTTGAACTTGGCAATATTCCCAGCCCCTCCAAAAGCGAAGCAGCGGCCAGCGCGTATGTGTTTGACTGGATGAAGCGCGAGGGATTTTCTCCGCGCAGCGTCGGTGCAACACCGGAGCGCCAAAACGTCATCGGAGAATATGGGGGGAAGGCCGAGGGAGCTAATCTCCTTTTCACCGCACATTTAGATACAGAAAGCCCGACTTACGAGCCCGATCTCGATAGTGCTAAGTATCGCTCGCAAACGCTCGATAATCGCGAATGGCTCGAATGCTGGCTTGAAGACGGCAAGCTCTTTGGCTATCCGATTGCAAATGATCGCGGCCCCATGAGCTGTTTCATGATCGCCGCGAAAGCCTTGCGCAAGGCAGGAATCCCGCTTGCGGGAAAGCTCTATCTCACCGCTTGTCCCGGCGAGATCGGCCCTGAGCCGATTGAGGACCGTAAAGGCGTCGACTATCTCGGCAAAGACATTGGCGCACATTACCTCTTTCATCACGGCGGCGTCGCACCTGATTATGCTATTGCTGCAGAGGGCTGCGATTTCGGCCTCACATGGATCGGCTCAGGCTACGCTGTCTTTCGCATCCGCATCTATGGTCAGGGCATATTCACGCCGATCATGGAGCACCCCGAAAATATCGGTGAGCATCCCAACCCTATTTATCGTTTGGGGCCCATCATCGACACGCTTCATAAATGGGGCAGGGCGATGCCGGAGCGCCATCGCTATGAAAGCGAAGGCGGTGTTGCTATTCCCAAAACACAAATCGATTCCATCAAGGCGGGCATCCCCTATTCGTTTGGCACCGGCACAGAGATAGTCTCGATCTATCTTGAAGTCGGCCTCACTCCAAAGCAGAAAGCCGCCGATATTCTCCACGAGCTCAATGCGATGATGCGCACGTTCGATATCGAAGGCTTCGATATCGAACCGATGGTGGTGCGTCACGGCTTTGAAGCGAATGCTGATGACGTGGCACCTCTTGTCGCCGCTGTGTCAGACGCGACCAAGCTCACGCTCAATGAACCATTGCAGCGCGCCAACCCTGTTTATTCAAGCATGTGGCGCGATCAAAACGTCTTCAATATGCATCGCATACCGGCTGTCACAACGGGCATGCCGCGCTGGCGGCCGACACCTGAAGATTTGAAAAACAGCGCTCTCATCTATGCTCTTACGGCACTAGCCATTTGTGGCCGCGCACCCGATGACGCGGGTGAGATTTCTTACAAGCCTGTCTATGGCGACAATCCTTTCTGACACGCGACGAGTTGATTTTATGGAATACGCAACAAATATTGATGACAAAGAAACGATTGTGGACCCGACAATCTATCGCAACGCGCTGGGCAGCTTTGCAAGCGGTGTCACTGTGCTCACAACCAAGGCGAGCGAAAGCCCAGTCGGCACAACAGTCAGTGCTTTTTCCGCGCTTTCTTTGGTGCCGCCGCTCGTTCTTGTCTCACTTGCTTTGAAAAGCGAAACGTTGGCGCACATAAAACGAGCAGGTTTTTTCTCAGTGAACATTCTTTCAGCAGGTCAGGGCAGTATTGCCAGGAGATTTGCGACATCGAACGGTTCAACAAAGTTTGACGGCGTCGAATATAGCTTGGGTAAAAATGGCGCACCTCTGTTTGCTGGCATCAGCGCCTCGCTTGAATGCGACCTCGACGACTGCTTTCGCGGCGGTGATCACGATATTCTCATAGGCTTTGTGCGTGCTGCACGCGTGTCACCGGAGCTTGCGCCGCTTGTCTATTACCGCGGTGGCTTTGTCGGTTTGGGTGAAGCGGACAAGTGACAGTTCACAGCGATCCACTTGGCACTTCTCGTGCAATGAGTCCAATACAGGCGATGCGCTCCCCGGCATTGCTCACCTAAAGGATAGGAATAGGAAATGAGTATGTTGGCCTATTCAGATGGTCCGCCGCCGACGCGCCGGATGATTGGATTGGGTGTGGCCGTCGGCGTCCATGCGCTCCTCATCTGGGCTTTGATGAGTGGTCTCGCGCGTGACGTCATCGAAGCGGTGCAGGAACCTTTGGAAGTGGCGCTCATCGCCGAGCCTCCCGTGCCCGCTCCGACTGCGCCACCGCCACCAGAAACTGTAAAACCCAAAGAGGCCTATGTGCCACCGCCCAAGGTGAAGCTCACGCCACCGCCGGTCGCGCCGCAAAACACTATCAGGCAAGTGCAGATGGCAAAGCCCGAAGTCGTGCCCGTCGTACGAGAGCCCGCACCGGCGATTCCGCAAGCCATCCCGGTGCAGGGGAATACACAACCGCCTTACCCACCCGCCTCGCGTCGCAATGGCGAGGAGGGTCGCGTAGGCCTCCTTCTCTATGTGTCAGAAACAGGCAAGGTAACAGACGGCAAGGTTGAATCGTCAAGCGGCTTTGAGCGGCTCGACAAAGTGGCACTCATTCATGCGCGCCGCAAATGGACCTTTAAACCCGCGATCCTCGACGGCCGTCCCGCGGGCCATTGGATGAAATACTCGGTGATTTTCAAGCTCACCGATTGATCACGCCACACAGAACAATTCTTACCTGTTGAGAGTACAAGGAACGAAACAAATGAAGACCCCCGCAATTTTTGTGACCCTCAAATCCGCCACCGCAGCAATGGTGCTGGCGCTGGGTGTGGCTTATGTGACCCTCCCGGCCGTAGCGCGGGCGGATGCCGAGTCCACGGTCGCAGCCGCTACAACACCCGCCGCAACGCCGGCAACAGCTGATGTCGCAGCAACGGACCCCTTAGCCGCTCCTGTCGACGCCGCAGCGGTGCCTGGGCCGGCAAATCCCTATGGTCTCGAAGCCCTCTGGGCGCAAGGTGACAGCGTTGCCAAAGGCACGTTGATGATCCTCGGTTTCATGTCGATGGGGACATGGTACTTCCTCATTACCAAGCTCATCGAACAGCGTCGTCAGTTCAGCCAGTTCAATCGTGTCATCAAACTCTTTGTGCCAACCGAGACTTTACGTGACGGTATCGCGGCGCTGCCGCGCAATAACACCTATCGCGGCATCGCCGAAGGCGGCGAAGAAGCAGTAGTACAATTCTCGAAAGGTCTCTCAAGCGAAGTCACGCTGTCTGATTGGACGATGGCGGCCCTGCACCGCGCTGTTGAAAATCTGACAGCTAAACTTCAGGGCGGCCTCGCGTTTCTCGCCACCGTCGGCTCAACAGCGCCCTTCGTCGGTCTGTTCGGCACGGTCTGGGGAATCTATCATGCGCTCGTCGCCATTGGCGTGTCGGGACAAGCTTCGATCGACAAAGTGGCCGGCCCCGTCGGCGAAAGTCTCATCATGACGGCCATCGGTCTCGCTGTCGCTGTGCCCGCCGTGCTTGGTTACAATCTTCTCACCCGCCGCAACAAGGCAATTGCTGGCTGCGCGCGTCGTTTTGCCACCGAAGTACAGCTCCGCATCCTCACCGGCAAAATTGCCTGAAAGGCCCATCATGGCAATGAGTTTTGCGAGCGACGACGACGATGATGAGGTTATCTCGACCATCAATACAACGCCACTTGTCGACGTAATGCTGGTCCTGCTCATCATCTTCCTTATCACCATTCCGGTGGCGATTCAGACTGTACCGATCACGCTTCCTAAAACCAGTAGCGTGATCAACGTGACGGAGCCTAAAAACATCACCATCGCTGTTGACGCAGAAGGTCGCTATTTCTGGAACGCGACATTGGTGCCTAATCGTGAAGCTATGATGAAGCAGCTCGAAACTCTTGCGATCATGGACCCGCAACCCGAAATTCAGGTGCGCGGCGATCAGTCGGTGCGCTTTGAAGCTGTGGGGCGTCTCATCCTCGACATCCAGCGCTCCGGCATCGCCAAAGTCGGCTTCGTTACAGAACCCCAGCTCGGCAACTAGAGGAGCAATTATTATGGCCATGAATGTTGGTGGACCGGGCGCTGAAGACGATCCGATGATGGAGATCAATACGACACCCCTGATCGACGTGCTTCTCGTACTTCTCGTTATGCTCATCATCACGATCCCGTTGCAAACGCACGCGATCAAACTCGATATGCCCCAGTCAGTGACACTGCAAAAGGAACCCGTAAAGCCAAGCGTCGTGCAGTTGCAGGTCGATGCGGAAGGTTTCTCATGGTGGAACGGCGTCAAACTCGCCGATGAATTGGAGCTGGAAGATAAGCTCGCCGCTGCCGCCATCGCCGACCCCGCACCGGAAGTACACCTCCGCCCCGACCGTAATGTTGAGTACGACGTGGTCGCTAGGGTGCTGTCCGCTGCTCAGCGTTTAGGTGTCACCAAAATCGGCTTTGTCGGCAACGAGCAATATATGAACTAGGCCCGTGAACCTTTTTTGCTTGTCCACACTCTTTTGTAGGGGAACGCTTTATGCGAGGCTCGCACAAAGGAAGCAAAGGCTGAGGGGGATCCATGTCGCAGACTGGTCGCGTTGTCGTTCTGACAACAGGAGGAACGATTGCGTCCGCCTTCGATGTCACCAAAGGCTCGGTCAGCACCTCATTGAGTGTTACGGATTTGCTGAGCAGGCTGAAGGTAGAGAACTTACCTCAAGTCGAAGGCCGCAACATCCTTGCCAAGAACAGTGCGAGCCTTTCGCTCGATGATGCTGAGTTGATCGTCAACGCCATAGTGATAGAACGCGCTCGTGCCGATGTTATCGGTATTGTCGTCACTCACGGCACAGACACGTTGGAGGAAACAGCCTTCCTCGCTGATCTGATGCTCGCTCCGGGAAAGCCCGTTGTGTTCACAGGCGCACAAGCTGCCGCTGACGAACAAGACCGCGACGGCCCACGCAATCTCGCTGACGCTATCCGTGTGGCCGCAAGCACTCAGGCTCAGAGTCTCGGTGTCCTCATCACATTTGACGGCGATGTGCTCTCGGCGCGTGATGCCACAAAGATGCACAGCGCGCGGCGCTACACGTTCGGTTCATCGAATGGTCCACTGGGTGCAGTTGATCAGGACATTGTGCGTCTTACGCGCCGTCCCGCATCCTATCCGCGTTTCGACCTCGTCGCGCCCGCTCGCCCTGTTGATCTCATCACGCTTACATTGGGTGGCGGCGAGCGCCTCGTTCGACTTATCGCCGACAATCCGCCTAAAGGTCTCGTGCTGTCCGCCACGGGGCGTGGCAACGCAACACCTGTGATTGTAGACATCGTGGCAGAACTCACAGCAAAGAAAATTCCGGTCCTCATCACATCACGCTCACCCGAGGGGCGCGTCGCGCCGATCTACGGGCAGGGCGGGGGCGCTGATCTGAAACGTGCGGGTGCCATTTTCTGTGGAGACTTAAGCGGTCCTAAAGCGCGGCTTCTTCTCGCCGTTATTCTCGGTCAAAAAAATATCAGCGACATTGCCGCACAAGTCGCGAGCGTCGTTGACGCCACGCTCATTTGATGTGGGTAAAGTCTGCAATCGATTGTGGCTTCATCTCGATACTGAAACCCGCAGCCAGCGGCGTTACGTAGTGACCATCCTCGACAATGCAGGGATCAATAAAATGCTCGTGCAAATGGTCGACGAATTCGCAAACGCGCCCCTCCATGCTGCCTGAAATGACCAGATAATCGATCATCGACAGGTGCTGGGCATACTCACAGAGGCCGACGCCACCCGCATGCGGGCAGATGAGCTTGCCGAATTTTGCCGCCATTACCATTGTCGCAAGATTTTCATTAAGTCCGCCGACACGCACGGCGTCGATCTGCACAATGTCCAGTGCATCGGCCTGCATGAATTGCTTGAACAAAATACGATTCTGACACATCTCGCCGGTTGCAACTTTGATGGGATGAACGGCGCGCCGGATTTCTGCGTGTCCCAAGATGTCATCAGGCGATGTCGGTTCCTCAATGAACCACGGGTCGAATTCCGCAAGTTGCACCATGGATGCAATCGCCTCACTCACTTCCCATACCTGATTGGCGTCAAACATTAGCCTTGCGTTATTGCCGATCACGTCGCGTAAAATCCGCGCGCGCCGCTTATCATCCTCAATGTTCTGTCCGACCTTCAACTTGAAATGCCGGAAGCCCTTGTCATAAGCCTCGCTCGCTGCACGCCGCACTGTCGCATCGTCATAGCCAAGCCAACCGGCAGACGTTGTGTAGGCAGGATAGCCGCGTTTCATCAGATTTGTGATGCGCTCTGCCTTGCTTGTTGCGGCCCGCTTAAAAATCGCAAGCGCCTCATCAGGCGTGATGGCATTGCTGAGGTAACGAAAGTCGATGCAGGCAACGAGCTGAGCGGGCGTCATATCAGCGACAAGTCGCCAGACCGGCTTTTGTTCTGCCTTCGCCCATAGATCCCAAACAGCGTTCACCACTGCGCCAGTGGCGAGATGCACAACGCCCTTGTCAGGCCCAAGCCAGCGCAACTGACTGTCGCCTGTGATGAAGCGCCAGAAACCAGCCATGTCCGAAGTAATGGATTTCAGATTTTTACCGACCAGTTTTTCGGCAAGCATTTCGGCTGCCGCGACGCAAAGATCATTGCCGCGCCCGATGGTGAAGGTCAGTCCGTGTCCCTCAAGCCCGCCGCGGTTTGTTTCCAATACAATATAGGCTGCTGAATAATCCGGATCGACGTTCATCGCGTCCGAACCGTGCAGACCTCTGGATGTCGGAAAACGGATATCGTGCGTGTGCCAACCGGTGATCGAAATATCATTCAAATTGTCTGTAGCGGGCAAATCGTTCGTGGTCGGCATGGAGGATGGCATCCGGCGCAAAAGAGGAACTTGCCAAGAGATAACGCGTACGGAACAGTTATAGCCAATTGCCTCGGCTTCAGGTTCAATGCATCGGTATCGTGTGGCAGGAAAAAACAAGACAATTATAGCGTTTCATATAAGAATAAGCATATCAATTATGAAACGACATGGCGCAAACAAAAATGAGCAAACCCGTGACGAAGCGTCCTCTCGGTAAAAAACCGGCAAAGCCAGGTAAGCCCGCCGCAAAATCAGCCCGGACGGCAAAAGCGGTCGCCAAAACACCGGCCAAGTCGGCTCCCGAGGCTTTGCGCTATTCTGCGCCCGCTTTGGAAAAAGGCCTTGATATCATGGAGTTTCTGTCGGGACGTGCGCGGGCTTACTCGCTCGCCCAACTTGCCGAGGAAATGGGCCGCACCAAAGGTGAGATTTTCCGGATGCTCGTCGTTCTTGAATCACGCGGCTATGTCGAGCGCGCGCGTGATACCGATGATTTTCAGGTGACAGACAAGTTACTGCGCGTTGGTCTGCGTCGTCCGCAATATCGTGCGCTGACCGAAGTTGCGCGTTCTGTCATGGAGAAATTTGCTGCCACCACGCGCTATCCCTGCCATTTGGCCATTGCTTCAGATGAACAAATCGTAGTGATTTCACGCGCTGAATCGCCAGATCTCGTTGGCGTAACAGTTCGCGTCGGCTATCGCCAGCCGTTGTTGGAAACAGGCTCTGGCCGTTGCATTCTAGCGCACATGAACCCCGATCAACTGCAATATGTAATGCCACTTTTGCGTCGCGCTAACGCCAAACTCGACTTAAAAAAACTCGAATCCGACAGTGCTGAAATCAGAGCGCGCGGCGTCATGATCGAACCAAGCCGCGTCATGGAAGGCGTGTTTGATATTTCCTGCCCCGTGCTCGGCGACGGTAATGAAGCAATCGTCGCGGCTCTGACCACGCCCTATGTGCGCCTCGTCACCAATCAGATTTCCAAAGATCATGTGGCTGAAAAACTCATGGCGGCCGCTGCTGAAATTTCCAGAAAAATATCGACAATCTGACGCGGTGGCGCAGGCCGCGTAATCGTAATAGAAATTTACTTGTGAAATGACTTCCGCTATATAAAACGGATGGGGGAGGCATCATGTCGTCTGTGTCATCCGTGTCTGGATCATCTGTCAGTGTTTTGGACAGGCTGCCGGCCTTTGGCTTCGGTGCAGCCTCTTTGGGGAATCTCTATCGCACGCGCTCCGATGATGAATGCGGGCGCCTGCTTGAAGCCGCATGGTCTCAGGGCTTCCGTTATTTTGACACCGCGCCCCTCTATGGTTTTGGTCTAAGCGAACGTCGCCTCGGTGCCTTCCTGCAAACGCGTTCGCGGAATGAATTTGTCATTTCCTCCAAAGCAGGCCGCGTCCTGAAGGCGAATGCAGGTCCCCATGAGCAGCGGGCCTATTTCATAGACGCCGATCCTTTTGAGCCGCATTTCGACTATTCCTATGACGGCATTATGCGCTCATACGAAGCGAGCCTCATTCGCCTCGGCCTTGATCGCATCGACATACTACTGATGCATGACATAGGTGCTGCGACGCACGGTGATAACCATTCTTTCCACTTCAGACAGGCTTTGGATGGCGGCTTTCGCGCCATGGACGAACTGCGCCGTTCAGGTGATGTTGGGGCCATTGGTCTTGGTGTCAACGAATGGCAGATTTGCGCCGAGGCAATGGCCGAAACCACTTGGGACGTGATGCTGCTCGCAGGCCGCTATACGCTTCTCGAACAAGAGGCGCTCGATTTTCTTAATCTCTGTACAGCCGTGAATGTGCGTGTCATCGCCGCGGGTGTGTTCAATTCAGGCGTGCTGGCGGCAAAGCATACCGAGCGCGCCACATTTAACTATGACGTCGCGTCACCTGAAATCATGGCGCGCGTAGAAGCACTTGCCGCGATTTGTACCAAACACAATACTCCGCTTGGTGCTGCCGCGCTGCAGTTTCCCTATTCGCATCCCGCGATTATCAGTGTGCTTGCAGGTTTCGGTTCGTTTGATGAACTCATGCAGAATCTCGAATGGGCACGCATGGTGATTCCACCCGCGCTCTGGATCGATTTGGTGATGGCCGGTCTCATGCGCACCGACGTGCCGCTCCCCACGCAGCCTTTGCTCAAAGGCGCGCTATGAAAATCGACGCGCACCAGCATGTCTGGCAACTTAGCCAACCCTTTTGCAATTGGCCGACATCCGTTGAGGCCGCGATCTATCGTGATTTCCAGCCCGCCGATCTCGCACCTCTTTTGGCAGAACAGGGTGTCACCGGCACAATCCTGGTGCAGGCGGCACCTGCGCTTGCGGAAACCAAATATATTCTTGGCGTTGCCGACAAAGCTTCATTCGTGTGTGGCGTCGTCGGCTGGGTCGATATGGAAAGCGACGCCGCCATCGAAGACTTGAAGTCGCTCGCCGCGCATCCGAAGTTTCGAGGCATTCGTCCAATGCTGCAATCAATCGACGATCCGCTCTGGGTGCTCGAGCCGCGTTTTGATCCTGTCTTCCGCACGCTCATTGATCTCGATCTGACATTTGATGCGCTAATCTTGCCTCATCATGTGCAGGTCATCCGCGAGCTGGCGCGCCGCTATCCGGTTCTCACCATCATCATTGACCATGCGGCCAAGCCGCCTATTCGCGCTGGTGGTGCGGCCTCATCCGGTTTTGCCTCATGGTCACGCGACATGGCGCGCCTCGCACTTGAAGCCAATGTCGCCTGCAAAATCTCAGGCTTGTTCACCGAGGCGAGAGCAGGCGCGGGCTTGAGCGAGCTGCGCCCTTGGCTCAATCATCTCTTTGAGAAATTTGGTTCAGCCCGCCTTATGTGGGGCAGCGACTGGCCCGTGCTCAATCTCGCGTCCGATTATGCAAGTTGGCATATGCTTTGCGAAAACTGGCTTCTGGACAAAGCCCCCACTGATGCCAAAAACATCTGGGGTGTCACAGCGGCGCGCCTCTACCGTATTATTGAATAGATCAGGGATATTGCGATGGCCCGTATAGAACATGCTGAGATTTTTTTGGTACCGCTCATGCCCAAAGTGAAGCGTATCGACGCCATTCAAAGTTTTGTCTGTCAGGAAACAATTTTGGTGCGTCTCACCGATACCGATGGCGCGACGGGCACAGGCTATGCATATACAATCGGTACAGGCGGCTCATCCGTCGTTGCGCTTCTCAATGATCATCTACTGCCTTGCGTTATCGGCCGCGACGCTGACATGATCGAGGCAATCTGGCATGATCTTCTGTTCCACACACATGCCACGTCTGTGGGGGCGATCACATCGTTGGCGCTTGCCGCCGTCGACACGAGCCTCTGGGACCTGCGCGCGCGGCGTCAGTCGCTGCCGCTTTATAAGCTTGCAGGCGGGGCCAAATCCCGCGTGCCTGCCTACACAACTGAAGGTGGTTGGCTCCACTTGAGCGAAGGTGCACTCATCGAAGATGCCTTACGCGCTAGGGAAGAAGGTTTCTTTGGCGTAAAAATGAAAATCGGCAAACCCCATGTGAGTGAGGATGTTGCCCGTGTCGGCGCGTTGCGTGGTGCGCTCGGCAACGCTTTTGAGGTCATGGTCGATTGTAATCAGGCATTCACAGCGGGCGACGCCATCCGTCGTGCCCATGCGCTCAAGGATTTTGATCTTGCCTGGATCGAAGAGCCGCTTTCTGCAGACGATCTTTCCGGTCATGCGCGTTTAGTGGCTATGACATCCATTCCTGTCGCTGTCGGCGAAAGCCTCTATAGCGCCGGCCAGTTCAAAGATTACATGCAAGCTGATGCTTGCTCTATCGTGCAAGTTGATTGTGCCCGCATCGGTGGCATTACGCCTTGGCTCAAAGTCGCGCATATGGCCGATGCCTATAACATACCTGTCGCGCCCCATTTCCTGATGGAGCTTCACGTCTCGCTCGCCTGCGCCGTGCCTAATGGGCGCTGGGTTGAGTACATCCCGCAGCTCGATGAGATCACGCAGTCACGCCTTGTTATTGCAGACGGTTATGCGATAGCGCCCGAAACCGCAGGTCTTGGCATCGAATGGGACTGGGCTGCCATCAAAGCCAAAACCATTCTCACCCAATCCGTCCGCAACGCTGCCTGAGAGTTATGTGATGAGCAAAAGCCACAAACGTATGGGACATGTCATTGCCGTACGGCCCGAAAAAATCGTTGAGTATAAAAAGCTCCACGCTGCTGCATGGCCTGACGTGCTTGCGATGATCAAGTCCTGTCATATTGACAATTACACGATTTACCTGCGCGAGCCTGAAAATCTCCTCTTTAGCCATTGGGAATATTCAGGCGATGATTTTGCCGCCGATATGGCGCGCATGGCAGTCCACGAACCCACACAAAAGTGGTGGGCACTCACTGACCCGTGTCAGCAGCCCATGTCGAGTGCACCCGCTGGCGAAAAATGGTCCCCCTTAGAGGAAGTCTTCCATGTCGACTAAAATCTCGCCAGGCCGTCTCTCTGGCAAACGTATCGTTGTTACCGCCGCGGCTCAGGGCATTGGTCGCGCGACTGCGGAGGCTATGGCGCGCGAAGGTGCTTATGTCATCGCAACTGACATTAATACGAACACGCTCAAGGGTTTTACCGGCGGCGATGCGCATCAACTCGATGTGACGGACGTTGACGCGATTGCTGTCTTTGCCAAAACGGTCGGCCCCGTCGATGTGCTTTTCAATTGCGCGGGCTTTGTCCATGCAGGCACGATTCTCGATTGCGACGAGGCAGCTTGGGATTTTTCAATGACGTTGAATGCGCGCGGGGCCTACCGTATGACGCGCGCGCTTTTGCCCGCGATGATTACCAAGGGATCGGGCAACATCATTAATATGTCGTCGGTTGCTTCCTCCGTCATCGGTGTGCCGAACCGTTTCGTCTATGGCGTTAGCAAAGCTGCCGTCATTGGCCTCACGCGCTCGGTAGCCGCTGATTTTGTGTCCCGGGGCATCCGCTGCAACGCCATTTGCCCGGGTACCGTCGAGACACCCTCGCTTGATAGTCGTATGCGCGCACAAGGCAATTACGATGAAGCGCGCGCAGCCTTTATCGCGCGCCAGCCCATGGGCCGCATCGGACGCCCCGACGAAATTGCCGAGCTCGCAGTCTATCTCGCTAGTGATGCGTCGGGTTTTATGAACGGTAGTATCATTACGATCGATGGCGGTTGGAGCAATGTCTGATGGCCAGGTCTGGGAGCCCAAAAGGGTGATTGACTACGTCGCCAAAGCATAGGCGCAATGGAATCCGCTGACCTTTCCACAAAATTCATGCCGTAATGACACAATCGATCCGCATTGCCCTTATCGACGACCACCACATGTTCCTTGATGGTCTGCGTGAGGTCATCAAATCACTCGATCCGCGTTACCAATGCGTAAGCTTTGCCTCGCCGCGTGAGGCTATACGCCAGATTGAGTCGGGTGCAGTCTTTGAGCTCATTTTGTGTGATCTCGTGATGGAAGAGATGAACGGCGTCGCTTTCTTGCAGGCCTTGAAAGCACGTCATGTGCGTATCCCCGTGCTCATCGTATCCGGTATTGACACGATGCCGCCTGTCGAAACTGTACTCAATCTCGGCGCGCGCGGCTTTGTAGCAAAATCTGCCCCTTCCAGTCTGCTGCGTCGGGCGATTAATACAGTGCTTGACGGAGAAGTGTTTTTGTCCGAGGAAATGTGGAGCCTGCTCGGTACGCAATCGCGTTCATCTGCAGCAGAACCAAGCAATATGATCATACCACTGTCCGCCGACCAGCTCATCGGCCCACGCCAGATTGAAGTGCTGAAACTCATCGCGGATGGTTATTCCAACAAGCGCATATCGGACGTGCTTAACATTTCAGAGAACACCGTTAAGACGCACATTCAGCATATATTCCGTCAACTGAATGTCACGCGCCGCACGGCTTGTGTCAGTAAAGCCCGCAGTCTCGGCCTTATCTCTTAAGCGTTGTAGCCAGCGCCACGCGCTTCAGCGTTTCGTGTAATCGTTCTGGCTCTATCGGCTTGTACATCAGTGTGATGTCGTTGACGCCATGGACAATTTCTTCGCCGTCAATATCACCGGTCATCAAAATGGCGGGCACGGTTTCGTTGATTTCATCGCGAAGCCTTTCGATCACCTGAATGCCGGTTTCACCCCCGCTCAAGCGTTGATCGACAAGCAGCACTTGCGGCATCGCGCCTGCCTGATCAAGAATATCGACAAGGTCAGCGCCGGAGCGCGCCGAAAAAACTTGGCAACCCCAGCTCGTCAGCACCGTGGTCATACCCGCGCGGATCGCATCTTCATTGTCCACGATGAGCACGCAGAGATTGCCAATGGGCGACACACTCGGCGTAAAGCCCGCTTCCGCCTCGTCGCTCAGCGCGACATCGCTGGTAAGTTTCGGCAATCGCAGCTCAACACGTGTACCCTGACCGGGTGTTGACGTGAGGTCGAGTTTCAAATTAAGTAGCCGCACCAGACGTCGCACGATTGAAAGCCCCAATCCCAATCCTTTTTCGCGATCGCGTTCTGGATTTCCAAGCTGCACATATTCATCAAAAATGATATTGAGATTTTCTGTCTCTATGCCACAGCCCGTGTCTTCAACAGCAATGACAATGTCCCCGCTGCGCATGCTTACGTTGATGTGCACTGTGCCACCGGCGCTGGTAAATTTAACCGCGTTGGAAATGAGATTGCGCAGGATACGGGTGAGGATCAGCGCGTCGGTCATTGTATAGGCAGGTTCGGCTTCCGTCACGATGGCAATGTTGCGTCCGGCAGCCACGGCGGCAAACTCATCACTGATGCGTTGCGCCAATATGCCCACATTAAGAGCGCGAAGATCTGGCACGATAACTCCTGCATCTAATCGTGACACGTCAACAAGCCCGTTGAGCAAATGCCCCAGCCCACGCCAGCTCGCTTCAATCTTGGTAAGAAGCGCCACTTGCTCCGGCTCGCGCGTTCGCTCACGCAGCGCGGCGAGATAAAAGCCCTGAGCATGCAGTGGTTGCGCAAGATCGTGACTGGTGGCCGCCAGAAATCGCGTCTTCTCTTCGTTGGCGCGTTTCAGCGCGTCGTGTTGACGGGCCAACTCCTCAATCAGAAATTTATTTTGTTTGATCGCCAGCATATCGCGCGTACCGATTTCAACACGTGCGCTCGCCGACATGAAAAACGCATAAGCCAGAAACATCCCCGCGCCTGCTGCACTCATCGGCCATTCGGCCTGTACCAGAAGCGATGTCGCGTAAGGTAGCATGGCAAAGCTCGACAGGCCTACGTAGGAACGTCGATAAGCCGATTGCGGTGAGATGCCGCCTAATGTGATGCTGAGCACAATAACCGCCGTGGTGAAGACGCTAATCTCTGACTTCACATCGGTCAGGATCGCCGCGCCGATGCCCCAGACCGCGCCAGTGATGCAGGAAATCGTTGTGTGCCAATTGAGATAGGTGCTGACATTATTCGCCGTGATGCCTTCAGCTTGGAAAATCGTGGGCAACAATAGCGTTAGTCCGATAGAGCCAAGTCCCAGCGCATACCAGATCAGAACCGGCAGCAAAGGGGCGGAGACCATCAGGACCACCACGTAAAAACTCAAGAGGCAAAAAACTGAAAAGCCGGAGCTGCGCGCACGTTCGATGAGGAGACGGGCTTGCGCAATTTCAAGCGTGTCGGGGTCAAGCCGGTGTATGCGCATCTCGCTGATATGGTCCAAGCCTGCCGCCCCCCCTCTGGCTTGTGCTTTGCACCATGATCATGCCACGGATAGATGAATTTAGGATCATTGAGGGTGAAGGTCATATTTTTCTCTGTCACCGCACCAAAGTACTCGAACGTCTGATCGCCTAAGACGCGCCTGCCTGTGGTTCGGTCCCGCCGGGCTTGTCACGCTCCGGCATGAGCCGGTACCCAATCAGCACCTTCACGGTAGGTAGGGCGTGTTGACCGGGACGGCGGATACGATCTTATCTTTAGCTTTGGGGAAGCGGTTGAATTTGCGAAGGGAACCCTAGACTTAGCTATTGGAGGACCTTAGTGGCTTGACCGGTTCTAATGAGTTTGAAACATTGGTCCGATCAATTCTATGAAATATCCTCACATCTGGAGTTGAGGCGGATTGCATCATCAAAATCGCATCCTCCGGACTATAACGACCACCCGAATTTTCATTTCGAAGGCAATGCTTTGCTGGGCGCACCGTTGCGCGCGGACAGGGCCAATTTAACTGTCTGATGCCTCTCAGACACCGGCGTTTGAATATTTGAGTGATTGAATAACAAGGACTGACCCGATGAAACGCCTTTCCATCAATGACGGCTGGACATTCACCCAGCAGGGTAAGAGTAAAGCCGTCACGCTGCCCCATACTTGGAACAATCTCGACGGGCAGGATGGTGGCAATGATTATTATCGTGGTCTCTGCGCCTATGAGCGCGTGCTGAAACTCGACGCCGATCCGGTCCCGGGTCTTTATCTCGAATTTGAAGCGGCCAATGCAGTTGCTGAAGTCTTCGTCAATGGCATGAGTGTCGGTGCCCATAAGGGCGGCTACTCCACCTTCCGCATGGACATTAGCGCAGTGGCCAAGCGTGGCGAGGCAAACAGTGTCCGCGTTGAAGTCAATAACTCCGCTTTTGACGATATCTATCCATTATTTGCCGACTTCACCTTCATGGGGGGGCTCTACCGTGACGCTCATCTCATTATCACCAATCCCGTTCGCATTGACCTCGACGATGAGGGTTCATCCGGCGTTTATGTCTCACAGAAAAAGGTGAGCGCTGCCCATGCCGATCTTTCGGTCGATGTCTTACTCACCAATGCAAGCGGTATCGAGACCACAGTTGAATGTGTGCTTGAGCTTATCGATGCCGTCGGCGCAGGCGTTGCCGGTGCCACAACGCGTGTGTGTTTTTCTGATCATTCGCGCCAGACCCTGAAACTTTCGCTCGACAATCCACATCTCTGGCAAGGCATCGAGGATCCGTATTTGTATTCTCTTTCCGTGCGCCTTCTGGCTGATGGCATTGAGATCGACCGCCGCGATATTCCTACAGGTCTGCGCTTTTTCGAAGTAACGCCGGATAAGGGCTTCTTTCTGAATGGCAAGCCTTGGCGTTTGAATGGCGTTTGCCGCCATCAGTGTCGCGAGGATACCGGCTGGGCTCTCTCGCCTGCCCATATGTATGACGACATGCGTATCATCCAACAGGTTGGCGCCAACGCCATTCGCCTCGCGCATTACCAGCACAATGATTATTTTTACGAATTGTGTGATCGTGCCGGTCTCGTCGTCTGGGCCGAAATTCCTTACATCTCAATCACATCATCGACCGACACAAGCGGTGCCAACGCACTTTCGCAGATGAGCGAGCTTGTGAAGCAGAATTACAATCATTCCTCGATTGTCTTCTGGGGTATCCAGAATTCGGTGACGTTTGGCGGCTTTGACAATAATTTGCGAGGCATTGTGCAAAGCCTCAATGATCTGGCAAAAACGCTTGACCCCTATCGCCTCACGACACAGGCGCAAGCGAGCAATCTGCCTGACGAAGATGCGATGAACCTCGTCTCCGATGTCACCGCCTACAACAAATATTTTGGCTGGTCCTATTCAGACATTGGCGGGTTGGATCGTTGGCTCACAAGCTTTGCCGAAAATCATCCCGATGTCACGCTCGGTATCTCCGAATATGGCTGCGAAGCGGTCCTCGCCTATCACACCGATACGCCGCAAAGGTCTGACTATACTGAAGAATATCAGGCACTTTATCACGAAGGGACGCTCGACATTTTCTCTCGTCACCAGAAACTCTGGGGCACCTTCGTCTGGAACATGTTTGATTTTGCGTCCGACTTTCGCGACGAAGGCGGCGTCAAAGGTCGCAACAATAAAGGCATCGTGACCCACGATCACAGGACGCGCAAAGACAGCTTCTATATATTTCAGGCCCATTGGTCGAAAAAACCGATGCTGCACATCACATCCAAGCGCTATGCAAAGCGCACCGGCGACACGTTCAGAGTTAAGGTCTATTCCAATGAGCCGGACGTTACCTTGTTCGTGGACGGCAAGGAGTTTGCTTCTCAGCATTCAACGGGCAAGGTATTTACCTTCGACAATGTGCCGCTTCATGCAGCCACACACATCGAAGCCAAATCTGCTCATTGTTCAGACTGCGCTACGTTCGAACACGTGAAGAAGGCCGAACCATCCTACATCTGTCCCAAAGTTGAAGATGAAGTCCTGCGCGCTCGTAGACAATTGGCTCATTAACTGCGGATTTAAGCCTGACATCCTTCCGCAGTAACTGTCACAAGAGGTCCGTAATGCTCGACCGCCTGATGCGGCCTCTGATCGACCCGCCACTGAAGCGCATCGCCGCCTGTTTGTCGCAGGCAGACGTCAGTGCCAATACGCTAAGCCTCACAGGAGCGGGCATCGCCGCGCTTGCAGGTCTCGCGCTCGCTTCATCATGGTATGTCCCGGGCCTCGCCCTCATCGCCCTCAACCGTCTTCTCGACGGGCTTGACGGCGCTGTGGCGCGCGAGACGGCCCCGACCGATTTTGGCGGCTATCTCGATAGCCTTTGTGACTATGTTTTCTACATTGCAGTGCCGCTGGGTTTTGCCTGTGCTGCTCCGCAGAATCAGTTTCCCTCGCTCATCCTTATCAGCTCCTTCATTCTGACGGCGGTGAGCTTTCTCGCTTACGCCGCTTTGGCCGAAAAGCATGGTCTCAAAACCGAGGCGCAGGGCCAGAAGAGTTTTTACTACATGGCCGGTCTTGCCGAAGGCACAGAGACGATCCTGACCTTTGTCGCCTTCTGCCTTTGGCCGCAGCATTATCCGTTGCTCGCCTACGCCTTCGCGACGCTTTGCCTTGCAACGGTAGCAGGGCGCGTCATGGCGGCGCATAAAGTCTTCGCTATTGGCCGCATACCTTAATCGGGTCTATTCTTAAGCTATGACAACCGTTCTTACCGCCACGCGTCAGAAATTTTTAGATCCGCATGTCACGCTCGATGGCTCAGAACGTGCGCGCGTACCTTTTACAGGCCTTAACACGCTCTGGTTCAACACCGGCACGCTCTGCAATCTCACCTGCAAAAATTGCTACATTGAATCAAGTCCGACAAACGACGCGCTCGTCTATCTGACGCGCGCAGAAGTGTCGCGCTTCCTCGATGAAGCAGAAATCATGTTGCCGCGCCCCCGTGAAATCGGCTTCACGGGCGGCGAGCCTTTCATGAATCCCGACATGATCGCGATGGCAGACGACGCTCTTACCAGAGGCTTCCATGTGCTGATCCTCACCAACGCGATGAAGCCGATGCATCATGTGAGAGCAAAGCTTGCCGCCTTGCGTGAAGCTCATGGGGACCGCCTTGCGCTGCGCGTCTCACTCGATGGTCACAATGCGGCTGATCATGAGGCCCTGCGCGGACCCCGCTCATGGCAGCCAACCATTGACGGTCTCACATGGCTCGCCGCCGAAGGGTTCAACATCGCCATTGCCGGCCGCACTGTAAATGGTGAGAGCGAGCTTGAGGCCCGTGTCGGTTTCGCCGCGCTCTTCTCCCGCCTTGGTCTCGTGCTTGACGCGCATGACCCCTCGCGCCTCGTCCTCTTCCCCGAAATGGACCTGACACATGACGTGCCTGAAATCACCACGGCATGTTGGTCGATCCTGAAGAAATCGCCGGCCTCCGTCATGTGTTCAAATTCGCGCATGGTGGTGAAGTCCAAAGGCGCCCCCGATCCCCATGTGGTCAGTTGCACGCTTTTGCCCTACACATCGGATTTTAATATGGGCGCGACTTTGGCTGATGCGGCGCGGGATGTTTCGCTGAACCATCACTTTTGCGCGCAATTCTGCGTTCTCGGCGGCGCGTCCTGCTCAGCCTGAATTCAGTCTTCTGCAGCTTCCGCCAGTGCTGCCATCAGGCTCGCACGTATTGCATTGACATCGCTGAGCCGCGTCTGGCGCAAGTGCCGCACTTCGGCTTCCGTATAGGGCGAAAAATCCTTCGGCATATGAGCGGCATCAAAGCGCGGCCCAAGCCAGTTCAAAAGTGCCGCCAAATCTTTATCCGGAAGCGTCGCTTGCCGCGTGCCGGGCACCTGCACCACATAAGCGCGCCCGCCCTCAACCGAGAAAAACCGTGCCACATTGTCTTTGAGCGCAGGTACCTTACCGACAACCTCGGCTCCATCCGGCCCGTGGCAGCCCATGCATTTCAGCATATAATCCGTCTGCGGATCAGCGTGTGCCGCGCCTGTGATCATGCATATTGTCATAATTAAAACGAGGAAAAGCCGCATGCTCTATTCGCCCGTACTCACGCCCATGATAACGGCGGTCGAGCAATTGTAAGCAATGTCGGCCGTGCTGCCTGCGCACCAGTTGATGTCATTGGCCGCATCGGTCCGGTAAAGTGGCATGTCACCTTCATCGCGCTGACAGGCGCAGCGCCCGCAGGAGCTGCGGCCGCAGCAGTCATTATAAGAGATGATATAGTCTTTATTGTCGTTCGGGTTGCGGCAGGTGCCGACCCATGTCACGGCAGATACGACCGTACCGGGTGGACACGAGCTTGGTGATCCGCCGCAACAGCCGCACAAAAATCCGTCAATCGCGCAGTAGCGCCAATAGTCGCAGCTCGTCGCGTCGCCGTCGGTCGGCATCGCAGCCTGCACGCGTGCGACCGGCAACAAGGGCACAGCCGCAGTTCCCAAAAGAGCAGCACTTGCGCCGGCCAGAAAGCCGCGTCGCGACGTGCCGCGTGCAATCGCGCGGGTCCGCGCTTCAAACCATTTGTCGAGCCGTCCCATCAGTGACCTCCCCGCGCCATATAATCCTGAATGGACGCAACGCCTTCGCGCTCTGCTTCCAGCAGGCTCTCAATATGCTCTCGACTATTGACGAGCCCGTGCGCACGCAAAATACCGTCCCCGTCAATCAGCACAGCATAAGGCAATTTGCCGATGCCAAAACTCAGGCCGAGATCAGTTGAAAGCACATAAGGCAAATCACCGAGATTCTTTCGTGCCACAAAATCGCGCTGCATCGAAATCTCTCCGTCACTGGCCAGTATCAGCTTAAGTTTCGGCGTCTGCGCTACAAGCGTGCGCAGCGTCGGCAGGAGCGAGGCGCAGACAGGGCAGGTGGGTGACACAAAAAACAAAAGCGTGGACGCGCCGTCCGCCCGTGTCCCGCCGATTGTCACATGGCCGCCGTTGAGATTTTCAAGCTCAAAGCGGTGTGTGGCCTCGCCGACCTTCACGCCCTTGGCCACCATCAGCGCTCCGACAGGTGTAATGCGCTCATGCAGCACGCCGATCTGGCGCGCCAGCATGACGACAATACCCGACAGGGCCAGCACAATGAGCCAGAGCAGAAAATTTGAAATGATCAGCGTTTGCTCCATCACTCACACTTTCAAACGGCCGGAGGCGGGAAGCTGGGCAATCAGCACATTGGCGGCGAGATAAAGCGCGACACCGGCAAGACCTGCAAATGCGGCTATCGCATAGTCGGAAAAGAAGGTCGGACGCGGCGTCTGTGGCAACAGGATCAACCCCGCGCCGATGGCGAGCAAAAGATTGCGCACCACAAGGGCAGGGTGAAGCGATTGGTGTCCGTCCGTCGTCCCGCAGCCGCAATCAATATCGCGCCGCCCGCGCAAAAGATTGATGCCGATGGCTCCTGCATAAATCGCAAATAGACCCGCACCCAGATAGGCTGAGTTTTCAGACCGCACGAGCAGACACAGCGCAATCGCCAACTCACACAAAGGTATTGCACGGCTCGCTGCATGGACCATCACATCGGGCAGCAGATCATAAGCCCCAAGCTGGCTTTCAAAGGTCGCTCGCTCGTTGAGCTTATGCATGGCGGCGATCACGAGGATGAGGGCAAGTCCGCCGCGCAAAGCAAAATCAGCGATGGGGTCAATGCTGGAAATCATCATGGTTGCGTCACCGACGTGGCGAAATTCGCAGCATGGTCAATAGTACGCAAATGGTGTCCCGTATGCGCGTCATAAATATCAAGTGCTGGCTTCACAACATCGAAATCTGCAAACTTATTTCCCAATATTGACACGAGTGCCAGCGACCAGTAAGGCACCACAGTTTTCAACGCCGCTGCATTCAGCAACGGCTTGTCATCGCGGCTTACATTGATAGCGAGCGTAAGGTTTGTCAGCGGGATGGTGTCGATCTTCGCATGTGTCTTGAGATCATAGACCCAAACTTCTTCGGCAGGCTCCTCGTAAGTCTCCGGCCCGCCTTGCCGCATCAGCGCATAGAGCTTGCTTGTGGCTTCATGTATGGCAAGAGGTTGCACTCCGCCGGTGCGCCAGCGGTCTTTGCGTTCACGGTCAGTGATGAGCGACCAAGTGGCCCTGAGTTTGGCGACGTCATTCTCAGCGGCGACCTCATGGATCATTCCGTCCATCGACACAAAAAGCCAGGCCGCGCCCCATCTCGCGGCGGGCACCAGCACAGGGTCCTTGAACGCATCAAAAAAAGGCTCGCCCTCCGCCTGCGTTGCGACTTGGCCGGCATCGTCGAGCGTCATAATCCGTAGCGAACCATCGCCGCAAAGAATGCCGAAGCTCCGTGCACTCACGGGATAAATCTGTCCGCAGCCCGGCGTTGCCACCTCGCCCACAAAGCGATGTTCTGCGAGATCAACAATACTCACAGATTGCGCGGGCGTGAAATTCGTGACGGCCAAAAAGCGCCCGTCGTCGGTCAGATCTGCCATCCGTGTTTGCGTCAATGCTGTCATCCGGCGTGGCGGAATTTCAATTTCGTGCAATGGCAGCAGCGTTTTACCGTCATAGATCACGGCATAGTCTGTGCGTTTGCCGCGCGTGCCTTTTTCAAAGTAAGTCTCAAGCGTCACGATATCGCTGCGACCGCGCGGAAAGTAGGAAAGCCCGCTCCAATAGCCGGTGCTGAGAAGTCCCAGCATTTCCCCTTTGTCTGCATCGAACAGAACAACGCGTGTATCCGGTGAGCCGAGCGGATTGAGATCGCCAAGCGCCACCCAATGATCGCGCGGTCCCTCCGGCATGGTTTCGACATAGGGGGTTTCTGCAGGCAGATCGTCAGCGGCAAGCGGTGTGGCGCACAGAAGCAAACCGGCTGTCAAAACAATTGAATACCCTGCCTGCTTTTTCATTCTCAACTCCGCTTAGAGCGTAATTGCGCGTTGGTAAGCAGGACGCGCTTCCAGCCGCTGCAAATAGGCTTCCGTATTGGGCTTGAATTTTTCTCGAAAGCCAAGCGTCGATGCAAGATAAAGTGCATAACCCACCGCGATATCAGCAATGGTGAAGCGCCCCGCGCAGAGATATTCATTGTCGCTCACGGCCTGCTCCACACTGCGCAGACGGGCAAAAAACCATTGCGTGTAATCATCGGCCGCCTGCTGCAGGCGCCGCTCTTTGGGTTCCAGCCGCGTGTAACGCAGCACAATCGTCTGTGGAAAGGTTAGCGTCGCATCTGAGCGGTGCAGCCAGTTGAGATAGGCGCCGTAGTCCTTGTCCTTTGGCGTTAGCGCAAGCTCACTCGGCCCGTGGCAATCGACGAGATACTGGCAAATGCCGGCGGACTCGGTCATCACCACGTCGTGGTCGCCTCCCCCTCTCTTGTCGACTAAAGTCGGTACGGTGCCGAGAGGGTTGATATCGAGATAGCCTTCGCGAAACATACGGGGCGGAAAGCGCATGCTTTCAAGCTCATATGAAAGGCCCATTTCTTCGAGCGTCCAGAGCGGACGAACCGAGCGCGCGCCTTGGCAATGATAGAGTTTGATCGTCATGGAAAGGCCTGCCCCTGTTCAGTATTGTGGTGCTTGTTTTTGTGCCATTCTCCGCGATCTGAGCAGGAAAGGCGAGGCATGATGCGTAAATTTTATGGAGCGCTTTTAGGGATTTTTGTTCTCGCATCGGCCTTCGCGCCCGCCCGCGCCGAAGAGCCTCGCCTGCTGGCCTATGCCGCCGCCTCGCTTACAGATGTGTTGAGCAAAGTCGGTGCGGACTATGAAGCCGATACGGGTAAAGGGGTCACATTCTCCTTTGCTGCCTCCTCAGCGATTGCCCGTCAGATCGAGGCAGGCGCGCCTGCGCAAATGGTCTTCTCCGCCGATGAACAATGGATGGATTATCTGAGCGAGCGGCATCTCATTGATTTGGCAAGCCGCCACATATTAGCGATGAACCGCCTTGTCCTCATCGCTCCAAAAAGTTCAGGCGTCGCGTTTACCATCGCAAAAGATGCCTCACTGGCGGATGCGCTGGGTGACGGTCGCCTTGCCATTGCCGATCCGTCCTCCGTGCCCGCTGGCCGCTATGCCAAAGAGGCGCTGACCACGCTGAATATCTGGACAGGTGTTGAGGGCAAACTTGTTCAATCTGAAAATGTGCGTGTGGCGCTCTCTTATGTCGCGCGGGACGAAGCACCTTTGGGCATCGTTTATGAGACAGACGCCCGCGCCGAGCCGAAGGTTCGTATTGTGGACACCTTCCCGGAAAGCTCGCACCAGCCAGTCGTTTATCCTGTGGCGCTCACAACCAGGGCAGGCAAGGACGCTGTCGCCTTCATGAATTATCTCACGCAGGACAAAGCCAAAGAGACGTTCAAACGCGCAGGCTTCATTTTGCCTGCCGCCCGCTAGCGTCAGGCACCGAGCGCAAATCCATCGTAATCGGCATTGGCGACTTCGGCGAGCTTTTCGCCATAGACGCCGACGCCGCCGGGATAAGGCATGAAGACCTGAGGTTTGCCGGGAATATTTGCGCCCATATACCACGAGTTTGCCTGCGGATAGAGTGTGGTGGCAGCAAGCTCGTTCACATGCGCGACCCACGTATCTTCTGCGTCGGGCTTCACCTCGATGACGCGTAGATTACCCTTCGTGAGACGTGAGAGGCAGTCGGTGATCCAATCGACATGTTGCTCGATCGAAACAATCATATTGCTGAGAACCGACGGGCTTCCGGGTCCGGTGATGAAAAAGAGATTGGGAAATCCGGCCGAGCCAAGGCCCAGATAAGTGCGCGGTCCCGCCGCCCATTTGTCTTTCAGCTTCTCGCCTTTGCGCCCTGTAATATTGACGCCGAGGATCGCGCCGGTCATCGCGTCAAAGCCTGTCGCAAAGACAATGGCATCGACCTTGTATTCCTTGTCGCCGCAGACAATGCCATCGGCGCTGATCCGCGACACCGGCGTCGCGCGCGCATTGACGAGTTCGACATGGGGCGCGTTGAAGGTTTCGAGATAATCCGTATCGAGACAAAGCCGCTTGACCCCGATAGGATGATCGTTCGGCAGTAGCAGATCGACCACTTCGGGTTTCTTAATATGCTTGCGCATCTCGCGGCGGGCAAAGTCGGCCGCCTTGTCATTGGCGCTCTTGGTCAGCATCACGTCGCCGAAGGCGCCCAGAAATGCGAACCCGCCGGCTTCCCAGCGCGCCTTCATTTCGGCTTCCACTTCCGCCTCGGTGAAGTCTTCGGCGAGCCGTTCATTATATTCAAAACAGATGATGCCGCCCGCTGTCGTTAGCGCATGTTTGCGGTCTTCGAGCAATGTCTGCTTGGAGGCTGCGGCCACCGCCGGGTCGAGTGGCCGGTTGCAAGCGGGCAGGGTGAAATTGGCGGTACGCTGAAACACGGTCACGTGCTTAGCCTGCGCCGCGATCAGCGGGATCGATTGTACGCCCGACGAGCCCGTGCCGATCACGCCGACGCGCTTACCGGTGAAATCGACGCCCTCATGCGGCCAGTCACCGGTGTGATACCAGTCGCCGGTAAAATCATCGATGCCCTCAAAATCCGGTACCCGCGCGGCACTGAGGCACCCGGTTGCCATGATGCAGAAGCGCGCATGAACCGTGTTGCCTTTATCTGTAGTGATCGTCCAGAGCGCGTTAGGTTCGTCATAGGTCGCCGATGTCACCCGCGTCGAAAACTGAATGTCGCGTTTGAGGTCAAGCTTATCGGCGACATAATTCTGATAGCGCAAAATTTCAGGTTGGGCTGAATAGCGCTCGCTCCATGTCCAGCCCTTCTGGATCTCGTCCGAAAACCCGTATTGATATTCGAGGCTTTCAACATCGCAACGAGCGCCTGGATAGCGGTTCCAATACCATGTGCCGCCAACGCCGTCGCCCGCCTCAAAGACGCGCGCGCTGAGCCCCGCCTGACGCAGCTTGTGCAGCATATACATGCCGGCAAAGCCCGCGCCGACAATCACCGCATCAAAGTCCTGACCATTTGCTGACGACGCCATGTGATCCTCCCAGATCGTGGATGTCTCATTGTGCCTCTTAAGAGGTCTCTCCCGTCACCTATAAGACTAGGAAAAGGGCCCGCACAAAAGAGTGCGGGCACAAAATAATTAGGGTGCGTTTTGGCAGCTTGGGGTTCAGGTATCCTTCGCATAAGCCGGACGCGGGGGAAAACGAAGGTTCCTTAGCCCATGTGGTCCAGATCGTCGGGCGCTGGCGCTGTCCCGACACCCTCGCCAAATCTGAACAATCTAAGCTCATGCATCACGACAAAAATGGTTGTCGCAGCACCGGAAATTGATGCCCCCATCAAAAGGACGACCAGTAATTTGGTCGCAAAACTTCCCGCTACAAAAAAACTGTCGAAGCTGTAGCCGCAGATGAACATCCACGAGAAAGACGGAATGAAGATGAAATAGAATAGCGCAGCGTCATTCCACGTCGTCACATGCAGCATCTTCTGCTGCGTTCGGAACCACTTCAACATTAGTCGGGTGACGACAAGAACACCTATCGAGACGCTGACATAGAAGACTCCCGAAATGCGCAAAGAGATTGGCAGCGCAGAAGAATAAGCAAGGAGGAACAAAGCCGTCATACCGAGGCCGGACAGAGAGACCGATCTGAGGACAAATGACCGGAATAGTGAAAACGGAGTTATGACGCTCAATTCGTATTCCTGATGACTTAAAAGTGAACCGCCCCTTTTTGGGGTGCATCCGGTTGCCTCACCTGTCAGGGCTTTAAGCGGCGCTTGTACATGTCGAAGACGATCTTCCACACAGATTCCGCCGCCTCTTTCACATAAGCCGGACGCTGCGGAAAACAAAAGCCGTGGTCGGTGCCCGGCCAGATATCGAGCTTGTAGGTCACGCCGTTTTTGTCGAGTGCCGCCTTGAGATCAGGGATCACATTGTCCGGCACCCATTTATCCTTCTCGGCAAAGCCTAAATAAAGCTCACCCTTGATTTTGGGCGCGAGGAGATGTGGACTGTCTGGCTTGTCCGTCACAATGCCGACGCCGTATAGCGAGGCAGTTGCGGCAAAGTCATTGGGAAAAGCACCGGCGACCGAAACGATATATTGCCCCGACATGCAATAGCCGATGCATCCGCGCGGACCCGCCTTCGCGCTCGGATAGGATTTCAGGAATGCAAGCAAACCCTTCGTATCCTCAATCACCAGTGCATTGGTGAGCGAGGACATGGCCTCAAACATGCGGGCAAATTCAGGATCGCCCTTCGACATATCAAACCGCTTGGTGCCAAGCCGGTAGTACATATCCGGCAGCAGCACAAAATATCCCTCGCCTGCAATGCGCCGCGCGAAATCATAAAGCTCCTCGCGGATGCCCGGCGCATCCATATAGATAATGACCGGCGGATAAGCGCCATCGCCCGGTGCAACGGTGAATGTGGGGCAAGCGCCCGCATCCGTTTTGATGTCGATGATTTTCTCGATCACTATTTTCTTTCTCCCAAAAACCAATCCATTATGTGCGGGTTTTCATCGCGCGGATAGGTATGCGACAGGTCAGCAATCTCGCGATAGACAACGCGCGCACCGGCACCCGTCATCGCGCGGTTCGCCACGCGCCCCATCTCCTTGTCAAACATCCAGTCCAGTGCCCCGTGCGTGATATAGACGGGCAGATCTTTCACGCGCGCAGGGTCGGCCATTTCGATGAGAAACGGATGGAAACTCGCAGCAATAGGCGCCAAATGCGTAAACGGCGCACCCGATTGTAACCCGAGCACATAAGTAAACGTCCCCCCGTCCGACATGCCGGTGAGCAGGATATGCTCTCCGTCAACGGACCAGTTCTCTTTCACATATTCAATCATGCGCATCAGGTTTTGATGGTCGAGTTCCGGCTCCATCAGCGACCATGTCGGACCGATGGAGGTTGGCGACAGCAAAATCGCGCCGCGTGTCCGCGCGCTCGCGATCCATGTCCACAGCATGTCGCGCCCGTGCCCGCTGCCGCCATGCATGGCGATGATGAGCGGGCAGGGCACCGCCGCGTCATAGGTTTCCGGCACATAAATCGAAAACCCGCCGCGTTCCTGTTTGTCATTGCTGAGGTGGCGCAGGCCCGCATCCTCGCGCCCCATGTCGGCGGCAGCAAGCCGTGCGGCGAGGGCCTTGTCGCCGCGTGCCTGTGGCTCCAGAAAGAAAGGACTGACCGGCGGCAGCATTGCCGAAATCGGATAAAGCGCCTCCGCCGCGCGGCTCACATGGCGCAACGCGCGGTAAGCGCCGACAATCGGGTTCGCCTCCGTCTCCGCCCCGCGCAACTCTTCGTAGGCGGTGAGTACTTCAGTGGCGACAAGGTTTACCTGCGCTGCAAAGGGTTTCAGATCGTCAGGCCAGTCGATCGCATTGAAAGCCTCAAGCCCCAACCGCACCGGCAAGTCACCTTCGCCGAATTTCTGCAGCAATTCCTCAAGCCGCGGCGGGTGCAAATGGCGGGCGATGAAATGCAGCCCTTCAAGCGCCTCCAGCAGTTGCGGTACCACCGCCATAATGGCGTCGAGCACGTCGTCTTGATTGTCTGTCATCGAATATCTCCCTTGCGCGAGCATGCCCGAAAAACAAAAAAGCCGGAACAAAAGTTCCGGCTTCTTATCTTTTCTGCCCTTGAGGAGAGGGTAGAGACGCTCTTCCTTACTTCGCCGGAATCTTCACCATCATCTTTTCATAGCCCTTCACAAAGCTTGACAGGATGCGTGTCGGCGCTTCGACCACTTCGATGCGGGGATGGCGCTTCATCAGCTCTTCCCACACGATCTTCAGTTGCATTTCAGCGAGGCGATTACCGACGCAGCGATGAATGCCGAAGCCGAAGGAGAGATGCTGACGTGCCCGTTCGCGGTCGATGATGAACTGATTGGCATTGGCAATCACTTCATCGTCGCGGTTGCCCGACACATACCACATGGCAACCTGATCGCCCTTTTTGATCAGCTTGCCGCCAAGCTCATAGTCGGACAGTGCCGTGCGACGCATATGGGCGAGCGGCGTCTGCCAGCGGATGATTTCCGAGACCATATTCGGGATCAGGCTGTGGTCGGCGCGCAGCTTGTCGTACTCGGCGGGATTTTCGTTGAGCGCGAGAAGGCCGCCCGTGATCGAATTGCGCGTCGTATCATTGCCGCCAACGATCAGCAGAATGATGTTACCGAGATATTCCATCTGGTCCATATTGCGCGTCGATTCACCATGCGCCAGCATTGAGATGAGATCGCCGTTGGGCTCCTTTGCGTTGACGCGCTGGTTCCACAGATCGGTGAAATAGGCGAGACATTCGAGGAGTTCAGCGCGGCGGGCTTCTTCTGATTCAATGATGCCGCTGTCAGGCCGCGCAGTGGCCACGTCCGACCAACGTGTGAGTTTGCGACGATCTTCCCAGGGGAAATCGAACAGCGTGGCGAGCATCTGCGTCGTCAGTTCGATCGAGATGTGATCAACCCAGTCAAACGCTTCTCCCACCGGCATTTCATCAACGAGTTTGATGACGCGTTCACGGATCGTGCCTTCGAGTTTGGCAAGGTTCGCAGGCGCAACGATGGGGCTCACCACTTTGCGTTGCGCATCATGCTTGGGCGGATCCATCGCAATGAACATCGGCAGAATGAAATCGTTGTCGGGCTGGCCGAGCGTGATGCCGCCGAGATGTGCGTCCGACGAGAACACCTGATGGTTCGTATCGACCGCCATAATGTCATTGTATTTTGTGACCGACCAATATGGACCCCATTCGCTCGACGGGCAGTAATGGACGGGATCTTCCTTACGCAGACGTTCGAAGTAAGGCATCATCGCATAGTCGCGCCAGATTTCCGGCTGAGCGACGTCCATCTTGTCGAGCGGGATCGAATAGGGGTCTTCGCCTTTGACGTAAGGGGCGCTCGAAGGCATGACCACGCGTTCTGTGACGGTAATGTCGATGCTGGGTGCTTCACGAATAACGGCTTCACTCATCTCGGGGGTCCTCCAACCAAATGCGCAGGGTCCGCTTCATAGCGGTCATTGTTTCTTGTTAAAGCAAGCTTAGACCCGCGCTGACGCTACTGTCATCAATAATAATGACGCCCCCGTCATTTTTATTTGAGTGTTCTCCATAATATGAAACTTCGTTTTCCCCTCTTCCTTGTGCGGGCGGGCGGGCGTCCCCACATAATCTATGGACGATGCCACTGATAGGGTCGCCCGCCGGTCGCTTGCCTCAGGATCAGTTACAGAGACCCGCCATGACACGCATGCTGCAATTCAATTCGCCCTTCCTTCTCGGCTTTGACGATATGGAGCGCCTGATCGAGCGCCTCGCCAAAGGGGCGGACGGCTACCCGCCTTACAATGTCGAGGATTTGGAAACCGCAGAGGGTGCCCGAGTCTTGCGCATCACACTGGCCGTCGCCGGCTTCTCGATGGACGAGCTTGCCGTGACGGTCGAGGAAAACCAGCTCGTCATTCGCGGCCGCCAGAGCGACGACGCGGAACGCACCTTTCTCCATCGCGGCATTGCGGCGCGTCAGTTCAGCCGCGCTTTCGTGCTTGCTGACGGGATCGAAGTTTTGGGCGCGCGTCTCGACAACGGCCTTCTCGCCATCGACCTCGCGCGGCCTGAGCCCAAAAACCTCATCCGCAAAATAAAGATTACTCAGGGTGCTGAAACGGAATGACGTGATGCTTACATGTAGTGCAAGTGAGACGTCCGGATGCGAGTTGCCTAACGTCAGGGACCGCGTGAAAGACCAGTCGCGGGCGGCCATCTTTGGAGCCCGGTGAAAGGAAGTTAGTAAAATGAATAAGTCCATTGCCGATAACAAAAACAGAGCCATGAGCATCGCTGCCGGTTGGGGCGCGGTTGATTTGCGCCACCTGAGCGCGGAAACCTTCGCCAGCATCGGCATGCCGGGTGTGGTCTATATCCGCCCCGTGCGTGCGGGCGAGTTGGCTGACGAGCTTGGCGCTCAGTTCACCGCCGAGATTGATGTCCCCGCCGACGCTATCCTCTATGCGGTCCATGCCGCCAATGGCGAACGCATGGCGGTCCTTGATGACCGCGACGCCGCCTTCGCCGGCGCCCGTCAGTATGAGCTGGAACCCCTGTCTGTTCACTAAGAATAGAGTCTGTTCACTAAGAATAGAGTCCGTGCACTGACGGATAATCCTCCCCCCAAAAACAAAAGCCCCGATGTTTCCATCGGGGCTTTTTCATGTCGTGATGCGTAAGGGAGCCTACGCCGCGCTGCTGACAGGCTCCGTGAGGATCGCAAACAAAGCGGCCGGATCATCACTCGCCCGCAGCTTATCGACGACGGTTGAGTTACGCAGCAAACGTGAGATGCGGGCAAGTGCCTTCAGGTGGTCCGCGCCCGCGCCTTCAGGAGCAAGCAACAGAAACACCAGATCAACCGGCTGGTCATCCACGCTTTCAAAATCAACCGGCGTGTCGAGACGGGCAAACAGCCCGTGAAGCCGCGTCAGTTGCGCAAGCTTGCCATGCGGAATGGCAATGCCATGGCCAACGCCTGTCGAGCCGAGGCGTTCGCGTTCCAGCAGCGTTTCATAGATCACGCGTTCAGACAGGCCTGTCAGCTCGCCTGCGCGTGCCGCCATGTCCTGCAACGTCTGCTTTTTGCTGGTGGCCTTCAGGTGGGCGATCACGCCCTCCGGCGACACCAGATCATCAAGCTCCATGGTTTAGCTCCCAATTCGCCAAAGCGAACCTTACTGAAAAATGCATCATCGCTGGTTCAGGACTTTTGCTGTTCGCGGCTGGCATCAATCCAGCCGATATTGCCGTCATCACGGCGGTAAACGAGATTGAGCCCGCCTGTGGCCCCGTTGCGAAAAACCACAAAAGCGCTGTCGATCAGATCCATCTGCATCACGGCGTCAACGACGCTGAGGCGCGGCACTGATGTCGTGCCTTCGGCGATGATGATGGGCTGGGCATCTTCTTCAAGCTCGTCATGCTCGCTGCCGCTTTCCAGCACAAAGGAGGGAAAGCTCTCGGCGGGCAGCTCCGGCTTGTTGCCATTGGCATGGCTCTTCAGGCGGCGCTTATAGCGGCGCAAACGTTTGTCGAGGCGCTCGGCGGCGGCTTCAAAAGCGGCATAGGGATCTGGCGCGCGACCTTGCGTGATGATGCGCATGCCCGAATTGAGATGCACCGCGCAATCGGCCGTCACTTCATAACCCTCTTTGGTGAGGGTGACGTGACCGTCAATCGGCTTATCGAAATACTTGCCTACGCTGGCGTCCAAACGATCCGTGACATGTGCACGGAGCGCATCTCCGACATCCAAATGATGTCCGCTGACCTGAACCTGCATGAGAACCTTTCCGGGTCACATCTCGCCATTGCCGCCGGTCTTTAAGATTACGCCCCGAAAGGCGCGGATCCCAACCAACTTTGCCACCCCTGAAATGTCAGTGCCCGTGAGACCCGGCATCCGACCCGAACCATCCTGAAAGCCCGGTTGGACCTCTAGGCGGTGAGAGCGGGACGCAACCTAGTTGCACGGGTTAGGGGTGTCAACCTGCGACCTCCGACGCGATAAAAGACCTTTGAATTCAACTGTTTACGTTCAATCCTGCGAGGCGGAAATCCGTCTCGCAGCGGGCTTTACGCATAGGCTTTCTTGTCACGCCTCCGTTGCACTGATGAGGGGATATTGAGGGCTTCACGATATTTGGCAACCGTGCGCCTCGCGATGTCGATACCTGACTTTTTCAGGATATCGACGAGATTATCGTCCGACAAAACGGCGGTATTAAGTTCCGCGTCAATGAGTTCCTTGATGCGGTGGCGCACGGCTTCAGCCGAATGGGCCTCGCCGCCGGCGGTCGCATTGATCGACGAGGTGAAAAAATACTTCATCTCAAAAATGCCGCGCGGCGTTGCAATATATTTCGACGCGGTGACGCGGCTCACGGTGGATTCATGCATCGAAATCGCGTCGGCGACAGTGCGTAGGTTCAAAGGCCGCAAATGCTGAATGCCATGCATCAGGAACGCATCCTGCTGGCGCACAATTTCGGCCGCGACTTTCAGGATCGTGCGGGCGCGTTGATCAAGGCTTTTGACGAGCCAGTTGGCGCTGTTGAGGCACTCCGACAAATAGGCTTTGGCTTTCGGATCGCCCGAGAGTTTCGAGACTTCCGCATAATAGGTCTGGTTGACGAGTACACGCGGCAGCGTCGCGGCATTGAGTTCGATCGCCCATGTCCCGTCGGCGCGCTGACGGATGAACACGTCGGGGATCACCGGCACCACAGGCTCGCCGCCAAAGGCGAGACCGGGCTTGGGGTTGCACAAGCGGATATCGTCGATCATCGAGGTGATGTCGTCACGGTCGCAATTGCAGAGTTTCATCAGCAAATCAAAATCGCGCCGCGCAAAAAGTTCAAGATGCTGCAGGAAAATCTGCATCGTCGGATCAAGCCGGTCACGCTCGGCCAGTTGGATCGACAGACACTCTTTCAGATCACGCGCGCAAATGCCCGACGGATCAAATGTTTGCAGGATCGCGAGCACTGCGCCCGTCTCATCAAGGTCAGCGCCCATGCGGTCGGCCATCTCAACAAGATCGGCGGTCATATAGCCGGTCTCGTTGACATGGTCGATGAGGTAAGCCCCGATCATGCGCTGGCGCGGGTCTTTGATCGCCATATTCATCTGGTCGGTCAGATGCTCGCCCAGCGTGATCTCGCGCGTCAGTGTCGATTCAAGACTGAATTCATTGTCACCGCTGCTGCCTGAGCCTGCACCACCGGCACCTGACACGCTTTGCCAGTCCGAGCTTGTTTGGTCAGGGGCTGATATGGCGCTCTCATTCTGTGTATCGGCGCGCGCCTCATCGGCATAGACATTTTCATAGTCCATATCGAGATCGCCTTCGCGCGAAGGCAGCGGCGCATCATCTGAAAGTGTCAGGGCCGTTTCAGCGACGGGAGCTTCAAACTCGCGATCACTGTCATTGTCTGCGCTTAAGCTCGCCACGTCAGGCTCGGCGGTGCTCGCTTCAAGCAGCGGGTTCTTTTCCAACTCCTGTTCGACATATTCGCCGAGTTCAAGATTGCTCAATTGCAGCAGTTTGATCGCCTGCTGCAATTGCGGCGTCATCACAAGGGCTTGCCCTTGCCGGATTTCCAGTCTGGGTGCTAATGCCATAGCGGCCGCCCGTTCATGTGAAACCCCTTGCCCATTACAGTGAGAACCGTTCACCGAGATAGAGACGGCGCACATCTTCATTGCCGACGATTTCGGCAGGCGTACCTTCCATCAGCACATGACCGTCATGGATAATGACGGCGCGGTCGATGAGTTCCAGTGTCTCACGCACATTATGGTCGGTGATCAGCACACCGATGCCGCGGTCTTTGAGATGCGCCACGAGATCGCGGATGTCTCCGATGGCAATCGGATCAATACCGGCGAAGGGCTCATCAAGCAGCATGAAGGAGGGATGTGTAGCAAGCGCGCGCGCAATTTCAACGCGGCGGCGTTCACCGCCCGACAGCGCGATGGATGGCGTCCGGCGCAAATGCGTGATCGAGAATTCAGCGAGAAGATCGTCCAGCGTCGCTTCGCGGCGGTCGCGGTCAGATTCAACGACTTCGAGCACAGCACGGATATTTTGTTCCACCGTGAGGCCGCGAAAGATCGACGCTTCCTGCGGCAGATAGCCGATGCCCATGCGGGCGCGGCGATACATGGGAAGGTCGGTCACGTCGTGACCGTCCATCATGATCGTGCCGTAATCGGGTGAGATGAGGCCGGTGATCATGTAAAAGACAGTGGTCTTGCCCGCACCGTTGGGGCCAAGCAGGCCGACGGCTTCACCGCGATTGACGCTGAAGCTCACACCACGCACGACAGGGCGGCGGCGAAAGCTCTTGCCGATCTTGGAGACGGACAGCCCGGCATTGCTCGCAACCAGACGCGGTCCCTCATGGGCGTCGCGGGTGTCCGCTTTTCCCCTGATAGATGTCGCCTCGGATGCTGTTTCAGCTTGGCTGGTCATTTATCCCCTCAGTCCAGTGCCTATAGAACGGCAGTTGGCATTAAAATTGTATGAAATGACGGCGTTAACCAAGCTCATTTCATTTATTTGCGTCACTTGAGGGCTGAAAAAGGGCCTTGACGCGCCCGTTTCCGCTCTCGGAGGGGATCGTAGCGCTGGTCCCGCCGGTCACACGGCTGAGGCCGCTGTTAAGGTCAATAAAGAGTTGCGTGCCGCGAATAACGTTCTTGCCCTGGCGCAGCACGACCTGATCGCCCATCACGATTTCGCGGGTCGCCACATTGTAGCGCGCCCAGTCACCGTCAGCCGATTGGTCGTCTTTGGAGAGCACATGTACGCGGCCGGTGGCCACAATCGTGCGGATCTGCGTTTTGCCGCCATCGGGACCCGCCGCATAAGTGGCTTTCAGACGGTCGGCGCGAAGCCGCGTTTCGCCCTGGATCGCCACGACATTGCCGATAAAGGTCGCCTGAGAGCTTTTGTCTTCGACTTCGAGCGTATCGGCTTCGATTTCGATGGGTTCATTGGGATCGGTGGCAAAGCCCTCCATCGGCTTCGCATTTTCTGCCGCATGAGTTGCGCCTGTTATTCCCAGCGTCAGCCCCGCCACCAGCAGGCCCAGAGCAAGGATGAAACGCCCGCCCGTCATAAATCCGCTCATCTCAGCCCCGTTCTGATGATCCATAAGTCCCCAACTTACTGTGTCGTTCATGACTATTCTTTACCGTAAAATTTCATTTTGACGCGCCCCTTAAAGGTGAGCTTCTGCGCCTCATTGTCGGCGACCATACTGTCGGCCCTGAGCGTGCCTGCGGGCCCGTGGCCTTCAACGGCGCTGGTGCTGGTGAATGTGCCCTGGCGGAAATCAATGGACCCTTGCGTGCCGTGAAACTCATAGCCCGTTGACATATAGACATCGATGGTCTGGTTGAGTGTCAGCTGCTCGGTCTCGGTGTCGAGCAATCCCGACGTTGATTTCAGCGACACCCAACTATCATCGTCCGACAGTTTGAGATCGGCTTCCACATTGTCGAGTGTGATCTGGGTGGGCTTATCCTTGCCCTGTGTCGCTGTGTCGGCGGTCAGCAGATAAGGCTCGCCCGAGCGGTCAAGACCCGTGATGCGCGGGGAGACCATGCGCAGATCGCTGTTGAGGCTGGAAATTTCCTTAAACGTAATATCGAGCCTGTCGCGCTCCGCAAAGAGACCGGAATAAAAAAGCACCGTCACAAAGAGCGCGATCGCGGTCAGCGGCAGCGCCACTTTCATCGCACTGACAAAATGACTGTGGCGGCCGATGCGCGCCGATGCGCCTGCGGGAGTGGCCGATGTGTCATGGCCTGCATAAAGACCTTCAGCCATCGCAATGTGATGGTCGGAGGGGGAATGGCTGGCGGGGTGAGTAAGGTCCTTCGGTCCGGTCATTGATTTTAATTTGCCTACGGAACAAAGAAACTGAACGAAAGATACAAAACGAAAGCAGGAGATCGCTTGCAGTATGGGCGTCAATTATGCGCCCAAGCCCCGTCCATCGTCAACGATAGCAACTTGCCAAAGGTGACAAAGATATAAGGAAATCAGATATTTAATTGATTTCAGTGTGCGAAAATATCTTCTTCGGGCCAGCCCAGAAGATCAAGCTCGGCGCGCACCGGCAGGAAGCCGAAGCACGCCTTGGCAAGCTCCGTGCGCCCCTCGCGCGCGAGCATCCCGTCAAGCACGGCTTTGATCGCATGCAAGTGCAGCACATCCGACGCCGCATAGGCAAGCTGGGCTTCGGTGAGCGTTTGCGCACCCCAGTCCGAGCTTTGCTGTGCTTTAGACATATCGACATTCACCGTCTCACGCGCAAGGTCTTTTAGCCCGTGGCGGTCGGTATAAGTGCGTACCAGCTTTGAGGCGATTTTGGTGCAATAGACGGGCGTTGTGACCGTTCCGAGATAACGCTTCATCATGGCGACATCAAAACGTGCGAAGTGGAAAATCTTGAGCACGGCTTTGTCAGCCATCAGCGCTTTGAGGTTCGGTGCATTATAGGAATTGCGGTCCAGTTGCACGAGATGAGCGTTCCCGTCGCCCGCCGACAATTGCACGAGGCACAAAGGGTCACGCGCGGGATTAAGACCCATGGTCTCGGTATCAACCGCGACACTCGCGCCGAATGAAAGTCCTGCCGGAAGGTCGCCTTTATGCAGTGTGATCGCCATTTGTCCTCTGGTCTCTCAGGGGGGAGGGCATCAAACACTGCCCGAAAAACACAACCCTTGCCCGCACATTGTGTCCGGTTTGGTAGCCAAGGTCATGCCCGTTTGTTCGGGATATATGGTGCCCAGAAGAAGACTCGAACTTCCACGCCCTTGCGAGCGCCAGCACCTGAAGCTGGTGCGTCTACCAATTCCGCCATCTGGGCATCTATCGGAGGCGAGACTTAAATTGCGCCTTGAAACTTGTCAATGAACCTTTGAGAAATGGCTGCATTGGTCTATCTAAAGACAGTGCGAGACGTCGGATAAGGGGTAAGAAAATGACAGACAATAAGCGATCACGGGCAGACCTGCCCGCAGGGGCCCTGATCACCATATTCGGCGGGTCGGGCTTTGTCGGTCGCCATGTCGTCCAGGCCCTCGGTCGTCGCGGCTACCGCATCCGCGTCGCGGTCCGCCGCCCCAATGAGGCGCTTTTCCTCAAAACCTCGGGCAATGTCGGCCAGATCGAGCCGGTTCAGGCCAATATCCGCGATGAGGCCTCTGTCGCCCGCGCCGTGGCCGGTGCCAGCGCCGTCATCAACCTTGTCGGCATCCTTTATGAAGGCGGCAAACAGAGCTTTAACGCCGTGCAGGTCGAAGGCGCCGAACGCGTCGCCCGCCTTGCCAAAGCCGCCGGCGTCCCCGTCTTTGTTCAGATGTCCTCGATCTCGTCCGACGCGTCTGCCTATGGCCGCAGCAAAGCCGATGGCGAGGCCGCCGTTCTCAACCATTACCCCGATGCCGCCATCCTGCGCCCCTCGGTGATTTTCGGCGCCGATGATCAGCTCTTCAACCGCTTCGCCGCGCTCGCCCGCCTCCTGCCCGTGCTCCCCGTCATCGAAGGCGCCACCCGCATGCAGCCCGTCTGGGTCAAAGACGTCGCCGAAGCCATCACCCGCGCCGTCGAGACCACCGCCTGCAACGGCAAGGTCTTTGAACTCGGCGGCCCCGAAATCCTCACCGTCCGCCAGATCATGGAACTCACGCTGAAGCTCATCCGTCGCAAGCGCCTCCTGCTGCCGCTGCCGACCTTCCTCGCCAAAGCGCAGGCCTATGTCCTGCAACTCCTGCCAAGCCCGCTCCTCACCGTCGATCAGGTCCGCTCGCTCGGACAGGACTCCGTGGTGAGCGACGCCGCCATCGCCGAGGGCCGCACGCTCAAAGGTCTTGGCATCACCGCCACCGCGCCCGAAGCGATCCTGCCGTCCTACCTCACGCGCTTTCGCAAGCGCGGTCAGTTTGAGCCCGCCGCCGAACCCCTCGCTCAGGATTAAGAGGACACCATGAATATCGGTGAAGTGGCAACGCGCTCCGGTGTCCCTGCAAAGACCATCCGCTATTATGAGGAAATCGACCTCATCGCCGCACCGGCACGCGGGAGCAATGGCTATCGTGCGTACACGGACGAAGCGGTTCACACCCTGCGCTTCGTTGCCTCCGCCCGCAATCTCGGCTTCACGGTCGAACAATGCCGTGCGCTGCTGGCGCTTTACCGCGACAAGGGCCGCGCCAGTTCCGACGTCAAGCGCGTGGCGAACAGCCATATCGCCGAAATCGACGCCCGCATCGAAGAGCTTGCCGCCATGCGCAAAACGCTTGCAACGCTGGCGCGCCGCTGCCATGGCGACAACCGCCCCGACTGCCCGATCATTGACGAGCTGAGCGCGCCGCGAACGCCCGAGCGCCACCTGTCAAAAACCAACAAATCATTTTAGACTGTCCTCATGCGCCAATTGTATCACCTGCCCATTTCGCCCGCCTCGCGCAAGGTGCGCCTCGTGCTCGCTGAAAAAAACGTGGACTTCGAACTGATCGAGGAGCGCGACTGGGAACGCCGCGACGCATTTTTAGGTCTCAATCCCGCCGGCGAAGTTCCTGTCTTTGTCGATGAAGACGGCGAGATCATCTGCGGCTCCAACGCCATTTGCGATTACCTCGAAGAAACGCGGCCCGATTGCCTCGCGCTCCTGCCCGCAACGCCCACAGACCGCGCCGAGGTCCGCCGCCTCATCGATTGGTTTGACCGCAAATTCGCCGCCGAAGTGTCAGACGGTCTGATTTTTGAAAAAGTCGCGCGTCGTTTTCTCTCCGCCGCCGATGGCGGCGGCGCCCCCGAAATGGGTGTGGTGCGCGCAGCCCTTCACAATCTGCGCTACCACCTCGATTATATTTCCTATCTCATGGAAGAGCGCCGCTGGCTTGCCGGTGATGAACTGACGCTCGCTGATCTCACCGCCGCCGCGCATCTGTCCTGCCTCGACTATATCGGCGATGTGCCCTGGTCCCAGTATCCGCTGGCCAAAGACTGGTATGTGCGCATCAAGTCGCGTCCGGGCTTCCGCCCCGTCCTCGCCGATCACGTGCCCGGCATGCCGCCGCCGAAGCTCTATGCCAATCTCGATTTCTGATCATCCGCTCAAGGAGCAGATTTTTTCCCGTGCCCGTCAGGCCGGTTTCGATCTCGTTGCCATCACCAGACCTGACGCGACGCCGGACGCCGCCGCGCGTCTCGCCGCTTACATCGCGCAGGGCCGCCACGGCGACATGGAATGGATGGCCGAGACAGAAGCCCGCCGCGCCAGCGCCCAAACGCTCTGGCCTGAGGCGAAGAGCATCATCATGCTCGCCATGAATTATGGTCCCGACGATGATCCGCTCGCCCGCCTTAGCGATAAAGACATCGGCAATATCTCCGTCTATGCCCGCCACCGCGACTATCACGACCTCGTAAAATCAAGGCTGAAACAGGTTGCCCGCTGGCTCGCCGAAACCACAAAGGCCGAAGTCAAAGTCTTCGTCGATACAGCCCCCGTCATGGAGAAGCCCTTGGCGCAAGCCGCCGGTCTCGGCTGGCAGGGCAAGCACACCAATCTTGTGAGCCGCGACTATGGCTCATGGCTGTTCCTGGGCTCCATCTTCACCACACTGGATTTGGAAGCCGATGCGCCGGAGACGGATCATTGTGGGCAATGCTCACGCTGCCTCGACATCTGCCCGACCAACGCTTTCCCCGCGCCTTATCAACTGGACGCGCGCCGCTGCATTTCCTATCTCACGATCGAAAACAAGGGCCACATTGCGGCAGAGTTCAGAAAGCCCATCGGCAACCGCATCTATGGCTGCGATGATTGCTTGGCCGTCTGCCCGTGGAATAAATTTGCGCAATCAGCGCGTGAACTCAGCTTACGCCCGCGCGATGATCTCATCGCACCGCAGCTCACCGATCTGGTGCAATTCGACGACACTCAATTCCGCGCCTTCTTTTCCGGCTCACCCGTCAAACGCATCACCCGCACCCGCTTCATCCGCAATGTGCTGATCGCGCTCGGCAATAGCGGTGACACAAGCGCCGTGCCGCATGTCATCGAAAAATTATCCGACGCTTCGCCCATCATCCGCGCCATGGCCGTCTGGGCTTTAAACGAACTCGCCCCCGCCGAAGCCCGCGCCCGCCGCGCCGACGCCCTCGCATCGGAAGAAGACGAAGCTGTTCTGAAAGAGTGGGCCGCTATCTTATCCCCTCCCCCCTGGAGGGGGAGGGTAGGGAGGGGGGTAAGCGTCAAATTCTGAGTCCGCGGTTTACCCCCTCCCGGAACGCTTCGCGTTCCCTCCTCCCCCTCAAGGGGGGAGGGGTTTATTTCATCTGCTTACAGAATATAATATGGGAACAGGATGAGCGCAGAGTGAATCCCCTCCCCCCTTGAGGGGGAGGGTTAGGGAGGGGGGGTCCCTTGGCAAACGAAAGGGCGCGGGCGCTGAGACGAAGCCTGACCGACGCAGAACGCAAGCTCTGGTATGCGCTGCGACGTGACGCCACCGGCGTTTACTTTCGCCGACAGCATCCGATTGGTTCATATGTCGTTGATTTTGTCTGCCTCGAACACAAGCTCATCATTGAGGCCGATGGCGGACAACATGCGGAGATGCGGGCGGAGCATGATGCGGTGCGCACCGCGTGGTTGGAGCAGCGCGGCTATACCGTCATGCGATTTTGGAACAATGACATACTCAATAATATCGAGGGTGTTGTTGAGGCCATTTGCGCACGGCTTGAAGAGATCGGCGATGCTTGAAGTGAGGTCGTTGGGCGGGGCTTACCCCCCTCCCTAGCCCTCCCCCTCAAGGGGGGAGGGGAAGTTTCATTGCGCCAACAACGCGCGCAGGCCTTCGCGGTAGGTCGGATAGAGGAGCGTCACGCCCAGCTCCTCGCGGATGCGTTTGTTGGAGACGCGTTTGCTTTCGGAATAGAAGCTTTTGGCCATGGGTGACAGGTCGGCGTCTTCAAAGGCGATTTCGGGGGGCGGGGTCATGCCGAGAAGTCTGGCGGCGAAGGCCACGACATCCTGTGGCGGGGCGGGCTCGTTGTCGCAGACATTATAGGCGGCACCGACATTGGGATGGGCGATGGAGGCAGCAAGCACCTGCGCGATGTCGTCCACATGGATGCGGGAAAAAACCTGACCGGCTTTCACGATGCGTTTGGCAGTGCCCGCCCGCATCGTCTCCAGTTGATTGCGGCCCGGACCATAGATGCCCGCCAATCTGAAAATATGGAGCGGGAGTTTCAGCGCCTGCCATTGTTCCTCTGCCGCGAGACGCCTCTGCCCGCGCGTGGTGGTGGGCGTCAAAGGCGATGCCTCATCAACCTCATCGCCGCCGCGGTCGCCATAGACGCCGGTGGTGGAGAGATAGCCCGCCCAGTGAAGCGACAGGCGGCGCAGCTCGTGACCCAGCGCGCCCACGACCGGATCGCCCTGATCGTCGGGGGGCACGGAGGCGAGAAGATGGGTTGTGCCTTTGAGGGCGGCGGGGTCGAGCGCATTGTCGGGGCCGAAGAGATGCGCCTCGATGTCCTGCGCTTTGAGGCGGGCGACTTTTTCCGCTGTGCGGGCTGTGCCTGCGATCACATAACCTTCTGAGGTGAGGCGACGGGCCAGCGCGAGCGCGGAAAAGCCGAGGCCGAAGCAGAAGAGTTTTTTGGAGGCCACGGATTTTCCTGTCGCAAAATTAATTTTGAGTGTCGCGCGCTTTGCGCCCTTGCCTTCGGGCCCATGGTGACGGAGTTTAACTGCCATGACCATAAAGACACATGTTTTCCTCGTTGTTGTTGCCGCACTTGCTCTGGGATCGCTCAACGGCGCGCAAGCCGCCGCGACGGCCAAGCCTGAAGCTTTTCAGGGCGATTATGATCATTGTCTTGACCTCATAGAGGCCAGGCCCGAGGAAGCGCTCGCCTATGCGCAAAAATGGGCCGAGGCGGCGGGACCGAAAAACATGGCCCCGCTTCATTGCCAATCACTGGCGCTCAATGCGCTGGGGCGGCACGAGGAAGCCGCGCGCATGCTGAGCACAGTGGCGCTAGGCATGACGGAGGCACCGCGCGCAGATCAGGCGGAGGCCTTTGCGCAAGTGTCCGATGCATGGTTTGTCGCGGGCGATACGAAACGTGCGCGTGTCGCGATTGATCAGGCTTTGGCGCTCAACCCGACGATCGGCTATCTGATGGCGCGGGCGAATATCCGCGCGGTTGATGCGGACTGGGCGGGCGTGCGCGAGGATGTGAGCCTCGTCCTGTCGGAAGAGCCCAATTCCGTCGAGGCACTGGTGCTGCGGGCGAGTGCCTCGCGCAATCTCGGCCATACGGCATCCGCTCTCGCCGATGCCAGTCGCGCGGTGGATATTGCGCCGCATAATCTCTCAGCCCTGCTCGAGCGGGGCCGGTCGCGGGCGGCGTCGATGGATATGGTCGGCGCAAGGGCGGACTGGAAGGCTGTGATCGAGACGGCAACAACAATGGGACGGGCGGATGATCCGCGCGCGGAAGCGGCGAAGATTTATCTGAAAGGGAAGTGACCCTCACTCCGCCTCCTTCAGCACCGCCCCCACCGCCCGCATCAGCCTTGCCAGATCATCATCCGTGGACAGACGATGATCTCCCGCCTTGGTCAGCATCACGCGCACATCCTGCGACACCAAAGCCTCTGCCAGCCGCAGCGCATGGGTGTAAGGCACGCTCTCGTCGCGCATCCCCTGCAAAATCCGCACAGGGCACTCAATCGCAATCGGCGCACCGAGCAGCAAGTGCCTGCGCCCCTCTTCAATGAGCTTGAGCGAAATCTCCAACCCTTCGTGTCCGGCTCCTTCATCAAGCGAGCCTGCCTCGCGGTAAACGCCATCGCGCAAAAGCGTCGCCTTCACCGCGTCCGAAAACCCCGCCCACATCAGCGCCTCGGTGAAATCCGGCGCAGGCGCAATCAGCACAAGGGCTTTCACCCGCTCAGGGCGGGCAAGCGCCAGATGCAGCGCCACCCAGGCCCCCATGCTGGAACCGACCAGCACCTGAGGACCCACAGTCACCTCATCAAACACCGCGACCGCATCCTCAATCCAGCGCCCGATGGTGCCGTCGAGAAACGCGCCCGTTGATTGCCCGTGCCCGAAATAATCAAACCGCGTCAGCGCCCGGCCCGCCTCCCGCGCCCATCCTGCCAGCGCCTGCACCTTCGTGCCCGCCATATCGGACTTAAATCCCGACAACCAGAAAAGCCCCGTGGGACCGGCAGGCACACGTGGTATATCTGTGGCGTAAGCAATCTCGTGCCCGTCCGCACGGGTAAGCCTGCCTGATCTTGTTGTGTTGCTCATCAGTGTTCATCTCGGTTGCAATATGACTTATGAGTAAGACGCGCCGCCCGCAATTTATCAAGACGCGCACACCCCATACGGCCCATCAGGGACTTCAGCCTTTGTCCATCCAATTCAAAACGCGCCCCACCATCCTGCAAATCGTCCCCACGCTCAATATAGGCGGTGCGGAACGCACAACGATTGATATGGCACGTGCGATTGTGAAGGCCGGTGGCCGCGCGCTGGTCGCCAGTTCCGGCGGTCGTTTGATCCCTGAACTTTTGGCAGCGGGTGGCGAGCATATCGACCTCGCGATGAAATCCAAAAACCCCATCATCATGGCACTCAATGTCGAACATCTGACGCGCCTGATCACGCGCGAGAAGGTTGATCTCGTTCACGCCCGCTCGCGCGCGCCCGCCTGGTCAGCGCTCGCCGCCGCACGCCGCACCGCGCGGCCCTTTGTCACCACCTATCATTCCAAAGTGCATGAAAACCCGCGCCTCAAAGTCTTTTACAATTCCGTGATGGCGCGCGGTGATGCGGTGATCGCCAATTCCGCCTACACCGCCGCCCGCATTGCCCGCATTCATGCGCCCGACGCCGCCCGCGTCTTCACCGTGCCGCGCGGCATCGATACAGCGCATTTTTCGCTCGCCAATGTATCGGCGGAGCGCATTGAAAAACTGCGCGCTGAATGGGGCGTGGCCGACGACAACCGCATTATTTTCATGCTGCCCGCACGATTGACACGCTGGAAAGGCCAGACGCTTGCCGTCGAAGCTGCCGCCGCATTGAAAGCCGCCGGTCACAAAAATTTCGAGTTGTTGTTGGTCGGCGACGCGCAGGGCCGCGATAATTTCGTCAACGAGCTTGAAAGCCTGATCGCGCGTCTGGGTCTTGATGATTGCGTGCGCCTGACCGGCCCCTGCGCTGACATGCCCGCCGCTTACGCGATTTCAGATATTATTCTGTCGCCATCGATAGAGGCCGAACCTTTCGGGCGCACAGCGGTTGAAGCGCAATCGTGTGAGCGGCCCGTGATCGCGAGTGACTCAGGCGGTCAGCGCGAAACGGTGCTGACCCCGCTTCATGTGGGATTGGGCGCTGCCACAGGTTTTGCTTTCGCGTCGGGCGATGTCGCCGCGTTGCAGGGCGCGATGGCAGAGATGCTGGCGCTGTCGTCGGACGAACGCGCCGCGATGGGCGCGCGTGGCCGTGCCAATGTGCTCGCGCATTATTCCGTTGAGGCGATGACGGATGCGACGCTGGCGATCTACGCAAAACTTCTCGCACCGGCATGACCCGGAAATTTGCAGAGCGCATCGCGCAGCGCCCCGTTCTCGTCATTGCGCTGACCTCGCGCGACGACGCAGCAGGCGTGATGGCTGAGGCGCGTGCGACGCATCCCGGTGCCCGCCTCGTGTTGCTGGTCGGTGAAACAGCCGCGCCCGATCTGATGCAGGCCGCTGATGAGGTCTGGCCCGAAGGTGTGGCGCGCGGCCCCGCCCGCTTTCTCGCCCTGATGCGGCGCATGTCATGGATGGGTTTCAGCGATATTTATGATGCCGAAGGCACGCAGATGACCCGTTTGATGCGTTATCTCGTCTGGCCGCGCCCCCGCTGGCACCCGTAAGACCCTTGATTCCGTTCAATTAAGCGTCAGGGGTGCCAAGACCCTTGCGATAAAGCCCCATCAAATCTATAGCTTTGCGGTCCATATCCTTAAGCAGGCCCGAAATCGGGTCTGTGGCCCCCGTTCATCGGGCGTAAGAGCCCCCGAAGCCGTAGGGCTTCAAAGTAAAAATCTCGTTGTGGCTGCTTAAGGACAGATAGAAGGAGAGAGTTACATAACTCGTAGACCAGTCCAGGCGCCGCCCACACGTGATGGCCCGCGCATCAACGAGATGATCGATGAATCATCCGTTCTTCTCATCGACGCCGACGGCGAAAAGCGCGGCGTGATTCCGACTGTTGAAGCCATGCGTATGGCGGAAGAAGCAGGGCTCGACCTCGTCGAAGTGTCGCCCAATTCCAAACCGCCCGTCTGCAAGTTGCTCGACTTCGGCAAATTCAAATTTCAGGCGCAGAAAAAGGCCAACGAAGCTCGCAAGAAGCAGAAGACCGTTGAAGTCAAAGAAATCAAAATGCGCCCGAACATCGACACGCATGACTATGACGTGAAGATGAAATCCATGCTTCGCTTCTTCGAGGAAGGCGACAAAGTGAAAGTCACTTTGCGTTTCCGCGGTCGCGAAATGGCGCATCAGGAACTCGGCATGGCGCTCCTGAACAAAGTCAAAGAGCAGGTCGAGGAGATTTCCAAAGTGGAAGCTTATCCCCGCCTCGAAGGCCGTCAGATGGTGATGGTCCTCGCACCGAAATAATCATCTCGGTTTTGGGGATTAAATATTTTTGAGAGCAAAAAGGCCCGGGGATAAGTCCTCCGGGCCTTTTCTTTGAGCTTCAACAAACAGAGCTACGAACTCGACATGGAAACACTCGATCTCTGCATGGAAACACTCGATCTCTTGCAAGAAATGCTAACTGACAAGAGCGGTTTTGAGCCTGTCGGGCCTGTCGGTCAGGATCGCATGCACGCCCAGGTTGATAAGACGGGCCATTTCAGCAGGTTCATCGACCGTCCAGCACGAGACTTTGAGCTTGAGGTCTTTGGCGAGCGCCACGGTTTCCGCCGTCACATCACCATGCCAGGCAAACCAACCACCCGCACCGCCAGATGCCATTGATTTCAACATCTTAGCGGCAAAATTCGGGCCTTCTTGCTGCGTCCAGTCCTGCCCGCCATACCAGTCCGCGCCCTTGGCCGAGCGTTCGCGCAGGATGGCTTCCTCGCTGCCTGCCACGTCTTTCGCCGCTGACGGGTCTTGCGGGTCCAGCATGAAAAAAGGGTTTGTTGTGAAGGCGTTAGGGATTTCCGGCGCGATTTTTTTGGCATGTTTCAGGGCACGCCAGTCGAATGAAACAAAAGTGACGCGATGCCCCATGCCCATCTGGCGGGTGAGCTTAACCACTGATTCTGCAAGGGTTTCCGGCGTGGACGATTGTCTGAGATCAAGGAGCGAGGTCTTGAGTTCCACGTAAATATGGAAATCCGTCTTGCCATGGCTGCGGACCACATTATAGGTGTCCTCAAGACGCGGAATAGTGGCGGAATCAAAGGGTTTTTGCTCCGGAAACCGTGATCCGTAGCCCGATCCGGGCCGCAACCGTCCGACGTCATAATGGCGTAATTGGGCGAAATCCAGGTCCTTGATGAGCGGCGTCGGCCGCGTCAGCCACTGTCCGTCGCGCCCGCGTGCAACCGAGGGTTTCAGGCTCTCATCATGATGGACAACAGGCACCCCGTCGCGTGTCAGATGGACATCGATCTCGATCCCGTCCGAACCCAAATCCATAGCAGGAACAAAGGCTTCCAGCGTATTTTCCGGCCACAATCCGGTCCCGCCGCGATGCGCAATGAGCTGTGGTTTTGTCAATTTTCCGGTCTCCCTTTGCCGATGATCGCTCTTAGTATAGCCGGAGCTTATCGCAGATTTTCTCTTTTGATTTCAATGCTTAAGGCCTCGCGGTCCCATGTGTCCACCGTGATGCCGTCGGCGCGCAACCCGACTTTCTGCACTTTCGCCGTTGGTGTTTTCGGCAGTTCGGGAAGGATGCGGATATAGCGCGGCACCATAAAATAGGGCAGGCGAACCTTAAGAAAATCAATGAGTTGCGCCTCATTGATGGTGCGTCCGGCGACAGGCGCCACAACCGCCATCACATCATCCTCACCATGAGGACTCGGCACACCGATAGCGGCGGCCTCCTGCACATCAGGATGCGCCATGATCTCGGCTTCAACTTCAAACGATGAAATGTTTTCGCCGCGCCGACGAATTGCATCCTTCATGCGATCCACAAAGAAGAAATTGCCTTCAGTATCCTTGCGAAACGCATCGCCGGTATGGAACCAGCCATTGCGCCATGCGCGTGCCGTCGCTTCGGGATTTTTGAGATAGCCATGCATCATCGCGAAGGGCCGGTCTGCCCGGATAATCATTTCGCCGACGGTGCCCACAGGCACTTCGCAATCATTCTCATCGACAAGTCGCACATCAACGCCGTCGCGCTTGGTGCCGCAAGTACCGAGTGCCGTGGGGTTTGGTTTGGAAATAATGGGCGACGAAATCTCCGTCATGTTGAAGATCGTATAAATATCGACGCCAAAGCGGGTGTGAAATGCGGCGGCACTTTCCATCAGCGGCACCATCAGCGCGAGGCGCAGCCGGTGTTTGCGATCACGCGCAGAGGCCGGTTCTTTCAAAAGGAACGTCGCCATGACGCCCAAGAGAAAAGCGACGGTGCAGTCAGTCTTGCGTACAAAATCCCAAAACTCGTCGGTTTTAAAATTCTCCCAGAGAGCAATCGAGCCGCCGCGCGCGAGCATGACGAAGGGAAGGCCGATGCCACCGATATGAAAGATCGGCATGTTGATGAGAAAACGATCCTCGCCGGTGACAAAATCCCATGTCTCCGGCCCGGCATTGGAAAAGAGATGCAGATAAGACATCAGCACACCCTTCGACGGACCTGTCGTGCCGGACGTATAGACGACAGCTTGTGTGTCCCAGGGCTCTATAGGACGGGCGAGCGGGCGAAGCTCTTTAGCGCTGCTGTCGTCAAAACGTGAGACCTGCAACGAGGCGGGCGCTTCGCCGTCCGGCCCGACGATCACAACCTGCTCTAGCGCCGCGAGCTTGATGTCATGCAGGCGCGGCAACAGGCTGCCATGCACGACGATGAGCTTTGCATCACAATTGTCGATCACGTGTTCGAGAATGGTGCCGACATAGGCCGTGTTGATCGGCACAAAAACCGCGCCCAAATAATTGACGGCATAAAATGTGACAAGCGCCTCAGCGCCATTGGGCAGCCATGCGGCGACATGATCGCCCTGCGCGACGTTCAGGTCTTGGAGTGAGGCAGCGCGCGCCTTCGTGCGGGCGCGCATCTCGGCATAGGTCCAACTCGTGCCATCGCCGAACACGACATAAGTCTTGTCCGGTGTTTCCTGTGCCCAATGGTCAAGTGCGTAGCGCAGCACGCAGGCGTGACGCGGCGGAATGCGCGGATCGTTGACTGTGCCCTCTGTCTCGCTCATGCATCCCTCCCCAGACATGCATCGGGTCGCGGTTATCCTATTTTGGTGCGGCAACCATATGGGTCACCATTTTCAACGTCTGTACGATGACTTCGCTTGCCGGGCGCCGTCCACCCGGTTGAAACCAGTTTGCGGTCCAAGACATGAGACCGCTGATCGAAATGGCGGCAAAGCCCGTGTCTTCAATGTCGAACTCGCCCGAAGCCACGCCTTCATCAAGCAGCGCTTCAAGTCGCGTGTCGAACATTTTGCGCAAACGGCGAATGTCGCGCGCGGTCGCAGGCTCAAGGTTCTTTTCTTCGCGCTGGTAGACGACGATATATTCCTGATTTTCTAAAATGAGAGTGGTGACACGGTCGACAATCGCTTTGAGTTGCGCCAAGGGTGTGCCGCCATTGCTGCGCACCTCGTCAAGTGCGGCAAGGCAAAGGCGAATGCCGCGCTCGCTGATCTCGCGCAATATCTCGGCCTTGTTGCGGTGATAGCTATAGATGAAAGGCTTGGTGACATTGAGCCTTTCTGCAATGGCGTCCAGCGTCGTGCCTTCATAACCATGCGCATAGAAAAGGTGACACGCCTCCTCCAGAATGAGACGACGCTTGTAAGCCGAAATCTCACCCTTCACATCGCGGGCGGATGTGTCAGCTTTCGGTTTGCGCTTTGCGGGCATGAGAGCGGTGCGTGCCATATCAGAGAGCAGTCCTCAAAAATTGAACGACATCGTCGGCACTCGCGACCGGACGCGGATTGGTGCGCGCCCAGATGTCCTGCATGATGGCACCGGCCAGCACGGGCAAATCTTTTTCAGTAACGCCCACTTCGCCAAGCGAGCGCGGCATACCAAGGCTGCGGATCAAACGGTCAGTGACGATATGGGCAGGCTCACCGCTTGCGCCGAGTGCTGCGCTGATGCGCTTCTGCCGCTCGCCATTGACGCTCGCATTATAGGCGAGTGCATAAGGTGCCATGACGCAGGATGTGTGACCATGGGGCACATCAAACGTTCCACCGAGTGCATGGCCTGTTGCATGGCTTAAACCCATCGGCACGCCGGCAATGACGGGGATCATCGATTGCCATGCGCCGATCTGACATTTGAGACGACCGTCGAGATCGCTCGCATCTGCTTTGACGCGCGCGAGACCTTCACCAAGAAGTTTCAGCGCGCTTTCGGCCATGCTGTCGCAGAAATAATTGGACTGGAAAGAACCCAGCGTTTCAATCGCATGATCAAGCGCGCGCACGCCGGTTGAAAGCCAGAGCCATTCCGGCGTGTGCCGCGTGATCGCGGGATCAAGCACGATGGCGATAGGGGCCATCATGCGGTGCTCGTAGCCCTGCTTCAGTTTGATGCGTTCATCTGTACAGCCGCTCAGTGTGTTGAACTCACCACCTGACAATGTCGTCGGCACGCAAATGACGCGCACATCCGGCCCTTCAAATGTCGGGTTCGTGACGTGTCCCGCTTCGTTCACGAACATATGGAAGGGTTCCATATCTTCATGTGTCCTGAGATTGTGTTTGAGGCAGACGCTCATCACTTTGGCCGCGTCCGTTACCGATCCGCCGCCGACCGAGACAATGAGATCGGCCTTGAGCGCGCGGGCAGATGTTGCCGCCTCCAGTACCGCGCTGCGCGGTCCGTGCGCGGGCATACCATCGTAAAGTCCGGCGAAGCGCGCGCCGAGCGCCTTTTTGATTTTCTCAATCTCGTCGGTGTTTTGATTGAGTGAGCGGCTCACCAACAGAAAGACGCGATTTGCATTCAGTCGCTCTGCTTCAGCCGCAATCGCATGGGCGGCAGGGTCGCCGATCAACACACGCTCGGTTGCAGTTTGAATATAGGTCGCTGCACCGATTGGCGTTCCCGACATGATTGCGTCTCCCCCGCGTTTGGCTCACGATCATAGCGACTTGCGTATATACCCGCTAGTATATAAAATCGAGCATCGGTATATTGCGCTGCAAAATGAGAACAGGCGTGAGGCCAAACGATCTGGGAGGATCACATGAAATTCGGTGTCTTCTACGAATTACAATTGCCCAAACCCTGGCTGCCTGGCGACGAAGAACGCCTGTTCCATGAGGCGCTCGATCAGGTGGTGCTTGCCGACAAGCTCGGCTTTGATCATGCATGGGAAGTCGAGCATCACTTCCTCGATGAGTATTCGCACTCCTCCGCACCGGAAGTCTTTTTGGCCGCTGCCGCCGCGCGCACCAAAAACATCCGCGTCGGTCATGGCATCCGGCAGGTGATCCCCAATTACAACCATCCCGCCCGCACGGCCGAAGGTTTGGCGACGCTCGATATTATCTCGCGCGGTCGTCTTGATTTCGGCATCGGCGAAGGTGCGACGCGTCTGGAGCTTGGTGGCTTCCATATTCCCGCCAAGGAAAAACGCGCCATGGCGATTGAGGCAGGTGAGCAGATCGCCAATATGATGGTGCTCGATCCTTATCCGGGATTTGAGAGTCAGTATTTCTCTATGCCCTGTCGCAATGTGTTGCCCAAGCCCGTACAGAAGCCGCATCCGCCTATGTGGATGGCTTGCACCAATCGCGATACGATCAAAGTGGCCGCCCAGTTGGGCGTCGGCGCGCTCGCTTTTTCCTTCATTGATCCTGCTGAAGCACATGCATGGTCTGACATCTATTACGGCATCATCAAATCCGACCAGTGCAAGCCCATTGGCCATAGCGTCAATGCTAATATCGCGATGGTCTCAAACTTCTCGATCCATAAAGACCGCTCAGAAGCGATCCGCCGTGGTCATGAAGGCTTTGAGTTCTTCGGCTATGCGCTCAATGCGCTCGTGGCACATGACACAGTGCCGGGCCGCACGGATATGTGGGGCGACTATCTGAAAAAACGCGGCGACCGCACCGAAGAAATGGTAGCGGCAGCGGCGATGGCCGAGAACTATGCCTCAGGCATCGGCACGCCCGACGATATGCGCAAGCATCTGCGCGCCTTTCAGGCCTCGGGCATCGATCAGGTGATCTTCATGCAGCAGGCAGGGCGCAACAAGCATGAGCATATCTGCGAGTCACTTGAACTCTTCGCCGCTGAAGTCATGCCGGAGTTCAAAGCCGAAGTTGCCGAGCGCGAAGCCCGCAAAGCACGTGAGCTTGCCCCTTACATTGAAGCAGCCCTCGCGCGTAAAAACTGGATGAAGCCGCTGGCGGACGATGAAATCCCCGTGGTGCGCGCGTCGGTTGCAAAGGCACAGGTCAATCAGACAAGCGCGGCGGAGTAAGGGATGGCATTCATGTTCAAAGGAGTGAGGCTGGCCCTCGTGCTCGTCTCAGTGACGGCCATGGCAGGATGTGACGGCGAGAAAAATGCAGGCGAACCCGGCTCGCCCAAAGACCGCCATGCCGAAGCCTTTGAGCAGGGATTGAAGGGTTGTGCGGTGGTGGCTGACAGTCTCGGCAACACATGGATTGGCAAGCCCTTTACCGGCTTGGAAACGTGGCTTGCTGCTAATTCGCTGACAGATGTGGGTAGCGTGCGGATCATCCGTCCCGATACGGCAGTCACCGAAGATTATCGTATCAACCGCCTGAACATCACACTCGATGACAAGGATGTGGTGACGAAACTCCATTGTGGCTGAGGACAGCATGATCTCTTGCGGTCCGCTACTGCGGCGAATCCAGCCATTAAACTGCCGGAACGGGGTCGTTTACTGTCGTAATCGTGGCCGGTAACGAGACTTTCGAGCTCAATGACCCTGAAGCCAAGCCCCGCCGCGCCAGTCGCCGCCATTTCCATGCCCTTTCCCGTCTGACTGCGGCAAAGAAGCCAGGCTATCTGCCCCCTCTACCCTTGACCTTCCCCTCTTTTCCCTTATAAATCCGCGACTTCGGGACGACCCGGCCATGAAGGGCATGCCGTGGTAGTCCGAAATGCAAGACGAGCCCCATTTTTCCTTGTGCTTTCAAGGTCTTCAGCGAGTGGGGCTGACCCAAAAGGAGAGCAAAATGCCCAAGTTGAAGACGAAAAGCGGTACCAAGAAGCGCTTCAGGCTTACCGCTTCAGGCCTGGTGAAACGTGGTCAGACCGGCAAACGCCATATGATGATCCGTCGATCCAACAAGCAGATCCGGAATAAGCGCGGCACCACGATCATGTCCCCTGTGGATGCGGCGCGTGTGCTCAAATACTTCATGCCCAACGCGTGAAGACCCGGAAATCCTAAGGTACCTGAAGAGGAATTAAGCCATGTCACGCGTTAAACGGGGCGTTACCACTCACGCCCGCCACCGCAAAGTTATTAAGGCAGCGAAGGGCTTTTACGGTCGTCGCAAAAATACTTTCCGCATTGCCAATCAGGCAGTCGAAAAGGCTGGCCAGTACGCCTATCGCGACCGTCGCACCAAGAAGCGCAATTTCCGCTCGCTCTGGATCCAGCGCATCAATGCCGCGACACGCGAGCTTGGCCTGACCTATGGCCGATTTATCGACGGCCTCAGCAAGGCTGGCATCGAGGTTGACCGCAAGGTGCTCTCGGACCTCGCCATCCACGAGCCTGAGGCCTTCAAGGCCCTGGTCACAAAGGCCCAAGCAGCACTCGCTTAATCGCGGGCCGCTCTTTACCTGACCCTTCAGGGCCGATACACCCGTCGGGGTCCGCATGGCGACATGCGGACCGGACCGGGGTGGGGCGGACCAGCTTACTCATACGTTCCCTCGCCACCGAGACCACCCGGCTTGTGATCTCTCGGATTTTGGCGACCTTTTGCGTTTGAGAAAGCTCATGGCGGACATTCAGGACCTATCAAAACTCGAAGCTGACATTGTTGCGGCGATTGTAGCCGCCAATGATGAAGCGACACTCGACGCCGTGCGCGTCGCGGCTCTTGGCAAAAAAGGTTCCGTCTCGGACCTGATGAAGAGCCTTGGCGGCATGAGCGCTGAAGAGCGCCAGACCGCTGGCCCCGCGCTTAATGGTCTCAAAGACCGCCTTACAGAGGCGCTCGCTGCCCGTAAATCAGCGCTCACCGAAGCCGCCCTCGAAGCCCGCCTCGCACATGAAAAAATCGATGTGACATTGCCGGTGCGGGAAAGCGCGATTGAGGCGGGTCGCATTCACCCGCTCTCTCAAGTGCTTGATGAAGTCATCTCGATCTTTGCCGATATGGGCTTTGCCTATGAGCAGGGCCCCGACATTGAGAGCGACCATTACAACTTCACGGCATTGAACTTCCCCGAAGCACATCCCGCGCGCGAAATGCACGACACCTTCTATTTCGAACCCCGCGCCGATGGCTCGCGTCTGTTGCTGCGCACGCATACAAGCCCCGTACAGGTCCGCACGATGGAAAAGGGTAAGCCGCCTTTCCGCTTCATTTGCCCGGGCCGTACCTATCGCAGCGACAGCGACCAGACCCATACGCCGCAATTCCATCAGATCGAAGGTCTTGTCATCGACGAGACGACGCATATGGGCCATCTGAAATGGGTGCTCGAAGAATTCCTGCGCGCTTTCTTTGAAGTCGAAGGCGTGGAACTGCGCATGCGTCCGTCCTTCTTCCCCTTCACCGAACCGTCGATGGAAGTCGATGTGCGCTGCGCCCGTCTCGGCAATGAAATCCGCATCGGCGAAGGCGACGATTGGCTGGAAATCCTCGGCTGCGGCATGGTCCATCCCAATGTGCTGAAAGCCGCCGGTCTCGATCCTGAGAAGTATCAGGGCTTTGCCTTCGGCATGGGTCTTGATCGTATCGCGATGCTCAAATACGGCATCCCAGATTTGCGCGCCTTCTTTGAAAGTGATCTGCGCTGGTTGCGTCACTATGGATTCTCGGCGCTCGATGTGCCGTCTCTCGCCGGAGGGTTGTCGTCGTGAAATTCACCCTCTCCTGGCTGAAACAGCCGCTCGACACAGAAGCAACGCTTGACGAGATCGTCACGCAATTGACGATGCTTGGCCTCGAAGTCGAAGGCGTCGAAGATCCCGCGAAAGTTTTGGCGTCTTTCCGCGTTGCCAAAATTCTTGAAGCTGTGCCCCATCCCGACGCCGACAAATTGCGCGTCTGCAAAGTGGAAGCATTGGTCGGGGATAAGATCGAAGTGCTGCAGGTCGTCTGCGGTGCGCCCAACGCGCGCGCAGGTCTCACCGGTATCTTCGCACCATCAGGCGCGACGATCCCCGCGAACGGGATGGTCCTGAAGCCCACCAAAATTCGTGGCGTTGAATCCAATGGCATGATGTGCTCGATGCGCGAGCTTGAACTGTCGGAAGAGCACGACGGCATCATTGAATTGCCCGATACATTTGCGGTCGGTACGTTGGCATCCGAAGCGCTGGGTGCGAACGATCCCGTCATCGAAATCGCGATCACCCCGAACCGTCCTGATTGTCTCGGCGTCTATGGCGTTGCGCGCGATTTGGCTGCCGCCGGTCTTGGCCGTCTGCGCGAAGGCAACCTGTCTCCGGTCGAGGGTAAGTTTCAGAGCCCCATCGGCATCAAACTTGAATTTGCATCCGGCACGGAAAGCGCTTGCCCCATATTCGCAGGCCGACTTATTCGTGGCGTGAAAAACGGCCCGAGCCCGGAATGGTTGCAGCACTATTTGTCCGCTGTTGGTCTCCGCCCGATCAATGCGCTCGTTGATATTACGAATTTCCTGTCGCTCGACCGCGCGCGCCCGCTGCATGTTTATGACGCGTCGAAAATCAAAGGCGATCTGCGCGCCCGTCTTGGCCGCAAGGGCGAAAAACTCGCAGCGCTTGATGGCAAGACCTATGACGTTGCGCCGGAATATTGCGTCATTGCCGACGATGAGAACGTGCTTGGTTTTGCGGGCGTCATGGGTGGCGAAGCATCAGGCTCTTCGCTTGAGACGGTCGATGTATTTGTTGAGAGCGCTTATTTCGATCCGGTGCGCACGGCAAAGACAGGCCGCGCCACGGGGATTATTTCAGACGCCCGCTATCGCTTCGAGCGCGGTATTGACCCCGCCTTCACCGTGCCGGGTTTGGAACTTGCGACCCGCATGATCATGCAGCTTTGCGGTGGCGAGCCTTCGCAGGTCATCGTTGCGGGCGAGGTGCCTGACACAACCAAAGTGATTCACTTCGACCCGATGCGCGTTGAAAAACTCACAGGTCTTTCGCTTGCGCGCAATGAATCTGAAAGCATCTTGAAGCATCTCGGTTTTGGTGTGACGGGGAAATCAGGCGGGTTGTTTGACGTAAGCGTGCCGTCATGGCGTCCTGATATTGATGGTCAGGCCGATCTCGTTGAAGAGATTGTGCGTGTGCACGGTCTTGCGGGCGTGAAGTCCGTCGCTCTGCCGCGTATCCATGCGGTGGCCAAACCTGTTTTGTCGGTACAACAAAAACGCGAACGCATTTCGCGTCGCGCACTTGCCGCGCGCGGTCTCGTTGAAACGGTCAACTGGTCTTTCGTGTCAGAGGCGCAGGCCTCGCTCTTTGGTGGTGGCAATGCGACACCGGCGCTGAAATTGGCCAATCCGATTTCAACCGATATGAGCCATATGCGCCCGAGCCTGCTCGCAGGCCTGATCGCGGCTGCTGGCCGCAACGGCGCGCGCGGCTTTGCTGATGTGGCGCTCTTTGAAGCCGGCCAGCAATTTGGTGATGAGACGCCCGAAGGTCAGACCTTTGCCGCAACAGGCATCCGCCGCGGCACAGCGCGGCCTCTGGGTGCCGGTCGCCATTGGCAGGGCAAAGCCGGTGCTGTCGAAGCGCTCGACGCCAAGGCTGATGCGCTTGCTCTGCTTGCGAGCCTTGGTGCACCTCAATTGCAGGTGAGTAATGACGCGCCGCATTGGTATCATCCGGGACGCTCGGGCTCGTTCAAATTGGGCCCGACCAAAACCATCGGTTATTTCGGTGAAATTCATCCGCGCATTTTGGCCGCGATGGATGTGACGGGTCCGATTGTCGCGTTTGAAGTCTTTCCGGCGAATATTCCGGACCCGAAGAAAAAAGCGACACGCGCGAAATTCCCGCTTGTTCTTTCTGACTTGCAACCCTTGCGCCGCGACTTCGCCTTTGTGGTGGATAGCACCGTCGCCTCTGACGCGCTCATCCGCGCGGCGAAAAACGCCGATAAGAAACTCATCAGCGACGTGTCGCTCTTCGACGTCTTCGAGGGTGGCGCAATGGGCGAGGGCAAGAAGTCTCTCGCGATTGAAGTCACTCTGCAGCCCTCCGAAAAAACTTTGACCGACGAAGAAATTGATACCGTGTCCAAAGCGGTGATCGCGGCGGTTGTCAAAGCAACGGGCGGTACACTTCGGGGATAAGTCATGGCGGTCACAGCGGCAGAAACGCGCAAGATCGCACTGGCTTTGCCTGAAGCTGTCGAGATGAGCCATTTCGATCAACCCGACTTCCGCGTGCGCAAAAAGATCTTTGCCTCTCTTCATGCCGAGAAACAAGAAGCTGTTGTGAAGCTGCAAGTGGAAGAGCAGGCGATGCTTGTCGAAAGCACGCCCAAGGTCTTTTCGCCGGTGCCGGGTGGTTGGGGGCAAAAGGGATGGACGGTTGTGCATCTGAAAGCAGCAAATGCTAAGGCGGTTAAAGAGGCGATGCTGCGCGGTTGGCGTAATGTAGCGCCGAAAACGTTGCTGAAAGAACATGACGGCCAATAAGATCGCGCGGGAGGAAACCCATGGAACTCAAAACCATTCGCTATGAGATTGCGGACGGCATCGCCACCATCACACTGTCGCGTCCTAAACGTCGCAATGCATGGACGGGCCGCATGCACACGGAATATCGCTGGGTGCTGAACGAGGCCGACCACGACAAGGCCGTCCGCGTCATCATCGTGACGGGTGATCCTGAGGGGCAGGCTTTCTGTGCGGGTGCTGATTTGAATGCGCTCGAAGGTCACTCCGAACGCGGCAAATATGATGCAGGGATTTCGGAAGACATTGCGCGACCGGGCTATGGCGTAGCAGCAGAATTCGACGCGACTTTCGCCTATCACTTCGGGCTTACAAAACCTGTCATCGCCGCGATCAACGGCGCGGCCGCTGGTGTGGGTCTTGTGCTGGCAGCCTTTGCCGATTTGCGTTTTGCCGTGCCGGGGGCAAAGTTCACAGCAGCCCATGGTCGCTTCAATTTCCCCGCCGAATACGGTCTGTCATGGCTCCTGCCGCGCATCATCGGTGTGACGCGGGCAAATGACGTTCTCCTCTCAAGCCGCATCTTCACGTCAGACGAGGCCATGGAGATGGGGTTTCTGAATAAGCTTGTCGCGCCCGCCGACCTTGTGCCCCATGTGATCGCTTACGCCCGAGCCATGGCTGATGGGGTCTCGCCCGGCTCGCTCCGTGAGACCAAGCGACAGATATACAAGGACCTCCACGGCGACGCGGCCTCCGCCGTCAACCATGCCGAGGCCATGCTCACCGAAATGTCCACGCATCCCGACTATAAAGAAGGCGTGAAGGCATGGATGGAGAAGCGTAAGGCCAACTGGCAGGGATAAAGACCCCCAAAAAAGTACGGCAAAAGGGTCTCATTGGCTTCAAGGGGCACTCAGTGCTATATGGGCGGCGCTTGCCCCATAGAAAGCTCAAAACGGCCCCATGACCGAACTCTCCCATATCCGCAATTTCTCCATCATCGCCCATATTGACCACGGGAAATCGACGCTCGCCGACCGCCTGATCCAGATCTGCGGTGGCCTTGAGGCGCGTGAGATGAAGGAGCAGGTGCTCGATAGCATGGATATTGAACGCGAACGCGGAATCACCATTAAAGCCCAGACCGTGCGCCTCGACTACCGCGCCCAGGACGGCGAGATGTATGAGCTCAATCTCATCGACACGCCGGGCCATGTGGACTTTGCTTACGAAGTGAACCGCTCGCTTGCCGCCTGTGAGGGCTCGCTCCTTGTCGTTGACGCCAGTCAGGGTGTCGAAGCCCAGACGCTTGCCAATGTCTATCAGGCACTTGAGGTAAATCACGAAGTTGTCCCCGTCCTCAACAAGATCGACCTGCCGGCCGCCGACGTCGAAGCGACGCGCGCGCAGATCGAAGATGTGATTGGGCTTGATGCGTCGGACGCGATTGAGATTTCAGCGAAAAGCGGCATTGGTATCCCCGATGTGCTCGAAGCGATTGTGAAGCGTCTGCCAGCGCCCAAGGGCGACATCAAAGCGCCTCTGAAAGCGATGCTTGTTGATAGCTGGTATGACGCGTATCTCGGCGTTGTCGTTCTGGTGCGCGTGATTGACGGAGAGATTAAAAAAGGTCAGCGCGTGCAGATGATGGGCACGGGCGGGACCTATACGCTGGAGCAGGTCGGTATTTTCCGCCCCAAGCGCGAGAGTGTAGCGAGCCTGACGCCCGGTGAGATCGGTTATTTCACAGCCTCAATCAAGGAAGTCGCTGACACGCGCGTCGGCGACACCGTGACCGAAGAGCGCCGTCCTTGCGCGCAAGCCTTGGCGGGCTTCAAACCTGCACAGCCGGTTGTATTCTGCGGCCTCTTTCCGGTGGATGCCTCGGAGTTTGAAGACCTGCGCGAAGCGATGGGTAAGCTGCGTCTCAATGATGCGAGCTTTGAGTTTGAAATGGAAACCTCAGCCGCGCTTGGCTTCGGCTTCCGTTGCGGCTTTTTGGGCCTGCTGCATCTCGAAATTATCCGCGAGCGCATTGAGCGTGAATTCAATATCGATCTCATCACCACGGCACCCTCCGTGATCTACCATCTGCATATGACGGATGGAACGGTCGAGGATATGCACAATCCGGCTGACATGCCGGACACAATGAAGATCGACCATATTCAGGAACCGTGGATTAAAGCAACGATCCTTGTGCCTGACGAATATCTTGGTGCGGTGCTGAAGCTTTGCGAAGACCGTCGCGGTTCGCAGATTGATCTCACTTATGCCGGTTCGCGCGCAATGCTCGTTTATCGCCTGCCGCTCAATGAAGTTGTGCTCGATTTCTATGATCGTCTGAAGTCGGTGAGCCGCGGCTATGCGAGCTTCGACTATCACATTGAGGGCTATGATCCGGGTGAACTCGTCAAAATGACGATTCTCGTAAATGACGAGCTCGTTGACGCGCTTTCAACGATCGTGCACAGAAGCCGCGCCGAGCAGCGTGGCCGCGCCATGTGCGAGAAGCTGAAAGAGCTGATCCCCAAACATCTCTTCAAGATCCCGATTCAGGCGGCCATCGGCGGGCGCATTGTGGCGCGCGAGACAATTGCGGCCATGCGCAAGGACGTGACGGCCAAATGCTATGGCGGCGACGCGACGCGTAAGCGCAAACTGCTGGACAAGCAGAAAGAGGGCAAAAAGAAGATGCGCCAATTTGGTCGCGTCGATATTCCGCAGGATGCCTTCATCGCCGCTTTGAAGATGGACGAGAACTGAATCAGGATTATCCGCGCGCAAAAACAAGAACGCCCCGGCTTAAACCGGGGCGTTATGCATTGAAGCGAAAGTTCGTGCTTTAGCGACGGATGAGACGGATGAGACCGGCGATCACGATGCCGGTGACGCCGAGAACGGCCCAAGCCGGGAAACTCATCACCTTAGCCAGAGGCGCTGACACAGCAGGCACGGTGCCCGCGACCCAGCCGGTGAAACCGTCAAAAGAAGCCTGATGAACGAGCGTCCAGAGCGCAGACAAGGAGCGGATTTCCAATGCGCCAGCTTCCAGCGATTTCAGTGCGTCGGCACCGAGCGCCATTAAAGCCAGAGTGATTAGAAGCAATCCTAAAATGCGGAACAAAAACATGACGAGAGCCCCCCAGCCCATGGCGGTACGATGAACAAAGTCTAGATGGAACGGTAGCCGTAACCAGTGTCCCAAACAAGCACACTCATTGTCATGTTTGCCAAGAAAGCGGCAAAATCACGCTGTCTGGCCAATTGATTCAAGCCTTTGACCTTGTATAGTGCGCCCGCAATCACTGGGCTCAAGGGCTTGGTTGATGACGGAGGGGTGGCCGAGTGGCTGAAGGCGCACGCTTGGAAAGCGTGTTTACAGGAAACTGTAACGTGGGTTCGAATCCCACTCCCTCCGCCAGCTGAAACTCTTAGTTTTCAAGGCGTTATGGTTAGACTTCGCGTCGGGCCACGCCTCTCAGCGCAGCATCGCTATGAGCGAATTATGGCGCGAGATCAAGGGCAATTGGTGAGAAAGTCCTGCATCACACGCTACGTGACCGAGCACTAGTCCTAGCTATGATGCAAAAATGATACAGAATGCTGGCAAATCATAGTTAACGACCGATCGGTCGGACGGATGATGCACGCTTAGCTGGAGAAGGCCACCGAAACGGACCGGCGGGGTTTGAGATAGGCGACCTCGCTCATCGTGATCGGGCCGGTAATGAATTCGGCAATCGGAGAAGTATAAGTGTAGGTCACTTCGACCATGATGACGCTTGAGCCGACTGTCGTGAGCCCTGCGGGCAGCGTCACGGCCGCATTGGTCGAGCGCGCGGTTGAGCCGCCATAAGCCTTGCTCCAGGCAACGGTCGTCGTATTCGCGTTACTGGCGCTTGCCACAACACTTGTGACCGTGATCTTGACGACATTGGTCGGGAAGGGTGACAGGATTGCCGTGCTCGCCGAAAAAATATCGTCTAGATCACTCGTTGAAACAGTGGTGACCTGTGCAGTGAGGTCAGCGGCTGTTTGCGCCACATTGGTGACGCGGCGTGCAGCCGTCATCGCATTGGTTGTCTCGATCGTGCCGAAGTAAAGCGTGATCATCACCGGAACGATGAGTGCAAATTCGACAGCCACCATGCCGCGCGGATCGCGCAGCATGGAGCATGCAAAGTCGCTCAAGCGGTACAGTACGGGGCGGTTCATCTTTGAGCTGATCGTCATGGCACCACAGTTCCGCATCACGACGTATAAGGCTCGTTGCGAAAGGCAACGCTGGACTGAATGAGGCGCGTGCCCGCTGTATTATTGGCAAGTCCGGTCGAGAAGGGGCTTGAGATCGTCCAGACGTAAAAGGCACGAATAAGAATAATGTCGCCCGCTACGCCCATGTTGAATGCGAGGTTCGCATCTTTGATCGCGCCGGTGTTGTCGAGAACGGTCGGAAAGGTGACGCTCGAAAAATTTGAATAGACGCGCACGTCGATTTTGAGATTGTTTGCGCAACCAGAAATCATCACGACATTGTCGCAGATCGTTTGCGTGAGTTGAGCTTTGGTTGTGTTGGCCGTCTGCGCCTGACCCGTGCGGATAAGGCGTCCGGCGTCATTGACCGATTGATCAAGCGTGGCGGTTGCGAAGAAAATAATCCCTGCTTCCATGATGGCAAAGAGCAACGTGAAAAATGGAATTGCCGTCAGCGCAAATTCGACAGCGACACTGCCCTTTGCGTCACGGGCAAACCGACGCTTCGCGAGTGTGATTTTGAGCTTCGAAAAGAACTGTCGCATCGGGAAATCCTGCGCCACGGTTTGTATAGGTCACGTCTTCGGATGTGACGACGGTGTTTGCTGATCCTGCATGGTCTGCATTGACACCTCGTTAACTTCAGACATCGCATTTATAGCGAAGGCACTCGATCCGGAGGTGAACACCGGATATCGCCGGATATGAGGGCGGCCCGCATCAGTTATGTTTAGAAATTTATTGAAATATCTAACGATACTCGTGCGATGGGGAGCGCTGTGTGTTTCTTGGCGCCAACTCCGTGTGGCCATAGTCACGTCTCTGAAGATAAGCGGGGATTCGCTACAACTCGCGGCGAATTCGTCACGAAACGACATGATCATTTTGGCGACTTGTTAATGGCCTTGAAGACATAATCGTCTCAGGCTCCCGAATCTGACAATTTTCGGGTGGCGGGTCATAGCATTGGACAGTTTATGTCGGTATCGGACAAAAGTGGATTGGCACGTCTTTGCGCCTTCATCAGCCATTGGGCGCGCGACAAGCGCGGCAGCTATGCCGTGATTTTCGCGATCAGCCTTGTGCCGATCCTCATTGCCATTGGTGCCGCGATCGATTTATCGCAGGCCTATATCGTCAAACAACGTCTTACGCGCGCCCTAGATGCGGCGGGTCTTGCCGTAGGCGGGGCGACCGGGCAAACAACTGAGCAAATCCAAACCGTCGCGCAGAGCTATTTCAACGCTAACTATCCCTCAACCAAGGTCGGCACACCTGCTTCGCTGATTGTGACACCGGCCGGTAATGTTGTGACCCTGTCCGTGTCGGCGACAATGCCGACCTCAATCATGGGTGTCATAGGTATCAATACGCTGAACATCGGCGCGAAATCCCAGATTACGCGCATGGGGAAAAAGCTCGAAGTGGCTTTGGTGCTCGATACGACAGGCTCAATGGGCTCTTCAAGCAAACTCACCACGATGAAAACAGCTGCCAAGGATCTGATCACGAAAGTGTCGGCCGCCGCTGTGAATGCCGGTGACGTAAAAATTGCCATTGTCCCTTTTACTGTCGATGTGAAGGTCGGAACGACTTATAAGACGGCAAACTGGATCAAATGGAACTGGACGACATCGAAGACACAGACCTGTACAGGCAATTGGTGGAGTCAGGTTTGCACAGACAAAAGTTATTCGATCAACTCGTCCACCTGGAAGGGTTGTGTCATCGACCGCGATCAGGACTATGACATCAATACAACGATGCCCGCGACGCCGACCGACGCAACAAAATATCCCGCCGATAACGATGATTGTTATTCCGAGAGCCTGATGCCGCTGAGCAGCGACTGGACGGCGCTTAAAAGCAAAATTGATGATCTGGATGCGAACGGGAACACCAACACGACCATTGGCATGGTTTGGGGTTGGAGTATGGTGACACAGGGCGCAACCTTGTCTAATGCGGTCGCTCCGGCCAACAATCTCGACAAGGTAATTGTCTTTTTGACAGATGGTGAAAATACCGAAAATCGCTTTACCACCTCATCGAGTAGCATTGATAGTCGTACCGCAAGCCTCTGCACCGCGATCAAAGCGGCCGGCGTGATTGTCTATACAATTCGTGTGATGGACGGTAACGCGACGTTGCTCCGGAATTGTGCGTCTGACGTCGGAAAGTATTACAGCGTCACCAATGCCAGTCAGCTGACATCGGTATTTCAATCTATTGCTCAGGCCCTGTCGAATTTGCGAGTGAGCCAGTAACGGCCAGACTTTCCGATCCAGAGAAAAGCCGCACTATTTGAAAAATGGTGCGGCTTTCTTATGTGCGAATTTTAAAAACTTGGCAGAACTTATTGTTCCGGTGTTGTGCTTTTAACAGCGCCAGTTTCGGGCCCGATCACTGTACCGACGCCGCCCTGCTGGCCTGATGCGTCCATGGACATGGAGCGTCCGATGGCAGCGACGCCCATTGTCTGTTGAGCGGCGCCTGAGAAGGCTTCCGGTTCATCGCCCAGTGCGACGACGCGCTCGCAACGCGGCGTGCAATTATAGGTGAGCTGGCCAGCGCCACGCGTCAGAGTGACGGTTGAATTGGTTTGGGCGACAACATTGACGTCGAAAGCCGAAATCTGTTTGCCTTTGGCATCAAGTGCCACAAAATTTGTTTTGCCGTAAGAACGGCCAAGCACATAGATGAGTTGAGGTCCGAGCACGGTCACATCTGCAATCGCGGGATTGCCGATCATGACGGCGGCGGCAGGTTCGTCGAGCTTGAGCGCGCGCGACTGATTGACTTCCACCATGAATCCCGCAGCTGACGCTTCAAGCGAGGTGAGACCGACAACAGCAACAAGCATGGTTGTTGCTGTCAATTTTCCGGCGTTGGAAAATATTGAATTACGCAAAGCCATCGTCGGACCTATCCGTTCGAAACCGCGCAAAGAGACAAATTGCCTATGCGTTCACTCTGAGACTATCGCCAATCAGTAAATGATTTGTTGACCGTAAGGGAAGTTCTGGCTTTTACCCAAGCTTAAGGCCGAGCTAGATAGACTTCTGCCAGGATCGCAAAGGGACGACATGTTCAGCAACGACCACCAAAATCAATCGGCGCAAGACACGACAGGTGGGCTGCGTGAGATCAAAATCTTTGCGGATCTCTCCCCAAAAGAGCTTGCGCTGCTTGCATCTGATTGTTGCTGGCGCAAGTTTTCTCGCGGCGACATCATTGTCTCGGCCGGTGCCGGCAGCGATGACGTGTGGCTGGTTGTGCGTGGTTCCGTGCGGCTTGCCCGCACAACGGGGCCTGATGGCCGGATAGCTTATTCCGACATTGATCAAGGCGGGCAGTTTGGCGAAATGTCTTTATTTGGTGTAGATGATGCCGAATTGACGGCCATTGCACATGAGGACTGTGTGCTGGCTGTCATGCCTGAAACCGTCTTTGTCGAACTTTTGAGCCGCGAAGAATCTGTTTCCCGCGCGCTCCTTTGCCAATACGCCACACTCTTGCGGCAACGCGACGCAGCATCGGTCGCCGCATCTGTCAACACACCCGGCGCGACCGGCACTCAACGCGTTTACGGTGAGATTTTAGCATTGGGTGAGACCCGCCTCGCGGTTGGTGATGTTGAGGCAGGTCTGCTTATTGCTCGAATGCCGCGACATCGGGAACTTGCTGATCGTCTTTCGACAACGGAGGAGGTCGTGGCAGGTGCGATTGCCGAGCTTGTTCGCCTCGGCATTGCCAAGCGCGAATATCCCGGTCTCTTTATCGGTGATGAAAAAGCCCTGCGCAGCCTTTGCAAACAGGCCTGATTACATTGCTGTTCAGGCAATGACGAAGTTCTTCAGTTAATCATGTCGCGCCGCTTAACCGATGAGTAACCTTACTCAGTAGATCTGCGCCTCCGCATATTGTTCGAATACTTGAGATTAGAATCTATTATTCAATTTTAAAAATAATAAAATGAATAAACCTTCAGAGTTCAAGATTTCGTCGCTCTGCCTGAGTCAATATGAGAAGTCATATTAAATAACGAGTAATGATCAAGGCTTAGTCTGAGGGCAACCCCGGAATGGGTTGTCCCGGCGCGGAAAGCGCTGGGACCAAATGCTGTCGACAGTCACAAACGTGTAAGGAGGCTTGTAATGGGCCAGTTTCTTAAAGTATTTGCGAAAGACCAGTCTGGTGCAACGGCGATCGAATACGGTCTGATTGCCGCCGGTATCGCCGTCGCGATCTCGGCTATCGTGGGCACGCTCGGTACGAGCCTGACCACCAAGTTCACCACGATCAACACGAAGCTGCAGTAATCCGACGCCCGGATTACGACAGCTCGCCCGGTATTAAGCGCCGGGGGATGTTAGCGAAAGCCGCTGGCGCCCGTGAAAGGCCCAGCGGTTTTTGTTTTTAAGGTTTCGTTTACCAAAACGATTCACCGTTTACGCCAAATTTACAGTCCATCGCTCAAAATTGGATCAGGTGGAGTGAGATGAGTTCTCTTCCTCTCTTCCGAGAGCAAACCGAAAGTCCGTGATGTCTGTGTTGACCACATTCCCGATCGCCGTTTTCAGTGCCGCAATGATCTTTGCCGGTGTTCGCGATCTCACGACTATGACAATTCCCAATTGGCTGACATTGGCATTGACGCTCACCTTCTTCGTGGCTGCGCCGATTATCGGCATGAGTCTTACAGAAATTGCTCAGCATACGGTCATTTTCTTTGTGACTTTGCTTGTTGGCATGGGGTTCTTTGCGATGGGCTGGATCGGTGGTGGCGATGCAAAGCTGATGGCTGCTGTCGCGCTGTGGATTGGCTGGGAGCAGGCTCTGCCCTATTTTCTAATCGCTTCCGTTATGGGTGGTGGGCTCACACTGCTTATTCTCGGTTACAGAAATTTGCCGTTACCCGCTTTCATGGTGCGTCAGGCCTGGGCGCTTCGCCTGCATGACCGCTCAGAAGGTGTGCCTTACGGCTTGGCTCTTGCCGCCGCCGGATTGTTGATCTTCCCTGATACGGAAATTTTCCGTCTCACCGTCGCCATTGGTTGAAGTCAGAGACGAAGGAATAACATTGTGAACGCCGCACGCATGGGAGTTTTGGTTTTGGCCGTTGTTGCTGCAGGTCTTGCGGCATTGTTGGCCCGCGGGCTCGTCTCATCGGGCGATGCACCTGGTGAAGAAAAAGTTGTTGAAGCGCCCACAGTCGAAGTGCTTGTGGCTTCTACCACGATTGAGCGCGGTGATCGCTTGAATCAGAGCAGCATGCGTTGGCAGAATTGGCCGGAAGCGTCCATGTCCGACGGCTTCATCACACGCGCCGCTAGGCCAGAGGCGATGAGCGAAATGGCCGGAACGCTGGCTCGTGTTGTACTCGTGCATGGTGAGCCGATTACCGCGACAAAAGTTGTCAGCGTCAAATCCGGTGGTTTTTTGGCTGCATTGATCGCGCCCGGTAAGCGCGCTGTTGCTATCACTGTGTCACCGGAAACCGGCGCAGGTGGTTTCATCCTCCCTAATGACCGCGTTGATATTATTCAGACGCGCCGCATACAGCAGGATGGCCCGACGGGGTCACGCGAAGTGATCGAAGGCGACATTGTATTGCAGGACATTCGGGTTCTCGCCATCGACCAGCGTTTCCAAGAGGAAAGCGGCGATCAGGTGGCGATCGGTAAGACTGCGACCTTGGAGCTTTCGGCAGCGCAGGCGGAGCGTATCACGGTTGCTCAGGCGGAAGGCTCTCTGACGTTATCATTGCGCGGCTTGGCTGAAGCCAAAGGCCCGCAGGAAGTTGCGGAAGTGCCGGAGGAATCTGATTCCTCAAGCATCGCCGTCGTACGCTACGGTACGCAGCAGATCGTTCGGGTGAGGTAGCATCATGGTACTAGGAAAAATGAAAATCATGACGCGACTTTACTCGGTGATTATGCCACGCCTTGCGCGCGTTCTCCTCGCCGGCAGCATCGCTTTCTCTCTCACCGTTCCTGTTCAGGCGAGCGTCAACGAAGCTCAATTGGTGAAAGTGGATAATGGCGGAACGGGCACATCGACGCGCAGTATCGTGCTTGGATTGAACAAGGCGGCTGTTGTTGAGTTGCCAGTCGCTGCGCGCGACGTGCTGGTCTCTGACCCCGCGATTGTGGATGCTGTTGTCCGCACCGCCAAGCGCATCTATCTGATCGGCCTCAAGGTCGGTCAGACCAATGCTTTCTTCTTTAACGAAAAAGGTCAGCAGATCGTTAATCTCGAAATTCGTGTTGAGCGTGATCTGTCGAGCCTGCGCGACACGTTGCACCAGTTCTTTCCTGATGCGCGCATTGACGTGCAGGCGATGAACGATCACATCGTGCTCTCCGGTTCTGTGGCCAACGCATCTGAAGCTGACAAGGCCCGCGACCTTGCGGCGCGCTACGTGGGATCGACGGATAAGGTGCTCAATATGCTTGCCATTGAAGGCAAGGAACAGGTGATGCTCAAAGTGACGGTTGCAGAAATGCAGCGCAGCGTCATCAAACAGTTAGGCGTCAATCTCTCCGCGGTCGGTGATATCGGAAATCTTGCGCTTAATCTCGCAACATCAAATCCCTTTTCTATTCAGGGCGCCGCGCTTGGTGGTGCCAATGCTGGCGTGGGCGGCACGGCGGGCAACATGACGCTCGCCTCGTCTCTCAAGGCACTTGAAGAAGACGGTTTGGTGCGCACATTGGCCGAACCGACATTGACAGCCATTTCGGGCGAAGGCGCAAAGTTTTTGGCCGGTGGTGAGTTTCCCGTGCCAACGGCAAAAGATCAGGATGGCAACATCACCGTGACTTATAAGCCTTTCGGTGTCGGTCTTGCCTTCACGCCGGTTGTTCTTAGCGAAGGCCGTATTAGCCTTAAGCTCTCGACTGAAGTAAGCGAGCTTACGACACAGGGCCAGGTGATCCAGAACGGTTTGACGATCCCGGCGCTCAAAGTGCGCCGTGCCGAAACAACACTTGAAATGCCAAGCGGTGGTTCACTCGTCATGGCGGGCCTCCTTTCGGACTCAACCAAGCAGAATATTGACGGTGTCCCCGGTGCTAAAGACATGCCGGTGCTTGGTCAGCTTTTTCGTAGCCGGGATTATCAGAAGAACGAAACCGAACTGGTTATCATCGTGACACCCTATATCGTTGATCCAACGAGCCGCGACAAGCTTGCCTTACCGACTGATGGTTTTGCTCCGGCAAGCGATATGGACACGATTCTGATGGGCCGCCTCAACGCGACTTATGGCGTTAAAGGGGCCGCGCCGACGGACAAGAAACTTGAGGGCCCCGTTGGGTTTGTGGTGGATTGATGGAAAGCGATGTCAAAATGAAGAAACAACGCTCAGTCTCCAGTCTGCTAATCCTTCCGCTTCTCGCCTCGCTGGCACTTGCCGGCTGCGGTGGGTTCAACGGAGTGGAGGAGGCACAGTTTGATGCGTCATACAGCCATCCGATTTCAGTGCAGCCGGACGTGCCGACGCTCAACATTGCCGCCTCGAGCGGCCTCAGCGTTGAAGATCGCGCTGCATTGGAGGGCTTTGTAGACGCTTACAAAGAGCGCGGACACGGCGCACTCACCGTTGCAACGCCGTCGGGCTCGTCGAACACCGCGATTGCGATGAATGTGCTTGCAGATGTACGCGACACGCTTACTCAATCGGGTGTGCCTGCCAATCGTGTGTCCTACACACCTTATCGCGCCTCGGCTGCCAATCAGACCGCGCCGATCATCGTGTCGTATAAACGGTTTGTGGCTGTAGCCAGCCCTTGTGGCGATTGGTCGGACTCCTATTCCTATAATCCCAACAATACACCGACGCGGAATTTGGGCTGCACGACACAAAACAATCTGGCCGCCATGGTCGCCGATCCCGCTGATCTCGTCACGCCCCGCGTGATGACGGCAAGCGATGCGGCGCGTCGCGGCGAAGTATTTACGAAGTACCGTAAGGGTGAAATCACCGCCACAGCTCGTGACGATCACGATTCAGCGGCGTTGAGTGAGGTAGCTAAATGAGCAATCTAGCGCACATGCAAATTGATCCGCCGCCGATGCCGACGGAGGATACGTTGGCCGCACCGGTGATGAAACCTGTGCCGCGCATCACGATTCATGCCTTCTGCGAAAATCCGAACACAGGCAGCATCATTCAGCGCGCAGGCGAAGATCGTCGTTTGGCCAAAGCGCATCTGACTGTGCATATGGGCGGCATGCGCGCTGCGGCGGATTTCTATCAGCAGACAGCGACGCCGAATCTTATTCTGGTTGAGACAATGGCGGGCGGCAACGAGCTGTTTGGTCATCTGGCGAGCCTTGCTGAAGTCTGTGACGCCGGTACGAAGGTTGTTGTGCTGGGGCATCTCAATGATGTTTCAGTCTACCGTGAAATGATCCGTCAGGGCGTCAACGAGTATCTCGTGACACCGCTCTCACCCATCCAGATCATTGAAGCTGTTTCGCGTCTTTATGTTGATCCGGACTCACCGCCAATCGGTCGCTCCATTGCCTTCATGGGTGCCAAAGGCGGTACGGGTTCGAGCACGATTGCTCATAACGTAGGTTGGTGCATTTCAACGCGCATGAACGAAGATGTGATCATCACCGATCTTGATCTCGCTTTCGGTACAGCCGGTCTCGACTTCAATCACGATCCCGCGCAGGGCATTGCCGATGCGCTGATGGCGCCCGAACGTCTTGACGACGTGTTGCTCGATCGCTTGCTCGTCAAGTGCTCAGATCACTTGAGCCTCTTTGCGGCACCGGCTGTGCTTGACCGCGATCTTGACATGGATGCGGAAAGCTTTGAATCCGTGCTCGAAATTGTGCGCGAGACAGTGCCTTGTGTCATCGTTGATTTGCCACATATCTGGTCGCCTTGGACGAAGAAGTTGCTGATGTCCGCCGATGAAATCGTCATCACTGCGACGCCGGACCTCGCATCCTTGCGCAATGCCAAGAATATTATCGATCTGGCCAAGCAGATGCGTTCTAACGATGGCATGCCGCATCTGGTGATCAATCAGGTGGGCGTTCCAAAGCGCCCTGAAATTCCGGTTAAAGATTTTGCCGAGGCCATCGGCATCGAACCAACATTGGTGCTGCCGTTCAATCCAGGCCTCTTCGGCGCGGCGGCCAATAACGGCCAGATGATCGAAGAGCTCGACAGTAAAAGCAAAGCAACTGAAGGCATGCGTTATCTCGCCAAGCAGCTTTGTGGTCGTGAACCTATGCCGATAAAGGCAGCCAAGAAATCTTTCCTGCAGCGGCTTGCCCGCAAAGGATGACCCGGAGGGTCTAACGCGTGTTTGGACGGCGTAACGATACCCAGTCTGCTCCGCGCACAGTCGCGGCGCCCCAGCCTGCTCCTTCACTGGCGCAGGTGGAGAAGTCTGCTGCTCCGGCTCCTCATGCCGCGAAGCCCGCTCCCAAACCCACCCCGGCTCCTGTTGTTGCACCGGTCGCTAAAACAGTAACCGCCAAACCTAAGGCGTCTGATCAGCGGTCAGAAAACTACTACCAGATTAAAACAACAATCTTCAATGCCCTGATCGACACCATTGATCTGACGCAGTTAGCACAGCTCGATGGTGAGAGTGCGCGCGAAGAAATACGCGATATCGTCAACGAAATTCTTTCGATCAAGAACGTCGTCATGTCGATCTCCGAGCAGGAAGCCCTGTTGCAGGATATTTGCAACGACGTGCTGGGATATGGCCCGCTTGAGCCGCTCCTCGCTCGCGACGACATTGCTGATATCATGGTCAATGGTGCAGATCGCACTTTCATCGAAGTTGGTGGCAAAGTTGAGCTGACTAATGTTCGATTCCGCGACAACAGCCAATTGATGAATATCTGCCAACGCATCGTGAGTCAGGTCGGTCGCCGTGTCGATGAATCAAGCCCCATTTGCGATGCGCGCTTACCTGATGGTAGTCGTGTTAACGTCATCGTGCCGCCTCTAGCTATTGATGGGCCCGCGCTTACCATTCGTAAGTTCCGTCGTGAAAAACTCACGATGCAGAACCTCGTTGAATGGGGTTCCATCTCTCAGGAAGGTGCGGAAGTTCTCGCAATCATCGGCAAGGTTCGTTGCAACACGTTGATTTCAGGTGGTACCGGTTCGGGTAAGACAACTTTGTTGAACTGCCTCACGGCCTTCATTGAACCTGATGAGCGTGTTATCACCTGTGAGGACGCCGCCGAACTTCAGTTACAGCAGCCGCACGTCGTTCGCCTCGAAACCCGCCCTCCGAACCTTGAAGGTCAGGGTCAGATCACCATGACGGAGCTCGTGCGCAACTGTTTGCGTATGCGCCCAGAACGTATCATCGTTGGTGAGGTGCGCGGACCAGAAGCCTTTGACTTGCTTCAAGCCATGAACACCGGCCATGACGGATCGATGGGTACGCTCCATGCCAACAGTCCGCGCGAAGCCTTATCGCGTCTTGAGGGCATGATCACCATGGGGGGCTTTGCGTTGCCATCCAAGACTATTCGCGAAATGATTACCGGCTCAATCGACATCATCATTCAGGCCGCACGTCTCCGTGATGGTTCACGCCGCATAACGCATATTACCGAAGTGCTCGGTACGGAAGGCGATGTCATCATTACGCAGGATCTCTTTGTCTATGACATTCAGGGCGAAGACGAATCCGGCAAGCTGATTGGTAAGCATAAGGCAACGGGTATTGCGCGCCCGGCTTTTTGGGACCGTGCGCGTTACTACAACCAGCATCATGCTCTCGGCGCGGCCCTCGACCGTGCGCAAGACTGATCGAAAGTCAGATTATGGGTTCGACCTTGGCTATTTTTGGAATTGCGATCCTGTCGGCGCTTTGCATCGCTGCTTTGGGATTCACGTTCATATCTAGGGAGACCAAGACTTCACAACGCATGGCGCAGATGGCGGGGCCGAACCGGGCCAAAGCTCTGCGTGGCGAAGGTGAAGTCGATAACAATGAGAAGCGTCGCAAGCAGGTGCAGGATACGCTGAACTCGCTTGAAGAAAAGCAGAACGCTAGTAAGAAAATTTCATTACGCACCAAGCTTCAACGCGCCGGCTATGAAACTGAACCCAAAAAATTCCATATGATTAGTGCGGGCGTTGGTCTCGCCGTCGCAGCACTTATCATGCTGCTTGGCTTTGCGCCGATTATTGCGCTTGGAGCGGGCTTCGCGGCGGGCTTTGGCATGCCACGTTGGATTCTCAATTTTTTGGTTACTCGCCGGCAGAAAGCATTCCTCGAGGAATTTGCCAATGCCATTGACGTGATTGTGCGTGGTGTGAAATCAGGCCTGCCGATTAATGACTGCTTGCGCATTATCGCCAATGAAGCGGCTGAACCGGTACGCACTGAATTTAGGGATCTCGTGGAAGGACAGAAGATCGGTATCACACTCGATCAGGGTTTGGCTAAAATATTTGAACGTATGCCGCTTGCCGAAGTCAATTTCTTTCAGATCGTACTTAGCATTCAGGCGAAATCGGGTGGCAATCTTGCTGAAGCTCTGACTAACCTGTCGAAGGTTCTGCGTGAACGGAAAAAAATGCGGGCGAAAATTCAATCCGTGTCCCAGGAAGCCAAATCATCTGCTGCCATCATTGGCTCCTTGCCGCCGGGCGTTATGGCCGTGCTTTATCTTACCTCCCCGGACTATTTGATGCCGCTCATCGTTACGACGACTGGCAATATGATCATTGTCGGTGGCCTGATGTGGATGCTTGTGGGTGTACTCGTCATGCGCAAAATGATCAATTTCAACTTCTGAGGCAAACATGTATTCGCTCGTCGCCTCACTCTTCAACATCGAAAGTGCCGTGATGATCCTTGTCGCGATTGCTGCATTCGCAACTATTGTGACGCTTACGATGCCCTTGCTGGAAACAGACAAGTTGAGCAATCGCATGAAGCTTGCCGCGACAGAGCGCGACGCACTGCGTCAGCGGTATCGTGAGCAGATGACAAATGACCGAGGTCGTCTGCGTCAGGCTCATAAGGGTTTTATCAAAGACGTTGTTGAGCGTTTCGCGCAGGGCCGTATGCTTGAGAACGAAGCCATCAAGGAAAAGTTGCGCCAGGCCGGTTTTCGCGGACAGGGGCCTATCTATACGTTCATTTTCTTCCGCTTCGTCATGCCACCGGTCGTTTTCTTTCTGACACTTCTCTATCTCTACGGCATCAACAGTTTTGGCCTGGCAACAATGGCACGCATCGCGGTTGCAGGCGGTGGCGCTTTGTTTGGCTTCTATCTGCCTAATCTGTTTGTGCAGAATGTGATCGCGCGCCGTCAGGAGTCGATCCAGAAAGCCTTTCCCGACGCGCTTGACCTTTTGCTGATCTGCGTCGAAAGTGGTATGTCAGTTGAAGCCGCTTTCGCTAAAGTCGCCGCCGAAATTGGTGCACAGTCGGTGGAGCTTGCAGAAGAGCTGTCTATCACAACGGCTGAACTTTCCTATTTGCAGGAGCGGCGCAAGGCATATGAAAATCTGGCGTCGCGCACAGGTCTGCCGGGTGTCAAAGCGGTGGTGACAAGCCTTATTCAGGCGGAGCGTTATGGTACACCACTTGGTCAATCCTTGCGCGTGATGGCACAAGAAAATCGTGACATGCGTATGGCTGCTGCCGAAAAGAAGGCTGCTGCCTTGCCACCGAAGCTCACTGTGCCGATGATTGCGTTCTTTCTTCCAGTTCTTTTTTGCGTCATCCTGGGGCCTGCCGCGATCAAAGTTTTTGGCTGGTGATGAGCGACGAATGTCCAAAGAAGAAGGCGCCCGGACGGGGCGCCTTTTTCTTTCGGTATGTGCCGCTAATCAGTTGGTGGCGGGCTTGCTTTGATCCAGCGTTTCCATCTGCTTCCAAAGGGCAGGCTGGGTCAGCATATCGCGCAAATAGGCGATGTTATTGTCAGCCACGTTGAGTGGAAGATCCGCGCGCGCAAGGCGCGTTGCTTCATCAAACTTACCCTGTAAGGCCAGTACAACGGCGAGATTCTGTCTGGCACTCGCAGAAGCGCGGGGATTCGCCACAGCTTTACGCAATGTGCTTTCGGCATTGTCGAGATTGCCTTCAATGGCATAAGACAGTCCGAGATTGGTCAGCACATTAGAGTTGTCCGGAACAATGTCGAGCGCAGCCTGATACTTGGCTTGCGCATCTTTGTAGCGGCCAAGCTGATCGAAAGTCACGCCCTGAGCGGATAAGACGGTCCAGTCTTTGGGCTTCAGTTCAAAAGCACGAGAAAGCACGGCAGAAGCCTGATCGGGGTGGCCTGTGGCGGCGAGCACCTTGCCATACTCGGCCATCACGTCGCCGTTATCAGACGCACCGCGCTGCGCATTCTGCATCACGGTGAGAGCTTGAGCCACTGAGCCGATCTGGCGCAGGGCTTTTGAATAGTTGAGAGCGGCTTCAGTGTCGCTTTCGTTCTTATCATAGAGGCTGCCCCAATAAGCGGCGGCTGCCACATAGTCTTGCGACTTTGTCGAGGTAATGGCTGCTTCACGAAGGGCGTTGTCGTTCTGTGGTTCCTTCGCGTTGTCGGTGTGCAATGCCTGAGCCGGGGTGTCGCCTTTAACCGCTGTGTCGGTTGTGGCGCAACTCGCCAGCATTATTGTCGTCGTAAGGGCGGTCGCAAGCATCAGCGTCCGGCACAAGGCGCGCGGAGCGGGAACGGCTGAAAAATCTGTGGCGTTAGCGTTCATATCAAACATCAATCCGGAACGTCCCGTGTGGGGCGGATAAAGCGCAAATTGGATTGTGCCTGTGATCCATCAAGAAAAGATTAATGATAACAATGGCCCAGTTCTGCGGCTTTCATGATGCTTTCGGACCTGCTTAGATAGGGATATGGATTTGGACCTATGGAGCAAACGCGGCATCGTCTTCGGTCAGAAGGGTGCGCAGATGCTCGCCCACCCTTTGTCACGCTGGGTTGCAGGCGGTATTGGCGCGGGTCTGCTGATGGGCATTGTGATCCTCGTCTATTGGCGGGCGCCAGCAAGCTTCGAAGGCGAAGCGGCTCATATCACCTTTTTCCAAATCGGCACGGGCCCATCGGACGAAGCCTATTTTGCATGGGGCGGGCGTCTTGCGGCGATCATCAGTCGGACACCGAACGCCGGGCCATGTGAACGCGACGCGCCCTGCGGCGTCGAGGGTGTATTGGCGGTGGTAAAATCTTCGGCAGGATCGGTTGCCAATGTGCGGGCGGTGGCGACGCATCATGTTCAGTCGGCACTTATCCAATCGCTGGTACTTGATCAGGCAGCGCATGCGACCGGCGCTTTTCGTGGTGAAAAGCCGACCAAGAGCTTACGCGCCATCGCCAATATTCAGCGTGAAACACTTTTTTTGGTCGCCGGACGTGCATCCGGTATCGCAACGCCTGCTGACATGGAGGACAAACGCGTTGGCTTCGGCCTCAAAGGATCGGCTGCTGACTATGCCGCGCAAATGGTGTTGCGGGCCTATAGCATCGGGCAAAACAAAATCGATACGACTTATGCTGAACCTGAGCGTTTGTCCGAGATGTTGTTGCGCAATCAGCTTGATGCTTTTTTCTTCGTCGGCCACGACCCATCAGCATTTATTGCGGATCTTTCCAATCGTGGTGCGATTGACATCGTGCCAATTGCCGATGAGCAGGCACAATTTCTTATTAAAGGCCAGCGCATACTCACACCAACAATCATTGCAGATGATGCCTATCGCTTCATTCCTCAAGTCAGCACGTTAGGCGTCAATGTGATTTGGGTCTGCGATATGCGCGAAAGCGCTTTCTTGATCCGTGATTTGACGGAAGCCCTGTTCTATTCCGGCAATCGCAGTCTCTTGCCTGCAGGGCAAAGTGAAAAACCAGGTAGTAAAGATACCGACAAAGCGATCGAGCAGGCCGAGCGCAAGGCCCTGATGCGCCAGGCATCAAGCAATCTGGTGATTGAGCTTCATCCCGGCGCTGAGCAATTTTATCGCCAGCAGAACGTACTAAACGCAGACGTTGCTCCCTAGGCGCGCTCGGCCATTTCTGCTTTTGCACCTTCCGTCCATTCGACAAAGGCGGGCAGCGTCAGCATGGTCTGCATATAAGTTTGCGCAATGCCAGACGGATCATCACTGTCACCAAGTGAACTCAGATCAACATTATAGGTTTGGAAGCGGCTCACGACCGGTGCAAACATAGCGTCGGCAATCGAAAACGTGCCAAACAAGAAGCCGTGATCATTAGGGGCTTTGCGGCCGAACTTTATACGCGCGTCGCGCCAGATGTCGACAACCCGCCTAGCGGCCGCAAGCGCGAGTTCGGTATGACCCTCGCCCGGAGCGCGGGCAAGGGCATCCATTGGCATGTCACGCCGAAGATCGACAAAGCCTGAATGCATCTGGGTCGCAGCGCTGCGGGCATGAGCGCGCGCCAGAAGGTCTGCGGGCCAAAGCGATCTTTCGGGATAGAGGTCTGCCAGCGTTTCGCAAATGGCGAGCGAATCCGCAATCACTTCGCCACGCCATTTGAGAGCAGGCACCTGACCGGATGGCGAATGAGCAAGGATTTGCGCTTTGGTGTCGTCCTGACGCAGGCGGATATGCACTTCATCAAAGGGAATGCTGGCGACTTTCATCAAGATCCAGGGACGAAAACTCCAGGTCGACCAATTCTTATCGCCGATCACCAGTTCGAATAATCCCGCAGACATGGGTCCCTCTCCGCGTTTGCGCCCGTTGCGAGGCTGATACTCACTCTATAATGTCTTGCCAGCGCGAAGGCGATGTCAAGTTTGGAGCCATAATGCTCGATATTTTTCTCACCACCAAAGATGCCGCCGCAACGCCGATCTGGCTTGTGCGGTCCTCGGAACTGAAGCATTGGTGCGTGGAGCACGCGGGCGCAGGTGCGCAATGGGTTGAAACGTCAGGTTTCAAAGCCGATGCCGGTAAGGTTTTGTTGCTGCCGGATGGGTCCGGCGGGCTTACGGGCGTATTGCTCGGCATTGGCGATGGGGCTGACCCGTTTATCACAGGCGCATTGGCCTCTGCTCTGCCATTACGGACATATCGTTTTGCCGGAAAGCTGGGGGCGAGCGCCGACAATGCGGTTCTGGGTTTTGCCTTCGGCACCTATCAGTTCACCTTCTACACGGGCCGCGCGCGTGAGCATCCGCGGCTCATTCTTCCAGATGGTGTCGATGGGGCCGAGCTGAGTCGTATTGCCACCGCAATTTTCCTTGCGCGCGATCTCATTAACACACCCGCAAACGATATGAGTCCTGCTGATCTGGCCGATGCCGCGTTTAATGTGGCGCGCGCGCATGGAGCAGTGGCCAGTGTCATTGTAGGAAACGATCTGCTGACGCAAAATTACCCGATGGTGCATGCGGTGGGGCGCGCTGCGGAAGTCGCGCCGCGCCTCATTGATTTTACATGGGGCCGCGCTGATGCGCCGAAGGTCACGTTGGTTGGCAAAGGCGTATGCTTTGACACAGGCGGTCTTGATCTCAAGCCATCAAGCGCCATGCTGCTGATGAAGAAGGATATGGGCGGCGCGGCCAATGTGTTGGCACTTGCTGACCTCATCATGGGCGCAAATCTCAATCTCCGTTTGCGCGTGCTTATTCCGGCGGTTGAAAACAATGTGGCGGGCAATTCATTCCGCCCCGGCGATGTTTTGAAGAGCCGCAAAGGTTGGAGTGTAGAAATAGGTAACACGGATGCTGAAGGTCGCCTTATTCTGGCCGATGCACTGGCCGAAGCTGATAGCGAAGCACCTGATCTTGTAATCGATATGGCAACGCTCACAGGTGCGGCGCGCACCGCGCTCGGCCCTGATCTGCCACCTTTCTATACGCATGATGATGCGCTCGCTGCAGATATTGCTGATGCTGCGCAGTTACAGTCTGATCCTGTGTGGCGCATGCCGCTCTGGAAGCCTTACGACAATTGGCTCGACAGCAAGATCGCCGATGTGAACCACGTCTCTGACGGTGCCTTCGCAGGATCGATAACCGCCGCGTTATTTCTTGCCCGCTTTATCGAGAAGTCCAAAGCCTGGGTTCATTTCGATATCTACGGTTGGATGCCGAAACCCAAGCCCGGTCGCCCTGTTGGCGGCGAGGCGCAAGCCGTTCGTGCGCTCTATCACATTCTGAAAGAGCGTTACAGTTGACCGTTGCCTTTGTATCGTTAGACTAATCCGGAACCGAAACGGATTGGAAATCGGCGCAAGGGGAAAGATCGATGGCTTTGGAGTTGAAGTCAGTGCAGGCACTGGCGCTCTGGCAAAATGTGGTGCTCGAAACAGTGCGCCGCGACGGGCCTGATTTATCGTCTCGCCAACTCGCCATTCTTCTCACTGTCTATCTTACGCCGCCGCCCCATACCGTGCGTGGCCTCGCTGCTTCGCTTAATGTTTCAAAGCCTGCGATCACTCGTGCGCTTGATACATTGGGCGACCTTGATTTGCTTAAACGCAAGCGCGACGAAGCCGACCGGCGCAATGTGCTCGTGCAGCGTACCGTTAACGGCGCTGTCTATCTGCGTGATTTTGGTGATCTTGTAGCCGAGCGCGCTGGAAAGATCGACGCATGACCCGCGCCACACGACCCGATCACCGCATCAATCTCTATCGCGAGGACCTCGCCGCCGCTCATCTGCGCGGTGAAGTTGAAGCCTCCCGTTTTGTCGATGGCGAGGACATGCAGGTGAAGTTGCCTTTGATCCCGCTTCTGCGTGCACCCGAAGACGATGCACCGATGGAAACACAACTTCTTTTTGGCGAAGTCTTCCGTGTCTATGAAGAAAAAGACGGTTGGGCTTTTGGGCAATCAGCGCAAGATGATTATGTCGGCTATGTTGATATGAAAGCGCTCGCACCACGTCTCTACCAGCCAACCCATGTCGTCGCGGCACTGCGCAGCTTCATTTATCCAAAGCCCGATTTGAAAACGCGGCCAGCCTTGCCGCTTAGCATCAATGCTAAGGTAAAAGTCATCGCTGCGCGCGGTGATTATAGTGAAATCGAACGTGGTGGCTTTGTATTCACAGCACATCTCGCTCCTGTGGGGGCCTATGTACGAGACTTTGTATCAGTGGCTGAAGAATTACGCGGTACGCCTTACCTTTGGGGCGGGCGCGATAGTCTGGGGCTTGATTGCTCGGGCCTTGTGCAGGCAACACTTGAGCGCGCCGGCATCTCAAGTTTGCGCGACACGGATATGCAGGAAGCTACATTGGGCGAAGCTCTGCCGGAACCACTCGATTTTACTAAGTTGAAACGCGGTGATTTGGTCTTTTGGAAAGGCCACGTCGGCATCATGCTTGATAGTGAACACTTGATCCATGCCAATGCGTTTCACATGCGTGTGGATGTCGAACGTCTTGATATTGCCATGTCGCGCATTACCCGTTCGGCAGGGCATGTCACCAGCATTAAGCGTTTGCTAAAGCGCTGAAATTTCTGCGCGCAAGTGCCATTGCGTTTGCGCAAAATTGTCATCGCGTGCCAAAGCGCCCAGTCTTATCCCATCACATTATTGAAGGGATAAGATCATGACACTCATTCCTATTGGATTTGAACCGCATAGTCGCAAAAGTCCTGTGACTACGCCTTGGGAACCGCTATATGCGCGCCAACGTGAAGACGCACTCGACATTGGGTTTCATTTGACGGAAGCACACTGCAATTCGCGCGGTGGCCTACATGGTGGTGTTACAGCCTCACTTGCCGACAATGCAATGGGATTGAGTTATGGCATTGTGCGCCGACAGGCCTATGGCGACGCACCGGGCGCAGTGACGGTAAGCCTCAGCGTTGATTATGTAGCGGTGGCTTCTATCGGTCAGTGGATCAGTATTCACCCACATGTGCTGCGGGCCGGTAGACAGATGGGCTTTGTTGAAGCAATTGTTCTGGCCGATAACAAGATCATCGCGCGGGCAAGCGCAACCTTTCGCGCCGTCGGGGCGTGCGCAGCCTGATGTTCAGGCATTGACGATACCTGACGGCGCGGCGCGCAACTCGAAAGCTGCTGCCAGGAGTGCTTTGGTGTAGTCGGTCTTGGGCGCATCAAACACTTCGTCTGCGGTTCCCGTCTCCACCACCTTGCCGCCGCGCATGACCATGATGTCGTCGGCAAGCGCACGCACGACGCGTAGGTCATGGCTGATAAAGAGATAGGCGAGATCATGCTTGCGTTGTAACTCGCGCAACAGATCGACAATCTGTGCTTGTACAGACATATCAAGCGCTGAGGTCGGCTCATCCAGCATGACGAAGCGTGGCTTTAATGCCATTGCGCGCGCAATGGCAATGCGCTGGCGCTGTCCGCCTGAAAACTCATGTGGATAGCGGTCTTGAGTTGCGGGATCAAGGCCGACTTCTGCAAGAGCCTGCGCCACGCGCTCTCGCCGCTCAGCGGTTGTGAATGCAAGTTTCTGAACGACAAGCCCCTCCTCGATGATCTGTCCGACGGACATCCGCGGGCTGAGTGACCCGTAAGGATCTTGAAAGACAATCTGCATATGGCGGCGTTTGGAGCGCAATAGTTTCGACGTGAGGCCTTGAATATTCTCACCATCGAAACGGATAGCACCTTCGCTGGCGATAAGCCGCAACACAGCAAGACCGAGTGTTGTTTTCCCCGAGCCGCTTTCACCGACTACGCCGAGCGTCCGGCCTTTACGCAATGCAAAGGAAACGCCGTCTACCGCTTTGATGTGATCGACCGTTTTTCTCAAAACCCCACGCTTCACGGGAAACCAAACTTTGAGTGCGTCGGCTTCCATTACAATGGGGCCGGCAATATCGCGACCGAGCGCGCGCCCCTTGGGTTCGGAGGTTAGTAAATGCTTCGTGTAATCATGCTGCGGATTGGCAAAGACATCGGCCGCTGCTCCGGCTTCCACGATCTTGCCGTCGGTCATCACACAAACGCGATCCGCCATTTTACGCACAATGCCGAGATCATGTGTGATGAGCAAAAGTGCCATGCCTGTTTCACGTTTGAGATCGAGCAGCAATTCGAGAATTTGCGCCTGCACGGTGACGTCAAGTGCAGTCGTCGGCTCGTCAGCGATGAGCAGGTCCGGCTCATTGGCAAGTGCCATAGCGATTATCACACGCTGGCGTTGACCGCCTGATAATTGATGAGGATAAGCATCGAGCCGTGCCGCCGGATCAGGAATGCCAACCTTGGTCAGCAATTCCACAACGCGCGCTGTTACAGCGGCGCCACGCAAACCTTTGTGCAGTATAATCATTTCACCGATCTGCTGTTCAATTGTATGCAGCGGATTGAGCGATGTCATCGGCTCCTGAAAAACCATCGAAATGCGATTGCCGCGGATCGAGCGCAGCGTTTTTTCGTCCGCACCGATGAGGTTCTTGCCGTCAACTAAAATTTCACCCGACGGATGCGAGGCCTGCGGATAGGGCAGCAGTTGGAGAATAGAAAGAGCGGAGACAGATTTCCCCGAACCACTTTCACCCACAAGCGCCAGCGTCTCGCCTTCATTGATATGAAATGAGATGTGGTCCACCGCGGTCTTGGCTGGGCCTTCGCCTTTGAAGGCAACGGAGAGGTCTTTGACCTCAATCAGCACTTTGCTCATTGTAGCACCTTGCGCGGATCAAAAGCATCGCGCACCGCTTCGCCGATAAAGACGAGAAGGCTCAGCATGATAGCGATGGAAAAGAACCCTGCGAAGCCAAGCCATGGTGCCTGCAAATTGGCTTTTCCTTGTGAGAGTAGTTCACCAAGAGAAGGTGATCCTGGTGGTAGGCCAAAGCCCAGAAAGTCGAGCGAAGTCAGCGTGGTGATAGATGAATTGAGAATGAAGGGCATGAAGGTGAGTGAGGCGACCATCGCATTGGGTAGAAGATGCCTGAACATGATAGTCGTGTCGGTGAGCCCGAGCGCGCGCGCCGCCTTCACATATTCAAAATTGCGCCCGCGCAGAAACTCGGCTCGCACCAGCCCGACAAGTGACACCCAGTTAAATGCGAGGAGAATACCCAGCAGTATCCAAAAACTCGGTTCGATGACGGCGGCAATAATGATAAGAAGATAGAGCGTCGGCACGCTTGTCCAGATTTCAATGAAGCGTTGAAACAACAAATCAGTCCAGCCGCCGAAATAGCCTTGCACCGCGCCTGCCGCCACGCCGATGACGGATGAGGCAATGGTGAGGATCAATCCGAACAATACTGATATGCGAAAGCCGTAAATCAGTCGCGCCATCACATCGCGCGCCTGATCATCTGTACCAAGCCAGTTATCTGATGACGGTGGCGAAGGGGTTGGCACCGGCAAATTGAGATTGATGGTGCGATAATTGTAGCGGATGACAGGCCAGATAATTATGCCACCATCGGCTTTGATAAGGTCCTGTACAAATGGATCGCGGAAATCGGCTTCTGTCTCGAATGTGCCACCGAACGTCGTTTCGGGATAGGCGACAAAGACCGGCGCATAGATTTCGCCCTTATAGGTCACGACCAAAGGTCGGTCATTGGCAATGAATTCAGCAAAGAGTGACAGGGTGAACAGTCCGACAAAAAGCCAGAGACTCCAATACCCGCGCCTATTGGCTCTGAAGTTTTGCCAACGGCGTTGGTTGATCGGGTTTAATCGCCATGTATTCGGCAGAAGTTTGCGCATGCTCAAACCTCCCGCGATTCAAAGTCGATGCGCGGATCAACCCATGTGTAAGTGAGATCGCTAAGAAGTGCGATCAGGAGCCCCATGAGTCCGAATACATAGACAGTCGCAAAAACGACGGGGTAGTCGCGATTGACGATGGACTCATATGACAGAAGACCCAGCCCATCGAGCGAGAAAATCTGTTCAATGAGAAGCGACCCTGTAAAGAACGCACCGATAAAAGCACCGGGAAACCCAGCGATAATAATGAGCATGGCGTTGCGAAAGACATGGCCATAAAGCACTTGTTTCTCGTCGAGACCTTTAGCCCGTGCCGTTGTCACATACTGTTTCTTAATTTCATCAAGAAACGAATTTTTGGTGAGCAAGGATGTGGTGGCAAATGAGCTGATAACAAGCGCCGTCACGGGCAGAGCAATATGCCAAAGATAATCGACGGCTTTCATCGCCCAGTTCATATCAGACCAGTCATCCGAGGTGAGGCCGCGCAAAGGGAAGATGTTGTAATAAGAGCCACCTGCAAAAAGCACGATGAGCAGGACGGCAAAGAGAAAGCCGGGAATAGCGTAGCCGACAATGATGACTGCGCTCGACCAGAGATCGAATTTTGATCCGTCGGTCATCGCCTTGCGGATACCGAGCGGAATTGAAATCAGATAGCTGATCAGCGTTGCCCAGAGGCCGAGCGAGATCGACACGGGTAGTTTCTCAATGATGAGATCAAGCACCGAGACGTCCCGGAAATAGCTGGTGCCGAAATCAAAGCGCGCATAATCCCAGATCATCTTGCCAAAGCGCTCATACCAGGGCTTGTCGAAACCAAACTGCACTTCAAGCTGCTTGATGAATTCAGGGTCAAGCCCGCGCGCGCCGCGATACTTGCTGTTAAGCGCCGCGTCAAAGCCGCTAGCCGTTGCCTGCGCCATGTCGCCGCCGGATGAGCCGCCGATACGCGCGGTCGCAGAAATTTCCGTGCCCGAGAGTTGCGCGATGATGCGTTCGACGGGACCGCCCGGCGCAAATTGCACCAGAAGAAAGCTCAGTGCCATAATGCCGAGAATAGTGGGCACCATAAGCAGAATGCGCCGGATGATATAGGCCGCCATGTCGTCCGATCTATCCTTTGAGCTTCAGCTTTGCGGCCTTGGCCTCGTCCACCCACCAGGTCATTTCAACGCCGCGATCATAAAGCGCCAGCGTCTTGGGTTTTTCATATATATCCCAATAGGCAAGCGTGTGGCTTCCCTTATTCCATTGAGGGATCCAGTAGTGACCGGCACGTAACAGGCGATCAAGCGCACGCGCAGTTACGAGTTGGCTGTCGCGCGTCTCCGCCGCAATAACTTTTTCGATCAGCGTGTCGATGGCGGGGCTTGCAATGCCACAAAGATTGCGACTGCCGGGGCTTTTGCCGTACTCGGAGTTCCAAAAACTGCGCATCTCGATACCGGGTGTCAGGTTCAGTGAATAGCGTTGCACTGTGAGATCAAAGTCATAGGATTTCAGTCGGTCCTGATATTGTGCAGAATCGACGAGGCGCGACTTAGCCTCAATGCCGAGAAGGCGCAGGTTCTTGATATAGGGGCTTTCTATGCGCTGTTGGGCTGGTTCATCTCCCAAAAATTCAATCGTCAGCGCTTCGCCTTTGGCATTGCGGCGGAGACCTTCTTTGACAGTCCATCCCGCCACATCAAGAAGCGCGCCTGCTTGCCGCAAAAGTTTGCGATCCTGCCCAGAGCTATCGCTCTTGGGTGGCGCGACAGCAGGCCCGAACGCGGCAGCAGGGATTTTGTCTCTATAGGGTTCAAGTAGCGCAATCTCTGCTTCAGTGGGCATGCCCTCTGCGCGCATCGGTGAATTTTCAAAGAAGCTCGTTGTGCGTCGGTACAGCCCGTAGAAAAGATTTTTGTTCGTCCACTCAAAATCAAAAGCAATTGCCAGGGCCTCGCGCACGCGCGGATCGGCGAATTTCTCGCGGCGCGCATTGATAAACCAGCCTTGTGCGCCTGAAGGTGTGTGGTCCGGCAGAACTTCAAGCCTTACGCGTCCGTCTTTGACAGCCGGAAAATCATACTGTGTTGCCCATGTTTTGGATGTGAACTCCTCGCGGAATAGTGTCTGGCCGGAACTGAAGCTTTCAAATCCAGCGGTGCGGTCACGATAAAAATCGAAACGTAGCGTATCAAAATTCCAGCAGCCACGGTTGACGTTGAGATCGCGCGCCCAATAATCACTTACGCGCACATAATTGATATGATTACCCGCTTTGAACGTACCGATCTTGTAAGGCCCGCTCGCCAGCGGTGGCTCCAATGTCGAGTCTTCGAATTTTTTCTTCGCGTAATAGGTTGCAGAAAAAATCGGCAAATTGCTGGCCACAAACAAAGGCAGATCGCGCGTCTGAAGACCGCTGAATGTGATCTTGAGTGTTTGCGTGTCGAGGGCCTCCGCTTTTTTCATTTCCCTCAGATTAAGTGCAATGAGCGGATGGCCTTTTTCTTTCAGCAACATGAACGAAAAAGCAGCATCTTTTGCCGTGAGCGGCGAACCGTCGTGAAAGCGGGCTTCCTTGCGCAAACGAAAAATATAGTCATTGCCGCCTTCGAGCCCTTCGGCGCTTTCAGCGACAAGTCCATAGACGGCATCAGGTTCGTCAAAGGCGCGCACCATCAGCGTATCAAAAATATAATCAAGCCGGGGTGGGGCGTTGCCTTTGAGCACATAGCCGTTAAGCGTGTCAAAGGTCAGTAGTGACGCATTGTATGCGCCTGTTGAGGGTGTTTGCGAAATCGTTCCGCCTTTTGGGGCGTCCGCATTCACATAATCAAAATGCGTAAAGTCTTTGGTATATTTGAGGGTGCCAAAAACCGACATGCCATGCGACGGAGCGCTCGCGGCAAAGGCGCGGCGCGGCGGCAATAGCGCCGCGGTTGCGCTTGCCCCCATCAGCGCAAGCATATGACGGCGTGAGAGAGGTAGATGCTTCATTGCGTCGGACCTCTAGCGCCGGGCTTATACCACCAAATATCGGGAAAGCCGATGGAATAGGCAGGGGTCGGTTCAGGGTGGCCGAGTCGTGCCCAATAGGCGACGCGTTCATAGGATAAGTACCATTGCGGTACGACATAGTGTTTCCAGAGCAGCACACGATCAAGCGCGCGCGTCGCAGCGACAAGCTCTTCACGGCTTTTGGCAAAAATCACTTTGTCGATTAGTGCCTCAACTGCGGAATCGCAAATGCCGATCACATTGCGGCTACCATCAAGCTTGGCAGCGTCACAACTCCAGAAGTCGCGCTGTTCATTGCCGGGCGAGAGCGATTGTCCGATAGAGTGGACGATGATATCAAAGTCGCGGTGATCGATACGGTTTTGATATTGCGAACTATCAATATTTGAACGCAGCGTCACTTCGATGCCGAGCCGCTCAAGTGACTGTCGGTAAGGAGCTACGACGCGTTCAAAGGTTGGATTGTCGAGTATGAACTCTACGTTAAACCGTTCACCTTTGTCGTTGACGCGTTTTCCATTGACGATTTTCCAACCCGCCGCATCGAGAAGCTTTCCGGCTGCTGATAAATTTCCGCGATTGTTGCCCGATCCGTCCGCCTCAGGATTCTTGTATGGGTTGGTAAAAAGAGCAGGCGGCAGATCGGCGCGGAATGGCTCCAGCAATTTTAACTCAGCGCCCGTGGGAACGCCGCTTGAGGCAAGTTCTGAATTGGCGAAGAAACTATTGTTTCGTGTGTACTGACCGTAAAAAAGCGTCTTGTTGGCCCACTCAAAATCAAAGGCATAGTTAAAGGCTTCGCGCACGCGCGCGTCTTTGAATTTGTCACGGCGCATATTGAATGCAAAGCCCTGCATGCCTTGACTGTTCTGCGTGCGCAACTTCTCGAGTTTGATGCGTCCGTCTTTCACAGGCGGAATATTGTAACGCGTCGCCCAATTCTTCGCGCTGTTCTCCAGCCGGAAATCTGCGCGGTCGCCGGTGAAGGCAACGAGCGCCACTTCGGGATCGAGATAATAGACAAAGCTCATACGATCAAAATTATTGGTACCGATTTTGACGGGTAAGTCTTTGGCCCAATAATCTTTAACGCGCTCATAGGTAATTGAATTGCCGGGCTTCACTTCCGAAATTCGGTATGGGCCGCTGCCCACAGGCGCTTCAAGAGTGGTTTGCGAAATGTCGCGCTGTCTTCCTTTGGTGTCTTTGCTCATCCAATAGTGTTTCGGCAGGACAGGAAGTTGACCCATGATGAGTGGTAACTCACGGTTACCTTTCATGGAGAAAGTAAAGCGCACTTTGCTTGGCGAAAGAGCTTCAGCTTTACTCACGTTTTTGTAGTAAGCGGAATAAAAGGGGTTGAGCTTGCGCAGCGTTTCAAGGCTCCAGATGACGTCGTCTGCTGTCACGGGCTTACCGTCATTAAAACGCGCGACCTTCCTTAATGTGAATGTAACGGAAGAAACATCATCAGGGTACGACACACTTTCGGCGATGAGCCCATATTCAGAACCGGCTTCGTCGATGCTGGGTTCGAGTAATGTGTCATAGATGAAATTTATGCCTGCGGCTGAGTCTCCTTTGACGATATAGGGATTGAGACTGTCAAAAGAGCCGAGCACGGCATAGCGCAACACGCCGCCTTTGGGCGCGTTCACGTTCACATAGTCAAAATTTTTGAATCCGGTGGGATATTTGAGATTATCGAAAAGCGAAACGCCGTGACGATCCTCTTCTGATCGGGCAGGTAGAGCTGATGTCACCGCTATGCCCGCAACGGCCATCACCAGTGCCATCATCCGGACCAAATTTCCCGTGATCATTTTGTCTCCCCTCACGCGTGCACGATCAAAACTCTTTGAGAATCTTGTCACATATTGTGGCGATTTTTTACGGCAAGTGCGAGGCATGAAGCGTGAAATGCGTCTAACAAAAAAGACAGGTACCGTTGTCAGGGCAATAAAAAACGCCCTGGCAAAGCCAGGACGTTTTCAAATCCGATGATGTTGCAAACGTCTAATGGGGTTTGGCTGTGGGTCCCGCCGGTGTTTCGGCAGGCGCAGCAGGCGCCGCCGCTTCCACTTTCGGGAGCGGCTGGTTTGAGCCCAGCGTGTTCAGATAAACCAGAAGGGCGGCGCGCTGATCAGGCTTCTTGATACCTGCAAAACCCATCGCGGTGCCTGCGACATAAGCTTTGGGGTTCTCAATGAAGTGGGAGAGCGCCTCAAAAGTCCACTCGCCACCTTTGGCTTTCATGCCTGCCGAGTAAGCAAAACCCGGAGCGCTGGCAATCTTGCGACCGACAATGCCATAGAGGTCAGGGCCGATTTTGGCACCCGCACCTTCCTGAAGGTTATGGCAGGTTTCGCACTTCTTAGCCTGCTTTGCGCCTTCTGCGGCATCCGCACTGGCGAGAAGCACGGGCAATGGCACAGCGGTTTCAACGGGGCCGGCTTCGGCGACGGCGCCTTCTGCAACCACCCCTTCAACTACGAAGGACTGCGGATTGGCCGCTTCGGTGTGATAAAGCATGTCGGCGGCATTTTTAATGCCAAGCACGAGCAGCAGAGAAAAGAGGACTGCCGCTGCAATTTTGTTGATTTCGAAACTATCCATTTGCTCTCGTGCCGCCAGAATTCAGGGTTGGAAGGAATACTGTGCAGGGCAGGATAACGTGCTAATGCGTCTGCCAGAACCCCTAATTTGGCGCGGAGATTAGCCGCTTCCGCGCCCCGCCCGCAAGCCGTATAAGACGCATCGGGTATGTGGCGCAAGGAAACTACTCCACACTCGAAAAATCGAGGCAAATTGCGGCGTTCCGTCGCACAATTAGCGCCCTGACAGGAGCAAAGACGGAAGTTTTGCTCGTTGCGACCAAACTAAGGTTGAAGGAGCCGGGATGAGCCAGTCTGATCAAAATACGGTCGCAAACCCCATCATTGTGATTCCCGCCCGTATGGCCTCGACCCGCCTGCCGGGAAAGCCTTTGGCTGATATTGCAGGAAAGCCGATGATCGTTCAGGTCTGGGCGCGCGCGATGGAATCAGGGCTTGGCCGTGTGGTGGTGGCAGCCGCCGAATCAGAAATTGTCGAGGTGATCATCGCAGCAGGCGGAGAGGCCGTTCTGACCTCGCCCGATTTGCCCTCCGGTTCGGACCGTATCTGGGCGGCGCTCAAGGTCGTTGATCCTGAGGGCCGTCACGATGTCATCGTCAATGTGCAGGGCGATTTGCCGACGCTTGACCCAAAGCTTATTCGGATTGCCGCCGAGGCATTAAACCGCTCCGGCGCTGACCTCTCGACGTTGGCCTGCGAAATCAAAGTTGAGGAAGAGCGTACCAACCCCAATGTGGTGAAGGCCGTTGTGGCGCTTGCCCCCGGCGCACGTGCGGGCCGCGCCCTCTATTTCACGCGCGCGACCGCACCATCGGGCGACGGCCCGCATTATCACCACATAGGTCTCTATGCCTATCGTCGCGATGCGCTTGAGCGTTTTGTCAGTCTGCCACCGTCACCCCTTGAGATACGTGAAAAACTGGAGCAGTTGCGCGCGCTGGAAGCGGGCATGTCAATTGAGGTTGCCCTCGTTGACACTGTTCCTCTCGGTGTCGATACTCCCGCCGATCTCGAAAAAGCGCGCAACGCACTTACAAACCGGACATAGACCGTGGCAGACAACACCATCGCCTTTCAAGGCGAGGCCGGCGCAAATTCACATATCGCCTGTCTTGAAGCCTATCCCGATATGAGGGTGCTGCCCTGCGCCACGTTTGAAGACGTGTTTGCCGCCATTTCGGAAGGCCGTGCGCGTCTAGCTATGATCCCGATCGAAAATTCTGTTGCAGGGCGTGTCGCAGATATTCATCATTTGATCCCCGCCTCCGCCCTTTACATTGTGGGCGAGCATTTTCTCCGTGTGCGCCATCAGTTGCTCGGCATAAGGGGCGCAAAGCTCTCCGGTCTGAAGACAGTCGAGAGTCATGTTATGGCGCTTGGGCAGTGTCGCGATGTCATTCGTGAATTGGGCCTGACGCCGCTTGTCGCTGCCGACACCGCGGGTTCCGCCCGTATTGTTTCACAAGCTGGCGACCTCACGCGCGCATCCATTGCGTCAGCTCTGGCGGCCGAAATATATGATCTGGATGTGCTGAAGGCCGACATTGAGGACGCCGAACACAACACCACGCGCTTTCTAATCATGGCAAAAGATCCCGAGGATGCCGAACCAGACAGCGGTCCCGTTGTCACGAGCTTCATTTTCAAGGTACGCAACGTGCCCGCCGCGCTCTACAAGGCTCTTGGCGGTTTTGCCACCAATGGTATCAACATGACGAAGCTTGAAAGCTATCAGCTTGAAGGCACGTTCAACGCGAGCCAGTTTTACGCTGACATTGAAGGCCATCCGGCATCGCGCAATGTCCGTCTTGCGCTTGAAGAGCTTGAATTCTTCACCAGTGAGCTGAAAATTCTGGGCATTTACCCTGCGCATCCTTATCGCGCCACAGTTGCGGGCAACCGCTAGAAAGTTCTGCGCGTCTGATGAGTGAGAAACAGTCAGCCATCATGCCGTCAACGTCTGCGTTATTCGGGCGCAAAGGTGATTTTGCAGCGGTGGCGTTGTTCACAATCGTCTGCCTGCAGACCTATGTCTGTTTCGGCACGATCGCATATTATCTGGAGAACGGCCTTTTTGAGACATGCCAGAACTTGTTCCTGTTGGCCGGTGCCGTTTTCTATTTTCTGGCCGCGCGCCGCGCGCCGGAAGCTGTGTCGCGCTCGTTCTGGCTGGCCCTGACTATTTTCTGCATGTGCATACTTTTTCGTGAATTGGAAATTCGCGGCACACGCTATGAGGAGGCGCTCGGGGCGGCGTTTGAAAGTCGCCTTCACTATGTGTTTCTCGGTGTCTTATGGATTGCCCTGCTCGTAGGCTCCTGGGGGCACGTCCTCAAAACTATCAGTCTTGCTCCGCGCTGGGTGATGTTTGGCCCAGGCCGGATATTGCTTGTAGGCAGTGTGCTTTATGTGCTGGGTGATATTGCAGAAAAACATATTTTCACAGGCGATCACGATGTCAGCGAAATGATCGAAGAGTCATTTGAACAGCTGGGCACCTTGTTCATTTTCTTTTCGTCCTACGTTACGTTGCGTCGGGTCCGCTAAAACAGAAAAACGGACCAATGAAAAGGCCCGCCATGAGAGGCGGGCTTTTTCTTATTCCTGCTCGGCAAAGGTTTTGACGAGTTGATGTGCAATAGCAAAAGGCGGCGGCATCCAGAAACTCCCGTCCCCTTTTCCGGCGAGCACGGCTTTGATTTCCGAACGTGTGAACCAACGCCCTTCAGAGAGTTCAATCCCGTCCACTTTAAAGCTGTCATTCTCGGCAACCGCCATACAGCCGATCATCAGCGATGACGGATAGGGCCATGGCTGCGTTGAATGATAGCTCACTGACTTTGTGGTGAGGCCTGCCTCTTCATGAAGTTCACGGGCGACGGCTTCTTCAATTGCTTCACCGGGTTCGACAAATCCCGCCAATGCTGAATGCATGCCCTTGGGCCATATTTTCTGACGGCCGAGAAAGCATGTGTCGCCATAAGTTGCGAGCATAATGACAACGGGGTCTGTGCGCGGGAAATGCTCTGCCTTGCAGGACGGGCATTGGCGCTTATAGCCCGCTTCAGCGATCTCGGAGGGTGAACCACAGGCCGCGCAGAACCCATGACGCTGGTTCCAGTCGATCATGCTTTTGCCCTGCGCGAGGATCGCAAGTTCGGACGGCGTGATCTCACCGGCCATGGCAATGGCGCGTAAATCCTCAAACGCGCCGAGGCCTTTCAGAGCGGGGTGATTCTCATGGTCTTTCAAACCGGACACATCGACTGCAAAGAGCGACTTGCCGCGCTTATTAATGCCGAGAAAGATCATCAGCGGATTGCTTCCGGCGAGTTCCTTGACGAGGCCCATTTTGAGCCAGCCTACATCCTTGCCCGCGCCCTTGGTTTCCTCAGGCAAAATGAAGGGGGACAGGCGATAAAACGGAACAAAAAGGCTGTTGGCGTCGGCAATCTGGCCTGCAATCCACTGCGGATCGGCGCGGCGATAGCTCGCCCGGTCAAGCGGATTATTGGCAAAAATGTTCGGATTCTGGGGGATGCCCATATGAGACGTGTCCTTTGGCGAATTTTCTTCGAGTACGGTTGGCAAATTTCGGTGGGGGAGGGTGGCACGAGATGCTGCAAGGCTCAATCCTGCCCTTGCATCCGATGCCTTTTGGCCTGATATACTCATCTCGGGAGGTTGGCGACGGACGGAGCCCTCGCCAACCCGGTCAGGTCCGGAAGGAAGCAGCCGTAACGAGACAGCCACGGGTTGTTTGTCCAGCCTCCCACCTCTCTTGCCTTCCTTGCGGGGGCTTCCCAATGCAGGGATTTTGATGGACGACAGCGTAGAAAATACGGCGCTTGAAGCCATCCCGCCGAGCGCAGACGAAGAGCCGGGCTTCGCGCTTTTTGGCGGCGAAGCAAAATCATCGCCCCGCCCCCAGGCCTCCGCCTATCAGGTTCTCGCGCGCAAATACCGCCCGTCGAGCTTTGACGACCTTGTCGGCCAAGAGGCGATGGTGCGCACCCTGTCCAACGCCTTCGAGACCGGACGCATTGCACATGCCTTCATGCTCACAGGCGTGCGCGGCGTCGGCAAAACGACGACGGCCCGCATCCTTGCGCGCGCCCTGAATTATGAAGGCGAGGGCGTCACCGGCCCGACCATTCATATGGCGAAGACCGGCATCCATTGCGATGCCATAATGGAAAGTCGCCATGTTGACGTGATCGAAATGGACGCGGCCTCGCGTACCGGCATCGGTGACATCCGCGAGATCATCGAAAGCGTGCGCTATCTGCCTGTGTCCGCGCGCTACAAAGTCTACATCATCGACGAAGTGCACATGCTCTCAAACGCTGCCTTTAACGGCTTGTTGAAGACGCTTGAAGAGCCGCCTGCGCATGTGAAGTTTATTTTTGCGACCACTGAAATCCGCAAAGTGCCGGTGACGGTTCTGTCGCGCTGCCAGCGTTTCGATTTGCGTCGTCTGAGCGTCGATGAATTGTCGGGCCTCTTGGGCCGCGTATCAGCCAGAGAAAACGTGGCGGTTGATGATGCAGCGCTGAAACTTCTTTCACGTGCTGCCGATGGTTCCGCGCGCGACGGTCTTTCGCTCCTCGACCGTGCCATTGCTCACAGCGTCAGCGGTGAAGATGCGGGAGCGGGTGTGCGCGAAGAAATGATCCGCGACATGCTGGGTCTTGCCGACCGCGCCCGCATTTTCGATTTGTTTGATTTGCTGATGCAGGGTGACATTGCCGGTGCCTTGGCGGAACTACGCGCCCAGTATGATGTCGGTGCCGATCCCGTCGTCGTGCTTTCTGATCTCGCCGACCTCACCCATTGGCTGACGCGCCTCAAACTCGTTGAGGGGGCGGCTGACGATCTTGCCATGTCGGAAATTGAGCGCGTGCGCGGACAGGACATGGCCTCGCGCCTGCCGATCCGTGTGTTGTCGCGCGTCTGGCAAATGCTGCTCAAAGGCATCATCGAAGTGAGCGGCGCGGCACGTCCGATTGCGGCCGCTGAAATGGTTCTCGTGCGCATTGCCTATGTGTCGGAAGGCCCGAGCCCCGAAGAACTTGTCGAACAACTCAAAGGCGGCGGCGCGACGACGCGCTCAGCACCATCCGGTGCGTCGTCCGGCCCGTCCGGGGGTCCGCGCGCGCAACTGCGCACCGTCGCAAGCGCCAGCGAAGCCGAACCGCGCCAGCCTGCCGTTACGCAAGCCGCGAGTGTCGCAACATCCGCGCAGTTCGCGCGCTTTGAAGACGTGGTAGCTTACTTTCGCGTGCAGCGTGACATCCGCATGCAGTCCGCGCTCGAAGCAGGTGTCCGTCTCGTTCGCTTTGACGTCGGTCATATCGAGATTCAGCCGCTTGCCAATACATCAGGCGATATCGCGCGTGAACTCTCCGACAAGCTGACGCGCGCCTCCGGCCAGCGTTGGGTGGTCTCGATCGCGACAGCGAAAGCGGATGCCGCTCCGACGCTTAAAGAACAAGCGCAAACGCGCGACGATGCTTTGAAGGCAGATGCGGCCTCTGATCCGTTGGTGCAGGCTGCACTTGCGGCATTTCCCGGCTCTAAAATTGTCGATGTGCGCGACCCGACGGTGAGTGCGCCTCTGGCCTTGAGCGATGACGAAGACCAGTTTTTCCCTGACCCTGATATGGAACTCGACGAGTGAAAAATCTCACAGACATAATGAAGCAAGCGCAAGCTCTGCAGTCCAAGATGACCGATCTGCAAACCGAGCTTGAAGCGGTGGAAGTCGAAGGCACATCGGGCGGCGGCATGGTGCGCGTCACCATGTCCGGCAAGGGCCACATCAAGCGCGTCTCGATTGCGCCGGACCTGATGAAAGTGGATGAGCGCGAAATTCTCGAAGACCTGATTGTCGCTGCCAGCGCCGACGCCAAAGCAAAGTCCGAGCGCATGGCCGCTGACAAAATGAAGACCCTGACAGGCGGCCTGCCACTGCCGCCGGGCTTCAGTCTGTGATGCCGCAATGGCGATAACCGGCCCTGAGATCGAGCGCCTCATCCAGCTTCTGTCAAAGCTGCCGGGGCTTGGCCCGCGTTCGGCGCGCCGCGCGGTGCTGCAACTTATCCAGAAAAAAGAAACACTGCTGACGCCGCTCGCCATTGCCATGGCCGATGCGGTTGAAAAAGCCTGTATCTGCAAAACCTGTGGCAATGCCGATACGCAAGACCCCTGCACGATCTGCCGCGATCCTGCGCGCGATCCGGTCATTCTGTGCATTGTCGAAGATGTGGGCGATCTTTGGGCGCTTGAGCGCGCAGGCGTGCATAAGGGCCGCTACCATGTGCTCGGCGGGGTGCTGTCGGCGCTCGACGGCGTCGGTCCTAATGATCTGAATATCGGTGTGTTGATCGAACGTGTCAGCAAAGGCGAGATCAAAGAAGTGATCCTCGCCATGAATGCCACCGTTGATGGCCAGACGACGGCACATTACATCACCGACCGCCTCGAAGGCCTCAACATCTCGGTCTCGCGCCTAGCTCATGGCGTGCCCGTTGGTGGCGAGCTTGATTATCTTGATGACGGCACACTCGCCGCCGCCATGAAATCACGTCGCCCCTTTTAGAAAAAAAGGCGGAACTTTTTAGTTCCGCCTTTCGTCTTTATGCGTTGACTGTTTCTTCCATCGCGCCGAAGCGGCCCGCATTGAAGTCGGCAATCGCCTGATGGATCTGGGTTTCCGTGTTCATCACGAACGGGCCATAACCCACCACCGGTTCATCAATCGGTTCACCGGTGAGGATGAGGAGCACCGTGTCGCCTGCGGCCTCAATCTCAACCGTGCCGCCTTCGCGTGACAGCGACACGATTTCCGATGCGCCGGCGTCCTGCGTTCCGTTCACTGTAATCCGGCCTTTCAGCACCACGAGTAAACTCGTGTGGCCTTCGGGCAGATCGAACGACAGTTTGGCGTCCGCCTGCAAGCTTGTATCCCAGACATTGATCGGCGTATGTGTATGGGCCGGTCCGGCATGACCTTCAAACTGACCCGCAATCACCCGCACACGGGCCTTGCCGCCCGCATAATCAACGCTGGGAATGTCGCTGTTCACAATCGCCTGATAGGAAGGCGCGTTCATCTTGTCTTTGGCGGGCAGGTTCACCCAGAGCTGCACCATGTGGAACGGTCCACCTGATTTCGTATAGCCCTGCGAGTGAAATTCCTCATGCAAAATGCCGCCTGCAGCTGTCATCCACTGCACATCGCCGGGACCAATGACGCCGCCATTGCCGACACTGTCACGATGCGCCACTTCGCCTTCATAGACGATGGTGACAGTCTCAAAACCACGATGAGGATGTGTGCCGACGCCGCGTGGTTTCAGCGCCGGTTCAAAGACATGCGGGCCTGCATGATCGAGCAGCAGAAACGGGCTGACCTGTTCGCTATCGGCGCCATAAGAAAAGAGCGAGCGCACGGGAAAGCCGTCGCCCACCCAATGCCTGTGGGGATTGCTGAGGATACCCAAAACCTTCTTCGCTGAAGCTTGTACTTTCTTCGGGGAGTTCTGAACTGTGTTCATGATCTCATCTCCTGTTCGGACGGGACATGTCTCCCGCCACCTATTGAGATGAAATATAGGCCGCTCAGTGGGACAAACTAGCTGATGTGCCAGCAACAGAGTGTTGCGGGCTTGAGACAATCACGCTTCAACAGCTTTCAGCAAGGTGGCAATCCCGCGCCGGATTTCGGCAGAAAATGGCGGCTCCGCCACAATCCCTGCTGCATCGAGATCGCGCCCCGAAAGCTGCAACGTGATGCTCGCATCATCAACAACACGCCCTGACATGACGGTCAGAATTTCATTGAGCGCCGCCACCGCATAGGTCGAGCGCGGCGAAGCATTGAAAAGCGTGACGGGCTTATCGACGAGATCGCTTGTGCCGACGAGCCAGTCGAGCGCATTTTTGAGTGAACCCGGCAGGCTATGTACATATTCAGGTGTCGAAATAATAACGGCATCGGCGCGTCCAAGCGCCGCGCGAAAATCGGTGACGCTGGCGGGCTGCGCATCGTCAGCAATATCGGGATTGAAAGCGGGCAGCTCGCCCATGCCTTCGTAGAGCGAAATCGTCACGCCGTCGGGCGCGAGCAGAGCGGCGGCTTCCAGCAAAGATTTGTTGGACGATGAACGGCGCAGACTGCCGCATATGGCGAGGAACGTTCGCATCAGGTCAGCAAATCACGTTCAATGCGCGGGGTCCCGATTGCCGCAATGGGTGCATCACCTTCGCCCAATTCCACATCCTGAATTTTGTCACCACGCTTGGCGATACTGTCGGCCGATGTACGTATGTCGCGTATGTCCTTTTCCGCCATCTGAAAATGCTTTTCGAGATTGGCGACGCGCCCGTCAAGTCGGGTGACGTCCTGCAACATGAGGCCGACATATTTTTGAATCTCACCGGCCTGCTTGCGCATCTCAACGTCTTTGAGCACAGCGCGTACAGTGTTGAGCGTCGCCATCAGCGTTGTGGGCGAAACGATCCAGACGCGTGCGGCATAGGATTTCGTCACGACGTCTGGAAAGTTTGCATGCAATTCGGCATAGACCGCTTCCGATGGCAAAAACATCAGCGCCGATTCTGCTGTCTCACCCGGCACAATGTATTTTTCAGAAATGTCCTTGACGTGCTTCAGCAGATCGCCGCGAAACTGCCGCTGTGCGACGGTGCGTTCCGCATCATCCTTGGCATTGCGCAAAGCGTGATAGGCATCGAGCGGAAACTTGGCGTCAATGGCAATTGAGCCGGGCGGGTTGGGCAGATGCACGAGACAGTCGACGCGCACCTGACCTGCCAGCGTTGCCTGAAATGCATAAGCCGATGGCGGCAGTGCGCTCGTTACGATGTCCTGCAACTGCACTTCGCCGAATGCGCCGCGCGCCTGCCGGTTCGACAATATGTCCTGGAGACCCACGACCTGCGAGGAAAGCTCTGTGATGTTTTTTTGCGCCTGATCGATAATGGCAAGGCGCTCGGCAAGCGTCGTCAGGCTTTCGACCGTTTTGACGGAGCTTTCTTCAAGGCTCACGCCCATGCGTGTGCTCACCTGATCGAGCCGTTCGTTGAGCGTCGCAGTGAGCGCGTTTTGCGCCAGCGACTGCGCTTCCGCCATGCTTTGCAACCGGCCTGTGAGCTCGGACTGCTGCGCGACGAGGCGTTCAAAGCCTGTCTCCAGCGCATCTGTTTTGCTGCCGCCTCCGCGTGCCAGCAGCAAAGCCGCAAGCCCAATGCCAAGCATCACGACAAGAGCAATGAGGATCAGTTCAACGGGAGAGAGAAAGGGCATGCGTGACCTGAAATAAGGGATGCGAACATTTTGGCAACTATAGCCCGATTCCCGCTATAGCGTCATTTGGCCACCGCGCTGCAATCCGTGTTCGACTTTCCCTTTATGTGTCTTATCCTGAAACGAACATGTGATTCTGAACGCTTGGGGGCGGATGATGGCTAGGTTACTCGCAATTCTGTTGTTTACACTGGGCTTGGCCGCCTGCGGTCCTGTTATGGAGACACGCTACGATTTCACGCCGCCGCCGACCAAGTCAGGCATGCAATGCGTGCAGAATTGTCAGGCTGACCAGTCCATGTGTCAGTCCGATGCGCGCAACGCCAAGATGGAATGCCGCGCCAATGCCGATCATCAGGCGGAATCCAACTATCGGAAGGCCAAAGACGATTACATCGTGGCGCTGAAGCTATACGCCAAGGATCCGGCCAAATTTCCTGAACCCAAAGAGCCTTACAAATATAGCCCGAGCTATTATCAGTGCGACAATCTGGGATCGGAATGCACCGGCCAATATAATATGTGCTACCGCTCCTGCGGCGGTCAGATTGCCGAGCATCAGGTTTGCGTGGCCAATTGCGACCAATAATACCGTAAAGGTCGCACCCGCTTGACCATTACGGCATGGGGGCTTATTTCAAGCGCATGGCCATCCGAGAGATCATCACTGCGCCTGACGCGCGTTTGAAGCAGCGCTCGCTCCCCGTGGAGCGGGTGGACGGTGCTTTGCGCGGTCTCATGGATGATATGCTGGAGACCATGTATGATGCGCCGGGCATCGGCCTTGCCGCCGTTCAATTGGGTGAACCCCTGCGCGTGATCGTGATGGATCTGGCGCGCGAAGGCGAAGACCCCCAGCCCCGGTTTTTCGTGAATCCTGAAATCCTGTCCGTCTCGGAAGAGCTCGCGGTTTACGAAGAAGGCTGCCTCTCGGTGCCGGAATTTTACGAAGACGTGGCGCGTCCTGCCGAATGCCGCATCCGTTATCTCGACTATAACGGCGAACTGCACGAAGAAGATTGCGAAGGCCTTTTCGCGACCTGTTTCCAGCACGAGATGGACCATCTCGAAGGCGTGCTCTTCATCGATCACCTCTCCAAGCTCAAGCGCTCGATGATGCTGAAGAAGCTCACCAAGGCGAAGAAGCAGCAGGAAAAGGAACCGGCTTGAGCCTGCGCATCGCGTTTATGGGCACGCCGGATTTTTCCGTCACAGTCTTGTCGGAACTTCTCGCCGCAGGTCACGAGGTCGTTGCCGTCTATTCGCAACCACCGCGCAAGTCGGGTCGCGGCATGACGGAGACACCGGGACCGGTGCACCGCTTCGCAGCGGATGCGGGCATCGAAGTGCGCACACCGAGATCATTGAAGAGCGCGGAAGAGCAGCAAGCGTTCGCTGATCTTGATTTGGATGTGGCGGTCGTCGTTGCTTATGGTCTCATTCTCCCCAAAGCGATCCTTGATGCGCCGCGCATGGGGTGTCTCAATCTTCATGCGTCGCTTCTGCCACGCTGGCGCGGCGCGGCACCCATTCAGCGCGCGATCATGGCGGGCGATAAAGAGACCGGCGTCATGGTGATGCAGATGGATGCGGGGCTTGATACAGGTCCCGTGCTGCTTGCCGAACATATGCCGGTCACGAAAACGACAACAGCGGGATCGCTGCATGATGATCTTTCGCAGGTTGGCGCGTCGCTGATGGTGCGGGCACTCGCCGCCCTGTCGCGCGGTTCGATCGTTGCGACACAGCAATCAAACGTCGGCGTCACTTACGCGCATAAGATCGAAAAAGACGAAGCGCGCATCGACTGGACACGCAAGGCACCGGAACTCGATTGCCATATTCGCGGGCTGACACCGTTTCCCGGAGCCTTTTTTGAAGTCACGCGCGGTGACGTAGCAACGCGCATCAAAGTGCTGCGGGCTGAACCAGTAAGCGCCAAAGGTGCGAGCGGCGAAGTCTTGTCGCTTGAGGACGGTGTCACGATTGCCTGCGGTGAAGGTGCACTGCGCATCACGGAGTTGCAGCGCGCCGGCAAAGGCCCGATGAAGGCGGATGATTTTCTGCGCGGCTTTGCGCTCTCGCGCGGCGAGAGGCTCGTCTGATGCCGCGCTACAAACTCACGATTGAATATAACGGACAGCCTTATGTCGGTTGGCAGTCGCAGACGGGCGGCGGCTCGGTGCAGGATGTGATTGAGGCCGGTGTCAAAAGTTTTTGCGGAACCGACGTGCGCGTCTATGGTGCGGGGCGCACGGATGCCGGTGTGCATGCGCTCGGACAAGTGGCCCATATTGATCTCGAAACACCTGTGCGCACCGACACATTGCGCGACGCGGTAAACTCACATATGCGTCCGCATCCTGTTGCGATTGTGGAAGTGGAAGAGGTGCCTGATACATTTGAAGCGCGCTTCTCCGCGACGGGTCGTCAATATCTTTATCGCATCATCAATCGTCGTGCGCCGCTGACGCTTGATCGTCATCAGGCATGGTTGGTGTTCAAACAATTGGATGCGAGCGCGATGCATGACGCCGCGCAAATGCTGATCGGGCATCACGATTTCACGACGTTTCGCTCCACACAATGTCAGGCGAAATCGCCGGAAAAGACGCTCGATGTGCTTTCTGTTTCACGCTACGGCGAAGAGATTGAAGTCACTGCATCGGCGCGTTCCTTCCTTCACAATCAGGTGCGTTCACTCGTCGGTTCACTGAAATTGGTGGGCGAAGGACGCTGGACGAAACGCGATCTGGAGAAGGCGCTGAAGGCCAAAGACCGCACTTTTTGCGGCCCCGTGGCACCGCCGGACGGGCTCTATTTGATGAAGGTTGACTATAAATAAGGCTCGAAACACTCGACATTTCTTGCAAGAGATTGAGTGTTTCCATGCAGAGATTGTAGTCCGGTTCGTCGAGTGCGCGGGCATGACGCGCGAAACGCTATCCCCGGTCGGGGATAGATTTTCACTTTTCGGCGGCTTATCGGCAGTACCCCGTAAAATAATCCTCAGGCGGGGGATAAAGGGGTCTCTTTCAGCTAAATTGTAGATCGACCAATTCCACATCTTTGGGACGGATGACCTCGCCAAAGAATATGCCACCGACGCGCGAGAAACGATCCACACTATCAGTGGTGAGGAATTTCACTGTCCCCCTGCCGCGCCGTTTGGTGCAAAGACCCTGAATGTCGAGCGCGGCTTCAACGGCGCGCGCGGTGGTCTCGGCACTGTCAACGAGACGCACACCGCGTCCCACAACTTTGCGGATCGTTTTTGCGAGCACGGGAAAGTGGGTGCAGGCGAGCACCAGCGTATCGGGTGCCGCTTTGCGTTTGAAAAGTGGTGTGAGATAGCGACGCGCCGTCGCTTCAACGACATCGCCGGACACCCAACCTTCTTCAGCGAGTGTGACGAACAACCCGCAAGGCTCCTGCACGACATGGGCGTCCGGATTGCGCGCGTGGATCGCGCGGACATAAGCGCCGACGCGCACCGTGGCTTCAGTGGCGATGACGGCAATGTGATTTGATTTGGTCGCGGCGACAGCGGCTTCTGCGCCAGGCTCAATCACACCGATGACGGGGAGTGGTGCGAGGGCTGCCTGCAAAGGCGCGAGCGCAACAGATGACGCGGTGTTGCAGGCGATGACGATCATCTTCACATCATGCGTCAGCAGATGTTTTGTCGTTTGCAGCGAATAGGCCGTTACCGTGTCAGCGCTCTTGGTGCCGTAAGGCAATCGCGCCATGTCGCCGAGATAAACGAGATTTTCATGCGGCAGGTGCGCGCGCAGCGCCTTCAAAACCGTGATGCCGCCAATGCCGCTGTCAAAAACGCCGATAGGCCGGTTGTCGCTCAAGATGTTTTGGACCCGTTGAAATAGCCGCGTAACACGGCTTCATAGATATCTGCGAGCTTGCCGATGTCGCCGGCAGGCACATGCTCATCTACCTTGTGCATTGTGGCGTTTGCGAGGCCAAATTCAACGACCGGCGCGTAAGCCCGGATAAATCGCGCGTCCGACGTGCCGCCCGTCGTGGACATTTCGGCTGTCTCGCCCGTGACGGATTTAATCGCGCGCGCGATCAGCGCCGAGAAGTCGCCGGGCTGCGTAATGAAACTCTCGCCCGAAATCTGGGTTTTGAATTCGTAAGAGCCGCCCATTTCCTGCACGACCTGATCGAAGGTGCGGCGCATCCATTGGTCGAGGCTCGCGCCGGTATGCTCGTCATTGAAACGGATGTTCATGACAGCGTGCGCCGTGCCCGGAATAACATTGGTCGCTGTGTTGCCGGTATCGATCGTCGTCACTTCAAAGTTGGACGCCTGAAAATGCGCATTGCCCTTGTCGAGTTCATGCGCGTTGAGCCGCGCCAGCATCTCGATGAGACGCGGCAGCGGATTTTCAGCCTGATGCGGATAGGCGACATGGCCTTGCATGCCTTTGACGGTGAGCCAGCCATTGATGCTGCCACGCCGTCCGATCTTCATCATGTCGCCGAGCTTCGAGACGCAGGTGGGTTCACCGACAAGGCAATGGTCGATCACTTCGCCGCGCGCCTTGAGCGCCTTCAGCATCTTCACGGTGCCGTTGATGCCTGGGCCTTCTTCGTCACCTGTGATGAGAAGACTGACGGAGCCTTCACCCTCAGTGAGCTTTCCTTCGCGCACAAGACGCGAGACGGCGGCGACAAAACTCGCAATCGAGCCTTTCATGTCGGCAGCACCGCGACCGTAAAGCTTGCCGCTGACGATCTCGCCGCCGAAAGGATCAACCGTCCATTGCGCGACGTCACCGACCGGCACAACATCTGTGTGTCCGGCAAAACAGAAATGCGGTGAACCGGAGCCCAAGCGCGCATAGAGATTGTCAACGTCGGGCGTGCCGTCTTCGGAAAAGCGCATCCGCTCGCAGTTGAAGCCCAAGGGTGCGAGGTAATTGGCAAGTGTCGCCAGCGCGCCTTCATCCGCAGGGGTCACGGAGGGGCAACGGATCAGGTCAACGGCAATATCGAGCGCGTTATAAGGTTGTGTCGGCACGGTCATCTATCCCGTGTAGCGCAGCGGATAAGGGGCGGTCAATCAGGCTGTGGTTCCCTTATCCTTAACCCTCCCCTTGAGGGAGGGTCAAACGGCGTCTTGCCGTTTGGGGAGGGGGAACGAAGGCAAACGAAAATTCGGAATTGTACGAGAGACCCAGACCCCGCCCCAAAAAATCTGAAGGAGATTTTTTGACCCTCCCTCAAGGGGAGGGTTGGAAGATTAGAAGGGGACGACAGAGTTTGAATCAGTCCCGCAGCAATTCATTGATGGCGGTTTTGGCCCGTGTCTGGGCGTCCACCGTTTTGACGATGACGCAGCAATAGAGGCTGGGTGAGGGCGAACCGTCGGGATTGGCCTTGCCGGGCAGGGAGCCGGGGACCACGACCGAATAGGGCGGCACTTTGCCGATATGGATTTCGCCGGTGGCGCGGTCGATGATTTTGGTGGACGCTGAGATGAAGACGCCCATGGACAGCACAGCGCCTTCGCCGATGATGACGCCTTCAACGACTTCGGACCGCGCGCCGATGAAGCAATTGTCTTCGATGATGACGGGATTGGCCTGCAAGGGTTCCAGCACGCCGCCGATGCCGACGCCGCCTGACAGATGGCAGTTCTTGCCAATCTGGGCGCAGGAGCCGACCGTCACCCATGTATCGACCATCGTGCTTTCGTCCACATAGGCGCCGAGATTCACGAAAGAGGGCATCAGCACGACATTGGGCGCGATATAGGCCGAGCGGCGCACGATGGAGCCGGGCACGGCGCGGAAACCGGCCTTGCGGAATTCAGCCTCACCCCAGCCCTGAAACTTGGACGGCACCTTGTCCCACCAACTGGCCTCGCCCGGCGCACCTTCAATGAGACCCATATCGTTGAGGCGGAAGGACAGGAGCACGGCTTTCTTGAGCCACTGATTGACGATCCACTCGCCTTTGAACTTTTCGGCAACCCGCATTTCGCCGCGATCAAGCGCCTGCAACGCCGCCTCGACGGCTTCGCGCACTTCGCCTTTGGTGCCGAAATTGATGGTGTCACGAGCCTCAAAGGCGGCTTCCACAACGGACTTCATCTGGGCGGTGCTCATGGGACGGGTTCCTTGTTCCGGCTTTACAGTCGGCGGCAAGATAGCGGGCGGGGGAGAAGTGTCAAATTAAGGACCGCAGAAACGAAAAAGCCCCGCATGGAGCGGGGCTTTTGCATGTTCAAACCTGAAAAATCAGGCCGCGATGTCCTGACCGGCGCGGACGACTTCTTCGCGGACGGGTTTGGGTTCGCCGAAGAGGTAGCCCTGACCGAATTCGACATTCATGTCGAGAATATCAACCACTTCGCGTTCGGTTTCGATCTTGTCAACAATGAGCTGGATGCCGTTACGCTTCAGCACTTCCTTGATGTCGCCGACATGGATGTCATTGTCGGCGTCAGCCGCGCCTGTGAGAAGGGCGGCGGGAATTTTGACGAAGCGGAAGTTGAGGTCATGCAGCACGGGCGCGTTGAGGCGCACGCTTGTGACCTGATCCATCGAGAAGCGGAAGCCGAGACCGGCAAGCTGCGCGAGGCTTTCCTGCTCGATCGGTCCCATGCCGTTCACAGTCATCTGGCTGAATTCAAAAATCAGATGCTGTGAGAGATCCTGATTGTGCTGCATGTATTCGACAAATTGCGGGAAGAAGTCGCTGTCGAGCAATGAGTAAGCCGAGATATTGCAGAAGACGCCGGCATTCTTGTTGCGTTGGGCGAGTTTGCGCACGACCTGAATGCAGCGGAACAGAAGGATATTATCAACCGTCGGCATCATGCCGGCAGGTTCAGCCACGCGCATATAATCGCGCGGCATGATGAGCGTGCCGTCTTCCGAACGCAGGCGTGACAGACCTTCATAATAGCGGACCTTGCGCTGCGGCAGTGTCACGATGGGCTGGAGATAAAGATCGACGCGGTTGCTTTCGAGCGAACGGCGGATGGTTTCGAGAAGCTCTGTGTCGCTGAGTTCGGTCACTTCGCGTTCAGGCGCAACGATGGCGGGCGTGAAAGCTTTGTTGAGCGTTGCCTGCATGCGCGGGGCACCGGCCTGTGCCACGGCAGGCATGGGCGGGGCGTCGCGCGTTTCGGCGAGGCGTTTCACGAGCGATTCCACAACGCGGATTTCGGAGAAGATGCGTTCCATGCGCGCGGTCGTTTCGCGCTCAAAGCGTTCTTCAAGTTCGATGATGCGCTCGCCGGCGAGATCAAGCTCGCGCGAAAGCGTGGCGGCAACGGTTGAAAGTTCGGTGAGTTCGCCGCGCACTTTGATGCGCTCGATGCGGCGGGAAAAAGCAGCATGGGCTTCGGCGCCGAGAAGGCAGGCGATCAAGCCTGCGAGAATGGCAAGTTTGGGTTCGAGCAATCCCAGACCGGCAAGCCCATAGGCTAAGCCCAACGACGGCAAAGCATAAAGCGCGGTAGCCAGCAAAGTTTTCAGCGTTGACATTCCATTGCCCCAGCGGGTGCATGACCCGCAATCCGGAATTGACCCTTTCTTCACTCTGAACCAGAGGTTTTGATAAAAAGTTAACCAAGACAGCCGGTTTCGTAAGTTTTCGGGGCAGGATTCCGGCGGGTTTCGGAGGGTTAGGCGGGCATCTTTGCCAGTCTGGCCAACTTTTTCCAATGCATCCGATAAAGATGCGAGGGGAGATGGCGGGACCGGGCGGGGATTTTGAGCACGTCAGCGAGCCATTGGGTCTCGGCCTCTGCCGCCTCCGCCCAGATGGTTTTGGAAAGCGCGCCTGCCTCGGACGCCGTGCCGCCACGGGTCATGAGCGCCTCGACGCGGGCGATGAAGCCAGCTTCCAGCCGGTCGCGGGCGCCCGCATAGACGGCGAGGCGCGGCGCGTAGTCTTCGAGCACGGCGCGGTGGAGCCGTTCATGGGCCCACCAGAGCGTCTTCGGGTCATAGCGGTCGGTCGGGGCGGGGCCGAAATCGGGAAGCTCCGCGCCTTCAAAACCGGGGCCGAAAAAGACGGGCTTGAAAATCGACGTGTCGGGGGCAGACGTGCCCGTCACCCAATGGACCGAGCGGCCGGAGCCAAGCTCGGCGACCCATGAGGCGGTGGTCTGACCGTGGCGGCGCACAGGCCCCCATGAGCCATGGGCGCAGATCGTGCCGCCCATCGCGCCGTCGGGCCGCCATTCTTTTTCGAGTTCAGCGCGCGGGCCACGGTCGCGCAGGATCGCCATCATGGCGGCGGGGCTCTGGAGCGCACGGCGTTCCATCAAAGCGGTGGAGCGGCAAAAGCGGCTCATGCCCGACGCAAAGCGCGTGCGTTTGGGTGGCGCATAGGCGGCGGAGAAATTGAATGCGTCGCCCTCGCGCACGAAGCCGCGCGAGACGGCTTGCGCCACAAGCCCCTGGCTCGCGCGTTCGATCCTGTCACCGATGGAATAGGCATTGGAAATCGTGCGCCTTATATCGACGCGCTCCAGCGCCCATTGGCGGCCCACGGTTTCAAGCACGAAAGCGTCGCCGTGGCGGTCGGCGATCAGAAAAGAATTGTGATATTCAAAGCGCCCGATATGGCCGCAATTGCCGCCCTGACCATGGGCCTCAAGCAGCGATGTGATGACGGCGACGGCCTCGTCAGCATTGGTCGCGCGCTCAAGGCCGAGGCGCAACAGGTCCATGCCGAGAAGGGCTTCTTCCGCTTGCGGTGCGATTTTGGAATAGACCGCTTCATTGCCGATGATAAGGCCAAATTCATTGCTGCCCATTTCCGCGCCCCAGATCCAGAAGGGGCGGGACAGCAGCACCGCGTAAGTCGTTTCAACCTGCGGGATGGTGATATAGGTGCATTTGAGCTTCGCGCCATGCGGATGCGTGAGGCGCGGGACGTGCTGAAGATATTGCGCTTCATTGGCACCGCGGTCTGAGTTCTTGGCAAATATCAGCGCACCGGATTTTGTGCCCTCCGGCCGCGCCACCATCGTATCGCACATGAAATTTCTCACTCATTCAGGGTCGATGCATCTTAGCCTTGGGGGACATGCTCATGCTAGGCTTGGTGCAATCATAACTTTACGGGAGAGACGATTATGAGCGCCCATCAGTTTGAATTCCGCACCATTGCCGGTCAGGCCTTGCCGCTGTCGCAATATAAAGGTCAGGCCGTGCTGGTTGTGAACACGGCGAGCCGCTGTGGCCTGACGCCGCAATATCGCGATCTGCAAGGATTGTGGGAGAAATACAAAGCGCGCGGCCTCGTTGTGCTCGGCGTGCCCTGCAATGATTTCGGCGCGCAGGAGCCGGGGACGGAAGCCGAGATCGTGTCCTTCTGCGAAGTGAATTACGACATCGACTTTCCGCTGACCGCCAAGCAATCTGTGATCGGTGCGGACGCGCATCCGTTTTACAAATGGGTCGCCGAAGTCGCGGGCGAGGACGCGCTGCCGAAATGGAATTTCCACAAATATCTGATCGGACCGGATGGTGCGTTGGTGCAGGTGTTCGGCAGCCGCACGGGGCCGCTCGAAGAAGTGGTCGTGAAAGAGATTGAGGCGTTGCTGGATTAAATTTTCTTTGTCCTCTCCCGCTTGCGGGAGAGGGAGGAGCGAACGTCAGTAAGCGGAGGGTGAGGGGCTTGCTGTGAAGTAAGCAAGACCCTCACCCAACCCTCTCCCAGAGGGAGAGGACTAGATCACTGCGTCAGCGGTGTCAGTTTGATTTCGACGCGGCGGTTCTGCGCGCGACCTTCGGGCGTGTTGTTGGAGGCAATCGGCTGCATCTCACCCGCCCCATTGATCAGGAAACGCTGTGAAGCTGTGCCCTGAGAGATGAGGTAGCGCGAGACGCTTGTGGCGCGGTCGAGCGAGAGCTTCTGGTTTGTGGCATCGCTGCCGGTCGAATCCGTGTGGCCCGTGACGTCGATCAGCGTCTTGTCATATTTCTTCAGCACGATGGCGACTGAATTCAGCACATTGTAGAAGTTCGCATTGATGTCGGATGAATTGGTGGCGAAGGTCACATTGCCCGGCATGTTGAGAATGATGTTATTGCCGACGCGGGTGACGCTGACGCCGGAGGAGCGGAGCTTCTGCGTCAGTTCTTTTTCCTGACTGTCCATATAGTAACCGATGCCGCCGCCCGCGAGTGCGCCGACGCCGCCTGCGATCATCGCGCGCTGGCGACGGTCTGTGCTGTCGCCGCCGCCGATCAGCGCGCCGCCAAGGGCACCGACAACGGCACCGGCGAGAGCGCCATAGGTGGCTTTGCTTGTTTTCTGTTCGCCCGTATAGGCGTCTTGCGTCTGGCAGGCGGCAAGCGCAAAGGAGCCTGCAACGGCGAGAGCGAGTGTGCGTTTCATCAGCATGGTCTGGTTCCGGTCATGTTGGGGGCGGATGGATACGCGCAAAGTCCCGGCCCTTTAGGAAATCGCGCCCGATAGTGTAGAAAGTCGGCAGAAATTCAAAAAAACCTTTGGGGACAGCCCGAAGATAATGCTCAATTCGCCGTAAGGCATAAGAGTGAAAAACGGCAATAATAGGGAGAAGAATATGTCGCTATTTGATCTGACCGGAAAGGTCTGCGTTGTCACCGGCTCCACAAAAGGCATCGGTGAGGCCATCGTGCATCGCCTCGCCGAGCATGGCGCAAAAGTCGTGGTTTCCAGCCGCAAGGCCGATGCCTGCGACAAGGTTGCGGGCGACATCAATGCAAAGCACAAGGATGCGGCCATTGCCGTGCCCTGCAATATTGCCGATAAAGCCGACCTGCAGCGCCTTGTTGATACGACCAATGCCAAATGGGGCAAAATCGACGTTCTCGTCTGCAATGCCGCTGTGAACCCGTTTTTCGGTTCCTCGCGCGATATTCCCGACGATGCTTTCGACAAAATCATGTCGTCCAATGTCAAATCGAACCATTGGCTTTCCAACATGGTCCTGCCCCAGATGATCGAGCGCAAGGACGGCGCGATCATCATTATCTCGTCAATCGGCGGTCTCAAAGGCTCGCCCGTGCTCGGGGCCTATTGTCTGTCCAAGGCGGCTGACTTCCAGCTTGCCCGCAATATCGCGGTGGAAAACGGCCCGCATAATGTGCGCGCCAATTGCATTGCGCCCGGTCTCATCAAGACGAAGTTTGCGCAGGCGCTGTGGGACAATCCTGAAATCCTCGAACGCTCAACCTCGGGTGCGCCCTTAAAGCGCATCGGCATGCCGGACGAAATCGCGGGCGCGGCGGTCTTCCTCGCAAGCCAGGCCGGTGCCTTTATGACCGGCCAGAGCCTTGTCATCGACGGCGGCGCAACAATTTCCTGATGAAAGCCCCGCCCGTGATCCGTCTCATAACGGCCGCCGACCGCGCGGTCTGGGACGTTTTATGGGCGGGCTATCTGGAATTTTATAAAGCCAATGTGCCGCCTGAAATTTCGGACGCCACGTTCAGGCGTATCTTGTCGGGTCATTTCATCGGTCTCATTGCTGAGGACAAAGAGGGCAAGGCGCTCGGGCTTGCCCATGCCCATCTCCATGCGGGCACATGGGGCACGAAGCCTGTCTGCTATCTCGAAGACCTCTATGTGAGCGAAGAGGCGCGGGGCCTTGGTATTGGCCGTGCGCTGATTGTTGAATTGACGACGCGCGGCCGCAGGGAAGGCTGGCAGCGCCTCTATTGGCAGACGGCGCGCGACAATCTTCAGGCGCAAAAACTCTATGACAAGCTTGCCCAAAGGACAGATTGGCTGCGCTATGACCTTGACCTTTGAGCTTGAATGACCATTTCTTGGCTTCGGGTCATTTGGCGAGGGGGCATCATATGAAAAGCGTTGTTATCACAGGTGTTTCAACCGGCATCGGTTGGGGCGCGACGAAAGTTCTGATCGGCAAAGGCTTTCGCGTTTTCGGCAGTGTCCGCAAAGAGGCCGACGGCGAGCGCCTGAAGAAGGAATTCGGCGCGAATTTCGTGCCGCTGTTGTTTGATGTGACCGACGAGCCCGCCATCAAACGTGCCGCCGAAGAAGTCCGCGCGGCGCTCAAAGGCGAGAAGCTCTTCGGGCTTGTCAATAATGCAGGCATTGCCGTGTCAGGTCCGCTCCTCGATTTGAGCGTCGATGATTTCCGTCAGCAGATGGAAGTGAATGTCACCGGCCCCTTCCTCGTCACCCAGTCTTTCGCACCATTGCTCGGCGCGGACCGCTCGCTCAAGGGTGAACCGGGCCGCATTATCAATATCAGTTCTGTCGGCGGCAAACAGGCCGCGCCCTTTGTCGGGCCTTATTCCGCTTCCAAATATGCGCTTGAAGGCATGTCGGAGAGCCTGCGCCGCGAGCTGCTGTTGTTTGGCATCGACGTCATCATCATCGGGCCCGGTGCGGTCAAAACCGAAATCTGGAACAAGGCGGAGGAAGTGGACATCACGCCCTATGCCAACAGCGCCTATTATCCCTCGCTGGTGAAGTTCCGCGACTATTTCCTAGCGAGTGGCAAGCAGGGCCTTGCACCTGAACGCCTTGGCCGCGCGATCCTTCATGCGCTGACGACCGACAAGCCCAAAGTGCGCTATGCCGTCTTGCGTGGTCGCTTGCAGAACTGGACGATCCCGCAGCTTCTGCCCAAGCGATTTCTGGACCGCACGATTGGCAAGGCGGTCGGGCTGATCGAAAAATAAGGGCGACCCGACGCCGGACTGATATTCCGTCACGCGGAATTCAATCCGTTCCTGCTCGACGGCGCGGAGGAGAAAGCCGAAACTGTCTTCCTTAAATTCAGGGAGACCCTTTATGGCTGATCTTTTGGCGCTGTCAGCGCGCTTCATCGACAATGACATTTACGAAGGGGCGGGGCTTGTGAACCGCCCGACAATGGAATTGTCAGAGCTTGGCAACGGCATCGCGATGATCGAAGCCTTTTCCCATGTCGTCACCTTCAAAACAGGCGACGGCATTGTGCTCTTCGATACGAGCCTCGAAGCCTTTGGCGGCGGTGTGCTGAAGTCACTGCGCAGCTGGACCGACGAGCCCGTGTCGAATATTTGCTACACGCATGGCCACGCGGATCATGTGGGCGGCACCAATCATTTTATCTGCGAGGCCTGCGAGAAGGGCCATCGTCGCCCGCGCATTGTGGCGCATGAAAATGTCTCGCCCCGCTTCCGCCGCTATGAGGCAACGAACGGCTACAACTTCACGATCAATGCACGCCAGTTTGCGCCCGCGACGGAACTGCGCATGGGCGAGGGCGGCGGTTCGGCAAATCCCGGACGCTTTGGTCCGAACCCGTGGATTGATCCCGATACGACTTTTGCTGACCGGCTCGACATGAAAGTCGGCGACACGCATTTTGAATTGCATCATGCGATCGGCGAAACAGACGACCATCTCTGGGCCTATGTGCCGGAACATAAAGCGATCTGCACCGGCGATTTTATCACCTGGGTTTTCCCCAATGCGGGCAATCCGCAAAAGGTGCAGCGCTATCCGCTCGAATGGGCGCGTGCCTTGCGCGAAATGATTGCGAAAGAGCCGGAGCTATTGCTGCCCGCACATGGTCTGCCGATTGCGGGCAAGGCGCGCATTGCCATGGTGCTCGATCATATTGCAACGGCGCTTGAAACGCTGGTGAGCCAGACCGTTGATATGATGAACAACGGCGCGCGATTGGATGAGATTATTCATTCGGTGAAAGTGCCCGCGCACCTCATGGGCAAGCCTTATCTGCAACCTGTGTATGACGAGCCTGAATTTGTCATTCACAATATCTGGCGGCTTTACGGCGGCTGGTATGACGGCAATCCGGCAAACCTCAAGCCCGCGGCGGATGCAGTGCTGGCCGCTGAAATGGCGACGCTGGCCGGTGGCGCGAAGGCGCTGGCGAAACGCGCGTCAGAACTCGTGGCGGCAGGCGATCTCCGCCTTGCCTGTCATCTGGCTGAAATGGCAGGACTGGCCGCACCCGATGATGTGGAAGTGCATGGCATCCGCGCGGAAGTCTATGGTGCGCGGCGCAAGGCGGAAGCGTCACTGATGTCGAAAGGCATTTACGGCTTTGCGGAGCGGCAGTCGCTGAAAGTGATCAACGAGCATAATCAGAAGTAGGTTTTTTCTGTCCCCTCCCCCTGTTGAGGGGGGAGGGTTAGGGAGGGGGGTGCAGAGGTAGAGGTTTTGCGAAGCAGACCCCCCGCCCTCCGCGCCTAAGCAGGCGCTCCTCCCTCCCCCTCAAGGGGGGAGGGGAAGAATTTTAATCTTACGCCTTCGCGACCTGATCGAGCACTTTGGTGAAGCGGTCGAAAATGTCGGTGATTTCCGTGTTGGAAATGATGAGCGGCGGCGAGAAGGCAATCGTGTCGCCTGACACACGCACCATCATATTGTGATCGTGGAAGGCGGCGCGCATCGCATCGAACCCACGCTTGCCCGGCAAGCCGTCGATGGGCAGAAGATCAACCGCACCGGCCAAGCCGATGCAGCGAATGTCAGCGACGAGCTTGTGGTGCCTGAGGCTCATGATCGCTTCGGCAAAGACAGGTTCCATTTCGCGCGCGCGTTCAAACAGATTTTCGCGCTTGTAAAGATCGAGCGTCGCAATGCCCGCGGCGGCCGCCAGCGGATGACCTGAATACGTATAGCCGTGGAAAAGGTCGATCAGATGATCGGGGCCGGTCTGGAACGCGTCGTAAATATGCTTGCGCACGACAGCGCCGCCCATCGGCACGGTGCCCGACGTGATGCCTTTGGCGAAGGTCAGAATATCGGGCGTGACGCCGAAGCGCTCGGCGGCGGTCGCGTAGCCAAGCCGTCCATAGCCGGTGATGACTTCATCGAAAATCAACAGGATGCCGTGTTTGGTGCAGATCTCGCGCAGGCGCTCGAGATAGCCGACGGGCGGCGGCAGCACGCCGGTTGAACCGGCCATCGGCTCGACAATGACGGCGGCGATGGTGGAGGCATCATGCAACTCGACAAGGCGCTGCAAGTCGTCCGCCAAATGCGCGCCCCAGGCGGGCTGGCCGATGGTGAATTTCTGTTCGGCGCGATTATAGGTGTGCGGCAGATGGTCGGTGCCTGCGAGAAGGGGACCGAAGACTTTGCGGTTGGCGACCATGCCGCCGACCGAGATGCCGCCAAAGCCGACGCCGTGATAACCGCGTTCGCGGCCGATGAGACGTGTGCGGCTGCCCTCGCCATTGGCGCGATGATACGCGATGGCGATTTTCAAAGCCGTGTCGGCAGCTTCAGAGCCTGAATTGCAAAAGAGCACATGGTCGAGGTCGCCGGGCATGAGCGAGGTGATGCGCGAGGCCAGCTCAAAGGCTTTGGGGTGGCCGAACTGGAAGGTCGGCGCGAAATCAAGCTCGCCTGCCTGATCCTGAATGGCTTTCACAATCTCGTCGCGGCAATGGCCCGCGTTGCAGCACCAGAGACCGGCGGTGGCGTCCAGGACTTCCGTGCCATCGGGCTTGAAATAGCTCGTGTCCTTGGCGCGGGCGAGCAGGCGCGGTTCGCGCTTGAACTGGCGGTTGGGCGTGAAGGGGAGCCAGTTCGATTCAAGGTCATTGGGGTGGGCAACAGTGTCGGCGCACATGGGCGGTCTCCGGTCGGTCGTGAGAATGGCAAGGCCAGATGAGACTGCGATGGGGCACAGAATGCAAGGGGCGGCACGCACGTGACATTGGCTGAATGTTGAGTATCTTAAACACATGACCAAGACCAATCCGAGACCCTTCCGCCGCGCCCATGGCGGCGAAACGCTTAGTGGCGACGCTGACATTGCGCTGCCCGATATCGGCCAGCGTCTGCGCGAGTTGCGCACCATGCACGGGCTGTCGCAGCGCGAACTCGCCAAACGCGCGGGCGTCACCAATGGGACAATCTCGCTCATCGAGCAAAACCGCATCAGCCCGTCCATCGGCTCATTGAAGAAAGTCTTGGACGGATTTCCTTTGTCGATTGCGGATTTCCTGACGCTTGATTTAAAGCCGCGCAACAAGGTTTTCTATGCCGCAAAGGAGCTGCGCGAAATCGGCGCGGGGGCGATTTCATTCCGCCTTGTGGGCCGCGACACGCAAGGGCGCGCCATCCAGATGATGCATGAGCGCTATCAGCCGGGCGCGGATACAGGCCAGGACATGCTGTCCCATACGGGCGAGGAAAGCGGCATTGTCGTGTCGGGCCTGATTGAACTCACCGTCGGCGGCGAAACGCGGACGCTGACGGCGGGGGATGCCTATTATTTTGATAGCCGGTTGCCGCATCGATGGCGCAACACGGGGACGATTGATTGCGTGATTGTGTCTGCTTGTACGCCGCCGTCGTTCTGAACTCTTGAACCCTCCCCTTGAGGGAGGGTCAAAAAATCACCTTTGATTTTTTGGGGCGGGGGAACGAAAGCCACCGCAAATTCAGAACCAGACGATAGACCGCGACCCCGCCCCAAACGGCGAAGACGCCGTTTGACCCTCCCTCAAGGGGAGGGTTGAAGAATGAAAGACGGGGCTTGTGAGTGACAACCCCCCGCCAATTTGCGAAGGTCCGCCTCAACTGAAATTCAAACGTTAAAGCAACCATGACCAAAACGCTGAGCGAACTTCTGAAATCCCCCGGCCTTATCATTGCGCCCGGCGCTTATGATGCGCTGTCGGCGAAACTCGCCGCACAAGCGGGTGCGCCTGCTGTTTATATGACGGGCTTTGGTCTCGCCGGTTCGCATCTGGGATTGCCGGATATTGGTTTGATGTCAGCTTCTGAAATGGTGGACCGCGTGCGGGCGATGAGCGCGGCGGCGGGCGCGGTGCCGCTCATTGCCGATGGTGACAATGGTCACGGCGGACCCTTGAATGCGGCGCGGCTCGCACGCGCTTATGAGCAAGCGGGCGCGCAATGCATTCAGATTGAGGATCAGGTGTTCCCCAAACGCTGCGGACATATGGAAGGCAAGGAAGTTGTCTCCGTGACAGACGCCGCGCAAAAGATTGCGGCGGCGGCGGATGCGCGCTCGTCCAAAGATTTCAAGATCATGGCGCGCACCGATGCACGCGCGACGCATGATCTCGACGAGGCGCTCAGGCGCGGTGAGGCTTTCCTCAAAGCCGGTGCCGATATTCTCTTCATCGAAGCGCCGCGCGACATGGCGGAACTCGAAAAAGTCTGCGCGACCTTCAAGGGCGTGCCGCTGCTCGCCAATATGGTGGAGGACGGCAAGACGCCGATGCTGGATGCAAAGACGCTGGAAGAATTGGGTTTCAAAATCGCGATCTATCCGGTCTCGGCTTTGCTGGCTGTGACAAAGCGTTTGCAGGAGGTTTACGCGACATTACTGCGCGGCGAGGGGCTGGCGGCAAATGAAAGCCGCGTCACGTTCCAAACTTATAACGAGCTTGTGGGCCTGCCGGAGTTGCTGGCAAGTGCCGCGAAGATTGCAGGGACTGAATAATGCCGAGCTGGTCGCGCATCTTAAAAAACATCGAAGCGGGCGACATGGAAAAAGCCCCGCCGCATGTGGCGGCCTTGGGTCTTTACGCGGGGAAACTCACCGTCATTGAACCCGGCCGCATTCGTTACGATTGGCCGGTTGATCCGAAATTCATGAATCCGGTGGCGATTTTCGGCGGCTATCTCGCAACGCTGGCCGACCAGACTTGTTCTTTCGCGCTGATGACGCTTCTGAGCGATGATCAGAATTTCACGACGATTGACCTGCAAACACATTTCTTCCGTCCCGTGACGAAAGGCATTTTGTCATGTGAGGGCCATGTGGTGAATGTGTCGAAGACGCAGGCTTATGTGGAAGCGACCTTCACGACCGATGATGGGAAACTGGCGCTCAAGGCGCGGGCGGTAGAGCGGATTCTTTCAGCCTAATTATTTCCTCTACCTCCCACTTGTGGGGAGGTCAAAAAATCTACTTTAGATTTTTTGGGTGGGGGTATGCGGCGGTCAAAGAGTCTAACGAAGAAGACCCCCCTCCCTAGCCCTCCCCCTCAAGGGGGGAGGGAATTTTTCACTCCACCCAGTGATCAATTTGCTTCGTCAATTCGCCTGACGCTTTCAAACCATTGAGCCATTTGTCCACGGCCGCTTTCAGCGCGTCGTCTTTCGTCAGAAAATACGCTTTGTCCGCATGGTCAAACGGCTGATCGGGATGCACGGCGCAAAGTTCCGGATGGAGCTTGGCCTGTAGCCGCGTTTCGATGGCGTCGGTCATCATCACGTCGGCGCGGCCCGCGATGATCTCGTCGAAGATCGTCACATTCTCAGGATGCAAAATGATCTGCGCATGACGGATATTGGCGCGGGCGAATTTTTCGTTGGTGCCGCCGGGATTGACGATGACGCGGACGTCCGGCTCATCAATAGACTCCAAGGTCGCGAAACGGTCGGCCTTGTCGCAGCGGGCAATGGGAGCTTTGCCGTCCGAAAGCATCGGCACGGAAAAGAGGCCGATTTTTTCGCGCGCGGCGGTGACTGAAATGCCGCCCATGGCGAGGTCGAATTTTTGGGTCTCTAAGTCGGCGCTTAAAGTCGGCCAGCTTGTCGGGATGATTTCGAGTTTCAGGCCGAGCGAGTGGCTAAGTGAGCGGGCGAGATCGACGTCGAGACCTTCGTAAGCGCCTGTTTTGGGGTCGCGCTTGGAGAAGGGGGCATAATCACCGGTGAGGCCGACGCGGAGCGTGCCGGACGCCTTGATGGCATCAAAGCGGGGTCCGGCCCAAGCGGGGGTGAAGGCGGGTTGGACGGCCAAAACCAGCAAAAGGGCAAAAACGGAGGCAAGGCGCATCGGGAGACCTTCGGACGGGAAGTTGATTGACCCATCTTTAGCCCATTTCGCCCCGAATTTGTCTTCGTGCAGGGGTTTTGGCCTTTACTGGACCTTTAATAGTCCGGCTGATAGAAACTGGCCCCATGAACACCATGACCCCATTGCTGCGCCGGATTATAGGCACCGTGGCCCGAATTAGCGGCCCGACCGGAGCTTGAGGAGGCTTGGGCCTTCTCGCGTCGGTCGGGTGATTTCCGCGTGAACTTCCGAAATCCTGACACCCCGAGAGCATAAATGGCCAGCGATACCACTGATTCCACTGCATCCGACGCGCGCGATTACCGCGAGACGATCTTTCTGCCCGAAACCGACTTTCCCATGAAGGCCGGTCTGCCCGTGCGCGAGCCTGAATGGCTGGCGCGCTGGGTGAAGATGGACCTCTATAAGCGCCTGCGCGAAACGTCCAAGGGCCGCGAGACCTTCACGCTGCATGACGGTCCGCCTTATGCCAATGGCGACATCCATATCGGCCATGCGCTGAACAAGACGCTGAAGGACATCATCGTTCGTTCGCAGCAGATGATGGGCAAGGACGCGGCTTATGTGCCCGGCTGGGATTGCCACGGGCTGCCGATCGAATGGAAGATCGAAGAGAAATACCGCAAGAAGGGCCAGAACAAAGACGAAGTGCCGCCGCTCGAATTCCGCCGCGAATGCCGCGAATTCGCGCAGCACTGGGTCGATGTGCAGCGCGAACAGTTCAAGCGCCTCGGCGTCAGCGGCGATTGGGACAATCCCTATCTCACCATGACCTTTGACGCCGAAGCCGCCATCGTTGCGGAGTTCCAGAAGTTCATCATGAACGGCGCGCTCTATCGCGGCTCAAAGCCGGTGATGTGGTCGGTCGTTGAGAAGACCGCGCTGGCGGAAGCGGAAGTTGAATATGCCGACCATGAAAGCCGCTCGGTCTGGGTCAAGTTTCCGGTCGTCAAGGGTGACGGGTTCGGCGATGCCACCATCGTGATCTGGACGACGACGCCCTGGACGATCCCTGCCAACCGCGCAATTTCCTATTCGCCGAAAATTGGGTACGGCATCTATGAAGTGACGGCGCTCGCGGAACATTCGCGCGCCGTCGTGGGTGAAAAAATCGTGCTGGCCGACAGCCTCGCTGACACAGTGAAGAAAGACGCGAAGATCGAAAGCTGGACGCGTCTCAGCGATGCGCCGTCGCTTGACGGTGTGGTCTGCGCGCATCCGTTTCGCGGGCAAGGCTATGAGTTCGACGTGCCGTTGCTCGCGGGCGATCATGTGACGGAAGAGGCGGGCACGGGCTTTGTGCATACCGCGCCCGGTCATGGTCAGGACGACTATATGATCTGGGTACAGAATTTCGGTCAGAAGGGCATCCCCGAAACCGTGAACGAAGAAGGCGTCTATTATGATGATGTGCCTTTGTTCGCAGGCAAATTCGTGCTGACGCGTCAGGGCAAAGAAGGCACAGCGAATGCGGCTGTCATCGAAGAACTTATCAATTCAGGCAAGCTGCTCGCTCAGGGCAAGCTCAAACATTCATACCCGCATAGCTGGCGCTCGAAAGCGCCGCTGATCTTCCGCAACACGGCGCAATGGTTCGTCTCGATGGATGCGCCGATTGCTGAAGCTAATGGCATGAAGCTCCGCGATGTGGCGCTGAGCGAAATCGACAAAGTGCGCTGGGTGCCCGCGCGCGGGCGCAATCGCATTCATGCGATGGTTGAAGGCCGTCCTGATTGGGTTCTGTCGCGTCAACGCGCCTGGGGCGTGCCGCTGACGATCTTCGTCCATAAGGGTGACGGCTCGATCCTGCGCGATGACAAAGTGAACACACGCGTCGTGGATGCCGTTGCCAAAGAAGGGGCGGACGCCTGGTTTGAAAAGCCCGTGAGCTTTTTCTTGGAAGGTTCAAACCACAAGGCCGCCGATTACGACAAAGTCACCGACATTCTCGACGTGTGGTTTGACTCAGGCTCCACCCATGCCTTCGTGCTTGAAGCGCGCGGGATGCCGTCGCCTGCGGACCTTTATCTTGAAGGCTCCGACCAGCATCGCGGTTGGTTTCAATCGTCACTCCTGGAAAGCTGCGGCACGCGCGGGCGCGCACCTTACAAACAAGTGCTGACGCATGGCATGACGCTGACTGACAAAGGTTTGAAGATGTCGAAGTCGCTCGGCAATGCGGTCGAGCCTGAGACAATCATCAAGCAGAACGGCGCAGACATCCTGCGCCTCTGGGTCGCCTCGACCGATTACTGGGATGATCATTCCATCGGCAATGAGATCCTGAAATCCAACGTCGAAGCCTATCGCAAGCTCCGCAACACGTTCCGCTATCTGCTCGGCAACCTCACAGGGTTCGATGAAGCAGAGCGCGTGGCCGTTGCCGACATGCCGGAGCTTGAGCGCTCGATCCTGCATAAGCTCGCCGAACTCGACGGGCTCGTGCGGACCGCTTATAACGATTATGATTTCAAGCGCATCTTCCATGCGCTGTCGAATTTCATGAACATTGACCTCTCGGCCTTTTATTTCGACATCCGCAAAGACACGCTTTATTGCGACGCGCCTTCAAGCCTGCGTCGTCGTGCCTGCCGGACCGTGCTGCATGAACTTTTCATGTCGCTGACCGCATGGTTTGCGCCGATCTTGTGCTTCACGGCGGAAGAAGTCTGGCTGACGCGCTTTCCCGGCGAAGACGCGTCGGTTCATTTGCGCACCTTCCCTGACGCGCCTGCTGAGTGGCTTAATCCAGATCTGGCTGAAAAATGGCGCAAGGTGCGTGAACTCCGCCGCGTCGTCACGGGTGCTCTCGAAGTCGAGCGCCGCGAAAAGCGGATCGGCTCAAGCCTTGAATCAGCCCCTGACGTTTATGTTTCAAACGTTGATTTGAAAGCGGCCATGGCGGGTGTTGATCTCGCTGAACTTGCGATCACATCGGGCGGTCATCTCATTGACGGCGATGGTCCGGCAGATGCGTTCCGTCTTGATGATGTGTCGGGCGTTGCCGTTGTGCCTAAGCTTGCCACAGGTAAGAAATGCGCGCGCTCGTGGAAGATCATGCCGGATGTGGGTTCGGTTGCGGGCTTCCCTGACCTCACACCGCGCGACGCCGCCGCCGTTATCGAGTTTGACGCGCGCCGCGCCGCCAAAGGATGAGCCATATGAACCGCCCACTCTCCGTTTTCGGTCAACCTGTTTGGGGTGCCTTTTCGCTTATCGGCACGGTCGTGGCTGTTCTCGCCCTTGCCAGCGACCGGCTGCATAAATGGTGGTCGCTCCATGTGCTCGACCTGCCCAGTATCGGCCGTATCCAGGTGAGCGATAATTTCGACATCGTCATGGCCTGGAACAAGGGCGTCTCCTACGGGCTTTTTCAGGCTGAAACGACGGCAGGGATCATCTTTCTGGTGACATTTGCACTTGGCATCGTCATCGGCCTCGGATTATGGCTAGCCAAAGCTGAAAACAAGGTCCTTGCCGTGGCGATTGGTCTCATCATCGGCGGGGCTTTAGGCAATGTGCTCGACCGTCTGATCTATGGCGCTGTTGCGGACTTTTTTAGTTTTCATGCCTTTGGTTTTTACTGGTATATCTTCAATGTCGCAGACATCTGGATTGCCATTGGTGTCGGCCTTATCTTGATTGAGTCCTTTTTTCCGAACCTGTTCGGACAAGCGGGGACGAAGTCAGAAGCGGCCCGCGACGGCGATTGAGCCGGAGCCACCGACCGGGCAAGAACGAGAATTGGGTTGAGGAATATGAGAGTGAAGTTGACGAGCCAGCATATCCGGAACCTGAGCGTCGCTGGCGCTATTGTTGCCCTGTCCTTCGGCCTTGCCGCCTGTTCTTCAGACAGCCTCAAGGACAGCTTGGGCTATGGCAAGCAAGCGCCTGATGAATTTGCCATTGTCACCAAGGCACCGCTCGTCTTCCCGCCGGATTTCTCGCTGCGTCCGCCCCAGCCCGGCGTCGCGCGCCCGCAGGAAGCTAATTTCGAACCCAATATCGTCGCTCAGAAGGCGCTGACCGGCTCGTCTTCGCTTGACGCGGCTCCGGTTGCCGGTACGGCGGGCGAAGTGGCTCTGCTCGAAAAGACAGGTGGCGCCGAAGCCAATCCGGCCATTCGTCAGGTCGTGAACAACGATCAGCGCACGCTTGTCGAAAAGAATGACTCCTTCACCAATGAAGTCCTGTTCTGGCAGAAGCCGTCGCAGTCTGATGCCCGCACGGTTGATGCCGCTGGTGAACGTCGCCGCATTGAACAGAACGCTGCGCAGGGCAAACCTGTGACGACGGGCGAAACGCCCTCGGTCGCGCCGGAAAAAGAAGGTTTCTTTTCCGGTCTCTGGTCCTCGATCTTCTGAGGCAGATTTCCGAAGTGACATTCACTTCCTTCACCTCTTTGCCATCACCGCGCCGCATAGCGCGGCGGGCGATGCTTTGTACCGCCCTGTCGGTCTCTATGGCTCTGGGGGCCTGTGCCTCGTTTAAATTGCCTTTCGTACAAGCTCAGGGCACGGACCCCGTGGCGCTGGCGCAAGGGGCAGGCGCACCTGAAACATTCCGTCTCGCCAACGGCATGGACGTGCTGGTAATCCCCGATCACCGCGCGCCCGTTGTCACGCATATGGTTTGGTATCGCGTCGGCGCGGCTGATGAAGTGGCGGGCAAAACAGGCATCGCGCATTTCCTTGAACATCTGATGTTTAAGGGCACTGACAAAATTGCGCCGGGTGAATTTTCCAAGACCGTCGCGCGCAATGGCGGTCAGGACAATGCCTTCACGAACTATGATTACACCGGTTATTTTCAATCGATCGCGAAAGACCGGCTTCCGCTCGTCATGGAGATGGAAGCTGATCGCATGACAAATCTGAAACTGACCGACAAGGAAGTGCTGCCCGAACGCGATGTGGTGCTTGAAGAACTGCGTATGCGTATCGAAAACGAGCCGCTCGCCGAGTTGCAGTCCAAGATGAATGCCGCGCTTTATGGGGGAAGCCCCTATGGCCGCGATGTGATCGGCTACAAGGCGGAAGTGGCCGCGCTTTCAACGCAGGACGCGCTCGACTGGTATCGCCGTTACTACACGCCCAAAAACGCTGTGCTGATTGTTGCAGGCGACATCACAGGCGCAGAGCTGAAACCGCTCGCTGAAAAATATTACGGCACCATCAAAGACTACGCGCCGACGCATGAGCAGGTGCGCCCCGCTGTTGTCTGGCCGCAATCTCCAAAGCGCATCACTATGCATGATGAGCGCGTGCAGGCTCCGTCATGGCTGCGTTTTTATCCCGCCCCTTCAAGCGCCGATCTCGGGCCGCGTGCGAGCGCCGCGATGGATGTGCTGGCTGAAATTCTCGGTGGTGGTACAACGAGCCGTCTCTATCAGGCGCTTGTCGTGCGCGACCGGAAACTCACCGCTGTGCAGTCATGGTATGAAGGCGACCAGATCGGGTCCGGCAGCTTCGGCCTTTATGCTTTGCCCCGCGTCGGTGGCAGCGTCGCCGATGCTGAGAAAGCGGTTGATGATGAGCTTGCGAAGTTTTTGGCAAGCGACATCACCGACGAAGAACTGACCCGCGCGAGATCGCAACTTGCCGCCGGTGCGATTTATGCGCGTGATCGCCAGCGGACCATGGCAATGGCCTATGGCAGCGGCCTGATGACAGGCCTTTCGCCCGAAGATATTTACACATGGCCCGATGCGATCCGCGCTGTGACAGCGGAAGATGTGCGCGATGCGGCGGCTCATGTGCTTGATGCGCGCCATGCTGTGACCGGAGAGTTGTTGCCGTCTGCCGCGCCCCGGGAGGCAAGGCCATGAGAAAAATTCTGGCCAGCCTCATCCTTCTCGCAGTCGCTTTTGCAGCGTTTCCCGCCCAGGCTTTTGAAATCAAGCATGTCGTCAGCCCCGGCGGTATTGAGGCCTGGCTCGTCGAAGAATATGAAGTGCCGATCATTACGATGGAAGTGTCATGGGAGGGTGGCTCGGCGACCGATCCCGCCGCAAAGCTTGGTCTCGCCAATATGGTGTCTGGTCTTCTTGATGAAGGCGCGGGCGATATGGATTCAAACGCATATCAAAAGCGTTTGGCAACATCGAACGCCTCGCTTTCTTATTCCGAAGACAAGGATTATTTTAACGCCCATCTGCAAACGCTTGCGGAAAACCGCGATGAGGCTTTTGCGCTGTTGCAAATTGCGCTCGCCGCGCCGCGGTTCGACGCCGAAGCCGTTGAGCGCATCCGCGCGCAAATCCGCTCCATCGTTGTGCGCAATGCGTCGGACCCTGAATTCATCGCCTCTCAGGCGTGGATGAAAGCGATACTCGGCAAGCATCCTTATGCGCGACCCTCGTCCGGCACGGAGAAGACTGTGGCGGCGATCGACCAAGCCGATTTGAAGTCCTATGTGAAGCGCACCATCGCGCGTGACAATATGCTGATCGGCGTTGTGGGCCCGATCACACCGGCGGAACTTGGTGCACTGCTCGACAAAACTTTTGGCGGTCTGCCTGCCACCGCGACGCGCACCAAAATTGCGGATGTGAAACCGGCCATTCGCGCGACGACAAAAATCATACGCCAGCCTTTCCCCCAAAGTGTTGTCCTCTTTGGCGGCGCGGGCCTGATGCGCAGTGACCCTGATTTTGTGCCTGCCTATGTGATGAACTATATGCTTGGCGGCGGTGGCTTCTCCTCGCGCCTCACCGGAGAAGTGCGTGAAAAGCGCGGTCTGGCCTATTCCATCGGCACGTCTCTCTATCCGCTGCGTCACGCCGCGCTCTATATGGGGCAGGTCGGCACCAAAAATGCGAGCGTCGGCACGGCTCTGTCGTTGATCCGTCAGGAATTTGCCCGCATGGCGGACGAGGGCGTAAGCGCCGAAGAATTGGCGGATGCCAAAACCTATCTCACCGGGTCATACCCTTTGCGTTTTGACAGCAACGCCAAGATCGCGGGCGAGCTTCTGGCGATCCAGCAGGAAAATCTGGGGATCGGCTATGTTGATCATCGCAATGAGTTGATCAATGCGGTGACGCAAGCCGACATTGCCCGCGTCGCCAAGCGCCTGTTGGCTGACAAGGCACCTGTCGTTGCCATTGTCGGTGAACCAGATATGAGCGCCAAGCCTCTGCCACCCGCCCGCGCCGTTGATCCCGATGCGGGCACGCGACACAATGAGTTGTTGGTTCATTAAGCGATTTGCAGGCGGCTCTTGCGATTGCCATGATCTGGCCCCTTTTGTTGCATCTTGATAGTGTCGCCCTGAGCCTCCAATTCATGTGAGCCAAATGTCGTCATCTCTGCCTTATGTGCAATCTATCGAAACCTGCTTTGACGAGAAGATCGGCGCGACCGGTCTTTCGCGCGCAGCCTATGTAAAGACGCTCGACGCGACGCGCCCCGCGCTCGACTGGCTGCGTGATGCCCATGCGAAAGACACATTGGCGTTGATGCGTCTGCCCGAACGCCGTGATGACATGCCCCGCGTGCGTGAAATCTCTGACCTTCTGCTCAAAGACACGACCGACCTCTTCATCTTCGGCATCGGCGGCTCTTCATTGGGCGCGCAGGCGATTGCCCAACTCACCGGTTGGGGTACGCAAGCGTTTAGTCACACCAGCCCGCGCATCCACATCATGGACAATCTTGATGCCTGGTCGATGGGAGCCGCGCTCGCCGCTGTCGATCTGCGCACGACGCGGTTTCTTGTCGTGTCGAAATCGGGCGGCACGGTTGAGCCCGCGTTGCAAATGCTCACCGCCATGAGCGCCATCGAAAAGGCGGGCGGGGGCAAATATATGAAGCACCATTTTGCGGTGCTCACAGAACCCGCCAAGGACGGCAAACCCAATCCGCTGCGTGCCTTTGCGGATCAACACGGATTTCCGACGCTCGAACATGACCCCCGCGTCGGTGGCCGCTATGCGGTGCTGACCAATGTGGGTCTTTTGCCTGCGCAGATTTTCGGCCTCGACATTGAAGCCTTCCGCCTTGGTGCCGCAGACGTCTTGTCGCCTATCTTAAGCGGCGCGGAACCTGCCGCCGTTGCGCCCGCCGTTGGTGCCGCGTTGTCGATTGCGCTTCAGCGTGACAAGGGTGCGAACCTTTCTGTCCTTATGGCCTATGCCGATCGGCTTGATCGGTTCATCGCCTGGCATTGCCAGCTCTGGGCTGAAAGCCTCGGCAAGCAGGGTCATGGCACCACGCCGATTAAAGCCATTGGTCCTGTCGATCAGCACAGCCAGTTGCAGCTCTATCTCGACGGGCCGCGCGACAAGATGTTTACCGTCTTCCGCACGGAGACAGTCGGCGAAGGCCCGCAGGCGTTGGAGCAGTTCACCAAAGGCACGGGCTTTGAAGGTTTGGGCAATGCGCATATCGGCGATCTGGTTGACGCCGAGGCGCGCGCCACCATCGACACGCTCGCGCGCAACGGTCGTCCCGTGCGCACTTTCATGGTGCCGAAGCTCAACGAACGTGCGCTCGGCGCTCTCTTCATGCATTTCATGCTGGAGACCATCATCGCGGGTAAAGTTCTGGGCGTTGATCCCTTCGATCAGCCCGCCGTCGAAGAGGGTAAAGTTCTGGCACGCCAATATCTCGCGGAGCTTCGCTGAACCATGCCCGTCATTCGCCGCTTAAGCGAAGGCACAATCAACCGCATCGCTGCCGGTGAAGTGGTTGAACGTCCTGCGAGCGCGGTGAAAGAAATCGTCGAAAACGCGCTTGATGCGGGCGCGACGCAAATCGACATCATCATTGCAGGCGGCGGACGCGATCTCATTCGCGTCAGCGATGATGGCATCGGCATGAGCGGCGATGATTTGATGATCGCGGTGGAACGTCATGCGACGTCGAAACTCCCGATGGGTGCTGATGGCCGCGAAGACCTGCATGATGTGGCAACGCTCGGCTTTCGCGGTGAAGCGCTTCCCTCCATCGGTGCGGTGGCGCGGCTTTCCATCACCTCGCGCCCGCGCCGGGCCGACAGCGCCATGCATATTGCGGTTGAAGGCGGCAAAGTATCGCCGGTTGAACCTGCGGCCGGTCCCGTCGGCACGCGCATCGATATTCGTGATTTGTTTTACGCCACACCTGCGCGCCTGAAATTTTTGAAAGGTGAACGCTCTGAAACGCTGGCCGTCGCTGATGTCGTCAAACGACTTGCTATGGCGCATCCGCAAGTGGGAATCTCACTGACGAGCGAAAGCCGCAACATGCTGCGTCTGATGCCGGAAGCCGAGGGCGATGCGGGTCGTCTTGCCCGTCTCGGTGCCATCATGGGCCGTGACTTCGCCGAAAATGCATTGGCCATTGATGCTGTGCGCGAGGGCATCCGCCTCACAGGTTTTGCAGGCCTGCCGACATACAATCGCGGCAATGCGCAGTTGCAGTTTTTGTTCGTTAATGGCCGTCCCGTGCGCGACAAGCTGATCGTCGGCGCGGTGCGTGGCGCTTACGCTGATTTCCTCGCGCGTGACCGTCATCCTGCTGTGGCGCTCTTTGTTGAGATCGATCCGCGCGAAGTGGACGTCAACGTGCATCCGGCCAAAGCTGAAGTGCGCTTCCGCGATGCAGGTCTTGTGCGCGGGCTGATCGTTGGCGCGTTGAAACATGCGCTTCATGCGGCGGGGCATCGCGCGTCCACAACGGTTGCCGCCGCCACGCTTGATGCACTGCGCCCTGACTACGCCCAGGCTCCCGCGTCATCGTTTGCGCAACCGACATGGGAGCGCGGCTTTTCATCGCCCGCATCTGTTGCAACATTTCAAAGCGCCTTTGCCGATCTCGGCGCTCATGCGGCCCGCGTCGAGCCGCAATCGACAACTGAACATGTCGATCCTTCCAGCATGACGCCGCCTTTGGGTGTCGCGCGCGGGCAGTTGCATGAGACCTATGTGATTGCGCAGACCACAGACGGCATTGTTATCGTCGATCAGCATGCGGCGCATGAGCGTCTTGTCTATGAGCGCATGAAAAAAGCGATGGCCGCGCGCGGTGTTGCGCGCCAGATTTTGTTGATCCCTGAAGTTGTCGAACTTGATGAGGCGGAAACAGAGCGCTTGGTTGCCCGCGCGGGTGAACTTGCCGAACTTGGTTTTGTCCTCGAAGCCTTCGGGCAGGGGGCCGTTGTCGTACGTGAGGTGCCTGCGATTTTCGGCAAGCTTGATGTAGCAGGTCTTGTACGCGATTTAGCTGATGATCTCTCGGAGCTTGATGAGGCGCTCTCGCTCAAGGAACGCCTTGAACAGGTCTGCGGCACCATTGCCTGTCACGGGTCTGTGCGCGCCGGGCGTCGGCTTACAGCAGATGAAATGAATGCGTTGCTGCGCGAGATGGAAGCCACGCCCCATTCAGGCCAATGCAATCACGGTCGCCCGACATACGTTGAGCTGAAACTCACAGACATCGAGCGTTTGTTCGGACGCAAGTAAGGCTCACACCTTCGTCAGCGCCTTCAGAAAAGCCGTAAGATCATCGGCGACATGATGGACATGGGCCCCGTCGCCACCCTCATGCGATAGTTTCTGATAGCGCTCAGGTCCCGCTTCGCCCTGCGGTCGCACCCACACGGTTGTCATGCCAAGCGCATGCGGTATTTCCAGATTACGCGGCAGGTCTTCAAACATGGCCGCGCGTTTGGGGTCGATGCCGCTTGCGCCAAGAAAGCGCTCATAAGCCATTGCGTGAGGTTTTGGTGCAAAGCCCGTCGTCACAATATCGAACATGTCGTCAAACACATGCGCGATGCCAAGCCGTGTGACTACATTTTCTGCGTGCTGCACCGAACCATTGGTAAAAATCACCTTGCGTCCGGGCAGGCGCGCAATGGCTTGTCCGAGGTCCGGATCTGGAGGCACGACACTCACGTCAATTGAATGCACATGATCGAGAAAGGCCTGCGGCTCCATCTGATGGACAGCCATGAGGCCTGCCAGCGTCGTCCCGTGCTCGACGTAAAATTCCTTCTGCACACGCCGCGCTTCCGTCTCATCAATCTTGAGATAGGTGCCGATGAACTCCGTCATACGAATGTCGATCTGACCGAACAGGTCATAGCGCGGCGGATAGAGCGTGTTGTCGAGATCGAACACCCAATGTTCAATTTCGCTAAACCCGGCACGGGCGTCTATTTGTGATTTGTTCACCATGTTGAGCCGAAATTGCCCTTGCCCACAGGCTTTTGCAAGCGCGACTTATCCTCCCGCCGATCTTTAACGCGACCTTAACGCGCGCGGTCAAAACTGCCTGTCGGAGATGCATATGGGTTTCAACTGGTTCAAAAAGCTCTTTACTTCAGAGACGCTGCCCGCGCGGCTGCGTTATGAGGACGCGCGTGCCGCGTTGGAAAGCCGGTCGCTGGAGGTAAAGCGCGAACTGGCCGCGCGCAGCGATGCACCGCCGGAAACACTCTATTATTTAGCATCCGACCCCGACGTCTCGGTGCGCTCGCTTGTCGCCGCCAATCCTGCAACACCCATTTCGGCCAACGAAGGTCTGGCATTTGATCTCGCGAGCGATGTGCGCGCCGAACTCGCGCGCAAAATTTCACGCATCGTGCCCGACATGAAGTCAATCGAGCTGAGCGCCACGCGTGATCGTGTTGTGTCACTCCTTGAGCGTCTCGCCAAAGATGAAGTCACGCGCGTACGCCAGATCGTTGCCGAAGAAATAAAATCATGCCCCAGCGTGCCAAAGCGCCTCGCGGTCAGCCTTGCGCGCGACGCTGAACTGCTCGTTTGCGCACCGGTGCTTGAATATTCGCCGCTCTTGTCTGACGATGATTTAATTGAGATCGTGGCGACAAGCCGCGTGCAGGGCGCTCTTGAGGCCATTGCGCGTCGTCGTTGTGTTGACGGTTCATTGGCTGATGCGATTGTTGCGACGCTTGATATTCCGGCCATCGCGCATTTGCTGACCAACCCCAATGCCGAAATCCGAGAAGACACGCTTGATCGCATCATCTCAGATGCTGCTGCCATAGAGGCCTGGCATTTACCACTCGTTATGCGACCCGCGCTGTCATTGCGGGCAGTGCGCCGCATCGCCATTTTTGTATCGCGGGCGCTGATCGAAGAGCTCGCTCAAAAGAGCGACCTCGACGACGAGACAAAGAAGTTGTTGAAATCACGGGCTCAATCGCGCATCGAAAGCAATGCTGATAGCGCGACGCCGACGCCGGGTGCCGCGATTGTCAATATTCAAAAGGCTTTCAAAGCCGGCACCCTCAATGACGATTTGATTGCGCAGGCCGCCTCGTTACAGCAGACCGCTGCAGTTGTCCTGTCACTGTCGCTCAAAACGGGAATACCGGAACCGGTGATCACACGTATTCTTGAAGCCAAGAGCGGCAAGGGCATAACAGCTCTGTGCTGGCGCGCGGGCCTTGCCATGCGAACGGCGCTGGCGATTGAAATGTTTGTCGCCAATGTCCCGCCGGAGACGCGCGTACTACCGCGTGGCGGTGTTGACTATCCGATGAATGAAGAAGAAATGCGCTGGCACCTCAACTATTTCGGCGTTGATGCAACTGCCTAATAGGCGGACGCTTCATTCCAGATTGAAGCTGTATGTCGCCTTGCCACCTGTATCCAATTTCATAAAAGGCCGTTCGTCATAGCCGCGCATGGTGCAGGCCTCGCGTCCCTTGATGTCGAACCGCGTCGTCTTGACGCAAAAGGGTTCGCGTCCAGACCAGATAAGGCGACGCCCCTCACGCGTGGCGATAGCGCCTTTGTCGTCCGTGGCTTCGGCATAGACGTAATAGGGTTTGGCCTCGAGCTTGTCTTTAATTGCCTTGGTGCAGGTGTTGGGGCTGATGCGGACCCAGCCACTTGATGTGTCTTCGTCGGCGCGCGACAAAGCAACCGCCGCCCAGACGAGCTGGCTGGTCTTGTTGCAGAGATAGAGACCGAGTTTTTCTTGCTCGCGTTTCGCTCCCGCGACGAGAGCTTCGATCAGTCCGTCGTCGATCACACCTGTGGCCCTAGTCCCGCTTGAGCGTTGGAAAGCCATAACGGCACGGTCTGTGTTCTTGGCGGCATAGCCATCGATCTTGGGCACGCGCAACCCGTTGTCGCGCAGCAGGCGTTGTGCGCCGGCAATGCGCGCCTGCTCCAGTGTAAAGTCGCGTGGCTCACCAAAACTTGTGACCCATTCCTCACCCGCCTTGACGGCGACGCGAATGAAATCAAATGAGTCATACCCACGTGCTGCACAATTATCGCGCGCTTCAAGTGCGAACGTGCCGGGGAGGGTGCAAAAGCTAAAATTGCCGGAAAAGAATTTGGTCGGTCCCTGATGGGCGTCAATTGATCGGGCAAAGACATAATAGTCGCCTTTGACAACCGGTCCCTTGAGGATGGAGACACATTCACCGGGCCGCACTTCGCTCCAGCCTTGCGTGGTCCAGTTTGTTCCGACTTGCGGTTCAGCACCGGCAAGCTCAGCGCCTGCATCAGAGCCCCGCAACACCGCCGCGTTGCCGTGAGGGGCTGCAATAGCCCCTTGTAGGGCATAGCTCGTGGCGTTGCAGAAGCGATAATCGGCCTGTGCCGGTTGAGGGGCGCTGACTAAAGCCAGCGCCGTCAACAGGGCAATCCCGATCGCGGCAAAGAACCTGCCGCCACGGCTCACTTGTTTTGGGCCTTCTGGATCAGCGTGCCGACACCATGCTCGGTGAAAAGTTCAAGCAGCACAGCATGGCGCACACGACCATCGAGAATGACGACGGCTTCGACGCCGCCCTCGACTGCCTCAAGGCAGGTTTCAACTTTGGGGATCATGCCGCCGGAGATCGTGCCGTCGCGCATCAGGGCAAGCGCTTCATCGACGGTAAGCTCTTCGATGAGATTTTTGTCTTTGTCGAGCACACCGCGCACGTCGGTCAGCAGCAACAGACGCGTGGCACCCATCGCGGCGGCAATCGCGCCCGCTGCCGTATCGGCATTGATGTTGTAGGTGTCACCCTGTTTGGAAATCCCGACGGGTGCGATCACCGGAATAATATCGGACGCGATGATCGTGTTGAGGATTTCAGGGTTGATGGTTTCCGGTTCGCCGACAAAACCGAGATCCAAAATCTTTTCGATATTGGATTCCGGATCGTGGATTTTCTGGTTCACCTTGCGCGCAATGATGAGATTGCCGTCTTTACCGCTCAAGCCGATGGCGCGTCCGCCCGCCTGATTGAGTTGTGCCACGATCTGCTTGTTGATCGAACCCGCCAGCACCATTTCGACGATCTCGACGGTTGCCTTGTCAGTAATGCGAAGGCCGCCGGAGAACTCGCTCTTAATGCCGAGACGGGTGAGCATCGCGCCGATCTGAGGACCGCCGCCGTGAACGACGATGGGGTTCAGGCCCGATTGCTTGAGCAACACGATGTCACGGGCAAATTCAGCGCCCAGCGCTTCGTCGCCCATGGCATGGCCGCCGTATTTCACGACGATGGTGCAATTATCATATTGCTGCATGAAGGGCAGCGCTTCGGAGAGCACGCGGGCGCGCTCAATATCTTTGGCGTCGTCTTCCGGCGTATGTGACTTCGATCCCGACATGAAAGCGCGAAGCTCCTCGCTTAAAATTATTCGCTCTGAGTTTTATAACGGAAGGCTTCGCGGTCTGCCAGCAAAGCGATTTCTGCGCGTAACTCGGCAATGCCGTCGCCCTTCTCGGATGAGGTGGCGAGCACGGTGGGGTGGGCGGCCACATGGCGGCGCACGCCCATGCGCACATCTTCAACGCGGGCATCGACTTCGGAGGCTTTGAGCTTGTCGATCTTGGTCAGGACGACCTGAAACGACACCGCTGTCTCGTCGAGGAGCTTCATCACCTCATGGTCGCTGTCTTTCAGCCCGTGGCGGCTGTCGATCAGCACCAGCACACGCTGGAGCGCGACGCGACCGCGCAGGTAAGCCATGACGAGCTTCGTCCATTGCTCCACGCGTGAGCGTGTCTCGCGGGCATAGCCATAGCCGGGCAAGTCAACCAGCGTCAGCGCCGGATAGCCTTTAGGGCCGAGCGTGAAGAAGTTGAGTTCCTGTGTGCGGCCCGGCGTGTTCGAGGTCCGTGCCAGCGTATTGCGGCCCGTCAGCGCATTGACGAGGCTCGATTTGCCGACATTGGAGCGGCCAGCAAAGCAGATTTCGGGTGCGCTGACAGGCGGCAGGTTTTCAATCGAGGTGGCCCCGCGCAGAAAATCGCAGGGCTGCGCAAAGAGCCAGCGTCCCATTTCAAGGTCGCCCGTGAGCAATCCTTTGCCTTCGAGCTTCTCATGCTCCGGATCGACAGGCACTGGCTCTTTGTCTTTTGCCACTCTTACGTCTTTTTAGTTTTTTTGATGCCGAGATTTGAAAAAATCTCAATCGGTACACCCTGACGGCGCATGATGACGCCTTGCTGCAAGACCGACAGCGTGTTGTTCCATGCCCAGTAGATGACGAGACCGGCAGGGAAGCTTGCGAGCATGAACGTGAAGAGCACGGGCATCCACAGGAAGATCTGCTGCTGGATGGGGTCGGCGGGCGCGGGATTCATGCGCTGCTGCACGAACATCGTGAAGCCCATGATGAGCGGCCAGACGCCGAGCATCAGGAAGTGACCGATGAGCGGCACACCGGACGGGTCCCACGGAATGAGACCGAAGAGATTGAAGATTGTCGTCGGGTCGGGCGCGGAAAGGTCATGAATCCAGCCGAAGAAAGGCGCATGGCGCATTTCGATAGTGACGAAGAGAACTTTATAGAGCGCGAAGAAGACTGGGATCTGAATAAGAATCGGCAGGCAACCGGCAATCGGATTGACCTTCTCCTCCTTATAGAGCGCCATGATGGCTTGCTGTTGCGCCATCTTGTCTTCTTTGTGCCGTTCGCGCAGTTCTTCCATTTTCGGCTGTAAGAGTTTCATTTTACTCATCGACTCGTAGGAGCGATTGGCAAGTGGGAAGAAGGCGAGCTTGATCAGCACCGTCATAATGAGAATGGCGATACCGAAATTGCCGACTGCATGGGCGATGATTTCGATGCCCTTAAACACGGGCTGTGTCAGGAACCAGAAGTAACCCCAGTCGATTAGCAGATTGAAACGGAAGATGCCCTGATCAAGATAGGAGTTGATGATCTTGGAGACTTTGGCACCGGCAAAAAGGCGGTTATTGATGGTGAGGGTCGCGCCCGATGCAATCACCTTGGCTTCATAGCGAAAGTCCGCCTGGAAGTGTTCGTGCTTCGGATCACCTGTTGGGCTCGCCGTTGCACCAAAGCGACTTACAAATGTCTGGCCTGCCTGCGGGATGAGGGCGGCGGCCCAATATTTGTCGGTAATGCCAAGCCAGCCCTCGGTGTCGGTAATGGTCGTGGGTACTTCGGCTTTGATGGCATTGGCATAGGTCTGGGTTTCTTCGCCATACTCCTTGAACTCACCGATAAAGCCTTCATGCAGAATGTAGAAAGCAAGGCTTTCGGGTTGGCCGGTGCGAGAGACGAGGCCATAAGGATAGAGCGTAACGGTGTTACCCGTTTTGTTTTCGACCGTATCAACGATCGTGAAGAGGTAATGATCGTCGAGTGAAATCGTGCGGTTGAAGATGAGACCTTCGCCATTGTCGAAAGCGAGTGTGACAGGCGTCGAAGGTGTCAGCTTGTCGCCTTGAACAACTGTCCAGAGGCTGTTGGCGTCAGGCAGTTTGACATCGGTGCCGGGGGCCGCAATGAAGCCTGTTTCGCTGAAATAAGGTTTATCTGTATGGGCCGGTGAAAAAAGCGCGATCTCGCGGCTCGTTTTGTCCACGGTCTCGTGATAACCGCGCAGATTGAGATCGTCAAAGCGCGCGCCTTTGAGCGCAATCGAACCGTCCAGCGCATCCGAGACAATGGCCAGACGCGGGCTCAGGGCAAGCGCTTCGGCGCGCGATGTGATGGTCGGGACAATCGTTGCGCCGCCGACGCCGCTGATGTCAGGTGCCGTGGCTGTGCCTGTGACGTCTGCAGCTTGACTTGTGGTGGCGCTCTTGCCTTCAGCAAGGGCTGTCTGAGCGGCGACCGCTTCCTGGCGGGCTTTTTCGGCTTCCATGCGCGGCGTCACGACAAAATGCTGCCAGCCGATGAAGACCAACACGGACAGCAAAATGGCGATCAGGAAATTGCGATTATCACCCATGAACTTTAGTCTTTCTTGTCTGCATGATCTGGCGGGCCAAAGGATGCAGTTGCATTGCGATGAATCTTGGCAAGCGCGAGCCGCAAATCGGCGAGAAGGTCGGGCCAGGCCCGCGTCAACGTCGATTGTCGTCCGACAAGTACGTAGTCGTAACCGGCTTTGCCAAGAAGGGGAAGGATTTCACGTGCGGCTTCTTTGAGCCTGCGGCGGGCGCGATTGCGAATGACCGCATTGCCGACTTTCTTTGTGACAGTGAAGCCTGCACGCGGTGCGGCATCATCACCACGGGCGCGGGCTTGCAGCACAAGTCCGCCCAGCGCGGATTTCTCGGCCTTCGCGGCAGCAAGAAACTCGGAGCGCTTTTGTAAGCGTTGAAGTTCGGGGGGCCGGGTCATAAGGCGCATCCCGGTTTCATGTGGTGAGGCCCGCCGGAGAGAGCACGAGCGGGGCGATCAGAAAAGCCGCCACTATCGTTCACTCCCGCAATTAGGCAGCCCGCAGGCCGCCAGTTGGGATCAGGCCGAAAGCTTCTTACGGCCACGGGCGCGGCGAGCGGCGAGAACCTTGCGGCCACCGACAGTTGCCATGCGCGCACGGAAGCCGTGGCGATGCTTGCGGACGAGCTTGCTCGGTTGGTAGGTCCGTTTCACGTCTCTGTCTCCGCCGAAATAGACCCGAACGGCAACCCGAAGGGGCGCGGCTCACAAGGGTCTAAAAACTAATAGGTCCAAGAATATAAGAGCCGTCGGGCGATGACCTGACGGCTGTCTGGCGGGGTGTATAGTCGATTAAACGCCTTGAAGTCAATGCGGCAGGCACGTGTCAGAGGGCCGCCAAACCTATTCTCTATGCCTTTTTGCGGCATTTTTGGCGTAATCTCAAAAACAATGGGAAAGCAGCAGATAGCGGACGTATGTTCCTATTTTGTTCTGGTGATCTTTTCCTCTATGCCGCCGTATGCATTTAGGAGACTTTAGCCCGCAAAGACATGGGGACGGCGGCTTAAGCAATAAGGCCCAGCGGGCAAACGGGGGACATTATGAGCGAAACACAAGATGCGGACGCAAAGCCGACGGGCGGAGCGGCGCGATTCTGGCCTCTTGCTGTTCTTGCGCTCGGCTTTGTCCTGTTCTTCGTGTTCGATCTTCAGCGCTTTGTGACCCTTGATACTTTGCGCGATAACAGAACGGACCTGAGCCAATGGGTCGCGGCCAATCTGATCCTTGCCATCCTCATCTACATCGCCGCCTATGCGCTGATGGCAGCCTTCTCTCTGCCGGGTGCGCTTGTCGCCACTCTGACCGGCGGTTTCCTCTTCGGCACATGGCTCGGCGGGGCGGCAACTGTCATCGGCGCGACAATCGGGGCGTCCATTCTCTTTATCGCAGCGCGCACGGCGCTTGCCGATCTCTTGCGTTCTAAAGCGGGCGGCGCCATCGCGCGCATGGAAGAAGGGTTCAAGAAAAACGCTTTCAGTTACCTCTTGTTTCTTCGCCTCGTGCCGGCCTTTCCCTTCTGGCTCGTCAATCTGGCCCCAGCCTTTTTGGGTGTGTCGCTCAGGACATTCGTCACCGCGACATTCCTCGGCATCATTCCCGGCACTTTTGTTTTTGCGAGCCTCGGCAATGGTCTCGGCGCGATCTTTGATGCGGGCGGCACGCCTGATCTTGGCTTGTTGCGCCAACCGCAAGTGATCGGGCCGCTGCTCGCGCTTGCCGCGCTCTCGCTTCTGCCCATTCTCTATCGTCGTTTCCGTCGCGCACCGTAAAGCGCGTCCCAGAAAATATCGGAACTCTCATGGTCAAGAAAATCAAAGCGGATATCTGCGTCATTGGCGCAGGCTCCGGCGGCTTGTCGGTGGCAGCCGGTGCCGCGCAATTGGGGTCGCGCACCGTACTCATTGAGCGTGGTGAAATGGGCGGCGATTGTCTCAACACGGGCTGTGTGCCATCGAAGGCGCTGATAGCCGCCGCCAAGCATGCTTTCGATATGGTTGATGGTGCGCGTTTCGGCATCGCCCCGGTTAAGCCGAAAGTTAATTTTGCCAAAGTGAATGCCCATGTGCGCGGCGTCATTGATGCGATTGCGCCCAATGACAGCGTCGCGCGCTTTGAAGGGCTTGGTGTCAATGTCATCAAAGGGACCGCACGTTTCAAGGACCGTCGTACCGTGCAGGTCGGCAACACCGAAATACGCGCGCGCCGCTTTGTCATTGCCACAGGCTCACGCGCGAGCCTGCCGCCCATTGCGGGCCTTGCCGATGTGCCTTACCTCACCAATGAAACCCTCTTTGATCTGACGGTCTGCCCTGAACATCTCATCATTATCGGCGGTGGTCCCATCGGCATGGAAATGGCACAGGCGCACCATCGTCTCGGTGCACGCGTCACGGTGATCGAAGCGGCAGACGCGTTGTCGAAAGATGATCCTGAACTGACCCGTATCGTGATCGATCAGTTGACGCGTGAAGGCATCGAAATTCTGGAGCGCACGCGCATCATCTCGGTGTCGGGTGAAGCGGGCAATCTCATACTCACGCTCGAAAGCGGTCGCACGATCCAGGGTTCGCATATTCTTGTCGCCGCCGGTCGTGTCGCCAATGTCGAGGGTCTGAACCTTGAATCTGCCAATGTGGCCTATACATCGCGCGGCATAAAAGTGGATGATGGCCTGCGGACAACTAACAGGCGCGTCTACGCTATCGGCGATGTGGCGGGCGCACTGCAATTCACCCATGTTGCCAATTATCACGCGGGTCTCATCATCCGCAGCGCGCTTTTTCGTATTCCGGCCAAGGCCGATTACGGCACCATTCCGTGGGTCACTTACACAGACCCCGAAATCGCACATGTGGGCGAGACGGAAACGGAAGCCCGCTCACGCTACAAGAAAATCAATGTCTTGCGCTGGCAGTTTGGCGAGAATGATCGCGCGCAGGCAACGCGCCGCACTGAAGGCCACATCAAAATCATCACCGACATGCATAGCCGCATTCTCGGTTGCACCATTGTTGGCCCGGAAGCGGGCGAGTTGATTTTGCCTTGGGTTCTCGCTAAATCGCGCGGCATCCGCCTGAGTGCAATGGCTGGTGTGGTCGTGCCTTATCCGACTTTGTCAGAAGTCTCCAAGCGCGTTGCAAGCTCCTATTATACACCCACATTATTCAGCCCGCGGACCCGCGCGCTTGTTCGTTTCTTGCGGTTTTTTGGTTGACGTTATGGGCGAACAAATTCTTGTGGCTGATATTGGTGGCACACATGCCCGTTTTGCATTGGCGGAGGTCACGGGCGTTACACTGCGCATCGGCGCGCCGTCCGTTTTGCTGACGGCTCATCATCAAAGCCTTGATGCGGCGCTTGCCACCTATCTCAATGAAAACGGGAACCCTGTGCTCAACGCGGTCGCTATTTGCGCGGCAGGTCCGGTCACAGGTGCAAGTGACAGTGCCGCCATCGCCATGACGAACTGCCCGTGGGATGTATCGGTTGCCTCGCTCGCGCGCGCCACCGGCGTTGCACATCCTGTTCTGATGAATGACTTTGCCGCGCTGGCCCTTGCCGTCCCGCATCTCACATCGCATGACTTGTTTGATTTTGGCGGCGCCGCCGCAGACCCTGCCGCTGCTATCGCCATTGTTGGTCCGGGCACAGGTCTCGGCGTCGGCGCATTGATGCCGACGGGCGATGGCGCTTACGTGGCGATACCGGGCGAGGGCGGTCATGTGGATATCACGGCCACCACCCCGCGCGAGTTGGCGGTCGTCGAGCAATTGATGAAAGCCTATGGTCGTGTCTCCATTGAACGTGTCTTGTCCGGACCGGGTCTCGTCTCGCTCTACATGGCGCTCAACGCGCTCGCGGGTCAGCGTGTGGACACGCCGCCCAGTGCCTTCGACATTGCAACACGGGCGCGGGACGGAAAGTCGCCGCTGGCATCAGAAGCCGTTTCACTCTTTTGCGGTTGGCTTGGGGCGACGGCGGGCAATCTCGCCCTCACACTCGGCGCCCGCGGCGGCATTTATATCGGCGGCGGCATTGTGCCGGGCTGGCTCGCCGCTGATAAGGTCTCGGAAACACAACTTTTCGACACGAGTCTTTTTCAGCACCATTTCCTCAACAAAGGCCGCTTGCGCAATTGGCTCGCGCAAATCCCGATCCGCGTTATTACACGGCCCGATCCTGCGCTGTTGGGATTGGCTCACGCGGCGATGGAGAGCCGCTCCTAGCGTTCGACGAACCCCGAAATCACTTTGCCTTCGCGGCGCGGATCGGCACCGCCGTCGAGACCTTCCGGTGTTACGCGGATGCCGTGTAAGCCGCTGTTGATTTTGGTGGGTTTCACCTCGTGACCGAGTTGCGTGAGGTCCCGCGTCAGTTTTTCAAGCGATGTGCCTTCCTCGATTTCGAGCGGACCGTTGCGGTCAAGAAAGCGCGGCTGATCGAAGGCCTCTTGCATGGACATCTTCCAGTCAAGCACGGCGACGAGCGATTGCGTCACATAGCCGATGATGCGGCTGCCGCCGGGTGATCCCAGCGCCGCATAGAAGTCACCCGTTTTGTTAAACACAATAACGGGATCCATCGCTGACATCGGACGTTTGTTCGGCGCAACCGCATTGGCGACGGGCCTGCCGTCTTCCGTCGGTACAAAAGAAAAATCAGTAAGCTGATTATTTAGAATCATGCCGCCGGCCATCAGGTGGCTGCCAAAGGGCGCTTCAACTGATGTGGTCATGGAGACGACATCGCCGTCCGCATCGACAATCGAGAAATGCGATGTGGAGGGAAAAGCGACTGATACATTTGTGCCCTGATTGTCCGCCGCCTTGTCATTGAGTTTGCCCGGTTCGGCTTTGCCGATTGATGCGCTGGGGTCAATGAGGGCGGCGCGACCGGCGAGATAGTCTTTGTCAAGCAGGGCTTCGACCGGCACATGCACAAAATCAGGGTCGCCCAAAAATTTGCCGCGGTCGGCATAGGCGAGTTTTTCAGCCTCAGCGATGAAGTGAACGGCGGTGAGCGACATCGGCTCGATCTGATCCATATAAAAATGCGAAAGAATGCCGAGCACCTGCAGCGTCGCGATGCCGCCTGACGTTGGCGGCGGCATGGTGCAGACAACATAGACGCGATAAGGACGGCAGAGCGGCTCGCGGTGTTTGGCTTCGTATTTGGCAAGATCGCTCATCGAGAGCGTGCCGGGTCGCGACGGTGCAGCGTGAACGGCATCCACAATCGATTGTGCGACTGCTCCTTTGTAAAATCCGTCAATCCCTTCAGCGGCAATCACCTTGAGTGTTTCGGCCAGCAGCGGATTTTTCAAAACTGATCCGGCGGCAACGGGTATGCGTTTGCCACTCGTATCCTTGGTGAAAAAATAATCCTGTGACGCAGGCATCATGGCGAGTGCGGGATCGCGCGCGACGGCGGCGGCAAGTTTCTGCGAGACGACAAATCCATTTTCAGACAATTCAATCGCAGGCTGAAAGAGATCGGCCCATGGAAGCTTACCGTGTTCCTTATGCGCCATTGCAAGCATGGCGACAGCGCCGGGTGAGCCGACCGAGCGACCGCTTAAGATCGCCGGAACAATGCCGAGTGGTGCTTTGCCGTCATCAAGGAACATGTCCTGCGTCGCGCCCGCGGGAGCCGTCTCACGCCCGTCATAAGCATCAAGCTTTTCGCTCGCCGACGCCCAATGAAGCATGAAAGCGCCGCCGGCCAATCCTGATGATTCAGGTTCAACGAGCGTCAGCACAGCCTGTACCGCAATGGCCGCATCTACCGCGCTGCCGCCTTTGGCAAGAATCGCGGCGCCCGCCCCAGACGCATAAGGATTTGCGGCAGCGACCATGTATTGTGTGGGTCTGTCCCGGCCAAACATGAACCAGACTGTGGCGACAACAACAATGACGGTCGCCACGGCGAGTGGCACAATGCGCTTCATCGGTATGCTGAAATCCATTGCGGTCCAAATCCTTTTTCAATTCAAGAGTGTAGCTTATGACCATCGCCAGTATCTGCAAGGGGCCCCGCAATCTCATCACAGATGTGGACGGAATTGCGGTCGGCAATGCCCATGATGCGGATTTGCGCTCAGGCGTGAGTGTTATTTTGCCGGATGAGCGCGCGATTGCCGCCGTTGACGTGCGTGGCGGTGCGCCGGGTACGCGCGAAACCGATGCGCTCGATGCAACCTGCCTCGTCGATGCGGTCGATGCCATCGTTTTGTCGGGCGGTTCGGTTTATGGACTGGACGCTGCGTCCGGTGCCACCGCCTGGCTCGGCGCGCGCGGTCGCGGCTATGGTATGGGCACAGCCTCCAAAGTCGCGCCTGTTGTCCCTGCGGCGATCCTGTTTGATCTCAGCAATGGCGGCGACAAGGAATGGGGTGAAGAGCCGCCCTATAATGCGATCGGCCGAATGGCTTGCGCCGCTGCTGCAAAAGATTTTGCGCTTGGCAATTCTGGCGCGGGCTTTGGCGCACGGGCGGGTCAGATCAAGGGCGGCTTAGGTTCGGCCTCTGCCATCGCCGATGGCGGCTTGCAGGTGGGGGCGCTCATCGCGGTCAATCCTTACGGCTCTGTTCTTGTACCGGACAGCCATGCGTTTTGGGCCGCTCCTTATGAGATGGAGGGTGAGTTCGGCGGCTATGGTCTGCCTGCCGACATGCGCCATGCGGTAGGGCTTGATCCCTTTATTGGTACCAAAGGCGAGGCGGCCGCACTTGCGGGTGGTAACACGACCATTGGCTGTATTGCGGTCAATGCCGACCTCACGCCATCTGAGGCCCGCCGTGTCGCTATCATGGCGCAGGACGGCCTCGCTCGTGCGATCCGGCCTATCCACACGCCTTTTGATGGCGATGTTTTGTTTGTACTGGCAACCGCGCGAAAGCCATTGGGGAGCGAGGCGCGCGCCCGCCAAATATTGCGCTTGGGCGCGATTGCCGCAGATTGCGTTGCCCGAGCGGTCGCTCGCGGTGTTTACGAGGCAGAAACTCTAGGCGATACAGTCGGTTACAAGGCGTACCGGAAAGCGTGAGGAAGCAGTGAAACAATCTGCAACAGGCCTTGCCTTCCTCCGCTCTTCCCTTTAATAAGAGCGCACCCAAACGACAGCGGCTCCGGTCGTACCTGTTTTGGGTCTGCACCGGTAGCTCAGCTGGATAGAGCATCAGACTACGAATCTGAGGGTCGGAGGTTCGAATCCTTCTCGGTGCACCAATCATCCATTCCAACTTTGCTCTGTGTGACGCCGCATCCGGAATAGTCCCGTGATAACGGGCGCTTGCGTCGAATAAGTGTGGGTCTTCGGAGACAAAAACGCTCTCGCGCCGGCGCCTGATCTGGCCTCTTCAGGCCCCTTGCTCCGGCGTGAGAAGATTGACCCACACTTTTAGCGGATCATCCGTTTTCGAGTTTGGAGATGACTCAGGCAAAGCCGAGAACCTGGCGCTGGCCCGACCAGGTGGCGGGCAACTCGGTCTCAAGCAGAGCTCGAAGACGTAAGCTCTGGGGCTGACGCCCGGTGAGGATCGCCTGCTGAATATCAGGCGCGAGGAACGCGAGACGGAGCATCCGGGCGAGATGGGTTCGCTCGGTGCCTGCAGTCCGTGCGAGCTCATCAATTGTTGTGACTTGCCCATTCTCGATCATATCGCGCCAGAGATGTGCACGGGCGAGAGCCTTGACGAGGCCTGGATCGATCTTGCGCCATGGTGCTATCCAGTTGTTGGTATCCCAGCCAGCGATTGATTTGTCTCCGCCGTTTCGGGCGAGTACGCCTTCGATTGTTAGCTGTAGAATGTCATCGCCGAGATTGAGGGACTCGTTGTCCATTGTGATCAGCGTGAGGCGGTCGAGCATCTCGTCGTCTGATGACGCTGAATCTTCGCGTAGTGAAGACGCATCGAATTGGATGGTAGTTAGTGCTTCACCAACTTCGATCCTCGCGACGTGGCGTCGAACGCAACGACTATAAAACCCGCCGCTCAGTCGCCATGGCCGAGTGGAACAAAATCGTGGCCTGAGCTACGCCCGCCCTGCCACTCTTGCACCATTCATAAATTTGATGTCGTTGGGCTGACAGTGCCGTACAGAACCTAGCGCGTGTGCGCGGACAAAAAGTCCCCGACGCTCTTCATGGCCCTCGCAGTCTCCGGTGCGTCCGGCACCCACCAGTGCCAGAGGTGAACACAGCCATCATAGACTTCAAGCCGCACGTCAACACCAGCCGCGTCGGCCGTAGCAGCGACACGCAAGGAATCGCTCAGAAGGCGCTCGCGGGAGCCAACTTGGACTAGGAGGGGTGGAAAGCCCGTGAAATCCCCAAAGATCGGAGACGCCAACGGATCGGCGGCGTCGTGCCCTTGCAGATACTGATCCCGGCAAGCGTCTAGGCCCTCGCGGGTCACGCAGGGGTCCTTCGTAATCCAGTCGATGCTCTCGCCCGCGTTGGTCAGGTCCGCGTAGGCGGAGGCGATCACGCCACAGGCTGGGAGCGGGAGGCCTTCAGCCTTCAGCGCCAGCAGGACCGACAGGACGAGACCACCGCCGGCCGAGTCGCCGATCAGCGAAATTGCACCCGGCTTGTAGCCCGAAGTCAGCATCCACTTGTAGAGGCGGACGCCTTCCTCAACTGGGCCTGGAAAGGCTTGTTCCGGGGCCAGACCGTAGTCCAGGGCCAAGGTATCGATCCGACATTCCGCCGCCACGCGACTAATCACGCCGCAGTGGCCTGCTGCAGAACTCCAGATAAAAGCGCCGCCGTGGATGTAGAGGATCGCGTGATCTGGTCTCGCGTTGTCCGGACGGTACCAGATCGCGGAGACCTCATCGCAACGCACCGCCTCCGACGTCACGCCCGCCAGGACGGGATAGCGCTGCATCGTCCGCTCGTCCCTCGCCTGTCGCTCGGCCGGGAGGCTGGCGACAGGAGGGATGTCAGGCATTGCGGGACATATGGCCCAAAAGTCGCGCATCTCTTTGCTAACCACGATCACCATTCCTGTTGCTGCACGTTCGCTGGCGTTTCCGACTGATCACCTTGATCAGCAGTATGCCATGACTATTTTTTCCCACGTCAGATCACTTTGCAACGGTGATGGGTATTCAGCCTCGAGTTTAAACTCGAGGCGGTAAAGTTGGTACGAGATCGAGGGGTGGCGTTTGCCCAAGCGGCCCGCGACCTTGATGTGAATAGCCCCGTATAGTCTTGAGGAACTAGCCGAACGGTGATTCAATCTTCCGAACGAAGAAGATTGGATCATCGCTTGATACAATTTGACTGAGCCGGAATGCGTGACCGCGATCATGGCGTCCGCTGGGACGACGCACTTCCATGCCGGGCCGGGCGGCGTTCAGTTCGGGGGCATATGGGGGCGGCGACCCATGGTCACGCGCCTTCAGCATCGCAGGCCGCCGCCGGGTCCGCGGACAGGTCCGGGTGCTCTGCGCCGACCCCCGGCAATGGCGCGCGCCGACGGGTTCGGTCATGGGTCAGGCACAGGACGTCAGGTCGTGCGTAATGCCCTACGGGGTCGGCCAAGGCTTTGGCGAACGCGATGGCGCTCGGATCGATCTCGGCCACCACCAGACCTTCGGCGTCCTCGGGGAGGAACTCAGCCAGAGGTCGACCATCCGGACCATAGATCATGCTGCAGCCACCGCCGAGCGGGAAGGGTGCCTCTCGGCCCAGGAGCTCTGACTGAACACGCAGGACGTCGAGGGTCACGAGCTGGGTCGCGGCTAGTACATAGCACCCGCCTTCCGCTGCATAGACCTGTGAGGCGGCCAGATTGACCTCGCGGCCGAGGGCGTAGGCGGGTCCTCCGCTGGCGGACGAAAGACTTGGCCATGAGGCCACATGGATTTCCTCGTGCTGCGCGAACATGGCGCCCTTTACCAGAGGTTGCAGGTGCTCCCAGCAGTTGAGCGCCCCCAGCCGTCCGAGTGGCGTATCGTGGACCTCTAGGTCGGAACCATCCCCGTCGCCGAAGACAGAGCGCTCGACGTGGGTCGGGCGCAGTTTCCGCCGATGCGCGAGGGTGCGGCCGTCTGCGCCGATGATGGCTTGGCCAAGGTAGAGCGATCCATGATCGCGCTCGCTGACGCCCAAGACGACGTGCAGGTTGTTCCGGCGGGCCGCTTCGGCAATGCGCGTGAATGCTTCCGAGTCGGCGGTCAGGGAATTATCTTGGTAACGCCGGGCAAGGCCGATCGCCTCCAAGGGGCTGGTGACCCAGATCCAGAACGGGTAGCCCGGGATCCAAGCCTCGGGGAAGGCCAGCAGGCGGACCCCCTGGGCACCCGCTTCGTCCATGAGGGCGACGGTCTTCTCAACGCCCGCTTCGAAATCCAGGAAAGCCGGCGCCGCTTGGACGGCAGCGGCGAGGAATGGGCTCGGGTGGGACATCAAGCATCTCCAGTGTAAGGGCGCGGGGCGCGCGGGTTGGGTGGGGTTGAGGTGTGTCGGTCTCGGGCGACGCCGGATGCGCCGCGTCCACTGTGATGGTGGGTCGCTTGGCGGTCTCGACCTGTCGGTCTATCCTGCCGTCGTCGGGGCGCTGGTGCCGCTGTCACAATCAAAGGGGTCAGATGTCGGATCGTTCCAAATCTTCGTCTCTGCCATCGACACACGCCGGGCGGCGCGGTGACGCGTCCGCCAATGGGAACGCCGCGCTCGACCCGGCTGTGACCTGGTCTCAAGTTGGCATGACTGAACTCATCCTGTCGCAATGGCGGGCCGAAAAACCGGAAATCGAAGGTTTGGGCTTCGAGATTGGGACGCTGCTGACCAGGCTTAGCATCCTGCTCAACCAGTTCGAGGTGCGAACGGCGCGGGGGTTGGGCCTCAGATCGGGCGAGATCCACTTGTTGTACGCCTTGCGGCGGGTTGGCCCGCCCTATGCCCAACGCCCGACCGACCTTTTTCGGCTCTTGGGCGTCACCTCCGGGGCGATCACCTACACGGTGAACCTCCTCAAGGGGCAAGCCCTCATCGAAGGGCTCAGCGATCCGCAGGACGGTCGCAGTCAGATGGTCCGGCTGACGCCGGCGGGCTTGGCCCTGATCGATGCCCTCGTTGCCGAAACCGCAGGCCTGCTCGATACGGCGCTGCGGCCCCTGGCGGTGACGGAGCAGACGGCCATCCGGCAGGGGCTTGCCCGGCTGGCGGAGTGTCTGGAGGCGTTCACCGATCATCGCGTTGATTCCCTCCGTTCAGAGATCGAGGACAAGGTGGTCTGAGCGGCTGCGCGAGCAGCAGATCATCATGGTCCGGTTGGCGGCCTGCTCATCAGGTGTGAGAAGGGAATCGCGATGCTCTGCCTCACCGGTCACGATCACGGTCTCGCATAGGCCGCAAATCCCCTGCCTGCAGGAACTCGTAGTCGGGACCCCCGCGGCCTGGAGAGCGGCCAGGATAGATTGATCCGGGGCGACCGCCACCGTGCGTCCGCTCCGCGCGAGTTCGACGGTGAATCCCGCGCCAGGCGACGCGGTCTCCGGGAGCGCGAAGCTTTCTGTGTGCACCGTATTCGTCGGTCGGTCGGCTGTGGCCGCGATGAAGGCGTCGAGCATAGGCTGAGGCCCGCAACAGTAGAGGTGGCTGCCCGACGCCGCCGTCGCCAGAAAGTTCGCAAGCGGCAGCACTCCGCCGCATTCCTCGTCCACATGAAGTGTCACCGTCTCGCCCAGCTCAGCGAGGATCTCGCTGAAGGGAGCCTCGGCGCGTGATCGCACAGCGTGCACCAGTCGGAACGGCTTCTTCGCCTCGCTGAGCGCGTGGGCCATGGAAATCAGGGGCGTCACGCCGATACCGCCGCCGATCAGCAGCGCCGGCGCCTCCGATGCCGCGAGCGGAAAAGTGTTGCGTGGCGGTGAGAGGGTCAGAAGGTCCCCGGGACGCAGCCTCTCATGACAATAGCGTGAGCCGCCCTGGCTATTCCGGTCGAGCGACACGCCGATCTCGTAACGGTGACGCTCGCGCGGGCTGTTCATGAGTGAATAGCTCCGGAAGAGGTTGGGCCCTAGCTCGACCCCCAGATGGGCGCCGGCGGTGAAGGGCGGTAGCGGCGTCCCATCAAGCGGACGGAGCTCGAACCGCTTCACGGTCTCGGTTTCCCAGAAAACCGCCGTCACGCGGAGGGTCAGGCGTGGGTCGTGCATCGGGACCCCTCCGGCGGACTGAGCGTGGTGGCGGGATGCCTCATGTCCGGCTGGCGAAGCCGGCGAGGCAGCGACCGGTGTTGGGATCCAGCAGGGCGTTACCGGCCAGAACCTCGATTCGGTAAGGCGTCTCGACCGTTGATCCGACGGGCGCCTCGCCCTTCAGGACCCGCGCAGCTTCCTGACGGAACTTGCGTCGCGCCATGGCGATGCCTTGGTCCGCACTCACCAAATGCTCTTCGCTGTGAAGGCTGATGTCGCCCTGTCCCTTCTGGGCCACGTAGTCGGTTTGCCAATCCTGGTGGTCCTCGAAGGTCCATTCTCTGAAGGGGCGGCCATGGGCGGGACCCCAGTCGTCGCGCATCATGCCGATGCCTTCGAAGTTTTTTCGGCTCTGGATAAGGTCTGCGCGGCGCGCCAGGCCGTACTGCAGGAAGCTCCGGTCATCCAAGGGCACGGTCCAACCGAGATGGGCGCGACCAAGATCTTCGTCCGTCACGCCGGCGGTGCCGTTCATGTTCGGCATGATGATCTGGCTGAGCCGTTGGTGGATGGTCCCGTCTGCCATCTTGCGCCGCTGGATACTGATTACCCCGTCTGCGGTGTACTCAAACCTGACGTCCGGCCGTAGGCCGAGGTTAGCGCTGAACTGTACGCCGTTGATCTGGTTGTGAAGGACGACGACATGGAATGGATCTATGAAGTTGTCGAACATCTGCCACCAGTTGTAATCGGTGCGCCCGGCGATCTTGGGCGTGGGGCCGTTGGCACCCGTATCGTTGCAGTAGCCCACCAGTTCCTCGCCCGGTTCGAGGTCCTCCTCAATCGAGAAGGTCGGGAAGGCCGGTTGAGCCACGGCCGGACCGAGGTAGGCAAAGATGATCCCGAATTTCTCGACGACCGGGTACCAGGGCTGCCGGACCGATCGGTAGGCGTCCTCGCCGGCCTCCGAGGGCATTTCAAGACAGTGCCCCTGCGGGTCGAACAGCCATCCGTGATAGCAGCAACGGATTCCGGTTTGTTCCACCTTGCCATAGACCAGATTGGTCCCCCGGTGCATGCACCGGGGGTAGAGCAGTCCCACTTCGCCCGCACCGTTGCGGAACAGGATCAAGTCTTCCCCCAGCAGCTTCACTGGCCGGGGGCGGCTGGTCGCGTTCTTCGACATCGCTACAGGCTGCCAGTAGCGCCGCAACAGCTCCCCGCCGGGTGTACCGGGACCGCAAAGGGCGAATCCATCATCGGGTGAGGCAGCTGGCCGACCGTGGGCGCGCCCTTCGCTTTCATCCGCGAACGTCATGATGGCATCCTCCACATCGCTATTTATCTTAAATTTAATATAAATTCGGCATCGCGTCAAGTTGGACTCGGCCAAGAAAATAGTTACTATGATAAATAATTTTCGTCGTCGGGAGATATCGAATGTCCAGTTCTCATCGTCATCGCGCCTTGGAAACCGTCGAGAGGTTGGGCGCGCCGCTGGGGCACTTCTACGGCGGCAAAGCGCGCGCCGGCGCCGGTCCAACCTTTTCAGTGAGCGAACCGGCGACGGGGGCCGACCTGGGTCGGGCCTGCGACGCCACCCAAGATGAACTCGACGCCGCAGTTGCTGCAGCCAAGGCCGCATTTCCCGCCTGGGCCGCGACGCCCGGCGAGCAGCGCAGGGCGATCCTCCACCGGGTGGCGGATCTTATCGTGGCGCGGGCGGACGAGATTGCGGCCGTTGAATGTCTGGATGCGGGGCAATGCTGGCGCTTCATGTCCAAGGCCGCGTTACGCGGCGCGGAGAACTTTCGGTTCTTCGCCGACCGGGCGCCCGCCGCTGCCGACGGTCGGGCCCTGCCGTCCGCAGAACACCTGAACTACACCAATCGCAGGCCCATCGGGCCGGTGGCGGTGATCACCCCGTGGAACACGCCCTTCATGCTCTCCACCTGGAAGATCGCACCGGCGCTCGCGGCCGGTTGCACCGTGGTTCACAAGCCCGCCGAGTGGTCACCCTATTCGGCGCGCCTTCTGATTGAGATTGCGCACGAAGCCGGTGTTCCGTCGGGCGTCTTCAATGCGGTCAATGGGCTGGGAGAGACGACAGGCAAGGCCCTTACCGAACACCCCGATATCAAGGCCGTCGCCTTCGTGGGGGAGTCCACGACCGGCGCTGCCATCATGCGACAAGGATCCGAGACGTTGAAGCGCGTCCACTTTGAGTTGGGCGGGAAGAACCCCATGGTCGTGTTCGAGGACGCGGACCTGGACCGCGCGCTCGATGCGGCGATCTTCATGATCTACTCGCTGAACGGCCAGCGCTGCACCTCCTCCTCGCGCCTGCTGGTTCAGCGATCGATCTATGATGCCTTCGTAGCCAAGGTCGCCGAACGGGTGATGAAGCTAAAGGTGGGCGACCCCTTTGATCCCGAGACCGAAGTGGGACCGCTCATCCACTCCCGTCACCTCGCCAAGGTGCAGAACTACCTCCAGATCGGACAGGAGGGTGGTGCCCGCATCGCCGCGGGCGGTGGCGCGATCGCCGGCGACGGATATTTTCTTCAGCCGACCCTTTTTGTGGACGCTGACCCCAGCATGCGGATCGCTCAGGAGGAGATATTCGGCCCCGTGCTGACCGCCATGGTCTTCGACGATGAGGCCGATGCCGTTGCCAAGGCCAACGACGTCGCCTATGGGCTGGCCGGATATGTCTGGACCCGGGACGTTGGGCGCGCCCTGCGTGTCGCCAACGCCCTGGAAGTTGGCATGGTCTGGGTCAACAGCGAAAACGTACGCCACCTTGCGACCCCATTCGGGGGCATGAAGGCCAGCGGCATCGGCCGGGACGGCGGTGACTGGAGCTTCGACTTCTACATGGAGACGAAGAACGTCGCGCTCGCCTATGGCGACCATAAGATTCAGCGCCTGGGCGTGTAAGTGCCGCAGCTAAGCGCCGGTCGCAAGTTCGCACCCGGCTGTCCGACCTCAGTCCATCGCCCGACGCAGCGCACGCGCCCCACCCGCCAGCAGACCGATGTCGGTGCCGACTGAGGCGAAGGTTACGCCTTGCGCGAAACGCCGACGCGCGTCCTCCGCATCGAGGGCGAATATCCCGACCGGACATCCTACGGCCAGAGTTCGCTTGATCGCCGCGTCGATCGTCGTCTGCACATCGGGATGGCGTGGGTTTCCCAGGTGTCCCAGCGCACCAGCGAGATCTCCAGGCCCAATGAACAAGGCGTCGACCCCCTCGACCGCCGCAATCGCTTCGATGGCGTCGAGACCTGCGCGGCTCTCGATCTGCAGGATCAAGCCGAGGTGCTCGTGCGCGGTGCTCAGGTAGTTCGTATCCGCCCCGAACCGCGAGGCACGGCTGGTCGAACCGGCCACTCCGCGCAGACCGGTCGGCGGGTAGCGCGTTGCGGCCACCACGCGGGCAGCCTGCTCGGCGCTCTCCATCATGGGGATCAGCAGGGTGCGGAAACCCAGATCGAGGTATTGCTTGATGACCGTCGGCTCGCCGATCGGTGGCCGGGCGACTGCCTCGACGGGGGCCGCCGACACCGCCTGCAACTGCGCCAGGAGAGTCTGCAGGGTGTTGGGGGCATGCTCGCCATCGAACAGCAACCAGTCATAGCCCGCCGAGGCGCATATCTCGGCCGTATAGGCGTTCGCCAGAGCCTGCCACAGGCCGATCAGGGGTCGGCCCTGAGAAAGGGCTGCGATCATCGGGTTCATATGAAGCGCACCGAGATGGACCCCATGGGGCCGTAGTCCACGTGGAAGGTGTCGCCCGCCTGGGCGAACAGCGGCGCCGTGAAACTGCCCGACAGGATGATCTCGCCCGACTCCAGGGCCGTGTCGTACGTGGCGAGTTTGTTGGCGAGCCAGGCGGGGCCATGGGCCGGATGGCCCAGCACCGCAGCGGCCACGCCTGAGTCCTCGATGACGCCATTGCGATGCAGGAGTGCGCTCACCCAGCGCAGGTCGACGGCGTCAGGCCTCATGGGGCGTCCACCCAGCACGAGACCGGCATTGGCCGCGTTATCCGAAATCGTGTCGAATACTTTCCGGGTGATGCCGCTGACCGGGTCCACCCGGCGGACTCGCGCGTCGATGATCTCGACCGCCGGTGTTACATAATCGGTGGCATCGAGGACATCGAAGATGGTGCAGTTCGGGCCCTTCAGCGCCCTCTTGAGGATGAAGGCCAGTTCCACCTCGACGCGGGGCTCGATGAAGCGTCCGATGGGGATGTCCTGTCCGTTTGCAAACAGCATGTCGTCGAGCAGGACCCCGTAGTCCGGCTCGGTGATGTTCGAACTGCGCTGCATCGCGCGGCTCGTTAACCCGATCTTGTGACCGATGATCGTGCGGCCAGCATCCTGTTTGGCGGCCACCCAGGCGCTCTGCACGGCATAGCCGTCCTCAATCGTCATCTCTGGATGGGCAAGGGAGAACAGATCCAGTTGAACGCCAGCGCGTTCGGCCGCGTCCAGTCGTCTTGCTAGGTCTGTAATGAGGGCGGGGTCGAGTGCCATCAGGGCGTGCTCCGGAAACGGGCATGGATGTTGTTGTGCTTGAAGCTGACCTGCTCGTCGGCTTCTTCCACATAGAGTGAGAGTGCGAGGTAGCGGGTTTCATACAGATGCGCGAAGTGTCTCTTCACCCGGTCGAAGAGGTCGCCGAAGAAGCGTTGCTTGGCCTCCACCGCGCGGCCGGTCCCCATGGTCACGGTGATATGGACAAAGGCGTCGTCGGCACGTCCGTCGGCCACCACATAGTCGGTGAGTTTTAGCGCCCGGACCCGGATTCCCCCCCAGGGGAACATTTCGCCCTCCCGCATCGTGGCGGCGATGAGCGCCAGAAGGCCGTGGATGTCCGCCTGACCCTCGAGATTGTCCGTCCATTCAACGACGACATGGGCCATCACACGATCTCCATGGTGGCAACGGTGCAGCCGACGGCGAAAATCGGGATCGGCTGATAGTAGTGGACGGTTCCGGTCCCCCGAGCGGCGGCGGCGGCGGCGATGAAGGTACGGATCTCGAACCCGCCCTGTCCGGCCTTGGCATAAGTTTCCGCATCCGTGTAGCCAAGCAGCCCCGCCCGATCATTGCGTGTCCAGCGGGCCAGAAATTCGCGGTCCCAAACTTCGTTGATGCGCCCGCTGTCAGGCGTAGCCGGCCAGTGCGATATTCCGCCGGTACAGACCAGGGCGATGCGCTCCGGTACGGCGTCGGCGGCCCGGCGCAACGCCTCGCCGAACGCCCAGACGCGCGAAAGCGGCGTCAGGGGTGGGCCCTGACAGTTGATGTTGGCCGGGATGATCCGCAGCGCGTTGTCGGGATCGAGAAAATGCAGCGGCACCATAATGCCGTGGTCGAAGCGCCATTCCTCGGCATAGGCGATGTCGACGGTTTCCAGAATCTCGGTCACCAGGCGGCGAGAGAGGTCCGGCGCCCCACGGACGACACGCCTGGAAATGCGCAGCCAGTCCGGATCTTCGATCGGGCCGGAATAGGTTTCCGCCATGCCCATGGCGTAGGCGGGCATGTTGTCCATGAAGAAGTTTGCGAAATGCTCCGCGGCCACGACGATGAGGGCATCCGGACGCGCGGCGTGAAGGCGCTGCCGCAAGTCTCCGAACGCCGCGTAAAGCCCGTCGCGCAGATCGGATGGCGCGCGTTCATCGCGGCCAGTTATACCTGGCGCATGACTACAGACACCCACGAAGACGAGGCTCATTCTACCACCTTTTCATCTGGCGACGTCGTCATCGCATAGATACCGGCCCGGACGGGGCCGTGTCGCTTCACTCCGTCCCGCATCCGCTGCAGGTAGTCGGACCACTCCACGCCGCAGAATGCGGCGAAGTGCATAAGGATTTGACCGTTGATCCCCAGCACATAGAGCAGCCCGATATCGGAATCGAGCACGGCGCTGCGTTCCTCTGCAGTGAGGTCATAACCCTCCAACGCGCCGGCCCGGTCAACCTTGAACCTCGCCTTTAGGCTGTCGTCGCGGTTGAGGTGATAGAGCAACTTGCTCAGTTGGTAGAGGCTCATCGCTCTACCTCCACGTCGTTGGTAAGCGCCCCGATGCCTTCGATCTCACAGATGACCCGGTCACCGGGTTTTACAAATACAACGCCGTGAGGCGTGCCGGTGAGGATCATGTCTCCCGGCATGAGGGTCATGAAGTCGGACAGGTACTCGATGAGTGTCGCGACGCTGAACACCATGTCGTGTGAGCGGCCGGCCTGCACGAGGGCACCATTGACGCGGGTCGACAAAGCCAGAGCTTGGGGATCGCCCACCTCGGTGGCATCGACGATCCATGGCCCGATGGGCGTGCAGCAGTCGCGGTTCTTCACCCGAAGATTTGGACGATAGTAGTTCTCCAGGTACTCGCGAATGGCGTAGTCGCAAGCGATCGTGTAGCCGGCCACATAATCCAACGCGTGCGTGCTTCGGACCTTGCGGGCTGGCGCCCCGATCACCGCCACGAGTTCGCATTCGGGATGCATTTGGCTGGCGTCGACCGGACAACGTGCGGTTCCACCATGCCCCACAAATGTCGCGTGACCTTTCAGGAAGACAAGGGGGCTGCTCGGCGGCGTGAAGCCGAGCTCAACGCTGTGGTCGGCGTAATTCAGCCCCAGCGCGAAGATCGTCGCGCCTGGCGTCACCGATGGTAGCCAGTGAGCATGCGCCGCTTCTACGCGTTCCCCATTAGCCAGCCGGAGCCACTGGTCATCATCGACCAGATCGGCCCAGACCTCGCGGCCTTGCCAAGCGATCCTCGCGCGCTTCATCGGATGGAGTCGCGTTGAACGACGGTCGCCAAGGCCGGAAGACCTTGGGCTGTCACCTCGATCTGTTCGCCCCCCTCTACCGTTGGCGCGTCGCCCGGCAGTCCGACCATGAGCAGATCACCGGCGCGCAGCGTCATGAATTCTGTGATGGCTGCCACGAGCTCGGGGACGGGGCGTGCCAGGTCGGAGAGTGACCAGGTGTGTCGGCGCCCACCGTCGATCACTGTGTGAATTTCTACGGTCGCGAACGCTGGTTCGAACGCTGCGAAGGCACCCAGCGGCAGGAAGCCGTCGCGACATCGCTGACGGATCGCAGGTCTGTGGAGCGTGTCGTGCGGCTCGCAGACCTCGATGGCCAGGCATGCAGCCGCCACGCCCGACAAAGCGTTGGCTGGCTGGGCCTTCGTGACATCCCGGTCGAAGAGCAAGCCTAAGGTGGCGGCAACCTCCACGCGTTCGAACTCGTCCGGCAAGGGGACGGCAGCGCCGTGGAAGCGGAAGCAGGTGCGCGGCTTGATGAACATCACAGGAGCCTGGGGGGCGCCGAGGTAGGGGGCGTCATCCAACCGACTGCCCAGCTCCCGGAGCTGCCGTCTGTCATTAAGAATCACGCCATATGCAATGCCGCCAATCATTCTGATCACTCCCTACAGGAGCGAATATGTATTTATCATGATAACTTGTCAAACAATTTATCATGATAACTTGTCAAGCAAGATGGGCCGGTGCATCTTAGCCGTCATGATCGACGACAAGCGCCACCTTCCGCCCTATCGACAATCCCTCGCGGGCACCCTGCTGGCCGCGCGTGAGGCGGTCATGGGCCCAATCCGTCCGATGTTGCGGGAGGTCGGGCTGACCGACCAACAGTGGCGGGTTCTTCGCGTCCTGGTCGATCAGGGGCCGGTCGATGCCTCCACCCTGGCGCGCGCCGCTCTGCTGTATGCCCCTACCGTGACACGTATCTTGCGCGACCTCGTGGCGCGCGGTCTGGTCACGCGGTTTACCAACCCCGCCGACGGGCGCCGATCTATCATCAAGATATCTCGACAGGGCCGTGTGACCGTCGACCGGACGGCCATGCAAACCCGCGTTGTCCTGGACCAATATGCCGAGCGGTTCGGTCCGTCCCGGCTTGCGGCGCTACAGGCCGAACTCGTGGCCCTGGTGGAGGCGATCGGGGAGGGCGAAGAGCTTCTCGGCGAGGAGTGAAAGCGGAGATTGCGACAGCATATCTGCGTCATGAGTTCATGCTGGCCCAATCATCTGACTGAGTATTCGAGTTTGTGACAAAGCCAGCGGCATCAATGGCTAAATTTGCAGAACGAAACGGTTCGGCAATCGTCCCATAAAACAATACCACATCCGCTTCGCCGCTTGCTATCTGAGAGGTCACGGAAATTACCCTGATGTCGAATGAAAATTCCCTGTTAGCTGTGGAAACTTCTCTGATCCGAGATTTAGGGAATAGCTGAGATAACTCGTTGATTTTCTTTGCCATTCTAGGGTTGAAAGAGCTGGGAAACCCGCGATCGCGCCTGTTTTCCCTGTAAATACCCTGTTATCAGGGGATTAGGGCGGAGCAGCCCTCGTCCGAGACTTCCCACGGCACCATTAATTTTCTGGATAAAATGGTCTGTTCGGCGCGGGTAGAATTTCTTCGGAAATTCGGCAGGTCAGGAAAATTTTGCTTACAAGCGAATTATCACGTCGTGTCTGCTTTATGATCTGTATACAGATTACCTGATCGACGATTGGCAAAATTGCGTTCCGTAGCATCTGCTTTCACAGGGCGTCAGCGGTGACCGGTGCGCTGACGGAGAGGGCGGCCCTCAGGATTTGCGCTGCTTTCTCGCGCAGCCATTGATGGCCCTGATCTTCATCGGCGGCGCGGGACCAGACGAGGCCTGCGCGGATTGCGGGGAACTCAAGTGGTGTATCGAGAGCAACGAGTGCGTGATCGCGCTGATGACGCAGCAGGAAGTTGCTGCTGGTGACGCCGACAAGATCGGTCATTTCTACAGTGGCGGGAATTGTCGTCGTATCGGGAACCACGCAGACAACGTCACGCTTGATGCCATGCTCGCCGAAAATGTGGTCGACCAGAGTCCTGACAGCTGGTGCATTGCTCGTCGCGACATATTTTAATTTCGACAGTACTTCGAGCGTGATCGGTTTTGATAAAGCGGGGTGACCGGCCCGCACCATCAGCTGAAGCTTTTCATTGCTGATGTGTTCGAAGCTGATGTCCTCCAGACCTTCAACGACGGCCAGCGGGAGGTGGCTAAGATCGACTTCGCCGAGTCTCAACGATTCCAGCAGGACAGGCGCGCCGAGGGTTTCCACAAGAAATTCAAGTTTGATATTGGGCGCTTCGCGCTCAATCACATTCGCCATGGTCGGGATGAGCATGTGCCGAAAGAAATCGTTGACGCCAAGCCGGAACGTTCGCGTTGAGGTGGCGGGATCGAAACTCCTGAGCGATGATAATCCGACCTCGACTGCCGACAGAGCATGACGAATCGGCACCGCCAGCGAATTTGCCGCTCGTGTCGGAATCATTTCGTGGCCTGAACGGAAGAATAATTTGTCGTCCGTGAACTGCCGAAGGCGCGTCAGCGCATTGCTTACGGCGGGCTGAGACAGATTGAGCTTTCGCGCTGCGGCGCTGATGCTTCGCTCACGGTAAACGGCGTCGAATACCAGCAAAAGGTTGAGATCGAGCTGACGGATATTCATGGGGCGATCTCTGCAAAGGATGGAGGAGGGGAGCGGGGCTGCCTTACTTCATGGTCTCATAGAGCGTTTGGTGTCGATTTTATAGGTAGCGGAGCTGCAAACACCTGTTTTTTGAATAGGCCTATTCTGAAATTAAATACACCATTTCATTGCCTGTTACACCGTTGATTTACCAAGCGGTTTGGCGATGCGGTCAGAAGTCCAGCCGGTCGGTCCACTATCATTGATTTCCTCCTTCTGCTTTTTCTTTCGTTGGACGCATCGCTGTACGCGGCCGGAGAGAAGTGGGGGCATCATGAATCGGTGGGCGCTGAGCTGTGGCTTTTGTCGGGTGACTGTGATGGGAACGATTCTTTCTCAGGTCGTTCCTTACGCGGCGCATGCAGCGGACGCTGTGCCCACCGGCGGCCAGTATGTGGCCGGGCAGGGCAGCATTGCGAATGCGGGATCCGATCTTGCGATCACGCAAGACTCTGTCACCGGCATCATCGACTGGAACGCCTTCTCCATCGGCGCAGGCAACAAAGTCTCGATCGACAATGGTGCGGGCGCCACGCTCAATCGTGTCACGGGATCTTCATTTTCGCAGATCGACGGGTTGCTCAGCGCGACAGGCTCGGCCTTTCTCATCAATGGTAACGGTATTGTGATCGGCGCGGGCGGCCGCGTCGTCACCGGCGGTTCCTTCGTTGCTTCGACGCGCGACATTTCCAACGAAGATTTTCTCGACGGCGGCACGGATCGCTTCCAGGGCGCGTCAAATGGCGATGTCATCAATAACGGCTCGCTCCGTTCGTCAGGTGGCGATGTCGTGCTGATTGGCAAGTCGGTGCGCAACAGCGGTTCCATTGACGCACCCAACGGGACTGCGGCGCTCGCGGCCGGTGACAATGCGGTGCTGCGTCCAGCAACCGGCGATCAGCGCATCGCGATTGCGACGGGCTCCGGCGATGCGACCAATAGTGGAACGATTGCGGCTGCCGCCGCCGAATTGAAAGCCGCCGACGGCAATGTTTATGCGCTGGCCGGTAACAATGGCGGCATCGTCCGGGTAACTGGTACGCAAATAATCGACGGCCGTGTCTGGCTGACTTCCAATACCGGCAATGTCGGGATATCGGGCATGGTCGAGGCCACGAATGCGGACGGTTCCGGCGGCGCGGTTGACGCCAGCGGCGCGGAGATCGCTGTCACCGGTCTTGTCGATACCTCGGCAACGGCACCGGGCAAGACGGGCGGCGACGTCACGATCATTGCCACGGGCAAGACCTCCTTCTCCGGCCGGATCGAAGCCGAAGGCGGTGCGGGCGGGCAGGGTGGCTTCGTCGAAACCTCGGGCGCGCGGCTCGACATCGCCGACGAGGCGCGGGTCTCGACGCTGAGCAGCGGCGGCACGGCCGGCACATGGCTGATCGACCCCAATGATTTCATTATTGCCCGTTCCGGCGGTGACATCACCGGCACGGCCCTGTCGGCCAATCTCGCGGGCGGCAACGTCGCGATTTCCAGCAATGACGGCGCGACCTCCGGCAATGGCGATATCTTCGTCAACGACGCCGTGAGCTGGAGCGCCGACACGACGCTGACGCTCGATGCCGTCCGCAACATCGAATTCAACACTGATGTCGAAGCCACCGGCACGAATGCCGGACTGGATCTCAATTACGGCGGCGACTATGTCCTCGACGGGGCCAGCATCACGCTCTCCGGTGCCAATGCGAGCCTCGCGCTCAACGGCAACAGCTACACGCTCATCTACGATCTGGCCGGCCTGCAGGCCATTGCGGCCGGCGCCGGCCTTTATGCGCTCGCCACCGATATCGATGCGACTGCCTCGGCGGCGATGAATGGCGGCGAGGGCTTCGCGCCTATCATATCCTTTGCCGGCACGCTTGCCGGGCTCGGACACGCCGTGGACGGTCTGACCATCAATCGGCCGACTACGGATTACGTTGGAATGTTCCGGTCTCTGGCCGGCGATGCCCGGGATTTCACCCTGGCCAATGTCGACATCACAGGGGCCGAAAACGTCGGTGCGCTCGCAGGGCAGGTTTCGGGCTTTAACTCGCCGCCCAACATCGTCAGCAATGTCAATTCGAGCGGCATTGTGAGAGGAGCATCGCAGGTCGGCGGTCTTGTCGGCCTTCTGATCGGCAATACTGAGACGGACGCCATCATCACCGACAGCCACTCCTCGACGACGGTGACTGCCAGCGGCAGCAATGTGGGCGGGCTGCTCGGCTATCTCGCACGTGGCGTCGTGACGCGATCATCGGCCAGCGGCGACGTAAGCGCCGTGAGCGGAGCGGCCGTCGGTGGGCTTGTGGGATTCGCCTTCTATTCGATTTCGCATTCCTATGCGACGGGCAACGTGACGGGCGGTTCGATGACCGGCGGCCTCGTTGGTGATGGCGAGCACGTCTACCAGTCCTACGCCACCGGCAATGTTTCGGGCAGTGACTATCCCGGCGGTCTGGCCGGGCGTATTCGCGGAACCGCGAGCGAAATCTATTCCACAGGCACGGTCACAGGCGCCACACCGTCCCGCAGGGGCGGGCTCGTCGGGCTGGTCCAGGGTGGTAGCGTTCAATACGGCTATTGGGATATGCAGACATCTGGCATGTCGTACGGCATCGGTGTCGGCGCCGTGGCTGGCATCACCGGGTTGACCACCGCCGAGTTGCAGGGTGCGTTGCCGGCGGGTTTCGACAATGCGGTCTGGGGCACAGGCGCCGGTCTCTATCCTTATTTCTACCGGACCTATGCGCTGCTGGGCGGCACGCCGCAATCCGTTTCGGGCATCGTCTACAGCGACGGCGGCACGACGGCTCTGGCCGATGCGCAGGTCGGTGCGGCCAGCAACGGCGCGTATCTCGGCGGGGCACGCACGGGCGCCAACGGCTACTATTACATCCTCACCGCACCGGGCTCGGTCGATGCGACGGGCGCGCTCGCCTGGCTCGACGGCGAAGCCACGGAGGCCGCCGCCTTCAGGGACACGGCAACGGCGGCCGGCGTTTCGGGGCTCGACATCTACGGCTCCTCGCTTCATCTCATCGCGTCCGCTCCCAGCCTCACCGACACCATCGCCAATCTGACCACCGCGATCGGCGCCTATGTAGACAGCGATTTCGGTTTCATCTCCACCATCGCTGCGAGCCTGGCCACATCAGGCGCGGGCGGCCTCTATCTCGACGCGAATGATGGTTACGTCCTCGACGGCAACTTCACCTCGGCCGGCTTCCTGTCGCTCACCAGCGGCGGCAGCTTCACGCTCGACGGCACCAATGCCACGATGACGGCGAGCAGCCAGTTGTCGCTGAACAGCGATGTGGTCTGGGCTGACGCTTCCACGCTGAGACTCGTTGTCTCCGGTCTGGGCGGCGACATCCTGCTCGACGGAAGCATCGAGGGCATGAGTGGCGAACTGGAACTGCTGGCGTTGGACACGATCGCAACGACGGCGAACGGCACGGTCGATGTCGGTCTGTTCGATCTCCTCCTTGGCACATGGAGCCAGATCGCTTCGGCCCTGCCGTCCTTCTCCGCGGTGGATTTCCGGGTCAATGCCTCCAATGCCATTTTCCTGCGCATGCTAGGCGGCGACGGCACGAGCGGCAGCGCCTACCGGATCACCGATGTCTACGGGCTCCAAGGCATCCGCTCCAACAGTCTGGCTAGCAGCTACTTCGTGCTCGCAAACGATATCGACGCCTCGGGCACATCGGCGTGGAACGCGGGCGCTGGCTTCAATCCGATCGGCGGCAACGGCGTCGTCTCCTTCGGTGGCAGCTTCGACGGCCAGGACCACACGATATCCGGCCTGTCGATCAGCCGGAGCGGGCAGGACAATGTCGGCCTTTTCGGACTGACCAATTCGAACAGCGTCATCGCGAATGTCGGCCTTGTGGGCGGTCATATCTCCGGCGGGAACGATGTCGGCGCGCTTGTCGGCGACAATGCCGGCACGATCGACAATGCCTGGTCCACGGCGGATGTGACCGGCGGCATAACGGTGGGCGGTCTGGTCGGCATCAACACCGGGCTCTCGATCGCCAATTCTCACGCGACGGGCGACGTCTCCGGCACGTCTCGCATTGGCGGTCTCGTCGGTAACAATTTCGGCGGCGCGATCACGGACTCATATGCGGAAGGCGATGTTGATGCCACGGCCGGCGAGGCCGGAGGACTTGCCGGAGCTTCGGGCGGAACGAGCAGCGTCGCCCGCTCCCATGCGACGGGCACCGTAACCGGTGCCACGGAGCGCATCGGCGGTCTGATCGGCTCAAGCAATGCTTCGGTCACCGACTCCTGGGCGACAGGCGACGTGACGGGCAGCAATTCCACCGGCGGCCTGATCGGCTATTCCACCGGATCGATCGGCGGCAGCTATGCCACGGGCTTGGTCACGGGCGGCGCGATCACAGGCGGACTTGCCGGCTACAGCGGAGCGCTGGTCGAGGCGTCTTATGCAACCGGCGACGTGATCGCCTCCGGAGACCTTGCCGGCGGCCTGGTCGGCAGCAGCATCGGCTCGGTCGCCGGTTCATGGGCGACGGGCGACGTCACGAGCAGCGCAGACAATGTCGGCGGTCTGATCGGCGCCTCATCCAGCGGCACGGTCACAGGCAGCCATGCCGGCGGCAATGTCGAAGGCGATGAAAATGTCGGCGGCCTGATCGGCAATGCAGCCGGAACGGTCAGCGGCTCCTGGGCAACGGGTCAGGTGACCGGCGTCGCGCGCACGGGCGGCCTTGTCGGCATGGGCGGCATGTCGATCGACATGTCCTACGCCACTGGCGCGGTCTTTGGCGGTCAGCAGGCCGGCGGCCTGATCGGTAACTCATGGGGTTCGATCGCCCGTTCCTTCGCCACCGGCGCGGTCACCGGGTTGGGCGACCTTACGGGCGGCCTCGCCGCCTATAACTCCGGCACCATCGCCAATGCCTATGCGACGGGAGCGGTCGCCGGCCAGAGCCGCGTCGGCGGCCTTGTCGGCCAGAATGCCGGCAACGTCATCTATGTCTATTCAACCGGCCCGGTCAGCGACGGCATTTTCGGGATCGGCGCTCTCGTCGGCGAAAACAACGGAACGCTTGCCGCCGCCTACTGGGACACCGACACCTCCGGCCAGACTGGCGGGATCGGTTTCGACTCCAACGCGCAGTCGGTCACCGGCCTCACCACCGCCGAAATGCAGTCGGCCGCGTCCTTCGCCGGCTGGGACATCGCGAGCGAGGGCGGTTCCTCGGCGATCTGGCGCATCTATGAAGGTTACACGGCACCGCTGCTGCGCTGGCTTCTGACGCCGCTCACCGTGACGGCGGACAACGTGACCATCACCCATGGCGATGCGGTTCCGCCCCTGAGCGTCACCTATTCCGATCCTCTCGCAGTTGTGCCGGGTACGCTGGTTTCAACCTTGCCGTCCGACCCGGATGTCGGCGTCTATCCCTATGAGATCGGCGGCCTCCATTCGGACCAGTTCGGCTACGACGTTTCTTATGCCGGTGGCACGCTCACCGTGAACGCTGTTCCGCCCGCACCTGCCTACGATCCGCTGGATGTAATTTTCAATATTTATGCCGCGCCGACACAGCCGATGACGGCAAACTTCGATCCGCACAATGTGACATTCACGACGGTCACAAACGGCTTTGATGGATTGCCGATCATCGTCGACAGCGCCCCCGCTGCTGAAGTCGGGAATGTGCCGCAACCGGGCAGCCTGCACGAGCGCTTCAAGATCGACACGGGCGATCTCACCTCGCTGCTGCCGTTGACGCTTGAAGGAGCCGCGCTGTGAAGAATGCAAACACCTACGCTGGATTCCTTTTCAGCATTGTGACGTTTGCTTTACCCGCAGTTGCGCAGGACTTTGAGCGGATCGCTCCGAAGGAGCCCGCGAAACAGGCTCCGGGCGAGATCGTCAAGCACGGCGACGCCGCCGCAACGGCGGAGCCGGACGATCAGGTGCTGATCCTTGAAAACCTGAAGGGGTTGCGCTTCGTTCGTGGGATCGGGGGTGTTGTGAAAACCGGAGTCAACACCGCTGGTCTCGACACGTCGCGTGTCGAGGGGCTGGACGATCCGGAATTGCGCACACGGTTGCAAAACTATCTCGGCAAGCCGCTGACCTTCGGTGGATTGCGTGCCATTAGCCGCGAGGTGATCGACGCCTACCGCGGTAATGACAAGCCGCTCGTCGATGTCGCTGTTCCTGAGCAGGAAGTGACGGCCGGCACAGTGCAGATCGTCGTTACCGAGTTCCGCAGCGGCGAGGTGCGTGTCGAGGGGAACAGGTATTTCTCAAGCGATCTCATTCGCGGTGGCCTCAGTGCGCCGGAAGGTCAGCCCATCGTTATGAGCCGACTCAAGCGCGACCTCGACTGGCTCAACCGCAATCCCTTCCGCCGCGTCGATGCGGTGCTCGCGAAAGGCGGCGAGGTCGGCACCACCGATATCACGCTGAAGACCGAGGACCGCTTTCCGCTCCGCGTCTATGCCGGCTACGACAATGGCGGCACCAGCGCCACCGGCCACGCGCGTTGGAGTGCCGGCTTCAACTACGGCAATCTCTTCGGCGCCGACCAGCAGATCTCCTATCAGCTCACCGCCAGCAACGACTTCCTCGACGGCTTCGATGTGGGCCATGCGCGTTTTCTGGCCCATGCCGTTTCGTGGACCGCGCCGTTGCCACGGTATGATTTGCTGCAGGTCTTCGGCTCCTATGTCCAGCAGCGTCCGGATGTCGGACCCTTCTTCGGACAAGACGGCTACTCGGCGCAGGTGAGCGCGCGCTACATTCATCCGATGGGTGGTCCGCAATGGCTCAATCAGGAAGTGCAGGGTGGCTTCGACTATAAGACCACCAACAACAATCTCGACTTTGGCGGCGTCTCGGTTTTTTCCGCCTCACAAGATGTCGCCCAGTTTTTGTTGAAATACTCGGCGACGGCGGGTGATACCTGGGGCGTGACGACGCTGCAGAACGATCTCGTTTACAGCCCCGGCGGCATCACCGGCAACAATACGGATGCCGCCTATGCCAAGTCCGGTACAAGTTTTGCCAAGGCGAATTATACCTATGACACGCTCTCGCTGACACGGGCGACGCGGCTTCCATACGATGCAAGTCTCATCGCCCGGGCGAAGGTCCAGATCGCCGACGGCAATCTCTTGCCTAGCGAGCAGCTTGGCGGCGGCGGCGTGGGCAGCGTACGCGGCTACGACACGCGTGCCGTCAATGGCTCCGAGGGTATATTGCTGAGCGCGGAAGTGCGTTCACCGGCCTTCACCCCTGCAAGTCTTGTGGGTCTCGACGCGCTGGACGATAGCGCCCAGGTTCTCGCGTTCTGGGACTATGCCCGTCTGAACGACCCGCACACGCAACCCGGCACGTCGGAACGCGTCTCAATTGCGAGTGTCGGCGTCGGCCTTGACTATAGCGTCAGTCGCTATGTCAGCCTCCGCACCGACTATGGCTGGCAGCTCCGCGCCCTCCCCGGACAAACCGATAAGGGCGGGCAGGCAAACGTCGCGATTATCATCAGCTATTGATTGGCCATTCGGGGTGACGAGACTCTGCTCTGGCTTCTGGCTGGGAACGCGTCAGCTGGCGCCGCATACCAACACTCATAATCTGACGTAGGGCGGTGAAAGGATTTAGCAGAGCAGGCAACGTCTCTGCGTAAAGTTGACACATACGTCATTCCCCTTAGTCGCTTCCGTCTCCGTAAATCCATAAGTTTTTCATGCCGCTTGGGTTGCTGTCATCGCACCCAGAGGCAGTTAAGCAGCGCGAGAATTCGAGCAATGGAGACGGATATGACAAACGTTCGACAAATCACCAAAGATGAAGCTTACGACGCAGTGTCGCCGGACGACTTTGAGGCGATGATGAATCCCGAGCGCTACAATCGCCGCTCCTACGCTTTCGATAAGATCATCTCCGCAACTCATGATCATTTTTGGGACCCGCTCGACAAGCGCTACATCGACTTCTCGGCACCCTTCGATATGGAAAATGAGATGTTGATTTCGCCGGAACTTGTACCGGAATTGACGTTGCCTTGCTTTGAAGCGCTCTCCGAAAAGGAGAAGATTCGTTTTGTCAACGAGACGGCGCATTGGATGATGTCGGCGATTTTGCATGGTGAGCAAGGTGCGCTCAATCTGTCGGCGTCGCTTTGTCATATTCTGCTTGATCCGGGCGCACAGGAATATGCTGCCAATCAAGCTCGCGAAGAAGCGCGTCATGTGACGGCGTTTGCCTCTTATGTGAAATCACGCTGGGAGAAGCCTCTGCCCTGCGGCGACACGCTGGCCAACCTTCTTGCCGAAATGGTCAACGCCAAAGAAGTCTATAAAAAGATCGTAGGGATGCAGCTTCTCGTCGAAGGATTGGCGATGGGGACATTCGCGACTTTCTTCAATACCGCACGCGATCCGTTGATTGTGAAACTCTGCCAGCTTGCAATGACGGACGAGGCATTCCACCACAAATTTGGCAAGATCTGGGCTGATCGCACGATCCCGAAGCTCTCGCAGGAAGAGCGCGATATTATTGAAGACTGGGCGGCGAGCGTTTTCCAGACGCTGCTTTTCAATCTGGTCAATCCCGAGCAGAAGAAAATAATCTATGCCGAGTTCGGACTCGACTGGAAACAGGTGCAGGCCGAGATGCTGGAAGCGGTGACCGACGAGGATCGCCGGGAAGGCATGAAGGATGCCGCAAACGTCTTTCGTGTGCTTGTGAAGACGCTTCTTAAAGCGGGAATTATCACTGCACGGACAAAATCGTTCTATTCCGTCTATGTTGACATGGATGAGCTTCGGGACGAGGATGACCGCATGGTCGGAGATGATATTGCCGAAGAGGGCATTGAATTTCTGAAATCCGTCAATTTTGCTAAGCGAGCTTCGCTAACCGTGTCGGCGGCCGAATAGGGTCGTTGCGAGGAGCAGCGTGCTGCTAAGGCCACGGCTTTCTTGCAGCAAAGCGAGCTAGGTAAGAGGCCCTACGTAGACTAACGGATTTCCACATCTACCGCGTTGCGGCATTCTCGTTAGCATGCCAACATTTTGGGGGAATCGTCGCATGGCGGTTGCGCGCGAACATACTGTATATGGGACAATGACCACCGCGTCCTACGCGGTGGCGGGATTGCTGGTTGCTGGGGCGTTCATGTCGCTCATGGTCGCTGCAAAAGCAGCCGATGTGCCTATGGCGATTCACGCCTGGTTATTCACCTTTGCATTGCTCGCAGGCGCGTTCGTGATCGGAACGCGTCATTTCGCGGCGCTTGAGCAACGCGCGGGTGCCGATGACGGGAGCGGTTATAGTGACGCCGTCGTCAAGGCAGGCGTCATTGCGACACTCTTCTGGGGCGTCGCAGGAATGTTGGCTGGGCTCTATATCGCGTTGGAACTCGCCTTTCCTGTCCTTAATTTCGACACGGCCTATATCAGCTTCGGACGTCTGCGTCCGGTGCATACATCTGGCGTCATTTTTGCTTTCGGCGGCAATGCGCTGATTGCAACATCTTTCTATGTCGTGCAGCGCACTTGCCGGACGCGCCTGGCAGGCGAGATAGCGCCTTGGTTTGTATTCTGGGGTTATCAACTTTTCCTCGTCATTGCCGCGACCGGCTATCTGATGGGCGTGACTCAGTCGAAGGAGTATGCCGAACCTGAATGGTATGCGGATATTTGGCTGACACTTGTCTGGGTCACCTATCTCATCGTCTTTCTCCTGACGCTAGCTCGCCGCCGCGAACCGCATATCTATGTCGCGAACTGGTTCTATCTTGCCTTCATCGCGACGATCGCGTTGCTGCATCTCGGCAACAATCTCGCAATTCCCGAAACGCTGACTTCTAGCAAGAGCTTCAGTCTCTTCTCCGGTGTGCAGGATGCGCTGATCCAATGGTGGTATGGCCACAACGCAGTGGGTTTCTTTCTCACCGCCGGCTTCCTTGGCATGATGTATTACTTTGTGCCGAAGCGCGCCAACCGGCCTGTCTATTCCTACCGTCTATCGATCATTCACTTCTGGTCGCTGATTTTTATCTATATCTGGGCCGGGCCCCATCATCTTCACTACACTGCGTTGCCTGACTGGGCGCAAACGCTTGGTATGACCTTTTCGATCATGCTCTGGATGCCTTCTTGGGGCGGCATGATCAATGGCCTGATGACGCTGTCTGGTGCTTGGGACAAGCTGCGTACCGACCCCGTATTGCGCATGCTCGTCGTCTCGCTCGCATTCTATGGCATGTCAACCTTCGAAGGTCCTGTCATGTCGATCAAGGCAGTGAATTCTCTTTCTCACTACACTGACTGGACAATCGGCCATGTGCATTCTGGTGCCATGGGTTGGGTCGGTTTCGTCACCTTCGGTGCTGTCTATTGTCTTGTGCCTTGGCTATGGAAGCGCGAGCGCCTTTATTCAATGGCCTTGGTGAGCTGGCACTTCTGGATCTCAACCATGGGCATCGTGCTCTACATCACTTCCATGTGGGTGTCGGGGATTCTTCAGGGCTTGATGTGGCGTGCCTATGACACTCAAGGCTTTCTTGAATATTCTTTCGTCGAGACGGTTGCCGCGATGCATCCTTTCTATGCGATCCGCGCTCTCGGCGGACTTCTCTACCTCACGGGTACGTTGATCATGGTTTATAATTGCTGGCGTACTATCAGAGGCGATCTCCGTAGCAGGGAGCCGCTGACGACAGCCACGCCTGCCCAGCTCAATCTTCAACCGGCTGAGTGAGGGGGGATCATGGCGAAGTTCAATCACGGCACGATCGAGAAAAATTCGATCCTTCTGCTCGTCCTTACTGTCATCGCAGTTTCGATCGGTGGATTGATCGAGATCGTGCCGACCTTTCTCATCAAGTCGACGATTGAGGATGTGAAGGGCATTAGACCCTACAGCCCGCTCGAGCTTGCGGGCCGTGATATCTATATCCGCGAGGGTTGCTATCTCTGCCACAGCCAGATGATCCGCTCGCTGCGCGCCGAGGTGGAGCGTTACGGTCACTATTCGCTTGCCGCAGAAAGTAAGTATGATCATCCGTTCCAGTGGGGATCGAAGCGTACAGGCCCCGATCTTTCGCGTGTGGGTGGCAAATATTCCGATGAGTGGCATCGTCTCCACATGGCCAATCCACGCGACCTGGTGCCGGAGTCGGTCATGCCGGGTTACCCCTTCCTCGCGAAGACTGCGCTCGACTATCGGCATGTCGAGGACGGTCTGCGTGCGCTCTCGCTCGCTGGTGTTCCTTATACGGCTGATGACGTGAAGAACGCCAAAGCGGATATCGAAGCGCAGGCAAATCCCGATGCTGATACCTCGGGTGTTGAGGCGCGCTACCCCAAAGCTGTCATCCGTGACTTCGACGGTGATCCGAAGAAGATTTCCGAGCTTGATGCACTGGTTGCTTATCTGCAGATGCTTGGCACTCTCGTCGATTTCAATGCGCATGACAGCGCCGACTTCAATCAGTGAGGTATACACCATGATGCATTTATACGCCTCATCGCTTGCCGGAACGGTCGGCCTTCTCTTTTTTTTCACGTTGTTTTTGGCCGCGCTGGTCTATGCTTTCTGGCCCTCCAACAAGCAGACCTTTGAGCATATGGCGCGCCTGCCGATTGACGAGGACGAGGGAGACAAATGGTGAGCGACAAACGTCCGACGGATTCGGTAACAGGTACGGAGACGACCGGTCACGACTGGGACGGTATCCATGAGCTTGATACGCCGCTGCCGAAATGGTGGCTCTATATATTCTATATTTCGATTGTCTGGTCGATTGGTTATTGGATTTTGATGCCAGCTTGGCCCTATTTCTGGGCCGGGACATGGCATTACACTCAAGGTGTGATCGGCTATACGCAACGCGATGCAGTGAGCGGTGAATTGCAAAAAGTTGCGGCGGGCCGCGCTGATGTGGTGAAGCAGATTGCGGCGACACCGATTGATGAAATCAGCAAGAATGATGCATTGATGGAGGTGGCGCTGGCGAGTGGCAAGGCAGCCTTCGGCGACAATTGTGCTCCCTGTCACGGCTCAGGTGCGCAAGGCTCAAAAGGTTTCCCGAATCTCAACGACGACGACTGGCTCTGGGGTGGGACGATTTCCGACATTGAGACGACGGTGACGCACGGCATTCGCTGGGATGCTGACGACGATACGCGCCAGAACCTGATGCCGCGTTTTCTCGACGATGAAATGTTGAAAAGGGATCAGGTGAGCGACGTTGCCGACTATGTTCTGTCGTTGAACGGCGGGAAGAGTGATGCTGCCATAGTTGCGCGCGGCGCTGCTGTTTTTGCGCAAAATTGTGTTTCGTGCCACGGCGCGGATGCAAAAGGTGATCAGACGCTCGGTGCGCCGAACCTCATCGACGCTATCTGGCTTTACGGCGGCGATCGCGCAAGCGTCGTGCAGTCGATCTCGCATGGGCGTGGTGGCGTCATGCCTTCTTGGGGCGGGCGCCTAGAATCCGTTACGGTCAAGGAGCTTGCACTTTACGTCCACTCGCTCGGCGGCGGGAAGTAGACCGCAAAGGTCAAGAGTTCAGTAGATGACGAATATAGCGTTGAACCTGGAAATACTGGCGGCAGAGGCCGCCGCCAACACGAGGGCCGATTACGGTTCCCTCGATGGCGAGGACGACGTGAAGGCGATAGACTGGAAGGCGCACAGCCCCCTCTATGAGGGCCGCGTCAAGGTCTATCCAAAACTTGTCCATGGGACGTACCGGCGGGCGAAATGGCTGGTCATGCTGGTGACCTTGTCGATTTATTACGGTACGCCCTGGCTCAGATGGGACCGGGGGCCAAGTCTGCCCGATCAGGCGGTGCTGCTCGACTTCCCCAACCGTCGTTTCTATTTTTTCTTCATAGAAATCTGGCCGCAGGAATTTTACTACATCACCGGCCTCCTCATTCTCGCGGCGCTCGGGCTTTTTCTTATGACGAGCGTCGCAGGGCGCGTTTGGTGCGGTTATACATGCCCGCAAACGGTTTGGACGGATCTGTTTATCCACGTTGAACGATTTGTAGAAGGCGACAGGGCTGCGCGCATCAGGCTTGATAACGGCCCTTGGACGATGTCTAAGGTCTTGCGGAAAGTCATCAAGCACAGCCTCTGGCTGGTGATCGCCATGCTGACGGGCGGTGCTTGGGTTTTCTATTTTGCGGATGCGCCGACACTTGCTTTGCAGCTTCTGAACTTTGATGCGCCTTATTTCGCTCTCCTCTTTATCGGCATGCTGACCCTCTCGACTTACGCGCTGGGTGGCATCGCGCGTGAGCAGGTTTGCATCTATATGTGCCCTTGGCCGCGCATTCAGGGCGCGATGTTCGATGAGGATTCTTACCTTATCAGCTACAAGACCGATCGCGGCGAAACGAGGGCCCCTCACAAGAAGGGCGCGAGTTGGGAGGGACGCGGTGACTGCATCGATTGCGGTCAATGCGTTGTCGCTTGCCCCATGGGCATCGACATTCGCAACGGCATGCAGATGGAATGCATCCAATGCGCACTCTGCATCGATGCTTGTGACGAGATCATGGATCGCGTTGAGCGTCCGCGTGGTCTCATCGGCTATGACACGCTGCATAGCCAAGAACGTCGCGTCGCGAAGCTGAGGCCGCGTCTCAATCTCGTCCGTCCACGCACAATCGTCTACGCCGTCGCGCTCGTTCTCGTTTCGACGCTGATGGTCTACGCGCTGGCGACGCGCGAACTCTTGCAGGTTAGCGTGTTGCGTGATCGTAATCCGCTTTTTGTGACGTTGTCCGACGGCAGCGTCCGCAACGGCTATACCATCAAGCTCATCAATAAGGAGCATGTGCCGCATATTTTCAGCGTGACGGTGAGCGGTCTTGCTGGCACGCGGATTTTCAGCGCATCCCATGAAGACATCGTAACGGTCGAGGTCGGCCCGGATTCGTTAAAGACGCTCCACGTCTTTGTGAGTTTACCGCGCGAAAATCTCGGTGCGCTGCGTAGCGGCGAGGCGGTATTCGATATCGTTGCAACGGTATTGGAGAACGGTGAACGCACGGTAGCGGCAACAAGCTTCCGGGGGCCTGAGCAATGAGAGCCGATGACGACGACTTTCATCCGACCACCCGCTTTGGCACCTTGTCGGGTCGCGGCGTTCTGGCCGCTTTGCTTGGTTCCTTCGCCATCGTCTTCGCGGTTAACGGGCTCTTGATCTACAACGCACTCTCGACATTCGACGGGATCGAGGTGCCGGACGCTTATAAGCGGGGCCGCGCCTACAACCACGTGTTGGACGCTATGGAGGCGCAGAAGGCTTTAGGTTGGCGCACTGCAATCGAAGTTGACGACAAAGGCCGCGGGCATGAGGTGCGCCTCGCCGTGAACTTCACCAATCGCGACGGCGCGCCGCTGCGCGATTTGAAAATTCTCGCCACCTTCTGGCGGCCTGTGGTTGACGGCGTCGATCAGGGTAAGGCGATGGTTGAAGCAGCGCCCGGTCGCTATGAGGCGGATTTCCGTCTCGCCTATGGTGGCAACTGGATAGTGCGCGTCGCAGCTGAAGGACCAGCTGGCGAAAAATTTGCGCAGGAAGAGCGTTTTAATATTCACGATTAGAGCACCGGAACACGTAAAATGAGCGATGCCGCCATTCAGTCCTCTGCTGTGCACCCTGTTAGGGCCGATCCCGGTTTCTTTGTCCGCGAGGCTTCGAATGGTGGCGAAGTCAGCCTCGATCTCGTCGTGCAGGCCATGCATTGTGCAGGCTGTCTCCGCCGCGTCGAACGTAACGTCGGCGAATTGCCGGGCATCCATTCTGTGCGGGCCAATCTTTCGACCAAGCGCGTCGTCGTGCGCTGGGATCCGACTTTGCTGCGTGCTTCGCAGATCATTGACAAAATCGCTTCCATTGGTTTCGAAGCCGTACCTTTCGATCCGAAGCTTATTGCGATGGTGGATGAAAGCGAGGGCAGGTCACTGCTGCGGGCTCTCGGCGTTGCGGGCTTTGCAGCTGCCAATGTGATGTTGCTTTCCGTTGCCGTCTGGTCAGGTCTTGTCACTGACATGGAACCGGAAACACGAGCGCTCTTCTACTGGATGTCAGCGCTGATCGCATTGCCAGCCATTGCTTATGCAGCGCGGCCATTCTATCGCTCCGCGTATGCTGCGCTCCGTAAGGGGCAGATGAACATGGATGTGCCGATCGCACTCGCCGTGACGTTGGCGACAGGCATGAGCATTGTCCAGACCATCGTCAATGCGCGCCACGTTTACTTCGACGCGAGTATCACACTCCTCTTCTTTCTGCTGATCGGGCGCTATCTCGACGTTCAGGCGCGCAACCGCGCCTGTTCAGCGGCGCAAAACCTGCTCGGCCTGCGTGCTATGGCGGCGACGCTTGTCGAGGCTGATGGAAGTCACCGCTCCGTTCCGATAGAAAGTCTTGAAGCCGGCATGATGGTTGCCGTCGCCGCAGGGCAGCGCATGCCTGCTGATGGAGTGATTGCGAGCGGCCTCAGTGATGTGGATACGAGTCTGATCACCGGGGAGAGCCTGTCTGACGCCGTAAAAGTCGGCACAAAAGTTTTTGCTGGCACGCTCAATATATCGGCACCTCTCACCCTGAAGGTCACGGCGCGCGATGAGAACTCGCTGCTTTCCGAAATCGTCCGCCTCATGGAGGCCGCCGAACAGGGTCGTTCGGCTTATGTGCGGATTGCTGACCGAGCCGCACGAATCTATGCGCCGAGCGTACATATTCTTGCTCTCTCGACTGTCGTGCTCTGGTTGATCGCGGGCGAAGGCGTCGTGACGGCTATCACCAATGCTATCGCTGTGCTGATCGTTACATGTCCTTGCGCGCTCGGCCTTGCTGTGCCCGTGGTGCAGGTCGTGGCGACAGGGCGGCTCCTGCGGCGTGGTGTCCTCGTCAAAGCCGCCGATGGGCTCGAACGTCTGGCGGAAGTGGACATGGTCGTTTTCGATAAGACGGGTACGCTGACTCTTGGTCGGCCTCAGCTCGCAGATACCGCCTCATTGGAACCCGCAGATCTTGCAGTCGGTGCCGCTTTGGCGAGGGCGAGCCGCCACCCGCTTGCGCGCGCATTGGCCGAGCATGTGGGCACAATGCCGTTACCTGTCCTCACAGATCTGCATGAAGAACCCGGGCAAGGCATGGAAGGCAGGCTCGGAGCGGAAGTAATCCGCCTCGGAAACCGTTTCTGGGTGGGTGCTGTGGAAGAAGCCGCTCACTCGGGCTCCGAGCTCTGGTTGAAACGAGGTGGCGCAAGCCCCGTCTGCCTGCGCTTTACTGATGTATTGCGACCCGATGCAGTGGAAGTGGTGAAGGCACTGAAGGCGCGCGGCCTTGCTGTCGAGCTTCTCTCGGGTGACAGGGAGCCCGCGGTGCGCGCTGCAGCAGAAGAACTGGGGCTGTCGGTTTGGCACGCAGCTGCCCGGCCTGATGCGAAGATCGAGCGCATGGGAATACTTGCTGAAGAGGGATGGAAAGTCCTGATGGTGGGCGATGGACTCAACGATGCGCCGGCACTCCGTGCGGCTCACGTCTCTATGTCACCCGCGAGTGCTGCCGATGTCAGTCAGATCGCCGCTGATTTCGTCTTTCAGGGAGCAAAACTTTCGCCGTTGATAGAGGCGCTTGATATCGCCCGAAAGTCGCGCCGTATCGTCTTTGAAAACTTTGCGCTGGCGATTGCCTACAATCTTGTCGCCGTCCCGCTGGCGATGGCAGGTTTCGTAACGCCGCTTATCGCGGCCGTCGCCATGTCAAGTTCCTCAATCACAGTGACGCTGAACTCTCTGCGACTCAATCGTGTGAAAGAGAAAGCGGGCCGGTCATGAGTATTCTCATCTATCTCATGCCGGCGGCGCTATTTCTAAGCCTGCTTGGCTTAGCTGGATTTCTCTGGTCGCTGAAGTCCGGTCAATATGACGACATGGAAGGGGCCGCAGAACGCATCTTGCTTGAGGACGAAGACTAGTCGAGCCGGGAATACCAAGAGACAACTGCGAGCGTGCCGGCAAAGACTGCGAATACGCCAGCAACCATCCAGAGATAGGCGATATTTTCTGGTGACATGGAGTTCCCTCAAGATAAGCATTTACTCCCGACCGCTGTCGGAGGCTAATTTTCTGCTGGGAACTTTTTCATAGTTTTCCATACCGCGCCTTGACCTAAATCAAAGACAAACATCCGCGCGTTCTTCCGTGTGGACAATGTTTCAGGGCACAAGAACAGCGGCACCTTTGAGGCGTCCGCTGCGCAGATCGTCGAGCGCTTCGTTCGCCTGCGACAGCGGGTATGCGGTCGTCGTCGTCTTGATGCCAAATGTCGGAGCGGCACGCAGGAATTCGATAGCATCGTGCCGCGTCAGATTGGCGACAGAGAGGAGTTGTCGTTCCTCCCAGAGAATTTTGTAGGGGAAGCTCGGAATATCGCTCATGTGAATGCCCGCACAAACGACACGGCCGCCTTTGCGGATCGCCCGCAGGGCCACCGGAACGAGATCGCCGATTGGAGCATAGATGATGGCTGCATCGAGCGGCTCGGGTGGAATTTCATCTGATCCTCCCGCCCAATCGGCCCCAAGAGAAAGTGCGAAGCTTTGTGCGGCTTTGTCGCCTGGCCGTCCGAAGGCAAAGACTCTCCGGCCCAGCGCGCGGGCGACCTGCATTACGATATGGCCAGCTGCACCGAAGCCATAGATGCCCAATGTCTTACCGTCTCCAGCCATAGTTAAGGAACGCCAGCCGATCAGGCCAGCGCAAAGGAGCGGCGCTGCGGCGATGTCGTCGCCGATATCGCCGAGTGGAAAGACATATCGCGCATCTGCAATCGCATGGGTCGCATAGCCGCCGTCGCGGGTATAGCCCGTGAAAAGAGGGTTGTCGCAGAGGTTCTCCCGATGCGCTCGGCAATAGCTGCATTCGCCGCATGTCGCGCCGAGCCACGGGATGCCAATGCGCGTGCCTGCTTTGAACCCTTGCACGTTATGGCCGATTACGTCGATTGTTCCGACGATTTCGTGGCCGGGTATCAGCGGCAGTTTCGGCTCCGGTAACTCGCCGTCGACGACGTGAAGGTCCGTTCGGCAGACGCCACAGGCCAGAACGCGGACACGAATTTGGCCTGGGCCCGGCATGGGATCCGCTAGCTCTCGCATGATGAGTGGCTTGCCGATACGTTCAAGTCTCATGGCGCGCATTTTTCGCTCCCGAGCCACCGCGCGGCTCCTATGCTCAGCTCGATTCTGTATGCTAGAGTTAATCGTAAGCTATAGATTTGGTTTTGAAGTAAAGAAGTGACGTCAGCGAGCGTTGTGAGGGTTTTTGACCAATTCCGGTCCCAATGAGAGCCAGGTGCGCCTGGAGGCGCTGCTCGCGACAGCCGTCGATGGCATAGTCATCATCGACAAGAAGGGCACCGTGGAGGTCTATAATCAGGCCTGCGAGAGGCTTTTTGGATACACCTCAGAGGAGGTGGTTGGCCAGAACGTCAAGATGCTGATGCCGCCACCTTATTACGATGAGCATGACGGCTATCTTGAGAACTATGGCACGACCGGTGAAAGACGCATCATCGGCATAGGCCGCGAGGTTTTGGGTCGCCGCAAGGATGGTTCGACCTTTCCGATGTATCTCTCGGTCGGCGAGGGTGCCTTCGATAGCGAACCGAAATTCGTAGGTATGATTCACGATATCACCGAACGTCGGCAAGTCGAGGATGACCTGCGAGAAAGAGAAGCACGGCTGGCGTCAATTCTGCAGACCATTCCCGACGCGATTATAATTATCGACGATCGCGGCCTTATCGAATCTTTTAGTCCGGCGGCCGAACGGCTCTTCGGTTACGGATTCGAGGATGTTGTAAGCAAGAATGTCAGCATTCTGATGCCTGCCCCATACCGGACAGAGCATGACGGCTATCTGGCACGGTATCTCGCGACCAGCGAGAAACACATTATAGGAATCGGGCGCATCGTTGTCGGTCTCAGGTGCGATGGGACCACCTTTCCGATGGAGCTCGCGGTTGGTGAAATCGTGATCGGACAGCGGCGCTTGTTCACAGGCTTTATCCGCGACATAACCGAACGACAGCGGACAGAGCGCCGATTGCAGGATATTCAGGCTGACCTTGTACATGTCTCCCGTTTGAGCGAAATGGGACAGATGGCGTCCGCGCTGGCTCATGAATTAAATCAGCCGCTCTCCGCCAACATGAATTACGTCAAGGCTGCGCGGCGGACGATTGATGGTATCCGGATGCCAGAGATTGCACGCGCCATGGAGCTTCTGGATAAGGCCGGCGCACAGACGGCGCGGGCAGGACAGATCATCCGCCGCTTGCGCGATTTCATTGAAAAGGGACAGAGCACCCGCACCTGTGAAAATTTGAATGAAGTCGTCGAAGAGGCGCTCGCTTTGGGTCTTGTTGGTGCTGCGGATGCGAATGTGAAGGTTACGGTCAACCTCCAGGCGGAGCTTCCGCCTGTGCCGATGGACAAAATTCAGATTCAACAGGTAATTCTCAACCTCGTTCGAAATAGTGTCGAAGCGATGCAAGCCGTTGCAAGACGTGAGTTGTTGATCAGGACGATGACGGAGGGTGGAGACTCCGTTATGGTTGATGTTGTCGATAGCGGTCCGGGTTTGTCTCCCGAAGTCGAGCAAAAGCTTTTTCAGCCGTTTACGACGACCAAGGAGACGGGTATGGGGATAGGCCTGTCAATTTGCCGCTCGATAATTGAGGCCCATGGTGGCGAACTCTGGGCGACGGCCAATCGCGAGGGAGGTGTCACTTTCTCGTTCCGATTGCCGCAACGTGACGAGATGGAGACGAGCGATGCACTCTGAAAGGCAAGTTTTTATTGTCGACGACGACGCTGATGTGCGTGACTCGCTAAGGGCATTGCTCGAATCTGCAAAATTTAATGTTGCTGACTATGGCTCCGCTAGGGCGTTTCTAGCTGCTGCCCCACTACACGGCGGCTGCTTGATTGCCGATATTCGTATGCCCGATATGGACGGACTCGAATTGCAAGAAGAGCTTATGACGCGCGGCAGCGGTTTGCCGGTTATCATTGTCACAGGGCATGGCGACGTGCCGCTTGCGGTCAGGGCTATGAAGGCCGGTGCCGTCGATTTTATCGAAAAGCCCTATGACGACGAGCTTCTGCTCGCCAGCGTCAGCCGTGCCCTAGCTGCAGGTGCTGTCCGACAAAATTTCGTGATGGTCGATCCTGCGGTTATGGAGCTGGTTGAATCGTTGACCCCGCGCGAGCGAGAGGTGCTGGAGCACCTGATTGCGGGCAGGCCGAATAAAGTCGTGGCTTACGAACTAGGCATTTCGCCCCGCACGGTAGAGATTCACCGTGCGCATTTGATGGAAAAGATGCAAGTGCGCAGCCTACCCGAGCTAGTTCGTATTGCGCTCGGCGCGGGGATCAATCCTGCCGACGGATCGTAAGGATAATTCCGTATTTCTGGTTTTTGCAGGTCTCCCTATTCTGCCACGCTGTGAGTAATTCTGCGGTGAGGCCGGTGTTGGAGAAGCTGCAAGACCAATTTGTGTGTGTCGTCGATGACGACGCGGCTGTTCGCGATTCCCTGCGGGTCTTGCTGGAGTCGCATGGTCTCGTCGTCCGCGACTATGCGTCAGCGTCGGAGTTTCTCAAGGACACGACGAGCGAGCTTGCTGGTTGTCTGCTGCTTGATCTGCATATGCCGGAAATGGACGGGCTCCATCTTTTGGAGAAGCTCCGCCAGCAGAATATAACGACGGTCACCGTCATTATCACGGGGCGCGGCGACGGCGCGCTCAGGGCGCGTGCTCAAAGAGCAGGAGCCCTTGCGTTCCTCGACAAGCCGGTTGATGAAGACGAGCTGCTCAGCACCATTGCTTTAGCCTTCAGGCAGAGTCGACACTGACGGGCGCGCGGCGATGTCGCGGACATACCTCGTTGGTACGCTAGGTACTTTTCCCTAAGTGAACTTCCGGATTTCGCGACAGCAGATGTGTCTGCATGATTTCTGCGTATCGAAACCGATAAGGGGACAGGTCATGTCAACCAGCGTAGCGCGGTTGGAAACATCTCTGAATACGACTTTCGCGACCCGCCATTGGCCCGTCATTTCGGGCGATGTGGTGACGCGCGTTGTTCCAGCCGATGACGAGTTTGCAGTTCTTGACGATGCAGGAACCCGACTGTCCTTTTGTCGCAATGAGACGATCTTCGAAGAAGGAGAGAACGCGAAGTATTGCTACAGACTCGTCAGCGGTTCAGTACGTTTGTGCAAGTTTCTATTGGATGGCCGTCGGCAGATCGCCGACTTCTTCCTGGCGGATGACCTCTTTGGCTTCGCCGATATTGACACCCATGCGTTTAGCGCGGAGGCAGTCACTGACGTGGTGCTCCTGCGGTATCCACGGGCTCGCGTCGAAATGCTGATTGACGTAGATGTCCATCTTCGACGGAAATTGATTCAGCTAACGCACGAGCGGCTAAATACCACGCAAATGCATCTCGTGATGCTTGGTCGCCACACTGTTAAGGAACGCATCGCTTTGTTCCTGATCCGGATCGCTGAACGCCTCGGCCTTGATGCCGACGTGGGCGGCGAGATTGATCTGCCGATGAGCCGTCTCGATATCGCCGACTATCTCGGCTTGACGATCGAGACGGTATGTAGGGCGATCAGCGACCTGAAGCGTGCGGGAGTTATTGCCGTTCCGAACACACATCGCATCGTTCTGCAAGATGCCCGGAGACTTCGTAATCTGGTTGAAGGCGCGACTCTGCTTAGCGCGTGATTTTTGATCACAATCAAGGTGTGTCGTCGCATTCGGAATGATCCGCTTACTAAAACAGCCCGTGATGAAATCGGGCACAAGCAGAGGAGAATGGCAATGACTTGGTCTATGCAAAAATCCCTGTCCCGTAAATCTGGTAATGGTGAGTTTGAAATCTTTCGCGGATTGAGACGTGAAATGGACCATTTGTTCGATGATTTCGCACGTGGCGTCGGGCTGCACGCTGACATCGGCAGTTATCTCAGTCACTCGACGAAGATTGACGTCACCGAAACGGACGACGCACTGTCGGTCACGGCTGAACTCCATGGCATGGACGAAAAGGATGTCGAAGTTTCGTTGGCTGATGATGTGCTGACGATCAGGGGCGAGAAGAAACGCGAGTACGAAGAGAAGAAAGCCAACTATCACCTTCGCGAGCGGTCGTGGGGAGCTTTCAAGCGCAGTGTCTCCGTGCCTTTCCGCGCTGATCCCGAAAAGGTGCGTGCCGATTTCAAAAAAGGCGTGCTCTCGGTCACCATTTCAAAGCCGGCGGAAGCCAAGACGCAGGTGAAGAAGATTTCGGTAAACGCGGCGGGCTGATCGCCGTCATGTTTTACCAAGTATCGGCGTTGCGGTAGCGACGTCGTCATCTTTGCAGGAGATACAAATGAAATCACTAAAGCATATCGTTCTTCCGGCTATTCTCGTTGGTGCAACTTTACTCGGCGGCTGTGCTACGAAACTCGACGCCGCTGATGCGGCGAGACTGAATCAGGCCGTCCAGGATGCCGCCGACGCGAAGCAAATCGCTCAGGAGGCCCTTGCCGCCTCGCAGGCGGCAACCCAATCTGCTAATAAGGCTGCCGAAAGCGCGCAGGCCGCCAATGAGAAGGCAGACCGCATCTTCCAACGCTCATTGCGCAAGTAATTTGCAGGCCATGTCAGGCCCGTCTCATATACTGGGACGGGCCTGCCGCCGTTTTAATCGGGTTTGAGATTCGATGTCTGACCGGACGGCAAGGTAATTCTGAGTGGAATGCCTTTTCGCTCTTTCTTGGCTTTCTCGACGGCATCCCAATCGACCCGTTCTGCTGCGTCCCCGGCAACCGTAGTTATGATATCGTCAGCATCAATCGTAACAGGCGTCGAAGCTTTTCCATCGATCTCGATATTATCTGCATCCCCTTCGTAGGGGTGCACTTCTATATAGAGTTCACCAGCAGACCAACCCGCCTTCACCGGTTCATTTACCACCGTCACCGGCGTTCCAACCGGTACGGTGCTGAATAGCGCGTCTATATCCTGAGGGTAAAGTCGGATACAACCATGACTGTCGCGGCGTCCGATACTATATGGCTTGTCAGTGCCGTGAATAGCATAGCCCGGCCAGCCCAGATAAAGTGCAAGTTCACCCATCGGATTGTCGGGCCCAGGCGGGACTTGCGCGGGGAGCCCCGGCGTCTCAGCGTGCGCCGATGCCGTCGGCACCCAAGTTGGATGCATTCGCTTGCGCTTGATGGTGGTGGATCCCAGCGGGGTCTCGTAGCCTTCCTTGCCTATGCCAATTGGAAAAGTGAGGACCTCCCTGTCTGACAGAAAATAGTAAAGACGAAGTTCCGGAAGATTGATTACGATCCCTCGTCGTGTGGCGCGTGGTAGGATGTGCTGCGTAGGCAGGGTGAGCCAATTACCCGCGCCTGGGAGCCAAGGATCCACGTTCGGATTGGACGTTCTAATCTCGACATAGCCGAGGTCGAAGCGCCGGGCAATATCGGGCAAAGTGTCTTCTGCGCGCGTTTCATAAGTGGTTTGCATGCCGATAAGATCGTCAGCCAATGTCGGTTGTGAGAAGACAAGGCCAAGAGCAATGGTGGCGATGACGATCAAGTCACGATATGAGCTATTCACCCGTATGAAGGCGACATCCATCTCGACGATCTTCCTGTTTCTTGGAGTTGTAGTCTGTATGGAAGGTCCGTGTCTTGCCGGACCTCTCTATCCTGATAAATTGCAAAAGGCTGATCGTATCGTTGTTCACAAGGCAGGACGCCAACTTGATTTGATGGCGAAGGGCATCGTCATTCGTTCCTATCCGATTGCGCTTGGCCCTCATCCCGTTGGCCCTAAGCGGCAAAAAAGGGACGGGCGGACACCGGAAGGGATTTACATCATCGATTGGCGAACTACTGCAACGCCCTATCATCGCGCCCTGCACATATCTTACCCCGGTAAAGAGGACATAGTGCGTGCCCGTGTACGCGGGGTAAATCCCGGCGGCGCCATTTTCATTCATGGCATGCCTGACTATTTTGGTCGGACCGACCCCGTTCGTTTTTTTGTAGACTGGACGGATGGCTGTATTTCTGTCGGCAACATAGCGGTAGAAGAAATCTGGCAATCCGCGGATGATGGTACACTGATCGAAATTATCCCCTAAGCGTTCAATGTACCATAAAAACCGGCAACTCGACGCCCGCAAGCATGCGTCTGGTGACGCCGCCAAAAATGAATTCACGCATACGGCTATGCCCATAGCCACCCATCACCAACATATCGGCCTTTTCGTCCTTGCTCATTTTTATGATCGTGTCTTGCACTGTGCCGCAATCATTGGCCATGTATCGCACCTGAATGTTGATATTGTGCCAGCGCAGGTTTTTTGCGAGCGCTTCGACGGAATCGATCGCAACTTTTCCGTGCTCCGCAATACTGAGGAGAACAACCTGACGGGCCCTGACGAGAAAGGGCATCGCCGCAGCGACCGCACGGGCACATTCGGGTGAGTCCTTCCACGCAATAGCAATCGTCTGACCAATCTGAGACGGCGTTTTTTCAGGCGCAAGAAGCAGTGGCCGTCCGCCGCCAGTGAGCAAGGCCCCGGCAATATCACGTGGCATACCTTCCCCCAGCGAGGGATGTCCCATGACGGTGAGATCATGAACTCGCGTTTGTGAGGTTAGGATGTCGATCTCACGGCCTGAAAATTCATGCCATGCTATGGTCGGAGCGTGCGGGCAGGGGGGCGTATTGACATGTTCAAGGTTTTCTCGCTTACAAAAAGCGTCGAAGATTTTCTTAGACCTCTCCGTGCGCTTGCGATCTCCTTCCTCAATGACAGCAACGATGTCGCCGACTACGAAGCCGGCGGGTGCCATCATGCCGAAGCCGAAGCCCGCAGCATCAGTAAGAATTTGAGCAGGATCCGGATGGACATGTCCACAATCGAGATGGCCGTCAAAGATGCGCGCGACCAAAAGAGCAGTTTCGAGCGCAGCCGGGCCACTCTCAAATTCAGTCGTGGGAATAAATATGGATTTGAACATAAAATTATCCTTTGCCGCGTTGCGTTGGCGATGTCTTGAATCATGGAGCTGACGCCGAGGTTATGAAATACTTACTCCAACACGACAGCTATTCTTTGATCAGAATCACATGTTTACTATGGGTTTGTACCTATGGTGAGCCAGCTCAATTCTGGTCAGATTAAAAAAAGTCGGACAAAACTGCAGCCAGAGGTGCAGCCGAACTGAAGTCAATCTGTCTCACAAGGAATGGAATAGTGAGTCTTTATCGTGTTCGTATGACGCTTGCTCGGGATTCTGGATTTCCAGACGGTTCAAATACGCGCGGGTATGATTTTATTTTTCCTTTGGACGGAACGATGATGCTTGATCCGAAACTATGGAGTGCACATTCGAAAGATTGTCTGGTCCATCGCTTCTGGGAAGGTGAAGCGCCGCAACACGGTTTACTGAGACACAAGGGTCAGCGTTGGTTTGTTGACTACGATCTGAAGTCCGAAGGCGATGAAGAGTCGTTGTTTCAGCTTACCAGTCATGTGATTCAAGAGGGTAATTATCTTTCGATCACCGAGCGCGATGGCGATATGCACACCTTCCGCATCGTCTCGGTGAAACCCCTCGCAGCGTAGCCGCCATCAATCTATTTGCGGCAGCATTCTCTCCGCTTTATGAAAATATTTTTTTGCAAAGTTGACGAGTTCACCATCCGTCGGATGATCGACGGTTTCTACGCCGATGACTTTGGCGGCGAGAGCTGCGTGTTTAGCTTGCAAACGCTTGAAGAAAGCAAGCTTTGCGCCCGCTGGGCCCGTGATTAGAATTTCCCCAACCCCCTCAAGTGCGCTGGCAACATCGTCGAAATAGGCCGGATCTTCTACTGCTCGCCAACCCGACGCGCTACCCGATCTGGCATGCAAATGCTTGATCGCCTTACGTGGCCGAATAACCTCAATTGACTGCCCGTCGAGTCCAAACTCGACAACATGCGCTTCATGATGGTCGATCCAGATGACGGCGTGGTAATGGGTCATGTTGCACTCCTTAAGTTTTGCGGGGATGCCTATAGCTCATTGATAGTTTGTGCCCGCTTTGATTGGAAGCAATACTCTATTTCTGAGGAGTTTAGTTCTCGGTATTTTACTTACTTTGGAACTAACGTCGTAGACCGAGACAGTGTAAATACGAAGCGGGTAGCATCAACCGCCCATTTGGACAGGCAAGACGGATGAAACTGCGGATCAGGCGCGTGCCTCTTGACACGTTACGCGAGAATGTCGCGGTTCTGTCTGCTTCGTGTATAGCATTGCGCCCGGAGGCGTTTCAGGCATTCAAGCGTCTTGAAATCACACATGGTGATCGCGTTCTGATTGCAAGTCTTGATATTGCCCTAGATCCTTCGTTTGTTGCTCCCGACCAAATCGGGCTCACTGAACCGGCTTTTCGTCGCTTGGGTCTGAGAGAAGGGGCGGAGGTTTCAATTGCGCCAGCTCGCCGCCCGCAGAGTCTGTCTTCCGTCGGATTGAAAATAGCCGGCGCGACGTTGACTGGCGCGCAAATCGAAGAGGTGGTCCAAGACATTGCCGGATACCGATACTCTGATATGGAGATCGCTGCTTTCCTTGTTAGTTGCGCGGGGTTTATGACCAGTAGCGAACTTCTCGACCTGACCTGTGCTATGGCAAATGCGGGGACGAAAATTCGATGGACGTCTCCGATAATTGTCGACAAGCACTGCATCGGCGGTATACCGGGCAATCGAACTTCTATGATCGTTGTCCCCATCGTCGCAGCCCATGGGCTCGTCATTCCCAAGACATCTTCGCGTGCCATTACTTCTCCGGCAGGCACAGCCGATACGATGGAGGTTCTGGCGAACGTGGACCTTTCCGTAACTCAAATGCGCGAGGTCGTGGATGCCTGCAAGGGGTGTCTTGTTTGGGGTGGCCACGTAAATCTCTCCCCAGTGGACGATATTCTTATTGGCGTCGAACGGCCCCTCAATCTTGATACGCGCGAGCAAATGGTGGCGTCTATCATGTCCAAAAAATTGGCCGCCGGGGCGACGCATCTGCTTATTGATGTGCCCGTTGGGCCAACCGCCAAGGTACGAAACACGTCTGAGGCATTGAGACTTCGAAAGTTGTTTGAATATGTCAGCGATCAGATTGGTATCAATGTCGAAGTCATCATTACGGATGGCAGCAGTCCGATCGGTTGTGGTGTCGGTCCGGTACTCGAAGCGCGTGATGTAATGGCTGTTCTGCAAAATGAACCATTTGCACCGCGTGATCTTCGCGAGAAATCGCTTCAGCTAGCGGGTGCCTTAATAGATAGAGATCCTGCCATGCGTGGAGGCTCCGGCTACGGTCGCGCGGTTGAGATTCTTGACAGTGGTGCGGCGTTGGCGGCGATGAATCGCATCATCGACGCACAGGGACGGAACAGCGTGGTACCCGCGCTTGGCGCTTTTCATGCTGATGTCCTCGCGCCGAGGAGCGGTGTCGTTCTTGCGGCTGATTGTTTGCGTATCTCCCAGTTGGCGCGCCTGGCGGGCGCCCCTCTTGCACGCGGAGCTGGGCTTGACCTGTTAAAACGGACTGGAGACAAGGTCGAGCAAGGTGAGCCGTTGTTTCGTATCTATGCGGCTGAGCCATCGCATTTCGAACTTGCGACGACAGCAGCCAGAGAGGCGAACGGATTTACTATAGACGTCATAAGCCTCTCCGGTGGAGGTGTTGTCCAATGAGCGATTTTTTCCTGCATGCCTTTCAGCATGGAATACGTGAGGCGGAGCGGATTGCGCATCACCTTGGTTGTTCAGTTGCCCCAATTCTTGTTCGTCAATTTCCTGACCACGAATCGCTTGTGACCGTTTCAAAACCCACGTCTTGCGTCTGTATTTATTGTCCGCTCGACAAGCCAAATGAGCGGCTTATCAATCTCCTGCTGGCAGCAGACGCATTGCGGCGAAACGGTGCAAAGCGCATCGTTCTTATTGCGCCATACCTTTGCTACATGCGTCAGGACAAAGCATTTCACGCCGGTGAAGCCGTCGGACAGCAAGCCATTGGAAAATTTCTGGCTAGTTTGTTCGACAGAATAGTGACAGTCGACCCACATCTTCACCGTGTGAAGACGATGTCAGAAGCTTTTCCTGGCATAGATGCCGAAAGCCTGAGTGCGGCACCTGCTATTGCTGATTTCATTAGGGTAAGTTGTATTTCTTCCACTGTGACCATCGCCGGGCCCGATTGCGAATCCGGTCAGTGGGTTGAGCAGCTCGGTACCTTGCTTGGCTGTCGGACGCTCGTGGGGGTAAAACGCCGCCTTGGTGACCATAGTGTAGAAATTGAATTTCCTTCCGGCGCACTTAATGGCACAGCGGTCTTGCTGGTTGATGATATTGTTTCAAGCGGAGGAACTGTCATTGAAGCCATAGGTGTTTTGAAAAAAGCGGGTGCGGGGGAAGTTTTTGTCACCGTCACGCATGCCCTTTTTGATTCGGAAACTGAAAGGCGAATAAGAGAAGCTGGCGCAAAAGAAATTTGGTCGACAGACAGTGTTCCGCACACGACAAATGCTATCAGTCTTAGTTTTCTGCTTGCGGAAACACTGAAACGGGAAATAGGAGTCCAGCTGTGAGAGTTTCCATGGCCGTTCACGGTGCGGCACATACCGTTACGGGCTCTTGTTATTTGCTGCAAGTCGGTGACATAAAATTCCTCGTCGATTGCGGTATGTTTCAAGGAACAAAAACTCTGAAGGAGTTAAATTACGGCGCTTTTCCCTTCGATCCTCACACTATCAATTTTGTTTTGTTGACACATGCGCATATCGATCACTCCGGTTTGCTGCCGAAGCTGGTGAAGCAAGGTTTTGATGGGCCAATTCATGCCACGCAAGGTACGATTGATCTTTTGAGTTGTATGTTACCGGACTCCGGTCACATACAAGAAGTCGAGGTGGAGCAACTTAACCGGCGCAATGCTCATCGTGGTCGCGCGACCGTTACACCGATCTATACGGCGAGAGACGCTGAAGCGAGCCTCAAAAACTTCAAATCTGTTCTTTATGATAACTGGTTCGAACCCGCTCGCGGTATTAGGGCGCGCTACTGGAATGCGGGGCATATTCTTGGTTCCGCTTCAATCGAAGTCGAAATTGATATGAGCGGCGAGAAAAAGGGAAGTTTGAGATTGCTTTTCTCGGGTGATGTTGGAAGCAGTGCTCAAATGTTCCATGCGGCACCGGATTCACCTGACAATCTCGACTATGTTATTTGCGAGGCGACATATGGTGGTCGTGTTCGCGCACCTCTGACGCCGGAGATGCGGAGAGAGGCGCTGAGTGAAGAAGTATGTGCTGCATTAAAGAAGGGTGGCACGTTGGTGATGCCTGCTTTCGCAGTCGAACGAACTCAGGAATTAGTTGCGGATCTTGTCGAAATGATAAGCGCAAAGCAGATACCGGATGTGCCGATATTTCTCGACTCTCCGTTGGCGATACGTGCGACTGAAGTATTCATTGATCATGCTGACGATCTTGAGAACGGTGACGATTTCCGTAGTGCCATGCTCACCACTCAACTTAAAATGACTGTGACGGCTGATGAGAGCATGGCCATCGAACAGTTTAGCGGGAACCACATTATTGTTGCTGCTAGCGGCATGTGCGATGCGGGCCGTATAAGACATCATCTGAAGAACCACTTATGGCGGGAAAATTCGACGATTTTGCTGACCGGTTTCCAAGCACAAGGAACGCTCGGACGAATTCTGGCGGATGGTGCGCGGTCGGTGCGTATTCAGGGTGAAGAAATCAAAGTGCAGGCACGCATCCGTCAGACCGACATGTACTCCGGCCACGCTGACGGACCGGCGCTACTGAAATGGTTGGCTAATCGCGGAGAGGTCAAGCGCGCAACGTTTCTGGTGCATGCTGAGGAAGAGGGACTTGCCGCTCTGCATACCGAACTCGCTGCATTTAGAGGGAACGACGAACGCATCATCGAGCCGAAGCTTGATGATGTTTTTGATTTAACAGCAGACATGCCTGTCTTGCGGGAACAATCTGTATCGCGCAGATTGCAACCGGACAATGTCGGAAAATTTGATTGGCATAATGATCTGTCGAAGTTGTGGCTTGATATCGCCGAAGAACTTGAAAAAGCGGCAGATAACAAGGCGCGCAATGTTGTCATCCGACGCCTGCGCCGCGCTTTGGAGAACACGAGCGATAAGTAGTTGGTCAATGCACGCATAAATCGAGAATACTACGCTGAGCTAAAGTTATGAACAGGCAAGGGCGCGACGAAAGATGTTGAAGAAAGTTCTTTGGGGTGTGCTCGCGCTCATCGCTTTGTTGAGCTTAGGCACAGCCGCCCTGTACTTTGACGCACCTTTGCGCCTTTCTGTTTTCTTGAAGCCGTGGAGCGGTTTTGACATCGCTTTCGCGCCGCCAGCGCCTGACTATACCAGAGATGATGCTTGGACGGCATTGCCTGACGTTAAAGACAATGCCGATGTTGTCCCGCCGGAGAGCGGTGCAAGCGACAATCAGGCGAGTGCTGAGGTTGATGTCTTTTTCATTCATCCAACGACCTACTACAAAAAGAGCGGATGGAATGCGCGTTACGATGAAGTGGGTGCAACGAAGGATGTGCTTGAGGCCGGTGTGCTACGCTTTCAGGCGAGCGCTTTCAACGGCTCTGGCCGCGTTTTTGCGCCGCGTTACAGGCAGGCGACGCTCTATTCGTTTATCGGGAAGGGAGATGATGAGAAAGCGGCGCTTGATTTTGCTTATCAGGATGTGGCGCGCGCTTTCGACACGTTCATCGCCGATCGTAATCAAGGGCGTCCTTTTATTATTGCAGCTCATAGCCAAGGCTCGCTGCATGGCATGCGTTTACTGAAAGAGAAGATTGCGGATACATCGCTCGCTAAGCGATTTATCGCGGCCTATCTCATAGGGTCATCAATGCCGCGTGAAGCGCATATTTCTGGTGTGGGGCCTTGCGCCGCGCCGACAGAGACGTCTTGCTATATCAATTGGAATTCTGTAGCGGACGCGAAGGATCGAGAAGGTTGGACTGAAACCGCCACGACATGGAGCAAAGGGCACTATCACCTTGCCGCAGGCGCGCCCAATACATGTGTCAATCCGTTGGCATGGACACTGGATGCGCAAGCTCCCGCATCTGCGAATTTAGGGGGCTTACCCTTTGTCAAAAGTGAGGAGAGCTTTCCTGCTGTCGTAAAAAATTTGACAGGTGCCACCTGCGAAACGGGTATGCTTGTCGTATCGCCGCCGGTTGATGACATCGGATTCACATTCGGAGTGAACCAAGGTGACTATCATATTTACGACTATAATTTCTTTTACATGAACATACGAGCCAACGTGGCTGAACGCGTTGCGGCCTTTTTAAGCAGATAAAGTAAGCTATCTCGCGCGCCTCATTCTGACCCTCGTCAGAGATGACAAGTTATTCGCCACCGGCGAAGCGCCGACCCACTATCCCCCCAACAAGTGTTCATCTATCACTTGGATGGGGAATAGAGGCCGTAGCCCATTCAACCTAAAATCAACGCCTGTCGATAGCGGTTGGGCCCGAAAGGGAGAACGTACGCATCGGGTGATTTTGTCTGCGTCGATTGCGTTGGAACCGGTGGAAGACGAGTACGATGGCGAGCACTCCACGGAATCAGTCAATTTGCATCGCCGCGGTGTTCGCTCTCGCAGGCGCATTCTCTTTTGTGTCATCGGCAAGCGCCGATCCCTTAAATGGTAATGTCTCCGGTGTCGGTGATGGCGTGCCCATTGTACAAGCCTCTGTCACAGTGACCTTTACTCCCGGCACATCGGGTCCGCATGCCGTGACTGTGTTCAGTGATGACGACGGTAATTTCTCTATACCTGATGAGGGTTTAGATTTTAATCATATTGCGTCGTTCTCCGTACGTAAGCTCGGCTATCGCCAGCTAAAAAGGGGTGATGAAAAAACAAAGCTCTTTATGGAGCCGGTGTCGGACATTGCGTGGGATGTGCCCGCATCAACATGGCTCGGCCTCACGCCTGCGAGCGCTGAACGCAACATTACGGTGACAAGTTGCTCAAGCTGTCATCAGGTCGCGAGCCCAAAGATGCGCGAATATGCGGCGAAGATCGAAGCGGTGAGCGGCGGCCCCGACGGCGACAAGGTTGCACTAGAGGAGTGGCGCAAGGTTGTGCGTCATGAATCATGGCGCACTATCGTAAAATATATGCGTTCCATGCATTACTCCGTCTTTCCGCTCGAAAGCAAAATGAGTATCGTGGCCATCGATTGGCAGACCGCGCAGAACGACGGATTGAATTTCTTTAACAACCGGCAAGGTGAAATTGTCGCGCAATATCTTGCAGATCATTTTCCGACGACAACATCCTATCTCGCGCATGATAACTATCCCGTTACGACAAAACTCGGCGTGACGGATAAAACAATCATCAGGGAATATACATTTCCTAACGATGCATTGGTGCGCGAACTGGTACCTGCGCCGGATTCATCCTATCTCTGGGGTGCGGACGTGAAGCGGAACATGATAGTCCGCCTTGACCCGCGCGACGGTGAGACCAAATGGTATGAGGTTGATTTCAACGGTTCGACCGGCCCGCATACGATTGTTGCTGATGCCACCGGAAATATATGGGTGACGATGGTCGACAATGATCAGTTCGGCCGGTTTGACCCTAGGACCGAAAAATGGAAACTCTGGACCTTGCGACCATCCAATCTGCCTAACGCCGATTCCATGGCAGGTGCCGCGATCGTTCATGACATGTCGATCAACGAGAAGGGGCAGCTGGCACAAGATCATTTTGGCCAGATATGGCTAACGATTGTCGGAACAAATCAGATGGGCACGCTTGATCCTAAGACAGGTCGTGTTGCTTTTTATGACACCAACCATATCGAAGGATTGAGTGCGATTAATCATCTTCTCTATTCAACGGTGATTTCGCCGGACGGCACCTGCGCCTGGTACTCGCAGGTCAATGGTTCGGTCGGCTGTATCGACACATCGACTAAGAAAATCGTGAAGCTCATCAATTTTCCTGAAGGCACAGGACCGCGACGAATGGCGCGCGACAATGAGGGGACCTTGTGGGTGGCACTGTTCGGCTCTGGTCAAGTAGCGCGTATCGACATGGCCACGGCCAAAGTGACAGCGACTTATGATCTGCCGGACCGCACCTCTGCTCCCTATGCGGTGACATGGGATGCGCGCCGCAAGGCGGTCTGGGTCGCGACAGCGAATGGCGACGCGATATACAGGCTCAATCCTGAAACGGGAGAGATGACGGCCTATCCGCTGCCACGCAGGCAAGCTTATCTGCGTAAGGTGGAGGTGGACGACAAAGGGCGATTGGTCGGCACCTACGGCAATTATCCTGAAGGCTCCGGCCCCTCCATGGGAGTGCTGATCGATGTCGGTGATTGATCGTTGCGCCCTGTTGAGGGTAATGCCGGCGTTGTTCTTGGCAAATGCGCTGTTTGCATGTTCAGACAACGAAGCGAAAAGCATGCGGCTGAGCGACGCTGAAGCGCGCATATTCATCAATCAAAAATCCTGTAATGCCTGTCACGAGGTGGACGAAACGCGTATCGGTCCGGCCTTCCGCGATGTTGCCACGCGTTATGAGGACGATGCTGAGACGGAAGTTGACCGTCTAGCAGAGAAAATCATCGCTGGCGGCGCGGGAAGCTGGGGCTATGTGCCGATGATCAGTTATCCCGATATTACGTCTGAAGAAGCACGTGCGATCTCACTCTGGATTCTTGAGCTCAACAAACCCAAGTCGTGACGTAAAAGCTGAGTCCCTCGAATGAGAGTGGTGACTTACCGCATTGCGCGATGGTTGTTGCCGGTGCAGGCGGCGACACTCAGGTTCGACAGGGGTATTGGCCGGAGTGAAGACGATGACGTTTCAAGTGAGCGTGCGCTATTCAGACGGTGCGACGCATGTGATGCCGGTCGCGGACGGCCAGACAATACTGGAGGCCGCTGACGCACATGGCGTGCCGATCGTCAGCGAATGTCAGAGCGGTATCTGCGGCACCTGTGTAGGGCGTTGTACACGCGGCGAATTTGCATTGGATCATGTGGCCGGACTGAGCACTCATGAAAGAGAGCAGGGCCGCATCCTGACCTGCCAGACCGTGCCGCGATCCGATTGTACCGTTGAGGTGGATTACCCCTATGCCGGAAACGCGGCCCGCATCGTGTCCGGCGCCGCGACCATTGCTGAACTGGAACGGTTGTCGACAAACATTGTACGATTGAAACTTGATGTCTCTGCTTTGCCAGAGCCCTTGTCGTTCAAGCCCGGACAATTTGCGCAGCTGAATGTGCCGGGAACCGAGACGTGGCGTAGCTATTCTTTTCTTACCGCACCCGATGGAACAGCAACCGCAGAATTTCTGATCCGTCTGCAGGACGGCGGTGCGATGTCAAAATTCCTGACCACGGATGCACGTGTCGGTGGCCTTATAGAAGTCAGGGGCAGTAAAGGTGCGTTTTATCTTCGCGAGACAAGACGGCCAATTCTTCTGATTGCAGGGGGCACGGGGTTGTCCGGCGTCCTGTCCATCGCAGAGCAAGTTATTCGTGAGGGGTCTAAGCGTCCGGTGCACCTCATTTATGGCATCACGTACGAGGACGATCTCGTGCTGACTGACCGTCTCAGGAAAATGGCTGAAGAATGTACGGCGTTCAGTTGGGAAGCTATTGTTGCAAAACCGACAGTCAGATGGGCAGGAAAGGTCGGCCTGGTGACGGACCTTCTCGATCTCGCTATGTTGCGCGCAGAGACGAGAGATATTTATCTCTGTGGACCGGTTGGCATGGTTGACGCCACACGTGTCTGGCTGGAGCAGAATAGGCTTCATGAAACTGAAGTATATTTTGAGAAATTTGCGTCAAGCGGTAGACGCGAGGCACGCGTCCAGCCACCGCTGCCCTCAGTCGATCTGAGTCGGATGCGTGAGAGCGGGCGCGGCGTTGCGATCGTGATCGGCGGCTCGATTGCCGGTATGGCAACAGCGAAAGTGCTGCTCGAAAAGTATGACCGCGTGATCGTCCTCGAAAAAGATCAGCATCATCGTCGCATGGAAGCCCGGCCCGGCGCGGCGCAGGGTTGGCATCTGCATCATTTGCTCATTGCTGGTCAGCGTCAGCTGGAGACCATATTCCCAGGCATTATCGACGATATGGTCGCGGCAGGTGCCTTCCGTGTCGATATGGGCGATCAGTATCGCATCATGTTGGCAGGTTCGTGGAAGAAAGTCGTTCACAGCGATATTGAGATCATTTGCGCGGGACGCCCTTTGCTCGAATGGTGCATTCGGCGACGCCTCGATGGTGAAAACCGGATCGACTATCGTTACAATCAGGAGGTGACGGATATCATTCTTGATCCGGCTGATCGGTCAGTGCGCGGTATTGCATCGCTCCACGATGGTCAGCGCGAAATGATCTCCGCCGAATTTGTTGTTGATGCGTCGGGAAAGAATACAGCCGTACCCGCAATGCTAAAACGATTGGGCCTGACCGCACCGGATATCGAGGAAGATTGTCTCAATTGTTTTTACTCATCCATGCAGCACAAGGTGCCCGCTGGGCGTGCGTGGGACGACAAGGTGATGGTGATCTCCTATGCTCACCGGCCTTTTCAACAGTATTACGCCGCACAGTACTACACTGACATAAGTCGATCAGTGCTCTCGACTTCGCTCGTCGGATATAACTGCTACACCCCACCGAGAAATGCTGAAGAATTTCGCGAGTTCGCGCGGCACATGCCGACGCCGGTGATCGGCGACGAGCTTGATGATCTCGAGCCTTGTTCGGATGTGTTTAATTTCCGCTATCCGGAAATGCGTCGATATCATTACGCACGAATGAAAAACTTGCCTTCCGGTCTGGTGGCAATCGGAGATGCACTATGCAGCGCTGATCCTGTGTCCGGACTCGGCATGACAAAGGCGTTGCTTGAACTGAATGAGTTGCGGTCTCTATTGCGCGCCGGCGAGCCGAACAATGTGCATCTCGTGAGGCGCTATTATCGGCGTGTTGAAAAAATTGCTGACAGGGCATGGTTTGTCATTCGCGAACAGAACCTTCGTTATCCGTGGATCAAGGATGTCGAAAAAAAGAGGCCGTTCTATTTTCGGTTGCACAATTGGTATGTGGACCGGATTTTCGAACTCCTCCATGAGGATGCGGATATTTACCGCCTCTACCTGTCTGTCACGCATTTCATCGCACCACCTGCTGTGCTGATGCGGCCATCGGTTCTGGCCAAAGTACTGAAGGCGTGGATCAAGAAGAAGATTTCATTCGAACCTTCACTGATCGAAAAGAATTTCAAGGTACCGGCAAGCCGGATCGTGAAGGTTCCCGATCATCAATAGAGCGGTAAGCAAACGGGACTTGGGGGGAAAAGAATGGGCAAACAAAAAAGCCATCTTGTCGATGTTAACGGAGTGCGATTGCATGTGGTCGAAGAGGGTGAGGGCCCGCTCGTTATTCTGGTCCATGGCTTTCCTGAGCTTTGGTATTCGTGGCGCTTCCAAATGCCGGCTATTGCTAAGGCAGGCTATCGCGTCGTCGCTATCGACCAGCGCGGCTATGGCAATTCGTCGAAATTCTGGAATCCCGACGCCTATCGCATTCGGCCGCTGGTCGGCGATCTCGTGGGTCTCGTCGCAGCGCTGGGGGAAATGTCCGCCATTTTGATTGGCCATGATTGGGGCGCACCTGTCGTGTGGACGGCGGCGTGGTTGCATCCGGATATTTTCCGCGGCGTGCTCGGCATGAGCGTGCCTTTCTCAGGACGTGGGCAGATTGCGCTGCCTGGGAATCCGTTCGGTGAAGTGTCACCGCATGAGATCCATTTGAAAGTGGCTGGTCCTGGCAATGACTTCTATCAGGTCTATTTCAGTGCGCTTGGCGGTATCATCGACGAAATTGAAACGGATCTGCGCGGTTGGGTGCGCGATCTGATGTGGACGGTGTCCGGCGATGCGGCCGCCGCTGCCGGTTTCTCTCTGGAAGGTGCCGACCCGATCGAGTTGATTCGCGGCAGCGCACTCTGTTTGCCGCATGGTCAGCAGATGCGTGCACGCTTTGCAACGCCGCCGGAAATGCCTCACTGGCTGACAGATAGGGATCTTGATATTTTTGTTGATGCGCTCGAGCGTGGTGGGTTCTCGGGACCGCTGAGCTTCTATCGCAATCTGGAAAACAATTGGAACGATCTCGCCCATATGGCAGGAAAACCACTCACCGTGCCTGCTATGTTCCTCGGCGCAGAATATGATGTGGCGACATGGTGGGGCGCCGAAGCGATTGAGCGGGCACCGGAAGTGATGACGAACTGGTTGGGGAGCCGGATCATTTCTGGCGCGGGACATTGGTTGCAACAGGAGAAAGCTGAGGAAACAAACGCCGTAGTTAGGGAGTTTCTTGAGCAGGTTGGTTGAGTTGCGAGATTGATCGCACGTGCATCATGGCTCATGCTGATCCGGCGGGCGAGACAGCGGGAAAGGCCGAAGCTTGTGACCGTCTTAGAAGCACGAGATCATATTGAAGCAGATAGTCGGTTCGAGCAGCATACGCTCGCGCATCTGCGGCAGGCGGAGCGCGAAGTGGCATGGCTGCGTTGGCTCGGCATAGTCGCTTGGGTGCTGATCCTGCTTTGGCGAGATATGACATCGGATGTCGGAAACGCTTGGGCCGTGCTTGGCGGTGGGCTTATCTATACGGCGTGGAGCCATTGGCGCATTGATCGTGCGGGCTCGATCCGTGCCGCAGCGCGACTGACAAGCGTGGGCGATCCTATTCTGGCTGCGCTCATGTGTGCAATGACCGGCGGCATTGGCTCGCTTTTCTATCCCTTCTTTTACTTCACATTGCTCGCTACTGTTTTTCGTCTTGGCGGCCGCGATGTGGTGCTGATACTGGCGCTCAATGCCGCGCTCAGCGTGGTTTTGTTTTTCTTCGCATCGGCGCCGGACATACGTCTCACCGATTTGACGATTGCGATTTTCTATCTCGTCTTCGCGACCTTACTCGGTGTGATGCTGGCGCGTTGGGCGCGGAAAAATCTTAGTCTCGCCACATCACGCGAGAAGGCGTTCCGTCTCGCACGTGACCGCACCCGGCTGTTGCTGCGTCGTTTGATCGGAGCACAAGAAGAAGAGCGTCGCCTCGTCGCGGGTGACCTGCATGATCGCCTCGGTCATCAGCTCTTTGTGCTGCAACAGGGATTGGGATCGCTGGCCGATCATGACAAGCTGCCTGACGACTTAAAATTACGGTTGAAGTCACTTGGAAACGAGGCTCAGGCCTGCGCCAATGACGTGCGGTTGATGATGAATGATTTGCGGCCGACCGTGCTTGATGATTTTGGATTTTGCGAGGCGGTACGTGAATATGTGGCGCGTATGAGCGTGAATGTGCCTTTCGATCTAACATTGAAGATCGACGACACAGTAGAGTTTGACGAGAGGGCAGCGGAGGCCATGTTGTTTCGCATTGTTCAAGAGAGCCTGATCAATATTCGCAAACACGCCAAGGCGACGCGCGTTGTGATTTCATTGGCTCCTCCGGTGTATGCGGGTGGTGGGGCCGTACTTACCATCAGCGACGATGGAGAGGGGTTTGATCCGCACAAGACGGAGCCGGGCCATCTCGGTCTTTTGACGATGCGCGAACGCGCCGAGGCATTGGGTGGCACATTTGAAATTTCGACCATATCCGGTGAAGGCACAACTGTGACTGTGACGCTGCCCGAAGGACATGCCGCATGAAAGCCACCAGCATTTATCTGATCGACGATCATCATGTGCTGCGTCAGGCCATTGCCACTATGCTCGAGGCGGAAGGCGACCTCGTGATCGTCGGGCAAAGCGGCGAGGGGCGGGCGGCCATCAACGAGATCGCCGAACTGAAACCAGACCTCGCTATTGTTGATTTGAAAATGCCGGGCATGGGTGGTCTCGCTGTCATTGGTGAGATCGCCCGCGCAGTGCCCAAAATGGGCATCATCGTCTTCACCATGTATGACAATCCGGCTTATGTGTGGGAAGCGACGAATGGAGGTGCAAGCGGCTATGTGTTGAAAAGCGCAGGCAAGGATGATCTCTTGCGCGCCATCCGCGCGGTGCGATCCGGCGCGGCTTACCTGCAGGCCGAAGTGACAAAGCCGCTATTGCAGCGCCTCGCGCAGGATGCTCGCGAACAGGGGCGTAAGAGCCTGTTGAGCACACGAGAAGTGCAGGTGCTGGAATGTCTGTCAGACGGCCAAAGCAATAAGGTGATCGCCTCATCGCTGGCCATATCGGAAGACACAGTGAAGGCCCATCTGAAAAGCCTCTATGAAAAGCTCGGCGCATCAGACCGGGCCCATGCGGTGGCTATTGCGCTGCGCCAGCAACTGATCGAGTAACCCCGAAAGAGCGATCCCCCTCCCCCCTCCGTGTAGTTTCCCTGGTTAGGAGAAACCCTGACGCTGCTTGTCAAACGAATGAGACGTATTGGGGGAATGATGGCGGGATCTCTGGCGGGCAGGACGGCATTGGTAACGGGTGCCGCAGCGGGCATCGGCCGCGCGATCGCGCTGGCGGCCGCCCGTGAAGGAGCGGCGCTCATTCTGGGTGACATGGCTGAGAACGGTGAGAAAGTTGCTGAGGAGTTGCGCGACATGGGCGCACCCGCGATTTTCCGGCGCACAGATATTCGCCGGAGAAGCGACGTTGACGAACTTCTCGCGCTCGGTAAAGAGAAGCTTGGACGAGTACCGGATATTCTCTTTGCCAATGCCGGTGTCGAAGGCGCTATCAGCGCCCCTTGGGAAGTGCCCGAAGTTGATTTCATGCGTGTGATCGAAACCAACATTGTCGGCACATGGCAGACGATGGCGGCGGTTCTGCCTGCGATGGTCAAAAACGGCAAAGGTTCAATTGTTGCGACATCGTCGGTAGCGGGCCTTGTCGGTGCGGGCGGGCTTGCCGCCTATGTCGCCAGCAAGCATGGTGTGGTCGGGTTGGTACGCTCAGTGGCGATTGACGTCGCCAGGCTTGGCATCCGTGTGAATGCGATTTGCCCCGGTATGATCGAGACGGCGATGGTGGATCGGTTACAGGAAGCCGTACCTGAATTTCGTTCTGCCATTCTTGCGCTGAAACCTATGGGACGTCTCGGCCATCCATCAGAAGCGGCAGAAGCCGCAATCTGGCTTGCATCGGATGCCGCGAGCTTTGTGACCGGCCATGCGCTTGCCGTTGATGGTGGGTATGGCGCGCAGTAATTAGTGCCGAGGATCAGTGAAAGTCTCGGCTTTTAGGAACAAACCTCGCCGCACGCAATTGCTCGGTCTCGTGACGCAGCGCTCTGGTCGCGCGCGGATCCGGCTCGTCACGGGCAATATCACTCGCCGTTGAAATCGTCGCCAACTCGTATGTCAGATCTTCGATCTCATCAGCGATGACATGGATGACGATTCCTTCTTTCTGTACGCGGCCCTTGATGCCGAAGAGGCGCGACGTGAGCACGATGCGGCGAAAGCGTTCATAGACTTTTGGCCAGATGATAATATTGGCAATCCCGGTTTCATCCTCAAGCGTCGCAAAGATCACGCCGCTTGCTGTGCCCGGACGCTGGCGCACCAGCACAAGACCGGCGATATGAACCCGTGCATTGTTCGGTATGTTCTCTGCAAGCCTCCTGTGCGTCATGACACCCCGGCTCCTGAAGCGTTCCCGCAAGAATGAAATTGGGTGTGCTTTGAGTGACAGACGCAGTGTGGCGTAATCAAGCACCACATGCTCGCCGAGCGGCATGGATGGTAAGGCGACTTCCGCTTCATGCTGAAAGCCACCTTCCTCGTGGGCCGCAAAGAGCGGCATGGCGGCAGGCATCTTGCCGCATTGCCCTTCGCTGTAACCACCGAGCCCGCGCACGGCCCAAAGTGCTGCGCGTCTGTCGAGCCCGACGGAGCCGAATGCATCAGCATCCGCGAGCCGTTCAATGAGGCGCGGGCTCAATTGTGTTTGCAACCAGAGATGCCGCACAGAGTCAAAGCCCTGCCCGCGCTTGGCCTCAATCACCTGTCCCATATCGGCGGTCAAGCTTTTGATCTGACGTAGTCCCAAGCGCACGGCGCAATGACGTGTGCCACTCACCCGTTCAAGCGTGCAATCCCAATCACTGTGATTGATGTCAACCTCGCGGATTTCGATGCCATGTTCTTTGGCGTCACGCACCAATTGTGCGGCGGCGTAAAAGCCCATCGGCTGCGAATTCAAAATCGCCGCGCAAAATACATCCGGGTAATGGCATTTGATCCAGGCAGAGACATAAACGAGAAGCGCAAAGCTCGCCGCATGGCTTTCGGGAAAACCATAATCGGCAAAGCCTTCAATCTGTTTGAAACAGCGTTCAGCAAAATCAGGCTCGTAATTATTGGCGATCATGCCCCCGATGAATTTCTCGCGATGCATGCCGATGGTGCCGGTGCGGCGGAAGGTGGCCATCGCGCGCCGCAACAGATCAGCTTCGCCGGGTGAGTAACCAGCCGCCACAATCGCGATTTTCATGGCCTGTTCCTGAAAGAGCGGTATGCCCATCGTCTTGTGCAAAACTTCTTTAAGCGCGAGTGAGGGGTAATCGACTTTCTCTTTGCCACTGCGGCGTTGCAAATAGGGATGCACCATGCCGCCCTGAATGGGACCGGGCCGCACAATCGCCACTTCGACCACAAGGTCGTAGAAATTGCGTGGACGCAGGCGCGGCAGCATCGACATTTGCGCGCGGCTCTCGACCTGAAAAACACCGACGGAATCCGCTTTGCAGAGCATGTCGTAAGTCACCGTGTCGTTTTGCGGCACGGTGGCAAGATCGAGATCAATGCCGTGATGGTAGCGCAACAAATCAAAAGCGCGACGGATGCAGCTGAGCATGCCAAGCGCCAGCACGTCGATTTTCAGAATGCCGAGCGCATCAAGATCATCCTTGTCCCATTCGACAAAAGTACGGTCGATCATGGCGGCATTGCCGATGGGCACGACTTCATCAAGCGGCCCTTTGGTGATAACAAAGCCGCCGACATGCTGTGAGAGATGGCGCGGAAAGCCCATCAACTGCCGTGACAGATCAATCGCCATGGCAAGGCGTGGTTCCGTGGGATCAAGCCCCGTCCGCTTTGCATCATCCTCAGATACACCATGGCTCGACCAACCCCAGCTCGAGCGCGACAGAGCATGAACCACATCTTCGGACAGGCCGAACACTTTGCCGACATCGCGGATGGCGCTGCGGCTGCGATAAGAGATAACAGTGGCGGCAATCCCTGCGCGATGACGGCCATATTTTTCATAGATGTATTGCATCACCTCTTCGCGCCGCTCGTGTTCAAAATCGACATCAATATCCGGCGGCTCTTCACGTTCGACGGAGACAAACCGTTCAAACAGGAGATCAACTTCGGTCGGGTTGACAGATGTGATGCCGAGACAAAAACAGACGGCAGAGTTCGCCGCCGAGCCGCGTCCCTGACAAAGGATATTGACGCTGCGCGCATAGCGCACGATGTCATGCACGGTGAGAAAATAGGGCGCGTATTGCTTTAGCTCAATGAGCGCCAGTTCATGCTCGATAGTTGTTTTTATTTTAGGATCAATCCCGTGAGGAAAACGCGCCGCCGCTCCCTCCCATGTGAGCCGTTCCAAGAGTTCTTGCGGTGTTTCATTCTCAGAGAATGTATCGGCGGGATACTCATATTTGAGTTCATCAAGTGAGAAGCGGCAGCGCTCAGCGATGCGCAATGTCTGAGAGATCGCATCGGGAAAGCCCGCACATAGACGTGTCATCTCTGCGCCGGGCTTGATGTGACGTTCGGCATTGGCCTCAAGCAGAAAGCCCGCCGTTTCTAAAGTGACATGTTCGCGGATGCAGGTCAGCACATCCTGTAAGGCTTTGCGTTCCGGCGCATGGGCCAGAACGTCATTGGTGGCGACGAGCGGTATATGTGCGTCATGCGCCAAAGTGTGGAGCGCCCGGAATCGTCGCACATCGCTGCCGTCATAATGTGGCGTGAGCGCGAGCCAGACAGAACCTCTGAACGCATTGGCCAGACGATTGAGAGAGATAGAAAAACAGGCGTCCGGTGTGGCGGGTGGCATGGCGATGAAGCATTGTCCTTGGCCTGCTTCGATCACATCGTTGAGCGTCAGATGGCACTCACCTTTTTCAGCACGCCGGTTGCCGAGCGTCAGAAGTTTTGTGAGGCGACCATAAGCGGCGCGGTCCTGCGGATAGGCAATCACTTCAAACCCATCCGTCATAATGAGGCGGGCACCGACGAGAAGTTTCAAGCCTGCTGCCTTTGCGGCGACGTGAGCGCGCACAATGCCTGATAGCGTATTGCGATCAGCAATGCCGATAGCGCTGAGACCCTGATGCCTGGCCATCGCCACCAATTCATCGGCATGGGATGCGCCGCGTAAGAAACTGAAATTCGTAGCAACGCAAAGCTCGGCAAAGGGTGCGTCGGTCATCCGAATACCCCCTGAATATACCAGCGCGGCATGTCTTCATTGCCCGTATAAAGTCCGTCGCGGTAAAGCCAGAAGCGCCGCCCGCCTGTGTCCTCGACGCGGTAATAGTCGCGCGTGCGGTCGCGTGCATTGCGCCACCATTCAGGCGCGATCCGTTCCGGTCCTTCAGCGCGCGCGATCTGATAAAGCACACGTCGCCAGCGAAAGCGTCGTGGCGGTCCTTCGGGAATTTCGGCCGTGACGTCGATGGGTTCAGGCGCCCCCAACATGCGCAACGGCCGGGCCATTGCGCCGCCTTGTCGCTCCAGTGCCGCGACGCGCCAATCCTGCACCGAAATAAGTTCGCCGTGACGCATAACCGGCACGGGATAAGACGCGCGCTCCGGTATGTGGCTCGCGCGGGAGGTCAGCCGCGTCACGCGCGCAGGCCCAAGCCGGTTGCTCATCCGATCCATCAGCCCGTTAATATCGGGAGCGGGTTTGGTTGAGCCGGTCATGATGCACTGCGTCTGTGCCAGCGGATCAACGGTGAGCGCGGCAAGGCTTACGGCTTCAATGCCGAAGCCTGCATCAAATGCATCACCGATATGGTTGAGTTTTTCACGCAGCAACTTGGCAAGATGCGCGGGGGCGCGCGAAGGAGCACTTGTCCCGGCTTGTAAGGTCGTGACAACGCCGTCAACCCGGAAGAGACGAACCTCAAGTTGCCGCGCGCCTTTATGGTACCGCTCAAGCAGGTCGCAAAGTTCATCAGTCAGTTGATCAATGACCTGCTCAATGTCTTCAAGCCGTGTCAGCCCTTCGGCAAAGAGCACCCGCACACGGTAAGGCACAAGCGGTGCTTGCGGTGAAATGGGTTCGGCGACATATCCCAGTGCCTCATCAAGCCTGAGCGTTACGGCGCGGCCAAAGCGTGCGGTGAGCGGCGCACGGGCACGACCCAAAAGATCATCAACGCGTTTGAGGCCAAGCCGCGCCAGACCATCCACAATGTCGCCGGGCAAACGCAAAGCGGCAACGGGCAGAGGGCTCAGGGCAGCGCTCTCAGCTCCCGCTTTGAGTACCGTCAATCGGTTGGCACCAAAGCGCGCAAGCGCCCATGCTGTTCCCACTGTGGAAGCGACTGCGATGCGGGTGTGGATGTGAAAGCCGGAAAAGCGGGCCGCCATATCTTTGATGAGAGCCTTCTCGCCGCCAAACAAATGTGCGCAGCCGGTAATGTCCATGAGAATACCGTCAGGCTCGTTTGCAAGTCCGTGTGCGTCGGGCGCAGTCCATGGCGTATAGCGCCCGCACCAGTCGCTTAGATTTTTCAAGGCGGCACGGTCGGCGGAAAAATCAGCATCGCGCACATCAAGAGCGGGATGGAGCGCCAGTGCATCGGCAAGACGCTGATGGCGCGTGATGCCTTCTGCGTGTGCGGCTTTGGTCAGCGCGGTAATCTGCATGCCGCCGTGATCGGGATGAGCGAGGGCCAGCGGCTTTTGAATATCAAGCCCCGCGCCATGCGCCCGCAGAAACCGGTCAATCGGCCAATGCGATAAAAAGATAGAAACGATCCGCCTTTGCCCGCTCATGTGACACGACCTCAGACAAAAGGAACAAGCAACTCAGGTGGCGTGCATCACATGCAACACCGGCGCTGCGTCGCGCGGTGCGCGCGACCTCACCGGTACATTACGCAGAAGGCGCGCGCGGGCATCCCATTCAAGCCGCAGCTCGCGCTCAAAGAGCGAGGCCGTGCCTTCCGCTCCTGCTTGCGCACCGCGACATTTTTCAAGCTGTACGCTCCAGCGCGGGCGACCAAGAGACGGCAGAACATTGTCCATGTCTTGCACGCGCATCGCGGCTTCGGCAACGCTGCTGGGAGCAGACGCGACGCACCAGCGCGTGGCAGCCGCACTCGCGCCCGCAGAGGCATGACCTGTGAGCAGTAGAGCCGGGCGACCGCCTGCTTCGGCGGCGAGTTGCAATCGTCTCGTCGTTGTCAGATTGACGACATGCGTGCGCCCGTCGATCTCGCCGATGACGGCGGCAAAAGCCCCAAGCCGCAATGCTTCTTCCATCGTCCAGAGAAGATCAACCGGATTTGACGGAGACACCAGAATGAGCCGCGCCGGATCAAGTCCGAAAGCGGCAAGCCCCGGTCCGTAAAGACGACCCATATCGAAAGGGGCGTGTGAACCTTCACACCAAAGGATAGGCGCATCGCTGAACGTCTCGGCGCAACGCGCGGCGAGAGCGGCGGCAAAGCCGAGACTCGCGCCCATATCGCGGTAATCAGCGGCGCGGACTTCATGGAGAGCGGCGGCGGCAAGACCATGTTCCGGTAAAGCCGCATCAAGAAGATCAGCACCAAGAGCAATGACAGACCCGCGCGGGCTCTCGTCGGTAAAGCCCTGCACGGCAATGCGGCGACGCAAATCGGCAATGATCCGTGCCTTGGTTTCAGCGGATGCCGGCCCCGACATGTCGGAAACAAAGGACGATAAAACGCTTTTGGGGGAGGCGTGGAGGGGCTGCGAAGCGGAACTGTGAGAGGGCATGGCGACCTGCTGTTCGACCTATGATGTTCTCTTTTTGTTCTATTCCTGCTTCATCCAAGAGTCAACTCCGCTCCGCTGGGGGGTGTCAGAAAAGCGGGGATAGGCGAGTTATCCATCAAGATTGAGGCTCGGATTCCGAGCGATTCTTGCAAGAGATCGATCGTTTCCATGTCGAGATCGTTGGTTTTTCGTTGTTCGCTTTCGAGGGTGCGAGAAACGAGAAATAATCAGGCGGGGATAGGGATGTTTTTCCGGTTTATGTCCCGCACCTTCTTCTTAGCCCTCTAAATCGCCTACCGGCTATTACGCGTTGCGATGGCTTCCAGAATATCCTCTTCCAGCGCCCAAAAGCGATCCTGCCCCCAATGGGCGGGCCTGCCATCCACACGGAAGGTCGGCGCGCCCCAAAGACCGGCGGCAAAAAGCGCCTCGCGATTTTCCTCTGCAATGGGCCGCCAGCTTTCATCCGCCAGTGCCGCGCGGGTTTGTGCCTCCGTGAGGCCTGCTCGCTTGGCGACATCAAACATGCCGCTGTCGGACGCGAGATCAATGCCGTCGGCAAAAGCGGCGCGCATACCAAGCTCGGCAAATTCTTCGCCGTGACCCAAGCGGATCGCATGATGGAGAACGGCAAGCGCACGCGCGGCACCGGGGCCTACGGGATCGACAATCGTGCCATAGGGAAGGTGCACACAATCGGCTTCGCGCTTTGTATCAAGCGTGATGTACATGCGCTTGACCTGCGGCACGGGCAGACCGCGCATCACCATCGGCAGAATGAAACGCAGACGAAGTTCGCAGCCATAGTGCTTTGCAAGCTTGCGCATGCGTGGCGCGGAAATCCATGAGTACGGACTGCGGAAGGAAAACCAGTATTCAATGACAGGCGGTGTTTTCGCATGAGGCGCGGGCGAAAGTTTCATGTCGCGGTAAGGCGCAATGGCGGGCGTGCCTTTGGGCGCGACGTCAAATCCCAATTCTTGCAAGCGCGCTTCGAGATGATGCAGACGGTCGATGCCCCAATACCATTCGCCTTCAAAATAGAACATGCCCGACAGATAGTGGCCGAATTTTTTGCGCGCGGCATCACCATCGGCAATGGCTTTATCTGTCGCGGCTTTGTCGGCCTGCGGCAAAGCCCTCGTGGCATCATTGTCGCCGGTCCATAAAGCGTCACCGATAGCAGGAGCCAATCTCACAAAGTCCGATTGCGCGAGTGCCGCCGTCAGACGTTGCGCGGCAAGGGTGACATTCGCCGGATCAGGCAATCCGGCATTGGCGGGAAAGGAAAATCCATATTGCTTTGCAACGCGGGCGGCGTCGCGCAGCGCGTAGAGCTTCAGCTTTTCGCGTTCGGGTGCGGCGGCATCGTCGGGCGGCGAGACAAGATGCGCGACGAGATGAACCTTGTAACGCGCCTGTATTTTTTCAAGCGCCTGCGCGGCGAGGTGGCTGTAGGGGTCATCGGCCTGATGAAAATAATAAATGATGGGGGCGTGCCCGCCGCGCTTGCGAAAACGGGCATGACGCGCGCGTTTTATGTCGCGCAACCATTTGCTTGTGATCACCGTCGTCGCATGACGCATCAGAAATGATTTCAGGGTCAAAGCCGTTCTCCCGTTCTTCTCAAGATTTTATTTTATGGGCATTTCAGCCTACAGGTTTTTCCGGCGTTGACGCCTTCGAAATATAGTGACACGATTAATGTCACTATATGGCCGGATACAGAACAGGTCAAACAGGAGGCGCTTTTGAAGATTTTGCGAACACCGGACGCATGCTTTGCCCATGTGCCGGATTATCCTTACCCGCCGCACTGGACCGATATTGCATCAGGCACGGGTCAGGTCTTGCGCATTCATGCGGTTGATGAAGGCCCGCGCGATGCGGCCCCTGTGCTCCTCATGCATGGCGAGCCGTCATGGTCTTTTCTCTATCGCCATATGATTGCGGGGCTTGTCGCCAAAGGTCACCGCGTTGTGGCACCCGACCTCATCGGTTTTGGCAAATCGGATAAACCGTCTGAGCAGAGCGATTACACCTATGAGCGGCACGTCGCCTGGATGAGCGCGTGGTTGCATAGCGCCGAAGGTGGTTACAATGGGCCAGTTCGGTGGCTTTGCCGCTTCTGTCACAGTTGGTGGTACAGCCTCAGCAATCGGTGGGGGTAAGTTCTGGGATGGGGCGAAGACCGCCGCATACGGATATTTGTTCAATGCTGTATATTTGGCGTGTCGGGGTGTTGTTGGCATTGCCAATCATTGCGGTGTTTTCGTAACTTCAAGTGAAGATCCGGTGAATTCAAATATCAAAAAACAGTTTAGTTTATCATATGGGCACAACACCTTTGACAGCAACCTAGGGGTCTATACCAAGACTTCAACGGATGATTTTTTAGCGCTAAGAGGTCGAATACCCGGCTCTGTTTATTTGATTTCTCCTCCATCGGATATGGCATCCACAGATTTTGAGGCGTCAGTAATCGCGAGGGGGAATTCCTATTCGGCCTACACCTATAGGCCCGTAAGCGGCCCAAATTCAAACACTGCTGCTGCGCAAATTATATACAATTCTGGCGGTAAGATGCCTGATGATATGGTCTGGGCCCCGGCAAAAGATTGGGGACATTCGGTAGGCCATTGATTGGTGATGGTTATGTAATGTTAATTTGTTGAAGAGAAGTAGAATGCAGTTCAATAAAAAATGGATTTACTTATTTGCGATTGTATCTGTGTTGCTTGGCATTTCGGTGCTTGAGTTTAGGTCATTTTCTTCCGGCAACCACTGTGATGAGTTGAAAAAATTCTGTTTTGAAAACTATATGGCGGACGACAAAAGGGGGGTAGACGCAATTCAAAAAGTAGCGACAGAAGAGTTCTTGCGTGTTTATCCGGTCGGGACCCCTGTGCAGTTGATTATCGATAATTTTCCTCAAGCAAAATGTGAGACACATTGGGAGATCCCGAAGAATTTTTTGCTTTGTACGTATTCACTGCAGAAATATAGACTCCGTTATTTGGGGCGTATTTCATACACTTGGGCAATAAATATCTGGATTGATGGCAAGAATCAAACCGTCGAAAAAATCATTGTGGCCCCCAGTATTGATGTAATGTAAATTGAGCGTTTTGCATTTTCTGACCTGCTCCCAACTTCTTGGACCATTTAAAGCTGGAAAATTCAAATTTAGCGTCCAAGGCTGGGCGGCGTATTTCTCACGAAGAAGGTGGAGTTCAGAGAGCAGCTGATGTCTTCATTTTGCGACACGCGCAGGAAGATATGATGATCGGAGAAGCGGGCATTGTAGTCTCTGCGACTGCACTGTTAATTTTAAAGGAACGTGCATCGTGTCGAAATTCGCTGCCATCTAATGAGTGAGAAATTCTCCCTGTTCTGTGAATTAAATTCCCTGCTCTTAAAAAGACATTCCCTGTTCAATTAAGCAGGGAAATTTGTGCCGAGGCTTTCAAATCGCTTGGAATTATCAGTGGTGAAGTGCAGATTTCGCCCCCGTTTACGATATTTTCTCTGTAAATACCCTGTTATCAGGGAATTTCACTCAAAGCAGACCTCGTCGAAGACTGCCCACTGCACCATTCACTTCCAGATATAAAGGTCTATTCAAAGAATCGCGGAATTTCTTTTGAAATTCAGCAGGTTCGGTCGTCTGTTTTAGAAAACTGTGCCGGAGAGACCGCGTGCGGGAAGGATTATCACGCCATACCCGCTTCACGCTCTGTATACGAATGATTTACACTCACTTTGAAAGACAGAACAGAAATTTCGCAGCTTCGCTCAGCGAGGTATTTGGTCGACGATTTGGTGAAATTACGGCCTGCAGTATCCGCTTTCACAACGCATCAGCGGTGACCGGCGTGCTGACGGAGAAGGCGGTTCTCAGGATTTGCGCTACTTTTTCGCGCGGCCATTGATGGTCCTGATCTTTGTCGGCAGCGTGGGAGCAGACGAGACCGGCGCGGATTGCGGGGAACTCGAGCGGTGTGTAAAGCCGCTCTCCCGTTTTTGCATTTCACCCTACAGGTTTTTCAGGCGTTGACGCCTTCAGAATATAGTGACACGATTAATGTCACTATATGGCCGGATACAGAACAGGTCAAACAGGAGGCGCTTTTGAAGATTTTGCGAACACCGGACGCATGCTTTGCCCATGTGCCGGATTACCCTTATGGCCCGCACTGGACCGACATTGCGTCGGGCGACGGTCAAATGCTGCGCATTCATGCGGTGGATGAAGGTCCGCGCGATGCGGCCCCCGTCCTTCTCATGCATGGCGAACCTTCATGGTCATTTCTCTATCGCCATATGATTGCGGGGCTGGTCGCCAAAGGGCACCGCGTCGTCGCGCCTGACCTCATCGGCTTTGGTAAGTCGGACAAACCGTCGGAGCAAAGCGATTACACCTATGAGCGCCATGTTGCGTGGATGAGCGCCTGGCTTCTCGCCAATGACCTGAAAGACATCACGCTGTTCTGTCAGGACTGGGGCGGGCTGATCGGTTTGCGTCTCGTGGCAGCATTCCCTGAGCGTTTTGCCCGCGTGGTTGTCGCCAATACAGGCCTTCCCATCGGCACAGGCCGCACGGATGCGTTTCAGCAATGGCTTGATTTCAGCCAGAGCGTGCCGGAATTGCCTGTCGGCGAGATTGTCAGCATGGGCACGAAACGCGGGCTTAGCGCGGCTGAGAAGGCGGCTTATCTCGCCCCTTACCCCGAAGAAAAGTTCAAAGCCGGTGCGCGTCGTTTTCCCGCTCTCGTGCCGATTACGCCGGAGCATGGTTCGGTTGCTGAAAACAAAGAAGCATGGAAAGTGCTTGCCGCATATACAAAACCTGTGCTGACCGCTTTCAGCGACGGCGACCCCGTGTCCAAAGGCGGCGAACGCATTTTCCATGAGCGTGTGCCGGGCACCAAAGGCCAGCCACATGTGATCATCGAAGGCGGCGGGCATTTTTTGCAGGAGGACAAGCCCGCTGAACTCGTGACGCTGATCGACACATTTATCAAAGCAAACTGAGGGGGACATCATGAATTACGATATTGCCGTTTATCCGACGCGCGAAAAGCTGATGGAACTTGCAGGTTCCAAAGATGACAAGCCCATCGTCATGCTCAATCTTTTGAAATTTCGTGACGTGGCCGAATATAAAGACGGACGGGACGAGAAGATCAGCGGCCGTGAAGCCTATATGCGCTATGGCGCGGCGATGCGCGACATCGTCGCCAAGGGCGGTGGTCATATGCTGATTTCAGCCGACCTGAAAGACGTTGTGATCGGTGAAGTCTCCGACCTTTGGGATGTGGTGGCGATGGTCGAATATCCCTCTGCCGCAGGCTTCTTTGCGATTGCCGCCTCGCCGGAAGTCGCCGCCATCGGCATTCACCGCGAGGCAGGGCTGGCAGGGCAATTGCTCATCCGCTCGTCTCTCAACGATGCCATTACGGGGTGAGACCATGGTCCCGAAAGCCGCGTCGAAAATTCTTCTCGGTGCCGTCGCGCTTCTCGGCCTCATCAATCTCATGCGCGGGAGTATTCACTTCTTCGCGCCTGACGGCGGGCTCACCAACATTGCCGGTCTTGATATCTCGCAAAATCGTGATGTCATCCTGTTCTTCATCGGTGCGGTCGGTGCAGGCCAGATCACGATGGGTCTTATTGAGCTTTATGCCGTCTGGCGATACCGCGACTATGTTTTCCCGCTTCTCATCCTGCATCTGGTCGGGTCGGTTCTGAGCCTCTTTCTCTTCTTTGTCTGGCGTCCTTTGCCGGTCGTGCCGCCGGGACAATACGGGGCGGTTGTATCTTTCGTCTTTTTCGGTTTGATTGCTGCCCGTGAGATTTATCTAAGGGCAAAGCATGACGGCGCTTGAAAAAGCAGAAGCAACGGACGGACGGCGCGTGCGCGGTGCGGAAAACCGCCGCAAGATTGTTGAGGCGATGCTCGCGCTGATCGGCGAAGGCGCGATTGCGCCAGGGGCTGAAATGGTCGCCGCCCGCGCCGAAGTGGGCCTGCGCACGGTCTTTCGTCATTTCGACGATATGGAAAGTCTCTACCGCGAAATATCGGCGCGGATGAATGAAGAACTGATGCCGATTGCAGCGGCCCCTCTGCCTGAAGGCGACGGACGCGCGCGATTGAATGAGCTGGCCGCGCGCCGCGCCCGCGTTTTTGAACGCATGATGCCTTTCAAGATTGCCGCCGATGTGCATAAACACCGCTCGCGCTTCCTGACGGAAGAACAAGCGGGCATGGCCGCCTTTATGCGGGCGTCCCTGATTGAGGCGCTCGGCCCCGAACTCGCGCGCGATAAACAGCGGCTTGAAGCCCTCGACATGCTTTTGAGTTTTGATGTGTGGCGGCGTTTGCGCGTGGATCAAAACCTGACTGTGGCGCAGGCAAAGAAGCTCGTCGCGCAGATGGTCGATGCGGTTTTCGACGCGTCAGACAAATAAAAGCCCGCAACACCTTCCGGCATTGCGGGCTTCTTCTATCGGATCGCTCAGGCGGCGAGGAATTTGCCGAGGCGGTTGCGGATGATGGCATCAGCTTCGGCCATCATGCCGTCGATCAATTCTTTGCAGGTCGGTACATCATGGATGAGACCGGCCACCATGCCGCAGCTCCATGCGCCTGCATCCATGTCGCCGTCCTGCATGACGCGCGGATAGACGCCGCCGACATATTCGCGGATGTCTTCGATTGTCACGGCATCGCCCTTGTCGTGTTCGATCTTGATGATCTTTTCGACCGCCGGATTGTTCAGCACGCGTTCGGTGTTTCTCAGCGAGCGCATGACGAGGCGCGTGTCGAGTTCGGAGGCGGCGACGAGCGCCTTTTTCACATTGTCATGGACGGGGGCTTCCTTTGTCGCGATGAAGCGTGTGCCCATGTTGATGCCATCGGCACCGAGCGCCAGAGCAGCGACGAGCTGCGAGGCCGTGCCCATGCCGCCTGAGGCGACGAAGGGGATTTTCAACTCTTCCGCCGCGCGGGGCAGAAGGATCATGTTGGGGATATCGTCTTCGCCGGGATGGCCGCCGCATTCAAAACCGTCAACGCTGACCGCATCGCAACCGATACGTTCGGCCTTGAGCGAGTGGCGGACAGAGGTGCATTTGTGAATCACTTTGATGCCGGCGGCTTTCATCGCAGGCATATAGGCTTCGGGGCTGCGACCGGCAGTTTCGACAATGCGCACACCGCCGTCGATGATCGCCTGGATATATTCAGGATAGGGCGGATTGGCAAAGCCGGGCAGGAAGGTGAGGTTCACACCGAAGGGCTTGTCTGTCATTTTTTTGCATTTGGCGATTTCTTTGGCGAGATCTTCCGGCGTCGGTTGCGTCAGGCCCGTGATAATGCCGAGACCACCGGCGTTTGAGACGGCTGCCGCCATTTCAGCGAGACCGACGAAATGCATGCCGCCCTGAATGATCGGGTGCTGGATGCCGAAGAGTTCTGTAATACGCGTTTTCATTGTTTCTCGTTCCTATCGTCAGGCTTTGAATACGGGACGGCGCTTTTCGAGGTTGGCCATGATGGCTTCCTTCTGGTTCGGGCTGCCGATGAGTTTGTCCTGCTCGACCGATTCCGCCAGAAGGATCGCGGCTTCATTGGAATCAGGGATGGCATTGAGCATGCGTTTGTTGGCGCGGATGGCGGCGGGGTGCTTGTCGGCAATCTCGCGCGCGGTTTCAAGCGCGGCGGCATAAGGATCATCAACGATCTTTGTCGCAAAACCATATTCAAGCGCTTCTTCGGCGGAGAAGATGCGGCCTGTATAGGTGAGCTCGCGCAAAATATCGTCACGCGCCAATGTGCGCATCAGCGCCATGCCGGCCATATCGGGCACGAGACCCCATTTGATTTCCATGATGGACATGCGCGTGCCGGGCGCGATATAGCGCATGTCGGCGCCAAGCGCGACCTGAAAGCCGCCGCCGAAAGCAACGCCGTGGACGGCAGCTATGACGGGGACGGGCATTTCGCGCCAGACCATAGCGGCATATTGCGCGCGGTTACTGGTGCCATGGGTGCGGCCGGCCAAGCGGCTTGCAACCGCCTTGTCGCCGTCGCCGCCGCGCTCGCCCGATGCCATCTTGCCGAAATTGCTCATGTCGAGACCGGCGCAGAAAGCACGGCCTTCGCCGGAGATCACAACGGCGCGGATGGACGCGTCTTTCTTCAGGCGCTCGCCTGTTTCGATGAGGGCATTGAACATCGCATCATCAAGCGCATTCATCTTGTCGGTGCGGACAAGGCGCACATCGGCCACGCCTTCGGTGATGGTGGTTTTAATCCGGTCTTCCATTGGGACCTCCCGTTAGATCTTGTTTTGGCAATTTGTTTTGCCAGACGTTATCGGGACCGGAGCCGAATACCAAGGGGGCAAGCGGCACCCTGACGCAGCGTTTTCAACAAAGGTGACGAGACCCCCCGATAAATTGTAGTCTCGCGCCCAATCGGAACGCCAAAACGGGCGCTTCCCCCATCCTTTTCGCGCAGGACAAGACAATGATTGGCAGATTGAACCATGTGGGCGTCGCCACGCCTTCGATCGACGAAGCGGTGAAACTCTATCGCGACGTGCTCGGCGTCTCAGACATTACCGAAAAATGGGCCATGCCCGAACAGGGCGTCTGGGTGTGTTTCGTGAACCTGCCCAATTCGCAGATCGAACTCATTGAGCCTTATGGCGCAGACTCGCCCATTCACGGCTTCCTCGCCAAAAACCCCAAAGGCGGCCAGCATCACGTCTGCTACGAAGTCGATGACATTATCGTCGCCCGCGATGCGATGCGCGCCAAGGGTGCAACGGTGCTTGGCACGGGCGAACCGCGCATCGGTGCGCATGGTGTGCCGGTGATTTTCCTGCATCCCAAGGATATGGGCGGCGTGCTGGTTGAGCTGATGAAGAAGCCTGACGCGGCTCACTGAGTTTTCAGAAAATAAAAAGGGTGGCGCTTCGCAGTGCCACCCTTTTGCTTGCGCGAATTTTAAGCCGAGGCTGTTTCGAGTGCCGGATAATCGGTATAGCCCGTTGCGCCCTTCACATAGAAGGTTTTGAAATTCCATTCATTGAGCGCCGTGTCGCCTTTGAAACGGGCGACGAGATCGGGATTTGAAATGAAAGCCTTGCCGAAGGCGACCGCATCGGCTTCACCGCTCGCGAGCACGGCTGTGGCAGACGCTTTGTCGAAGCCTTCATTGGCAATGAAGACGCCACCGAAAGCGGCTTTCAATTGCGGTGTCAGCCAATCATCGCCCTTATGTTCGCGCGCGCAGAGGAAGGCGATTTTGCGTTTGCCCATTTCAGTGGCGACATAGAGGAAGGTCTTTTTCAGGTCGCTGTCGCCCATCGAATGAGCGTCACCGCGCGGGGCGATATGGAGGCCGACGCGGTCTGCACCGAAGACGGAAATGGCGGCGTCCACCGCTTCAAACATCAGACGGGCGCGGTTTTCAAGCGACCCGCCATATTGGTCGGTGCGCTTGTTGGACCCGTCCTGCAGGAACTGATCAAGCAGATAGCCATTAGCGCCGTGAAGTTCGACGCCGTCAAAGCCCGCCTTCTTCGCGTTCTCGGCCCCCTTGCGATAGGCCTCGACGACACCGGCCAATTCGTTTGTTTCAAGGGCGCGCGGCACGGGATAGGGACGCTCGGGGCGAAGGAGGCTGACGTGACCCACGGCGGCAACGGCACTGGCGCTGACAGGCGGCTGACCATTGTGAAACATCGGATCTGAAATGCGGCCGACATGCCAGAGCTGCATGAAAATGCGGCCACCGGCTTTGTGCACGGCGTCTGTCACGAGCTTCCAGCCTGTCACCTGTTCATCCGACCAGATGCCGGGCGTGTCTTCGTAACCCACGCCCGCGGGCGTCACAGACGTTGCTTCCGAGATGATGAGACCGGCGGAAGCGCGCTGCGCATAATGCTCGGCCATCAGCGCGTTGGGGACGCGCACGGTGCCCGCGCGGGCGCGCGTCAGCGGGGCCATGATGATGCGATTGGGCAGCGTCAGCGCGCCGACTTTCAGCGGATCGAACAATGTGGGCATGATTTGTCTCGTTTTGTGTGTGAAATAGGGCAATGGATGTGTGGCTACTATGTAGGGAGATGCGCAGAGAAACCAAGCTTTTGCGGATGTGTTTCTTTTGGCGCAGCGCATTTACCGTCGCGTCGTCTGCGCAATTAGGGCGGGTCCGAAGCCTCTCCTTGCCCGCACCCCCATAGAGCGCCAATATCGCGCCAAAAGAAGGCATGCGGACGGGGAGGTCAGCATCACATGAGCAACCATTACGATCTCATCATTGTCGGCGGCGGCATCGGCGGCTCGGCGCTGGCCGTCACGATGGCGAAGGCGGGATCCAAAGTTCTGCTGCTGGAAAAATCGACCGTTTTTGAAGATCAGGTGCGCGGCGAATGGATAGCGCCCTGGGGCGTGGTCGAGACGCAGCGCGTCGGGCTTTATGATCTGCTGCGCGCGGCGGGCGGCCATCATCTGAAAACCCATGTGACGTATGATGAGACGCGATCAATCGAAGAGTCAGAAGCTGTTGCGATGCCGCTCGACGTGATGCTGCCCAATGTGGCGGGCCCGCTTTGCATCGGTCATCCGCATCATTGCCAGACATTGTTTGATGAAGCGGGACGCCATGGCGTCACCGCTTTGCGCGGCGTTGAAGTGAACGCGATTGAACTGGGCGCGAACCCGTCCGTCACTTATGTGCATAACAATATGCAATCGAGCGCCACTGCGCGGCTCGTGATCGGCGCCGACGGTCGCTCATCGGCGACGCGCTCTGCCGCTGGCATCACGCTCCATCAGAACAAACCCCATCACATGTTCGGCGGTATGCTGGTTGAAGGTGCCAAAGGCTGGAACGATACGAAACAGGCCATCGGCACCGAAGGCGATTTCGCCTTTCTCGCCTTTCCGCAGGGCGATGGCCGCGTGCGCATCTATGGCTCTTATTCGCTCGATGATCGTCGTCGCTTTGCCGGTGAAGACGGCGCGGCAAATTTCCTTGCTGCGTTCCGCATGAATTGCTCGCCCGAAAATCGTCATTTGGCCGATGGCAAACAGGCGGGGCCGTTGCGCAGCTATTTCAACAATGACGCCTGGACGGATGAACCATTCGCAGAGGGTGCCGTGCTTGTCGGTGACGCCGCCGGTTGGAACGATCCGATTGTGGGTCAGGGTCTGTCGATCACGTACCGCGATGTGCGTATTGTCAGCGAGTTGCTGAATGGCGCGACGGACTGGACGCCTGCGCTCTTTGCGCCTTATGCCGAAGAGCGTTGCGAACGCATGCGTCGTTTGCGCTTTGCTGCTGAATTGACGTCAGTGCTTGACGCAGAATTCAGCGATGAGGCGCGTGCGCGTCGTGCGAGCTATCACGCGCGCAGCATCGCCGATCCGATGCTCGGCGCCCATGCCGGTGCTGTGATGGTTGGTCCTGAAATGCTGCCGCCCGAAGTGTTCACACCTGAACACCGCACACGTGTTCTGGAAGGCTGACGCGAATGAGTGTTGATATTATTGACTTTAATGCGCGCTGGCTCAAAGCCTGGTCCGACAAGAACGTTGCTGAGCTGGTGATGTTTTATTCGCAGGACACAGTCTATTGCGATCCGTCGGTGCCGAACGGTTTGAAGGGCCGCGAAGCCTTGCGCGGATACCTGACCAAGCTTTTTGAGAGCACGCCGCCGATGAACTATGTGCCGCATGAAACATGGGCGACGCATAATGGCTATGCAGGGCGCTGGTATTGCACGATCAGCGCGGCCGATGGCACGAAGACCTATATGCGCGGTTTTGATCTCGTGGTGCTGAAGGGCAATGAAATCACATTGAACGAAGTCTATGTGCATCCGGTGGAAAAACTGCCGTAAGACCAATTAAAAAATAAAAAGAAAACGGGGACGAGGAATGACGACTTCCGATCTGCCGATCCTGCGACCGGCCCAAGTGACAGCACCCTGGCTCACGGAAGTGCTGCGCCGTGGCGGTTATAAGGCGAGCGTCAAAGATTTTACCGCCAAGCGCGTCGGCACGGGGCAGGTCGGCGAGAGTGTGCGTTTTACGATGGAATATCAGGGCGTCTCAGGCAACGCGCCGCGCACCATTGTCGGCAAGTTTCCCTCATCCGACGAAGAGAGCCGCGCAACGGGCGTCAATTTCGGCAACTATATCCGCGAAGTGAATTTCTATCATTTGCTGGCACCCAAAGCGCTCATCTCCACACCCACCTGCCTTCATGCCGATGTTGATCCTGAGACCAGCGAATTTGTGCTGATGATGGAAGACCTCGCGCCAGCCGAGCAGGGCGACCAGATGAAAGGCGTAAGCCTGCACCAGACAGAACTGGCGCTCATTGAAGCGGCGAAGCTTCACGCGTCGCATTGGGGTGACAGCTCGCTTGAAGACCTCGCCTGGATCACCGACACGAAGGCGGCAGCGCCCATCACCACGGGCGAATTGTTTGTGACCCTTTGGGCGGCTTTTCAGGAACGGTACACAACGCGTATCCCGCCCCATTGCATCGAAATCGGCGACGCGCTCATCCGCAATTTTGAGCATTACCGTTTCGGCTATCAGGGGCCGAAATGCCTGATCCATATGGATTTCCGGCCCGACAATATGATGTTCGGCACGGCGGCAGGCGGCAAGCCGCTGACAGTCGTTGACTGGCAGTCACTGGGCCTTGGCTGCGGTATGCATGATGTGTCTTATTTCATGTCAGGGGCGCTGAAGCGTGAGGAACGCCGGGCGCATGAAAAGGCGCTGCTGACAGTCTATCACAACAAGCTCGTTGAATTGGGCGTCCGCGACTTCACATTTGACGATGTGTGGAAAAACTATGCCCATTACAGTTTTGCGCTGTTTATTATGGCGTTTGTGGCCTCCATGATCGTGGAGCGTACGCCGCGCGGAGATGATATGTTTTTTGCTATGCTGCTCGGCGGTGCCGATCACGTGCTTGATACGAATGCTTTATCGCTGTTGCCGAAATAAAAAACCATTCAGGGAGATTTCAAATGAGCGACTACAAACTCTTGATCGGCGGCAAGCTCGTCGCAGGCGATCAGACGATGGATGTGATCAACCCCGCGACCGAGGAAGTGCTGGCGAAATGCCCGCGCGCCTCTGTGGCGCAGCTTAATCAGGCCGTTGCCGCCGCCAAAGCTGCATTTCCGGCCTGGTCCAAAACCCCGATGGCTGACCGCAAGAAAGCATTGAATGCCATTGCCGATGTGATTGAAGCCAATGGTGCGGAACTGGCGCGCCTGCTGACACAGGAACAGGGCAAGCCGCTCGCGGACGCGACAGGCGAAGTTTATGGCACCGCCGCTTTCTTCCGCTATTTCACGGCGCTTGATCTGCCGATTAAAGTTATCGACGACAGCGAAGGCCGCAAGGTGGAACTGCACAGGAAGCCACTCGGCGTTATAGGCGCGATCGTGCCGTGGAACTTCCCGATGATCCTGATGTCGTTCAAACTGCCGCCAGCCCTTCTCGCAGGCAACACCATCGTGTTGAAGCCCGCGCCGACAACGCCGCTGACATCGCTGCGCCTTGGCGAACTCATCAAAGACATTCTGCCTGCCGGTGTCGTCAACATCATCACGGATGCGAATGATCTCGGCGGTGCGCTGACCGCCCATCCCGATGTGCGCAAGATCTCCTTTACGGGTTCAACCGCCACCGGCTCCAAAGTCATGGCGGGAGCCGCTGCTACATTGAAGCGCATCACGCTTGAGCTTGGCGGCAATGATGCGGGCATTGTGCTTGATGACGTTGATCCGAAAAAGATGGCGCCTGCTTTGTTCCAGAGCGCTTTCCAGAACAATGGTCAGGTCTGCATCGCGATGAAGCGGCTTTATGTGCATGAATCGATCTATGATGAAATGTGCGACGAGCTGGCGATCCTGGCGAACGCCGCGATTGTCGGCGATGGTTTGAAGCAGGGCACGCAACTCGGGCCGCTGCAAAACAAAATGCAATATGACAAGGTGAGCGAAGTCATTGCCGATGCGAAGAAGCATGGCAAGGTCATCGCGGGCGGCGAGAAAATGTCGGGTGCCGGTTTCTTCATCCAGCCGACCATCGTGCGCGACATCACGGACGGTACGCGTCTGGTGGACGAAGAACAGTTCGGCCCCGTCCTGCCGGTGATCAAATATTCTGATCCCGAAGATGCGGTCGCCCGTGCCAATGCCTCGCCTTATGGCCTTGGCGGCTCGGTCTGGTCGTCCAATCCTGACCGCGCCTATAAGCTCGCCTTACAGATGGAGTCGGGCTCAGTCTGGGTCAATAAACACGCTGAACTCGCACCGAATATTCCCTTCGGCGGTTCGAAAATGTCCGGTCTCGGCACGGAGCTTGGCGAAGAAGGTCTGGCTGAGTTCACCCAGCTTCAGGTCATCAACGTCGCCCGCTAAGTGATATAAGCCTCAGAAATCGGCCGTTCCGGGCAACCGGAGCGGCCTTTTTTGTTCAGGTGGCGTTCAGGCAGTACCCCCTATACCGGTATGACAAAAGGCGATCCGACACCTGAACCCCCAGGCACGGCACCCGCCTCAAGGAATAGTCTGCCAGGAGTTGGTTCGATGAGTACATTTCTCAAATCCCGCAAGGCGCTGAAATCCACGGCCATGGCCGTGGCACTGGTGGCTGCAACATCAATGGCCCTGAGCGTGCCTGCCTATGCCGGCGGCCGTCATGGCGGCGGCGGTGGCGGCGGTTGGGGTGGCGGCGGTGGTGGTTACAGCCATGGCGGCGGCTATCACGGTGGCGGCCATCATGGTGGTGGACGTCGTGGCGGTGATGACGGCCTTGCCGCTATCGCGCTGATCGGTGGTGTGATCCTTGGCGCAGCGGTGATGTCTGCCGCGAGCCAGCCGTCCTATGCCCAGCCGGTCTATGCGCCCGCGCCCGTCTATGGCTCAAACTACGGCTATAATCAGCCCATTCAGGCGACGCCGTCTTCCGACATCTATCAGACGCAGTCGGGCCAGTATTGCCGCGAGTATCAGTCGCAGGCCAATATTGGCGGCCGGATGACCTATGGCTACGGCACAGCCTGCCAGCAGCCCGACGGCTCATGGCGCGTTGTTAACTAGGGCGTGTCGTGAACTAAAGCTTCAACCGCTGCAACCGTAACGCATTGGCGATGACGCTGACCGATGACAGCGCCATCGCCGCTGCCGCCATAACAGGCGTCAGCAAAATTCCGAACGCCGGATAAAGAAGCCCCGCCGCAACGGGCACGCCTGCCGCGTTATAGGCAAAGGCAAAGAGCAGGTTTAAGCGGATATTGCGCATGGTCGCATGTGACAAAGTCCGCGCTTTCACAATCCCGTTGAGATCACCATGCAAGAGCGTCACGCCTGCCGACTGCATGGCGATGTCGCTGCCCGTGCCCATGGCAATGCCGATATGAGCCTCTGCCAGAGCCGGTGCGTCATTGATCCCGTCACCGGCCATCGCAACAATGCGGCCTTCGCTGCGCAGTTTCGCAATCAGCACCGCCTTGTCGGCAGGCAAGGCTTCGGCCAGCACCTCGTCAATGCCGAGCGATTTTGCAACAGCATCCGCTGTCGCCTTGCCGTCGCCCGTGGCCATGATGACGTGCAATCCCTGCTCGCGCAGAGCTGCGAGTGCGGGTACCGCTGTGGACTTCACTTTGTCAGCCAAAACAAAATAGGCGGCCGCCTGATTTTCAATCGCGAGAAAAATCACGGTGGCACCTTGTTCCGCCGCGTGCTTTGCATCAGTCGCAAAGGCTGATACATCAGCGCCGCTCTCGGTGAGAAAGCGCGCGCTTCCGATTGTGAGGTGCTTGCCCTCCACAAGCCCTGCCGCGCCTTTGCCGTTTTCATTGCGGAAGTCGGTATAGGCGGGAATGTCGAGACCGCGCTCTGTGGCAGCACTCACAATGGCAGCCGCCAACGGATGCTCCGAGCCGCGTTCAAGGGATGCCGCGAGGCGCAGCACATCATTTTCTTTGTGTTCAGGAGCAACACCGACGGCGACAAGTGAGGGACGTCCCTCCGTCAGCGTACCGGTTTTGTCGATCACCAGAGTATCAACGCGCTCCATCATTTGCAGCGCATCAGCGTTGCGCACCAAGACACCGGCGCGCGCCCCGCGCCCCATGCCCACCATGATTGACATGGGTGTCGCAAGACCGAGCGCACAGGGGCAGGCAATGATGAGAACGGCAATGGCAGCGACCAAGCCATAAGAGAGACGCGGCTCCGGTCCCACGGTCGCCCATACTGCGAAAGCGAGAGCGGCAGACGCCAGCACCAGCGGCACAAACCAGCTTGCGACCTGATCGACGAGAGCCTGTACCGGTGCGCGCGAGCGCTGGGCGTCTGCCACGAGTTGCACAATGCGCGACAAGGTTGTCTCCGCGCCCACTTTGTCGGCGCGCATGACAAAGCTGCCCGCCTGATTGAGCGTCGCAGCCAATACATGCTCACCCACGCCGCGCTGCACGGGCAAAGGCTCGCCTGTCATCATCGATTGATCGATCGTGCCTTCGCCTGAAAGGATCACGCCGTCGACCGGCACCTGATCGCCGGGTCGTACGCGCAGCTCATCGCCGACATGCACGTCCGATAAGTCGATGTCCTGTTCCGAGCCGTCTTTGCCTAAACGTCTAGCTGTCTTCGGCGCGAGATCAAGCAATGCCCGAATGGCGCCGCCCGTGCGTTCGCGGGCTTTGAGTTCGAGAACTTGCCCCAGCAGCACAAGAAGCGTAATGACGGCGGCGGCTTCAAAATAAACCGGCACCTCTCCCATATGATTGCGAAAGCCGGCGGGAAACAGCTGCGGCGCAAGCATTGCGACCATGCTGTAGCTCCAAGCGATGCCTGTGCCGAGCGCGATCAGCGTGAACATATTGAAATGGCGCGTGACGAGCGAGGCCCAGCCGCGCACAAAGAAAGGCGCGCCGCACCAAAGCACAACGGGGGTCGCCAGCGCCGCTTCAATCCATTGCGCCTGGCCCATCAGCGCGCTGAAAAATCCGGCATGGCCGCCCATGTTAAACACAACAAGCGGCATACCCAGCACGGCACTCACAATGAAGCGTCGCTGCATGTCGATGAGTTCGTGATTGGGGGCCTCATCAAGCGACGGCATCATGGGTTCGAGCGCCATGCCGCATTTGGGGCAGGAGCCGGGTCCGATTTGTTGGACTTCAGGATGCATCGGGCAGGTGAATATCGTGCCCGCAGGCACGGGTGGTTCATCATGCTTGGGTGTCAGATAGTTTTGCGGGTCGGCTTCAAACTTCTGACGGCAACCGGCGCTGCAGAAATAATAGGTTTTGCCCTGATGCACCATCTGATGCTTCGCACCTTCGATGGTCACACTCATGCCGCAGACAACATCTTTGGCCTTGTCCGGCGCGGCTCCGTGCCCGTGGTTGCAATGATCGTGGGTGTGCTTATCCATCCTGAACTACCGGTTTGATTTTCTCATTGGTAGACACCCTAGTCCTTCCTGTCACTGGAAGGTCAAGCCCCAAGGGATGCTTTGTACTTGGTCCCTTGTCGGGCTAATCTCGCCGTTAAGCCGACAGGTGATCGGCACCTAAAACTGGGGGAAGCGATGCAAGGTCCGAAAGACGCAACACACGCCACATGTCAGGCCCATGCGCATTTGCGCGAGAAGCTGCCGCCTGCGTCAGACGAAGATTTCAAAAACTCGACCCGCGGCTTCATCGCAACGATCCCCGATGCACGCATCGTCAATGCGGCCGGTCACGCCGTCTGGGACATGTCCGGCTTTGCCTTTGAAGACGAAGAAGCAACACCCGACACGGTCAATCCGAGCCTTTGGCGTCAGGCCAAGCTCAACAAAATCCATGGTCTCTTCAAAGTGACCGAGCGTATCTATCAGGTGCGTAATTTTGACCTGTCCAACATCACCTTCATCGAAGGCGACAAAGGCTATGTCATTATCGATCCGCTGATTTCATCTGAGACCGCGCGCGCGGGCCTTGATCTCATGCGCGCCCATCGCGGCGACAAGCCTGTGACCGGCGTCATCTACACCCATTCCCATGTTGATCACTATGGCGGCGTCAAAGGCGTGCTGACCGATGAGGACCTGGCGCGCGGCGACATTCCGATCATCGCGCCTGACGGGTTTCTGAAAGAAGCGGTGAGCGAGAATGTGCTCGCTGGCGTCGCCATGGGCCGTCGCGCGACTTACATGTACGGCGCGCTTTTGCCGCGTGGTCCCAAAGGTCACGTTGATGCGGGCCTCGGCAAAACCGTGTCGATGGGGCAGGTGAGCCTCGTGCCGCCCACCGTTCTCATCAAAGAGACAATGGAAAAGCTCGTCGTTGACGGCGTTGAAATCATCTTCCAGATGACACCTGACACAGAAGCGCCTGCGGAAATGAATTTCTATTTCCCGCAGATGAAGGCGCTTTGCATGGCGGAAAATTGCTCCTGCCATATGCACAATATCTACACGCCGCGCGGCGCGCAGGTACGCGATGCGAAGTCATGGTCCTATTACATCAACGAAGCGATTGAGCTTTTCGGCGCGAAATCCGATGTACTCTTCGCCAGTCACCATTGGCCGCGCTGGGGCTCGGATGTCGCCATCGACTTCCTGAAGAAGCAGCGCGACATGTACAAATATGTGCATGACCAGACCTTGCGCTTTGCCAATCACGGGTTGACGCCCACCGAGATTGCCGAAGAAATTGCATTGCCGCCGACGCTCGCCGAAGAATGGTACACGCGCGGCTATTACGGCACGCTCAATCACAACGCCAAGGCCGTCTATCAGCGTTATCTCGGCTGGTTCGACGGCAACCCCGCGAACCTGCACAAGCTGCCGCCGGTCGAAGCAGGCAAACGCTATGTCGAGCTTGCGGGCGGGTCTGACAAGCTCCTCGCCCATGCGCGCGCGGCCTATGACAAGGGCGACTATCGTTGGGTCGCAGAAATCGGCAATCATCTCGTCTTCGCCGATCCGGCGAATGCCGATGCACGTCACCTGCAGGCCGACGCGCTGGAGCAGCTTGGCTATCAGGCCGAAAGCGGACCGTGGCGTGGCTTCTATCTCACGGCGGCAATGGAACTACGCAATCCGCGCGCGCCCGCCATGGGACAGGGTATCGGCGGGGCGGGCCAGATCCGCGAGCTTCCCGTCGAGCAGTTGCTCGATTCATTGTCCGTGCGTCTCAACGGACCGAAGGCGGGCGCGGCCTATATCGTGCTCAATTTTGAGTTCACGGACACGCGCGAAAAATATCTCGTCACGCTCGAAAACGCTGTGCTGCATCACTTTAAGGACAAGCAGGACGCCAAAGCCGATGCGACGGTTTCCCTGTCGCGTCTGAGCTTTGTGCAGCTCGTCCTTGGTGAAGCAAAGATTGACGATCTCGTGGCCAAGGGTGAGGCAAACGTTAAGGGCAATACAAAGTCAGTGAGCGATCTCATCGCGCTGTTTGACTATTTCAATTTCTGGTTTGAGATCGTGATGCCCTGATCTATGAGGCTTTGGATAAATACGTGGTTTGGGAATGAGAAAGATAAAATGAAAAACAACGTCAACCGTCAGTTCCGTCTGAAGTCGCGGCCCGTGGGTCGCATCAAAACCACGGACTTCGATCTCGTTGAAGCCGACATTCCCGAGCCCGCGCAGGGCGAGGCACTGGTGCGCACGCTTTATCTGAGCCTTGATCCGACGAACCGCATCTGGATGAGCGACATGGATCAGTACATGCCGCCTGTGGAACTCGGCGCTGTCATGCGTGGCGGCGGCATCGGCGTGGTGGTGAAGTCAAACTCACCGGCCTATCAGGTCGGGGATCATGTGACAGGTCTCACCGGCTGGCAGGATTATACGATTGCGGGCGAGAAAATGGACAACCGCATGGGCGTCATTCCCAAGGGTCTGCCTGTGCCGCTCACCGCCATGATGGGTGCCTGCGGCATGACGGGTCTCACCGCCTATTTTGGCTTGCTGGAACTCGGCCAACCCAAAGCGGGTGAGACGGTTCTCGTCTCCGCCGCTGCCGGTGCCGTGGGATCGGTTGTGGGGCAGATTGCCAAGATCAAAGGCTGTCGTGTGGTCGGCATTGCGGGCGGTGCTGACAAATGCCGCTACATTGTCGAGAAGCTCGGCTTTGACGCGGCCGTTGATTACAAGCGCGCCGACTGGAAAGAACAACTCGTGGCGGCAACGCCTGACGGGATCGATGTGAACTTTGAAAATGTCGGCGGCGAGATCATGGAAGCCGTCATGGCACGGATGAACCTGTTCAGCCGCATGCCTCTCTGCGGCATGATCTCCGGCTATAACACCGATCAGCCGATGCGCGCCGACTTCTCACCCATCCTGATGCGCCGCATTCAGGTGCGCGGCTTCATCGTGACAGACTTTTTCGCCAAATATGCCGAAGGCGCGCGCCAGCTCGCCGAGTGGGTCGCGACAGGTAAATTACATCACGAAGAGACCATCGTGGACGGGCTTGAGAACGCACCGACCGCGGTTAATCGCCTGTTTGACGGTCAGAATATGGGCAAGCTCATCGTCAGAGTGGCGGACCCTGCTCAGCACTAAGGTTTCCGAAAGGGGCTATTTAACCCTTAATATTGCCCTGACTGTGCCGGGTCTGCCACGTTATGACCAAATTAGGACGATCAGATTGTGCCGAAACCTTGTAAAAGAGGGGGATGGTAAAGACAGGAGTGACGGACATGAAAAACGGCAAAGCAACATTCAAAGCAGCAGGCACGATGATGGCCTGCGCGACGGCGATTGCATTGGCGCTGTCCGGTCCGGTTCTGGCGGAAGAAGCGGCAAAGCCCGCGCCGACCGATCAGCATTTCGAAATTCATGATTCAGCGGATTCACCGCCCGTGAACTATCGCTCCAACGAAGACGAGCGTTACGACACGCCGGAGCAGCGCGATGCTGAAATGTTTGCCGAACAATACGAAAAAGAACAGGCCGAGAAGGCGCTGAAAGACAAGGCGCTTCTCGATGGCATGGGCCGCGCGTCGCCGAATGGTGACATAAAACAGCAACCCGGGCTGACCCCCTAACTGATCTCCCGGCGAACGGTCAGTAATCCCATTTCCAGTTGACGCCGACATCGCCTGTTGAGTTCTGGCCGATGCTGGTTTCAACCGAAATCTGCGGCGTCAATTCAATCTCAACCTTGACCGAGCTGTCGCTGGCAAGGGCGCCCTGCTCAAGGCCGACATAGATACCTTTCTGAATATACTTACCGGCCTCAACGGTCGTCGCGCCCGATGCGCTGCTATCGATGCGGAGCACATCAAGCGCCAGTGTTTCCTGCACGCGGTCCATGATGCCGCCGCCTGTGCCACCGATATTGACACCGGAAAGTTCCGCCAGCGTGCGCGCGAGTTGCAGTGTTTCCATTGCTGACAGTTCACCGACACCTTTGTCGAACAGGATACGTGAAAGGATTTCGTCTTTCGGCAAACTGGGGCTGGACGAAAATGTAATCTCCGGTTTGGCGCTATTGCCGCTGACGCCGATATTTGCCGTGAAGTCATCACGCTTGAATGTGAGTGTCGCGGTAAAGTTCGGATCGACCGGATAGGTGCCGGGAAAATTCACGCGGCCTTTGGTGAGCGTGAAGGTCTTGCCCGCAAAATCCAATGTGCCGCGCTGGCTGTTGAGATCACCTTTGATGAGTGGTTCATCGATGCGGCCTTTGACAGCGAAGTCACCAACCCAAAGTGAATCCAACCCGCGTCCGCTGATGCGAACGGGCTTGGTGGTGGCGAGCGTCACATCAAGCAGCAGCGGCAGGGGAACGGCTTTGCCGTCAACGGATGTCTCGCCTTGTGTGCCGCCATTGATCTCGATGACTTCGACCAGCGGCACGTCGGCGGGGAGGCTGTCGGGAATGGTGATGTGCATGGCGCGCGTCGTGAGTGCGCCACTCAAAGTAACGGGTGCCTCAAGTGTTGGTGGAAAGACCGGACCCGTGAGGCTCAGGGATCCGTCAATCGTCGCATCAAGATCGCTGCGCCGGACGAGACGCATATTGTCGAGCGTCGTTGAAATCGAAATCGCCTGCAGCATTTCCGTGCCGAGCGAGACAGTACCCTGACCGGTGAGGCGACCCGCTTCGCCATCCGTGGCGGTGAGCGTGAAGTCGAGCGTTTGGCTGCTGTGTCCCGTCAAACGCGCGTCGATGTTTTTGAGATAAGTGCCCGTCATAAAGTTTTCATAAGCGCCGCCGGTCACGATAATGCTGCCATTGATGACGGGTTTGACAATATCGCCTTCGGCATTGATCGCGACTTTCGTGTTGCCGCTTACGCGCTGTCCACTGAGATCAGCAAGCGCGGCAAGCGTTTCAAGTTCGCCGTCCCAATTGAGCGAGGCGGAAAGAGACCCGCGTTTGGCAAGCGCGGGAAAGGCGCTGCCTTGTGCGCGTGTGACAGGCAAGGCGGCTTTGAGCATGAAGGGCTGCGATGAGACACCATGTGCTTCAGCGACGATGTTGAGACGACCTTTGGCCCATACGCCATCGACATTGGCATCAAAAGCGGGCTGGGGCCTGTCAAGCTCAGGTGTGAGACGCACTTGCTTGAACCAGAAACCAAACTTGCCCGACCCTTGCGCGGCATCCAGAACAAACGCGCCGTCAAGCGAGCCGGTGATGCGGCCTGCGGGCATGAAGAGGGCGGCGAGATCAAGCGGTACATGATCAAGTTTGAATTTCATACGTGCGGCGGAACCGATGGCCATGTCGCCGGTGATGCGACCGGTGCCTGCGGAGCCGACGAGATCGATCTGCATCGCCTTGGCGCTGATGCCATTGTCGAGCTTGAGTGTCACGGGCCTGGCAAGTGAGGCTGTACTTTTGCCAAGGGTGAGATTGACACTGTTGAGATTAAGCGATGTTGACTTCGTCACATGCAAAACAGTTTGCGCGGTGATTGCGATGTCTTGCGGGAACTGCGCTTCGTGCTTGCCGGTGACGTTGCCGTCGATCGCGAGTTTGCTTAAAGGACCGCGCGCGGTGAACTTCACGCTGTCGAGATGTGTGAGATTAATCTGACCTGAGGCGGCGACGAGTGAAGCATCAACATTGGCGTCGTGAAAGAGATCGGTGAATTTTGAAGTGAGCGTGACCTGATCAAGTGTGACGCCTTCAACGTCAAGGCGGCCCGATGTGAGGTTGAGCGAGGCGGATTGCTTGTCATTGACGGGGGAGGCTTTAAACAAAAAGGTGCCGGTGCCCGCGAGTGATGTGCCGACAATCTCGCCCAGCGGTTTGAAGATCACACGTTCGCCGGAGAGGCTGGCGGTGATGAGTGAGGCTTTGTCGATGAGCACATAGCCGGTGACGCGCGAGCCGAAAAGGTTTGATTTTATATCGTCAATTTGCACACCGCCCTCATCGGGAAAATGCAGGAGCGCGTCGAGTTGCGCGGTGCCGGGTTCACCTTTGAAGCGGAAGGCGAGCGGGCCGGAGCCTTGTGTGGTGTTAATCGTGAGCGTTGCTTCATCGGTTTGCACGCCGCCGATTTGGCCTTTGGTCAGCATCGCGACGAGATCGCCGCGCGGCGCATTGAGCGTGCCCGACAAAGTGGCGTTGGCTTTGAAAGAACCGGATGCATCGCCCGTTGTGAGAATTCTTTCGATGGCAGATGAGGTGAAGTGAAGATCGCCGGAGAGCGCATCACCGGCAGAAATTTTGACATTGCCGTTGAACGCATAGTGATCCGATTGCGGTTTGGCGACGAGGGATGAAAGTTCAAAGCCGCCTTTATTTGCAATGACGATTTCGCCTGTCGCTTCGGTGTTACCTCCGAGTTGATCGAGTGTCGGATCGCTGAAGGATGCGCCGTTGGTAACGATGGAAATATCGGCGCTGATATTGCCCTGTGTGTCGGTGTCGATGGAAGAAAGATCAAGTGTGGCGGCACCCGACATCTGCATGTCGGCAAATTCATTGAGGACGGAGAGGTCAATAAGATCAACGCGCGCCGCACCTTTGAACACGGAGAAGTCAAGTGAAACGCTGCCTGTATAGGAGGCCGAACCCGATGGTCCGATGAAGCTGAGTTCGGTGTTGTCAGCAAAGCCGGTGCGGAAATCGAGTTGGGATTTGGCGGCCCATTGCAATGTTGAAAGGGTGGTGCCGTCTTTGAGTTCGAGGCGTTTGTCGAGACCTTCAAGCGTGCCTGTCGCTTCAAAATTATGCGGCGCGGCGAGCGAGATGCTTTCCAGATAAGCCTTGGCGGACATGAACAACTTGCCCGTGGTGACATTGAGATTATCGAGTGTGAGATTGTCTTTGGCGCCCCAAACAAGGTCCGTGGACAGAACAATATCATTCGCACCGCCGATGTCCTTCAATGTCGGTTCAAGCAAACGACCCGACGCTTTAGCGTCGAGTTTGAGCGCTAAATCGCGGTTCCAAAAGCCATCGGCACGGCCATGCAATTTGAGATTTGAATCTGCCTGAAGTGCGAGTGTGCCCGTCATTTTTCCCTCTACCGTATCGGTGGAAGCGGTGAGTTTGAGCGGACCCAAATCGAGGCCGGCAAGCTCGTCGATGAGCCCCTTATGGGCCGCGTCGCCGTCTTCCAAATCGAGCGATAGAGTAAGGGCGCGGGAGCGGGGGGAGTATAAAACAGACCCCGTTAGTCTCCCCGTTATGTCATCTTTTCGCTCGATTTCGAGTGAGAGATCGAGTGTTTCCATGTCGAGATTGAGTGATGTGACGAGGTCGAGTCGAGCAAGGTCGCCTGTGGCCCCCGGCTCCGCCAATGCCCGCCCGAGGATAATGTCGGTGATCGTGCCCGAACCGACCTTAAGACCGAAGGGAAGCGGGGATAAGGCGAACGGACTGCCTGTCGTTTCGGGCTCCTCTATCCCCGTTTTATTATCCTCAGGCATACGGGCAACAGTGAGGCCGGAAGCGACCAAAGTGCGGATAGAAATATCCCCGCGTATCAGAGCGAGCGGCGACCATGTGACGTCGGCCTCGCGCAACGTGAGCCACGGACCCTGAGCGTCCGAGATGCTCAGATCAACAATGTGAAGATGGCGCGGCCATTCGCCGGTGAGGTCGCCGATCTCAACTTTGGTTGAGCCCTGATTGACGGCACTGAGGCTGAAGGCGAGGAGCGCCTGACGCAGAGACGCGATTTGCAACAGGGCGACGATGAGGGCGATCACGAGTACGAAAGTGACAACGAGGCCGAGCGTCCACTTCATCAGCCTGCGCATGACGGGGACAGGGGAGTGCCATCTGGATACGGGGGCTGCCATCAGAACGACTGCCCTAATGAGAAGTAGAACTGTACAGCATCATCAATGCCCTTGCGGCGGTTGAGCGGCATGGCGACGTCGGCGCGGACGGGACCGATGGGCGTATAGTAACGCAAGCCCAGACCCGCGCCCATTTGCAGCTCTTCTGAAAACTTCGGCGTGACGGTCGAATAGGCATTGCCCGCATCGATGAAAGCGACGATGCCGATGGTCTTGGTCACGCGCCAGCGCGCCTCGGAACTCAACTCAACAACGGAGCGACCGCCTGTGGGATCGTTCTGCGCATCAAGCGGGCCGACAAGCTGATAGCCATAGCCGCGTATCGAGCCGCCACCACCGGCATAGAACCGCAGGGAGCCCGGAATGTCCGGCACGTCTTGCGCCAGCGTCAAACCATAGCGGCCACGAAAGGCGAGTGTGATGTCGGGCCGCGTACCGAAGCTGATATAGGTGGAGCCCGTTCCTTCAAATCTGCCAAAGGCTGTCGGGTCCCCATTGGCAACGCCGCCATAGGGGGTGAACGCGCCACCAAGGCGGATGCCTTTGGTCGGATCGAGAAGATCGTCACTGCCATCGTAGCGCAGTGTGAGCGGCAGACCGAATAACCGATAATTGTGCACGCCCATACTGTCTTCGGTGCGGTACACTTCAAACGAGACGCCGGCAGAGCCTTGCAATACGGGTGTGAGTTGACGCATGAGACCGAGCCCGAGTCTGGAACTCAATTCGTCATAGGCGTCCGTTTCTTCATTGGCAAAATCGTAAGTGGCAATGAGGCTTTGATCGGGACGCAGAAAACGCGGCTTGGTGAAATCGACTTTGACGCTTTGCTCAAGCGTTGAAAGCGCGAGCTCGGTGCGCAGTTTCTCGGCGTGGCCAAAAAGATTGCGATGCTCCCAAAAGGCTTTGACGCCGGGCCCTTCATCTGATGACCAACTGGCACCGACACCGACGGAGCGCGGCGCGCGCTCTGTGAGTTTCACGTCGGGCGTTACGCGGTCGCCTTCGGCATTCACAATATCAATCGTGACCTCATCGAAAAGATTTGTCTGGCGCAAGGCTGTGATTGTTTCATCGGCCTTGCGCCGGTCATAAAGATCCCCCGGTTTGAAGGTCGCCAGGCTTTGGATGTAAGCGGGATCGGCGCGGGCGGACTGATCTTTCGGGCCTTTATTGCTGACGGCAAGGGCCCCGAAATATTTTGGCGGTCCGGCGATGATGGTCAGTGTCACATAGGCCTGATTGGTGGCGAGATCGACGATGACTTTGCGGTTGTCGAGTTTGGGTGTCGGGTGGCCGTGATTTTCAAGCCAGATGAGTGCGTCGCCTGTGAGATCAATGATGCGCTGCGCGCGCGCGGCGCGGTTGGGCTTGAGACCTAAGGGTTTTGCGTCATGGGGCAGGTTTGCTTCGTCGGACGGATGATCGGCATAGGTGATGGTGAAGCTCTCGATCATCGTGCGCTTGCCCAAGGTCACGCGGTAGATGAGTTCGAAACTGCCACCCGGCGCCTCTTCAATGACGGGTTCGATGCGGCCGTTAAAATAAGCCTGACTGCGCAGCACTTTGTTGAGATGCTGGGCTTCTGTATTGGCACGGCGGCGCAATTGGCCAAGCGTTGTCGGTTCCGTGCCGTCTTCGACTTTGCCGAGAGACTGCGCCTCTTCGATCTGAGCCTTGATGTCATCGGGCAGTTTTTCGCCCATGACGGTGACGGAAAAAACAAAACCTGACTTTGGCCGCGTCCCTGTCTCTCTTTGGGATTGCGGTTGTTGCGATGAATTATCTTTTGCGCCGGTCGTCCCTTCCACCTTTGAGCTTGCAGTCGCAAAGGGCGCTCTGCCATCTTTGGCGAGAGCCTCGCCGCGTGGCCAGAGGGCGATCACCGCGAAGGACAGGGCGACGGCAAGAGGGAAAATAACGTCGGCCGAAGGGAGGTGCGGGCTCATTTTCCGCAATGTGCTGTGGGCAAGTTTGGCCGACGGGCGCAGCGCAGAGGCGGCACGATGCGTTTTTTCGACAAAGAAGTGAAAATCTCTCAAACGCAAAGCGCCAAACAATCCTATAAACAATACAAATAGGATCATACCTTGATTGGCCGTGATTGGCAGAGATTAGGCCTGCTGCATCCCTTAAACTTGCGATTTTTAATGTAACGCATTAGAGTGAAATTATGAAAACCAAAGATGCAACACAGGATATTCCGGTGACGAATGCGCGACCGCGCAACGATACGCGTTTGCGCCTGATTACGGCGGCGGAAAAACTGTTCGGCGAAAAAGGCATTCACTCGGTTACGTTGAAAGAAATCAACGGCGCGGCGGGCCAACGTAATGAAAGCGCTCTGCATTATCATTTCGGTTCGAAGGCGGCGCTTGTCGAAGCGATTCTGATTCATCGCTCGGCTGACATTGACGCAGACCGCCTGGCGCGTGTCGAAGAGCTTTATGCAAGTGGCAAAGACACCGATCTCAGCGCCATTCTGGCCGCGACGTTCATGCCCATGGCCGCCATGCTGGCCAATGAGGACGGTGTGCGCTTTGTGCGCTTTCTGGCCCAGGTGCTGAACGATCCCGATTTCGATTTACCCAATCTGGCGATGAGCGGAAAATTGCAGGGCGCCAATCAGGCCAATGCATTGCTCATTGCAGCCTTGGGCGATGTGGCACCTGAAATTGCAATTCAGCGACAGCGTTTTCTCGTTGAGATGACGGTGAATTCGTTGGCCATTTGGGCCCGCCATCATGACGGTGTGAATGACACCGCCGCGCGGGAATTGTTTCTCGCCAATCTGATGGACAGCCTTCAGGGCTTTTTGACGGCCCCCGTGTCGGAGAAGACGCTGGAGGCTTTGAAAAAAGTCGTGAAGAAGAAAGATAAGAAATAGAAATGACGTCACCGCACCACCCGACAGAAGCGCAGTTGGAAACATTTGCGTCCGACAATCAGACCACACCCATTGCCATGGTAAACCTGCTCAAGTTCCGCAAGGACGCCGTCTATGAAGACGGGCGCGACGCCAAGGGACTGAGCGGCGCGGCGGCTTACGGGCTTTATGGTCAGGTGGCCATGGAAAAGATTGCCGAAGTCGGCGGGCGTATGTTCTGGGCGGCACCGGCGGCACAGACTTTTATCGGCGTTGGTGCTGACGACTGGGACATGATCGCCATTGTGCGCTATCCAAACCGCGCGGCCTTTCTGCGTATGGTCGATATGCCTGATTACAAGGCAGCGTCGGTTCACCGCGAAGCGGGATTAGAACGTACAATGCTGATCGCATGTGCCGGAGACTCGATTCCGGCGTGAGGGCGCGGCCCTCTTTTATTTTTCCAAAAACTCATTCGTGATCGACAAAAATTCATCAAGCTTGTCGTGATGGACCCAATGGCCCGCGCCTTCGATGGTTTTAACGGTGGCGTTTTTGAAATGCGCCGCGCGGCCATCGGCCAAGGGGTCAGACGCCCAACTATCGGCACCGCGCAACAAGAGCGTGGGGCACGTGACCTGTGACCAAAGATGTGTCGTGGCGCTGACATCAAAGCCGTTGGGCGAGAAGTGGCGCACGTTATTGTCGAACTTCCAACTGTAAGTGCCGTCTTCGTTTTGCGTGATGCCATGCACGGTGAGATGGCGCGCGCGTTCGGGCGACAGATGCGGATTTTCTTCCTGCATGCGTTTATACGCCTCTTCAATCGACGTGTAGCGGCGCGGTAGACGCGAGGATGATTTGCGCAGCTCGGCAATCCACTTGCGAAGACGTTCATCCACCGTATCGGTCATGCGTTCGGCGATCATCTTTGGCGAGGGGCCGAGGCCTTCGATGACAATGAGTTTTTTCACCGTTTCGGGATAGAGGCCGGCATAGCGCAGCGCAATCGCGCCGCCCATCGAATGGGACAGGATAGTGAGCGGCGCGAGTTTCAACTGATGAATGAGCTGTGCAATGTCATAGACATAATCGTTGAACTCATAGGTGCCGCCAACCATCCACTGACTGTCGCCGTGACCGCGCAGATCGGGCGCGATGATGTGATAGCGGTCACGCAAGGATTGCGCGACCCAGTCCCAGTTGCGGCAATGGTCGCGCCCGCCATGCACGAGCAGGAGCGGCGGCTTATCCTCATTGCCCCAATCGACATAATGCAGGCGCAGGCGCTGCGAGATGTAGAACTGCGAGACGGGGCCGATCAACTGGGGGGATGTGGTCATAAACAAACTTCAAATTCAAATGATGCGATAGGGTGAGACTATCCTATCGCGGGCGGCGCGGTCAGGTCTTTTCCGATTTGAGGAAACGCCAGAGACCGAAGACGGTGAGGCCCAGCATGATATGGACCGCGACGACAGGCGGCCAGCCGACGAGATAGATCACATCATTTGCGAGCCCCGCCTTGAACGGACCACCGCCAAAGGCGAGCCCGCGCGTGCCGAAGATTGCATTGAAGATTGTGGGCACGGTGAAGAGCCAGCCGGTGACGAGCGAGGACCAGAAGAGCCAGACATATTGTTTGGGCTTGAGGCGCATGAACTGACCGCCGAGACCCAGCGCCATCAGCAACAGGCCCTGCGTGATGCCTTCCATATGCGCCATGCGCCAGGCGCGGCCATCGTCGGGAATGATGACGGGGATGTCGATTGGCAGCGGCCAGAGAACGACGCGGCCCAGAAGCGCGAAGAACCAGATCCAGCCGATGGAAACGGCGAGAATAAAAAGCCCCGTGCCGTTGAGAAACAGCAAAGCGCGCATGCGGGTCGGCATTTCGGTCATGGAATCCTCTCAGGCGGGAAGGGCAACAGGAAGAGCTTCACGAAGGCGATGTGTGTCGAGACGCGCGGCGGCGGTGTCACTCGCCTCGTAGATCGCCGCCCAGGCGCTCACCCATTCGGGATCAGCGACCTGGCTCGGATGATAGGCCGGGTGAAGGATACGGAGGAATTTCGGCGTCAGGCTTTTGAAGATGCGGAACAACACATGCGCCAGAGCGAGCCGTGAGCGCAGGTTGCGCCAGAGCCCGTCGGCTTTGAGCAAGGCGTGATAGCCGCGCCGCGTGCGCCACATGATATGGCCCGTTGCATAGAACAGACCGGTGATGCGCCAGAGGTAGCTGCCGGAAATATGTTTGAAGACGTCGAAGGTGACGTTCTTGTGCTCAATCTCCTCGACAAAATGCCAGAGCACCAGCGAGGCGACGGCGCTTTCGGCACCGCCGAAGAGAAATTCGCGCTCCTCAATCAGCATGTGGCCGATGGCGAGCGCCATGGATTCAAAGCCCTCGGCATAAGCGAGATTGAAGGTGAGAGAGCGGTCACGCGCGAGCCGCGCGTAATCGGCGGCGAGCGCGGCTTCGAGCGTGTCGATGATTTCAGGACGCAGTGCCTTCAACTCGTCGTTGAATTTGCGGTGCTGGCGGTAATGCGCGGATTCCTGCCCGCAATAAAGATCGAGATCGCGGACGAGTTGCGCGTCCGTGATGAGGGGCCGGGCCTCGCGCATGGTCTTGATGAGATAAGGTTCGAGATAGGGCATGGCGAGCGAGGCGGCATTGACGATCTGCGAGAATTCGGGCTTGCCCGCATTCCAATGCAAAGCCTTGTCGCGCGAAAAGGCGAAAGGCGGCCGCCGCAATGTCATGCGGGACGCGGGCTCGCTTGTGACTGTCTCCGTTGTCGCCATGGTATGTCCGCCTCCCCAGCCGGATCAGAACCTTGCGGGCCGTCTGTCTTATTTTTTAGCTACCGCGACGTCGTCACCGCCCATTGTGCCCAGAAGCCCGCCTGTGCCGCCTTCACCACGAAACATAATCTTACCATAGGAGGCAGGGAACAGACGGATAAACCAATCGAGAAGGCGCGCGTCCATACCGATCAGGATGCGCGGCTTATTCTTTTTGATGCCTTTGAGGATCGTCTGAGCGGCTTGCGCCGGTGTGGTGCGTGCGAGACGGTCAAAGCCTGAAGCGGCTGTTTCACGCTCGGTTGTCTGGACGCTTTGCAGGAAGCGCGCATTGCGCAGGATATTGGTTTTGATGCCGCCGGGATGGACGCAGGCGACCTCGATGCCGGTGCCGCGCATCTCGTGACGCAGAGCTTCGGTGAAGCCGCGAATGGCAAATTTCGCTGAGTTGTATGCAGCCTGCGTGGGCACCGCGAAGAGGCCGAAGATCGACGAGACATTGACGATATGGCCTTGGCCTTTTTTGCGGAGCTGGGGAAGAAAAGCTTTGGTGCCATAGACCATGCCCCAGAAGTCGATATTCATCACCCATTCGAAGTCTTCGTAAGAAAGCTCTTCGATGGCGGCGACTTGGGCCACGCCTGCATTGTTGATGACGATGTCAGCGCCACCCTGCGCGTCGATTTCCTGAGCAAAGGAATAGACCGCTTCGCGCGAAGAGACGTCGAGGAGATAGGTCGAGACTTTACCGCCTGCGGCTTCGATCTGCTTGGCGGTTTCAGCAAGGCCTGCACGGTCCACATCGGCAATGGCAAGGCGGGCACCTTCAACGGCGAGTGCCACGGCGGTTGCCCGCCCGATGCCGCTGGCCGCCCCTGTGACCACCGCGAGCTTGCCCCTGATTTCCGTCATCGTCTGTCCTCTGAATCTCATGAATTGCTGTAATGCGGCATAAATTAGGGGAATTCCCCAAAAAGTCACGCGCAGAGCGTTGGCCTCCGACATTTTGCTTCCCTATGATTTGCTCATAAGGAAAATGAAGATTCTTGGGAGAGAACAATGCAGGTGCAGCCGATTGCCGGGCTTGATGACAGCGTGAACGATATTCGTCTGCTGACGGCGAAGATCGTTTCGGAGGATATTATTCCCGCTGAGGCGACGCTCTATAAGGGTGGCGATGAGGCCAAGGCCTTGCGCAAGGCGATTTCGCAAAAGGTCAAAGATCAGGGCCTTTGGGCACCGCATCTGCCGGAAGAATACGGCGGCATGGGCATCGGTTTTCTGAAGCACGCCTATATGAATGAAATTCTGGCCTGGTCGCCTTTTTCATCGCGGCTCTTTGGTGTGGTTGCCCCCAATTCCGGCAATCAGAAAATCCTGCTGAAATACGGCACGCCCGAGCAAAAGAAAAAATGGCTGGAGCCGCTTGTCGCCGGTGACATTGAAAGCTGCTTTTCGATGACGGAGCCGGACCAGCCGGGCTCTGACCCTTATGCGATCCAGACGCGCGCCGTGCGGGAGGGCGATGAATGGGTGATCAACGGGCATAAGTGGTTTACGTCCAATGGCCGCAATGCCGACATTGCGATTGTCATGTGCCGCACCGAGCAGGCCGACGGCAAAGGCGGCGTCAAAGACAAGATGACCCAGATCATCGTGCCGATGACGACGCCGGGCGTGAACATCATCCGCTCTGTGCCCGTCTGGGGCCATACCGGCGGCGACCATTGCGAGATCAAATATGAAAACGTGCGCGTGCCCGCGGAGAACCAGCTGGGGCGCACCGGCACCGGCCACCAGGCCGCGCAGGACCGCCTGGGTGAAGGTCGCGTTTTCCATTGCATGAATTCAGTGGGTCAGATGTGGCGGGCGTTTGACCTTATGTGCAAACGCGCCGTGTCGCGCGAAGTGCATGGCGGCAAACTCGAAACCAAGCAATTCGTGCAAGGGTTCATTGCTGACAGCTATATCGACATTCAGGCCGCCCGCCTGATGACCATTCATTGCGCCAATAAGATGGAAGCGGGCCACGACCCGCGCGCTGATATTTCGGCGATCAAGATCTTCGTGCCGGAAGCATTCAGCCGTGTCGTTGACCGCGCCATTCAGGTGCATGGCGCATTGGGCGTGTCAGGTGACACACCGCTTGCCGGCATGTATCTCGGTGCCCGCACATTGCGCATTGCCGACGGTCCCGACGAAGTTCATCGTATTGTCATCGCGCGCAGCGTTCTCAAATGCTACCACGATGGCATGAGTTGGGATTTCGGCGCTTAAAGTGAGTCGAATATGGAGATCGGCGGTAAGAACGTGAGTGACTGGTGGGAGCTTTTCCGCGTGTACGCGGAACGCTGGAGCGGACGGCGGACCTTTGTGGTGGCCGCGGCTCTCCTCTTTGGCCTGCTTGCCGCCACAGGGGCCGTCGCCACCTGGGTTGCTTTTCTCAGCGTCCTGACACTCACGGGCGTTGTCATCATGCATAGCCTGTTACTTGGGGAGCCGGTGGGTCGCATCCGTGTGTCGGCACCCGTGGCGCAGAGCGGCTTTGCGGGGCTTGCCAGTGGTGCGGGCCGCACGATCCTCATTGAAATGCCGGATCCGGTGATTGTGCTCGACAGCGGCGGGCGCATTATCTTTTGCAACCGTGCCGCCGAAGGGCTGATCGGGCCGCAGGCCAATGGCAAGCATGTAGCGACCATGCTGCGCTCGGCGCCGCTGATGACGGCAATTGACGAGGTGCTGCAGGGTGACGAAGCGCAGACGGTCAGCTATAGCCAGCCTGTGCCGGTTGAGCGCAATTACACCGCTTTCATCACGCCGATTGAAACCGATACGATTGATACAGGTGCAGAACAGTCGGAAATCGGGCGCAAACGTTCGCGCGCGGTGCTTGTGGTGCTGCGTGATGTGACTGAAGCGCGCCGCGTGGAAGATATGCGTGTGGACTTTGTGGCTTTCGCGAGCCACGAGTTGAAAACGCCGCTCGCCTCACTGTCGGGCTTCATCGACACATTGCGCGGTCACGCTAAGAATGATCCCGAAGCACAGGAAAAATTTCTCGCCATCATGGCCGATCAGGCTGACCGGATGCGGCGTCTTATCGAAGACCTGCTATCGCTGTCGCGTATTGAACTGAAAGAACATGTTCGCCCGCATAAGATCGTCGACATGCTGGCGGTTGTCTCCGACGTCACTGACGGACTTGAACACGTTGCTGAAAAAAACGGTATGACCCTCACGGTGACTTCGGCTGCCGTGCTGCCGCGCGTGAAAGGCGAGGCCGAGGAATTGGCGCAGGTGGTGCAAAATCTTGTCGATAATGCGCTGCGCTATGGTCGTTCCGGCAAGCGTGTTGAGGTGAGCCTTGCGCCCGATACGCGCGGTGGCAAGCCGATGCTGCGCTTGAGTGTGCGCGACTTTGGCGAAGGGATTTCGCGTGAGCATCTGCCGCGCCTCACCGAACGTTTTTACCGTGTGGACGCCGCCGCAAGCCGCGCCAAAGGCGGCACCGGCCTCGGCCTTGCTATTGTCAAACATATCGTCAACCGGCATCAGGGTACGTTGAGTATCGACAGTGAATTGGGTGAGGGCTCAACCTTTACCGTGCTGATTCCTGCTGCAGGCGACGAAATTTCGGCCTGAACGGTTGAAATATCCTGAAAAACAGCCAGCTTTAGCGACTGTCAAAAAACCGACATGCTAGTGTCGTACACAATTCGCGGACCCGAGCTAGCTTCCGGTTAAAGCTGCAAAAGGTCTTAAGCCGGGTTCCGGACGGAGCTGCGGCGTTCAGGAGAGGCGTGACGTGACTGACCACACTGTAAAATCGTTTCAGGAAGAGCTCGACGCCATTGCCGCGAGCATCGCGCAAATGGGTGGCCTGACCGAGGCCCAGCTTGCAGGTGCCATTGAAGCTGTATCGCGTCGCGACAGTGAACTTGCAAATCTCGCCGTGCAGCAGGATCGCCGTATCGACGTGCTGGAGCGCGAAATTGAAGCGCGTGCTGTCCGTGTCATCGCGCTACGCCAACCCATGGCGTCCGATCTGCGCGAAGCAATCTCGGCGATTAAAATTGCCGCTGATCTTGAGCGCATCGGCGACCTTTCTAAAAACATTGCCAAGCGCGCGCTTGTGATTCAGGGTGATTTCGATACGCCTGTGCGTCTCATTCAGGGCATTGCCCGCATGGGGCGGTTGGCCCAAGGTCAGTTGAAGTCAGTGCTTGACGCTTGCTCCAATCGCGATGCGCAGCTTGCTGTTGAAGTGTGGAAGGGCGACGAAGAAATCGACGAAATGTACAACTCCGTCTTCCGCGAGTTGCTGACCTATATGATGGAAGACCCGCGTACCATCGGCGTTTGCACCCATCTTTTGTTTATCGCCAAAAATATCGAGCGTATCGGCGACCACGCCACCAATGTTGCCGAGACGGTCTATTACGTCGCCACCGGCGAAGTCTTGTCAGACGACCGCCCCAAAGGCGACACAACCAGCACGACACCTGTTGGTGTCTAATTTAACAGCGACCTGATACCTCCGGTGTCAGGCAAACCAGGTGAGTTTTCATGTCGATTGTTCTTGAACGTGAACTTACTCAGAATTTTGAGCGTCGTATGAAGCCGTCAGTCATGATCGTCGAGGACGAAGAAGCATTGTCCACCATGCTTCACTACAACCTCGAAAAAGAAGGCTACAAGGTGACAACTGTGGCAGACGGCGAAGAAGCCGCGATGCTCATCCGCGAAGAAGCCCCTGATCTTGTGTTACTTGACTGGATGCTGCCGAGCCTGTCGGGCATTGAGCTTTGCCGCCGGTTGCGCGGACGATCCGAGACCCGCAATCTGCCGATTATCATGATCACGGCGCGTGGCGAAGAAGGCGACCGCATTCGTGGACTTGATACGGGTGCAGATGATTATGTGACGAAGCCTTTCTCGATGACGGAGCTGCTCGCCCGTGTACGTGCAGTGATGCGGCGTATCCGGCCGGCATTGTCAGAAGACCTTGTGACTTTCGGTGACATTGTAATCGACCGTTCCGCGCATCGCGTGCGTCGCGGCACACGCGAAGTGCATCTCGGACCGACGGAATATCGTTTGCTTGATCATCTCATTCAGCATCCCGGACGCGTCTTCAGCCGCGAGCAATTGCTGGATGCGGTTTGGGGTTCGGAAGTCTATGTGGAAGCGCGCACCGTGGACGTGCATGTCGGTCGCTTGCGCAAGGCGCTGGTGGAACCCGGTGAGCGCGATCCGATCCGCACGGTGCGTTCGGCGGGATACTCGCTGGATGAGCATTTTAGTAAGTGATTCTCTGAAGGCTCTGTGAAGAACAAAAAACCGGCGACCCGTGAGGGCCGCCGGTTTTGTTTTGGGTCAGCTTACAAGCCTCAGGCAAAATCCTTGCGGCGCTCGCGGTTGCGGCGCGGCTGCATGGGCTGGTAGGCAAGTTTGGAATGCTCGGCGCAATAGGGCGAGTTGTGGTCGGCACCTCGTCCGCAGAAGTGGAAATTGGGATGGCCCGGATCGCCGATCGGCCATTTACAAATATGCTCTGTAAGCGTGAGCACGGTCGTGAGTTCCTTGGATGAGGAGAAATTCTCTGCCTCAGAGCGGGCCTGTTCGGCGCGCTTCATGGTGACTTCGGCTTCGTCCGTTTCGTCGGCGCGGTCGGCGACCAACGGATCGGGACGACCACGCACATGAGTAAGTGTGCGGGGCGTCGGCGCGCGGGGCCGGGCCGGTCGGCTCGGTGTGGCGCGGCCTGACAGGCCAAGTCGATGCACCTTGCCGATGACGGCATTGCGCGTTACGCCGCCAAGCTGTTTGGCGACCTGGCTGGCGCTGAGACCTTCGGCCCAGAGCTTTTTCAACAATTCAACGCGTTCGTCGGTCCACATGGGGACACCCCTCCGCCAAGCCCGGTGAGCAGGCCCGCAATGCGCGAACAGCCCCCAAAAGCACCTTTGAGGCGCGGGCATCCTCCGAAGAGAGCCACCCCGCACCAGCCGATAAAACCCGGCCATAGCAAACAGGCCACACCATATTTCGTGGGCCTTAAGCTAAAATATACAATATGGAGCTAGAGCCTCGCAACGCTGTCGGGCCTAAGAGTGAACCCTTATCCACAGAAAACGCCGGAAAATCACGAGAAGCGGATTTGGGGCGAGCGAAGCGGCGTAGGAGCCCTTATATGGGGGCAGGGACAAAATAAAGCCGGTAAGAGCGAGAGCAAAATGAGCGCTACAACACCAGAGACTTCGGGGCTAAAGCAATTTCCGCAAGCAGGCGTGCGCCGTTTCGGTGCTGTGAATTGGCTTGGTGCATGGACGCTCTACACCAAGGAAGTGCGCCGCTTCACCAAGATAAAAACGCAAACCGTGATGGCGCCGATGATTACGACGCTGCTTTATCTCGCGGTGTTTTCGCTCTCAATGGGTCAGTTCCGTCCGGCTGTGCATGGTGTGCCGTTTATTTCGTTTCTGGCACCCGGCCTCATCATGATGACGATGATCCAGAACGCTTTTGCCAACACATCGTCGGCGATCCTTATTTCAAAGGTACAGGGCAATGTCGTTGATTATCTGATGCCGCCTTTGTCGCCCGGCGAATTGAATTTCGGCATTGCCGCCGCAGGCGTTTCGCGCGGCGTTGTTGTGGGTGTGGCGACCGGCATTGCCATGATCCCCTTTGTTGATATGGGCCTTGCGCATATCTGGGCGATTTTCTTCTTCGGCATCGGTGCATCGCTGATGCTCTCGCTGATGGGTATTATCGCGGGCGTCTGGTCTGAAAAATTCGACCATTTGCAGGCGGTAACAAACTTTGTGCTGCTGCCGCTGACGTTCCTGTCGGGCACGTTTTACTCGGTCGATCAGCTCCCGCCCTTTGCCCATACGATCACGCATTGGAACCCTGTCTTCTATCTTATCGACGGCTTCCGCTATGGCTTTACCGGCCATGCCGACGGCTCGGTGATGACGGGCGTCATGCTCACCATCGGCGTCAATGCGGTCTTGTGGTTTGTCTCGGACCGGCTGTTCCGGCAGGGCTACCGGCTGAAGGGCTAAGTGCTTCTGTTCGGGTGAGATTGACAGTCTCACCCGAATTCCGTAATACTCAGCCACTTCTCAGATAGCCGCGCCGGATGGGGCGGCTTTTTCTATTGGGTTCGGGGCCTTACGGGCTTTGGACCCTCTAAACGAGGCGCGGAGAGATCTTGATGATCCTGAACGGGACGCGACGACGCTGACTTTGATTGGCCCCTGATTTTTCAGGTGGTCTCGTCATGTCTGCCGACCCGAACCCCGTTTCCTCGCCGGATATTTGCGCCGCTTCCCCGTTTGCTGGCGAAGCCCAAATGTCCCCGACTATTGAGAAGGACTTTTGCCGTGATTACCCCAGTTTTGCCGACCTATGCGCGGGCCAACCTCGAATTTGAGCGGGGCGAAGGCCCCTATCTCTTCACCAAAGACGGCACGCGCTATCTCGACTTCGGCGCAGGCATCGCCGTCAACGCGCTTGGCTATTCGCACCCCAAACTGATTGCCGCTCTGATGGAGCAGGCCCAGAAGGTTTGGCATCTGTCGAACATCTACCGCATTCCCGGACAGGAAAAACTTGCCAAACAACTGATCGACGCGACTTTTGCTGACACGGTGTTTTTCACAAATTCCGGTGCCGAGGCGCTTGAATGCGCGATCAAAATGGCGCGGAAATATCACTATGCCGGTGGTAATCCTGAGCGCACGGACCTCATTACATTTGAAGGCGCGTTCCATGGCCGCACTCTCGCGACCATCGCGGCAGGCGGCAACGCTAAATATCTCGAAGGTTTCGGCCCCGCGATGCCGGGCTTTGTGCAGGTGCCGTTCGGTGACGTGAAAGCCGTTGAGGCCGCAATTGGCCCGCATACAGCAGGTGTGTTGATCGAGCCGTTGCAGGGCGAAGGCGGCATCCGCGTATTGCCGAATGAATCTCTGCGCGCGATCCGCAAGCTCTGTGATGACAATGGTATTTTGCTCATTCTCGACGAAGTGCAGACGGGCTTCGGGCGCACGGGCAAACTCTTTGCGCATGAGCTTGCAGGCATCACGCCGGATATTATGCCTGTCGCCAAAGCTTTGGGCGGCGGGTTTCCGGTCGGCGCATGCCTTGCGACCGAGGCTGCCGCGCGTGGCATGGTTGTTGGGACACATGGCTCGACCTATGGCGGTAATCCGCTGGCGATGGCTGTGGCCAGTGCTGCTGTTGAGCTGATGGTGGCGCCGGAATTTATTGCCCATGTGAATGAGATGGGCGTGAAGGCCGCGCAGAAATTGGCACAGCTCGCTGATGAGCATCCGACGATTATTGATAGCGTGCGCGGCGTGGCGCTGATGCTCGGCATCAAAACCAAAGTGCCGAACACGGAATTGGTCGAAGCTTTGCGCACTGAACATATGCTGACCGTTGGCGCGAGCGACAATGTCGTGCGGCTTCTGCCGCCGCTTATCATCACAGAAGCGCATCTTGATGAAGCGATGATAAAACTTCATGCCGCCTGCAAGGCGCTGGAAGCCAAGGCCGCGTCTGCTCAGGGGTCGGCAGCATGACGAAGCATTTTCTCGATCTGAGTGCTGTGACGCCGCTCGATATCCGCGCGATGCTGGATGACAGCGTGAAGCGCAAAGGCTTGCGCAACGGTATGGCGAAAGCGGCCCCCGATGCCGACAGCCCTCTCAAGGGCAAGTTGCTGGCGATGCTGTTTGAAAAACCCTCAACGCGGACGCGTGTGTCCTTCGATGTGGCGATGCGCCAGCTCGGCGGCGAGACGCTGTTGCTCAATGGCAATGACACGCAATTGGGTCGCGGCGAGACGATTGCCGACACCGCGCGCGTTCTGTCACGCTATGTTGACGCCATTATGATCCGCACGACGGATCACAAGCACCTCACCGAGTTGGCTGAATACGCCACCGTGCCGGTAATCAACGGGCTCACGGACCGTTCGCATCCCTGTCAGCTGATGGCCGACGTGATGACGTTTGAAGAACATAAGGGTCCGATCAAGGGCCGCAAAATCGCATGGGTCGGCGACGGCAATAACATGGTGACGTCATGGATCCATGCCGCTGTGCAACTTGATTTTGAGCTCGCCATTGCCTGTCCCGATGAACTTTCGCCCAATGCCGAGGTGCTCGCATGGGCCAAAGCCAAGGGCGCCAAGGTTTCAGTGACGCGCGATCCCGCAGAAGCCGTCAAAGGCGCTGACGCCATTAACACCGACACCTGGGTGTCGATGGGGACAGAACCGGGCGCGGCCAAACATCGCCACAATTTGCTGGCACCTTTTCAGGTGAACAAGCGGCTGATGGCGGCGGCAAACGACAAGGCGATCTTTATGCATTGCCTGCCCGCGCATCGTGACGAAGAAATGACGGCGGACGTGATCGACGGGCCGCAATCGGTCGTTTGGGACGAAGCTGAAAATCGCCTCCATGCGCAAAAGGGCGTTTTGACCTGGTGCTTTTCGTAAGAAAAGGGCTTTTGGAACTGAGTGATCTGATGGACGAAAGCCGCATTGATTTGGGCGATGATATGGTTTTGCCGTTTCAGATCGAAGATCTCGGCATTCGCGGCCGCGTCGTGCGCCTTGGGCCTCTCGTGGACCGCGTGCTGCGCCAACACAATTATCCCGAACCCGTCTCGCGCATGTTGGGCGAAGCCTTGGCGCTCACCACAATGATCGGCTCGGCGCTGAAATTTGAAGGGCGCTTTACCTTTCAGACGCAGGGCAAGGGTCCTGTACATATGCTGGTTGCCGACTATATGACGCCCGACAGCGAGCATCTGCACGGTCGCATCCGCGGCTATGCACAGATGGATGAAGTGCGGCTCGCGACGTATCTCTCAGAAGGCAAGACATCGACATCTGATCTGTTGGGCGATGGCTATCTCGCGCTCACCATCGATCAGGGCGCAGACATGGAACGCTATCAGGGCATCGTGGCACTTGATCCGGCGGGCCTGTCGGCAAGTGCGCATGAATATTTCCAAAGCTCCGAGCAGGTGGCGACAACGATCCGCCTCGCCGCCGGTCCGCTGATGCAGCGTGGGCGCGACGGGCAAACCGAAACGCTGTGGCGCGCCGGTGCGATTATGCTCCAGCATATTGCGAGCGATGGCGGTATCACGGGTTTTCGCGAGGAAGACGAGACGCGCGCGCCGACAACGCAGGAAGAAAATTGGAACCGCGCGTCGATCCTGCTGAACACAGTTGAAGATCACGAGTTGCTTGATCCTGCGCTCGCCTCGTCCAAACTTCTATTCCGCCTGTTCCATGAGGACGGCGTGCGCGCCTTTGCGCCAAGCGAAGTGCAGTTTGCCTGCCGCTGCTCGCGCGACCGTACGCGCTCGGTGGTGGCGTCTTTTGATGACGATGAAATTGCCGACATGGTGCTGGACGGCAAGGTTGAAGTGAAGTGTGAGTTTTGCAGCGAGGTCTATCACTTCGCGGCAGACGAATTGAAAGAGGCTCGAGAATGAAATTTATTATTCATGCTGCTTTTGCTGTCGCTTTGCTCGGTCTTGCCGCTTGCGCCGACACACCGCCGCCCGCGCCAAAGGGCGATATCGGCTTCTCAGGTGCGCCGCTGCGCCTTGATGTGGCGACCGTCGCTATCGACAATCAATATGTACCGTCAGGTCAGGCACCCAATATCGAACAGTTGCATGAAGTGACGCCATCGACGGTGGCAGAACGCTGGCTGCAGACGCGCGTGGTGCCCGTCGGCACTGACGGGCAGGCACTGCTCACCATTTATGATGCGCGCGTTGTCGAAGTGAAACTCTCGACCAAAGGTGGCCTCACTGGATTTTTCGGCGATCAGGTGGACACAAAAATCATCGGCACATTGCGCGCCGAACTCACCGTGATGAAACAGCAATCCGCAGGCGGCACGTCGGTCTATAAGGCCGGTGTGACGGCATCAAGTGAGCAGACACTGCTGCAAAGCGCGACGCTGAATGAACGCGATCAGGCTTATTTTGATCTGACAAAAAAATTGTCGGCGGAATTTGATCGTGTTCTCACAGCTGAAGTCAGACGCACCATGACACCGGCGCTCCGTAATTAAAGAAAGAGACGCTCCGGTCGTTGCGTGCAAAGTGTGTTTTATGGCTGCTACACATTAAAGGTGTCAGGGTGGATGAACGCGCGCATTAAATCAGCTGATTGGAAAACCGGAAATGATCTATCAGACCGCTTACTTCAGTTCGGCCGTTGACGGTTTAAGTGAAGATGACATTGCTCTAATTCTTGCAAAATCCCAGACCAACAATAAAGCGCTTGGTGTCACGGGAATGTTGCTTCTTATGGATCAGGTATTCTTTCAGGTATTGGAAGGCGAAGAGAATGTTGTTGAGGCTTTGATCGGACGGATAGAAAAAAATTTATTGCACAATGGATTGATCCGTCTTGTTTCGGTCGAACGTGAGGACCGGCTTTTTCCTGATTGGTCAATGGGATTTGAAAAAGTTATGCGCGGCAGCGACGGGAACGCGATGGCAGATGAGATGCCTTTCGACATGAACGAATTTTCCCAAAACCCAACTATCAGTGTTCTGGCAAAAAAGGCACCCGAAATTCTGGTCTTTATGCGTTCGCTCTATAGTTCACGCCATATGATCGGGGCACCTTCATTAGACGAAAATACCTGACATCACGCACCGCTCACATGTTCGGCAAGTCGCGCCATGAAGCGATCGCACTCGGCGACTTGCGACAGGGCGATGAACTCGTTGGGTTTATGCGCCTGATCGATGGAGCCCGGACCACAGATAACGGTCGGGATATCAGCGAGTTGAAATAACCCCGCTTCCGTATTGTAGGAGACCGCTTCGGTTTCGTTGCATTGGGCGAGTTTCATTACCAATGTTTCGCCCGCATCGCCGTCACGCGCGGTGAGACCGGGGCTTTCGGCGCGGACCACGGTTTCGATACTCGCATCCGCAAAGACCGCGCGCATACGCGGCAGGACTTCCGTCATTGCATAGTCGTTGAAACGCGTCAGGACTTCCGCTTCGTCGGCGTCGGGCAGTGAGCGGTATTCCCAGCCGAAAACACAGGTGCGCGGGATGATGTTGACGGCGGTGCCGCCTTTGATATGGCCGATATTGATAGTTGTGTAAGGCGGTGTGAAGCGGCTTGACGGATTTTCACGGGTGCGCATTTCGTCGGCAAGGCGCATCAGCTCAGAAATCAATTCCATCGCATATTGAATGGCGCTGACGCCCTGATGGGTCTGGCTTGAATGGAACTCAAGGCCTGTCACTTTGGTTGTGTAGGAGCGGATGCCTTTATGGGCATTCACAACCTTCATATTGGACGGCTCGCCGACAATGACAACCTGCGGGCGGGGCAGGGCCCGGATGAGGGTGTCGATCATGGGGCGCACGCCGAGGCAACCGACCTCTTCGTCGTAAGAAAGCGCGAGATAGACCGGCACCTTCGGCTCGGCGGCGATGAAACGCGGCACGGCGGCAAGTGCGCAGGCGAGAAAGGATTTCATGTCGGACGTGCCGCGTCCGAAGAGATAGCCGTCACGCTCAGCGACCGTGAAGGGCGCGGTTGTCCAGTCCTGTCCGTCGATGGGGACAACGTCGGTATGGCCGGACAGCACGATGCCGCCGGTCCGATCCGCAGGGCCGATAGTCGCAAAGAGATTGGTTTTGGTATTGTCGTCGTTCGCGACGCGCGTTGAGGCAATGCCATGGCCTGCCAGATATTCTTCAACAAACTCAATCAATTCCAGATTTGAATTGCGGCTCGTCGTGTCAAAGCTGATGAGCTTGTCGATCAGCTCGCGGGTGGTGAGGGTCTGGGCAGGCATGGTCGCGCTCCTTTTGAGAGCGGTGACTATAGCGCAAGTTTGATGATTGTGGCGCGCGCCTAAGGTGCTTGACATGGCCGCCGGCCTCGCCAAACATAACCAATCGGTTAAGCGTCATTTGGAGGAAACGGACCATGACCTACGTGGACGGATTTGTGTTGCCCTTGGCCAAGAAGCATGTTGCTGCTTATAAGCGCATGGCGACGCGGGCCGGCAAAATATGGATTGAATACGGGGCGCTTGATTACCGCGAATGTGTCGGCGAAGACCTCAACGTGAAAGGCATGGCGTCGTTCTCCAAGGCGGCCAAGGCGAAGACGGGCGAGACGGTTATCTTCGCCTGGATCACCTATCGTTCACGCGCTCATCGCGACAAGGTGATGGCAAAAATTATGGCTGACCCGCGCATGGTACCGGACGCATGCGTGCCGATGGATCCGAAGCGGATGATGTATGGGGGCTTTGAAGTGCTGGTAGATCGTAAGCGACCTGCCAAGACCTGAGATCAATTCGGCAGGTGTGTACCAAACGGGCAGTCAAGCGAGAAGGCCGGGATCGACACTTCGATTTTTTCGCCGCCGTCTGTTTCCATTTCATAGGTACCGAACATGATGCCGAAGGGCGTCGCAAGCGGTGTGCCTGATGTGTACTCGAAGCACTCGCCGGGTTTCAGCACGGGTTGTTCACCGACAACACCGGGGCCGCGCACTTCATGCTGACGGCCTGCAGCGTCTGTGATGCGCCAATGACGCGAGCGCAATTGTACGGTCCGGTCGCCACGGTTTTCGATGATGACGTGATAGGCCCACACAAAATAATCCTGATCCGGCTCAGACTGCTCGGCGAGGAACGTGGGTTCCACTTCAATATGGATCGAGTGACTGGTGGCGCTAAACATTGGCTTTCCTGCCCGAATGCGACGTTAGATGTGATCCGTGCCGACGACGCGACCTTCTGGCTTTGCCATCAACACGCGAGAGACTTACTCACAAACGGCTGCGCAAAATAGCCGCTTCAATTGATGACAATACCAATCAGGCGCTAATCCACCCTTAATAGATAGGCGCTGAAAAGATTAATGAGCGCTTTAAGCGTGGATAAGTGCGGCGTTCAGATCTTCTATCAGGTCCTGAACATCCTCCAAACCGACCGAAAGTCGCACCGTGCCTGCATTGATGCCGACTTCGGCGCGCTGCTCTTCGGTCAGGCGCTGATGCGTTGTTGTCGCAGGGTGCGTGATGAGGCTTTTTGAGTCTCCGAGATTATTGGAAATCTTGATGACTTTTAGCGCATTGGCAAACCGGAACGTGCCCGCCTGTCCGCCTGCAACGTCGAAAGCGACAATGCCGCCGCCCATGTTCATCTGGCTCATGGCGAGCTTGTGCTGCGGGTGGGATGCCAGCGTGGGATAGAGTACGCGGGCGATCTTGGGATGCGTCTCAAGGAAGTTGGCAACCGCTTCCGCATTGCGCGAATGTTCGCGCACTCTGAGATCAAGCGTCTCAAGGCTCTTGAGCATTACCCAGGCATTGAACGGGCTGATGGAGGGGCCCGTCTGGCGCATGAAATTATGCAGATTGTCGGCGATCCATTCTTTCGACGACAAGATCACACCGCCAAGGCAGCGACCCTGACCGTCGATATGTTTGGTCGCGGAATAGACGACGATGTCAGCACCGAGTTCCAGCGGGCGCTGGAGGATGGGGGTGGCAAACACATTATCAACCATCAGGAGCGCGCCGACCGAGTGCGCGATGTCTGCGACCGCGCGCACGTCGATGATTTCGAGCGTCGGATTGGACGGTGATTCCAGAAAGACGATCTTGGTATTGGGGCGGATCGCGGCTTTCCATGCTTTGAGATCACGGCCGTCAACAAGCGTCGAGGTGATGCCATAGCGCGGCAGCAGCTCTTCGATAACAAAGCGGCAGGAGCCAAAGAGTGCCTGTGAGGAGAGCACATGGTCGCCTGACTTGAGGCAGCACAGAAGCGCCGCGGTCACGGCCGCCATTCCGGTGGCAGTTGCGCGCGCATCGCCCGCACCTTCAAGCAGCGTCATGCGCTCTTCAAACATGCGGATCGTCGGATTGGCAAAGCGCGAATAGATGAAGCCCGGCTCTTCATTGGTGAAACGTTTCACCGCTGCTTCCATGGTCTCATAGACATAGCCCGACGTGAGGAAGAGCGCCTCGCTCGTCTCGCCGAACTGGCTGCGCATCGTTCCGCCATGCACAAGGGCTGTTTTGGGCCTGAGGGTCTTGGTCATGGTGTTCACCTGCGTCTGCCTTGAGGGCCGGTTCCCGCGTGGGGAGGCCGAAAATACAAAAAACCCCGACCTGTAAAGGACCGGGGTTTGAAACCACCCGACCCTTTAGCGATTTATTTAACGTGGCCGCAAGCCGGTCGGCTCAAATCACCACGGGGTCAGTGGTGGGAAATCTAGTGCGAGAGGGGGCGGGCCGTCAAGCGGGGCTGGGGAAAGCCTGTTTTCAGGGCTTTGCGGGCGCGCGGAGGGGACTTATAACGGGCGACCGGTTTGTTGGACCGGACCGGACAAAGGCGAGACATGACGAAATCGGCGGATGATCTTTTCCCGAACCATGACGGGCTCGAAATTCGGCGCGGCCCGGGGCAGTTGCATGCCACCGGCATTCTGCCTGCGCACGGCATTGAGGCGATGATCCGTGAGCAGGAGATCTGGGGCACGCGTGAGCTTGACGCCAATCAGATCCAGCCTGCGAGCCTTGACCTGCGTTTGAGCGCTACCGCCTATCGCCTGCGTGCGAGCTTTCTGCCCGGACCGACGCGCGGTGTCATGGAATGTGTTGAGGATCTGACGCTACATAAAATCGATCTGACGGGCGGGGCGGTGCTGGAAACCGGCTGCGTCTATCTTGTGCCGCTCGTGGAAGCGCTTGCACTGTCGGAACGCACATCGGCGTCGGCAAACCCGAAGAGCTCGACGGGCCGGCTGGATGTCTTCACGCGCGTCATCACCGATTTTGGCACGGAGTTCGATCAGGTTGTCGCGGGCTATAAGGGACATTTGTTTCTCGAAATTTCCCCGCGGACTTTTCCCATTCTCGTGCGACCCGGATCGCGCCTCGCACAAATCCGCTTTCGCCGCGGCTCGCATACGAGCACGGACGCGGAAATGCGCCGCTTGCATGATGAGATCAAATTGGTTGATGGCGAAGCTGACATTGACGGCGGCATTGCGCTCACAGTCAATCTCACGCCGGACAAAGAGCACGACATCGTCGGATACCGCGCCAAGCGCCATTCGGGCGTGATCGATGTCGATAAGATCGGCGAATATGATGTGCTGGATTTCTGGGACCCTGTGAAAGTGCGGCCCGGCAAGGGGCTTATTCTCGATCCTGACGAATTTTACATTCTGGCCTCGCGCGAGGCGCTGCAAATCCCCGCGACGCATGCCGCTGAAATGGTTGCTTACAATCCGCTGGTTGGTGAGTTTCGCGTGCATTACGCGGGCTTCTTTGATCCGGGTTTTGGCGCGCGTGAAGCGGGCGGGGCGGGCAGCCGTATTGTGCTTGAAGTGCGCAGCCATGAAGTACCGTTTATTCTCGAACATGGGCAGATCATCGGCCGTTTCGTGCTGGAGCGCCTCACCGACCGGCCATTGGTCCTATATGGCGCAGGGCTCGGATCGAATTATCAGCGTCAGGGCTTGAAGCTCTCCAAACATTTCAAAGCCCTCTGAGCGATGGCGGGCGGGCGACCCAGCGCGCGGCGGATCGGCTCATGGGTGCTTGGGTTTGTGGTGCTCGTGCTCTGCCTTGAGCTTGGCAATCTTGTGGCATGGGGCGCGGGATTGCCCGTACCCGGCACGGTCATCGGTATCTTGATTTTGCTTGCTGGATTGTTCGCGCTGCGCCGCGTACCCGACGCCGTGAACGACGTGTCGCTGTATTTGCTCGGCCATCTCAACCTGCTTTATGTGCCTGCGGGTGTTGGTGTCATGGGCTATCTGGCGCTCGTCGCGCGCGACTTCTGGCCCATTGTGGTGACGCTCTTTGTCAGCACATTTCTCGCAACGATTGCGGCAGCCCTCACCTTTCGCTGGGCAGCGGGGAAGCGCTCATGAGCGATATCGGTTTTCAGCTTATTGACTGGTCGGAAGTCGGCGAAGGGACATTCTGGCTCTTGCTCACCATCGCACTTTATGTTGTCGCGCGTCGCTTGCAGCAAAAGAGCGGCGGCAATCCGCTGGTGAATTCCGTGCTTGTGGCCGCTTTGCCGATCATGGCGCTGCTCTACTTCTTTGATGTGCCTGTGTCGCATTACGCGTTGGGCGGCTTTTGGTTGCTGTGGCTGCTCGGTCCCGCAACGGTGGCGCTTGCCGTGCCGCTTTACATCAATTTTTCTCATGTGCGGGCGGCGTGGCGACCTATGGCCCTGGCGCTCGTCGCTGGATCAGTTGTGGCCGTCGTCTCGTCCATCGTCATCGGGCATATGCTAGGTGCAAGCATCGAGACGGTGCGCTCTCTTGCGCCCAAGACCGTAACAACGCCGATTGCGATGGGTATTGCGCGCGAGATCGGCGGCATACCGGAGCTGACCGCGGCCTTTGTTATTTTCACCGGCATCATCGGTGCGGTGTCAGCCGCATTTTTGTTCAGGCTTGTCGGCATCAAAGACGAGCGTGCGCGCGGCTTTGCCTTTGGTGTGGCCGCTGGCGGTATCGGCACGGCGCGTGCCTTTCAGGAGAGCATGCTGACCGGTACATTCGCAGGTGTCGGCATGACATTGAACGGCATCATCACGGCGATCGTCTTGCCGCTGCTGTGGCTTTATTTCGCTTAAGAACGATGCACGCTGCCGGTGAGCGCGGCGATGGGATGCATAAGCGTCAGGCGAATGCGCGAGAAGAAATGCCAGAAGCGGCGTGTCCATTTGCCTTGCGAGGTTGAGCGAAATGACTTTGCCACGGGCTGGGCAAAGCGGGCACCGTTCCACGGCACGCGGATAATGTCGGGGATCATGTGAGCGCCCTGATCGTTGGCGCCCTTTACAATGAGCGAACCGTCAAAGCCGAAGAAATAGCGTGTGCCGAAAGTAAGCGTCGGGTCGGTGAGCTCAAGGATCGGCAAAGGCTGATGGGGAAGTCGCAGATCAATGAAAATCATATTGCAGGCGGTGGTGGCGACGAGACCGTAATCTTGGCTTCGTGCAAACTCATAAGTTGAGCGCGCGGAGTTTCCCAAAAACTGGCCTTGCGGATTCTCAAAATAAACGTCAATCGGGATCGTCGGATTGATTTCGATGATGACGACTTTGGGGCGGAAATTTTTAAGCGACTTCCAGATGGCGAGATCGTCTGAATCAATATCGATGGAGAGAAGATCGAGTACCCCTGTTTTGGCGACATGACTTTTGGCAAGCAATGCGTCGAGCGAGGTGACGCCTTCTGTGCGCACCCATGCACAAAAATTGTCGGTGCCGGGGCGTGTGATATTGCGGGTCAGGTCCGCAAAGCGGGCTTCGTTACCCTCGATGTAAACGCCGTTCCAGCCTTTGTTGTAAAAGGCAAAGGTGTTGGACAGGTGCTGACCGTCCCATGCGCCGAACTCGCAGAACGAACCTTGCGCAATGTTGAGCCGGTCGAAAATTTCGGCAAGCACCCCGTCTTCGCCCGCCTGCGAAAAAGCATTGGTGCGCGTTTCATTTAAAGGTCGCAACATATCCGCCATAAGCCCCCACTATGCAGATCAAGTGCCGGACATTTACCCGTCCGACCTCAGCCCAAACATAAAGGGCGGCGGCATAGAAGGGAAACCCTCAGTTTGATCGTTTTAGGCGCTGCCAAAGGCTTGCCTAAAGCACGCCGGAGAGGCTACTAAAGCTTGGTCAGCGGGTGTAGCTCAATGGTAGAGCTTTTGCTTCCCAAGCAAGTGACGAGGGTTCGATTCCCTTCACCCGCTCCAATTTCATGACCCACCAGGCTGTGAGAATCGCGCTAGATTTCCCACGGGAAAACTCTGGGGGGATCATCATGGCTTCAAAAATCACAAAATGGTTTGGTGCGCTTGTGGCGACGGGTGTCGCGTCTTATCTGTCGGTGCAGTTTATCGATCTTCCCGTCGCTAACTGGGTGCATGCGCATCCTTTTGCACGGGGACCGATCAAGCAGTTTGAAGACCTTGTGCTCCTGCTCGTTCCGCTCGGTGCGCTCGCGTTGCTCATCGGTGGTTTCTACGCTTTTGCGGGACGCGTGCGACCGCGTTGGTTGGAAACTTCGCTCATCGCATCGAACAGTCTGATGTGGTCGCTCGCTGCATTTTTCTTCTTGCTGAAACCTGCTTTCGGACGTATCGAGACATCAAAGCTTTTTGCCGAACCCAGCCAATATGGTTTCGTGCCGTTTCACGGTGGTTATGCGACGGCATATCCGTCCGGCCATTCGGCGATGATTGCGTCTGTGATGATCGTGATCGGTCTTTGCCATCCGCGTCTGCGGATTGTGTCGGGTTTGGTGACACTCGCGGTTATGGCGGGGCTTGTCCTTATCGGATGGCATTTTGTGGCCGATACGATTGGTGGATTATTCCTTGGGGCAACAACAGCCTTGATGAGCAAGGCCATGTGGGATAGCAGAGCGTCAGGACATGGACCGTGACCGGAGGCTGAGAAACGCGTGCAACACAAATTGAGCGCAGGCGACTTGCTTGACGCAAATGGCGCGGTGGCTGAGGCCGGTTACGCGACGGCAGAGGTGAAGCGCTATCGCCGTGGCGCGATCAAAGCGCCGTGGTATCGCATCAAGGAGTGGGATTACTACTGTGTGACGAACGATGAGTTCGGTCTTGCGCTGACTATTGCTGACAATTCCTATATGGGATTGCTCTCGGCCTCATGGCTGGATTTCCGTTCTCCCCGCACCTTCACCGAAGGGCCGATGATCGCTTTTCCGCGTGGAACATTGGGCCTGCCCGAAAGTGCAGATGCGGGCGACGTTGTCGCCGAACATGGCGACATGGCCATTGCCTTTCATCATGTCAAAGGCGGACGCGTGCTGTTGATCGACGCGCCTAAATTTGCGGGCGGTAAGGGACTGAAAGGCGAGATACATCTGAGCCAACCAGAGATGGACCGCATGGTGATCGCGACGCCGTTTCAGAGCAATCCGCGCGCGTTCTATTACAATCAGAAAATCAACTGTATGGGCGCGACGGGGCGCATCACCTTTGACGGCAAGGCCTATGAGTTCGAGCCTTCGGCATCGTTTGGGCTGCTCGACTGGGGGCGTGGTGTCTGGACCTATGACAATACTTGGTACTGGGGTTCGGCTTCGGGCCTTGTTGACGGCAAGAGCTTCGGCTTCAACATCGGCTACGGGTTCGGCGACACATCGAAGGCGAGTGAAAATATGGTCTTCTATGAAGGCCGCGCGCATAAGCTCGATCAAGTGACGTTCCATATGCCGCCGCCTTCAAAGCAAGGCACGTTTGATGGCGCGTCATGGAGCTTCACAAGCAATGACGGGCGCTTTGAAATGCGCTTTGAGCCGGTGATCGATCGCGCGGCGGCCTTTGACATCAAGCTGCTGCGTTCGATCCAGCATCAGGTTTTTGGTTACTTCACGGGCTTTGTGGTTTTGGACGACGGGCGTAAACTCGAGATCAGCCGCTTTTTGGGTTTTGCCGAAGAAGTGCAAAACCGCTGGTAGTACCTTAATTCACGTGATTTTAGAACTCATGCCGACTTCGCTTTACACGCTCTTCCAATCTGCCTTTCCCGATGACCGCAAACGCGTGGCGCTTGAAGCACCCGATCGCGCGGGGCTGGGGAAAACGGTGCGGGCGAGTTGGTCTTATATTGATCTTGAAAGCATCGTCGCGCGCTATGCGAGCCTGATGGGGGATTTGCGCCTGAAGCGCGGAGACCGCGTGGCGGTGCAGGTTGAGAAATCACCCGAGGCGCTGTTTCTTTATCTCGCCTGCCTGCGTGGCGGTTTTGTTTTTCTGCCGATGAACACTGCTTATCGGACGGATGAGGTCGATTATCTCGTCGGCAATGCTGAACCTGCTCTAATGGTGTGTGATCCCGCCCGCGAGGCGGAGATGGTGGAGATCGCGCGGGGACACGGACATATGCAGGTGTTGACGCTTGACGGTCTCGGACGCGGCACATTTGCAGAAAGCGCGGCCCGCGTGCGCGAGGCGCATCCACCAGTTGATTGTGCGTCCAAAGATTTGGCAGCGATCCTCTATACGTCGGGCACAACCGGCAAGCCTAAAGGCGCGATGCTAAGTCACGGCAATCTCGCGGCAAATGGTTTGGCACTGCGTGACGCCTGGGCTTTCAGTGAGGCTGATACGTTGCTTCATGCATTGCCGATTTTTCATGCGCATGGGCTTTTTGTGGCCTGCCACACGGCGCTTCTATCAGGCGCGAAGATGATCTGGCTGGCAAAGTTTGATGCCGCCCAAGTGCGTGAGCATTTGCCGAAGGCAACAGTTTTTATGGGCGTGCCGACTTTCTATACACGGTTGCTCGACGATCCGAAGTTCGACAAGAAACTTGTCTCTCACATGCGACTTTTTACGAGCGGCTCGGCACCGTTGCTGGCCGAGACGTTTGAAGAGTTCAAATCGCGTACGGGCTTGGCGATCCTGGAACGCTACGGCATGACCGAGACGGGGATGAACACGTCGAACCCGTATATAGGCGAGCGGCGTGCGGGAACTGTTGGCTTTCCGCTGCCCGGCGTTGAGGCGCGTGTGGTGGCGGGTGACGATACGATCTGTGGTCCGGGTGAGATCGGTGATTTGCAGGTGCGCGGGCAGAATGTGTTTTCGGGCTATTGGCGCATGCCGGAAAAGACGGCGGAAGAATTTGCAGAGGGCTGCTGGTTTAAAACCGGTGACGTCGCGCTTATCGATGCCGACGGCTATGTGCATCTTGTGGGCCGCGCCAAAGATCTCATCATTTCCGGCGGTTTCAATGTGTACCCGAAAGAGATCGAGGAACTTATTGACGATATGCCGGAGGTTTTGGAGAGTGCGATTGTCGGCGTCGCACATCGTGATTTCGGCGAAGCAGGCGTTGCTGTGATTGTGCTCAACAAAGATGAGATGCTTGATGAGGCGATACTCATCGCACGCGTCAAGGAGAAGATGGCAAATTATAAAGTGCCAAAGCGTGTTTTCTTTGTCGAAAGCCTGCCGCGCAACACGATGGGGAAAGTGCAGAAGAACCTGCTGCGCGAGACCTATAAGGATGCGTGCAGGTAAGTTTCAGTCGAGAACCGCAGGATTTATCATTTGGCGGCGATCATTGCCCTGGTCATTGTTGCGGCGCTCGACGGAGTTGCAATCGGCAGCATGTCGGCGACGGTCGGGGCCGACATAGACATTTGATTCAACGAAGGGGCGCGGCTTCTTTACTGTCGTCGTGAGGCGGGCGAGAAGCTGGGCAGCGGTGAAGGGCTTCAGCATTATTTCGCTGGCGCCGGCATCACGCGCCGCAACAATGCGTTCGCGCTCAGCGCGTGCGGTCACAAACATGACAGGCACGGCATGGGGCAGTTTGTTTGAACCCTTACGCAGCAGATTGAGAAATTTGACACCGTCGAGTGGTGCATAATCATCAATGATAACAAGATCAATCGGCTCGGTCATCAGCGACTGAATGGCAATCTGTGCAGAGCGGCCATGGGTGACATTGTGAATGCCAAGTTCTTCAAGCACGCCCCGGAAAATCTGGAACATCGGCAGGTTGTCAACGATGATAAGCGTGTTGAGGACACGCAGCTGGTCAGGACCAAGCTCCGTCAGGGTTGCGCTTTCGTCGATTACACTGCTGCTCATGATGTTCACCATCCTTGATGCTCATCTTATTGAAACTTGAACTGCATTATGCCCGTGAGGGGTATGCAAAAGGTTAGGAAAATTGGTTAGCAAAACCTTACGCTGTTGTACGCAGGATGGAACGTAGTTCAGATTTTGGGTTTGTTTTCGACGGTACGGCGTTCTTCAGGCGCCGCCTTTTCGCGGCGGCGGCGGTCCGGGCCAACAAAAACCTCCGACTTAACCATGGGACGTGGCTTGGCGAGCACGGCTTCAATGCGTGTGATGATCTGAGCGGCGGAAAAAGGCTTGGAAAGAACTTCAGTGACACCGGCATCGCGGGCCGCAAAAATCTCGCTCTGTTGTGGTTTGGCGGTGAGAAGGATCACGGGGGATCCGCAACCGGAGGTTTCTGACATGCGCATCTTTTTGACAACGCTAAGGCCGTCGAGCGGCGGCGCAAGGTCATCGATCAGCACCATGTCAATGGCTTGGGTGTTGAGAATATCAAGTGCATCCGAGCCGTTGCGGGCTTCAAAAATGCGGCCAATACCCAATGATTTCAATATGCCGCAGATGAGACTCGACATATACGACGCGTCTTCGACCACCATCACATTAAGGTTTTCATAGACCTTCTTGTCGAAGGCATTCTGCGTGGGCTTCGGGATGATTGTCGGTTTGGCTGACATGCTGGGGTATGCGCTCGCGAGGATTTAATGGGTGACTCACCTAATGCCCCAGCATCACCTGAAAATCTTAGCGCGGAGTTACTGACATACTCCGCTTTTGCGTATTTCGACGGGTGATTTTCCTCATTGCATTGGCATGTTGCAGCGCCCAGTAACGTGAAATGCCGTGTTCAGTCTTTTCCCAATGAGAAGGCCGCGAGATGAATTGGAAGAGAGCTTTGTAGGCACCCCACGAAATGAGTATCCAATAAGCTGGCATTGATATGGCGGTGAGCATCAGAGGACGAAGCCCGCGTGCCGAGGCCGCAACCATACCGGCTGAAATTGACATCCCGTAGCCCGCGACGAGAGTAATCAGATTGAGGGTTGTGATGTAGCCGTCATGGAAGGGCAGGCTCACTATGCCCAATTGAGCATAGTCGTTGAATATGGTGCCAATCAGCGCGATATAGAAAATAGGATGCATCAGATTGGCGAGACATGAGCCGCCAATAACGATCTGAAAGCCGATAAAGCCGCGCGGGCCGAGCGCGCGCCAGAGCTTCCCCGGGTGGCGCATACGCACGAGATAGGTTTGCATCCAGCCTTTGATCCAACGCGATCTTTGACGCAACCAATTGTCCATTTGGCAATTGGCTTCCTCATAAGTGGTAGACGTAATGGTGCTTGTGCGCATACCGAGCACTGCAAAACGCATACCGAGATCAGCATCTTCGGTTACATTGAACGGATCCCATGCGCCGGCCTCTCTGAGGGCCTTGGTGCGAAAATGGGTTGATGTGCCGCCAAGCGGAATGGGCAGGCCGAGCTTTTCCAGCGTAGGCAACAGGAGATCGAAGAAGGTGGCATATTCAAGCGTGAACTGGCGCGTCAGCCAGTTCTCAAACTGATTGTAGAAATTGAGACGGGCTTGTACGCAAGCTAGGTTCTCATCATTTTGGTCAAAGACGGCAAGCGCGCGGCGGAGCTGATCCGGTTCCGGCATATCCTCCGCGTCGTAAACAACAAGATAATCCCCGCGTGCGAAGTTCAGGGCGTAGTTGCAGGCCTTTGGCTTAGTGAGCGGCAATGAGTGGGGTACATAGAGGAACTCCACATTGTCAGGCAAATTAAGCGTCTTAGCTGCCGCGATTGTCTCTGCGTCACTCTCTTCAAAGATCAGAAGGGTCTGGACTTTGGTAGCGGGATAATCGAGGCGGCTAAGGGCTTCGACCAGAATGGGCAAGACAGCCGCCTCTCGAAAAAGAGGTACGAGAATCGAATAGACCGGCAAGCTGAAATCGGTCGGGGGTGTGTTTGCACGCGGCTCGTTGTTCTTCAACGGATCACTGACGCGTGGTCCGATGAAGATCGACAAAAATTTGAGCGCCGAGATCGACAGGAAGCAGAGTGCAAAGGCAAGACTGACAGCGGTCAGCATCAGCCGCGGTACGACATAAGAAAGTGTGGTGAAGCTGATAAAGAGCGCGAGAAAGATAGCAGCCTGTGCGCCGCCGAAGCGGTGCTGGGCGGAGCTTTCAGGCATGCTGTGGGCAAGCGATAGCCGCGCACGTTCGTCGAGCGTCCTTTGAAAGAGAGCTTGTACAGCGCGGCGGATCGCTTTAGGTGTGACCACATAGATGAGGCAAGGCCGGTCCTCACGCGCCTCAATGAGCGCCCGGACGCCAGCGGGGTCGGCAGCGACATAGACCACCTCGCGATCGATCCTGCGCCAAGGCAAATATTGATGCTCGATATACTGGTCGAGATCTAGGTAATCGGAAAGCGTCGGATCAGGCGGCTGTTTCTCAAGGTCGATGAAGCTGGAACGGGACTGAATCGATAAGAGTCGCGCGAGATCTTTAGCGCGTACGCCGCCCGAACTCACAAGACCTTCGCCGATGCGCTCGCCTGTGCGGTTCTGGCGGCGTACCAGATAGTCGAGCGGACCTTGCTCAATGAGGCCCGCGCGTACGGCTAGCTCACCTAGCAGAGGCCGACGTCGATGTCCCCCTTGCCAGTTAAATGCGGTGCGTTTTTCCGGGAATTCGCTGAGTTGCGTTGCCTCCAAGCGCGGTGCATTTCTCGAAACGCTTCCATCGCTCGAAAGATCAATGTCTTTCTGCGTCATCGTGAACCTTTCGCCGTGGGGTGGCACGCACGCGAAGAAACACTGTCAGAATACGGATGAATTGCCGCTCACGATAAAAGGCAAATTTCAAGTGAGAAATAAATCTAAAGTCTAGGTCGGCATTGAAAGCGGGGCACAGGACTTGCTTTTCTGTGGATGAAATAAGGTGAAACGGCAAAGTGCGTCTTTCTGTGGGACGAAGGACGGATGTCGTTGTTTCATTTTGATACAATATCCTTTGAGTTCACTCCCATCGCAGTGTGGCGTCCGAAACGGGCCGCATCTGTCTTAAGGCCGGTCCATGCGTGCGCTGCTCTACTTCAATCTGATTGTCATTGTGACCATCGCAGGAGCGCTGGCGCAGATGTATGAGGGCGTGGCTCTTCCATGGGGCAAGAACGCAGTATTGGCCGATTACTTTAAGGCTGCACCGGACGCTAAAATCCAAAGACCTGTGCCCGCATTGAAAGCGCCCGCGCCGCTGACAGGGTCCGGACAGGCTGAAACGGAACCGGTCGCACCCGTCGCCAAAACAAAATTGCGCGTGCTGACAGAAGGTGCCTATCCGCCGTTCAACGGGCGCGACAGTTCGGGCGCGCTTGTCGGCTTTGACATTGATATGGCAAACGAGATTTGTGCGCGTCTGAAGCGCGCCTGTGTCATCGAAGCGCGCCCGTGGAAGTCACTTCTGATCTCACTGAAGCGTGATGAAGGCGATATGGTGGTGGCCTCCATGCTTATTCCGACCGAAGGCAGTAGTGGTGTGAAGGCGGGTAAGCAGATTGCATTTTCTAAATCCTATTATAGGACACCGGGACATTTTGCGGCGCGTCGCGACGGCAAGGCTTTGGGGCTGAGCGCAGGCTCGCTTGCCACACAAACCATTGCCGTGCAGGCCGGCAGCACACATGAGGCTTTTTTGAAAGCACGTTTTGCGGACGCAACACTCTTGTCGCTGCCCTCGCTTGATGAAGCGGAAGCCGCCGTTATTGATCGTCGCGCCGATCTCGTTTTTGCTGATCGCAATGCGCTTTTGAATTGGATGAAGCGTGGCGGGGGTGATGGGTGCTGCCGGATGGTGGGCGGTGATTACGACGATCCGATTTTTTTCGGGCAAGGTGCTGGCATCGCGTTGCGCTCGAAAGACAAGGAGTTGCGGGCGGATGTGGACGGTGTGCTTGCCGCTATAGCACAGGACGGCACGGCACTTCGTTTGGCGCGACCCTACTTCGGGCAAGCGATCCGCTAAGACTTAGCCTTTAGCGGTATGCATCAAATCGCGCGGGCGGCCGAAGAAAATCGTCTCGGCTTTGCCTTCACTCACGTCGTCCCAGTTTTGAGCATCCGGAAAATCAAACACCATGAAACCTCCGGTTGGTACGCCATTGGCGACGCGGAGCGCAATTTCGTCTTCAGGGTTGCGTGCCAGCGCCATGGCAAGCAGCACGAGGCCTGGATTATGCGCGACGATGAGGAGCGTCTGGACGCTTTCGGGCGTGCTACGGGCATGTGCGATGAGGACATCGGGCATAGCGTGATAGAGCGTATCGTCATAGATGACGGGCACGTTTTTGCCCAAAGCATTGGCGAGGGGTTCACAGGTTTGTGAGGCGCGTCGCGCCGTTGAGCAGATCACATAATCAGGCCGATAAGGTGAGTGGGCGATATAGTCGGCCATAAAATTGGCAGCGATTTCGCCGCGCTCGTTGAGCGCGCGTGAAAAATCATCACTTGCAGGATCACTCCAATCGGACTTGGCGTGGCGCATGAGGCAGAGCCTTTTCATAGTGGCTCTCCCGCTTTCCCCTTTGAAAGATGGGATGCTTTGACAGGTTCGATTTTCAGAAACGGCAAAATCAGGCTCCAGATAAACTGGTTGGGTTTTGGTTCAGGGCAGTCGGCAAGGCCAAGGCGCATCTGTGCCAAATCAGCTTTGTCCACCTCCTGATATGTAGCAAAAATCCGGTCCCAGAGAGACAGATTAAATCCAAAATTTTTGTTTTGTTCATCTGGCTCGACCGAGTGATGGCTGCGATGCATATCGGGCGTCACGATTATACGCCGGAGTATCCGATTTGCCGTCGCGCCGAGCTCAAGATTTGCGTGGTTGAACATGGCGCAGGCATTAAGCAAAACTTCAAAAATGAGGACTCCCAAGGGCGGCGCGCCGAGGGCCGCCACAAAAGCCATTTTGAGGAGCATGCTCAGGAAAATTTCGAGGGGGTGAAAGCGTAAGGCCGTGGTGACATCGAGCGCCATGTCGGCGTGATGGACTTTGTGTAACCGCCACAGAATGTCAAATCGGTGCATCAGCCTGTGCTGGAGATAGACGAGGGCGTCAAGCGCGATGATAGCAATTAGAATAGATAGAAGAGGCGGTACCTCAATTATATGGAAGAGACCGACCCCAGCCGATTGAGCCCAGAGGGCAGTGCCGACAGCGGCGATGGGCAGCGTCACCCGGAGGAGAAATGTGGCCGCAATCGTGAGGCCTAAATTGGTGCGCCAGCGTAAACTATTCCTTGCGAGTTGGCGGACAGGAGACAGGATTTCAAGCCCTGCCATTGTCACAAAAACGAGCGCAAAGACGCCAAGGCGAATGGCGGGTTCTGCGGTTAGAAAAACAGGGGTTCCAGGTTGCATGGTGTGAGTTTGGCGACAAACAGGGAAAGAGGAAAGCCCGTCGTTCAGGTTTGGCCTGCGGCAAACGCGTAACAGCGCACCGGTTGCAAATTAGCTAGACTGCAGGAAGCAAGAGTTTGTGTAAGGCCAGAGCGATGATGATAAAGATGAAAACAGGTGTTTGGCTTTGCCTTTGCGGAGCATTGTTGAGCGGTCCTGCTTTAGCGGTGGAGCCTGTGGGCGATGAAACTTTTGAGGGCGGCTTTGTCTGCGATGAGGCAGCGGGTGCCGTACCGCTGATCTGTCGCAGCACTATCAATCCGGGCTTGCCGAGTTTGGACTTTACGCTGATCCGTCATACGGATGGGGCATCTGGCGTGTCTGTGATCGATCGTATTGATATTGCGCGCAGAGGCGAGGCCGCTGCCTTTCAAACCATTGCGCCGGTTGACTCAAACGTGCCTGCGAGCGTTGCGCATAATGGTTTTGAGATGATTGATCTCAATTTTGATGGTTTTCTCGATATGCGTGTTGTCCGCTTTATTCCAGCGGGGCCGAACATGCCGTATGAGAATTGGCTCTGGTCGGAGACGGAAGGAAAGTTTGTTGCCAATGCGGCGCTTGATGACATTACCTCACCGCAATTTGATGTGGAGGCACAGGAGATCAACAGTCATTGGCGTAGCAGTGCGAGCGAGGGCGGTAGCGATGTTTATGCCTATGACGGCGCGGTACCTGTGCTTATTCACCGTGAGACAGATGCGTATGGGCCGGACGGCACGTGTACACGTACTTTTTTTGATCGTATCGAAGATGAGTTGCGCAAAACCGGTACAGGCGCTTGCGAGGACGATGTGGCCGGAAAAGAATAATTGTCAGGCGGTCATGTAGCGGGCGCGGGCGCCGCGTTCGATGGCGGCGGCAACGAGCTTGTCGATGCCGAGCGCGTCACGCAGCAGTTGCAGCAAGCGCACTTCTTCCTGACCGACCGACAAATCAACCGATGCGATTTCGACAGCGACAGCATAGCCCGTCTCGCGCAGATGCGGCGGCAACGCGTCGCTTACGAGGCCGAACACTGCATCAAGCCCGCCGTCTTCTTGCAGGATCGAGGCGCATTCCTTAGCAACGGGGATGAGGCGTTCTTTGTCGAACCGGCGGAAGATCGGCAGATGTTTTACAATATCGCCCATCGTACGCAATTCATTGTCCGACATGGCGCTGTCGACGGCGCTCATGGTGACCATGACATAGATGAGGGCATTTTCGGGCGAGATTGTTGACATCAAAAGGTCCTTGCGGGGTTAAGTGCGCAGAGCTTAGGTCGCGTTGCCTCTATCGGCAAGTGGGCGCTTAAAGCGGCGTTTTGAGAAATTCGCGCGCGCCCGCAATGGCTTCGGCAAGGCCGACGCGCTCAACGACGACGCCGGGAGGGAAGGCGGATGTGAGCCTTGTCGGCAGGCGTGCATCCAGCATGACGAAGACACCCTTGTCGGTCTGGCTGCGGATGAGGCGACCAAAAGCCTGTTTCAGACGCAGCCGTGTCAGCATATCGTCATAGCGTGCGCCACCAAATTGAGCGCGGCGCGCTTTGTGCAAGATATCGGGGCGCGGCCATGGTGTGCGGTCAAAGACGATCATGCGGAGCGACGCGCCCGGAACATCGACGCCATCGCGTACAGCATCAGTGCCGAGAAGACAGGCATTTTCCTCGGCGCGGAAAATATCGACAAGCGTGCCCGTATCAAGCGCATCGACATGCTGGGCGTAGAGCGGGATGCCTGCTCGCTCAAGCGGTGTGAGTATGCGCTCATGCACGGCACGCAGGCGATGAATGGCGGTAAAGAGACCAAGCCCACCGCCACCTGATGCTAAGAACAGTTCGCGCGTCGCGCTTGCGACTTGCCCCATGTCGCTGCCTTTAACATCACGTACGACAAAGATGCGGGCCTGCGCCGCATAGTCAAATGGTGAAAGCATGAAGGCGCGACGTGCAGGCGTGGCGAGGTGGGTGACGCCAGTACGAATTTCGGCCGACTGCCAGTTGTCATCGTCGTCTTCATCATCCGGAAGACGGTCACGCAAGGTGGCCGATGTGATAACAACGCCATGCGCGGGCTCCAGCACGGCGCGCGCAAAAGGTTCACTCGGATCGCGCCAATGGCGATGCATGCCAACGTCAATGTCACGGCCTGCGATGCGCTCTATGGAAAACCAATCGACAAATTCCTGTGGCGTCGGTTGGCCGATGGCAGAGAGCATCGCGCGCCATGAAGGGATCAGGAGTTTGGCGCGACGCTCCAGTCCGCGCGCGGCGGCATCCATGCGCGTGCGGAGTGCGCTGTCAAGCTCTTCGGCCTGCTTGTCAAGCTTGGAGCGCAAGCCGTCGGCGAGGTTTAAAAGCGGCGTGATGAGTTTTTGCAGCGAGAGGTCGAAGGCGCGGGCCGCCATATCGAGACCGTCAATCAGCGGTACCACCTCAGCTTCGAGCGAGAAGGGTGTGTCATCATTCTCAGTGCGGGCATGAACCTGACGACTGACGAGCGCTAAAAAATCCTCCGCCTCGCGCTTGGGTGTGCCTTCATTGAGACGCGAACCCCAGCCGGTAGCAGGCAGAGCGAGGGCTGCCGACATAGCAAGCGAGAGTGCGTCTTCGCTCGCCTTGTCGCCGCTTACAAGATCACCGATGCGGTCTTCAAGGCCGCGACCGCGTCGTCCTCGTGCGCCCTCAGGACCGCGGATCCAGCGACGCAACTCGGCTGTTTCAAGTGCCGAGAGGTGCGTGGAGAAAGCGCTGTCGGCGGCATCAAAAATATGGTGTCCCTCGTCAAAGACAAAGCGTGAGCGGGCTTCGCGCCCGCTTGGTTCCTCGTCTTCGGAGTTGCCCGCAGTCTCAACATTAGTTGTGTTGGCCTTGGGTGCGATGATGGCAATGGCTTGGTCGAGTGCCGCTTGGCGCATGACGAGTGCGTGATTGGCGACGACAATGTCAGCGCGGCGCGCTTTGCGAATTGCTTTTTCGATGAAGCATTTTTTGAAATGGGTACATGCGGTGTATATACATTCGCCGCGCCGGTCGGTTAGTGAGCCACGTTGTTCGTTGCTTTGACCAAGGCGCTGCGTCAGCCAAGCGGGGAAATCGCCGCCCACCATGTCTCCATCGCGGCTGGCGCGCGCCCAGCGTGCGACAAGGCCCACAGTGACGCCTTGCCCACTTGTGGCGGCACGCACGGCAAGTTCTTCAAAGTTGAGCAGGCAGAGATAGTTTTCGCGGCCTTTGCGGATCACAGCTTTCTCGCGCTTCTCGGCTGGGTCAGGATAGAGCCGCGTCAATTCCTGATCGAGTTGGCGTTGTAGATTTTTGGTGTAAGTGGAGAGCCAGACCGTGCCTTTGTTGCGTTCGGCCCAGAGGCTGGCTGGTGCGATATAGCCCAATGTTTTGCCGATGCCGGTACCGGCTTCCGCAATAACGATATTGGGTGCGCCGACGCTTTCGCGCGCGCTGAAGGCGCGCGCGGTGGCGGCGGCGAAATCGGATTGGCCGGGGCGTTGTTCGGCGTCGGGTCCGACAAGTTCGGCAAGCCGCGCGCGGGCCTCATCTTCGCTGACCGGCAAGGATGAAGGCGCTGCGCGTGGCGCTTCATCATCCCATTCGGCAAGATCGTTCCACACATCAAAGCCGCGTCCGATGGGCGGGCGGCCATCGCGCGTGATAATGTCAGCAAGCGCGGCTTTGACAAACGGTCCCCATGGCCAATGGGCCTCGGCCATGCGCATAGCGATGCGGGCGGCACCTGTGCGGTCGGGATATTGCGGCGAGCGCAGGGTGGTGAGCAGGCGATGCGCGGCCTCATGCAGCATGAGGGCTTGGGCCTCATGCGCGGGATCGGCCTTGAGTCCCAATGCGCGGCCAAGACCTGCGGGCGTCGGTAGGCAGGGTGACGCCGGATGGACAAAGGCAAAAAGTTCAAGAAGATCGAGGACTTGCGGACCGACAGAGAGGTTTGAAACGCGATGAGCTTTGCGCGCGTCGAGGCCTAGTGCAATGCGTCGCGCCGTGAAGCCGCCATGGACGCACATGACCTGGCCCCGTGCGAGGCGCTCAAGCGCGTCATCGGCCACATATTCCTCGATTTCCCCATCGCGGCTCACCGCCACAGCGCCCCAGTGGGAGCCATCGTCCAGACGTGCGGGCACGATGGCCGGAACATCGGGCAGGAGTTCATGCGTTAAGTTTTGCGAATCGTGGACGGGTCTGTCGGTCATGTGCGCGCAGTATAGCGGCACTCGGGAGGAAGTCTTAAGCGTCCGGTTCGTTCATGATGATGCCCGGATAGGCCCGCGCGAGTTGGCCCCAGGTCTCGGATATGCGCTTGTGGAGATAGGGCACTTCCTCGGCGCGGGTGTCCGCCCCTTGTGCCGCGATTATGCGGGCAGCCTCGGCAATGGCGACAAGACCGATGGCGTCAGCGGCCGTTTGCAGGCTCTGCGCTTTGGCTTTCAGATCATGTGCATTGCCCTCACGGCGGGCCCGTTCGATCTCTTCATAGAGTATGAGAATGACGGTCAGTGCATCGACCATGTGGTCGGCGGCTTCGTCCGGCCCAAGCTCGCGCTCCAGCTCATAGAGATAATCATGGTCGATGAGGCGCTGCGAATTGCGGGGCGCGAATGACGCTAGGACCGGTACATCTGTTGTGGCTTCATTGGAAGCGGGGCTGTCGCAGGGTAGCAGAAACCAGAAGGAGCTGCCTTGTCCCGGCGCACTGTCGACTTCGATCTTGCCACCCATGAGGCGCACGAGACGGTCGGAAATGGCAAGGCCGAGACCCATGCCCCCTGAAAAATTGGCACCTCCGGTGCCGTCGGAATTTTCTTTAATGCCCTTGGCGAAACCTTCAAACAGATGCTTACGCGCATCGGGTGTGAGGCCAATGCCGGTATCGATCACTGAAAACCGCAAAGCGTTTTTGCCGCCTGGCTGATCGGTTAATTGCATGCGCAGGATAATGCCGCCACTCTCAGTATATTTGATGCCGTTGGAAATGAGATTGGTGAGAACTTGCCGCAGGCGTGTTGCGTCGGTGCGAATGGCAGTGAGGGACGAGGGCACCACGTCAAGCTCAAGCGAGAGGTGGCGCTTGGCGGCGAGCGGTCGCATGTCGCGCACAATGGATTTGACGAAATCTACTGCATCAAAATGCGTCGGATTGAGTTCGAGTGTCCGTGCCTCCATTTGCGAGAAGTCGATCATGTCATTGAATAGGCGTTTTAACTCGTCACTTGAGGCCCTCATCGTATCCGCAAGATTGACCTGCGCCGCGCTCAAGGGTTCGCTGCCCAACTGTCGCGCCATGGCGCTGAGTGATTCGAGCGGCGTGCTGACTTCGTGACCGAGAATATCGAGGAATTCTGCTTTGGCACGGTCGGCAGCCTTGGCGCGTTGCTCGGCCGCTTCTGCGTCGAAACGCTTTTGCTCGGTCGCGGCATGTGCGCGTGCCATGCGTTCGACGAGATCAACATTTTCAAAACGCAAACGGATTGTCTCGCGATAGGCGCGACTGATGCGTCGCGTCCAGGCGACGAGCGTATAGAGAAACATCAGCGCTAGGCCCACGGTCGCAAGCTGAAGCGGATCGTGTTGGATCAGCATGATGACAACAGTGGGTGTGACGGCGGTGCTGATATAGGTGATGACGGCTGGTGGGAAGGTTGCACGCGTGATGACGGTTGCGACACTTACCGACGAGAGAACAAGCGAATAAAAGACCTGCTGTTCGAATGTGCCCTCATGCAGCCATAGAAGTCCGCCGACACCCCAGGTGAGACCGGAGAGAAATGTGCCGATTGTATAGCGCCGCGCCCAGAGCGAAGCATTGATGACCACATCAGGGTCGGCACGGAACCCGGCGCGCACGTGATTGAAATAGGTCTGAGCTATAATCTGGATGGCGAGCACGACACCCGTTGCCCAGAGCGGCGATGTGCCCCAGAAGGCAAGGCCGACAATAATGATGCCGATGAAGATAGGTGTGGTGCTCGATTGACCAAGATCAATGAGGAGGCGGATTTCTTCGGCTTTGACGCGCGTCGCTATGTCGGGCTTGCGGCCGATGGGGCCGAAGGTGCTGCTGTAGCCTGTAGATTGTCCGTTCATACCGCTGCCTTTCGCGCCTTTCAAAGGCATCTCGGGGTTTGCGGGGGGATGGGGAAGGCTTGGTTCGGACATGTTACGCGTTCGGCTACATTAGGGCGGCTACATCAAGACGGGAAAGGCGGGACGCAGCCGGACAGGCGGCGCAAGCAAAACAAGAAGGAACGTTCCGTCCGGTTACGTTGACTGGATCGGTCCCCGAGCTTAGGTTCCGGTCACTTTACAAATCCTAAAGCATTTTTCCGGAACCATCATGTCTGTAATCGGCCATAACTCCAGTGATAGTGCCCTCTTTGAAGCCGCTCAGGTCTCCAAAGCCTGGACCTTTGAGGAAGCCCGTAAACTGGTGGTAAGGCGTGAAAAAGAAGGAAATCCGGACCGCACCGTGCTGTTTGAGACAGGTTACGGGCCCTCCGGTCTGCCTCATATCGGTACGTTTGGTGAGGTAGCGCGCACGACGATGGTGCGCCGTGCTTTTGAAATTTTGGCGCCTGGGGTCAAGACCCGCCTTCTTTGCTTCTCCGATGATATGGACGGTTTGCGGAAAGTACCGACCAATGTCCCCAATCAGGAGATGCTGGCAAACTATATCAACATGCCACTGACCAAAGTGCCGGACCCGTTCGGCACGCATCCGAGCTTTGGTGAGCACAATAATGCACGCCTTTGCGCTTTCCTTGACAGCTTCGGCTTTGAATACGAGTTCGCCTCCTCGACCGAGTACTACAAGTCTGGCCGCTTCGACGCGACGCTGCTGAAAGTGCTCGAAAAGTTCGATGAGATCATGGCCATCATGTTGCCAAGCTTGCGTGAAGAGCGCCAGCAAACCTATAGCCCCATTCTGCCTGTGAGCCCCAAGACGGGCCATGTGCTGCTTGTGCCACTCACCGCGCGCAATGTCGAGAAGGGTACGGTCTCTTACGCTGAGCCTGATACAGGCGAGATTGTCGAAGTGCCGGTGACAGGCGGCAATTGCAAGCTGCAATGGAAGGCTGATTGGGCGATGCGCTGGGCCGCGCTCAAGGTCGACTACGAAATGGCAGGCAAGGATCTGATCGACAGCATCAAGCTCGCATCGAAAATCTGCCGCGTGCTGGGCGTCAATCCGCCCGAAGGCTTCAATTATGAACTGTTCCTCGACCAGGAGGGCAAAAAGATTTCAAAATCGAAGGGCAACGGCCTTTCGATTGAAGATTGGTTGCGCTATGCAAGCCCCGAAAGTCTGCAATTGTTTATGTACCAAAGCCCACGCACGGGTAAGCGCCTCTACTTCGATGTGATCCCGAAGAACGTTGACGAGTATTTGTCTTTTGCCTCGGCTTACCCCAAGCAAGAGATCAAAGAACAACTCGGCAATCCTGTCTGGCACATTCATGGCGGCAACCCGCCTGCCAGCGCGTTGCCGATCAGCTTCGGTCTGCTGCTCAATCTTGCTAGTGCTTGTCAGGCCGAAGACAAGTCTGTGCTCTGGGGCTTCATTCAGCGCTATGCACCGGATGCAACGCCGGAAAATCAACCGAAGCTCGATCAGCTTGTTGGCTACGCCATCAACTATTTCCATGATTTTGTGAAACCCGCCAAAACTTACCGTGTACCGAGCGAGCAGGAAGTCGCGGCGATGAGTGACCTCGCCACGCGTCTTGAAGCGTTGGACGGCAAGGTGCCGCTGACGGCGGAAGAGTTGCAAAACGTCGTTTATGACATCGGCAAGACGCATGGTTTTGAAAACCTGCGCGACTGGTTCAAGGCGCTTTACGAAGTATTGCTCGGCGAAGCACAAGGTCCGCGCTTTGGTTCGTTCATTGCGCTTTACGGCGTCAAAGAAACTGCAAACCTCATACGCCGCGCACTCAAAGGCGAAGACCTGTCGAAAGCGTGAAGCGCTTGATCCGCTTGCATAAACAGGCGGGCTTCTGCGAAGCTCAAGCCATGTCTTGGTGGAAATACATATTTTTGTTTTTGTGGCTGGTGTTTGTGCAAGCAGCGCCGGTCCATGCCGCCGAGCTCGACGCCGCGCGCGCCGCCTTCGCGGCCGGTGATTTCCTCACCGCTGCGCGGTTGGCTCGTGAAGGCGAAAGTGCTGATGCTTATGCGCTGGCAGCCCGCGCTGAACTTGCGCAAGGAGATTTCAGCGCCGCGCCCCAAGATCGCCGCGCGTTGTTTGTTGACGCAGAAGCTGACGCACGCCGCGCTGTGGCGCTGGCACCTGATAAAGCCGGCGGTCATCTCTATCTCGCATTGGCACTCGGCTTTATCGGCAGGCTTGATGGAAATATCGCCGCGCATTTTGCTGGACTGGCACACGATGCGCGCAGTCATATTGATCGCGCGTTGGTGCTTGATCCAAATAATGCATGGGGCCATGCACTTGATGGCGGATGGAATCTTGAGATCGCACGCGGCGGCGGACTGATCGGTGAGACGCTTTATGGTGCATCGTTTGACAAAGGTGTTGCTGCTTATCGTCGTGCATTGAAATTCGAGCCGCAAAACACCGCCATCGCCTATCAGTTTGCATTGCAACTCTTAGACGCGAACATTTTTGTGCACCGTGATGAGGCATATCGCATACTCGTTCACGCGTTGAAACCAAAGGATGAAGACGCGGTAGAGAGATTGGCACGTCGTCGTGCGCAGCGTTTGAAGATCGTGCTTGAAACACGCGATACGCCGACGCTCAAGGCGATATTGCGTGAGGGTCTCGGCGCGGGTGCGGGCGTGACGGAACAGAAATTGCCAGAAGGCAAGCGTTGATTACTGACTTGCCCAGACAATACGCGCCATCCACAAAATCTCTTCAGGCTTCAAGACGCGCGCCTCGAAAGCGGGATTGAGCGAATGAAGCTCAATGCGCTTTTCACTCTGGCGTGCCAGCACTTTGGCGAGCACCTCGCCTGAAATTGTTTTCACCACCACGCGATCGCCCTTGCGGATGGAAGCAGCGGGCGACACGACAATCACATCACCATCGCGATAGACGGGAACCATGCTGTCGCCCGACACCTCAAGTGCATATGCGTTTTCGTCTTTAAGATCGGGGAGCCGCACTTCATCCCAGCCTCCGCCGACAGGGAAGCCTGCATCATCGAAATAGCCACCATTTCCGGCCTGCGCCAGACCGATGAGTGGCACGCGTGTCGTACGACCGCCAACGCCGTCTCCGCCGACAAGGTCGACGAACTCATCAAGAGTGGCACTTGTAGCGTCCAATATACGCGCCAAGCTTTCGGTCGACGGCCAGCGCGGGCGGCCTTCGGCCGTCACGCGTTTCGATTTGTTGAATGAGGTGGGGTCAAGTCCGGCGGCTTTGGCTAGTCCCGATACGGACAGGCTGTGGCGCGAAGCCAGAGCGTCAATAGCGCTCCAAAGGCGCGGATGAGAGAGATTTGAGAGCATAAAAGCTTACCAAATAGGTTGCTACCCTTAGGAATTATAACCTATTTATTCGATCGTGCTAGAGGGAAAATTGCGGATAGCTTCCTTGTTCGTGCCAGTCCGCGCCGTTATGTTGCGCTCACTCTTAAAGGCGGAGCACGTGAGCGGATGGCGAGCATTTACAAGATCGTGGGCGAGGCCGAATGGCGCGCGGCGGAAGCCAAGGGTCGGTTCACAGGCTCGGCCGTGGACATGAAAGACGGGTTCATCCATTTTTCGACGGCGGCTCAGGCGCGCGAGACAGCGGCCAAACACTTTGCCGGTGTCGCAGACCTTCTAATTGTTGAAATCAACGCTGATGCGCTCCCTTTGAAATGGGAAGTCTCGCGCGGCGGGGCGCTTTTCCCGCATCTTTATGAACCATTGCCGATGAGCGCCGTTATGCGCGTGGTGGACCTGCCGCTTTGCGCGAGCGGCGAACATCGTTTTCCAGATATGGTCGAGTGATCCGATGAACTTCTTTCCGCTTGTCCGTCCCGTTCTTGGTCTGATTGATGGCGAACGCGCGCATCGGCTCACGCTCATCGGCTTGCGGCTTGGCTTCGGTCCGACCGATCATGAGAGCGATCCTGTTGCGCTCGGTATTGACCGCTTCGGCTTGCATTTCACAAATCCGCTCGGTATCGCGGCAGGCTTCGACAAAAACGGTGAAGTGCCGGACGCAATGCTTGCGATGGGCATGGGCTTTGCGGAAGTCGGCACCGTGACGCCGCGCCCGCAGGCAGGAAATCCGCGCCCGCGTATTTTCAGGCTTACGGACGAAGGCGCGGTCATCAACCGCCTGGGCTTCAACAATGAAGGCCATGCAAGTCTGCGCCGTCGCCTTGAAGCGCGCAAAAATCGTGGTGGCATTGTCGGTGTCAATATCGGCGCGAACAAAGACGCGGCCGACCGTATGGCGGATTACGAACTCGGCATCAGGACGTTCGAAGATTTGGCGAGCTATTTCACCGTTAACATTTCATCACCCAACACGCCGGGGCTGCGTGCGCTGCAAGGCCGCGGCGAGCTTGAAGCGCTGATGGTGCGCGTGCTGAAAGCGCGCACCGGCAACGTGCCGATCCTTTTGAAGATCGCGCCGGACCTCACCGAAGCAGACCGCGCCGACATTGCAGCTGTGGCGCTTGATCTGAAACTCGACGGTCTTATCGTCTCCAACACCACGATTGAACGTGAAGGTTTGGTGAGCGGCGTCCACGCCAAAGAGACGGGCGGCCTGTCCGGCAAACCTTTGTTTGCGATGTCGACGAAAGTGCTCGCCGATATTTATCGCCTCACGGGTGGCAAGGTGCCGCTCGTCGGTGTGGGTGGCATTGCTAGCGGCGCTGACGCTTATACGAAAATCCGTTCCGGTGCTTCGCTCATTCAGCTTTATTCCGCGCTCACTTATCAAGGACCGGCGCTTGTGACGCGCATCAAACGCGAATTGGTTGAGAGTTTGAAACGTGATGGCTTCGCGCGTGTAGAAGACGCCGTTGGCGTCGATGTGAAGTGAGGACAGTATGGCATCGGTAACCATCTGGCATAATCCGCGTTGCACGAAATCCCGTGCGACCCTGTCGCTTCTCGAAGAACACGGGCTGCAACCCATTGTCATTGAGTATCTGAAGACGCCGCCCAGCGCCGACGAGATTAAAGGCGCGTTGAAAAAACTGCATCTGAAAGCAAGCGAGTTCATCCGCAAGGGCGAGGATATCTACAGGGAGCTGGGCTTGGCGCGCGCGAGCGAAGACAAGCTCATTGCTGCGATGGCTGCAAACCCGATCCTGATTGAGCGTCCCGTTGTCTTCTTTGGCAAGCGCGCGGCCATCGGTCGTCCGCCCGAAGACGTACTCGATCTCTTCACTGATCTTTGAGCGACGCGCGCGCGGCGGCCCCATAAAAAGGCTACAGCGTAAGACTGCACGCGACGCAAAAGATGACAAGAGCCGCTCAGCGATCATGATTGCCGAAGCGCGGTGTGAGAAACCATTAACTCAAGAGAAAGGCGATAGTACCATGGCATTGCGCATTGCATAGCACGCAGCCATATATGATTTCGTGCGGTCCACGGAGAAACTTATTCTTCTGCCGCCTTCAGCAGAAAATGTCCATGTGCCGCCGCAACGGGTTTGGCGCGGTCATCCTGCCAGGCTTCGGCATGGACAGTGGCGACGCGACGGCCTTGCTTGGTGATATGCGCGCGGCCGTAGAGGTCTTGCGGTTTGCCGGAGCGCAGATAGTCGATGGTGAGACCAATGGGCTTGGGGATAGAGGTGATGCCGGTTTCAAATGCCAGTTGGATGATCGACGTCATTTCGAGAAACGCGCCGATGGCCCCGCCGTGAAGCGCAGGCAAAACCGGATTGCCGATGAGCTTGTGCTCAAAGCGCATAACGGTCGTGATCTCATTACCCTTTTGGTCAATGGAGATATTGAGAAATTGTGCATAGGGGATCGCAGCCAGAAAGGCGTTGAGATCAGGGGCGGGCGGGTTTTTGAGTGTCTCGCTCATGGCTCAGCCCTCGAATTTTTTCAATAAATCAACGGAGACATCCAAAGGCATCGGCGCGGCGCGATTCGCCCCTAGCATGAATGTGCCGACGCAGGTGGCGATAGGGTCCAACGGGTCCGTGTGATAGGCCGTGCCGCGCACAAAGGCGATGTTGCGCGTGACCTTGTAGCAATGGGCGTGGCCCACCAGCGTCTCGCCGGGTGTAGCTGGTTTCATATAGTCGATGCGCAGATCAAGCGTCGCAATCGAGATGCGTTCGGGCAAAGCGAGTTGCACAGCGACGCCGCAGGCATTATCGAGCATGGCCGTGATGACGCCGCCGTGAATAACGCCTGTTTCCAGATTGCCGACGAGCTTTTTGTCGTAAGGCACAGTGAGCCAGCTCTCGCCGTGTTTGGCGTCCAGTATGGTGAGACCTAGCGCGCGGGCATGCGGCACATGCTCAATGAGCACGTCTTTCATCATCTGGATATTTTCGGGCGTCAGCTGGAAGTCGTTGGTCATAAGAATCGATCACTACTGGTTCGGGGTGACTGACCCGCACCCTAACGCCGCCTTTTGGCTTTTGTAATGCCCAAAGAGGGCTGTGGGGTGCTTCGCCGCCATTTGACCGCTCAAGGCGCAGCAAGGGCAACCGCGATAGACCCCAAAATATGGCCCAAGTCCTTGATCCGTCGTTGTTTTTTAGGGCACGTTGCAGGGCTTAAATTGACCTTTTCGGGACTTAGTTTAGATTAGATCGCAAATGCGCAATAATGAGCGCGAAGTTGACGAGGCGCCACGCAAAGTCAGGCGTGCGCGAAATGGGAGACGTGAAGGGTGGAGTGTCGATACGGCAGAGTGTGCGGGGCGACGGTCCGCGCATGAGCGACGTCAAAGAAATGCCGTCGCGGTCTCCGCTTATCAAAGCCATGCCCAAGCATGAGCCTGCGGCGGGTGCTCCCGATACGCGGGCCAAGGGCAAGCGCGAACTCACCAAGCTCAACAACCGTGAGGCGATCCTCAATTCGGCGCGCGAAGTCTTCGCCGAGTTGGGCTATGGCGCAACGACGGTCCGTGATGTGATCCGCAAGACAGGGTTGGCGTCTGGCACCTTCTATAATTATTTCAAAAGCAAAGAAGAAGTCTTCGAGGCCATCATGGATGACGGCATGCGCCGCATCCGTCCGCGCCTCAAAGCCGACCGCATCCGCTCGCGCAATTTTGAAGAATTTATCCGCAACGCTTATGCGACTTATTTCGATTATCTCGTGTCCGATCGTCACACATTCCAGATGATGCGCGGCAACCAGACTTGGTTCCGTGTGCGCATGGACACGCCGGAAATTCTGGCGGGTCTTGAAGAGATCAAAGAATATATCGAAGAGGATATTCGCGACGGCAATCTGCCGCCCGTTGACAGCGAGTACCTCATGGCCGCTGTGGTCGGCGTCGCCACCGAAATCGGCGACCGCATGATCCTGCGTCAGAAGTTAGATCCGAAAGCGGCCGCCGAATTTGCGACATCGCTGATCCTCAAAGGGTTTGAAGCTCTGCCGCTCAAGAAATAATCGTCCACCATTTTAAGGTTCACAAGTGAACGTTCAGAAGCTGATTGTCCGCACTTTGTTGAAGTTGCCCGATGCGGTGCTGCTCGCCATGTCAGGCGGTCAGCCACTGAAGATCGATGGGCGCACGCTGGATGTGACGACGCAGTTTCTGGCGGCACAAGGCGCAAAGGCTCCCTCGCTCACCACACTTGATCCGGTGGCAGGACGCGCGGCCACAAGCGCCGGTCTCAAGCTTCTCGACGGTGCGCGCGATCCTGATGTCGATGTGCGCGACATGAAGGTGGACGGTGCAGTAGGCCCGCTTGATGCGCGGCTCTACACGCCAAAAAACGCCACTGGCCCGCTGCCCGGCATTGTCTATTTTCACTTTGGCGGTTGCGTCATCGGCGATCTCGATACCTGCGACACGTTCTGCACCATGATGTCGGAGATTGCCGACTGCGTGGTCCTGTCGGTTGCTTATCGTCTGGCACCTGAGCACAAATTCCCCGCCGCCATTGACGATGCGCTCGCTGCCTTCCGCTTTGCCTGCGAGAACTCTGCGGCGCTCGGCATGAACCACCGCATCGCTGTCGGCGGTGACAGCGCGGGCGGATATCTGTCTGCCGTTGTGGCGCAGGAAACTTTGCGCCGCGACGAAGAAACACCGTCAGTGCAACTATTGATCTATCCCGTCACCGACATGGATTGGCAGGGCGGCTCGTGGGACACATGCGCCGACGTCTATCCGCTGACGCAGGAAGTCATGCAATGGTTTATCGACACCTATCTGAACAACGATGATGAAAAGAACGATCTTCTTGTCTCACCCCTGCGCGCGGGCGATCTCGAAGAAGTAGCCTCCGCCATTGTCATCACATCGGGTTTCGATGTGCTGCGCGATCAGGGCATGGCCTATGCCGAAAAGCTCAAAGAAGCAGGCGTCAAAGTGACGGACCGTTGCTATGACAGGCTCGCCCATGGTTTCACGGCCATGATCGGCGCGGTGCCTGCGGCGAAACGGGCCTGCGAAGAAATCGCGCGTGATCTCCACAGCGCGCTTCGCGGCTAAGATGCGTCGTGGCCTATGCGACCAATTCTCGCGCTTTCGGGCTTTGTCGGGTCGCACCTGTGATGTTATCTTCATTCGTCCTTAGGGGAGTAACCGCCCTCCGTCGCAAGACTGAGAGGGGCGCGCGTCAACAGACTCGGTCTTGATTAAGACCGTGGCGTGTGCGGGGTACGGATCGTCCGTGCTGATTGGCGAGACCTTTGGCTTGATGCGCGCCCGCCTGCCGGGGGGATGCGCTGTCAGGTCATTGGTTTATCTGCCCGGCACCGAGGAACTCATGGACGCTTTTTTCATTTCCCTGTCCGCGGTCGCTGTCGCTGAGATTGGCGACAAGACGCAGCTTTTGGCGCTTGTGCTCGCTGCGCGCTTTCGCAAACCTTTGCCGATTATCGCCGGTATTTTTGTCGCCACCATCGTCAATCATGCGCTGGCCGCTGAACTCGGCATTCTGATTGCGGGTTGGATCACACCGCAAATCCTGAGTTGGATATTGGGCGTCTCGTTCGTCGCCGCTGGCATCTGGATGCTCATTCCCGACAAGGCCGACGACGTCAATGAAAGCGCCATCTCGCGCTTCGGGCCTTTCGTCACGACGACGATTGCATTCTTCCTCGCCGAGATGGGCGACAAGACACAACTTGCCACCATCGGTCTCGCCGCGCGTTTCCACGATCTCATTGCAGTGACAGCTGGCACGACTATCGGCATGATGATCGCCAATGTGCCTGCCGTGTTGCTCGGTGACGTCGCGGCAAAGGCGCTGCCCATGCAGCTTGTGCGCGGCACAGCGGCCACAATTTTCATTGTGCTTGGCGTAGTGTCGCTGTTGGAAGCGGCAGGACTGGTATAGCCCTGCGCCTGTTTCACCCCTATGCTTTGTCAAAAGAAATTGAGACAGGGGAGTGACCAATGCGGTCGATGCGCGTCCATGAATTGTCGGAAGATATTTCGGTCTTGAAAATGGAGGACGTGACATTGCCGCCGCCGCGCGCCGGTGAAGTGCGTCTGCGCCTCAAAGCCTGTTCCATCAACTTCCCCGACATTCTGATGGTGCAGGGTAAGTATCAGTTCAAACCGGAATTGCCTTTCGCACCGGGCATGGAAGGCTCCGGCATCGTTACGGCGCTTGGCGAAGGCGTCACGCATCTGAAAGTCGGTGATGAAGTTGTCGCCGGATTGCGCATCGGCGGCTTTGCCGAGGAGGCAAACGCCAATGCCGAAGGCTGCCGTCTCATTCCCAAGGGCATGGACTTTGTGCAAGCCGCTGCCTATCCCGCCGCTTACCTCACGGCTTATGTTGCGCTCGTCATTCGCGGCAATCTGAAAGCGGGTGAGACGCTGCTCGTGCATGGCAGCACCGGCGGCGTTGGCATGGCGGCGGTTGACATGGGCAAGCTCCTCGGTGCCACCGTCATCGCGACCTCAGCGTCTGATGAGAAACTGCAAATTGTCAAAGCGCGCGGTGCCGATCATGTGCTCAATGTCACACGCGGTTTTCGCGAAGAGGTGAAGGCACTCACTGGCGGCAAGGGCGCTGACATTGTTTATGATCCCGTCGGCGGCGATGTGTTTGACGAAAGCGTGCGCTGCATCGCCTGGAACGGACGTCTCCTCATCATCGGTTTCACCAGCGGGCGCATCCCCTCTGTCTCGGTCAACATGCCGCTCATCAAAGGTTTTTCGGTCGTCGGCGTGCGCGCCGGTGAATATGGCCGTCGTGACCCCGAAGCAGGTCGCGCCAATTTGCAGGCGATTGATAAGCTCGCCGCAACGGGCAAGATCAAGCCCTATGTCTGCGCCACATTCCCGTTAGAGCGGGCCGTGGAGGCCATGGCCATGCTGCAAAATCGCCAAGCGGTGGGTAAAGTCGTCATCACGATGGATTAGGCTTCCACTTTGGCCGATAGTAGCCACACAGAAATCATCAGGAGCGGACAGATGAACGGGTTGTTGAAAACGGGTTTGGTTTGTTTTGCTGCTGTGGCGCTTTACGCCTGTTCAAAGCCTGCCGAGATTACGGTGAGCGACACGGGCGCTGGTCCCATCACGCTTGCGACTGCCTTTGATCCGGCCGAAGTCGGCAAGTTGCTGCCGGGCTATACGGTTGAGGCCGCTTTGTCGTCAGCGCTGCAACCCGGTGAACAGGTGATCCGCATTTCCAACGGCTCCACACCGGTCATTGAGCTTTATCCGGTAGTCAGCGGCAAAACAGTTGAGAGCGCGCTGGTGCTTGATGCGTCCGTCAAAGACGACAAGGGCATCCATATCGGTTCAACCTTTGCGCAAGCCATGGGTGATGCCGATGTGTCGGCTTGCGGTTTGGGCAGTGGTGAAAAAGCAGGCCGCGTCTTCTGCCCGCGCGCAGGTTCAAACCACATCATCTATGAGTTTCAGGGAGCAGTACCCGCCGCGGAAGGACAGATGCCCGCAGCAACGGCGCTCACCGATTGGCTCGTGACCGGCATGCTCTGGGATGGCAGCGAGCCTGCACCGTAAAGCGCAGGCCCGGGCCAAATCATCTATCAAACGCTGCGTTGGGCTTTGTCTTTATCATTGGCCGAACGGATCATGTCGCGCATCTTGTCCCATTCTTCTTCGGTCAATTTGCTGAGGCGTGAGAAATTGCCGCCGCCTGCGTTGAAACCCGCGCCGTCAATCGCGATCGTCTGACCGGTCAGATAATCGCAACCATCTGACATCAGGAATGTTGCGAGGTTTTTCAACTCATCCATTTCGCCGACGCGGCCCATTGGAATGCCGTCGCGCGAGCCTTCGCCGTCTGTTGATTGGCCGGGGCTGAGACGTTCCCACGCGCCCTTGGTCGGGAAGGGTCCGGGCGCAATCGCGTTGAGACGGATGCCATATTGGCCCCATTCGGCTGACAGGGATTTCGTCATGATGTTGACGCCCGCCTTCGACATGGCAGATGGCACAGTGAACGGGCCGCCGTTCCAGATCCATGTGGTGAGGATCGAGATGACGCTGCCCTTGTGGCCGCCCTCAATCCAGCGTTTGCCGCAAGCATGCGTCATGTAGAACGAGCCGTGAAAGACAATACCGGAAATGGCATCAAAGCCTTTGGGCGTAAGGTCTTTTGTAGGGCTGATGAAATTGCCCGCCGCATTGTTGACGAGACCCGTGAGCGGCCCGCCATCGGCCCAGATTTCACCAATCATGTCGTCGACAGCGGCGGCAACGCGAATATCAACCGAATGCGTTTTCACCGAGCCGCCATGCAGACCCATCAATTCTTTGGCGGTTTCATCCAGCACGTTTTTGCGACGGCCGCAGATGTAAACCTCCGCGCCGAGGCGCAGATAGTCCTCGGCCATTTCGCGGCCCAGACCCGTGCCGCCACCCGACACCAGAATGCGTTTGCCCTTGAGCAAACCGTCTTTAAACATTGTCGCCATTTTAGCCTCCCTGATTTGCCGGCTCATTTTGGTTGGCCGGAAATGTCTGGCAGGAAGAATAGCAGGCGCATAAACATTTGCACCTGTCGCCCGTCTGCCGACTAACTGTCGTAACGGAACGCAGCGTTAATCGGGTCTACTTGCGCTCAACGAGATAAGTCCAGAGACGCACGACGATCCAGATCGGAATAACAACGACAGCGCCGAGCAGGATGTAACGCACCGACCAGTTGATGGCATCAAAACCCATATGCCAGATATGCGCGACCGTATCGGCGAAGTTGCGCCACAGATCAATGGGCTGAATGCCGAAAACGGCCAGCAATATGCCGACAAGGACAGAGGCAACGGCGAGCTTGAAAAGCGTGGGTAAAATGGGTCCGCCGAATAGTGCGTTCATGGCTTTGGTGTCTCCGGTTTTGGTTGGTCCGTCGCCTGTGTTCGATCCGTAAGCCGACGACCGTCAAATGTATACTGTGTCGAAGTCGGATAGGGAATTGTGATACCTTCTTCGTCAAGCCGTTCTTTAACGCGACGGTTAAGCGCAAAGCGCACCGGCCAATAATCAGGCGTTGCTGTCCAGACGCGGAGCAATATCTGCACGGAGCTTGCGTCAAGCAAATTGACGACAGCCATAGGAGCAGGTTCGCTCAGCACGCTCTGGTCCGCATCAGCTTCCGCGAGCAACGCATCAATTGCCTGACCGATATTGTCTTCGTAAGAAATACCGACCAGCACATCGAGACGTCGCGTTGCCTGGCGGTTAAAATTCTTGATCGGCTGGCTCCAGATCGCGTTGTTCGGCACGATGAGACTGAGATTATCGACGGTGACAAGTTCAGTGGAAAAAAGCGACAGAGTTCTGATTGTGCCAGCAAGGTTTCCGGCGACTTCAACATAGTCGTTCGTCTTGAAGGGGCGGAAGATGAGAAGCATGACACCGGCAGCAACGTTGCTCAATGTGCCCTGCAGCGCCAAACCGATGGCAAGACCTGCCGCGCCGATGACCGCGATAAGGCTCGTTGTATCAATGCCGAACTTGCCTAGTACGGCAAGCGCGGTGATGAGCAACACGAGATAGCGCAACAAATTACCGAAGAAACCGGCAAGCGATGAATCAAGATGTGGAACACGGTTGACGACGGCGCGCACCCATTTGCGCGAACGGGCAGCAAACCAGATGCCGAAAATGAGAATGGCAATCGCCGACACAAGGTTGACGCCATAGGCCATAAGAAGTGGCCACAGGGCATCAAGGCGCTCGTTAATCAGTTGCATTTTGTCGCTGGAAAAAATGTCGGCCAAAGGCAATGGGAATATCCTTGTGACGTGAGTGTACCTAGTATTTTCACATGGATAGGCACGGGGAGGAACGGTTTATAGTCGGGTTATGGCACGGGGAAAGCTAAGCGCACAGAAAGATTTAAAAGCGGAAAAGGGCACAAATGTGCCCGAAACCGCTTTGCCGGACACATTTAATTGTTGGTTTGCGGCCAAAGGCTGGTCGCCCCGCGCGCATCAGTTGGCGCTGCTCGATCATGCACGGACCGCGCGCTCAAGCCTCCTCATCGCACCGACAGGGGCGGGCAAGACGCTGGCCGGATTTCTGCCAAGCCTCGTGGCCTTAAGTGAAACGCCGGAACGGGCGAAGCGGCTCCACACGCTTTACATCTCACCCCTCAAGGCACTCGCCGTTGACGTAAAACGCAATCTCGAAACGCCGGTTTCCGAGATGGGTCTCAACATCCGCGTCGAGACGCGCACCGGCGATACACCGCAAAACCGCCGCATGCGCCAACGCCGCGATCCGCCCGACATTCTGATGACAACGCCGGAGCAATTGGCGCTGCTTCTGTCTTATCCCGATGCCGCCGATTTCTTCGGCAACCTTCAATGCGTCGTGCTGGACGAGTTGCATGCGTTGGTACAATCCAAACGCGGCGATCTTTTGTCGCTTGGTCTCGCGCGGCTTGCAACACTCGCACCCCACATGCGCCGTGTCGGCCTGTCCGCCACCGTTGCCGACCCGCAAGTATTGGCGCGCTATTTGATGCCGCAAAGTGACGGTGCAGAAAATCTCGCCGACATTGTTGTGGCACCGCCGGGCGCGACGCCCGAAATAAAAATCCTCGTGCCGCTGGAACCCGAACACGAAGAAGGCGAAGGCCCGCGCATCCCGTGGTCAGGCCATTCCGCGCGCCACGCTTTGCCCGCGATTTACGATGCGATCAAGGCGCATAAGACCGTGCTTGTTTTCGTCAACACGCGTTCACAGGCCGAGTTCGTCTTTCAGGAATTGTGGAAACTCAACGAAGACAGTCTGCCCATTGCGCTTCATCACGGCTCGCTGAGCGCCGAGCAACGCCGAAAAGTCGAAGCGGCCATGTCAGCGAATAGTTTGCGCGGTGTGGTCTGTACCTCCACGCTCGATCTCGGCATCGACTGGGGCGAGGTCGATCTCGTGATCTGCGTCGGCGCACCAAAAGGCGCAAGCCGCCTGGCCCAGCGCATCGGCCGCGCCAATCACCGGCTTGACGAACCAAGCCGCGCGCTGCTTGTCCCCGCCAACCGCTTTGAAGTTCTGGAATGCGAAGCCGCCCGCGCCGCCGCCACCGAAGGCGCACAAGACGGGCAGGTAAATCGCGCAGGCGCATTGGACGTGCTGGCACAGCACGTATTGGGTCGTGCCTGCTCCGAACCCTTCATGCCCGACGATCTCTATGCCGAAGTGCGCGCCGCCTCGCCTTATCGTCACCTCCCGCGCGAGACATTTGACCGCGTGGTGAACTTCGTCTCGACAGGCGGCTACGCGCTGAAATCATATGATCGTTATGCGCGGCTGCGCCCCATGTCTGCGATGACCGGCGACATGCGCCTGCGGGCGGCCTCGCCCCAAGTGGTGCAGCAATACCGGATGAATGTTGGCACGATTGTCGAAGCGGCAATGGTGAAAGTTCGCATGGTGAAAGCGGGGCGTCGTCCGCGCGGTAATTATGGCGGACGGTTTCTCGGTGAGGTGGAGGAATATTTCATCGACCAACTGACGCCGGGTGACACGTTCTTGTTCGCAGGCCACCTGCTGCGTTTTGAAAGCATGGTCGAGACGGAGGCCTATTGCTCACGCGCCGAAGGCGGCACCCCGATGATCCCGTCTTTCTATGGCGGCAAGTTTCCGCTCTCGACTTATCTGGCCGAACGCGTACGCAAAATCCTGAGCCACAAAGCGGAGTGGTCCGCGCTGCCCGATCAGGTCGCCGCGTGGCTCCGCATGCAGGAGTGGCGTTCTGTCCTGCCGCGTGAAGGTGACTTGCTCGTCGAGACATTCCCGCGCGGCGATAAGTTTTATCTCGTCTGCTACCCCTTTGAGGGCCGTCTCGCGCATCAAACACTTGGCATGTTGCTGACGCGGCGCATGGAGCGGGCAGGTGCGCGGCCCATGGGCTTCATCGCGTCCGAATATGCGCTGGCGATCTGGAGCCTGCGTGATGTCGGATTGATGGCCGAGCGCCACGAGCTGCGGCTCGAAGACCTCTATGGTGAAGATATGCTGGGTGACGACCTCGATGCATGGCTCGCTGAATCGAGCCTCCTCAAACGCACCTTCCGCGATTGCGCCATTATTTCAGGGCTTATCGAGCGACGCTATCCCGGGCAGGAAAAAACCGGCCGTCAGGTCACGTTCTCGTCCGACCTCATCTACAATGTTCTGCGCGAACACGAGCCGGATCATATCTTGTTGCAGGCGACAATGGCCGATGCGGCAACGGGCCTGCTTGATGTGGGCCGTCTCGGCGATATGCTGAAGCGCGTCAGGAATCGTATTACGCTCAAGCGACTGGACCGCGTCTCGCCCTTGGCTGTGCCGGTCCTGCTTGACATCGGCAAGGAAGCCGTCGGCAGCGATGCCAATGAATTTTTGCTTGGTGAAGCAGCAGACGATCTGATTGAGGAAGCAACACGTCTTGTTTGAAACCGTCACCCAACGTCGCGATGACCGCCTCATCTCCTCGCCCACCTTGCGCCTCTGCGGCGCGGCGCTCACCGTCTTGCCCGAAGGTGCGGTCTGGTGGGAGCAGGAAAAAATGCTTGTCGTTGCTGACCTACACTTTGAAAAAGGTTCGTCCTTTGCCGCGCGCGGCATCGCACTGCCGCCTTACGACACGCGCGCGACGCTCCGGCGGTTGCAGGTTCTCGTTACAAAATTGAAACCACAGCGCCTCATCGCATTGGGCGACAGTTTCCATGACCGCGCCGCCGAGACGCGGATGGATGAGGCGGATGCTGCGGCACTTATCGCGCTGACGCGGGTCACAGACTGGATTTGGATCACCGGCAATCACGACCCTGTACCGCCGCGTCGTTTCGGTAGCGCGGTCCATGAAGAGTTGAGCGTAGGTCCGCTCATCTTCCGCCATGAGCCGCAGGTCGCGCCGGCAACAGGCGAGATCGCGGGCCATCTTCATCCCGTCGCCGCCGTGCGCGTGCGCGGGCGGCGTCTGCGGCGGCGCTGCGTTATGTCAGACGGCACGCGCGCGATCATGCCGGCTTTCGGCGCTTATGCGGGCGGATTGAATGTGCTGGACGAGGCCTATCACGAGCTGATGCCGCGATCAGGTTTTCATGCCTGGATGATGGGCGCGCATACGGTCGTGCCCGTCGCCGCCGCGCGTCTCGAAGGCGATTAAGTACCGAGAATGACGAGCAGCGAAAGGCCCAGCGCGATTTCAACCATCACCGTAAAAGGCACGAGCAAGCGATGATACCAGTCGGGCACGGGGCTTTTCTTGCCCATGCGTTCACCAAACGCGATGAGCATATAACCCGCCATCAAAGCGGGCAGTGCGATCACGGGTGACATGAACAAGATCGCCCATGCGAGCGGCAGCACCAGCGTGACAAAGACAAGCGGACGAAAATGCAAATGCGTTTGTCCCGCCATCAGCGCAATGCCCCAGCGGATGCCGCCGAGGAATGACAGCAACGTAGCCGCATAGGTGATCTCGACTTTGAGCACAGCGTCGGCGCCCGCGTTGGGATAAGTCATCACGATGACCATCGCCATGGCAACGAGCGGCACAAGCACGCCATACCCGACAAGCAGTACATTGGTCGCGCCAGCGCGCGGCTTCCTCACCCGCGCAGGTTTGGCGGGCGGCGTCTTTGTGTCGGTGATGGTGGTCTCAACGGTCATCGGATTTGATTGCTCTGCTCAGGGAGTTGCTATTTAGCCGAGTTTTCCGAGGAATGGAAATGTGTTGAGCAGCAGAATGGCGATGCGTTCAAATGAGCCGAGTGCCATCAGCATGCCGGTGCCGACCAGCAAAAGCCCCGCCGCCATTTCGATTTTTCCCATGTGATGGCGGATTTTCCCCGCAAAACTCAGAAAGCCTCTGATCGCAAAAGCGGCGAGAAGAAAGGGAATACCAAGGCCAAGTGAATAGGTCGCGAGCAGCAACACACCCGATGTGAGGCTTTCTTGCGCCGCCGCAATGGCGAGTATCGTCGCAAGGATCGGCCCGATGCAGGGCGTCCAGCCAAAGGCAAAGGCGAGACCGAGCACATAGGGACTGATAAATTGCAGCACGAGATTGTCTGAGACGTCGCCCAGATGATCAGGCTGAAAGCGCGCCTCGCGGTTGAGGAAAGCAATGCGAAAAAGGCCGACATAGTGCAGGCCGAAAATAATGATGATGAGACCGGCGATGCGGCCAAGAATATCTTTGTTGGCGAGAATGAGCGGATTGATCGCCGACGCGCTCGCGCCGAGCGCGATAAACACCGTGCTGAACCCCAGCACAAATCCGACAGCGCCGAGCGCGACGCGACGCGTGAGCTTTGTCCCTCCCAGCGTCTCGCCGCGCGCGTCTTCGCGTGTCAGTTCTTCAAATGACGTGCCCGCGATGAAGCAGAGATAAGCAGGCACCAGTGGCAACACACAAGGCGACAGAAAACTCAGCAAGCCGCCCGCCGCCGCCGCCGCATAGGAAATATCAAAGCCTGCCATCATTTGGCTTTCGGATAGAGGATCATCTGCGTGCAGCGAAACAGCGCGATGACGCGACCCGCCGTTTCGTTGCGCACTTCAACGTCCCATACATGTGTGCTCTTGCCGCGATGCGCAGGTGTCGCGCGACCGGTGACAAGCTCACCTTCTCTGGCCGAGCCGAGAAAATTTGTTTTAAGCTCAACAGTGGTGAAGCTCGCACCTTCGGGCAGATTGGGCGACATGCCGGCAGCGCAGAGCCAATCGGCGAGTGTGATAACCACAGGAGCCCAGAGAAAGCCTGTGCCTGCAATCACATGCTCGCTCACGATCATATGGCCGGTGACAAGTTCCGCCTCGCAAATATCAAGCTTCACGCCGACAAGCCCCGGATGTTTTTTGGACGCAAATTCATTGAGACTTTTTACGCGTTCCGCCGTCATGTCATTTCCCATCTATCTCTGTCTCAACACAGCTGAGCCGAGCCAACCCGCAAGTGCTGCACCTAACACGGCGATGAGGCCATAAAGCAATGCGTCATTATGCGCGAAACGATAGAGGAAGCGTTCAAGACCGCTTTTGTCGATGTATAGCGGCGTTGCAATCGCATCAACCACCTTGCCGTCCGAGATGAGAAATACCGTGGCTGTATAGAGCCCCACGGGGACGTTGGCGGGAATTTCCACTGTGGCGCGAAAGAGCGTCTGGCCCAGAAAGACAATGCCGCCAGGGTCTGCGTTGTAGAGTTTCTCACGCTTTTTATTGCGGATGAGGGCTTTGGCGAAGTTCTTTTCGTCATCAACCGACAGGATTTTCGGGTCGCCATCAAGCCCGCGCGCGACGGGCGTACCGAAATTCACGTTGTCGATGCCGATTTGTTCGCGCTTCAAAAGCGCAATGTCCGCCGTCACTTCCAGCGGACGTGAACTGGCAACAGCGTAATAGCCCGGTACCTTGGGGAAGGTCAGCGCATCATTATTGATCCAGATGCCCGCAAGCCGTTCTTTGCGCCGCACAGTGACAGGCTGCACAGGGCCGGTGACGACGACGACCACATCGCGGTCGGCGGAGCGTTCATTGGCATTGTTGACTTCGATGGCGCCGAACAAAAGAATTTGTGTACCGGTAAAGTTTGAACGGATGCGCACCTGATGTTCGGACAAATCCGTGACGAGTTGCGCCGCATGGGCCGATGTCACCTGCATGAAAGCCAGTGCAAGAAACGCAAACGCATGAAACCGGTGCAGGCTCATGAGTGCGGCACCGCGTCAGTGATGGAGAAAAGATCGGCAGGTGTTGTCACAAGATCAAAGCCAAGGCGCAATCCCATAAGCAGCACGATGATAGCGAGCATCGCGCGCAATTGTTCGCCTTGCAGCTTGCTCGCCGCACGCACGCCGTATTGCGCGCCGATCACACCGCCAACGACGAGCAGCAATCCGAGCATGGCATCAACCGTCTGGTTTTCTACCGAATGCATGACGCCGGTAAGACCGCTGACAAAGACGATCTGAAAAAGCGACGTGCCGATGACGACAGATGTGGGCATACGTAGCAGATAGATCATGGCGGGCACCATGATAAAGCCGCCGCCGACACCCATGATGGCAGACAACATGCCGACGAAAAAACCAATGGCGATGGGCGGAATGACGCTGATGTAAAGTTTGGAACGGCGAAAGCGCATCTTGAAGGGCAGGCCGTGCAACCAGTTGTGTTGCCCGCCGCGATTGGCCGGCATCGGTATGCCGCGCCGCGCCGCAAGGATCGCGCGCAGGCTTTCGGTGAGCATCATCGCGCCGATGATCGAGAGAAAGACCACATAAACCAGCGAGATCATGAGATCGACCTGACCGATTTTGGTCAGAACACGGAATATGGCGATACCGGCAAAGGACCCAAACACGCCACCGACGAGCATCACCCCGCCCATCTTGAAGTCGATGGAAGAGTTGCGCCAATGGGCGAGCGCGCCGGTGACAGATGAAGCAACCACTTGCGTCGACTGCGTGCCGACGGCGACTGCGGGCGGGATACCGAGGAAGATCAGCAACGGGGTCATAAGAAACCCGCCGCCGACACCGAACATGCCCGACAAAAAGCCAACTGCGAGACCCATCGCAAGGATCACGAACACATTGACAGGCAATTCAGCGATAGGCAGGTAAATCTGCATAAGGGGTTTTAGGACTCCGTCGACTTTGTGCCCGTTCTGTTGCGTCCTTAAGTCAGAAATGCACTGAGGGTCACGCGGTAAGCGTAACCCTCCAATGTGAGCGCGAAAAGGGGAATTGCCAGAAAAGGATAGCTGCGCCTTAGTGTGTAGCGATCTCAAGTGACTTCAGCAGCGCCGGATTGACGCTGCCGGTTTGGTCGAGGCCAGCGGAGCGCTGATACTGGACAATGGCGTCGCGCGTGCGCGGGCCCATCAGTCCGTCAGACGAGCCGGGCGCATAACCGAGTTTGATAAGCATGGCCTGTGCGCGGCCGATGTCGTTGCGGGCGACGACAGCTGATGTGGCGGGCGCGATGCTCGCTGTGATCTCGCCGTCATCGCTGATGGTGGAACTTGCCCAACTACCCATACCGCTCAGATCGCCATTTGCGACGGGATCTGGGTGTTTGGCCGACCATGTTTCGACGGCAACTTTCGCGCGAGCGAGTTTGGCGGCATCAAGCTTTGAGGCGATCTCATCACGCTTTTGAGCGGCGCCCTTGTCGCCACCTGCTGCGGCAATCGCGAGCCACTTATAGGCAAGTACGAGATCTTGGGTGACGCCAAGCCCGCGCTCCTGCAGGATGGCGAGATTATACTGGCTGTCACCGAGACCGTAATCCGCCGCCGCAGTGAACCAGCGCGCCGCCATGGTGAAGTCCTGACCGGTGCCGCGACCTTCGGCATAGATGACCGCGAGATTATGCATCGCTTTGACGTTGCCTTTCTTAGCGGCCTTTTCGTAAAGGTCGCGCGCTTTGGCATTGTCTTGTGTGACACCACGACCCTTTTCGTAAAGGGCGGCTAATCGATACTGCGAGATCGCCAGACCCTGGTCGGCGCTGAGACCATACCAATAGGCGGCCTGTGCGAGATCCTGCGGCACATTCTCGCCATTGGCGTAACGCTGGCCGACTTCATATTGAGCCGCTGCATTACCTGCAACAGCTGCCGCGCGCAGGTCGCGTTCAGCGCCGGGCGCAGCGGAAGTGACAGGTGCAGAAGCCACAGGTTTTGTTGGGGCGGAGTTCACGGTCGGGCCTGGCGTGATCGCAGGGCCGTCAGTGACAATGTTGGACTGCTTGGCGGGTTTCGGACGCGCAACCGGTGTTGCCGTAGCAGAGGTTGCGGGCGAGGAGGTGTCAGGCGCTGACGCGACAGCCTCAGGCTTTGTGTCAGCGCCTTCCGGTGTGGCCTCCGGAGTTTTGGATATTGCAGCCGCCGTTGTCTCTTCAGGACGCGACGGACCGGCGGGAACTGTTGTTGAAACAGGTGCTGTTGACGTGACTTCCGTGCTCGCACCCATATCGGCAGGGGCGGCATCGTTGGTGCCTGGTGTTTCCGTAACGGTCACAGGCGCCACTGAAACGATCTGCGGTTCTTCGTTCAACATCCGCACAGCGCCAATTGCGATGACGGCAGTAACGACGGCAGCAAGCGCACCGAAAAGGATTTTCTTTTTGCGGGCCTGGGCTTCCTCAGCTGCATTGTAGCGAGACGCACCGGCGTAGCCTGCGGCATAGCCATTGGGTCCAAGCACGGGTTGGGGCCCATTGCGACCGGAAATGGAAGCGGCCTGCGCGGCGCGGCGGGCGGCGGCCATGAAATCATTGGCAGCGCGCGCTGTGCCTTCGCTATGTGCGGTCACAAGTTCTTCGACATCGACGACTTCGTCGTCATTATGCGAACCACCGCTCAGGCGCGGCTCAATGCGGTCACCTTCGTCAGACGGCGCGAAGGGTGGCGGCGGTGGTGTGCCATCGGCACCGCTATCAGCCGCCGCGTTCACATGCGACATCGGCGCATCATACTCGGCGCGATAGGGTTCTCCCGCATCCGGTGAACGAAACTCACCGATGGGGTTGTAGCCGCCGCCCAAAGAGGGCGCATCAAAATTCGGGATAGGGAATGTCTGTCCGCCGGGTACATAACCGGCACCGCCCCCCAAACCGCCAATCGGCAGGCCTGCGCCGAGCTGTGGCGACAAAACGCCCGAGGCTATAGTCTGTGTCACAGAGCTGCGTGTTGCTTTGGTTTCGCGTTCAATGCGGCCAAGGCGGTCAGTCATGCGTTCAAGCATGACATTGAGATTGTCGATCGTCTCGCGTGAACGGTTCTCGGACAAGTTGAGGCTATCTGACATACCTGCAATGGCACGCTCAATCGTTTGCGTCGCGCTCATTGATATTTCTTCCGACTGATGCAGACGATTGGCCATTTCCTCAAGTCGCGCATCAACTTCATGCGCGAGTTGCTGATCCTGATTATGGTCAAGCTCCTCAAGCTTGCGGGCAATGCCCGTCACCGTGATCTCAAATGTCTTCAGCGTATCGTCGGTGCGCTTCTCGGCGCGTTCCAGACGATGTGTGATTTCGGTGAGGTGATGCTGGAGACTATCGAGTGTCTGCTTGTGACGTTCGGCATCGTTCTTTTCGGCAATGGCTTTCAGTGCAGCGTCAACGGCCTGACCGCCAACATTGGAGACGGATGATTCCATCTTTTCCAGACGCTGTGCGAGCATCAGCATCGTTTCGTCCATGGCGCGCGCACGGGCAGCCGCTTCTTCGCGTGCTTCCTGCTGTTCGCGATCATCCACGCGACCGGCAACGGCGCTCAGTGTTTGGCGGATTTCCAAAAGTGATTCATCGGAGCGCCGTTCAGCCGCTTCCAGATGATCAACCACCGCGTTCACGGCCTTTTCAAGCGTTTGAATTTGCGTCTTGTAATCGTCAAAGCCTTTGCGGCCCATCGCAGCGCGACCGCGCTCGGCCACTTCAAGACGTTCGGCAAGTTGCGCGATTTTGCGTTCAAGCGGATCGAAGGTGCGGGGATCGGGCATAGCATCTTCTATCTGGCGCTCTGTCGCCAATCTCTCGGAAACATGGCGCTCGGATTGCTCAAGTCGCTCAGCGATCATGCCGACCGACTGTTCCATACGACGCGCAAGATCCTGTGTGCGACGTTCGCTCTGCTCAACGCGCGAAACAATATCGCGCACGGCTTCTGCGACGGGAGCCATGTCGATAGCGACACGTTCGACCTGAGGTTGCTGCTGTGGCGCGTAATTTTGTTGTGGCGCTGCATGCCCATAAGTGACGGCAGGCGAGGACGGTGTTTGCGGGGCGAAGGTGGCTGGTTGCGCATGCGGAGGCAGGTCCAAATCTGGCATACCGACTTCATCGGTGCCGCCGTCCATAATGACCTGATTGAGCCAGGCACCAAGGGTCACACCCGCACGGCGCGCGGCTTGCTTCGCGGCTTCGCGCGCTTCGGGCTCAATGCCCTTCACGCTCCATGGAACACCCGACCTCATACGAATCACTGCCCGTTAAACGTTTCGACGAGTATAGGCCACATCATCTTGCTTTAAGAGGGTGTAGCGTACTCAATTCCGGAGACCGACGCGCTGTGTCTTGGCCCTGGTTACCCGAATATTGGCCCAAAGACTCAAAAAGCATGTCCCACCGGTCGTGAACTGCCCCAGCATGAAACGCTATTGAAGGTAAATTTCGCGTTAACGAGTGTTGAAAAACCATGACCTTCAATGTCAGGGCATCGCACTTCAGGGCGCGGCAAAGACGCCCGTCACGAAGATTTTATCGCCTGACCGCGTAATGCCGATGCCGCCGAGGGTAAATGCGGCATTGCGCATGTTCTTGCGCATTTGCAATGTGGCGGCCCAACGCTGGACAATGGCAGCGGCCAGGACGTCAGGCGATGTACTGCTTTCATTCGCGAGCACCCCTTCATTGACCGAGATATTCTCGCCCACACTGCCTTTAAACTCAGGCCATACCGCCTTTACGCGCTCGTCGGGTCCCTGCGCATCGGGGTTGAAATCTCCCACAAAGCCGCGTGCGGCCATATCGGCGCTGTGGATCGCGGCGGCGCGTTGCAATTGGCTGCTGAAGCCTAAGGGTGCGATGCCGCGTCCGCTGCGCTCCGTGTTCACAGCCTGCAAAATGGCGCGGCTATAGGCGTCTTCGCTTGCGGCGGCGCTTGCGGCCTGAGGCACCGAACTCACGCTGATGGCGGCAGGTGGGGGCACATAAGCGGGGCCGGAGGCGCAAGCCGCCAGCAACAGCGCAAGACCCGCAAGGCTGACAATCCGCAGAGCTAAGTCCATGATTTTTCTCTCCCTTTTTCAATTACACCTCATCAGGGCAGCACGGACATCAAATTGCAACAGACGTTTATCTTGACCCTCGGTCAGGGCTATTGACGTTTACGTCAACGTCAAATAGCGTGCGCCCACCAAAAATCGCAAACAACGAACATTCACACATCGACCGGACAATCGGGCGCAAAGCGGCAAAGACCGCCTCGAAATAAAAATAGACCGAAGTCCAGCGAACAGGGAGCTAAAAACTGATGGACCAGCAAACAAAATCGCATGCCGTCAACGACAGCCATACTGAGGCGACCCATATCAACGGCAAGCTGATCACCTATTCGATTACACAACTCGCCGAAGAATTCGGTCTCACAACCCGCGCGATCCGCTTCTATGAAGACAAGTCGCTCCTGAAGCCCGAACGTCAGGGCCAGACGCGCATCTATCATCCCCGCGACCGCGCCCGTCTCATTTTGATCGTCCGCGGCAAGAATGTTGGCCTCGCTCTGTCAGAGATCAAAGAAATTCTGAGCCTCTATGATCTGCGTGACGGTTGCGAAACCCAGAATCGCGTGGCGATTGATAAATTCCGTCGCCGCATCGCCAGCCTCGAACAGCAGCGCAATGAAATCGAACTCCAAATTTCAACGCTCAAAGATAGCTGCTCGGCGCTGGAGCATCAACTTGAGGGCCAGATCGCTGAAAGCCTGATGGCAAAACCTGCAGCTGACACGAAGAAGCGGGTAAAGACGGCCGCACCGAAAATGGCATCGGCGAACGCCGCTGCCTGATCCGGCGCAATAATGGTACTGAGTAAGCATAAAATCCGGTCCTCAAGAAAAGAAGAGACCCACCATGCCCAGCTACAAAGCACCGCTGCAGGAATATCGCTTTCTTCTGAACGACACATTCAACATGGCTCAGTATGCAAAGCTTAAGGGCTTTGCCGATGCGCCGATGGATATTGTCGATCAGATTTTTGATGAAGCGGCGAAACTTTCCGAAGAAGTGCTACAGCCGCTGAACATGGTGGGCGATAAGGTCGGATGTAAATTGGAGAACGGCGTCGTCACCACGCCGCCGGGTTTCAAAGAAGCTTACAAAACGCTCGTGGACGGCGGCTGGCCTGCGCTGGTCGCCGATCCTGCCTATGGCGGACAAGGCCTTCCTAACACATTGGGCGTTCTGTTCAATGAAATGGTCTCATCCGCCAACATGGCTTTCGGTATGTATCCGGGCCTGAGCCATGGTGCATACTCGGCGCTCCTTCATCACGGCGCGCAGGATTTGCGCGACAAATATTTGCCAAAGCTCGTCACCGGCGAGTGGACCGGCACGATGAACCTCACCGAGCCGCAATGCGGCACGGATTTAGGCCTCATCCGCACCAAGGCCGTGCCCGTGGGCGACGGCTCCTACAAAATCACTGGTACCAAGATTTTCATTTCCGCGGGTGAACATGATCTCGCTGAAAACATCCTGCATCTCGTGCTCGCCCGCATCGAAGGCGACACACCGGGCATCAAAGGCATTTCGCTTTTCATCGTGCCCAAATATCTCGTCAGAGATGACGGCTCGCTTGGTGCGCGTAACGGCGTGTCCTGCGGTGCGCTCGAACACAAGATGGGTATTCACGGCAACGCGACCGCTGTCCTGAATTACGATGAAGCCGTCGGCTGGATCGTCGGCGAGCGCGAAAAAGGCATGCGCGCCATGTTCACGATGATGAACGAAGCGCGCCTTGGCGTTGGCCTGCAAGGCCTGTCGCAATCAGAAGTCGCGCTGCAAAACGCTATTGCTTACGCAAAAGACCGCTTGCAGGGCCGCTCGCTCACCGGTCCCAAAGAAGCATCCAAGCCCGCCGATCCGCTGCTTGTTCATCCCGACATCCGCCGCATGTTGCTCAACGCAAAATCGTTCAACGAAGGTGCCCGTGCGCTTCTCGTCTGGACGGCGCTGCATGGTGACTTATCTCACGCGTCTGATGACGCCGCTACGCGCGAGCTTGGCGACGATATGATGGCGCTGCTCACACCCGTCGTGAAAGGCTACCTGACCGATCGTGGCTTTGCCAATGCGGTCGAAGCCCAGCAGGTTTATGGCGGCCATGGCTATATTGACGAGCAGGGCATGGGCCAGTTCGTGCGCGATGCCCGCATCGCCATGATTTACGAAGGGGCCAACGGCGTGCAGGCGCTCGATCTTGTTGGCCGCAAACTGGCGTCAAACGGTGGTCGCGGCGTCTTCGCCTTTTTTAAACTAATTGATGATTTCGTTGCCGCCAATAAAAACGAAAAGCTGACGCCTTATCTCGGGGCGCTCGTCAACGCGCGCAAAGACCTTGAAACCGCAACGCTCTGGTTCATGGAAAACGCGCTGCAAAATCCTGACAATGCAGGCGCTGGCTCCACCGATTACATGCAGCTCTTCGGCGTCACAGCCATTGCCTATATGTGGGTGCTGATGGCGAAAGCCGCGTTTGCCGGTCTCGCCTCAGGTCAGGGCGACAAAGCGTTCTACGAAACCAAACTCAAAACCGCGCGCTATTACATGGACCGCGTCGTGCCCGAAACCGCAACGCATCTCGCGCGCGTCCGCGTCGGTGCCGCGCCCTTGATGGCGTTCTCCGCTGACGAATTTTAATTTCTGTCAATCACTATAAAACCGCCACAAAAAACAAGGCGGTCTAACGGGAGCTACCGAATAATGACGATGATTGCCGGCTACAAATCGCCATGGCTGAACGAAGAACTTGAGATCCTGCAAGACGCGGTGAGCAAATTCTATCAAAAGGAATTTACCCCGCTGAACGACAAATGGAACGAGCAGGGTTATGTTGATCGTGAAGCATGGACCAAAGCCGGCGAAGCAGGCCTCCTCTGCGCCTCGATCAAAGAGGAATACGGCGGCGGCGGCGGCACCTTTGCGCATGAAATGGTCATCACGCAGGAACAGTCGCGTGCAGGCGTCTCAGGCTTCGGCAATTCCGTTCATTCCGGCATCGTCGCGCATTACATCCAGTCCTACGGCACTGAAGAACAAAAGAAAAAATGGCTGCCGAAAATGGCGTCGGGCGAAATGGTCGGCGCGATTGCGATGACCGAACCTGGCACCGGCTCCGATTTGCAGGGTGTGAAAACGACCGCGAAAAAAGTCGGCAATCAATATGTGATTAACGGTCAAAAGACCTTCATCACCAATGGCCAGCAATCAACGCTCATTTGTGTTGTCGCAAAAACCGATCCGGCAGGCGGCGCGAAGGGCACATCGCTCGTGATGGTTGAAACGGATGAAGTCGAAGGCTTCCGCCGTGGCCGCAACCTCAACAAGGTTGGCATGCACGCGCAGGACACATCCGAACTCTTTTTCGACGATGTGAAAATCCCGACGTCGAACCTTCTCGGCACCGAAGAAGGCAAAGGTTTTTTTCAGCTGATGCAGCAGTTGCCCCAAGAGCGTCTCATCATTGCCGTGCAGGCCTGTGTCGCCATGGAACGCGCCGTGACGCTCACCGCCGACTACGTGAAAGAACGCAAGGCTTTCGGCCAGCGCATTCTCGACTTCCAGAACACCCAGTTCAAATTGGCCGAATGCAAAACCGAAGCCGCAATCGCCCGCGTCTTCGTTGATGATTGCGCTGTGAAACTCCTCGACGGCAAGCTTGATGCGACAACAGCGGCAATGGCGAAATGGTGGACGACGGAGAAGCAATGCCAGATCGTTGACACCTGCCTCCAGTTCTTCGGTGGTTACGGCTACATGCTCGAATACCCGATTGGCCAGATGTATCAGGACGCGCGTATTCAGAAGATCTACGGCGGCACCAACGAAATCATGAAAATGCTGATCGCGCGCACACTCTAACGAAGCGCTGCGACCAAATGAAACCTCCATCAGGGAGACCAAAATGACAGACGCCTATATTTTCGACACCGTGCGCACGCCGCGCGGTAAAGGTAAGAAAGACGGCTCACTCCATGAAGTGACAGCCCTCGAACTCGGCACGCAGGTGCTGCAAGCGCTCCGCGACCGCAACAATCTCGACACCAGCCGCGTTGATGATGTCGTCTTTGGCTGCGTCGATCCCGTCGGCGAGCAAGGCGGCGACATTGCCCGCATCGCAGTGCTGAACGCGGACTACGCGCAGACCGTCGCGGGCGTGCAGATCAATCGTTTCTGCGCCTCAGGCTTGGAAGCCACCAACATGGCGGTCGCCAAAGTCATGTCCGGTGAAGCCGACATGGCCATCGGCGGCGGCGTCGAGTCCATGTCACGCGTCGGTATGGGCGCATCGGGCGGTGCATGGTCATCCGATCCGTCGGTTGCCTTCAAATCCTATTTCACACCGCAAGGCATCGGCGCTGACCTGATCGCCACAAAATACGGTTTCTCCCGCGCCGACGTTGACGCCTACGCGGTCGAAAGTCAGAAGCGAGCGGCCAACGCATGGAAGAGCGGTTACTTCAAAAATTCCGTGATCCCCGTCCGCGATATTAACGGCCTCACGATTCTCGATCACGACGAACACATGCGCCCCGACGCATCAATGCAGTCGATGGGTGCGCTTGCTGCGTCCTTTCAGGGTCTCGGCGAATTTGCTTTCGACGGTGTCGCCCTTGAGCGTTATCCCGAAATCGAAGAAATCATCCACGTCCATCACGCGGGCAATTCGTCGGGCATCGTCGATGGCGCGTCGGGCGTCCTCGTTGGCAATCTCGAAACCGGTCGCGCACTGGGCCTCACGCCCCGCGCCCGCATCCGCGCGATGGGTTCCATCGGTTCCGAACCCTCGATCATGCTGACAGGTCCCGCTGACGTGTCGCGCAAGGTTCTGAAAAAAGCTGGCATGAACCCCGACGACATTGATCTTTATGAACTCAATGAAGCTTTCGCCTCCGTCGTGCTCCGCATGATGCAGGCGCTCGACATCCCGCATGACAAAATGAACGTCAATGGTGGTGCGATTGCCATGGGCCATCCGCTCGGCGCAACCGGCGGCATGATCCTTGGAACGGTGCTCGACGAACTTGAGCGCCGCAATCTCAGCACAGGTCTGGTCACGCTCTGCGTCGGCGCAGGTATGGGCACAGCCACCATCATTGAGCGCGTGTGAGGCAGAGAAAATGACAACTTACGAAAACTTCAAATTCGACGTCGATGCCGATGGCATCGCGCTCGCCGTCTGGGACATGCCGGGCCGTTCCATGAACGTACTGTCGCAAAGCTCAATGGCCGACATCGCCTCGATCATCGAAACGATTATGTCCGACGACAAGATCAAAGGCGCTGTCCTCACATCGGGTAAAGACGCCTTCTGCGCCGGTGCTGATCTCTCCATGATGGGCGGTCAGGCAGGCGGCAGCGGTGCGGGTTCCAAAGAAGATCGCGTCAAAGCGATGTATGAAGGCAACCTCCATTTCAATATGCTGCTGCGTCGCTTGGAAACCTGCGGCAAACCGATTGCAGCGGCGATCAACGGCGTTGCGCTCGGCGGCGGCTTGGAAGTCACGCTTGCCTGCCACTACCGCGTTGTCGCTGACAATCCGAAAATCCAGTTGGGTCTGCCCGAAGCCAAAGTCGGCCTCCTTCCCGGCGGCGGCGGCACACAGCGCCTGCCGCGTTTGATCGGTGCGGCGGCCGCCTTGCCCATCATCCTTCAGGGCACGTCACTTGATCCGAAGGGCGCGCTCAAAGCTGGCATTGTCCACGCCGTTGTGCCCGCGAGCGAACTCGTCAGCGCTGCCAAAGCATGGCTCAAAGAAGGTCTTGCCCAGCCGAAAGTCAAATTTGGCAAAAAGGGTCCGGAAGTTTACGCCATCGCCATTCAGCCCTGGGACCGCGAAGGCTATCGCATCCCCGGCGGCGGACCGCATGACAAGTCGGGCGGCTCCACCTTCACGATGAGCAATGCCATGCTCCACAAGTCCACGCATGGCAATTTTCCGGCGCAGAAATATATTCTCTCCTGCGTCTATGAAGGCTTGCAGGTGCCGATGGAAGCCGGTCTTCGCATCGAGACGCGCTACTTCACCAAACTGCTGATGGACCCGCGCTCCAAAGCGATGATCCGTTCGCTGTTTCTCTCCATGCAGGAACTCGGCAAAGGCGCGCGCCGTCCCAAAGGCGTTACGCCCTTCACCGTGAAGAAGCTCGGCATCCTCGGCGCAGGCATGATGGGCGCAGGCATTGCTTATGTGTCGGCCCAAGCTGGCATGGACGTTGTGCTCCTCGACACCGATCAGGCGAATGCTGAAAAGGGCAAGGCGTATTCTGAAAAGCTTCTCGCGAAGTCGATTGAAAAAGGTAAGATGACGAAAGAGAAAGCCGACGCGCTTCTCGCCCGCATCAAACCGACAACAAGCTATGATGATCTGAAAGGTGCAGACCTTGTGATCGAAGCGGTCTTTGAAAGCCGCGAGATCAAAGCGCAGGTGACGAAACAGGCCGAGCCGCAACTCGCCGCCGGTGGCGTCTATGGCTCGAACACCTCGACGCTGCCCATCACAGGCTTGGCGGAAGCTGCCAAGAAGCCCGAAGACTTTATCGGCATCCACTTCTTCTCGCCCGTCGATAAAATGCAACTTGTCGAAATCATCATGGGCCAGCGCACGTCTCAGGAGACGCTCGCCAAAGCGATGGATTACGTCAAGCAGATCCGCAAGACACCCATCGTGGTCAACGATAGCCGTGGTTTTTACACCTCGCGCTGCTTCGGCACTTACGTTGGCGAAGGCCTCGCGATGCTTGCCGAAGGCATCAAGCCCGCGATCATCGAAAACGTCGGCCGCATGACCGGCATGCCGGTCGCGCCTCTCGCACTTAACGATGAAGTCTCATTGGACCTTGCCTATAAAGTGCGCCAGCAAACGAAAAAGGATCTGGGCGACAAATACGTGTCGGGTCCGGCAGACGCACTCATTGAAAAGATGGTCGTCGAGCTTGGCCGCGTCGGAAAAAAAGCGGGCAAGGGTTTTTACGACTATCCTGCCGACGGCAAGAAGAAGCTTTGGACAGGCCTGTCCGAACTCGCCCACACGCATAAAGACATTGATGATGTCGATGTGCAGGAGCTGAAAAACCGCTTCCTCTACATTCAAGCGCTCGAAGCCGCGCGTTGCTTTGAAGAGGGCGTGGTGACAGACGTGCGCGATGCCGATGTCGGCGCGATCATCGGCTGGGGTTTCGCGCCCTGGTCCGGTGGCCCGCTTTCATTGATTGACATGGTTGGCACCAAAACCTTTGTCGAAACCTGCGATACGCTGGCGCAGAAATACGGCGAACGCTTCAAGCCCAACAAGCTCCTGCGCGACATGGCCGAGAAGGGCGACACGTTCTACGACCGCTTCGCCCCTGAAAAAGCCGCAGCCTGATTGCATGTTCAAATTGTGTTGAGTTGAAAGCCCGGACCTTGCGTCCGGGCTTTTGCATTGTTGCTTAGTAACAACGGTCTTCACCCTTAGTTCCGGAATTTTAATGGAAATCATCACTTCTTGATGTTTTGCCGGAGACTCTGTTGCAGGCCGCAGCTTAGGATGGCCGGATTATTTTTCGGTTTCGGATGCTCCGTGAGGGCCATTAGACGCCGGATTGCTCGGGGGCATCGGTGTTTAAAGTGGTGGGGCGCACGCTTTCGCGTGCTCGGCTTTGTTTTTTCTGTGCAGCAAAAACGGGTTTAGTCGGTGCGACCGTGCTGGCAGGCGTTGTTCTTGCGCAGCCCGCTTTCGCCGACACTTACGCCACAACGGGCGACTATCCCGGCAATGTCGTCCTCAGCGCGCCGACCACACTGAAGGCTAATACCGGCGTCACCGCAACCGTGACGGGCCAGGTCACCGGTGGGCAAGCCTTGAGCATCGACGGTCCCGGTGTCGTCGTTTTCGACAACAATCTTAACGACTGGACGGGCACGACCACGATCCTGCGCGACGGCACGCTGCGCGGCAGCACGGACACCATTGCGGGCTCGTCGTTCATCGTCAATGAATTCGGCACGCTTGATCTGGTCCAGTCCGGCAGCGGCAATTTCGCGCATGATATTTCGGGTGACGGCACCGCATGGGTGTCGGGCCTCGATGAAGACGAAGCCATCACATTCACCGGCACGATCACCATCGCGACGGGTCTAATGGCCGGATCCGACGGGCACATCAAAATCAGTGATACCGGATCGATCACAGTCGGCGGCACCGCGTCCACCGTTCTGCTCAAAGAGGCCGGATCAAGCCTCGATAATGCAGGCACACTGACGCATAACGGCGTGAGCAGCGCGGTCAATGCCGATGTCGAAGGCACGATCGGCAATAGCGGCACGATCACCGCCGTGAGCGATGCGATCTATCTTTCGCACGGCGGCACGATCAACAACCGTGCCGACGGTCAAATTCTCAGCAGCACCGCCAGCGGCATTGTCGTCCGGGGCGATCTCCAGCTCGACAATTCGGGCACCGTCTCCTCTTTCGATGTCGCCATCCGGCTCCATGACACGGGCACGATCACCAACCGCGACGGCGGCACGATCAACACAGATGGGACCTCATCCGCTATATACGCCACCGGAAGCAGCGGCACGACCTCCGTCATGAATGAAGCGGGCGGTACCATCACCAGCGGCCTCGCCCTGATCGAACTTTACAATACGGCCGACATCGACAACGCCGGCACCATGACCGGCGGCGACGGTATCTGGCTCAACAAGGGCGGTTCGGTGACCAATCAGGCCACGGGTACGATCACCGCCACCAATGGCGACGCCTATGGCATTTGGATTCTTGATGCGACCGCTGACGGCATGGTCATCGACAATACCGGCACCATCTACGGCGAAGATTTCGCCATTGTCAGTTATGGCGGCGGCAATACGACCATCACCAATTCTGGCACGCTTGAAGCCGGCGGCGATTGGGCGATCTATATGTGGGAAGAGACAGATGACAGCCTCACGCTCAATTCGGAATCGACAACCATCGGCTACGTGGCGATGGGCGACGGCGATGACACCGTGTTGGTCAAGGCAGGTGCCGTCCATGACAGTCTCTATGGCGGTGACGGTGACGACACGCTGACGCTGGATGGTGACAGCGACGGCGCTGACGGCAGCATCGGCATCGCCGACATTCTCGGCTTTGAAAACCTGACAAAGGCGGGCACGGGTGACTGGACGCTGACAGGTTCCGGCACGCTCGAATATGCGACAATCAATGCAGGCACCGGCACGGCAGCAGGCACGCTGATTTTCGACGGAACCGCCGACGTCGACAATGAGATCAACGTCAACGGCGCGACGATCCGCGCAAAGACGGTGGGCGCTTTCGGCACCGGTACCATCCACGCCATCGACCCGACGATTGAGTTCGGCGCGACCGGCACTTACACAAATGACATCTCGCTCGAAGTTGCAGCACCTGCGTCCGATGACCCGACGACCCTTTCCGCCGATAGCGGCGTCACGGCAACCCTGAGCGGCGCGATAACGCGCGGCGATGGTGACACCGACCAGCCGCTCACCATCGGCGGCGCGGGAACGATCATTCTTACCAACAGCCTCAACAATTGGACAGGCGTCACCACCATCAACGATGGGGCGACACTGCAAGGCACGCTCGCGACCATTTCTGGGTCTTCCTTCGTCGCCAACGGAACGCTGGCCTTCAATCAAACAGATTCCGGCACGCTTTCTAAAGACGTCTCCGGCACGGGGCAGGTCACGGTTTCAGGTCTCAGCGCAGACAATGTGCTGACCTTTGCAGGCGAACTCACCAATGAAGGCGGTATCACCGGTGCTGACGAAGCCAATATCGAAATCGCAAGCACCGGCTCGGTTTCCGTGACCGGTGTGGCAGTGACATTCTCCGGCGACTTCGACAACACGCTGACGAATTACGGCGCCATCAGCACCACGGATACAACGGCCGTTGAACTCGGCGACGGCGACGATACGTTCAACAATTTCGCGGGTTCGGTCACAGGCATCGTCGATGCGGAAGATGGCGACGATATTTTGAACATTGATCGCGGCGCAGCCACCGGCTACACGCTGACCGGCACAAACTGGCTTCATTTTGAAACCACCAATCTCAATTCAGGCACGGTGACGCTCACCGGAAATTATGAGAGCACAACAGCTTTCACCATCGGATCGGACGCAGCTTTTGTCGGCAGCGGCGCAGTCAAAACCGCCTCGTTTCAAAATCAGGGCACGCTTGTTGTAGGCTCAGTCTCCGGCACGGGAACGCTCGCGATCGATGGTGATTTTGAAAATGATGCGGGCGCAACCTATGTCGTGAAATTCAGCGACACCGCAAACGACCTGCTCGACATTTCGGGCGCGGCGACACTCGCCGGTGCGGTTGAAGTCACAGCCCTCAATTCGATCACGAAAAAGACCTACACGGTCCTGACCGCCAACGGCGGCATCAGCGGCACCTTTGATACGCTTGTGCCTTATCTCTCGCCTTTCGTGCGCGCCACGCTCGATTACACCGCGAATGATGTGCTGCTTCTCATCAATCCGATTGCCGACAGCGCAGGCGGTTCCTCCGTTGCTGAGGCGCTCTTTCACGCAACGGGCGCAGGGCCGGAGCTGACACAGGCTCTGAACGACATAAGCAACATGTCCGAAGAGGATGCAGGCAAGGCGCTCGATCAAATGACGCCGGAACAATCCGATGCGCCGACAAACGGCACAACGCAAACGGTCCTGACTTTCCACAATCAGACGAGTGACCGCATTGCGTCATTGCAATCCACCGTTGCCGCTTCGCGCGGCGGAGCGCGGCTGGCCTTGGGCGGTCAGACGGCGGGCGATCTCACAGCCTCGCTCGTCAGCAGCGCCGCGCCGGACACCGTTCGTTTCGGCCTCTGGGGTCGTGCCTTCGGCCTCAAAGGCAGTCTCGATGCACAATCGGGTCTCGCCAACGGCCTGAGCTATAAAGGCGGCGGCATCGATGGCGGTTTTGATACTCTGGTCGGTGAGGAAACGATTGTCGGCCTGTCGGCTGGTTATGCCCGTATCCTCAATGATCCCGACCGCATCAGCGCATCAAGCGATGTGACGAGCTATTCGCTCGGTCTCTATGCAGCAACACAAATGGGCGCTGCCGATCTCGCGGCTCAGCTCGGTTACACCCATAACGATTATCACGCCTCGCGCCGCATCGTGATCTTGCCGGCGACCAACGTGGCTGCCGCCTCCGACTTCGACGGCTACACGCTCTCGGCCCGGTTTGAGGCGGGCTACACGCTGACCTATGGCGATGTCGCCTTGCGCCCCGTCGTCGGTCTCGACGGGTTGCGGCTTCAGAGTGATGCTTACACAGAAATCGGCGCACCGGGCTTCAACCTCACGCAGGATGCGCGTACCGAATATCTGCTGCGCTCAACCGTCGGCGTGGCCGCCACGCTCAACGGCGGTCCGGTCACCCCCTCGCTCGGTTTACGCTGGGGTCACGACATCGTGCAGCCCGACGGAGCACTGAGCTATGCCTTTGCCGGTCTTGCCAACTCGACCTTCGGCGTCAATTCCAACACGCCGGATCGCGACGCGGCGCTGATTGATGCGGGCCTTGATGCAAGCTTGAACAAGGCAGTCGATCTCTCCGTTGTTGCGTCAGCCGACCTGCGTGAGAACGCCGAAAATTACGGCCTCGCCGTGAAGCTGCGCCTTCATTGGTGAAAGCCACCGCATAATCATTCTTTCAGGTGATACATAAAATCAGCAATGCCCGGACATCTTTTCCGGGCGTTGTCGTTTGTGGTCCGATTTAATGGCGTCAATCAGGAATCACCTGCTAGACTGCACACCTGCCCTTCGTCTCGCAGTGAGTAAGCATGCCCCCCGCGCTTCGTCTGCCTTTATTCCTGTTTTTGTCTCTGCTTGCGGTCGCGCCGGCGCGGGCCGGAGCGGTCATGGCTCCGATTGCTGACGATGATGAAATTCCGGCTTCCGCTCCTGTCGACCCGGATGTTTTCACGTCGGGTTCCTACTCCTTTGGTTCCGACAAGACGGACGCCGTCGTTCCGGCACCCGAAGCACCGACCCACGAAGTAACAAGTTCCATCCGCCCCAAAACCGATGGCAATGATCTCCTGTGTGCCCACGCACCGGCCAATACCGTCCCGTCCGTGCCCGCGCCGTTCAAGTTCTGGATGGTCCTCGTCTGCGCGCCGCAGGCTCAGGCACTTGTGCCGATCGAAGGCATGGTCTGGTTCGCCCATGGCACCAAAGAGCCTGTGTCGGTTCTGGCTCTACCACCGGGCATTGCCGCCATGCCGCGCACCGTTGATTACAATCCCTCTTACAATGTGCGCTTCAAACATATTTACGCTTCCGAAGCCACGGGCAAAAAGCGCGAGCGGGCTGTAAGCATGTTGGATGCCGCCCAGTCCAGGCCCGGCGCGGTGCTGGCGGGGGCCGATGTCGAGCGCGTCTATCAGCTTGATGCGGTCAGCAGCATCTATGATATGCGCTACAACATTTACTTCTATGTCAGCGACAATCTCCCGCGGGCCGCTCTCATTTGTATTGATGCCTGCCGCCAAATGTTGCTTGTTGATGTCCTGAACAATGATGAGGCTCAGGCGCGGCTCGCCAAACCCTGAGCACCTTTCGGGACGCCGGCCACCACGATGATCCAGATCAATCAAAGCCTGTCGATCTCGCCTGCCGAGATCGAGTTGAGCTTCATCCGCGCGGGCGGACCGGGCGGTCAGAACGTCAACAAAGTCGCAACCGCCGTGCAACTGCGTTTTGATGTGTTGCGCTCGCCCTCGTTGCCCGAACCCGTCAAGATGCGCCTCGCCAAGCTTGCAGGTTCGCGCCTCACCGTGGACGGCGTCATTGTGCTGACCGCATCGTCCTATCGTACGCAGGATGCCAATCGCAAAGATGCCATCGCCCGGCTTGTCGCGCTCATCAAGGCTGCTGCCCATCGCCCCAAATTCCGTGTGCCCACCAAATTGTCAAAAACTGTTAAGAAACGTCGTGTGGACGAGAAAACCAAGCGCGGATCAGTGAAACAATTGCGTGGTAAGGCGTCGCCGGCCTTGGATTAGTGCGAGTTTTATCCCTAGAAAAGTGTGAACGAAGATTATGGCGTGATGTAGGTGTTCCTACATCGCGGCACAGTAGCAATGGACATTGAGGAAATCCCCTTTGGCGTTCCGTCGCCGGAGGTTGTTCATCGGTGTCGTCATGTCTGCATTTTCAATTCTTGAGCGACTGCGCGCGGCCTTTGCCGTGGGCGATGTGCGTTCGGATTACGGACAGGAAAGACGGATTGATCATGCAAGACGCCTTGACGTGACAACACGCATGCGCCGCGGGCAACTGGATCTCCTGGACGCAGCCGCTAAAACCATCTTTGGTAATTTTTTTGCCGGGATCGTCGTTGCCTTTATAATTCGACATGAAGTGACCCCGGTCGTTTTGGCTGTGTGGCTCGCCGGACTGGCTGTCGTTTCCTGGGGCCTCTTTGCGCGTGTGAAATGGCACAAGAAGCAAAACACAAGCGAGCGCCTTTCACTGGATGTCATCACACACCGCCTCAATGAACATGCTGTCTTTGCTGCTGCGCTTGGCCTCGTCTGGGGTGTCTTCATCGTCTGTTTCGGACCCACCCTGTCCAGTGGAAGCCTTGTCATTGTCTCTCTGATCGTTATCGGCTGCATCAGCGGCACCCTCTCAGCCATTGGGCCAAGTCTCCCGGTTTTCTTTGGTTTTTTTCTCACCACGCTGACGGCATTGATCTATGCCAATTTCATACAGGCCTCACCCAATGGCAGGCTTTATGCGTTTTTGATCGCTCTTTATGGCATCGCCCTTGTCGTCAACGTGCTGACGTTCAATCGCAGCGTTCTTTCGGCGTTGCGTCAGCGCGCCAAGAATGAATTGCTGGCCGACAGCCTAGCGGTTGCCGAAGCCGCAACCGAAGCCGCCATGCGTTCCAAATGGGTGAGCTTCGCGCACCTGAGTCATGAGTTGCGCACGCCGATGAATGCGGTGCTTGGTTTTTCCGACATGATGCGCCAGCAAATGTTCGGCGCTCTCTCGCCCCGTTATCTCGACTATGCACAATCCATTCACAGCAGCGGCAACGAGGCATTGGCGCTCATTGACAGCATTCTGGAAGTCTCGCGCGCCCGCACGGGTGAAATGACACTGGCGGAATCGCGCTTTGATCCCGTGATACTCGCGCATGAACTGGTGCGGGAATTTACCACCGCGGCGACAGAGGCGGGTATCATCATCAACATCAATATCCGCCATCCGGGCACCGGCCTCTATGCCGACCGCACCAAAATCCGGCAGGTGCTGCACAATCTCATATCGAACGCGCTGAACTACACGTGCGCGGGTGGCCGCATTACGCTCGACCTGAGCTATGCCAACGAAGGCTTCTGCCTCACGGTGACGGATACAGGCGTCGGTATCGCAGCTGACGAAATCGCGTTCTGTCAGGAGCCCTTTGTGCGTCTGGGTGATCCGCTCATCTCGCGCGCCAATGGTGCGGGTCTTGGCCTGCCGATTGCCAAGCACCTACTCGAAGCGCATGGCGGCAGTCTCAGTATTGAAAGCCGCCTCGGCCACGGCACATCGGTTACATTCCTTTTGCCGGCTTCGCGCTGTGTGCCTCTGATGGGTGAAGATCACAATGCCGCCCCTGAACTCCCCTTTTTGCGTCTCGTCAATCGCGATTGACCGCATGATTGGACACGGCCCCCTTCCAAGGGCTAAAAGACCTGTCACAGAGGGACGCTATCGGGAGACATAAGAGCTATGACGCTCGGCTACACACTTTACGGATCAGAAGTCAGCTATTTCTCCGGCAAGGTTCGCGCCTATCTGCGTTACAAACGCATCCCTTTTTCTGAAGTTCTGAACACGCCTGACGTCTATCGCAACGTCATCCTGCCGCGCGTCGGCTGGCCGGTGATCCCTGTTGTGATCACCCCGGAAGATGAGACGCTGCAGGACTCCACCGAGATTATTGACGAGTTGGAAAAGCGCTTCCCCGCCGCACCTATCTATCCGACAGGTGTGCGCCAGCGCCTCGCCGCATTGTTGCTTGAGGTCTATGGCGATGAATGGCTGAAAATTACGGCGATGCATTATCGCTGGAACCGCAATTATGATTTCGCCATTGCCGAGTTCGGCAAGATGAGCCTGCCCGGAAAACCCGCTGAGTTGCAACGCGAAGCGGGTCTCAAAATCTCAAAACCCTTTGCCGGTGCGCTTCCTTTTCTCGGTGTGACACCCAACACAGAAGCCGCGATTGAGCAGTCTTATGAAGGTCTGCTTGATGAGCTGGATGTGCATTTCAAAGCGCATGAGTTCTTATTCGGTACGCGTCCTTCCATCGGCGACTTCGGACTTGTCGGTCCGCTCTACGCGCATCAATATCGCGATCCCGCATCCGGCGAGCTGATGAAAGCGCGCGCGCCGCATGTCGCTAAATGGGTTGAGCGCATGATGACACCACCGCATCCGAAAGGTGGTGAGTTTCTGCCGCGCGATGAAATTCCTGAAACACTCATTCCTGTTCTCGCGCGCATGATGCGCGAGATGATGCCTGTGCTTGTTGATACCGCACACAAGCTGGTGCATTGGCGTGCCGACAATGCGGCTCTTGAGTCCGGTGCTGATGTGCCGCGCGCACTTGGCATGCATGAATTCACACTCGGTAATGTCAAAGAGCAACGTGCAATTTTTCCGTTTGAACTTTGGATGCTTCAGCGTCCGCTTGATTTTATCGCCTCGCTTGAAGAAGACGACAAGCTGCGCGCGGCTGATCTTTTGCGTCAATCCGGCGGTGAAACGCTGATGGAATTTCCGGCCTTTCCGCGTCTCACACGAAAGAATTTCAGGCTGGTTTTGGCCTGACGAATTTCACTCTCCACCCTCTCTCACGGGGCGGGGATAAGAAATTTCGGACCCTGAGCGACCTCGAAGCAGTTAGCATTTCTTGCAAGAGATCGAGTGTTTCCATGCAGAGATCGCTGTTCTGTTCGTCGAGTGTCACATTCGCGGGCGCGCGCGCCTATCCCCAGGCGGGGATAGGGCGGGAAAAATAAAATATCCCCCCTTGACGCCCTGACTTCAGCGGACCTGACCGCCATCGACGACAAAAATTTCGCCGGTGATAAAGCTCGCCCGCGAACTGGCAAGGAACAAAGCGGCGTCCGCAATTTCTTCCACCTTGCCGAAGCGGCGGAGCGCCACTTCGCGTTTGATCCAGCGGCCCCATGCGTCGGGCCGCTCATCCACACGCGCCTGCCAGTCGCCGCCTTCAAAGATGATGTTGCCCGGCGCAATCGCGTTGACGCGCACATTTTCTTTGCCGACGATTTTGGCGAGTGACTTCGTCGTGTGATTGATCGCGGATTTTGTCGCGGAATATGTAAGCGGTGTACCAAGAGCATCGACACCGGCAATGGACGAAATGAGAATGAGGTTCGCGCCCTCGCGTTGTTCCGCCGGTCGCGCGAGAATCCGTTTCAGGGCTTCGCGTGCGAGATAGACGCCGCCGAGCAGATTTTGTTTGACGTCGGCTTCCCAATCTTCGTCCGACACATCAAAGCCCAAAGGCGCGCGGCCAAGCCCGACATTGCCGATGGCGCAATGGACGGGGCCAAGTTTTTTCTCCGTCGCATCAAGCGCCTCGGCAATCACCGCCGAAGCGGTCATGTCGCCCGCAATGGTGATGATGTTGTTCTTGTCGGCGCCCTCCGCCACGATGAGCGCCTGAGCGGCATCAAGCGACGCCTCACCGCGTCCGGTCAGGGCCACTTTCGCGCCTTCTTTGGCAAAAGCCCGCGCGATGCCAAGGCCGATGCCACGGCTCGCACCTGCGATGAAGACTGTTTTCCCTTTGAGATGCAGATCCATGAGCTTCTTTCCCCGAAATGATTTTATGGGTGCCATTGCAGGCCAAGGCCGACGCAGCGTCAAGCCTTCTATGCCTGCTTGTCGCATGGTTCACCTCCGGCCTAGACTTGAACCAACAAAAAATCTCCGGGGAGGGACAAATGGCCTACCAGCAAATCGCCTTTGAAAAAAAGGGTGCGGTCGCGCTCATCACATTGATGCGCCCCGACAAGCTCAACGCATGGACACCGCATATGGCGGGCGAACTCGCCCACGCGATTGAAGACGCCAATGCTGACCGCGACATCGGCGCGATTGTGATGACGGGGTCGGGCCGTGGTTTCTGCGCCGGTGCTGACGTGGACGCTGTTTTCAAAACCCGCGTTGATGGCCGAGACCCCGGCGAGAACACGGCAGGCGGCTCCGGCGGCATGCCAGCGAATGTTGACTGGATCAAACTCACGCGCTCCTCAAAGCCTTTGATTGCAGCGGTCAACGGCGTCGCGGTCGGTATCGGCGTTACGATGATCCTGCCCTTTGATATTATCGTCGCGGCCGAAGAAGCACGCTTTGGTTTGGTCTTTGTCAAAATGGGCATCGTGCCGGAACTTGCCTCGTCGCATTTCCTCGTGAGCCGCATGGGCTGGGGGCAGGCGAGCGAAATGATGCTGACAGGCCGCCTTTATCCCGCTGCCGAAGCGAAAGCCAAAGGCCTCTGCGAATATGTCGTGCCGCAGGCCGAGCTTCTGACCAAGGCTTTTGAACTTGGCAATCTCATTGCTGATAATCCTTCGCGTCAGCTTCGCATGACCAAGGCCTTGCTCACCGAGAATGCCTGCACCACAGACCTTAATCTTGCTCAGAAGCGCGAGACCGATGCGCTGAAAGAATGCTGGACCACGCCCGAACATCACGAGGCGGTTGATGCCTTCCTCAACAAACGCAAACCCGATTTCAAAAAGGTCTCGGCATGAGCGCGCCCACCTACGCCGTTGAGCGCATTCCGTTTCATTTGCATTGGCAGGAACAAGCCGCCTTCAAAGAGACCTATGCAGGCGCTCTCAATCAGATCGTGGTTGAAGGTCAGTTTCTGAAACCTGTCGGCTCGACATCGAAAACCATTCTTGTTTTTATGCATCCGACCGGCACGATGAACCTGCTGCCCATGCCCAATGCGCTTGCGGCGGCTGGTATTCCCTGTCTCACATGCGCGAGCCGCTATCCGCATAATGACAGCGCGCTGATCATGGAAAAAGTGATCCTTGATCTGGGTCAGTACATCAAATATGCCAAAGAGAAACTCGGCTTTGAAAAAGTGATCCTTGCCGGTTGGTCCGGTGGCGGCTCGCTCTCGATGTTCTATCAGTCGCAAGCCGAAAAGCCCTGGATCACGGCGACACCTGCGGGCGACGCGGTGGATGTTGTCGGTGCGAAACTCATCAAGGCCGATGCCGTGTTGCAGCTTGCCGCGCATGTCAGCCGCGCGATTACGCTGACCGAATGGCTCGACCCGTCGATCCGCGATGAGATGAACCCCGATGACCGCATTGTGGAACTCGATCTTTACGATCCGAAGAACCCGAACAAGCCGAAATTTGCCGATGACTATGTGGCCCATTTCCGTGCGGCGCAGATTGCGCGCTCGCTGAAAATCGACAATTGGGTCAAAGAGAAACTCGGCAGCCTGAAACGTCAGGGCCGCACCAATGAGGAATTTGGCTTCGTGGTCCATGGCACCATGGCCGATCCGCGCTGGATGGACCCGTCGATCGAACCCAATGACCGCAAAGGGCCGAACTGGTGTTTCATGGGCGAGCCTAAAATCGTCAATATGATGCCTGCCGGACTTGCCCGCTTCTGCTCGCTCCGCGCCTGGCTGTCGCAATGGTCCTACGCTGAAAGCCGCGCGGACGGCCCGAAATGCGCCGGTGACATATCCGTGCCGGTTCTCGTCATTCAAAACAGCGCGGATGATGCCTGCACGCCGAGCCATGCCGCCCGCCTGTTCGCCGGTGTAAAACACAATGACAAAGAATTTCATGAGGTGAAGGGCGCAACGCATTATTATATCGGTCAGCCTGACAAGATGGCCGAAGCCGTCGGCATCGTGAAAACATGGCTGACCAAAAAGGGTTTGCTTGCCCAGCTTTAATGACGGGTGAGCGCCTCATCGCTGAGAGTGTGAAGCGTGACGACAGCAGCAACGATTAAATTGTCCGATGTGGCCCCTGTGCGCCGCAGCCTGATGCTGAGCGACGGGGCGGTGTCTTTCCTCGAATGGAAGGACGAGCACAAAAAGCCTGTGCTTCATTTCGCCCATGCCAATGGCTTTAATGGCATGACCTATCGCCAGCTTCTGTCGCCGCTCGCCAAGCATTTCCACATCCGGGCCTGGGACGCGCGCGGCCACGGGCTCTCGCGTCTGCCTGCCGATCCCGCATCGCATGCCAACTGGTATATTTATCGCGATGATCTCATCGCGTTTCTGGAGCCGCTCGTTGCCGAGACCGGCGGCCCTGTGCTGCTTGCCGGTCATTCGATGGGGGGCGCGACGAGCCTGATGGTCGCGGCCGAACGTCCCGATCTTGTGCGCGGTCTTATTCTTGTTGATCCTGTGATGGTGCCGCGTTTCGCGCGTTACCTGATGCTGCTTGCCAAACTCATGGGCAAAAAAGGCGGACCGATGGCGCTTGCCGATGGGGCCGATCGCCGCCGCGCCGTCTTTGCCGACCGCACCGTGATGGCCAAAGCCTATAAGGGACGCGGTGCGTTTCGCACATGGCCCGACGACATGATTGCCGATTATATCGAGGGCGGCACGGTGAACCGCGACGACGGACAGATCGAGTTGTCCTGCGCACCCGCCTGGGAGGCCGCCAACTTTCGCGCGCAGGGCCATGACATTTGGGAAGCGCTCGACAAACTCAAAGTGCCGCTGACGTTGATTTATGCAGGCCACGGCTCGACCTGTCGTGCACCTGCGCCGCAAATCATGGGCGAGCGCGACCCTGAGGCGACACTCTTGCGTTTGGGGCAGGCCACGCATTTTCTGCCGATGGAATTTCCCGATGTCGTGCGGCGCGAAATGCTGGCGCTTGATGCCAGACTTACGAGCGAGTAGAGCCGAACGAGGCGGTGAGCCCCGCCGCAATGCGCTCGCTCATCATTTCGCTTGAGCCATCGGTGAAGGCTGCAATTTTCGCCGCGCTGAGATGCCGTCCAAGCCCATGCTCTGTGCGCAGACCCGCTGCGCCCATCGCCTGAATGCAGGCTGTGACGCCTGCCACGCTCACGCGACCGGAGAATGATTTTGCCTGCGCTGCCGCCATCACCGCGTCTTTTTGCGCATCAATCAGCAGTCCCGCATCCCGTGTCAATGCGCGCAGGGCCGTGAGGTCCGTCGCCACATCACTGAGCGACCACGCCAATCCCTGATGCTTGATGAGCGCCTTGCCGAAGGCCTGACGCTCTGCCCCGTAATCCACCGCTGTCTCAAGGCTCGCGGCGAGAAGACCGGCGCACATGGCGGCCACATAAACGCGCGCGCCGTTGACGCCCTGCATCGCGAGTTTGAAGGCCTCACCCGCGGGCGCGAGGAGATCATCCTCACCCGCAAAATAATTGTCGAGCTTGAAACCGCCGACGCCGATCGCACGTCCGCCGAAAATATCATAGGGGGCCACACGCGTGAAACCCGCCTTGCGGCCATCAACCAGAAAACAGGCAATGCCGCGCCAGCCCGCCGATGGATCTGTCTGCACATAGGTAATGAACAGGTCGGCAATCGTCGCATTGGTGATCCAGCCCTTCTCACCATTGAGCACCCAGCCGCCGTCAACCTTCGTCGCGGAAGTTTTGATGCCCGCGAAATCTGATCCGGCATTGGGTTCGCTCAAGGCCGTCGCGCCGAAGAGATCGCCACGTGTGAGGGCCGGCACCAGAGTTTCAAGATGCGCGCGCGTCTTGCTATACGAGAGCCGTGCGGCGACATTCTGCGTGTTGATCATCGCGAAGGTGAAAGCCATGTCGATACGCGACAGGGCTTCGGTCATGGCGAGCTTCAAAAGATAACGATGTCCGAGCCCGCCCAAAGAATGGGGCACTTCGAGGCGCAGCAGGCCTTCATGCGCCGCCGCGTGCATGCCCTCGATCACACTCATGCCTCTTTCCCAATGGTCCGCATTGGGTCGCATCACGCGCTGGCCAAAGCCTCGCGCGCGGTCAAGCACCGCGCGTTCATCGTCTTTGAGGTAAGGATCAAGAAAGCCGGTCATTTGGTTTCCCCAAAATTCTTTTGTCGCTAATCTAGCTCACCATGCAAAAGCCTGAACCGCAACAGCCCCTGACTTTCGACGATCCTGACGCGAACCGCGCCGCCAAGGAAGAGACCTTGCACGCGATGAGCAATGAGGAATTGCTGGCGCTTTACAATGTGACCCGCGCCGCCGCCTCAGAAGCGCATAAGCTGCATGACATGGAGCGGATTTACCCGCTGGTGCGCGGCATGAAGACCTTGCAGCGCATAACCGGCGCGCGCGGGTTCATCATCCGGGCAAGGCGGCTCAATGCGAAGCAGGCATTATAATTGCCGTCATGCGCGGGCTTGACCCGCGTATCCACGTCTTGCCCTAATCTCAGACACCAAAGACGTGGATGGCCGGATCAAGTCCGGCCATGACGGATAGGGGGGATGCGGGGAGCGCGGAACTCAGACGCCGAGACCCGGCGCGACCATCGCTTCAAGCCGTAGGCGCATCTCTTCGGGAATGGGAATGGCTTTGCGCGTTTCGAGATCAAGCGCAATCGCCACGGCTTCGGCGGTGGCCACCGACTTGCCGGTTTCAAGATCAAAGAGCCAATGGCCCCAAATATAAGTCTTCGGTCCCACCATCTTCAGACCGCTCCTGAGCGTCAGCACGTCACCGGCTTTGGGATAGGCGTGATAATGAAAACGATATTCGAGCGCCGCGCCGCCGACCTTTGAATTTTGCGAACGGTCGTCGCCGCGTGTTTTGCCGAGCAGATTGGGAATGGCGTCCGACACATAGCCCATGAAATGACGCGGCAGGAGGAAGCCCTGCTCGTCGCATTGATCGGCCAGCACTTCGCCCTGCCATGTGAAAACGAGTTTCATCGCTTCGGCTTCACTGAGCGTCGGTGCCTCGCGCGGCGGATAAATCTCGAGCCCGCGCGGTGCGCCATGCGCGGGCAATTCGATAATGAGGGCTTTCGCCGCCGCCTTGGCGCGGGCGGGGATCGGCTTTGTCTCGCGGCTATCGACGTCGAGCAATTCAACATCGACGGCAAAGGTCGCCGCGACTTCTTCCGAGACTGTGTTGTACATCTCAAAATAAGCACGCAGGCCATAATCCTGCACCGTCAGCACACCCGCGCGCACCGTGATCGGCGCACCGGGGCGCTGCTCACGCAGAAACCGCACATGATGCTCGCGCGCAAGGAGTTTGACGTTTTCCGCTGCGATGAAACGCGGGCCCAGCCCGAGATGCACGGCAAGCGCGGCGAGGCCGTGCGTTGCCTGTTCCAGATAGAATTGCACATTCATGTGCCCCATCTGGTCGGACTGCCACGTCTGTACGCTGGAGCGCGCCACATCAATCATCTCAGCCATCGGAAATCCTCAAATCAAAAACAAAATCAAACAGCACGGAAACGCTTGGCGACCTGCGCGGGGATCGCGACCGCCTTGCGCGTTTCACGGCTGAACAAAAGGCCCAAACCTTCAGCGGCGCAAACCGGCGCATGGGTTTTGGCATTAAACATCCAGTGGCGATAGCGCAGCGTTTTCTCCGCTGCTTCGACAAGCCCCGTGCGCACATAAAGCGTATCGCCCGCATTGAGCTCGCTGAAATAGATCAACCGCATTTCAACCGTTGCGGTCGCAAGCCCCAGCGCCGCCTGATCATGACGGCCGAGACCGGCGGCGGCCCACATATGTCCCTGCGCATCGGAAAAACGCGACATGATGAAGCGCGCATTCATGTGATCGTTGGTATCACATTCCCACGGGTTCACAGCCGAGCGGTTGCTCTCAAACATATTGTCGGCATCAGCGCGCTCACGTGAGACATTGCGCGCCATCGCGGCGGGCGGCAGCCCGCGCGGTTGCGCATAGTCGGGCAATGCAGTTGTGATCTCCGCCATCTTCGCCTGCGCCGCATCGGGCCATGGGGTAAGCCTTCGCGTATTGAGGTCAAGACAGCCGCAAGTGACAACAAAGGTGGCCGCGAGCCGGTCATCCAGCAGCTCGCGCATTTCCTGATATTTGATGAGCGTCCTGTTGCCCGTCTCGACAATGCCGGCGCGCACGCCGACGAGATCACTGACGCGCAGCTCACGGTGAAAACGGATGTGATGTTCAAGCGCGACATAGCCAAGCCCGCTTGTCACCTGATCCGACGCCGAGAGGCCCAGCGCATCGCGCAGATGAAAGGACGAGTCCGATGTCTTGGCGATATAATGCTGAATGTTCATATGCCCCATCTCGTCGCATTCCTGCACCGAGACATAGCCGCGAAACGTATCGATCATATTGGTTGTCATCACGCTACTTTCGCAACCGAACGGATATGGGTTTCAAGCCGCGCGCGCTCGGCGTCTGAAAAATTCACCGCGCGGCGTGTATCGAGATCGAGCAGCACGGCGATGACTTCGCTGGTGGCGGCGAGCAAACCTGTCTCGCCGTTGAACATGAAATGACACATGCGGATCGTCTTGGGGGCCACTTCGATCAGCGCCGATTTCACGATCAGAATATCGCCCGACAGGACCTCGCGAATATAGTTCAACCGCTGTTCGAGCACCACGCTGCCGCGCCGCTCGGCAATGAGGCGGCTCTTTTCCAGCCCCAGACCCTGCCAGAGATGGCCTGACCCGTCCGAATAGCGCGCAATATAATGCTGCGTGCCCATATGGCCGAACTGGTCGCAATGCTGGGGATGGACCGCGCCGCGATAAATCTCGATAAAGCCGCGCGCCTCAGCCTCGGCCAGCGTGAGGTCCGCCAGCCGCGTCTCGCGCTTCACCGACCGCGCTTCGGCATAGTCCGGCAGCGGGCCGATCAGCGCACGACCCTTGGCGAGCGTGTCCGCCTCCCATGGCACGAGCCTGCGCGTCTCAGTGTCGAAAGAGGCGCTGACCGCGACCACGCTGGCCGAGAGCTCTCCTGTGCCTTCATTCACCAGCTCATGCAACACGACCAAAGTTTTCTCGCGCATGTCGATCAGGCGCGTGCGCATCGAAATCATGTCGCCTGCAAAAAGCTCTCGGTGAAAGCGATAATGCTCTTCGAGCGCAATCATCGTGCGGTTTGAGGCGCGGATCGCCGATGGCGCAAGGCCCAGCTCATGGCGCAAAAAGAACGCACCATCCGACGCGCGCGCGACATAGAACTGCACATTCATATGGGCATTGTCGTCGCATTCCCATGTATTGACCGAGCCGCGAAAGCTCGGAAAATATCCATCCTTGTCGAGCGGCATCGGATCAACCAATGACGCGCTTGAGGAACGCATCCTGCGCCGCATTGGCCGCGCGTGACAGATCACCGGGGAAAGCCACAAACCCGTGCGCGCCGCCGGGATAGACGCCAAGCTCGGCTTCGTTGCCCGCCGCGATCCAGCGCGCATACATGAAGAGTGAATCATCCATCAGCGCGTCGCGTGTGCCGATGGTGAAAAGCGCAGGCGGCATGTCGTGGAGGCGGGCATAAAGCGGTGACACATCAGGGTCGCGGCGTTTGACCTTGTCGCCCAGAAACGCGTCGTAGAATTTTTCCATGTCAACCGTGCGCAGCACAAGACGTTCGTTACCAAAATGCTTCTGGCTCGGCGTCATCGAAAGATCAAACGCACCAAAGACAAGGTTGGCGCCTTTGAAGCCTTTGTAATTGTGCTTGTCGCGCATCCGCAGGATCGTGACGGCGGCAAGATGCCCGCCCGCACTTTCGCCGCCGATGGTGAGAATGTCCGTGCCGAATTCCGCTTTCGCATTTTTGACGAGCCAAAGGGCCGCCGCCTCGCAATCATCGGGTCCGGCGGGATAGGGATGTTCGGGTGCCAGGCGATATTCAACGCTGACACAGGCCATGCCTGTATGTTTGATGATGCGTTCCAGCATCGGGTCCTGCTGGTTTGCCGCCCCCAGCACCCAGCCGCCGCCATGGCAATGGAGATAGACGCCTGTCGGGTTTTTCGGCGCGATGATGCGCAAGGGCACTTTGACGCCGCCGACGCCCGCGATTTCGATGGTGCGCGCGTCAGGCGAGAGAACGGGTGCCGGAAACGGGCCCTTGCCCTCGGCGCGGTCCTTGCGTGCGGCAGCGGCGCCTGCGTCCCACCATTCAGGTGCACCGGCCATCATTTGCATGATTGCATTGTTGATGCCGTTGGTTTCAGCCGATATGGCATCGGCACGAAACAGGGCAGGGTCAAACGGGGTCTTGGTCATCGCGGGCTCTCCCAATGGGTTTTGCCGCGGATTAGACCGGATTTTCCCCGCGCCGTCTAATGCATGTTGCCTGTATCAGACCGCTGCCGCATAAGGCGGGGCGGGGTCATATTGCATGCCGAGTTGCGTCGTGCGCGCGTGATCCTCGCCATGCAATTGTCCTGTGAGCCACAGCGCCATGTCGATACCGGCCGAGACACCGGCAGCGGTGAGCACATTGCCGTCGCGCACATAACGCACCTTGTCGAGCACTTTGGAGGCTTCATTGCGCGCGCGCAGCGTATCGATGAAGGCCCAATGCGTGGTGACGCGCTTGCCCTTGGCGGGACCGGCAGCGGTGAGAATGAGCGAGCCGGTGCAAACGCTCGTCACCCATTCGCAGGTGGCGGCGACTTTCACAACCCAGTCCATCAAAGGCTTGTTATTGATCTCGGCCCGCGTGCCCTGACCGCCGGGAATGAGCAGCACGTCGAGCTTCGGCGCGTTCTCAAATGAGCAATGGGCTTCAACGCGCATGCCCTTGGCGCAGGTGACGGTTGCGCCCGTCTCGGAAATCAGCACCACCTTGTCACGCTGCTTTGAGCCCGCATAGCCATACATTTCATTCGACATCGTGAAGACCTCATAAGGCCCGACGAAATCCAATTCCTCCGCATCATCAAAAAGCAAAATGCCAATGGTGCGTTCGGCTGTGTGGGGCTTAGATGTCATGGCTCATGTCCTGCAAAAGCGTTGTGGGGCGGCGTGTGGTGCGAAAGCGTTCGCGGTAGCGGTTGGGCGTGACGCCGAGATGTTTCAGGAAAGCGCGGCGCATCCGTTCGGCCTGTCCGAAGCCCGCTTCATGCGCCACACGTTCGAGCGGCACACGGGCATCCGACAAGCGACGGCGGGCCTCATCAAGCCTTGCACGCTCGACAAAGAGCGCAGGTGTCATCGCGGCATTCTCGGCAAAGCGCCGTGCAAAGTTGCGCTCCGACATGCGGGCGATGCCGGCCAGATGCGGCACGGTGAGATCAGCGCGCGGATTGTCGATAATGTAGGAGCACACTTGCGCAATGCGTTCATCGTCAACCGCCTGCGCGGCAAGCTGTGCTGAATATTGCGATTGCCCGCCCGGTCGCATCAGATACATCACATGATAGCGCGCGATGGCGAGCGCCGTGTCGCGGCCAAGATCATCTTCGATGAGCGCCAGCGCAAGGTCCATGCCTGCGGTAACGCCCGCCGAGGTGAACATATTTCCCGCGCGCGTGAAAATCGCATCGCCATCGACCTGCACGTTCGGATAGTCGCGCGCAAGCTTTGGCGCATAGGCCCAATGCGTTGTTGCGGACTTGCCGTCAAGGAGACCGGCAGCGGCGAGCAAAATAGCGCCGGTGCAAATCGACGCCGTGCGCCGGGCACGGGCGTGGACCCGTCTGATGAAAGCGAGCGTCGCCTCGTCATGCTGAAGTGCCCGCGTACCCTGTCCGCCTGAGATGAGAAACGTATCGAGACCTGCGAGATCATCGTCGCTGATCTCGTCAAAACCACGCGCCGCATAAAGCGTGAGACCGCTCGTCGTCACCATCGGCCCCTTCACTTTGGCGATGAGCTCGACGGCGTAATGCGGCGTCTCGTCGGCGCGCAAGGCGGCGGTGAAAAGCTGCACCGGCCCCGCAATGTCGAGGATCTGCGCGTCGTCAAAGCCGAGCATCATCACCCGCAGGGGCGGGGCAGGCGGGGCGGGGGAGTGATCGGGCGCATGAATGTTCATGGCCCAAGCCTAACCCCGCCGCCTCATGGCAGAAATGCCAAAGAAGAAGCATTTTCTGCCAAAGTGTTATTTCCCTCCCCCCTTGAGGGGGAGGGTTAGGGAGGGGGGTAAGCGGCAAGTGCAGAATTTGCGGTTTACCCCCCTCCCGGAACGCTTCGCGTTCCCTCCTCCCCCTCAAGGGGGGAGGGGGAAGGAACAGTCGCTTCTAGTTACCGTTTCGCTGCCCGCCACGCGGCCAAGGCCAGCGCAATGGCAGCGGCAAAAGCACCGATGACGCCTGCCATGAACACGACGAAGTTAAACGTGTTCCAGTCGAGGCCCGTCACGCCCGTGCCGCGCCCGCCTGTGAGCGCTGAGAGGTTCGAGGCGACCACATTGGTCCAGCCCGCGACGACGAGCCCCCAAAAGATCACCTTCTCGATGAGCTTCGTCATCGCGAGTTGGACGGCGACGGCGGCGACCGCGATCATCAGCATGCCGTTCAGCACGCCTTCGAGATGCGCCATATGCCATGCGCGCACTGAGGCGACGATCCCGTCTGTGCCGCTGGCGATCTGTTCGGCGACCGCCGTGCCGTAAGGAAAACCCGAAATGTAACCTGCGAGCAGAACCAGCGCGCCGTTCACAATCAGCAAAGCCTGAACCCGTTTATCCATTTGTTTTCTCCCCCCGTTTCTGCCGTCAGTCTGCGCTAAAACATAAAAAAAACGCCAGTCCCATTTCAGGGACCGGCGCTCGTTTTGCACAGCCATCAGACGATCAGGCGCGCAGCGTTGCCTTACCATTGTTGATGACAACCACGTCGCGTTCCTTCACGCGGGCGCGGAAGGACACGATGTTGCCGTCTTTCCAGATATCGACAGCAATCGTCTCGCCGGGAAACACGGGCGAGGAGAAACGCACATCGAAGCCTGTGATCTTTGTCGGATCATAGTCGCAAACGGGCGACGAGATGATCGCGCGGCAGCATGAACCATAGGTGCAAAGCCCGTGCAGGATCGGACGTGGGAAGCCTGCCGCTTTGGCAATATCAGGATCTGAATGCAGCGGATTGCGGTCGCCGGACAGACGATAAAGCAAGGCCTGATCGGGACGTGTATCCACTTCCACCGTCATGTCGGGCTGGCGCTCAGGCATCACATGCGGCACAGGTGCACCTTCGCGCGGACCGCCAAAGCCGCCGTCGCCGCGCGCAAATGTCGTGCCCGTCATGGTGCAGAGCTTGTCGCCGGTTTTCTTGTCCGAGATATTCGTCTCGCTCACAACAATCGCGCCTTTATCCGCGCCCTTGTCCCAGACGCCGACAACGCGCGTGTCGACGCTGATCGTCGTGGCGACCGGCAGCGGCTTGTGCATCACAAGCTTCTGCTCACCATGCACCACCATCAGATAATTGATGCCGCTGTCGCGCATATTACCCGCGCCCCATGAGATGACGCTCGACATGGTGGGCACGGTGACGAGATTTTTTTCATACACAAAGGGAAGTTCCTTCGTGTTCATCGGATCGCGGCCAAAGCCGATGCCAAGCGCATAAAGCATCGTCTCGCGGTCGGTATAGGTAAATTCCTGCCCCGACGATTTCGACGCCATCAGTTGTTCGTAATTGATCGCCATTTCACATTCCCTTCGGCATTTGCGGCACGCCGTCCGGCATATGCGCCCAGGGCTGCGCGGATGATGTGTAGAGAACAATGCCGGGTTTGAAATCTTTGGAGCTGTCGAGCGTGCCGGTTTTGATGACCCAGATTTGCGGTGCGCTTTCAACGTCGGACAAAACCTGTGTGCCGCAACTTTCGCAGAACTTGCGCGTCACGTTCTTGCCGCTGTCGCCCTGCTTCGTGTAATCCTTGAGCGCGCCTTTGGTGATCTTGAGCGCATCGCGGCCCACGATCACGAGTGAGGCCGGTTCGCCGCCCGATACATATTGGCAATCGCGGCAATGGCAAAGCGCGTTGCCCATCACAGGCCCCGTGGCTTCATAGCGCACCGCGCCGCACAGACATCCACCGGTCATTTTGTCAGTCATATTTGCTCCTCCCGATTATTGTTGGGAGAAGACTAGAGCCTGGCTCAACGCTCGCCAAGCACCTTCCACAAGCTCGTGGCCGTCATCACCGGCTCGCCTTTGACAGTGAAGGAGGCCGAGACAAACATCACCGAGCGCGTTTGCTTTTCAACTTTGGTGCGGCACTCGATCACGTCGCCCTGTTTGGCATCGGCGAGAAAACTCGCCTGCAAACTCATTGTGACGCAGGGTTTCCCGCCCGATCCGCGCCATGCGGCACCACCTAAGAAGGCGTCAGCAAAGGTCATCATCATACCTTCATGCACGGAGCCATCGGCGCGCAGATGGCGCTCATCGGCAATGAAAGCAAAAACGCGTGAGCCGTCCGCGTTGATCTGTTCAAACAGTGGTCCCATATGGGCTTCAAACGGATCGTGCAGCTCCTGCGAGACAAAGCCTGCGGGCGGTGTCACATCGCGCGGACATGTCAGGGGCGTCCGTCCGTGCAGCGGGTGGGTCACATCGCTTTCAGTCATTATTCTGCGGCCTTGATTGCATAAACGCCCGTCGCCGTCATCAACACGCGCGGGCCGACCGCGAGCGTGCCTGAAATGAACATCACAGAGCGCGTCGCGCGCGTGACTTCGGCGCGGCCTTCAATGCGCTCATCCGTCTCGCCCGCGCTGACAAAATCGCAGTTCAACGATAAGGGCCGCGTGACAGCAGAGGCGTCTTTGACCTTCGCGGTCGCGGCGGCGACTTCGCCCATCACAATCGACATCAGGCTCATCATCATGCCGCCATGCAAACGATCCGCCCCGTTGAGGTGTTGATAGGCAATATCCATGAGGAAGAGCGGACCTTTATCGTCCGTGCCGCCCATCACAGGACCGGCAAAGCCGCCAAAACCCTCGGTTTGAACCTGTGTAAATCCGGCAGGGAAGGGGGAGGCGGTCATGGGTCACTCATCAAAACAGGGGGAGGGATCAAGTGTGCCTCTGTCTAAAGCCACGCCCTGACGCGATCAAGCCCTCGTCCGTCCGGCAAACACAAAAGGGGGGCTTGTGCATTTCCGATCAGGGGGAGGGCCACAAACGCAAGGGCAGCTTGGAGATTCCGCTTTCCGAAGCCCACCCCGCCCGTTTATGGTGCGCCCCAACGCTATCCCGCCTCGCCAAAGGCCATAAAGGCATTAGGGGAATAAGGCGGTCAGAGTTTCAAAAACGCTCCCGGAGGACGTCATGTCGAGAGAAGCAGTCATCGTATCCACAGCCCGTACAGGTCTTGCCAAGGCCGGTCGTGGTGGTTTCAACAACACGCATGGCGCCGCCATGGGCGGTCACGCCATTCAGCACGCCATCGCGCGTGCGGGCGTTGAGCCCGGCGAAATCGAAGACGTCATCATGGGTTGCGGCAATCCTGAAGGCGCCACCGGCATGAACACAGGCCGTCTCGCCGCGCTTTGGGCCGGTTGCCCCGTCACCACATCGGGCACAACGCTGAACCGTTTCTGCTCGTCGGGTCTCAACTCCATCGCCATCGCGGCGGGCCGTGTCGTCAACGAAGGCGTGCCGATCATGGTTGGCGCAGGCGTTGAATCGATCTCGCTCGTTTCAATGGGCGGCACAAACCTCAAGAACATCACGGAAGAAAAACTGCTGGGCGAATATCCCGCTCTTTGGATGCCGATGATCGAAACAGCCGACATCGTGGCCAAGCGCTACAATATCAGCCGCGACTATCAGGACGAATACTCGCTCCGCAGCCAGCAGCTGACAGCCGCTGCGCAGGCCGCAGGCTTGTACAAAGACGAAATCGTGCCGATGAAGACGAAGATGAAAACCGTCAACAAAGAAACGAAAGAAGAGTCGCTCGTTGATTACGTTGTCGATCGTGACGAATGCAACCGTCCTGAAACAACACTCGACGGCCTGAAGTCGCTGAAGCCCGTGCGCGGCGAAGGTAACTTTGTGACCGCCGGTAACGCTTCGCAGCTTTCAGACGGTGCCGCCGCTGTCGTCATCATGGAACGCAAAGAAGCTGAAAAACGCAACCTCGCGCCCTTGGGCATTTTCCGCGGCTTCGCGGTTGCCGGTTGCGAACCCGACGAAATGGGCATCGGTCCCGTCTTCGCCGTGCCGCGTCTTCTTGAGCGTCATGGTCTCAAGGTTCAGGACATCGACCTTTGGGAATTGAACGAAGCGTTCGCCAGCCAGTGCCTCTACTCGCGCGACCGTCTCGGCATCGACCCCGACAAGTACAATGTCAATGGCGGCTCGATCTCCATCGGCCATCCCTTCGGCATGACGGGCACACGCTGCACAGGCCACATGCTGCTTGAAGCCCAGCGTCGCAAGGCCGCTGGCCAGAAGCTGAAATACGGCGTCGTGACCATGTGCATCGGCGGCGGCATGGGTGCTGCCGGCCTGTTCGAATTCGCGTAAGCCAATTCACCTGTTAAGCTCAAGGCCCGTGAGGAAACTCACGGGCCTTTTGTTTTAGGAGCATTTCATGCGCCACTTCGACGACTTCATCGTGGGTGAACGCCACGACATTCCCGCCCGCTATGAGATGAGCGAATCCGAAATCGTCTCGTTTGCAACGAAGTGGGACCCGCAGCCCTTCCACATCAACAAGGACGCCGCCGCCAAATCGATCTACGGGACGCTCACCGCCTGCGGCACTCACATACAAGCTGTCGTGCTCTTCCTCGCCGCGCGTCTGCCGGAAGAAACCAATGTGCTGGGGGCGCTTGGTTATGATGAAGTCCGCTTCCATAAAGCCGCGAAGCTCCACGACACGCTGCGCCTCGTCATCGAATGTATTGAGACAAAACCATCCGCATCAAAGCCCGACCGCGGCGTTGTTAAAAACCGTCACATCCTGATGAATCAGGATGACGAAGTGATCTTCACGCAGACAACGACATTGCTGATTAAGCGCAAGTCATAATTTTGGCGTTTGCGTGAGAGTGGAAGGCTCTTCTTCAAGGAAAATACATGATTGGGGTCATTAAAAAATCAAGCGGATTGACGCCTTCTGAGCGCCTGTTGGCAGACCTCTGTGAAAATACATTCTTGAGTTTATGGAGTTATCCAAATCTATTTCGCGATCAAGGTCGAAAAGGAGGAAAGGGGGATGGTAAGGAGCTGTGCGACCTAGTGGTCGTATTTGGGAATGATGTTGTCCTTTTTTCTGACAAATCTTGTCAGTACCCTGATTCATCAGATAAGTCCGTGAATTGGAGCCGGTGGTACAAAAGGGCAATTCAAAAATCGGCGGATCAGATATATGGAGCCGAACGTTTCATAAAGACATCGCCAGAGAAAATCTATTTAGACTCGCTGTGTCAAAAGCTGTTCCCATTCAAATTTCCTTCGCCGGAAGAAATTAGGTTTCATCGTGTTGTGGTCGCGTTGAATGCGTCCCAGCCTTGCAAAAGTCATTTTGGCGGTAAGGCTAGCGGCAGTCTGTTGGTTCGCTCTGATGTTGTGGGCGAGCAACATTTTTTAATTCCATTTACTATCGGGAACGTTGATCCAGACCGAGGATATATTCACGTATTTGACGAATTTACGTTGCCGTTAGTACTGAAGGAATTGGATACAATTCGCGATTTCACAAGCTATCTGCAAGCGAAGGAGCACTTAATAAAATCTCGTAAGCTAGTCAGTGCCGCTGGAGAAGAGGAGTTAGTCGCGCATTATATTACAAAAATGAACGACATCACTGGAGAACATGATTTTATCTTTCCAGAAACAACCACCGAGGTGCATTTCGAGGAAGAGGCGTGGTCAAGCGTTACGAGAAACCCTCAATACGTTCACAAAAAACAAGCTGATCGCATTAGCAAATTGTGGGATTCGCTGATCGAGTCTTTTGCGAAAAATCTAGCGGGCGGTACTTTGGAGCCCGGAAGCGACGCGGAGGTATCAGACGTTGAACGTGGTTTGCGCATCTTAGCGGCAGAGGGAAGAATTGAGCGTCGAGCGCTTAGCAAGGCTTTCGGAGATGTTTTGGAGCGAGCCGACAGAGACGGGCGCGCGGCAAGGTTTGTCGTTTCGAAGCAGCGTGAAGATGTTGCTTACGCATTTGTCAGCCTTCAAAAGCCGATAGATAGGGCGTATAAAGAATATAGGGATTTCCGTATTCAACTGATAAACGCGTACTGTCACGTAGCCAAATTAAAGTTGCCGGAAGCTAAGTATATTGTTGGAATTGCGACCGAATCGCTGATGTCGGATGGTAGGTCAGAGGATCTTGCTTATCTCGATGTGAGCAATTGGACCTCAGACCATCAGGAATATGCGGAAAAATTGGTGCATGACTTCGGGTTCATGCAAACCCCCCGAATGACAGATTTCCATGAAGATGAATATCCTGAGACCATCGAAATTCAATTTGCGCAGGCGTCCTCAGAGACTAAGCCAAAGAATGCCAAAGTTGGTCGGAACAAGCCGTGTCCGTGTGGGAGCGGTTTAAAATTCAAGAAATGTCATGGCAAATAATAGGCCAGCTGCGTTCCGTCCTGCTTAAATCTAAAGCCCCAGCACCAGCTTCGCCATGATGCCGCGCTGGATTTCGTTCGAGCCGCCATAGATCGAGGCGGCGCGGTTGTTGAGATAGCGCGGCATGGCGGTGAGGCCATAGCGCGGGCCGACGGGCGCGACGTTGGAGCCCGGGGTGCGCGCGGGCATCTGATCGACATGGGCGTAATAGGCAAGGCTCTCAATCGCCAGTTCGTCAATCGCCTGCGTCATTTCCGTACCGCGTGTTTTCAGCATCGACGACGCCGGTCCGGGATTGCCGACGCGCGCGATTTCCGCCATCACGCGATGCTCGGTCACTTCCATCGCTTTGACGGAAATCTCAGCGTCAATGAGCTTTGAGCGGAAATCAGGATCGTCAATCAGACGTGTGCCCGTATCTGCCCGCTCATGGCTCGCCATGGCGCGCACTTTTTCGATGCCGACGGCAAGCGCTGCCGCAAAAGCGCCGCCGCGTTCAAATTCGAGGAGGTATTTTGCCACCGTCCAGCCGTCATTTTCGGCGCCGACGCGATTGGCTTTGGGCACGCGCACATCGTCAAAGAACACCTGGTTCACTTCATGCTCACCCGCGAGCGTGATGATGGGCTCGACCTTGATGCCGGGCGTATCCATCTCAAGCAGAATGAAGGTGATGCCCTGTTGCGGCTTGCCTGTGGCGTCGGTGCGCACAAGACAGAACATGCGATTGGCAAAATGCGCATGTGTCGTCCAGATCTTGGAACCGTTGAGCACATAATCGTCGCCGTCCGACACGGCGCGGAGCTGCAGTGAGGCAAGGTCAGAGCCTGAACCCGGCTCGGAGTATCCCTGACACCAATAGTCTTCACCGGCGAGCATGCGCGGCAGATAAAAATCCTTCTGCTCCTGCGTGCCGTATTTCATTAGCACGGGTGCGCACATGCGAAGGCCCATGGGGCTCAGGTTCGGCGTGCCGTAGCGCGAACATTCCGACGCCCAGATATATTTCTGCATGTCGGTCCAGCCGGTGCCGCCATACTCGACCGGCCAGCTCGGCGCGACCCAGCCTTTTTTGAAAAGGATTTTCTGCCACTTCAGGTTCCACTCTTTATCCGTGAAAACGCTGGTGGTGAGTTGTCCCGCATCCTTCAGTTCCGGCGTCAGATTTTCGTCGAGGAAGGCGCGCACTTCGTCGCGAAAGGCCGCATCTGCGCCCGTGAAATGAAGATCCATGTTTCTGCCCTATGTCTTTATCAAGCAAACGCTGCGTCAACCGCGCGTGTGCTGCTCTTACTTTGCATAAAGGCAGTCTGTCGAAACACCCATGCGACGGCAAGCCTGTTCAGCGGGACCGTCACCACGGCGCTTCTGCACAAAACGCGCGGTGGCAGCAAGCGCACCGACAACTGCGCGCACACCGCGACGTCCGAGCGGATGGGTCACTTTCACGCCGCAGACTTTTTGCATGTCGTCCGTCAACAGATCAATACCCGCCTGCGCCATCAGCCGCTGCACGGGCTGCGCGGCCTTGCCCATCGGCGTGGCATCGCCGACGATTTTGATAAATTCCTGCACCGTGTCATTGACGTAAAGCGTCTTGAGCTTCTCCGTCATATAGGCCTCAACCTCATCAACCGATTGCGGCACCCATTTCGCGCCGAAGCCATAGCCCTTGGCCGCGCCCTCGCGATAATAGCGGTCCTGATCTTCGCGGCTCATATCGGGTTCGGCGTAGCGGATATAGGCCTGCAGGAAACCCCATGCGGCGGTCACATGCACCCATGTCAGAAGCTCAGGGTCCATCGCCTTGTAAGCCTTGCCCTCATGCGTCTCGCCGGTGACGCGCTCATGCATGCGGGTGACGCGGTCAAAGGTCGTCTGCGCGAGTTTCGTCGAACCAAACGTCACAGCCATGGCGGCGTTGCCGGTGTTCTGCATCCGCTTGATCGGATCAACCTTGAATGTCGAGTGATCCCACACGCCCGCGCGCACGGCAGGTTCGGCAAGCTCAAGGATCACAGCGGCGATGCCGCCTGCCGCAATGGCGAGTGGGTTGTGAAAGACTTTCCAGGCCGGCGAACCCGGACCCGACAGACCGGCATCGCCGGCGGGCTCCAGAAAATTCATCTGAAGCCCGCGCGAGCCCCCCGCCGTCTTCCCCCCAGAAGAGGCTTGGAAGCCTTGAGCTTGCACATTCATGTCGTCGGGCCTTTCGGGCACTGAATATCGGTCAGCCATTGTAATCCAAGCAATTACTCGGAATACTCGGATTGGCCCTTCCCATAACGGCACCCCGCGGGGGAACCTTAAATGATTGATTTCACACCGAAAAAGCTTCCAAAACAGGCCCGTTCCAGGGCGAGTTTTGATGCCATTATCGAGGCCTCTGCTCAGCTTTTATCAGGCGGCACCTATGAGGCGCTGACGACGAACCACATCGCTCAACGGGCCGGGGTGTCGATCGGCACGCTCTATGAGTTTTTCTCCAACAAAGAGACAATCATCGCGATCCTTGCCGAGCGGCGCATGCAGGCGCTTGTCACCGTGATGCAAAACGCGCTCATCCCCGCCTCGTCCATGCGCCCGTGGGAAGGCGTTGCCCATATTTTGGAGAGTGCCGTCGCGACCATGGTTGCCGAGCGCGACGTCTATCACGCGCTGCTGCGCCAGATCCCCTTCGTGCGGCAACTGCCGGCGGTGCGCGCCTCGCGTGCCGCCATGACTGACTTTACGCAAATGATCCGCGTCCGCTCGGCAGATGTGCTCAATCTCCCCGCGCCCGAAATGGACGCATGGTTGATCTCACAGATGCTCAGCAACGCCATTTTAGAAATCGCCTTCCGCAACACGGACGCCGCCACCCGCGCCGTTCTCACGCGCGAATTGGCCCGCCTCACCTACCGCATGGCCGTGGGCCGCGATCCCGAAGCGGGGTGAAATGAAAATGGCCGGACATGATGCCCGGCCATTTGCGTGTTTATATGAAAGGCGCAGAAGCGCTTAGAGCCCCAGCACAGCCTTTGCCATGATGTTGTGCTGCACCTCATTCGACCCGCCGAAAATCGTCTGCGCGCGGGTGTTGAGATATTTAGGCATCACCATCAGCGTATGCGGCTGACCGACCGGCGCGACGTTGGAACCCCATGTGCGGGCTTCCATCACATCGGGTTGCGCGTAATAGGATATCGCTTCAACCGCGAGTTCCGTGATGCGCTGGTTGGTGTCAGCCCCTGTGAGCTTGATCATCGATGCCGCCGCGCCGGGATTCTGTCCGCTCGAGAGCGCCGACATGATGCGGTGCTCGGTGAACTCAACCGCTGTCACCTGCACTTCGGTTTCTTCCACCTTGCGGCGGAAGGCCGGATCGTCGATGAGCTTTGAGCCATCGCCGCTATGCTCGGTGCCTGCAATCACACGGAGCTTATTGAGGGCGCTGCGCAAGCCCGCGCCATGCGCCGCGCCGCCGCGTTCAAATTCCAAGAGGTACTTCGCGACCGTCCAGCCGTTGTTTTCTGCGCCGACGAGATTCTTTTTCGGCACGCGCACATCGTCAAAGAACACCTGATTGACTTCATGGTCGCCCGCCAGCGTCAGGATCGGATCAACCTTGATGCCCTTGGCGTGGAAGTCATCAATGAGAATGAAGGAAATACCTTCCTGCGGCTTGGCGGACGAATCCGTGCGGACAAGGCAGAACATCTTGTTCGACTGATGCGCGCCCGTGGTCCAGAGCTTCGTACCGTTGATGACATAGTCGTCGCCATCGGCCACAGCCTTGCACTGGAGGGAGGCAAGATCGGAACCCGAGCCCGGTTCTGAATAGCCCTGACACCACCAGTCTTCACCGCTGAGAATGCGCGGCAGGTAATAGTCCTGCTGCTCTTTCGTGCCGTGGCCCATCAGTGTCGGCCCGACCATCGCAAGCCCCATATTGGAGCCCGCAGGCGCACCGGCAGAGGCACATTCCGACGAAAAGAGGAAACGCTGCATCACAGTCCAACCCGGACCACCAAACTGCTTGGGCCAGCTCGGGGCCGCCCAGCCGCGCGCGTTAAGCCGCTTCAGCCATTCAACGCGCAAATCCTGATCCGACAGAATGCCGGGCGTCAGCCGCGCATGGGCTTTCAGGTCTTCGCTGAGATTGTCTTTGAGAAAGGCCCGCACTTCGTCACGAAATGCGACATCCTCCGCCCGCATGGCCAGGTCCATATTTTCCTCCCGAAAAAAGCGCGAGACGCTTCAGATTGCGCCGTTATTTTTGATGCCCCGTTAGGGCTTTGCTCTACACTATAGCGGCGTCCGTCCCTCGGTCTATGACCATTGCCCGTTCATTCCCGCAAACCCTGCTTCCGTTTGCGGGCCGCTTCCTTTTTGCTCGAAACCCCGAAAGAACTCCCCCGTTTCATGGATTTAGCCAACCAGATCATCCTTGTCAGTGCCGCGCTGATCACTTTCGCGATTTTTGCGGGCGTCCTGTCGTCCCGCATCGGTGCCCCTTTGCTGCTCGTCTTTCTCGCTTTCGGCATGCTGGCGGGCGAAGATGGACCGGGCGGCATCGTCTTTTCTGATTACCGGCTTGTCTATCTCGTCGGCTCCGTCTCCCTTGCCGTTATCCTGTTTGACGGTGGCCTGCGCACCACCCGCGATGCCTTTGGCCGTGCGCTCATGCCCGCCTTGTTGCTCGCCACTTTGGGCGTCTTCCTCACAACGGCCATAACGGGTGCGGCTGCGCATTATGTTTTGGGCTATGACTGGCTCCATTCGTTGCTGATCGGCGCGATTGTCGGCCCGACCGACGCCGCCGCCGTCTTCCTGCTGCTGCATCTGCGTGGGTTGCGGCTCCGCCCCCGTGTCAGCGACACGCTCGAAATCGAGTCCGGCATCAATGACCCGATGTCGATTTTCCTCACCATGGCCATCGTCGGGTTGATCGTCACGGGCCTGCCCAAAGGCGACCTGGGCGAGGTCACTTTGGAATTAGCCCTTCAGCTCACGGCAGATTTCATCTGGCAGATGGGCGGCGGCATTCTTTTCGGTCTTGTCGGCGGCCATGTTGTGCTGCGCGCGGTGAACCGTCTCAAATTTTCGCCGGGTATCTATCCGATTTTTGCGCTCGCACTGGCCCTCGTTGTCTTCGCCACGGCGCAGGCCGCGCAGGCGTCGGGCTTTCTCGCGATCTATCTCGTCGGTACGACCCTGGGCAACAACCCCCACCGCGCCACCACCGAGATCAGCCGCTTCCTCGATGGTCTCTCATGGCTCGCCCAGATCGGCATGTTCCTGATGATGGGCCTGCTTGCCACGCCGTCGAAGCTCGTGCCCATCATTGGCCCCGCGCTTCTCATCGCTGCGGTTCTTATCTTTGTCGCCCGCCCTATCGCGGTCTATGCCTCGATCCTGCCGTTGAAGTTCAAACGCGGCGAGGTTGCGTTCATCTCATGGGTGGGTCTCCGCGGAGCTGTGCCTATCTTTTTGGCGACCATCCCTGTCATCGGCCGCATTGATCATGCCGAAACGATCTTCGGCATCGCCTTCATCGCTGTGCTGGCCTCGCTCGTCGTGCAGGGCTGGACGATTTCGGTCGCTGCGAAATTGACCGATGTTGAGCTGCCGCCGCGCCCCAAAGCGCGCGCCCGTGTGGAACTGGCAATCCCCGCCGGTCTCGACCGTTCAGTCGTGGCCTATACGGTCGATCCGATGAGCCTCATCGCGCGGCGTCGTCTTGCCCGCATGCCGCTCTCCGTATCGGGCACCGAAGTCATCTCCGTGATGCGCGACGGTCAGACCATGAACAAGGTGCCGTCCGACGGCATGCGCGCAGGTGATGTCGTCATGCTCGTCACCAGCACAGCCGATCTCGCCTCGCTCGATCGTCTCTTTGCTGCGCGCAAAGCACGCCCCAAATCGATGGACATCGGCTCCGTCGATTTCACGCTGAGTTCGGACGCCAATGCAGGCGAAGTCGCTGACATGTATGGCTTCCTCGTGACGCCGCATGAGCGCGACCTGACGCTCGCCGCCGTCATGCATGCGCGGCTTGGCTCTGCCATTGCCGATGGCGCGCGCGTCCGCGCCGGCACGGTTGATCTTGTGGCACTCAGTACCGGCGAAGACGACACGCCCAAAATGATCGGTCTCGATCTTGATCCGCCGCCGCCGCTGCGCTTCTCCACAAGGTTGCGCGTCCGCCTTGAAGAAGTCTCGCGCTCGATCCGCGAGCTTTTCCTCACCGATCCGAACCACTGATTTAGAAACCAAAACAGGGAGACTTAAAAAATGGATCTCAAACTCAAGAGCAAAAAGGCGATCATCACGGGTGCCACACGCGGCATCGGTCGCGCCATCGCCGAAACTTTGGCCGCTGAAGGCGCTGACATCGCCATTTGCGCGCGCAACAAAGATCAGGTCGAAGAGGCCGTCGCGGCGTTGAAAAAATCCGGCACCAATGTCATCGGCGGCGTTGTCGATATTGCCGACGGTCCGGCTCTGCAAAAATGGATTGTTGATACGGCGACCGCCATGGGCGGCCTCGACATTGTCGTCAACAATGCTTCGGCGCTTGCGCAAGGCAACAAGGAAGACGCATGGCGCGCTTGTTTTGAAATTGACGTCATGGGCGCCCAGCGCGTTTGCGAGGCGGCCTTTCCGTTCCTCGAAAAATCAGCGGCCAAACACGGCGATGCTTCGGTGGTTATCATCTCGTCGATTTCGGCGGCTGAAACATCAAACGGCAACGCTTACGGCGCGATGAAAGCGTCGCAAATCCATCTTGCGAAAGGCCTCGCCAAAGAGCACGCGGGCAAACACATCCGCTACAATATCGTCTCGCCCGGCACGGTCTATTTCAAAGGCGGCGTCTGGGGCATGGTCGAAGAACACATGCCCGACCTGTTCAAAGCCACAATGGCTCGCAACCCGATGGGTCGCATGGCCACCCCGCAGGATATCGCCAACGCGACGGTCTTTCTGTCGTCGCCCAACTCATCCTTCACCAGCGGCATCAACATGGTCGTTGACGGCGCCCTGACAAGCCGCGTGAATTTCTGATCTTTCTCGACCTCTCCCTCTGGGAGAGGTCGAAACGCTCTTGCGTTTCGGGTGAGGGGCTTTCTTAAAGCTCCATCCACCTTGCCATCACATCCCGCGCAAAAACCTGCGCCTCCGCGAGCGCCTCGACATTGCTCAGCGCCCGCACGTCGGCCGCCGCCGCGCTCTTGTCCCGCGCGCGCCAGTCGATCCAGTGATCAAGTGTCGCCTTCGTCACTTCCAGATGAAACTGAAACCCGTAGGATTTTGCGCCCACGCGGAACGCCTGATTGGGACAGGTCTCCCGCGTCGAAAGCCGCACAGCGCCATCAGGCAGTTCAAACGTATCGCCATGCCAGTGCAGAATGCGCAAAGCCTCCGGCGCATCATGCAGCAGCGGATCATCCTTCGCAGCGGGTTCCCATGTCTGCGCCAGAAACCCCCACTCGTCATATCCCATTTTATAAACGCGCCCGCCGAATGCGCTTGCCAGCATCTGCGCGCCGAGACAGACGCCCATCACAGGCTTGTCCGCGTGATGAAACGCGCGAATGAGTGCCCGCGTGTGCTCAATGAACGGATGCGCAGCGTCCTCATAAACGCCCATGATCCCGCCCATGACGACGAGCCCGTCATAGTCCGCATGAGAGGAGGGCACTTCGCCGCCTTCATATGTGGCGACAATCTCATGGCTCGCCCCCAGCCGCGTCGCTTCTTCGAGCAAAACACCGGGACCGGAATTGGGTTCATTGACGAGATAGAGAATGTGCATCGTGTCAGGCGCTCGCAAACCGGTCGCTCGCCCGCACCATCACATCGACAATCCCCGGCTCCGTCGCCGTGTGTCCCGCGTCCGGCACAATGTTGAGTTCCGCATCGGGCCATGCCTTGGCGAGATCCCAGGCTGTGAACATCGGCGTCACCACATCGTAGCGGCCTTGCGCGATCACACCGGGAATGCCCTTCAGCAGTCCGGCATTGCGGATCAACTGATCCTGCGGTTCAAACCAGCCCTTGTTCATAAAGTAATGGCATTCGATCCGGGCGAAGGCCAAAGCGAAATGCCCGTCGGCAAAGCGCGCGATGCGTTCGGGATCGGAATAGAGCGACAGCGTCGTCCCCTCCCAGATGCTCCAGGCCTTGGCGCAAGCGATCTTTTCGGCCTCATTCGTCCCTGTGAGCCGCTTATAATAGGCGCTCATCAGATTGCCGCGCTCGGCGACGGGGATCGGTTCAATGAACTTTTCCCACGCATCGGGGAACATCGCGTCCGTCCCCTCCTGATAGAAATGGTCAAGCTCGCGCTTCCGCAGTGTGAAAATCCCGCGCAGGATGATTTCGCTAACGCGGTTGGGATGCGTCTCGGCATAGGCGAGCGCCAGCGTCGAGCCCCATGACCCGCCGCACAACTGCCAGCGTTCGATTTTGAGGTGCTCGCGGAGCTTCTCCATGTCGGCGACCAGATCCCATGTCGTGTTGCCGTCCAATTCGGCATGAGGCGTCGAGCGCCCGCAGCCGCGCTGATCAAACAGGATGATTCGGTAGCGCGTCCCGTCATGCGTGCGCCGCATCGTGGGGTTCGAGCCGCCCCCCGGTCCGCCATGAATGATGATGACGGGCTTGCCGTTCGGATTGCCGCATTCTTCAAAATAGAGGCGATGAAGGGCCGAAACCTGCAAAAAACCGGTCCGATAGGGCTCAATTTCGGGAAAAAGCGTGCGCCGCGCCGACGTATCAAACATGAGGATGCATACCTTTTAAGAAGACGGCTGCCGACCGCCGTTTGTGCCATTAGGCCCGCCGTCCCGCCCTGAATCAAGCTGTTGATAAGTCTCAATAAACGGGTGCGGCCCTTGCGTCATCTGTCCTATCGTCAAGTCCGAAATCTACCTGTGGGAAAATATATTCTTCACTTTCCGTTCATAGTTTCGTTGACGTGAGTCACAGCTTGGCTACTATATCTAGACGCGCGGTGCTTCGGTGACACTATTGATCGGGCGACGCGCAATCATCGAATCAGAGATTTCTGCCCATGCCGGGTGGATTAGCGGCGAACCTATATGCGCCGCACGGGGATTTTTGTGTCTTTCGCGGCGGCGGAGCGGGCACAAAGGGGCCAATAGGGGATTTTTATGCTCAATAATACGTCGAAAGTACTCGATATGACGGAAGTAGAGGCCACAGTTTCCGCGATCATTACAGGCGAGCGCGCACCGTCACGTTCAGGGGCGCATCGCCCCCGGGCGGACATGGTTGCGACCGCCGAACCTGAAATGCCCTTTGGCGAGAATGATCAGGTTGTCCAGATGGTGCCGTCCGTCATGGGCAAGAAGAGCTTTGCCGTCCATGTCGATCATGGCCGCGATGCGCTGCTGACCGAATTCGGCAAGGCGACATTGCGCGACCGCTATCTGCTGCCCGGCGAAAGCTTTCAGGACCTTTTTGCCCGCGTCGCGTCCTTTTATGCCGACGACGAAGACCATGCACAGCGTCTTTACGAATATATTTCCAAGCTCTGGTTCATGCCCGCGACGCCGGTTTTGTCGAACGGCGGCACCCAGCGCGGCCTGCCCATTTCCTGCTTCCTCAATGAAGCGACCGACAGCCTTGAAGGCATTTTGGGCCTCTGGAACGAAAACGTCTGGCTCGCAGCCAAGGGCGGCGGCATCGGTTCCTATTGGGGCAATCTGCGCTCCATCGGCGAAACAGTCGGCGGCAATGGCAAGACGTCAGGCATCATCCCCTTCATCCGCGTCATGGATTCGCTGACACTGGCGATTTCGCAGGGCTCGCTCCGTCGCGGCTCGGCGGCGGTTTACCTGCCGGTCGATCACCCCGAAGTCGAAGAGTTCATGGAAATGCGCCGCCCCACAGGTGGCGATCCGAACCGCAAAGCGCTGAACCTCCATCACGGCATCCTCGTGTCGGACGCCTTCATGCGCGCCGTCGAGGCTGACGCTGACTGGGCTTTGCTGTCGCCGAAGGACAAGACCGTCCAAAAGACGATTTCAGCCCGTTCGCTCTGGATTCGCTTGCTCACCTCGCGCATCGAAACCGGCGAGCCTTACATCATCTACAAAGACACCGTGAACAACGCGCGCCCTGAGCATCACAAGCTCGCGGGCCTTGAAGTGAAAACCTCAAACCTTTGCGCCGAAATCACATTGCCCACCGGCATCGACCAGCATGGCGAACAGCGCACAGCCGTTTGCTGCCTGTCATCGCTCAATCTCGAAAACTATTTCGAGTGGCAGAACAACGAAACCATCATCGAAGATTGCATGCGCTTCCTCGACAATGTGCTGCAGGACTTTATCGACCGTGCACCTGCCGAAATGAGCCGCGCCAAATATGCCGCCGCGCAAGAGCGCTCCGTTGGTCTCGGCGTCATGGGCTATCATTCGTTCCTGCAAGCCAACATGATCCCGTTTGAAGGCGTCATGGCCAAGGTCTGGAACAAGCGCATGTTCAAAGCGATTCAGGAGGGCGTCAATGCGGCCTCAAAGAAACTCGCCACCGAGCGCGGCGCTTGCCCCGACGCCAAAATGTTTGGCTTCCACGAACGCTTCTCCAACAAAACAGCAATCGCGCCGACAGCCTCGATCTCGATCATCACCGGCGGCACCTCGCCGGGCATCGAACCGATTGCGGCCAACTCCTTCACGCATAAAACGCTGTCGGGCTCCTTCAACGTCCGCAACCGTCACCTGACGAAATTGCTTGAGGAGAAAGGCCGCAACGACGATGACACATGGTCATCCATCGTGACCAACGGCGGCTCTGTGCAGCATTTGGATTTCCTCGACGAAGTTGAAAAAGACGTGTTCAAAACCGCGTTCGAACTCGACCAGCGCTGGGTCATCGAACACGCCGGCGACCGCGCCCCGATGATCGATCAGGCGCAGTCCGTCAACTTGTTCCTCGCCGCCGACGTCCACAAGCGCGACTTGAATAAGCTGCACATTCAGGCATGGAAGCAGGGCGTCAAAAGCCTCTACTATTGCCGCTCGCTTTCGATCCAGCGCGCCGAAAAAGCCGAAGTCGTGTCTCTCGTCGCCGCGAAAACACTCGACGTCAAAACATTGGATCAGGTCGCCGCAGAAGGCCGCCGCGAAACAATCGAATATGACGAGTGCCTCGCCTGCCAATAACATGTTGATAACGTCATGGCCGGACTTGCTCCGGCCATCCACGCCTTCCTAAAATCCGTCTTCATGAAATAGTCCTCTCCCTCTGGGAGAGGGTTGGGTGAGGGTCTTCCTCAACCTAATGACGAAGTAACAACCACCGGACAACGCCCATGTCACTTCTCGAAGAACGCCTCGTTTACAAGCCCTTCCGCTATCCCTGGGCCTATGACGCTTGGCTGACGCAGCAGCGCATTCACTGGCTGCCCGAAGAAGTGCCGCTGGCCGATGACGTGAAAGACTGGGCGAAGAAACTGACGCCCGGCGAGCGCAATCTGCTGACGCAGATTTTCCGCTTCTTCGTGCAGGCCGACGTCGAAGTGAATAATTGCTACATGAAGCATTATTCCGCCGTCTTCAAACCCACCGAAGTCGCAATGATGCTCTCGGCCTTCTCCAACATGGAGACGGTCCACATCTCGGCCTATTCGCATCTGCTCGACACAATCGGCATCCCCGAAGCCGAATACGAAGCCTTCATGAAATACAAGGAAATGAAGGACAAGTTCGACTACATGCGCGAATGGGGCATGACGACGAAAAGAGACATTGCCAAAACGCTCGCGGTCTTCGGTGCCTTCACTGAAGGCGTGCAGCTCTTTGCCTCCTTTGCGATCCTGATGAACTTCCCGCGCTTCAACAAAATGAAGGGCATGGGCCAGATCATCACATGGTCGGTCCGCGACGAGACGCTGCACACCAATTCCATCGTCAAACTCTTCCGCACCTTCATCGACGAAAATCGCGAAATCTGGGACGAAGAATTGCAGCGCGACATTTACAAGGCCTGCGAAACCATCATCCATCACGAAGATGCGTTCATCGATCTCGCCTTCGAAATGGGCGACATCGAAGGTCTCACCGGCCAGGAAGTCAAAGACTACATCCGCTACATCGCGGATCGCCGCCTGACGCAGCTGAGCCTTCAGCCCATCTACCGCACGGACAAAAACCCGCTGCCCTGGATGGACGAAATGCTCAACGGCATCGAACACGCCAACTTCTTCGAAAACCGCGCCACCGAATATTCCAAAGCCTCCACCAAAGGCACATGGGACGAGGCTTTCGATTGATTCGATAATCCACCTCCCCCTTGTGGGGAGGTCAAAAAATCTACTGAGATTTTTTGGGTGGGGGTATTTTCTCCGCGAACGCATCCCTCGCGTTAGGTACAGCCCCCCACCCGGATCGTAAGAACGATCCGAGCCTCCCCACGAGGGGGAGGCAAGATGTATCTTCACCTTCGCTCAACAGGGCGGCTAAAGAACCTCGTTGTCCTTTCTTGCAAACCCCTCCACTCTCTTTGAAAAAAGAGGGGAACACGGATGGAAACGCTCACCCAAATACTTGCGCCCTGGTACATGCAGATCAAGTTCCTGCACGTCATCTCGGTCGCCATGTGGTCCTTCTCAACAGCCGTCGCCTATCGCGACTACATCGTGCCCGCCTTCAAAAGCGTCGAGCACAACCCCAACGATGAAACCCGCATCGCGCGGCGCAATGACTTCATGGAACGCTTCGACAGCGGCGTGGTGCTAGAACATGTCGCCTTTCCGCTCATCGTCATCACCGGTCTGATAATGCTCATCGCGGGCGGCTGGAGCTTTGAAGGCTTCACGTGGCTGACGCTGAAACTCTGGATCGTCGTGCTGGTTTTCGTGCCGATGGAAGTGGTGGATTATTACATCTCCCATTTCGGCGGCCAGAAGCTTCGCATCCGCCGCACGGGCGACATGGCGCGCTACGAGCGCTACATGCAAATCCACTGGCTCTTCTTCAAAATCTCCACCCCCTTCATCATCATTTTCATCCCGCTCACCTATTACCTGGCGATTGTGAAACCTTTCTAGCCCCCTTCCTTGTAACTAGCCGCCATCCTCCAAACCCCCTAAGCTCCCCCCATGCGCAAAATCATCCTCGTCCTACTCGCCCTCATCTTCCCCGCCACGGCCTTCGCCGCCGAGCCATGCGCCCCGCGCAAAGCCGTCGCGCCCGCGCTGGCCCGTCTTGAGGCGGCCATGGCGACGAACCGCTTCATCGCCTACAACCCGACCGAGTTGAAAGTCATTGACGGCAATATCACCGTTGCCAGCGCCGACAGCATCCGCGCCGACCTCAAAGCGCTGCGCCCGCATTTCGACGCGCTCATCACTTATTCAGCCCGCGACGGCAACGAGCATGTCGCCGACATCGCCGCCGAGCTTGGCTTCAAGGCGCTCATCATCGGCCTCTGGACGCCTGCCGACATGGACGAAATACGCAACGCCATCCGCATGGCGAAAGCGCATCCGAAACTCGTTACCGGCATTTCACTCGGCAATGAAATCGTGCTCGCCAATCGCGGCAAATGGAAAAACATGGGTGCTTACGTCGCGCTGATGCGCGCGCGCCTGCCCGATGTGCCCTTGACCGTCACCGAGCCTTTCGCGCAGTTCCAGCTCAGCGACGCCGAGGAAGTCTTGCCCTCGCTCGACTTCATGCTGGTAAACATCCACCCGATATTCGAAAAATGGTTCGCCACCGCGCCCGCGCAAAACTGGGCGAATTTCGTCGTGAAAGTCTCGGACAATCTCGCATCCGATTTTTGCGGCCCCATTCTTGTCAAAGAAACCGGCACACCGTCGGGTCCGGCAGAGCGCGGCTTTACGCCTGAGATGCAGGCCTCCTTCTGGCGCGAACTTGAAAAACAAATGCCGCCGACACGCGCCCGCGCCTTCGCCTATTTCGCAGCCTTCGATGCCCCGTGGCGCGTCTCCGATTTTGACCCCATGGGCGATGGCCACAATCCCGAGGAAGCCCATTGGGGCTTTATGACGGACAAACGCGAAGCAAAGCCCGCGTTGATGGGACTGCCGAAACGCCCTTAATCCCCCCTTTGCCTCCCGCGTCCGCCTCCCTTATGGTCCCCCCACAACCGGGGAACAAAAAAATCATGGCCGCCGCCGCACGCACCGACAATCTCTCAGACACTGAACGCCGCCTCTTTTCGCGTGCGGCGCGCCGCATCATCCCCGTGATGATCGTGCTCTATACGATCTCCTTCCTTGATCGCGTCAATGTCGGCTTTGCGGCGCTGACCATGAATGCCGATTTGGGCTTCTCCTCCGAAGTTTTCGGCTTCGGCGTCGGCATTTTCTTCATCGGCTATTTCATCTTCGAGGTGCCCTCGAACGTCGTCATCGAAAAGCTCGGCGCGCGCCTCTGGATCTGCCGCATCATGCTGACATGGGGCCTCATTTCCGGCGCCATGGCTTTTGTGACGACGCCCACAAGCTTCTACATTCTGCGCTTTCTGCTCGGTGCCGCCGAAGCAGGCTTTGCCCCCGGCATGATCCTCTATCTCACCTATTGGTTTCCCGCCGACCAGCGCGCGCGTCTCTACGGCACCTATTTTATCGCGATACCGCTCGCCTCCGTCATCGGCGCACCTTTCTCGTCATGGCTCTTGGGCTTTGACGGCCATATGGGCCTGCAGGGCTGGCAATGGATGTTCCTGATCGAAGCCGCGCCCGCGCTCATTATGGGTGTCGCGGTTCTGTGGCTCCTCCCCGACGGCCCGACCAAAGCAAAATGGCTGACGCCGGACGAGAAAAAAACCATCGCTGATTGTTTAGCGCGTGACCGCGCCGCCACCCATATCGACGCGCAGCACACGCTCTGGCCCGCCTTGAAAGACAGCCGCGTATTGCTGATGTGCCTCATCTATTTCGCCATCGTCATCGGCCTCTATGGCATTTCCTTCTGGTTGCCGCAGATGGTGAAGGGCAAGGGCTTTACCAATATCGAAACCGGCTGGCTCGTCGCCGCCGTCTATGTTGTGGCCGCCCTCGCCATGCCGCTTTGGGGCCGTTCATCCGACCGTCATCAGGAACGCATCTGGCACACGGTCGCGCCTTGCCTCCTCGCCGCTGCCGGTTTTGCAGGCGGCGCTTATTTCGACGCAACGCCGCTCATCATCATGTCATTGGGCCTCGCCGCCATCGGCACCTATGTCTCCATCGTCCCCTTCTGGGCGATCCCGCCGGTCTTCCTGTCGGGCACAGCGGCTGCAGGCGGCATCGCGCTCATCAATTCAGTGGGCAACCTCGGCGGCTTTGTCGGGCCTTATCTCGTGGGCTATGTCAAAGACCTGACGCAGAGCTACACGGCCGGCATCTATGCGCTCTCCGTCTCGCTCATTATCGCCGCCGCTCTCATCCTCGCCATGCGCGCGCTTCTGGCGCGCCGTGCGGCGCTCACAGCCAAAGCCTGACATGCGGACGCTCGCGCTCATCCTCCTCACGCTCATGGCAGGCCTCGCGCGCGCAGAGGCCGCGCCTCAACGCATCGTCTCGATTAATCTTTGTACGGATATATTGGCGCTCGACCTCGCGCGGCCCGGCACATTGAAATCCGTCTTCCGCGTCGCCGCCGATGCAGGCGACAGCCCCGTGGTTGACAAGGCGCGCGGACTTCCTCTCAACAATGCGACGGCGGAAGAAATCCTCTCCTTCAAGCCCGACCTCGTGCTGGCCCATGCTTTTTCCTCGCCCTTCACTTTGTCGCTGCTGCGTCAGGCCAAAATCCCCGTGGTGCAGGTGAAAGATGCCGAAAGTTTCGCCGACGTCCGCGCCAATGTCCGCGTGATCGCCGCGGCACTGGGGCAAGAGGCCAAAGGCGAGGCCATGATCGCCCGCTTTGATGCGAGCCTCGCCGCCTCGGCCCGCCCCATGACAGCCCACGCGCCGCGCGCCGTCATCTATCAGGATCTCGGCGGTGCCGCCGCCGCCAACACCATCCTCGGCGCGATGCTGATCCATACCGGCTTTGAAAATGTTGTGCAGGCCTCGTCCAGCGGCGGCTTTGTCAATCTCACGATTGAAGACCTGATCAATACGCGGCCCGATTTCGTCGCCGTCGGCATCTACCGCCCGCTGGAACCGTCGCTGGCGCATGAAGTGCTCACGCATCCCGCGCTCAAAGCCTATATCGCGGCCCATGCCCGCTCGACGGACCTCCCCGCTAAACTCTGGACCTGCGGCTCGCCCTATGTTGCCGAGATTGCAACCCGCCTCGCCACAGCGCGCGACGGCTTTGACGAGAAGGCCACGCAATGAAACAGCAGCCGTCTTATCTCGTCGTCAATCTCGCGCTCGCGGCGCTTGCGGCCCTTTTCTTTGCCGCCTCAGTCTATGTCGGTCGCGGCGGTGAACTTCTGTTCGCCAAACTCCACGCGCTTGACGAGATCGACCGCTCGCTTGCTTGGCTCATTCTCACCGAAGTCCGCCTGCCGCGCGCACTTTTGGGCCTTGTTGTCGGCGCAACATTGGGTCTCACCGGCGCGGGCCTGCAAGGTCTCCTGCGCAACCCGCTCGCCGAACCCGGTCTCATCGGCGCCTCATCCGGCGCGGCGCTCGGCGCGGTGCTGGTCTTCTATTTCGGCCTCGCCGCAGGCAGCACTTTGTTCGTGGCATTGGGCGGCGTCGCAGGCGCCTTGGGCAGCCTCGGTCTTCTCTATCTCCTTGCAGGCCGCAACCCGTCGATCACCACGATCATCCTGGCAGGCGTCGCCATCTCCGCTTTTGCGTCCGCCTTCACCTCATTGGCGCTCTCGCTCGCCGCCTCCCCTTACGCGGTTTACGAAATCATTTTCTGGCTCTTGGGCTCTTTCACCGATCGCAGTATGGACCAGCTTCTCTTCGCGCTGCCCTTCGTTGTTGTGGGCTTGGTCCTTGTCGCCTCCACGTCGCGCGCGCTTGATGCGCTGACCCTGGGCGAGGACACTGCAACGAGCCTCGGCTTCAATCAAACCCGCGTGAAACTCTTGGCGATCACCGGCACAGGCCTTGCGGTCGGTGCCACCGTCGCCGTTGCAGGCGTCATCGGCTTTGTCGGCCTCGTCGTGCCCCATCTCGTGCGGCCCTTGGTCGGCCACCAGCCGGGTCGTCTTCTTTTGCCTTCTGCCCTTGCCGGTTCGGCGCTCCTTCTTGCCGCCGATCTTCTTGTGCGCCTGCCGGTCAACGGGCCCGAACCAAAACTCGGCGTCGTCACCTCGCTCATCGGTGCGCCCTTCTTCCTCTGGCTCATCCTCCGCACAAGGCGGGAGACGCCGTGATGCTCACCATCAAAAATCTCAGCGCCTCATTGAGCAGCACGCGCGTCTTGCGCGATGTCTCGCTGACGCTTGGCACCAAAAAATTCATCGGCCTTATCGGCCCCAACGGCGTTGGCAAAACAACATTGATCCGCGCCGTCGCCGGTCTCATTCCCTATGAAGGCCGCATCATGCTTGATGATGTGGAGGTGATAGACCTCGCGCCCCGCCTCCGCGCGCAAAAAATGAGCTATCTCGCGCAGGCGTCTGAAAGCTATTGGCCGCTCTCGGTTGAGCGCCTCGTCGCCCTTGGCCGCCTGCCGCATCTCGCCGCCTTCACCGCGCCGCAAGCGGCAGACGCAGCCGCGATCACCAGCGCCATGAAACTTGCCGATGTGGAAACCATGCGCCACCGTGATGTGCTGACACTCTCAGGCGGCGAACGTGCCCGCGTGCTTCTCGCCCGTGCGCTCGCCGTCGAAGCGCCCTTGCTGCTGGTGGACGAACCCGTCGCCGCGCTCGACCCGTTCCATCAGTTGGGCGTCATGGAAGGTCTGGTCTCTTACGCCGCCTCAGGCCGCACCGTCATCGCCGTGCTGCACGATCTGTCACTCGCCGCACGCTATTGCGATGAACTTGTCTTGCTCAATGACGGCCGCGTCCACGCCCAAGGCGCACCGGCAGAGGTACTGACCCGCGAAAACATGGCTGATGTTTACCGCGTCCACGCGGACATAAAAGTCGAGGGCAGGGCCGTGACGGTTATTCCGAAAGCGCAGCTCTAATCTAAAATCTCCTCCCCCCTTGAGGGGGAGGCAAGCCCCGAAGGGGCTGGGAGGGGGGTAAGCCGCAAATTCTGTACTTGCCGTTTACCCCCCCTCCCTAGCCCTCCCCCTCAAGGGGGGAGGGGACTGGAGACCGGCACATCTCAAACCCTCACTCCGCCGCCACGTAACTCCCGACCTTCTGACCGAAATTAATCGTCTTCAGAAACTCGATCCCGTCCTCGGCAATCGCGTCGCCCACCATTTCATCACTCTCGTTTTTCAGTTCGTCCATATCGACGTAAACTGCGTAGAAAGCCTTGGTGCGCTCCGTGATGATCCCGCCTTTCACAAGCGTCTTGATCAGCACGCGGAAAATACTGGTGCTTGAGCGCATCGCATTGCGCCGCTTCTCGTCGGTGCGCGACGCGATGAGTTGTTCCTGCACCACCTGCCAGTCGAGCCCGAACTGCGCATACATATGCTTTTTCTGTTCCGGCACGGCGAGGTTGAACAAGAGCGTCTGAAAACACGTGACGGCCCAATCCTCAATCCGGTTGCGCTCTTCATCATTGAGCTTGGGGATCGTCCGGTCCGCCCAGATTTTCCCGAACTTGTGATGAAACGCTTCATCCGTCATCACAAGCTGGCAGAGATGGCGCAACAGCGGATCATTGGAATAGCGATAGAGCGAGGCGAAGGCACCCATGGCGAGGCCTTCGACCAGCATCTGCATCCCGACAATCTTTTTATAAACCTCCGGCGCCAGCACCATCTCGGTCAGCAGATTGCCGAGCGTCGTGCCGACCGGCGAGGGCTTGCCCCAGCGCGTCTCGATATATTTGGAAAACCCGGTGACGTGGCGGGCCTCTTCGCGCGTCTGGTTCGCCGCATATTCCTGCGCGCCCGGATCTTTGAGGATATGGCAGAGCGAGGCGGACAGCGCGAGCGCACCGGCTTCGCCATGCAGGATGGAGGACAGAAACCAGCGCGAGCTTTCATTGGCAAAAGCGATCTTCTGCTCTTCGCTCATATTGTCTGCGACCGGCAGGCGCAACTCGATGATCTGATCAAGCGGCAGCACAGACGCCTTCGTCATATCAAACGGCGTATCAAAATCGATATAGCGCTTGTCGAGCGGGTCCCAGAAATGATCATGCGTTGCGGAAATGATCTTGTCGAAAGCGGTCGAGCGGTTGTTGTAGCGCTCCACCTCCATCATGGCCGGAAAATCATCCGGCGCGACGGCGTCATAGGCCGCATCCTTGGTAATATCGCTCATGTCTGTCTCTCCTCGTTCCCTGCCGATGACTCTGCGACCGGAAATGCGAAAGGACAATCCAAAAAAGTAGGGATGGCTCTTAATCCCCTCCCCCCCTCCTTCCTGTTCGCGCCTACGCGCGGGTGAGGGGGAGGGCTAGGGAGGGGGGTGAGCGGCAAATTCTGAGTCCGTGGTTTACCCCCCTCCCTCCGCGCACAAGAATGCGCTCCACCTTCCCCCTCAAGGGGGGAGGGGACTTTTCATTCATCTATCTAAGTTTTTCTTCTCTGTACGCCCCTTCCCCCCGCCCGAACTTTCCGCCAAACTTCCGTCGCCATTCCCCGCCCAATCCACACCCAACCCCATAGCAAAGTCCCGCCCGTTCCATGCATGAAACCCTGAGCCTCGATTCCGTCACACTTCTCATCGTCATCGCGCTGGCCTGTGGCTTCATCATGGTGCGGCTCAAACAACCCGCCATCGTGGGCTACATCCTCGCGGGCGTCGTGCTCGGCCCCTATGGTTTCGGCCTCATCAAAAGCGCCGAGGGCATCGACTTCTTTGCCGAGCTTGGCCTGTTGCTCCTCTTGTTCATCGTCGGGCTGGAACTGAGCCTTCAGTCCTTCCGCGCCGTTTACAAAATTGCGCTCATCTGCGCCGTCCTTCAGTCAGCGGTAGCGATAGGCCTCACCTGGCTCATAGGCTCGCTCTTTGACTGGAGCTTCGAGACTTCGCTCATTCTGGGTTTCGTCCTCTCGCTGTCCTCAACGGCGGTAGGCATCAAAATGCTGCAGGACATCGGCGAATTCGACACCCAGGCAGGCCGCGTCACCATGGGCGTGCTCATCGCACAGGATCTGCTCATCGTGCCGATGCTCGTTGTGGCCCAGTCCATGGGCGGCGGTGAGAGTGCAGGCTCAGGTCTCGACATCACGCTGGCTTTCAAGCTCATCGGCGCGATCGGCGTTTTGGCCGCCATCGTCATCACGCTGACGCGCTATGGCCGTGTGCATCTGCCATGGTCAGACTATCTGCGGGCCAATGCTGAAATGGCCCCGCTTGCCAATATCGGCTTTTGCTTTGTGCTCGCCGCCGCATCCGGCGCCATGGGCCTTTCACCGTCTTACGGTGCTTTCGTTGCAGGACTGATTCTCGGCTCATCGACCGACCGTCGCCCGGCCTTTCTCATGGTCGCGCCCATCCAGTCGATCATGCTCATGGTCTTCTTTCTCTCGATCGGCTTGCTGCTCAATCTGCAATTCGTCTGGGAGCATTTGATAACCGTGACGCTCCTCGTCCTCGTCGTGCTCATCGCAAAAACCGCGACCAATATTTCGATCCTGAACATTCTGGGTCAGAAATGGGAAAACGCTTTTATCTCCGGCCTCGTCATGGCCCAGATCGGCGAGTTTTCTTTTGCATTGGCGAAAGCCGGTCTCGGCTCCGGCGTGCTTGACCGCGAGGCCTACCAGCTTGCTCTGTCGGTCATTGCGCTCTCGCTCATCCTCTCGCCCTTCTGGCTCGCCACCGCGCGGCGCTTCCACGAGCTTGGACAGAAGCCGTTTGAGGGGATCAAGCCGACCTTTGAAGCGATCTATCCCCATACTTTCGTGGTGCTCAGTTGGTCCTCCCGCATGGTCAGAATAGTGATCGTGCGGATTCTGGATCGCCGCCGCCCGTCTTGAGGGTCCCGTCTTAAGTTTCACAGGTGAAGTGATCCGGTCATTCTCTCCTTGCGTAAACTCTGAAAAAGCAGCGTTTCAGGGAAAAAATGACCACCATCGTCTGGTTCCGCCATGATCTTCGCCTCGCTGACAATCCGGCGCTTCTGGCGGCTTGCCGCCGCGGCGGTGCCGTCATTCCCTTGTTCATTCTCGACGCCGTGGAACCTTTGGGCGGTGCCGCGCGCTGGTGGCTCCATCAAAGCCTCGAAAGCCTTGGTCGCGATTGTGCCCGTCTCGGCGCGCCGTTGATTTTACGCCGTGGCGCGCCCACTGACGTGCTGGATCAGGTAATCGCCGAAACAAAGGCCGATGCCGTCTATTGGAACCGTTGCTACGAGCCCTTACGCATCGCCCGTGACAGCGCCATCAAAACAAATCTCGTAAGCCGCCATATCGACGTGCAAAGCTTCAACGGCGCGCTGCTCGCCGAGCCATGGACCGTCACCACCATGACCGGCAATCACTACAAAGTGTTCACGCCCTATTGGCGCACGCTTTTGGGCCACGCACCTTTTGCCGCGCCCGTGCCCGCGCCCGCATCACTCCCCCCCGCGCCCTCTCCGCTACCGTCTGACATGCTCGCCGCCTGGGCCCTTGAGCCCGCGTCCCCCGATTGGGCACAAGGCCTCCGTGCGACATGGGTGGCGGGCGAGGGCGCGGCCGCTTTGCGTCTTGCCGATTTTCTCGACACCGATGTCGCGGACTACCCGACCGCCCGCGACCGCATGGACAAGGACGCAACCTCGCGCCTCGCGCCGCATTTGCATTGGGGTGAGATTTCCCCGCGCCAAATCTGGCAGGCCGCTTCAATGAAAGCGGATGCCGATCCTGCCGCCGCGCAGGGTGTCGCGGCCTTTCAGCGTCAACTGGGCTGGCGCGATTTTTCTGCCTATTTGCTCTTCCATTGGCCGCATATGGCGACACGCGCATGGAAAGAAGAATATGAAAACTTCCCGTGGCAGAACAACGAAACGCATTTCCGGCGTTGGACAAAAGGCGAGACAGGCTACCCCGTGATCGACGCCGCCATGCGCTGCCTCTGGGAAACAGGCACCATGCACAATCGCGCCCGCATGTTGGTCGCGTCTTTTCTCATCAAGCACCTGCTGATCGATTGGCGGCGCGGGGCTGAATGGTTTGAAGACACGTTGGTCGATGCCGATGTCGCCAACAACCGCGCGGGCTGGCAATGGGTCGCAGGTTCCGGCGCTGACGCGTCCCCCTATTTCCGTATTTTCAATCCTGTACTGCAAGGCGAGAAGTTTGATCCCGCAGGCACTTTCACGCGCCGCTGGGTCCCCGAGCTCGCCGGGCTCGACGACCGCTTCCTCCATAAGCCGTGGTGTGCCCCTGCCCGCGCGCTGAGTGAGGCCGGAATCAGGCTCGGCGAAACCTATCCGATGCCCCTCACAGATCACGACGCCGCCCGCGCCCGTGCGCTGGGAGCCCTTGCGTCCATGAAGAAAAATCAGTCAACGGATGAATTAGAAGACGTGTAATGCGCGTAAAGCGCCACGCTCGCCGCCACTGTCGCATTGAGGCTTTCAACCGCCCCCGTCGTTGGGATCGCAAGTCGCGTCACGTTGAGCGTCTCGGGAATGCCCATTCCTTCTTCGCCCAGCACAATCCGCACATCCTTGGGCCACTTATACGAGGATAAGTCCGCGCCCTTGCTGTCCAGCGCCACGATGGGACCCGCCGCCTGGTTCAGCTCCTCCCATGACGGTCCGCGTGCGAGTGTGAGCCCGTAAACCGCATTCGCCGCTGCGCGTAAGGTCTTGGGGTGAAACGGATGCGCCGCCCCGTCCATGAGGATAAGTTTTTTTGCGCCAAAGGCGGCAGCGCTCCGCATCAGCGCGCCAAGGTTGTTCGGATCGCCGAGTGCAACGATGAGTTCCAACCCTTGCGGGCCTACACTCAAATCGGCTTTTTCGATCTCGGGTACACGCCCGACGAGCAGGGGATAATTTGTTCCGGACGTATCGAGCTTATCCATCAAATTGCGCGTCAGACGGTAAAGCTCCACATTTGCGGGGATAGGGAGCCCGTCCGCCTCGCGCGGGTCAGCTACGAGCAAGGCAACGATCTCTGCATGGAAACCTCGAATCTCTTGCAAGAATTGTTGACTGATCAATGCAAGCGCTTCAGGCACGAGCTTGCGTCCCGACAGGATATAGAGCCCGTGTTTTTTGATCCCGCGCCCGTCGGCAAGGTCATTCCAGATTTTAAACTGAGGGTTTTGTTGGCTTTCTATCAGCCGCCAGAAGGGGACGCTCATGCTGTCAGGGGATCTTTCGCTCAATGGGTATAAGTGAAACTAGGCCGCTTTGATGCCGCTGGCGAGCCTCACGTTTTATGAGATACTTCAGTTAAAAAACGGGAGAAAGCCTTGTGACTTCATTGCCCATTGACGGTTTTTGCGACCCGCGTTTCGCCCCCGTCCGCGCGGCCTTCATCGACAATTTCAAGACGCATAATGAGCCCGGTGCCGCCGTCACCGTGATGCTGCATGGCGAAACCATGGTCGATATTTGGGGCGGCTGGCGCGATGCGGCGCGCGAGGTCCCGTGGGCGGAGACCACGCTGGTCAATTTCTTCTCCGTCGGTAAACCCTTGGCCGCCTTATGTCTTTTGCGTCTCGTCGAGCGCGGGCTTGCGTCACTTGACGATCCCGTCGCGCGCTTTTGGCCGGAATTTGCGGCCCATGGCAAAGACAAAATCACGCTCCGCCACATCCTTTCCCATCAGGCGGGCCTCCCCGCCATCGCCGCGCCTCTGCCGCCCGATGCCATGCTCAATTGGCCGCAAATGATCGCCGCCATCGAAGCGCAGGTGCCGTGGTGGGAGCCGGGCAAAGCGCATGGTTATCACGTCAATACGTTCGGATTTCTCGTCGGCGAGGTCGTGCGCCGCCTCACCGGCAAATCCATAGGCCGTTATTTTCACGACGAAATTTCGCTCCCTCTCGGCCTCGACATCTTCTTTGGTGTGCCCGTGTCGGAGCACAACCGCATCGCCGACTTTCTCTGGCCGGACAATGCCATGCCGGGCGCGGAGCCTGCAGGTCTCACGCGAAGCCAGTCCATGCGCTGGAACACCTATTGGAATCCGGCCGGTGTGTCCGGTGCCGGATATGTGAACGCGGCGCGCTGGCGCTCGGCGGAAATCCCGTCCACCAACGGCCACGGCACAGCCCGCTCTGTGGCGCGTCTCTATGCGGCACTCGCCAGGGGTGGCACGCTCGAAGGCATTGAAATCATTGGTACACGGATGTTAACCGAGGCAATTACCGAGCAATCCGCAGGCATGGATATGATCCTCGAGCGCGACACCCGTTTCGGTCTCGGTTTTCAGTTGCCGCGCCCCGAGCGCCCCTTGGGTCCCAATGCGGGAGCCTTCGGCCATTTCGGTGCGGGCGGTTCCTTGGGGTTCTGCGATCCCGACACGGGAATAAGCTTTGCCTATGTAACCAATGACATGGGCCCGCGCTGGCAGAACCCGCGCAATGCCGCGCTCATGGACGCGACGTTTTCGTCATTGAAATCATAGGCTTGTCTTTAGGGAGCTGGTGCCCACGGAGTGGATTGAACACTCGACCTCACCATTACCAATGGTGTGCTCTACCACTGAGCTACGTGGGCGGCTGAAACGCTGGCCCTTGAAGGCGGGGGCGGCGAAAGCGAGCGGAAAGTGCCACAGGGGTTGATTTGGTGCAACTGGGAATGGCGGTCCTTTTTGGTCTAATATAGCGCTATGTTGACGCCCGCATGGTGATAGTCCATATGCGGCAATTGAGAACCCTTCAGACTTGGTGGAATAAAGATGGCCGGTCCAGACCGTATTAAGAACAGTGCAGACGATAACGCCACGCGCCGTCCCCACGGACAGGGTCCGGCCCGTGCCGATCAGGCCCGCAAGGCCCGTGAGGCCGAGGCGCTGCGCGCCAATCTGCGCAAACGCAAGACTCAGGCAAAAGAACAGGCTGCCGCCGGAAAAGCGCCCGAAAAAGGCCCAAAAGCCGGTCAATAGTGGTGTCATGCGGCGTATAGGGCGGGCTGACCTCGTGACGGTTTGCCCCTCCATTTCGCGCCGCCGAAAGCCTATATATCCCCGACATCTGCCCCGACTGGCCTTCCGCCTTTAAGGGCCACCACCGGACGGTCTCATGGACACGATACACATTCGCGGGAACCGTCGGCTGAACGGCACCATTCCGGTCAGCGGCGCGAAAAACGCGGCCCTGCCTTTGATGATTGCGGCCCTTCTCACCGACGAGACGCTGGAACTGACCAACATTCCGCGCCTCACGGACGTGCGCACGCTCGCCAAATTGCTGGGCGTGCTGGGCTCCAAAGTCGAGCGCTCCGAAGACAATAGCGGCCATGGCCTGAGCGGCGACACGCTCAAACTCACCACACCTGAAATCCTCTCGACGCTCGCGCCCTACGAGATCGTCTCGCAGATCCGCGCGACTTTCTGGGTGCTCGGGCCGCTGCTCGCACGCTGCCGCACAGCCAAAGTTTCGCTCCCAGGCGGTTGCGCCATCGGTGCCCGCCCCGTCGATCTCTATCTCAAGGGCTTGCAGAAAATGGGCGCCGAGATTGAGCTTGAAGAGGGCTATGTGCTCGCCAAAGCGCCCGACGGTCTCAAAGGTTGCATCATTCGCTCACCCATCGTCTCGGTCGGTGCAACCCACACGCTTCTGATGGCGGCAACGCTCGCAGAAGGCGAAACCGTGCTCGAAAATGCCGCCCGCGAACCCGAAATCACCGACCTCGCCAATTGCCTCGTCGCCATGGGCGCCAAGATCGAAGGCATCGGCACCTCCACGCTTCGTATTCAGGGCGTGAAGCGCCTTCACGGGGCCAGGCATCGCGTTGTCGCCGACCGCATTGAGGCGGGCACCTATGCCATTGCCGCTGCCATGGCAGGCGGTGACGTGACACTCGAAGGTGCGGAGGCCGAAACGCTCGACGCCGCGCTCTCAGTGCTTCGCGCCGCCGGAGCGAATGTCGAAACATCGCCGGGCCGCATCCGCATCACGCGCAATGGCGAGCCTTTGCAGGCAACCAATGTGGTGACGCAGGTTTTCCCCGGCTTCCCGACCGACCTTCAGGCGCAATTCATGGCGCTGATGACGGTGGCGACAGGCGAAAGCGAAATCACGGAGACGATTTTCGAAAACCGCTTCATGCATGTGCAGGAACTCGCCCGCTTTGGTGCCAACATTTCGTTGCACGGGGATAAAGCGCTCGTTCACGGCGTCGAGCGCCTCACCGGCGCACCCGTCATGGCGTCCGATCTGCGTGCGTCCGCCGCCCTTGTCATTGCGGCGCTCGCGGCAGAAGGTGAAACAACGATCAACCGCGTCTATCATCTGGATCGCGGCTTTGATCGTATGGAAGAAAAACTCTCGGCTTGCGGCGCTGAAATCTGGCGCGTGAAGGCTTGAGGTCCGGGAAAAGACAATGAGCGATTTGCGCCTCAGTGCGGAAGATGCGGCCGATCTTGATGTGATCTCGACCTGCTTGCAGGACGCGGTGACACAGGTGCGCGACCTCGTCTATCTGCCCCATACGCGCCGCTTTGCCTGTGTTCTTAATCGCTTCCGTTGGGAAGGCGAGGGTCGCACCGGCAAACATGAACGCGCCCGCGCCGGTCTTCATTTTGAAAATGTCGAAGCCGCCCGCGTGCGCGGCATTGCCAAAGACCGTTCCGATGGTGTGCTCAATCTTTTGGCGATCCGTTTTGAAGAACTGAATGCGCCATCGGGGATAGTGACTTTGACCTTCTCCGGCGGCGGCGAAATCCGCCTCGAAGTGGAAGCGCTTGAGGCAAGCCTTTCCGATTTGGGTCTCGTGTGGGAAACACAGAACCTGCCGCAACACGATTTAGACAAGTAACAATCATGGCCATCCGTTTAGACGCAAAAGACAAAGGCTTTGAAGCCGCGTTCAAAGAGTTGCTCGGCGCGAAACGCGAAGCATCCGTTGACGTGAACGATGTCGTGACCAAAATCATCGCCGATGTGCGCGCGCGCGGCGACGTTGCTCTTGTCGAACTCACCAACAAGTTTGATCGCGTGTCACTGACGGCGGAAACATTGCGTATCCCCGATGCGCAATTGGACGCCGCGCTCAAAGAGTGTGATCCGGCAACATTGGACGCGCTGAAGCTCGCCAAATCCCGTATCGAGGCTTACCACGCGCGCCAGAAGCCGTCCGATGCGCGCTTCACCGACAGCGCCGGTGTCGAACTCGGTCACCGCTGGACGGCAGTCGGCGCGGTCGGCCTCTATGTGCCGGGCGGCACGGCGAATTATCCCTCATCCGTGTTGATGAATGCGGTGCCTGCCAAAGTCGCAGGCGTCAAACGCGTCGTCATGGTCGTGCCGACACCGGACGATAAAGTGAACCCCCTTGTGCTTGCCGCTGCGCGCCTTGCCGGTGTCGATGAAGTCTATCGCGTCGGTGGCGCGCAGGCCGTGGCCGCGCTTGCTTACGGCACAGCGACGATTGCGCCCGTGGATAAGATCGTCGGCCCCGGCAACGCGTTCGTCGCCGCCGCCAAACGTCAGGTTTTCGGCACGGTCGGCATCGACATGATTGCAGGCCCGTCCGAAATTCTTGTCGTCGCCGACGGTGATAATGATCCAGATTGGATCGCCGCTGATCTTCTCTCGCAGGCCGAGCATGATGAAAGCTCGCAGTCGATCCTCATCACTGATGACGCCGCTTTCGCAGACCGCGTCGAAGAAGCTGTGAAGCGTCAGCTCACGCAACTTCCGCGCGAGACGACGGCGACAAAAAGCTGGGCCGATTTCGGCGCGGTCATTGTCGTCGCAAAACTCGACGATGCCGTAGCGCTTGTTGATCGCTTGGCACCGGAGCATCTTGAAATCGCGCTTGATGATCCGGAACCGATGGCCGTCAAAATCTCCAATGCCGGTGCGATCTTCTTGGGGCGCTATACACCGGAAGCTGTAGGGGATTATGTGGCGGGCTCGAACCACGTGCTTCCCACCGCACGCAGCGCGCGCTTCTCGTCGGGTCTCAATGTGCTCGACTTTATGAAACGCACCTCGATTGTGCGTTGCGATGCGGCCTCCCTTGCCGCCATTGGTCCCGCTGCCGTGGCGCTCGCCACTGCTGAAGGTCTCGAAGCCCATGGCCGCTCGGTCTCGATCCGTTTGAATAAATAAGGCGTTAGCACCTCGCCTCATCCCCGCAAATCGGCTTAAAGTGTCGGCTCGCGTTGGATATGGCCCCTCATTGAGCATTTGTTTTGGACACACTGGACGGCAACTCGCGCTACCGCATCGCCGGGCTCGTGCTCGATGAGCGCACCGTCATGCGCCGCAGTCCGGATGTTGAGCATGAGCGTAAGGTCGCGATCTTTGATCTGCTCGAAGAAAACAGCTTCACGCCGCAAGGCAGCGACGGCGGGCCTTATCTTTTGCATCTGGCCATTGAAGAAAACCGTCTCGTTTTCGACATCCGCCTCGAAAACAGCGAGCCGCATGGCAAGATCATGCTGTCGCTCTCGCCCTTTCGCAAAATCATCAAAGACTATTTTATGATTTGTGAGAGCTATTACGACGCCATCAAGACGGCGGCCCCTGCCCAGATCGAAGCTATCGATATGGGACGGCGGGGATTGCACAATGAAGGCTCGGAACTCCTGAAAGAGCGCCTCAACGGCAAAGTGGAACTTGATTTCGGCACGGCGCGGCGTCTCTTCACGCTCATTTGCGTGCTGCATATCAAAGGCTGATCCTGATATGAGCCCCGCAGAAACAGATAACGCCCAGACCAAAAAACTCCCCGGTTCGGTTCTCTTCACCTGCAACCTCAACTCCGTGCGCTCGCCCATGGCAGAAGCGCTGACGAAGCACCTGTTCGGCAAACGCTTTTACGTGGATAGCGCGGGGCTCGAGCCCGCCGAGCGCGATCCCTTTGTCGTCTCGGTGATGGAAGAAATCGGTGTCGATATGTCAGAGGACAGGCCGCTTGCGATTGACGCAGTCGATATCGGCTCGTTTGATCTTGTGATCTGTATGACACCCGAAAGTTGTGCCCGCGTGACTGAACTCGCGCATGCTCAGGCCGTTGATATTGAGTTCTGGCCAACGCTCGATCCTTTCGCAGCGGGCGAGGGCGGCACACGCGAACAGCGCCTTATGGCTTACCGCCGTCTGCGGGATGATTTGCGCGCTCTGATCGAGCGCCGCTTCGGTCCCTGCGACGCTGCGGCCTGACTGTCTGAAAAACCGTTTCTTTATGTAAATTCAAGGGTTTGTGGGGCGTGACCTTTGCAACGCTGGGGATATGCCGCCTTTCCCTCCCCATCACCCTTGATTTTGACCCGCTTTGTGACCATTCTCCCGCCAAATCTCAAAGGAATTTGAATGTCTAAAGAAGAACTGCTTGAGTTTCCTGGTACCGTGTCGGAATTGCTTCCGAACGCGACGTTCCGCGTCAAACTTGAGAACGAGCACGAAATCATCGCCCATACGGCCGGCAAGATGCGCAAGAACCGCATCCGCGTGCTTGCAGGCGACAAGGTGCTGGTCGAAATGACGCCTTATGATCTCACCAAAGGCCGGATCACTTATCGTTTCAAGTGATCTCGCTTCGCGCCCTCAACGCACATGGGGGCGGTTGCGGTTGAGTTGCCCCGATCCATTTCATTGGCCTCCCGCACATGACGTCTGAAATTTCCAAACTCATCCTCGCCAGTGCCAGCCCGCGTCGTCTGGCCCTGCTTGCCCAAATCGGCATTGTGCCTGCCGCTGTGCGCGCCTCCGGTCTCGATGAAACCCCGTTAAAGAACGAACTGCCGCGCGCCCATGCGATCCGCCTCGCGCGCGAAAAGGCTTCGAGCATTGCGGCTCTTGAACAGGGTGCCTTTATCCTCGCTGCTGATACGGTGGTGGCTTGTGGTCGCCGCATCCTGCCCAAAGCCGAAACGGAGACCGAGGCGCGGGAATGTCTCGCGCTTCTCTCAGGTCGTGCGCATCGCGTTTACACCGCCGTTGCGCTCATCAGGCCCGATGGAACGTTGCGCGAGCGTGTGAGTGAAACCCGCGTCACCTTCAAGCGTCTCTCGGACACAGAACTCAATGCCTATATCGCGGGCGGCGAATGGCAGGGCAAAGCGGGTGGCTATGCCATTCAGGGGCAGGCCGCGACTTTTATCCGCGCATTGAACGGCAGCTATTCCGGTGTCGTCGGTCTGCCGCTTTTTGAAGTTAATGCCCTTCTGACAAGCGCGGGCTTTGCGCGCTAAGGGCACTATCCATCACCGGAAAGAATGTTAGGATTATCCCCAACGGGGAATTGCAGAGGATCGGCGAGCGTCAGATGTGGGGACATCCGGCGTTGGCTCAAGGGAATTTATGTCCGAGGAAGTGCTTATCAATGTCGGGCCGGGCGAGACGCGTGTCTGTGTCGTTGAAAACGGTCGCCCCGTCGAACTCATTTTAGAACGCACGCAGGAAGACGATCTGAAAGAAAAAACAGGTCGCGCAGGACACTCATTGCTCGGCAACATCTTCATGGGTCGCGTCCAGCGTGTATTGCCGGGCATGCAGGCTGCTTTCGTTGAAATCGGTTTGGAACGCGCAGGGTTCTTGGGCGCACGCGAAGCCCGCTGCCTTTGCGAACTGACGCATCTCGATGAGCATGTACTTCCGCCCATCTCGGCCTGTGTCACCGAAGGCCAGACAATTCTCGTTCAAGCCGTCAAAGATCCCATCGGGGATAAAGGTGCGCGCCTGTCAGCAAACGTTACGCTGCCCGGACGTCTTCTGGTGCTTGTCCCCAATCAATCCGGCGTCGCACTCTCGCGCCGCATCGAGGACGAAGCCGAGCGCGAACGCCTGACCGCGCTGGTTGAAGAAATGGTCGCCCGCTTCGGCTCCATGGGCGTCACGGGCGAACCCGCAGGCTTCATCGTGCGCACGGCCGCGATTGGCGCGACCGTTGATGACATTGCCGCCGACGCCCGCGCACTCGCCGAGGAATGGCGTAAAGTGCGCGACACGGAAAAGCGTTCGTCTGCGCCGAGTGTCGTCTTCCACGATCTTGACCCTGTTGCCAAAACCATGCGCGACTATGTCAGCACCGACACATCGCGCGTGCTGATCGACAATGCCGAAGCCTTTGGCGAAGCGCAGCGTTATTGCCGTCGCGCCATGCCGGAACTCCTCGACCGGGTACAACTTTACAACGGCCCGGGACCTCTGTTTTCGCTCTATGACATTGACGGTGAGATTGAAACCGCGCTTGAGCCGCGCGTTGAATTGAAATCCGGCGGCTGGATTACGATCGAAACCACTGAGGCGCTCACGGCCATAGACGTGAATTCAGGCCGCTACACGGCGTCCACGGGCCTTGAAGACACAAGCGCCTCCATCAACCTCGAAGCGGTGGACGAGATCATCTACCAGCTGCGGTTGCGCGGCACGGGCGGTCTCATCGTCATCGACTTCATTCACATGAACGACCCTGAGAACAACGCCAAAGTCGTCGACGCGCTGAACATCGGCTTTGCCCATGACCGTGTGCCGACGCAGATTTCCGGCATGTCGGAATTCGGTCTCGTCGAGATGACACGTAAGCGCGTGCGTGAACCGCTGAACAAACTTCTCACCGAACCCGCTTATCCTCAGGGTCGCCCGCGCCGCAAAACCTGTGCGACGGTTGCCAATGATCTGATGCGCAAAATCGTATCTGAAGCCGCAGCCTCTCCGGGTCGTGCACTTGTTGCGCGCGCCGCGCCCGATGTCGTTGATTGGCTCGAACGCGGCAATGCTTATCTGCTTGATCGTTTGCGCGCACGCGTTGCGGGTGAGATTTCCTTCGTCGGTGAGCATGGTTATCCCCGCGACCGGATCGATGTCAGCGTCGTGCAGTGATGGCACCAGACAAACCAAACAAACGTCCCGAAAATGTCGTGCCTCTGCGCGCACCGCGCCCCTGCGCCATTTGCGGCAAGAAGGCGGTGCCTGATTTCCATCCTTTCTGCTCCAAACATTGCGCTGATGTAGATTTGAACCGTTGGCTCAAAGGCTCATATGCGATCCCTGCTGTCGAACCGCCGGATGATTGGGATGGTGAAATTGGCGATTCTGACCGCGAATAGTGAGGGTTGTTAAGCCTGCGCCAAGATGCGCCGGAATTTCGCCTTTTGGGGCCGATTTAAGCCCTTTCCGGCGCTGGACAGGCCCAGCCCAATCTCTTATAAGGCGCGAAGCCTTGAGCCACCGCCTGCGGTCGCTTGACGTTATGCCCGGGTAGCTCAGTTGGTAGAGCATGCGACTGAAAATCGCAGTGTCGGTGGTTCGATCCCGCCCCCGGGCACCATCCCCACTTCCGGCCACAATGGTTGCCGTTGGCCGCGATGCGGGCGTGAGTAATTTCCGTATCTACCATTCCCCATCTGTCCGGTGACTATGGTCCGGTTATTCGACCATTTGACCGGCGGCTGATTGTCCAACGATCAACGATGCCGCTTCGGAACAGGCTCGATTGAGCTCGCGATGTTTTTGCGCGCAGAGCGGAGGGGTGATCGCCATGAAGAGAATATTTTTTGTCCTCGTTGCCGGGTCAGCCCTGGTGGCCAATTCGCCGATGGCCCTTGCACGCGAGGTCGTTGTCCTGCCTGGCGTGGTCAGTCCGGTCGGTGTTGCAACCGGTGTTGACACTCAGGGACCGGGAACCCTCAGTGTCGGCAATCAGGATATCAATACAGGAAACGATGCAGGTGGTGCGATTACGACCGACGCTGCCGATACCGCGACTATCGTATTCAGCGGCAACTCGGTCGCGAACGGATTCGTCGGTCAGGTTGGTTCCACGTTTCTCAACATCACGGCCGGTGCCAATGGCAACACGGTGACCTTCACAGGACCCGTGTTCTCGACAACCTTCACCGTGTCCGGCACCGGCACGATCAATTTCAACAGTGACTTCACGAGCAACACCGGCTCGACCATGGATTTTGCGGGTGATGGCTTCATCAACGTCGGACCGGGTCAAACAGTCACCGCTGCTATAACGAATACAGCAGGGGCGAGCACCGGCACGCTGACGTTATTTGGCAACAGCATTCTGAATGGCGCAGTCGGCGCTGCAAGCGGACTGAAGCAGATCAATGTGGTTGGCGGCAATGCATTGATCACGGGTCAGGCCAATGCCGCGAGTTACACTCTTGGCACCAATATCCTGAATGTTGCCGGGGCTTTCGCCATTCCGGTGGCCGGAACCATCAATACGACGATTTTCAGTCCCGCCTCTTATGGCAAAATTATACCGGTTGGTGCCGCAACCATCGGTAATGCGCTTCAGATCAATGTGACCGTCACGGGGCCAATCACCAGCGGGACCGATTTTGACATTGTCGATGCGACAAGCGGCACAACCGGCAGCACCGTCACCGCGACGAGCAACACCACGCGATATACATTTTCAGCGTTACCCTCAACGGCGGGCCTCGTGAGAATTACAGCCACGCAAATACCACTGGCGGACGTGGTGGCTCCGGTCATCAATCCCGCAGCGCCCGCCATCGCACCTGTTATCGACGCATTGCCGGTGACGCCGGAGACATTACCGGTGATAACCGCGATCACGCTGCTGCCGACGGCTGAGGCTGTCGCTGACGCGCTGGCTCAACTCGCTCCCGGTGCCGCCAATATGGCTGCCCCGCGAACCGCCTTTCAGGTCACCCAACGGTTTCAAAGCTTGCTGTTCTCTCGTCTCGAGGCGCAAGCGGCTTGTAATCAAAATAGCCAATCCGATGAGCGGAAGAAGGTTTGGCTTGAGGATACATCAGCCTGCCAGCCAGACGATACGCGTGCCCATTTGTGGGCAACTGCTTCAGGCTATTTCGGCGAACAGGGCAATGTTGATGGTTACGAAGGATATGACTCCCGTATTCTGGGTTTGATGGTCGCCATTGATAAGCCGCTCAGCGAGACGACGCATGCGGGTCTGGCTCTTACCTATGCGCGCTCTGAGATCGATGGCAAAATTTACGACGGGGATGGCGATATAAATTCCTATCAGGCAACCGCCTTTTTCGGATACGTGCCGGGTCCCTGGTTCGTCAATGGCGCTCTCACATACGGGTTCGATGACTATTCAGGATCGCGCCACATCGCATTTCCCGGCTTCGATGCCACCGCGGAGGCTGATTACAGCGGTCATCAATTCACCGCCTACGGTGCGACAGGATACAATCTCTATGTCGGCGACGGGGCAACCGTCATTACGCCGACAGTGTCGCTGCAATACACCCGGATGCACGTCAATGCCTATACCGAAGAGGGTGCCGGTGCTGTCAATCTGAGGGTCAGCGACCAGGATTATGATTTCCTCCGGTCAGGGCTGGGAGCGAAGGTTTCGCGGGATATCCCTCTTTCTGGCAAAGGTATTTTGCGTCCGGAAATTCATGCCAATTGGTGGCATTCCTTCGGCGATGAAACGATGGAAAACACTGCCGCTTTCACAGGTGGTGGCCCGGATTTTACAATTTCGGGGTTGAAGCCCCGGCGGGAGACATACCAGGTGGGTACGGGTGTCACGTTCGCCAATATGGGACCATGGTCGGTTGAAGGTGTTTACGACTATCAGTGGCAGGGCAATAAATACTCCGCACAGCAGGCGATGATTACCTTTGCGATGCGTTTATAGAGCAACTCATTCCACTTTCTGATTTTTCTCAGAGACTTGGCTTGCGCATTTGCGCAATCCCGTCTGCGTTCGCGTTGCGTCAATAATTGTCAGCGCCTTGGCTTCACGGTTGGCCGCGCCGCCCGTAATGTTGATACTGGGCCGGTTAGAAAAACCCGAGGCAGGTGAAATGGACAGAGACGCCGCAGAAGCATTTGCACGGACATGGGTCGCGCACTGGAACGCCCGTGATCTTGAAGCAATCCTTGGTCACTACAGCGAGGATATTGTCTTTCACTCGCCAAGGATCGCTCAGGTGATGGGTGGCAATAGCGCTTCCGTTTTCGGCAAAGCGGCTTTGCGGGATTATTGGGCGCGTGCGCTCAAGGCCTCACCGGATTTGCATTTTGAATATGATGCGGTGTTCACCGGCAGCGATGCGCTGACGATCCTCTATCGCAATCAGCGCGGCAATCGCGTCACCGAGACATTTATCTTCTCGGCGAACGGACAAGTTGTGCGGGCGATTGCGGCTTATGCGCCTGCGTGAGACTAAACGAAATAGACGTGGATAAAAGAGGTCGTTGCAGCGCCGCCCGACCCTATATCAGAGATCGCCGCGATCAAGCTCGTTCAGATAGATGAACTCCGGTGTCTTTACCCCAGCCTTTCGGCGGATTTCGACAAGCGCGGGTGATTCAAAAAAGCGCCGTGCGTCGTCGAGGTTCCGCCAATGCGAGAAATGCACAATGCGATTGGCGTCCGTATCAGCCCTCAGCAACTGAAAACGGATTTCGCCTGCCTCGCGGCGTATCCCTGCCGCCTCATCGAAGATCATCCGCCATGCGGCGTAATCCGCAACCTCGTGAATGATGAGGACGAAAGGCATTCGGGTTTTCATTCATGGAGCCGCATGGAGAAGAAAGCGAGTATTTCGTCGCGCGCGGCAATCGTGGGTTGGCCCGCCTCGTCAATCAAGTGGGCGGTCACGACGCTATGGGGATAAGCGACATGTTGTTTGAAAAAGGGCGGTGGCTCTGTACTTGCGGCACTGTCAGGCAACGTGCGCGCGATGAAGCGGTCGCCTAATGCCGTTGAAAGAGCCGCGAACCGTTCGGCGCGGCAGATCTGGTCGCCTGCAAAGCGGTAGCCCATCACGGTGAGGTTGTCTTTGACGAGGCGTTGGCGCACAGCGGTCAAATCTTCGGGTGAAATGTCGAGACCGTCGGGTTTGTCGAGCGGCAGAGAAGGTTGCGACAGCACGGGCGCGAGCACGGATTTCTCCAGCGTCATGCTCAACGCAAAATTGCCGGTGAAGCACATGCCGATCGCGCCGACGCCGGGACCGCCGCACTCTTCATGCGCGTGTTTTGCCAGCGCGCGCAACCAGACCGTCACAGGGCTTGATGCATTGGCCCCGAAAGCGCGGAACTCCGCACTGACACAGGCTTTGCGAAACACCGCCGCACCTTCTTCAGCGCCGGGCACCGCGCCGTCGCGGCCGAAGAGTGATGGCATGAAGACCGTGAACCCCGCATCGCGTACCCAGCGCGCAAAACGTGCGACATGGGGACTAATCCCCGGCATCTCCGTCATCACGATCACCGCAGGTCCGCTGCCCATCACATAGACGGTCTTGGTAACATCGTTGAGCGTGATCTGGCGCGCCGTGAAATCATCGAGCGGATCGTCTTCATTCATATTGCGGCTTGTCATTGATGCGGCTCCGGCGGGGTTTGTCTCGTACCGTTTATTGCGTCCGGCGCGACTTCTGGATAGTGTCAAGAATGACATTAATCGAGGGTTTTTTGACATGGTCAAAGTGGTGGTTCTGGAGGTCGAGGCTTGCATGGCGTCAAGCGCTGCCATCACGCATGACGTCATGGCGACGGCAAACCGCGTGAGCGAAGCATCCAAACGCGCGCCGGTTTTCGATGTCAGAACGGTGCGTTGCGGGCCGCGCCGGAGCAAAGATGAGATCGGTGACGCGGGTCTCATCATTGTCCCGGGCCTTGGCACAGCATCCGCCGATGAGCTTGATGATAAGTTGAAAAGCCCCGCCTGCCGCCGCGCGGGCGACATGCTCGTTGAAGCTTTCAGCAACGGCGCGACGCTGGCCGCCTCCTGCGCGAGCACGTTTCTGCTCGCAGAGGTCGGGTTGCTTGATGGTCGGCGCGCAACGACGACATGGTGGCTCGCGCCGGTCTTTCAGCGCCGTTATCCCCATGTTGAATTGGTGTCGGATCAAATGGTTGTGGCCGATTGGCCCATCGCCACAGGCGGCGCAGCCATGGCCCAAATGGATCTGATGCTGGCGGTGGTGGGCCATTTCGCCGGATCGGGATTGGCTCAGGCCTGCGCCAATTATCTGCTGCTGGATGAGCGCCGCTCCCAGGCGCCTTTCATGGCGATCACCTATTTGGCGGGGCAGGACCCCAAAATTGCCAAGGCCGAGCGCTGGGTGCGGGACAATATCGCGCGTGATTTCGGCATGGAAGAACTCGCCAATGCCGTCGCGATGGCCCCGCGTACATTTGCGCGGCGGACCGCACTCACCTGCGGCGTCTCGCCTATCCAATTTGTGCAACGGATCAGGATCGAGACGGCGCGCTATCTGCTGGAGACGACGCGCCTTTCGGTCGATGAAATCGCGCGGCAGGTGGGCTATGCCGAACCATCGACCCTTCGTCGGCTGATCCGGCGCGACACCAAACATTCCCCCGGACATTTCCGTCCCGCCGCCTGAGAGAGCGGTCGGGCGGCTCCGGGGTGACTTGTCATGAAGTCATCCGCTATCTTGGGGGCTTGAGGAAACGAAACTCCAAGAAACGTGCGAGAAAACATGTCTGATGTCAGCCCTAAGCCCGCAACCGGCCCCAAGAATGCGGTTGTGATCCTGCTCGATAGTCTCAACCGGCACATGCTGGGGGCTTATGGCGGCGAGGAGTTTCAGACCCCCAACCTCGACCGGTTTGCCAAGCGCGCGACTAGGTTCACCAAGCACCATACCGGCTCGCTGCCTTGCATGCCTGCGCGTCACGACATTCTGTGCGGGGCGCTGGATTTTCTTTGGAAGCCATGGGGTTCTGTCGAAATCTGGGAAGACGCGATCACCTATGAACTGCGCAAAGCGGGCGTGGTGACACAACTCATCTCGGACCATCCGCATCTCTTTGAATCCGGCGGCGAAAATTTTCACATCGACTTCAACGCCTGGGATTATCAGCGCGGGCATGAGGGCGATGCGTGGAAAACGCGGCCCGATCCGAGCTGGATGGGCGCGCCTTTGCAATCACGTATGGGGCATCACATGCCTTACGATGATTCACACACTTATTTCAAAGGCGAACCGGATTTTCCCGGACCGCGCACGATGGCGGCGGCAGCGAATTGGATCAGCGATAACGCGAACCATCACGACCGCTTCATGCTCTTCGTCGATGAGTTCGATCCGCATGAACCCTTTGATACGCCCGAGCCTTATGCCTCCATGTATGACAAGGACTGGACCGAAGACACCCACATGATCTGGCCGCCTTACATGCAGGGCGCGCTCGAAAAAGGTGTGCTGACAAAGGCGCAAGCCAAGCAACTGCGCGCCTCTTATGGCGGCAAGCTCACCATGATCGATCATTGGTTCGGCAAGGTGATGGATGCGCTGGACGCGAAAAATCTGTGGGACGATACGGTCGTGATCCTCTGCACGGACCATGGGCATTACCTCGGCGAGAAGGATATTTGGGGCAAACCCGGCGTGCCGATTTATCAGGCGCTCGGCCATATTCCGCTGATGATTGCTTATCCGGGCGTGGCCCCCCAGACCTGCGATGCGCTGACCACCAGCGTCGATATTTTCGCGACTTTGGCTGACATTTTCGGTGTGAATGTGCGCCAGCGCACACATGGACATTCGCTTGTTCCCCTCATCAAGGGCACGAAAAAGGAAGTGCGCGAGTGGCTTTTGACCGGCGTATGGGGCCGCGAAGTGCATTACGTGGATAAGCGTTACAAATATGTGCGTGCGCCCAAAGACGTGAATGCGCCGCTGACCATGCTCTCAAACCGCTGGTCCACCATGCCGACACATTTCCTGTCACGCGAACAGGAATTGCCGCTGCCCGATGAGCGCGCCTATCTCTCACACATGCCCGGAAGCAAAGTTCCGGTGATAAGGCAGGACTGGCAGGCGGGTGAGGGGAAACCTTTTTGGGCCCATACGAAGTTCAGAGGAAACCATCTTTTTGATCTGCAAGAGGACGGTGCGGAAGAACGAAATCTCGCGGGTTCCGGCCTTGAAGCCGACTATGCCGAGCGCCTGCGCGCTGTGCTGAAAGAGCTGGAAGCGCCGGACAGTCAGTTCACAAGATTAGGTTTTGCATAAATTTTTTACGCCAACTTATCCTCACCCTGATGATCGTGGTTTAGCTTTCCCACTTCGGATTTTGACGCGGGAGAGAAACCTCATGGCGATGATTTTGAACGGCAAGACAACGAACGGTTCATCGGCGGTCATTGACTGGACGGGCGGCACGGGGACGTTTTGGGCCTGGGGCACATTTGGCGGCGCGACGGTGGCGCTGGAGGCAAGTCCTGACGGCGCCACATGGATTCCCATCGGATCGGGCGTGAACTTTGCGCAAAACGGTGTCGGGGCTTTCGCATTGTCGCCGTGCAAATTGCGCGCGACGGTGAGCGGGGCAACGGGGACGACCAACGTTAATGCGTCTGCCTGAGAATCAAATTCTGATTGTATGATGCTGTCGCCTGGCCGCTTATGTGCGATGAAAACCGGCCAAATACGGCGAATTTATTGAACGATACGGCGGGGGATCAGGTGAGCGGTGTTCTGATTGTGATTGGTGCGATTGTGCTGGCGGCGATGTTTTTTGTGCTTTATGTGCGCGCCATTGCCGCTGAAAAACGGGCGGACACTTTGAGCGCGGAGATCAAAATGCTGCGCGATGAGCGCGAGACGCGACACTAGATTTCGACGATGGCCGAGCCGTCCGCTTCGATATGGTGGCGGATGTCAGAGAACAGTTTTCCCTGACGATAGAAGGGCACACGCGGGAAAGCGTGATGGACGAGGTGGTAGGACTGCCACAAATCAAACGGGCGCATGAGCGCGCCTGTGAGCCCGTGAAAGACGTAAGTTGTGCTGTTATCTGTGCGACCCTGACCCGCGCGCGGGAAATGCGGGAACCACACAAACATCATGCCCATGATGAAAATGTTCATATAGCCCGCGAGCGGCCAGAGAACGAGAAGCTTGTAATTGCCCGTGGTGGCCCAGACATAAGCGCCGATGCTGAGCGTGATCACCCAGGTCATCACGATCCAGAAATAAGCAAAATATCCGCCGCGCACTTTGGCGTAAGCCCTGGATTTCGCGTAGAAATACAAATAATGCTGCGGGATCGTGGCGGCGCGGAAGACGACATTGAGCGGGTTGTAGCCCTTCACCCATTCATCGGGATCCATCGCGCCATTGTTCACATGGCTGTGATGCCAGACATGGAGATCACCCCAACCGCGATAGGGGACCATGTTCACATGCCCGCAAATCCATCCGAGGACGGAATTAAGCCATGCGCTTTTGCCATGGCCGATATTGCCGTGCGAGGCTTCGTGCATGGTCGCGAAAATAAAAAACATGAAATAGACATTGGTGAGGAACGCGGCCCAGAGCGGCACGGCGTCCACTAATCCCGCATAAGTCGAGGCCGCGATGACCGAAAGGCCGAAGGCGGTCCAGGCGATGATGACCCAATCGACGCCCGATTTGACATAGGTGCGCGCGACTTCAGCCGCACTTAATCCCCTGTTTGTCATATCGTTCATGGTCTGGTCCCCGCCTCCAAGGCCTCAACATAGAGTCAAAATGCGGGTGATTGCAATGCGTACACTCGACGAAACACTTGTGTTTCTTGCAAGAGATCGAGTGTTTCCATGCAGAGATCATAGGTCAGTTCGTCGAGGCCGTCAGTCGTTCGACAAGATCACATTCCTCAGGAGAGGATAAATCTGACCGGCCCATTTGGAGCCTGAAAAGACGCCATAATGACCGACGCCGGGTTGCAGGTGGTGACGCTTCTTATACGGACGAATAGAAGGGCACAAATCATGGGCCGCCATGGTCTGACCGACTGAGCAAATATCGTCGCGCTCACCTTCAACGGTGAGGAGGGCGGTTTTGCGGATGGCGGCGGGTTCGACTTTATCCCCGTGCCATTTCAATTCGCCCTTGGGAAGCAGGTGTTCCTGAAAAACCATATTCACGGTTTCTAGATAAAACTCCGCCGTGAGATCGAGGACCGCGAAATATTCGTCGTAAAAGTTTTTCGTAAATTCGGACTTGTCTTTATCCCCGGTTGCGAGCGCGCCGAACAAATCAATATGCGTGTCGATATGGCGCTTGGGGTTCATGGACATGAAAGCGTTGAGCTGAACAAAGCCGGGATAGACTTTGCGGCCCGCACCGTCAAAACCGGCCGGCACACGGGAGATCAGATTTTTCTCAAACCATTGGATCGAATGTGTCGTCGCCAACTCATTGACGCTGGTCGGGTTGATGCGCGTGTCGATGGGACCGGCCATCAGGGTCATGGAGGCGGGCTGACACGGATTATCCGTTTGCGCCATGACGGCGACGGCGGCAAAGGCATGGGCGCAGGGCTGACAGACCGACACGAGATGCGCGCCGGGTCCAAGCTCTTCCAAAAAGCGGATGACGTGATCGACATATTCATCGAAACCAAAACGGCCATGCTCGGTGCCGATGTCGCGCGCATTGTGCCAATCGGTGATGTAAACGTCATGTTCGGGGAGCAATACTTCAACGGTGTTGCGCAAAAGCGTCGCGAAATGACCCGACAGGGGTGCGACGACAAGGACGCGCGGCTGGATCGGCGCCCCTTCTTTTTTGAAGCGCAGCATGGTGCCGAACGGCGTGACGAAGGCGGCTTCCTCGGTGACGGGGAGCTCTTCGCCCGCGACCAGCACACTGTCGATGCCGAAAGGCGGGCGCGTATGGCTCAATCCTGCGCGCGAGACCATCTCGAAAGCGGCCGACAAGTGGCGCAAAGCGGGGTTGTCATAAAAGGGGAGCGCTGACCCGTTGATGAGGTTTGCAGCGGCATTCGCCATAGCCCGGACCGGTTTCATCAGGTCGGCTTGTAACTGATAGGCGTAATACAGCATGAGTGCTCCGGCCTGCTCCACTAGAACCCGAAGACGCGGCTTCGGGCTATTACCTATTGACCAGTGAGAGACTAGGCCAATTCATTAAAGGCTAATCTAACTTATGCTGCACTGCGAGATAATTGTTTTTGCGGGGGCGAGAATGTGGTTTCATAACATCGAAATGTCACAAACGGCTCAAAAGGGCTTTTTATTCCTTCCTTTTGGAGCTCGAAGGGATCGCCATGGCCAAGGCCACGTTAAGCATTAGCAGCAAAAATTATTCGTCATGGTCGCTGCGGGGCTGGTTGCTCTGTAAATTTGCCGGTCTCGACTTCACCGAAGAGATGCTGCCTGCCAATGATCCATCGGCGCGCGCCGAACTCTTGTTGCTGTCGCCGTCCTTCCTCGTGCCCTGTCTGAAACATTCAGGCTCCAAAGTCTGGGACACGCTGGCCATTGCCGAATATCTGCATGAGACACATCCCGATGCGGGGCTCTGGCCCAAGGATGCGATTGCGCGTGCCCATTGCCGCTCGGTGTCGGGCGAAATGCATTCAGGCTTTGCCAATTTACGCGCGGCCCTGCCGATGAACATCAAGGCACATTATCCGAACTTCAAAATATGGGCGGGCGCGCAGGCCGATATTGACCGTGTGCTGACGATCTGGAAAGAGGCGCTGCATAAATACAAGGGACCATATCTCTTCGGCAAGACACTGACCGTGGCGGACGCCATGTATGCGCCGGTCTGCTCGCGCTTTACGACTTATGGTGTGGATATGAACGCGGAATGTGCCGCTTACGTCAAACGCATCATGGCGCTGCCGGAAATGACCGAATGGATCCACGGCGCGAAGGCAGAGCCGGAAGAGATGGAAGAACTCGACGCGGAGTTTTAGTGTCTCAGGGGAGAAAGCACTTGAGATGTGACAGGTGAACGTAGCGCACGCAATGTGATTGCAGGTACTATGCTGAATGGTTGCGGAAATTTGGTAATGCAATTCCGAGGCGGGGCAGATAAAAGTGCAATCGACTTATGGCAACGGCGTGCATTTAACTTTGACCGATGACGACTTAAAGGCGCTTGGCCTAGTTGTCGCGCAATGGTCCTTAGCAGAAGTGCTGATGCAAAATATACTTGAGCAGTTCTATTTGCTTCCTGCTGTAGCAGCGTCAGATCTCCCCAGCCAAAACACGCGGGAGTTTCGACGGAAACATGAAGTTTGGAAAAAGGCAGTTCGGCTCTTTTGTGATGAAGGGTCGGAAATGCTAGAGATTGGGATTTTTCTCGCCGTTCATGGGAAGGAACTGAAAAATTTGCGTGATCGTGCAACTCATTGGCCTGCATCACGTGCTACTTCGATGCCTGAAGGCTTTGTGTATTTCTCGGGTCCAAGAACCGCCGATCAAAAAAATGTAACTCAAGCTTTTACCCCTGCTTCGTTGTTGGAATTGGGGCAAGACATTGGCAAGTGGAGTGCTGCTCTAGCTCAGTATGTAGTCATTTTGTCTTTTGATATGTTTGGCCCATTGTTGGCGCAAATTTCGGGGCAGCGACCTGATTGGATGCTTGAGCTTTTGCGTAGCTATCGTCGAGAAGTTCAAGGAAATAAAAAATCTGCCGAATGACAGCTTAATCCACTCTATATGCAGCCAATGAGTATGTGGTGCGATGGCGGAGCCGGAAGAGATGGAAGAATTAGTCGCGGAGTTTTAGAGGGTTTGGTGACGAAGAAAAAATTGGTTCAACTCAATGTTTTTTTGCCGCACTTTTGTGTGTCTAACTCGATTTACTCTGAATGCCGCTCTTCAGTCTTTGAAGTTGCCTTCTGTGTTTATTCGTAAATTTTTGAATTTCGGCATAGGTGGTTGGGCCGCTTATCGCGCCTAGCATCATGTCTAAGATCACTTGATTGCTCGATATAGTGCGGAGCCATTCGATGAGCACGGGTTCGACAAACTTTCGCGCGCTCCGTCCGATCAATTTATCGTTATACAAATGCGCAGCAAATTCAACGTGATTAAACCAAGCAATAACTGCAAAATTCCAAGGATGCGGTGCGCCACCTGACTCATCCCAAGCAGCGTTGCGTGCATCGTTCAATCTTCGGTCGAATTCGTCGTGTCTAGAATTGAGCTTTTCAATTATGTCAGCATCAGCGACCTTCCGATGTGCGGACGCTGACCTGTAGGCCGCAAACGCGCTAATGCTGCTGGCAATTGCGGCTATTGCTGCCCAAGCACTACTCTCAATGCCGAGAAATGATACCTCCACAGCTACCCCTTTTTTGGGGTGGGTGGCGTAAGTCCTTGGCTTGTAGGTGCGGTGCTTACGGTTCGGCCGCCGCTACTATCCGCGCCAGTAGAGGACTGCCTCGGCCCCTGTCTTGTAGGTGGGCTTGTTGTGGGGCGTACCCCTGAAGATTTTCCTGCGGGTGGTCTATTTCCGCCGCTGCCTTTGGCCATGATTTTCTTTTCGATCTGGTGTTAAGGGAAGTGTGTGCGGTAATCGCCGAAATAAAAGCGGTAGGAGTTTGGAATTTAGTCATTACGGAGTCAAACAATTGGCTAGTTACGGCGCAAATCGGCCACTAATTCTAATGACGAATAGATGAAATCCGAATCGTCGCTGCACGAACTAATTGCAACGAATGGTTTGTGAGGGGATAACTTTTTCTGCCCACTTGAATGCACGCGCCTGCTTGAGCGCGGAGGGTGGGGGGTACACCTTCGCAAAATATCTACCTCTGCACCCCCACCCAACCCTCCCCTTGAGGGAGGGTCAAAAAATCATCTTTGATTTTTTGGGGCGGGGTCGCGGTCTGACGTCAAAGCACAGCCTTATATTGATCTTCGTTCCCCCTCCCCAAACGGCGAAGACGCCGTTTGACCCTCCCTCAAGGGGAGGGTTCTAGGAAAAGAGAAGACGTGGATGGCCGGATCAAGTCCGGCCATGACGAAGAAAAAAGAAGAAGTAAGAAAGACCCTCACCCAACCGTCGCAAGGGCAACCCCGCAAGCGGGAGAGGACTTTTAGGTTAAATCACGATCTTTGCTTGCCCGTGAACGGATGCGTGCTCGAAAGCCCGCCATCGACTGCAATCGCCTGACCGTTGACATAGGACGCATCGTCGCTGGCAAGGAACAAAGCCATATGGGCGATTTCAGACGGTTCGCCGTTGCGGTTCAGCGGGTTCAACTGGCCGACTTTGCCGATGGAGCCTTTGGCACGTGCGCCGTCGAAAATGGGTTTGGTCATGCCGGTCTCAATGAGGCCGGGGCAGATGGCGTTGACGCGGACGCCTGTGCCGTAGAACGCATTTGCCGTGGTTTGCACCAGACTGATGACGCCGGCTTTGGACGCGCTATAGGGAAAACCGCCGGCATTGGCGCGAAGGCCTGCAACCGAGGCCGTGCAGATGATGGAGCCCGCGCCCTGTTTGATCATATGGGGGCTGACATGTTTGATCATCATGAAGGGGCCGATCAGATTGATGCGGAGGATTTCGGCCCAATAGTCGGGCGTCTGATCCTGCATCGGCACCCAGCCGCCGCTGATACCGGCATTGGCATAGACGACATCGACGCCGCCGAATTGTTTGATGCAATGGTCAATCGTGCCTTTGACGGCGATCTCGTCGCCCGCGTCGGCGGCGACTGACGTCACCGCGCCGCCCAATTCGCGGATCATGGCGGCGGTTTCATCCACCGCATCTTCAACGCGGTCAACGGCGACGACTTTCGCGCCTTCCTGTGCAAAGAGAATGGCGCTGGCGCGGCCGATGCCGCTGCCTGCTCCGGTGACGATGGCGCGCTTGCCCGACAGTCTGCCCATGATGTGCCCCTTATCCCCGAATCGATGTTGTGCGTTGGGGAAAGTGTAGAACCTTGGGAGGGGGGAGCAAGGGAGGCGAGGTGCGTAAGGAAAGTGAAGAAAGATCCTTAACCCTCCCCTTGAGGGAGGGTCAAAAAATCATCTTTGATTTTTTGGGGCGGGGTCGCGGTCTGACGTCAAAGCACGGCCTTACATTGATCTTCGTTCCCCCTCCCCAAACGGCGAAGACGCCGTTTGACCCTCCCTCAAGGGGAGGGTTGAAGAAAAAGGGAACTACTTAAAGGCGCGGCCTTTGCGGATTTCCCATGTGATGGGCGGCGCGGAGGCGTCAGGCGCGGGATAGGTGCCCGCATCGCCCGCAGCGGGGGGTACGTCCACGGCGGGGGTGCAGCTTTCAGGCCCGTCGCCGGTTTTGGTGCAGATGCTGCGGCCTTTGACGCGCCACCAGCCGCGTTTGGTTTTGCCATCGGGCATTTTGATGATGAGGTCGTCGCGGTTTTTGTAAAAAATCTGCGTCGTGCCTGCGGGACCGTTGAGGATCACCGTGTTGCCGATAAGGCCGCTGCCGACATTGCCGGATTTTTTGGCGGCATGCGCGGGCGGCGAGGCGAGCAGAAGGGCAAGGCCAAGAGCGAGGCCAAGAGCGAGGCCAAACACCAGATGCGTTGCGGTGAGGATGTGTTTTGAATTTTTTGTCATGTACTCAATAGCTGACCAGGGCGGTCATTTGCCCAAACGGGGCGGTCTGAACAGAAAATAGATAACCCAGATCGGAACGAGCACCATGGCCCCTAAAATGAGGTGAGGCAGCGCCCATTCAAAGCCCTCGCGCGCGACGCCCATGATCCGGTCGGGCGTGAGGCCGATTTCGATCAGGATCGCATTGGCGTCAATATCCAGACGGTCAAGCACGGCGCCGATGAACACCGCGACGACAATGAACTTAAATAGCGTGGTCATCGCATTGAAGAACATGGGATTGCCTCGCGCCCCCGTTGGCGCCTGTCTGCCCGATTGGCGAATCTTTCAACTGCCAATCTATATCGCGTTGCGGGCGGGGGCTAGGGCTTGAGGGGTGCGGTGATTTGTTGTTGTGAGCGTTGCTGTGGTGATTTTTCTTTCCCCTCCCCCCTTGAGGGGGAGGAGGGAACGCGAAGCGTTCCGGGAGGGGGGTAAACTGCAGACCAGAATTTGACGCTTACCCCCCTCCCTAACCCTCCCCCTCAAGGGGGGAGGGGACTAGAAAGATTGCTCTCTCACTTCCTCACTGCTGCTTATTGCCCGAACAGGCCTTTCAGCAGGTCTTCGGGTTTCTGCTTTTCGGCGGGCGGCGGGGTTGAGCCATCGGCCGGAGGCGTGGCGGGTTTGCCCATCAGGCTGTCGAGGAGGCCTTTGCCGCCGTCTTCCTTGATGGATTTGATCGTCTCTATCGTCTTGTCCTTGTCGCGCAGCATGGCGGCAAGATCAGGACGGAATGTCGGTTTGGACCACGGGCCTTCGACAATGACGGGGACTTCGATGCCCTGCGCATCCGAGCCGCCCTGACCCTGCAAGGTCGCGGCGAGTTTCGGTTCAATGCGGTAGTTGAGCGTCTGCTGCGGGATATTCACGGTGCCGGACCCCGCGACGCGGAGGAGCGGGCTCAGGAGCTTCAGATCCTTATTGGTGAGGATGCCCTGCGCGATGGTGAATGTGCCGCCCATTTCAGAAAAATCGGTGTCCTGCGAACCGCCGGATGTCCAGCCGGTGGCGGGCGCGCTCAGCACATTGCGCAGGAGCGCGCCGAGATTGATGCCCTTGACCGAGCCGTTGGTGAATTTGACGTCACCCTGACCGCCCAATGTGCCGACCATTTCGCGCTGGCTGCGGCCTGTGGCACTCACCGAAAAGTTCATGGCGGTGAGACCGGAGAGGCGTTTGAAGTCTGCGGCGTCGGTGAGAAGCGGTTCGGCCTTGACGCCTGCGATCTTGAAGGCGGCCTGCAATTGCGGTGTCGATGATGCGCCGTTCAATGTCAGCGTGCCGGAGCCTGCCCCGTCATAAAGCGCCAGCTTGTTGAGATTGACATTGAGCAAGCCGTTGGTGAGCGAGAGATTGAGCGCGCTGGGGCCGACTTTGATTTCCTTGACAAGGAGTTGTTCCGTGGACAGAGCAATCTGTGCATCGACTGCCTTGAGGCCGGAGAAATTGATCGGCTCATTGCTCCAGCCGGTCTGACCGGCTGGCGCGGGCGCTGGCGCGGCGGATGTCGTCGGCGCAGGCGCGGCGGAGCCATCGGCGGCGAGATAGATATTGGCGTCGATCTTATCAATCGCGAGATTGCCTTTGACGACAGGACGCGCACCACCTGTGACGACGGAGACTTTGCCGGTTGCGTTCATGCCGTCGATCGAGACCCTGGCATTGTTGAAACTATAGGAGTTGCCGGAGCCGAAGACTTCGCCATGCACTTTCAGGGGACCAAAGCCGTTGCCCCTGGGCATCGGCGAGCCGACCCATGCCGCGAGATCGCGGATCGAGGGCACATCGAGATCAAGACCGCCGGTGAATTTCACCGTGTCGAAGGCCTGAAACGAACCTTTGTACGTCACGTTGATTTTGGAAGAGGAGAGCGAGAACTCAACAGGCGTCGGGCCGCCATCAGTGAGGGCGCGGGGCTTTGCGGCGGCGAGCGAGAATGTCACCGGCTCGCTGTTCCATGTGACGGAGCCTTCAGCGCCGAAAGGATCATCAAGACCCGGCAGTGAGATGTCGAGATTGACCGCTTCGAAAGCGAGCGCGGCACCCGACTGCGCATTGCGATAGGTGCCTGTGCCGTTTTTGACGGAGATTTCGCCGAGGCGGATGTCTTTGACAGTCGCGGGACCGGATGAGGCGTCGGCGGGCGTGGCGGCGGGGGCTTTGCCTTCGCTGAACTGCCAGTTGGGTGTGCCGTCGGCTTTGACTTCAAGATGGATGATGGGGTCCACGAGGATAAAGCTGTCGATCTCAACATTGCCGGTGAAGAGGGGGAGGATTTTGATGGCGGCGCGCAGCTCTTTCATCGAGGCCATGGATTTGTCTTTGGCCCAGGGGGCATTGGACAGATCGACATTTTCGACCTTGACGGCGAGGCGCGGGAAGAAGGAGAGACCGACATCGCCGCCGATCACAAGATCGCGTCCCGTCTGCGTTTTGACGAGGTTGACGACCTGCTGCTTGTACACGGACGTTGGAATGAGCAACGGCACGGCGACGATGACCGCGACGAGGAGGACGATAATACCAACGAGAATGGCAAGGAGGCGGGACATAGGCTTCTCCGGCAAAGTGGGGGGCGCGGGCGTTGTTTATTATGCACAACCGATTGGGCAGAATTGTGACCCTTAATGAGTGGCTTTGCAAAGAGGGACGGCGCTTCTAAAAGAGAGACCAAGAAAAGCAATCCAAAGACCTTGGGCGGGAGCGGGCGGAGACATGCCGGATAAGTCAGAACGCGAAAAACCATTGTGGCAGCCGACAGAGGACGCCATGGCCAACTCGAATATGCGGGCTTTCATGGACCGCGCAGGCGCGCGCTTTGGCGGCGCCATGGACGACTATGCGGACCTGCACCGCTGGTCGATTGAGGCGCGCGAAGATTTCTGGAGCGAGGTCTGGGATTATTGCGGGGTGATCGGCGAAAAGGGCAAGCGCGTGCTCATCGACGATGCGATGCCCGGTGCGAAGTTTTTCCCCGATGCGTCATTGAATTTTGCCGAGAACCTGTTGCAGGGCGATGACGGGGACGTCGTGCTTTATTTCAACAATGAAGGGGTGAACGCGGCCCCCGTGACGCGCGGCGCGCTCAGGCGTGATGTGGCGGCGTTTGCGGCGCAATTGCGCGCATGGGGCGTCACGGCCGGGGACCGCGTGGCCGCGATCATGCCCAATTGCCCTGAGACGATTGTGGCCATGCTGGCGGCAACAAGTATCGGCGCGGTGTTCTCCTCCTGCTCGCCTGATTTCGGCGTGCGCGGCGTGCTTGATCGGTTCGGCCAGATCGAACCCAAAGTGATTGTCGCCTGCGACGGCTATCGCTATGCGGGCAAGACGTTGTCATTGCATGAGAAGCTCACTGAAATTATTGCGGGCCTGCCGAGTGTGCAGCATGTGGCGCTGGTGCCGTTTATCGGTGAGGGCGTGAAGGGTCTCGCGCGGGCGCAAGACTGGACGGCGCTGCTGGCGAAACACAAAGGCGCGGACCTCACGTTTACGCGCTTGCCTTTCGCCCATCCGCTTTACATCATGTATTCGTCGGGCACGACCGGCGTGCCGAAATGTATTATTCACTCTGCGGGCGGCACGCTGATGCAGCATGTGAAAGAGCATAAGCTGCATGTGGGCCTGAAACCCGGCGAGGTGCTCTTCTATTTTTCCACCTGCGGCTGGATGATGTGGAACTGGCTCGTGTCGGGCCTCGCGGTCGGTGCGACGCTGGCGCTTTATGATGGTTCGCCTTTCGCGCCGGACGGCAATGTGCTGTTTGATTATGCCGATCATGCCGGCGTCAATGTATTTGGCACGTCAGCGAAATTTATTGATGCGCTGAAAAAATCCGGCGCGAAACCGCGCGAGACGCATGATCTGTCATCGGTGCGTCTGATCCTCTCGACGGGATCGCCGCTGGTGCCGGAAAGTTTCGACTATGTCTATGCCGATGTGAAGCGCGATGCGGCTTTGTGTTCGATTTCAGGCGGCACAGATATTCTCGCCTGCTTCGTCGGCGGCTCGCCTTTGCTGCCGGTGTGGCGCGGTGAAATTCAGGCGCGCGGGCTTGGCATGGCAAGCGAGGTTTGGGACGATGAGGGCCGTCCCGTTGTCGGCGTCAAAGGCGAGCTTGTCTGCGTCAAAGCCTTTCCGTCCATGCCCATCGGGTTCTGGAACGATGATGACGGCGCCAAATATCGCGGCGCTTATTTCGAGCGCTTTCCCGGCGTCTGGTGTCACGGCGATTTTGCTGAAGTGACGGCGCATGACGGGTTCATCATTCACGGGCGGTCTGATGCGACGCTCAATCCCGGCGGTGTGCGGATCGGCACGGCAGAAATTTATGCGGTGGTTGAACAACTCAGTGAAGTGCAGGAGGCGCTTGCCATCGGGCAGGATTGGGACGGCGATGCGCGCGTTATCCTGTTTGTGATTATGAAGGCGGGACACGCGCTCGACGCTGCGATGGAAGCAAAGATCAGAGCGCGGATCCGCGAAGGCGCGAGCCCGCGCCATGTGCCCGCTAAGATTGTCGCCGTCGCAGATATTCCGCGCACAAAGTCCGGCAAAATCACCGAGCTTGCCGTGCGCGATATTGTGCATGGGCGCCAGGTGAAGAATGTCGAGGCGCTGGCCAATCCTGAAGCACTCGCTCTGTTCAAAGATTTGCCCGCGCTGCGGTCTTAAAGGCGCTATGCTTTTCCTTGAAACAGGGGAGAGCATCATGGCGGCAAAGAAAAAAGCGGCGTCAGGCGAGCGGGCGCTTATCACCGGCGCGTCGGCAGGGATCGGTGCGAGCCTGGCGAAACAATTTGCGGCAGGCGGATTTGATCTCGTGCTTGTGGCGCGCTCGGGCGACAAGCTCGACGTGATCGCCAAGGCCTTGCGGTCGGAGCATGCCGTTGACGTGACGGTCATTGCGATGGACCTCGCGGTTGTCGGTGCGCCGAAGAAACTATTTGATGCGGTGGCAAAGAGAGAACTGGACGTTGACGTGCTCGTCAACAATGCCGGTGTGATGGAAATGGCGGGCTTTGCCGTCACCGCGCCTGAGCGGCATCAGCAGATGATCGCGCTCAATGTGGCAACGCTCACCGATATGCTCAGTTATTTTATGCAGCCGATGATCGAGCGCGGGCGAGGCCGCATTCTGAATGTCGCCTCGATTGCGGCGTTCCAGCCTGTGCCGTCGCTGGCGACTTACGCCGCGACCAAGGCCTATGTGCTGTCGCTCACGGAAGCCCTGGCGGTGGAATTGAAACCCAGGGGCATCAGCGTGACGGCTTTGTGTCCGGGTCTCACCGAGACCGACATGGTGGCCTCAGCGCGTGAAAGCAATTCGGCGGCCTCGCAACTGCCGCCGTTTCTCATCGGTGATGTTGAAGATGTGGCCGAGCAGGGCTATGCGGCCTGTATGGCAGGCGAAGTGATCCGCGTGCCCGGTGCATTGAACTACATGGCGACAATTGCCGCGCGCGCCACGCCCAAATGGATGATGCGGGCGATGGGGAGCATGGCGGGCCGGTTTGCTCTCGATAAAACTTAAAGCAGCATCTGACCGCGCACGCCGGATTGCGGCACGTGTTGGCCGGTCATCCAGGCGCGGATCATGGCGTTGACCGCTTCCGGCGCTTCCTGCTGCACCCAATGGGAGACCTGCGGCAGATAGCGGATCGTGAAGTCGTTGACGAGGGTTTCGGTGCCATAGGTGAGTTCCTTACCGAGTGCCACGTCTTCTTCGCCCCAGAGCATCAGTGTCGGCGTCATCAGGATCGGCGGGTTCGACAGATCGGTCTGCGCCTGACGGTTGCGCATGGCGGCGCGGTAATAGTTGATCATCGCCGTCATCGCGCCCGGTATCAGAGCATTCTTGCGATATTCGTCGAGCACCTCATCGGGGAAGCGGTCTTTGTTCACCGCCATGCCACGAAACGCATCGGCGACCACCTGCGCATTGCGCATGGTGAAGACTTTTTCAGGCAGCCACGGGATCTGGAAGAAAAAGACGTACCACGATTTTTTAAGCTGGGCCCATGTCTTCAGCGCCTTCATGAAGAGGGCGGGGTGGGGCAGGTTCATCACGATATAGCGTTCAAGCGGACGCATGCCGGACAGCGCAAAGGCCCAGCCGATGGCTCCGCCCCAGTCATGCGCAATAAGCGTGGTCGGACCCGTAATGCCGCGTGCGCGCGCCGCGTCGATGAGACCCGCGACATCGGCGAGCAGATGCTCCATCGCGTAAGCCGGAATGCCGACGGGGCGTGAGCTCTTGCCATAGCCGCGCAGATTGGGCGCCCAGGCTGTGTAGCCAAGCTCGGCCAAGAGCGGCAGTTGTGCGCGCCATGAATATTTGCTTTCAGGAAAGCCATGAAGGAAGAGCGCCAGTTTCTCGCCCTTGCCACACATATCGACTTCAAAGCTCAGACCATTGGCTTCGATGAAGGCTGTTTCGATGGGATACATGGGGGGTTCCTCAGATTTGCAGGCCGGTTCGCAAGCGGCCCTTATTTCATGTTGCCAACATGACTAGAGGAAGGGTGGCGCTCTTTCAAGCCGGAACGGGGTGTGTGCGAGGGGAGGAGCTGGTCTTTAAACGCTTACAGGCTTTGGCTTTTTAGAGCTTTTTGACTATTTGCCCTGCGTCACTGTGGAGGCCTTGCCTTAAGCCCATTGGCGAATTAAGTTCCGGCCCTCGACAGGGCTTTATGGCCCCTCGAAAGTGCAGCCATAGCTCAGCTGGTTAGAGCGCTAGATTGTGGATCTAGAGGTCCCCCGTTCGAACCGGGGTGGCTGTACCATTACTTTCCCCACCTTTTCTTTGTGCCTCAACGGGGGTCCCGTGCCATGGCAGCGTTTTGGCCCTTCGTGTTTTGTGGCCAAAGAGCGCAAAGCAAAGACTTGGGAGGGGGCACCTTCGAGGACTAGACTAAACACGCTCAGTCGCGTGAGCGGCACTGGGAGGCGGTTGGGTGGACGAGAATATCTTTCTGAAGCTTTGGGACGCGTCTGCGCGCTTGCAGCGCAAAGCCACGCTCGCGGGTAAACTTGCTCTGACGGCTGAAGAAATGCAGCGCCTCACCGGAGCTTATGCCTGTGTGGTGACGACTTTTTTGCCGCAGAAGGATACGGGCGTTGATATACGCTCGGTAGCGCAATACCCGATTGACGCGCAGATCACGCCGACACATGCGCCTGTCTTCAGCTTTGAATTGCGGGATGATTTTAATGCCCGTTACGGTCTGATCGAAATTTATACAGCCGGTCAAGTGCCGCTGAATGAAAAGATGGTGCAGGTCGCCGGCATGCTGGGCGACAGCGCCGCTTTCGCCATTTCTCAACTGCGCACACGTTTGGCGAGTGCTGCCCCCAATGATGTGTTCCGCCAGATGGTCGAGATGGCCAATGAAGGCATCTGGATGGTGGGGGCGGAAGGTGCGGTCACCTATGTTAATCAGGCCATGGCGGACATGCTGGGCTATGAACGTCGCAAGCTGATCGGTACAAGTTTTTACAGCGCCTTTGCACCGGAAGAAGCGGAGGTGACGCGCAAGATTGTCGAAGCGCATCTGATCGGCAAATTGGGTCCGCGCGAAATTTCAATGAAACGCAAGGACGGCAGCTCTTTCTGGTGCCATATCAGCTCTGCGCAAATCCTGGATGATGATGGCAATTTGATCGGGCTGCTGGGCGTCACGGTGGATATATCGGAGCGCAAGCGCGTCGAGGATGCGCTGCGCAACAAGCAGGCGGCGCTCGAAACCGCGCTTGATGTCAACAGCAACATTATTGATTCCGCCTTTGACGTCGTTTGCGTTTGCGATCAGTCGGAACGTTTTGTTTCAGTGAGCAAGCGCGCCAGCCAGGTCTGGGGCTATGAACCTGATGAACTTATCGGCATTCGTTTCGGCGAATTTGTGCGCGAGGAGCAGCTTGAATCCGGTTTGAAACTTTCCGAGGACATTAAGGCCGGGTATGCGCCGCAAGAACCGGTGCGTATAGATTTCCGCGCCAAGGATGGCCGCTTTGTTGAGATGGCAGCGTCGGTCTCATGGAACCCCAAGCATCAACTGATGTTCCTGTTCCTGCGCGATATGACCGCACAGCGTGAGTTGGAAGCGCGGCTGCGTCAGTCACAGCGGCTGGAAGCCATCGGTCAGCTCACCGGCGGCGTTGCGCATGACTTCAACAATCTGCTGACCGTCATCCTGGGCAATGCCGAAGCTCTGGCCTCCCGCTTAAGCCATGATGCAAGCTCAAAGCTGCTTGCGGAAATGACGCGCACGGCGGCGGAGCGTGGCGCGGACCTGACCAACCGTTTGCTCTCTTTCGCGCGCCAGCAGGCGCTGGAGCCCAAACCGTCTGACATCAACGAGCTTGTCACCAGAATGGACGGGCTGATCCGGCGTATGATCGACGATGATATTGAGATCGAATTCACGCCGGGCGGAAACCTGCTTCCGGCCCTTGTTGATGCCTCGCAGCTTGAAGCGGCGATTTTGAACATTGCCGTCAATGCGCGTGACGCGATGCCCGATGGCGGTCGCTTCAGCATCGTGACGTCAGGCGCGCATTTGCATCCGGGCAATGCTGATCTGCCGCCTGAAGTGACGTCAGGTGACTTTGTGCTGCTCTCGTTGAGTGACACGGGCTCGGGCATGGACGGAGCGACATTGGCGCGCGCGTTTGAACCCTTTTTCACAACGAAAGCCGTGGGCGAAGGGTCGGGGCTTGGCCTCAGCATGGTCTATGGCTTCATCAAGCAATCAGGCGGCCACATTGTTATTGAGTCCGCGCCGGGCAGGGGAACCTGCGTCAAACTTTTCTTGCCAGTGAGCGTGGCAGAAAAGATCGCGGAACCGGACGTGGTAACAGAGCCGGAAGCCGAAACCGGTCAGGAACTGATCCTGCTTGTTGAGGACAATGATCTTGTCCGCAGCTTTGTCGAGGATCAGCTTGAATCGCTGGGCTACCGTGTGATCTCGGTGGAAAACGGCAATCTGGCGCTTGCAGTGTTGCGCGAGGAAAAAGGTATTGATCTTCTGTTTACGGACGTTGTGATGCCCGGCGGGCTTAATGGGCGTCAACTCGCCGAAGAAGCACGTAAACTCCGCGCCGACATCAAGGTTTTGTTCACGTCGGGTTATTCAGAAGATACGATTATCCATGACGGGCGGCTGGACGAGGGCGTGCAATTGCTGAGCAAGCCCTATAAACGGCGCGAACTGGCCGACAAGGTGCGGTTGGTTCTGGAAGCGGGCGAGAAGGTTTAACGCCTTAATCCGCAAGACAATCAGCAACACCCCGTCTGGTGGCGTTAGCCAGCCAGACAATCAGCAACACACTGGCGAAGGTGAGCCATGGCGAAGGGTTTTTGCAGGGCGAAGTTTGCACCTAAGAGGCTCGCGGCCTTCAGATAGTCGGTGCCGACATGGCGACCACCGCCTGAAATGGCGATGACTTTGGTATTGGGATGGTCGCGGCGGATGATGCGGATGGTCTCAAGGCCTTCCTGCTCCGGCATGATAAGATCAGTAATAACGACATCGACCTTGTGTAGGCTAAGCATCGACACACCCTCGCGCCCGTCTGATGCGATGATGACATCGTAGCCGCCCGTCTCAAGGCTGAGGCGGATGGTGTCGCGCACCAGAGGTTCGTCCTCGATCACCAATACAAGAGCCATTTGACCAACTTCACCCGTTCCGGCTCGTCATGAGGCGGCAAATTGTTTTTGAGAACATGCGAAATGCGACGTCACCAATACATAGAACACTTAGAGGTATAGAAATTCCATGAAGTCCGTCTTGATAGGACTTAGCAGAGTCGTTAACACTTAATGTATGGCATTAGATGGGGCTGATACAAGCTGCAGTAGTAAAATACGTTTTGCTACGTCTCTACAACGGCAGAATAGCGCGGGTTTGAATGCGCGCTGCTTTTATCAACAATGTTGCATGCGAACCGACAGATATTAAAGCACGATGTATAGGCCATCGCGAAGCTGACGACATAAAAACGAGAACGAACGGGAGAAGCGAAGATGGGTTTGATTGTTTACGGGGCGTCATTGTCGCCATTTGTGCGCAAGACACGGGTATTTCTTGCTGAAAAGGGGCTCGCCTATACGCTGGAGCAGGTCAATATTTTCCCGCCGCCGGATTGGTTTAAGGAAATCTCGCCGCTGGGCCGCATCCCCGTGCTGAAAGACGACGCGACGGGCGCGACGCTGCCCGACAGCTCGGTCATTTGTGCCTATCTGGAAAAAACAAATCCGACACCTGCGCTCTATCCTGCCAAGCCCTTGTCTTATGCACGTGCTCTCTGGCTTGAAGAATATGCTGACAGTGAGTTGGCCGGCAATATAGGCATGGGCATGTTCCGGCCCGTGGTTGTGAACAAGTTGATGGGCAAAGAAAGCGACCGCGCGGCGGCAGAAAAAACGCTCACCGAAAAACTGCCGCGCTATTTCGATTATCTGAACAAGGAGATCGGCGCAAAAGAATATCTCGTCGATGACACGTTCTCGATTGCCGACATTGCGGTCGCGACGCAATTTGCCAATTTCAATCACACAGGTTTCAAGCTCGACGCGGGGGCTTATCCGAACCTTGACCGCTATGTGAAGGCGATACATGCGCGGCCGAGCTTTGCCGCCTGCATTGCGGAAGAAAGCAAGATGATCTCGAAACTCGGTCTTTGAGTTTTACCGATGACGCAAGGTCAAGGGCGCACCCGGAATTGAGTGCGCCCTTACCCTTTTATTAGGGCGCTTTAGGCGTTAGCCTCCCCTCCAAGCGCCGACAAAGGTGCGAAGGGGAGGACCACAATGACGGATGCACAAAAAAGCTGGCCGGTGATGAGCATTGCCGAGGCGAACAAGGCGCTGACCGCGCCCGGCATGCCTTACGAGATGGATACGGCTAATGTGCGCGGGCTGACGCTGCGGGTTTATAAAAACGCGCCGCCGCATCTGCGCGTTGTCTTTGAAGCGGGTCGCGCTTTTGGTGATCGCGATTGTCTCGTTTATGAAAACGAACGCCTGAGCTTTGAAAATCAGTATCGCGCGGTGGCGACATTTGCCCGCGAACTCTCCTCCAAATACGGCGTGGGCAAAGGCGACCGCGTGACGCTTGCCATGCGCAACTATCCCGAATGGTCGATTGCCTTCTGGGCTGTTGCCATTCTCGGTGGTGTCATTGTGCCGTTGAATGCCTGGGGCACAGGCGCGGAACTTGAATACGGCATCACGGATTCAGGCTCCAAGGTTGTGATCGTGGACGGTGAGCGGCTCGAACGTCTCACGCCGCATCTTGATGTTTTGAAATCATCAGGTGTTGCCGCTGTGATCGTGGCGCGTGCCGGATCGGTGCCGCTCGGGCACGCCGTTGATATGGCATCGATCATCGGCAAGCCGGACGGCTATGCGTCGTTGTCAGATGTGTTGCCTGACGATCCCCATATTGCCACCGATGATGACGCCACAATCTTTTACACATCGGGCACAACGGGCAAGCCCAAGGGCGCGCTCGGTACGCATCGCAATATGATGACCAATCTCCTGAGTGCAGGTTATGCGGGTGCCCGCGCCATGCTGCGCCGTGGCGAGCCGCTGCCGCAACCGGACCCCAATGCGCCGCAGCGCGCGATGCTGATTTCCGTGCCGCTGTTCCATGCGACGGGCTGTCACTCGATCCTCGTGCCGATGTATGCAGGCGGCGGCAAGCTCGTCATCATGCATAAGTGGAACCCCGAAGATGCGTTGCGTCTCATTGAGCGCGAAAAAATTCATGCTTTCGGTGGCGTGCCCGCGATGGCATGGCAGGTTTTGGAAAGCCCTGAATTTTATAATTACGACACATCGACGGTTGAGAGCATCAGCTATGGCGGTGCACCGTCGGCTCCTGATCTCGTGACGCGCATCAAGCAGCAGTTTCCGAAAGTGCAGCCGGGCAACGGTTACGGCCTCACCGAAACATCGTCGATCACGACGACGAACTCGGCGGAGGATTATCAGCACCGGCCTGAAAGTGCCGGACCTTGCGTGCCTGTCTGCGACCTGAAAGTGGTCGATGAACACGGCAAAACTTTGCCGCAGGGCGCGATCGGTGAATTGTGGATCAAAGGGCCGAATGTCGTGAAAGGCTATTGGAACAAGCCGGAAGCGACGGCCGCCTCGATCACCGATGGTTGGCTCCATTCAGGCGATCTGGTGCGCATTGACGAGGAAGGGTTTGTCTTCATCCTCGACCGCGCCAAGGACATGCTGATCCGTGGCGGTGAAAACATTTACTGCGTCGAAGTTGAAGGCGCGCTTTATGCGCACCCCGCTGTGATGGACGCAGCCGTTGTAGCAATCCCTCACAAAGTCCTTGGCGAAGAAGTCGGCGCGGTGGTGCAGGTCGCACCCGGCAAGTCGGTGACGGAAGACGAATTGAAAGCCCATGTGCGCAAGCTGCTGGCAGGCTTCAAGGTGCCGATCAAGATTGAACTCCGCAACGAGCCTTTGCCGCGCAATGCCAATGGCAAGATTTTGAAAACCGAATTGCGTAATGACATGAAAAAATATGCAGGAACAGGCGCAGCCTGAGGGAGTAATAAAACGATGGATATGAATTTGAAAGGGCGCGTCGCGCTTGTCACCGGCGGCTCGCGCGGCATTGGCCGCTCAATCGCTTTGGCGCTGGCCGAAGCAGGCGCCGACGTCGCGGTGAACTATCGCAAGGGCAAAGACGAGGCCGACGAAGTGGTGGCCGAGATCACCAAAATGGGCCGCAAGGCAAAGGCCTATTCGGCATCTGTTGAAAACTATGAAGAAGACCAGCTGATGGTTGCCGATGTTCTCAAGGACTTTGGCTCCATCGGTATTCTCGTGAACAATGCGGGCATTGCCTCACGCGGGCAGACGGTGGCTGACACAGACCCCGCCGAACTTGAGCGCGTGCTGCGCGTGCATGCGATGGCGCCGCATTACATGGCAAAGCTGGTGATCCCGCATATGCGCAAAGAGACACGCGGCGACATCATCATCATTTCGTCAGTGGCGACGCTCAGCCATTCGGCCAATGGCGGGCCATACAATATGGGCAAGGCGGCCGCCGAAGCGCTGGCGCTGACACTCGCCAAAGAAGAGCGCAAACACGGCATCCGTACCAATATCGTGGCACCCGGATTGACCGCGACCGATATGGGTTCGCGTCTTGCCGCCGCACGCGCGGGCAAGAAGGGCATGGACATTCACGAGCTGGACGCCTCAATGCCGTTTGGTCACGTCTGCGGGCCGGAAGAAGTGGCCGCAGCGGTGGTCTATCTCGTCTCGGACGCGAACCCTTATGCCAATGGCCAGAAGATCAACATTGACGGCGGCGGCAACTGAAAGCGCCGCGCAGCGAAGCAAAAAGGCCGGTGTTTCCACCGGCCTTTTTCTTGTTCTGAACAGGCTATTTACTCCGCCGCTGACAAAGCCCCTGTGGGAGCGGGCTTTGATTTGAACAAAGCGGGCAGCACGTTGATGAACGAGAGCAGAACCGCTGCGGCGTAAGGCACCGACTGCACGAGCAACACCGCGACCCAGAGGAGCGAGAGATTGTCGTGGAAGTTTTCGTTCATCAGGAATGACGCGGACAGTCCCCAGAGCACGGCCAGCATGATCGCTTCTTCACGGACCTGAATGAGTGCTGCGGCAAGCGGCGGCTTGTCTTCGCATTTGGGGGTGCGGAAGAAAGGTTTGCCCGATGTCACCATGCCGTTGAGCATGGCTTTGGCAACCGTATGCGTGAGACCAAGCGCCGCGACGCCGGCACCCAGACTTTCGATGAAGCTGCAATCTTTGACGCGCACGGCATAGAGCCAGAGCGAGCGCACGAATTTGAAGACGAAGCTGCCGATGGTGGGAATGAGGAAGGCGGCGACCGGAAGCTGCACCATCTTCGGCGCATAGAGCGCGAAGACGGAAAGCCCGATGGAGGTGATGGTGAAAAGAAGTGCCAAACCATCGGCAAACCAAGGCAGCCAACCGGCGAGGAAATAATAACGCTGCGCCGATGTCAGCCCGCCTTTGCGGGCCCAGGGGGCGAGCGAGCGCCAGTGATGTTTGACAATCTGCACGGCACCATAAGCCCAGCGGAAGCGCTGGCCGATATAGCCTGCCAGCGTGTCAGGCGTGAGGCCTTTACCAAACGAGTGGTTGATGTAAACGCTGTCATAGCCTTCGCGGTAAAGCTTGATACCAAGCTCGGCGTCTTCGCAGATGCACCACTCGGCCCATGCGCCGACTTTGATGAGGGCGGATTTGCGCACCAGCGTCATCGTGCCGTGCTGAATGACGGCGTTGAAGTAGTTGCGTTGAACCATGCCGATATGGAAGAAACCGGCATATTCCCAATTGCACATGTTCTTGAACATGCTCTCGTGACCGTCGCGATAATCCTGCGGCGACTGAACAAAACCGATGTCTTCTTTGACAAAGTAGGGAACCATCGTGCGCAGCCAATCAGGATTAACCTGATAATCGCTGTCGATGACGGCGATGATGTCGGCATCTTCGGCGGTCATCTTCAAACCGAAGTTGAGCGCACCGGCTTTGAAGCCCGGCCAGTTTTCCAGATGGAAGAAACGGAAATGCGGTCCGAGTTCGGCGCAGGTTTCGCGCACCGGCTGCCAGACTTTGGGGTCCACCGTGTTGTTGTCGAGTACAAGGACTTCAAAGTTTTTGTAGTCGAGCTTGCTCAGAGCAATCAGCGTCTCACGCACCATTTCCGGCGGCTCATTGTGAATGGGCACATGGATCGAGACTTTGTTGGACGGATAGTAACCATCGGGATGCGCAAAGGGCGTGAAGTGACGTTCGCCGTGGCGTGTCCAGATGACCTCGACAAACTCAATGGCTTCCGCAAGCAGCACCATCAGGAGCAGGCCCTGCGCGGCAAAGAGGAAGGTCCACACAACCGTATCAACGGAACTGAGATAGAGACCCGTGACCGACAGCCCGGCCCAGGCAAAGGCCGAGGCTGCGATCTGTGTGACGATGGTGAAAATGATGACGCCTGCGGGTTTGACGTGCTGGCGGATCATCATGAAAGCGACAGCCAGCACAAGTGCGAGACCGGCGGCGATGGAGGCCCAGAGACGCCATTCCGGCGCTTCCGAGATCGTGCCCTTCATCGGGAATTTGGGCTGACGATCGGCATTGTAAATGCCCCAATAGGCACCGGCAGCGCCTTCTTCAGACACTTTCCACGGCTGGTCGAAGGCTTCCATCACATAGTATGTGAGGTCGGCATCTTTGGCGCGGTTGAGAAACTCGCGCATGAAGGTCGCCTGATTGACGAGCGAGGCAACGGCTTCGCCCGACAGTTCAGCTTCGGGAATGCCGGGATAAGGTTTGCGCGGAATGATCTTGCCGCGCGACGGCCAGCCCACTTCCGTAATGACAATGGGCTTGTCCGGAAATTTGGCGTGAAGCTCGTCGAGACGTTCAAACACCGCATCAACAGCGCGCTCGACAGGGATGCCTTCCCAATAGGGCAGGATCTGCACGCCGATATAATCAACTTCCTTGGCAAGTTCAGGATTGGTGAGCCAGATATGCGGCGGCTCGGCGGTCGAGATCGGTTTCCAGACACCGGCTTTGCGCGTCGCACGGATATAGTCGATGAGTTCGGAGATGGGGAGATCGTTGCGCAGCAGGCTTTCATTGCCGACAAGCACGCGCACGACATTGCGTTTCTTGGCCAGAGCGACGAGGTTTTTGATTTCTTCATCGTTACGCGCTTTGTCGCCGCTGATCCATGCACCTGCGGCAACCGAAAGCCCGTCTTCAGCGGCGAGATCGGGAATGTCCTCAAGCCCGCGAATGACCGAATAGGTACGGATCGCCTGCACGGTGCCCGACAGAAGTTCGAGATCAGCTGCGATCTGATCATGCGTCGGATGGGTGTTTTTGGTCGGATCCTGCTCGCGCTGATAGGGGCTGTAGGAGAAGCCGACAATTTCACCGGTCCAGGCTTCTGCTTCATGTGGCTGATTGAAGGCTGCCCAGATCGCCAGATTGGCGATGATGACGATGGGCAGCACGAAGAGAGCAAAGGCGATGACGCGGGCAGCGGAAAATTTGCGCGCCGGTACAGGATCGGGCGAGGTCGGTTCGGGGTTGTCCATCTGGGGTCAGCTATCCAAAGAGGGTGCGATATTCAAATTGAGGCATAGGCCAAGCTGCATGAACGGCGGATGAATGATCTTTCACCCGCCGTTTATGGGCCATATTTAGTCGGCGGCAGACGCGATGCGGGCACCTGTGGGGCGGCTTTGCGCACCGCGCACAAGGCGGCCGTTCAGCGCGCCCGTGGGCACGCCTTCGCGGAAGGCGACAGTCCCCGACACGATGCTCACCGTATAGCCATCAGCATGCTGGATCAGGCGCTTGCCGCCTGCGGGCAGGTCGTTGACGATATGGGGCGAATAGAGCTTCAAGCCGTCAAAGTTGATGACATTGACGTCGGCCTTCATGCCGGGCGCAAGGATGCCGCGGTCAAGCACATTGATGAGTTCGGCATTGCGGCCCGTAAGACCGTGGATGAGCCATTCAAGCGGTAGCTTCGGTCCGCGTGTGCGGTCACGGCCCCAATGGGTGAGCAATGTCGTCGGGAAGCTTGCATCGCAGATGACACCGCAATGCGCGCCACCATCGGAAAGACCGAAAGCGGTGTTGGGGTGTTTCAGCATCTTCTCAACATTGTCGAGGCTGCCGGATGAATAATTCATCAGCGGAAAATAAAGCAGCGCCTTGCCGTCGCGTTCCAGCATCAGATCAAGCACAACCTCGCGCGGGTTCTTGCCTGCGGCGGCAGCGATGGCTTTGACGCTTTCTTCCGGCGCGGGCTCGTAATTCGGCGTGTCACCGAGCGCAAACATTTTGTGATAGGCAACGCAGATCATCTCGATGATCTCGCCTGCGGGATAGACAGGCTCTTCAGCGAGAAGTTTCGCGCGGAATTCAGGATCGCGCAGTGCCTTGACCTGTTGTTCAAGCGGTGCGCCCCAGATCGAGCGGAAGGTCTGGTGCATGATGAAAGGATTGAGTGAGGCGGTGAGGCCAAGCAGAAGGCCGGTGGCGCGCGGCGGTACCTGACCTTTGATCGGCAGACCGGCTTTGTTGGCTTCAGCAATATTGTGCAACACGCGCGCCCAGACATCGGGCCAGCGGTCATCTTGTTCAATGGTGATCGACATCGGACGGCCTGACAGTTCGACCATGCCGCGCAGCATCGCAAATTCATTGTCAGTGTCTTTGAAGTCAGCGATGAGTTGCAGCACGCCTTTGCCTGCTTTGCCCATGGCGCGCGCGATGCCGTGAAGTTCGGCAGCTTCGGCTTTCAGCGTCGGCGTGGAGCCGCCTTTGCTGTCTTTATGTTTCACCGTGCGCGACGTTGAAAAGCCGAGCGCACCAGCATTCAAAGCTTCAACAACGAGACGCGCCATTTCGGCAGTGTCAGCTTCTGTCGCGGGTTCAAGCGCGGGCGCGCGTTGACCCATCACGTAAGCGCGGACAGCAGCATGGGGGATTTGCAAGCCGACATCGAGCGCCAGCGGCGAGGCTTCGACCGCATCCATGTAATCGGCAAAGCTCTCCCAATTCCATTTGATGCCTTCAACAAGAGCAGACCCCGGAATATCCTCGACGCCTTCCATGAGGCTCAACAGCCAATCGCGCTGTTCCGGTTTGCAGGGTGCAAAGCCGACGCCGCAATTGCCCATGACGGCGGTGGTGACGCCGTGAAAGGTGGAGGGCTGGAGATAGGGGTCCCATGTGACCTGACCATCGTAATGCGTATGCACATCGATAAAGCCCGGCGTCACGATCTGACCCTTGGCATCGATCTCCTCGCGGCCTTGGCCTGCAACTTTGCCGACAGCGACAATGGTGCGGCCTTCGATGGCGATGTCGGCTTCGATCGGGGCGGTGCCCGTGCCGTCAAATACTGTGCCGCCGCGAATGACAAGATCGTGCATGGTCTGAAACTCCCCGAAAGTGCTCTGATGGCTGTTGGGAGGGAGCATAGCGGATTTTGCGGGGCTTGTGTCAGGTGCTAGCGTCGCGCAAATAACGAATTGGGGATTCGCAAAGCTAATGAGACGAGACCGTTATGACTGATAATCTGCGCTTTGTGCCCGCATGGAAGCGGAATGACCCTAAATTGCAGGCTGATGCCTTGGCGCTGTGGCAGGAACTCCGCATGTTGCCGCCTGATATCGACCTGGTGCAGAGGGCAACCCAGCTCGTCGTTTCAGCCTATATCGGTGCGCGGCTGGTCGGCGTGACGACGGCGGAGGTTCAGACCCATCCGCCCGTGCGTCAGCGTTTCGCTTTCGGACGTATTCTCCTGCGTCCTGAGGTTGAAAAGGCGGGCATTGTCGTGCCCATGACCATTGCGATGCGGGAAGAACTGCGCGAATGGTCGAAAGCCAATCCGCAGAAGAAGGTGGCGGGTTTTGCCATTGCCATTTCCGCCAAAGGCTATGGCAAAACGCCGGTAACGGCGGCGGGCCTTGTCCATGCCGGTTACAATGCGGACGGCCAGCAGGTGCGGCTCTATTGGTGGGACCATTACCGGTTGCCGGTCGCGTGACGGCCATGAGCGCAGACTTTCTCTCAAACATTCGCTATGTGTCCGCCTGGAAGCGGGGCGACGCCGCACTCGAGGGCGACGCCATGGCGATGTGGCGTGAGATGGGGGTCATGCCGGCGGGCGTGAGGCCGGAAGAGCGACTGAAGGAACTGGTCGTGCTGGCCTATAAGGGCGCCCGGCTTGTGGGCATCACCTCGGCTGAGGTCAGACCCTATGCGCCGCTGCGTCAGCGTTTCGCCTTCATGCGCATGCTGATGCGGCCTGAGGCGCAAGCAGCGGGACTGGCCGTGCCGCTCACAGTGCATTTGCGTGAGACCTTGCGCCAATGGTCATTCGACCACCCTCAGGAGTTGCTGGCTGGCTATGGTGCGGTCGTCACGGACAAGCACTATATGGCGCAGCCCATTCTGCCTGCGGGACTCACATTGGTCGGTTATACGCCCGACGGCCATCAGGTCCGCGTGTTTTGGTGGGATCATTTCAGGATACCTGTGTCATGAGTGCTGCAACGCTGCCCGATGTGAAGTTCTTGCCTGCCTGGAAGCTCGAAAATCCAAAATTCGAGCGCGATGCCATTGAAATGTGGAAAGAAACGGGACGCCTGATGCCTGGGGTCTCGGCGGAGGCGCGCGCCAAGGAACTGGTAGCGGTTGCCTATTCGGGCGACCGGCTTGTGGCCATTTCAACCGCTCAGATCCATATCTATGAGCCGCTCCGTCAGCGCTTTGCCTTCATGCGGCTTCTCGTCCGGCCGGAAGCCGAAAAGTCAGGTCTTGTCGTGCCACTGACTTTTTTGTTCAGAGAGTCGCTGCGTCAATGGTCGCTTGCCAACCCGCAAGCCGAGGTAGCGGGCTATGCCGCTGTCATTGCCAATCAGGGCTATGGCGCCCGGCCCGTGCTGAATGCGGGACTGACGTTGGTGGGCTATACGGACAAAGGCAGTCAGATTCGTGTGTGCTGGTGGGATCACTTCAAATTGGCGGCGGATTAGCGGGATATATTGCATCGCCGCAAATGCTCCCCAAAAAAGTCATTTCTATTTTGGTATTTTTTGCAGCCGTGACGTGCTGCCAATGGATAAGTCACATTTTTTGCTCTATTGATCGTCGCTTGTGAATTGAGCGGTGCCGCGCGGGTGCCGGATCTGAGGGCGAACCTATGGCCAGAAATCTGAGCTTGCGCACGAAACTGCTGAGCACATCGGCTCTGGCAGTTGCCGGAACATTCTGGCTCGGTGCGTCTCCCGCGCTCGCCCTCCCTCCGGCAGGCTCCTGCGTCACGGCAGGCACGAGCACCATCACGATCACCTGCACCGGAAATATTCCCTACAGTGTTTACACAACAGACGACAACACGACGATCACATTGAACTCCGACGCGCATGTCGATACGGACGGTGAAGTCGCGATTGGCGTGTACGATGACAATTCAGCCCTTGTCATGGGTGCGGATTCAACCGCGACTGCCACTGGTGACACGCGCAATGCGGTTCAGGCCCATAACAGCGGTGACGTGACACTCAATGGCGGCGCGTCGATCACGCTGACGCAATACAATCTGGACCAGGATTCCTATGCACTCTCTATTCAGGGTTTTGACGGTTCAAACATTGTTCTGAACGGCGGCTCGTCGATTAATTTCATCGGCGGCAGCTACGACAACAAATATGACGATCATCAGGCCGGTGGCATTGAGGCCTTCGGCGAGAAAATTTCCATCACGCTGAACGGCGAGTCACAGATCAATGTGACAGGCCTTGGCGATGAGGCGACCCCGAGCGAGATCGTCGAAAACGACTATTACGGCGTCGTCTTTCAGAACACGGCCTTAACCTCGGCCAACCGTAATACGATCACGCTGAACGGCGGCTCGTCGATCAATGTCTCGCGCAATGGTACCGATACGGCCGGTAGCATGATGGGCATTCTCTCCCATGCGGTCGATGATGACAAATATGCAGCTGACATCACGCTGAACAATTCCTCGATCAACGTGTCCGGCGCGGGCGCTTCAGACGAAGAGAAATATGCCGGCATTTTCAGCGTTGGTGGTGCGGACGCCCATGTCACGCTCAATGCCTCATCGGTCACCGTTACGGGTGAGAGCGCCGGCGACGACAACAAATATGCCGGTATCGCGGTCTTTCAGCAGAACCTCTCCGACACAGCCATTGGCGGGATTGCTCTTGCGAATGGCTCGTCGGTCACCGTCAATGCGTATGGTTCCGGGGGCAGTGCGGAAGTCTACGGCGTTTCTATTATCGGCATGGACGAAGATTTCAAGCTCGGGCACATCACGCTCGGCGGTGGCTCGACCGTCACGCTGAACACAGATGTTGAATCAAGCAACATGTTCGGCATTGCCGCCAAAGGCTATGCGCCGGTTGTCGAAATGAACGGCGGCTCAGGCGTCACACTCAACGCGCATGGTGAAGGCATCACCAGCAAGTATATCGGCATCACCTCTGTCGATTTTGCAGAATATGCGGCTGAGACCGGCCACATCACGCTCAATGCGGGTTCATATGTGACCGTGCAGGGCAGCGGAGCGTCAGACTCAAAATATATCGGCATTATGAATGCCGGCTATGGCGGTGTGGATAAATTTATGGGGCCCCTCACCCTCAATGACAGCTTCATCAATATCAGAGGCAGCAACGGCGAGGATAATAAGTATACCGGTATCATGTCGCTCGGTGGCGGCAATCCGATCACGCTGAACGGTGCGAGCCGGATCAATGTCGGTGCGCATTATGACGAAGACCTGGAGGAATGGGTCGGCGGCACGGATGCTAAAGGCTATGTGGGCATCCTGGCCTTCAATACACCGGGCGATGCGGCGCCCAGCGTTGTCCTGAACGGCACATCGTCTGTGAACATCACCGGCGCTGGCGAAGGCGCAGATACCAAATATCTGGGTATCGCTATTGCCGGTAGCGGCGCGACCGTGACGCTGAACGGCGATTCAAGAGTGAACATTTACGTTCAGGACGACAGCAACTACGTCACCGGCATCTTCTCATCGGGCTACAGCAACCAGATCACGCTGAACGATGATGCGCGGATCAGTATAGCTGCATCTGATGATGCATTCGGCCAGAGTGTCTATTTGGCCGGCGACGGCGACACGTTGACCATGAACGGCCACTCGATGGTCGAAGCCTATTATGCCCCCTATGTGGACGGTGTGCGGGTTAGCGGCGACGGCGTCACAATCACCCTGAACGACAGCGCCGTCATTTACGGCGGCTTCTACGCGGCGGGCATTGACTCGGTAGGCGACAACACAACCGTCAATGTCGGAAAAGGCACGGCTGTCATAGGCGAAGTCGGCATCTTGCTGACCGGCAATCAAAACAACCTTTACGTGGCGGGCCTCGTTATCGGTCACTTTGATGCCGGTAGTACGACTGCCATCGACGTATCAGGCGGCACCAACAACTCTGTGACCCTCGACAGTGCGCAGCTTATCGGCTCGGTGCTTGGCGGCGGCTCCGACGAGTTGACCCTCGCCGGTACAGGTATCCTTAATGAAGGTTTCGAGGATTTCGGCCTCGTCACGATGGACGGCGACTACTGGAACCTCGCCGTCGGTTCAACCAACACAGCTGATGAAGTCGATATCATCGCCGGTCGCCTCGCGGTTAACGGTACGCTGACCGCGGACGATCTCACGGTTCACTCAGGCGGTGTTCTCGGCGGCGCGGGTACGATCACAGGTACGGTCACTGTTCTTGCCGGCGGTACGGTCTCGCCGGGTAACTCACCCGGCACCCTCAATGTCGTCGGCCCCGTGACCTTTAATGCCGGTTCGATCTTTGAGGTGGAAATCGGTGACACGGCAGCCGACCTTCTCAATGCGACGGGTGCCGTCACGATTGATCCTGGTGCGATTGTTCAACCGACATTCTTCCCCGGTGCGGACGGCTTCGTCGGCGACATCGTAACGGGCGCAAGCGTGACCGGCACGTTCACGCCCGGCAGCGGCGCGGCGCTTGATTACAGCACACCGGGCTCGGTCTCGTTGACGGCGGCTTCGTCATCCAGCATGAACGGCGGCATGTCCGCCGGTGCCGCGCAGGGCTTTACCTTCCTTGATACGGTTCTCAACGAAGCGCAGAAGAGCGCCTCTGTCGGCAGGACACTCTGGGGCACGGCGCTCTGGAGCAAGTCCACGCGCACGGCCGCTACAACCTCGTCGCGCGGCTTCGATCAAAATAGCAATGGCGGTGCCTTTGGTGGCGACGTGATGAGCGCGGGTGATTTCACGCTCGGTCTCGCCGCCGGTTATCTCGACGGCGATGCGGTGACGTCAGGCGGCGGCTCGCGGACCTCGATTGAGGGCTACCACGCGGCTGTTTACAGCACCTACACGTTCGGCGGCACGTATTTCACCTCAGCGGTGACAGCGGCCTATCAGGATCAGAACGCGAAACGTAATGTTTTCTCCAGCGGTGTTCTGGTCGGCGCGCAAGGCTCGCCCGAAGCATGGCTCGGCGGTGTCGGCTTCGGCATCGGCCACGAGTTCCCGCTCGACGGCGCTTTTACCTTCACGCCGCGTGCAAGCCTCGGCTACCAGCACATGACACGTGACGGCTATACCGAAACAGGCGGCGGCACCGGCGCTTTGGCGCTTGACGAAATCGCCACCGATACGATCCGCGGTCGCGTCGGCGCAGAACTGGCGCTCAACGTCGCCGATAAAAATGCTCTGTGGAAGGTGCGCCCGTCGATCAATGCCGCCCTGGCGCAGGAATGGCGCAATGGCGACACGTCAACAACCGGTACATTCCGTACAACAGGCGCGGCCTTTAACGGCGATCTCGACAGCCGCGACCAGACCTATCTTGCGGTCGGTGCAGGCGTCGATATGACAGTCGGCTACGGCGTCACGGCCTTCGTCAATTATGACGGCGGTTTTGGTGGCGATGCAGAGCGCTCCGGCGGCTGGCGCCTCGGTGCCCGCATGGAATGGTAGCGGCCTGATCCGTTCTTTGAGCGGATTAACCGACGTCATTATGGATCACGGCAAACTTTCAGTGTTTAATGACACTGAAAGTTTTTCGTTTGGGGGGCAGTGAAAAACAGGAAAGCCACATGCGTGTGGTGTGCGGCCCCGGGTGATTGGTCACAGCGGGGGCGCGGGACATGTCATTTTCATTCAGTTTGAGGACGAAACTGCTCGGCACGTCGTCGCTGGCGGCAGGCGCATTCATGTTCGGCGCGGGCATCCTCGGGGCAAGTCCGGCCTATGCTGCCTGTTCGGGCGGCCCGGTCGCAAATAATGCGGTCATCACATGTACAGGGCCCGGCAATACGCCCGTCACCGGCACAGCCGATGATGTGAGTGTGACGATTGCGGCCGGCGCGGATATTTCCGGCACGGGTGGTCCGGCGGTTCAGCTTGTCGGTGACCGCAACACCATAACGCTCAACCCGACCTCATTGGCCACAAGCACCGGCTCTGACTATTACGGCACGATTGATACATATGGCGATGATGCAACGCTCATCATCAATGGCGGCGACGTGCGTGCGACATCGACGGGCGAGTCAACGCCCGCCATTTTGCTCGACGGCGATAATGTCACATTCACGTTCAGCGCCGCTTCCGGCGGTTCGTCGGTGGAGCTGGAAACAGCAGGCACCGACGCAGAGTCCTATGCCGGTCTCGTGGTCCACTCGCGCAATCATACGATCACGCTCAACGCCGACACGCATATCAGTGTGAGCGGCTATGGCGGTCTGGGCACGGACTACAACGGCATGGACGTGATCAACTATGCTACAGACACGGACGAACGCGGCACGATCACGTTTGAAGATCACGCCAGCGTGACGGTGAATGTCGCCGCCGCGACGACCAATGCGAATATCTACGGCATTCTCGAAATAGGCGACGGACCGGGTCCGCTCGCCTATGCCTCCGACATTGAGTTCAATGACGGCTTCGTCCTGGTCACGGCTCAGGATGCAGCCACCGGCACGATTGTCGGCACGATGCAGCGCGGCGATTTCGGTACGATCACGCTCAACGGAGGGGCCAATGTGCGGGTCTATGGCACCGGCGGCTCCAGTGACTATGCAGGCATCGGCCAGTTCGGTGACTACACATCCGTGATACTCAACGGCACGAGCTTTGTGCGTGTAAATGCCGATGGCGGCGTAGCGAGCTATGTTTCCGGCATCGGCGCGGGCGGCGATTACGTCAACATCACGCTCAATGACAGTGCGAACGTCACGCTCAATTTCGTCGAAGCGCAAGACGCCATCGGCGTCGTGATGAACAGCGCTTACGGACAGCTGACGCTGAACGGCAACTCTTCTGTGACGATGAACGGCTACGCAAATTCTGGCGGTGCGGGCGTTGCCGTTTATGGTTTGGGGAACGAAGTTGCGCTCAACGACTATGCGACGATTGACACGACCAATGCCGAAATGGGGCCGCGTGGTATGGTCGGCCTTCTGCTCGGCGGCAATATCGACAGCACCATCACGCTCAATGGCCAGGCGCAAATATTGGCAGCCGATGCGCCTGCGATTGTGATGGCGGGGGGGTTCTATAATTCCGTTTTTCTCGGTGAGAACGCCTATCTCTCGGGCTACAACGGCCTCTATGTGAGCGACACCTTCGACACGATCACCATCAACGGCACAGTCGTCGGCACGGGCGGCACCGCGATTGATATGAACGGCGGCTTTAGCAACACGGTCATTCTCAATTCGGCAACGATCATCGGCTCTATCGAAGGCGGCGGCAGCGGCAATGGCGACAGTCTGGTGCTGCAAGGCGCAGGCACGCTCATCGACAATGTCTTGGGCTTTGACGAACTGACTGTGAATGCCACAGGCACATGGACGCTCGGGACACTGACCTCCACGTTTGCTGATACGGTCACAATCAATTCCGGCAAACTTGTCGCGATCGGCAATCTCTATGCGTCGTCAGGCATCACGATTGAACAAGGCGCGACGCTGGGCGGCACAGGACTCATCGAAGGCGATATCACCAACTACGGCACGCTCGCGCCCGGCCAGTCGCCCGGTGTGATGAATGTCGTGGGTTCCGTCACCATGGCGGCGGGTTCGGTCTTTGATGTTGAAATCGCCGGTGGTCTGGCCGACCAGCTTAATGTGTCGGGCGCACCGGGCACGGTGACGATTGATCCGGGCGCGATCTTGCAGGCGACATTTACAGGCGGCACGGACGGCTTTGCCGGTGACATTCTCACCGCAACCGGCGGCATCACAGGCGCGTTCGCTTTCGCCGGTGCAGGCGTGCTTGATTATTCAAATCCCAATGTTCTGACACTGGTTTCAACATCATCCTCAAGCCTCAACGGTGCAATGTCGGCAGGTGCATCGCAGGGCTTCCTCTTTCTCGACACGGTGTTGGGTCAGGCGAGCCGCAGCGCCGGTACGGGCCAAACGCTTTGGGCAACGACCCTCTCGGACCGCTCCGACCGCGCGGGCGATGGCTTATCGCGCGGCTTTGAGAGCCGCAATACGGGCGGCGCCTTCGGCGGCGACATCTGGCAAAGCGGCGAGATGAAGTTCGGCCTCGCAGGCGGCTATCTCGATGGCAAGGCGACAACCGCAGGCGGCGGCTCGCGCTCAACCATCGACGGCTATCACGCAGCCGCCTATGGCTCTTACAAGACGGGCAGCACATGGGCGACGGGCGCACTGACAGCGGCCTATCAGGACCAATCCGTGTCACGCAATGTGCTGGCGGGCGGCGTTCTTCTCACGGCGCGCGGCGCACCGGAAGCCTGGTCAGGCGGCGCGGGTCTCGGCATCGGCCATGATCTGCCGCTCAACGGCGCTTTCACGCTCACTCCGCAGGCAGGTGTGACCTACCAGCATGTGGAGCGCGACGGCTTTAGCGAAACAGGCGGCGGCGCGGGTGCTTTTGCGCTGGATGGCATCGCGTCCGACACCATGCGTGCGCGCGCAGGCGCAGAATTGTCGCTCAACATCGCTGACCCCGATGCCACGTGGAAAGTGCGGCCGGCGATCAACGCCGCTCTTGTGCAGGAGTGGCGCGGCGGTGACGCGACGGCAACTGGTAGGTTTGTGGCATCCGGTGCACGTTTCACTGCAGCGCTTGATCAGCGCGATCAGTCTTACCTTGCGTTAGGTGCGGGTGTTGATGTCGGCGTCGGTTACGGCGTGACGGCTTTCGTGAGTTATGACGGTGGTGTCGGCGGCGATGTCGAGACATCTGGTGGTGTGCGTGGCGGATTTCGATTCGAGTGGTAAGTCAATCTGCGCCTTCTTTGTCACTACCTTAGCAATTGTAAACAAAGACGATCTATTCACCCGAATTCGTTCTTTTGGGTGATGGCTTAGTTGTGCCGGTTAGTGCCATATGCCCGAAATTAGTAAAGGGAATAACCGTGCATATTCATTCGAAGTTCCGCCGACAGTTGCTCGGCTCAAGTGCCCTCGTTGCGGGCGCTTTTTTTATGGCCACCAGCGCCGCTCATGCGGATATCGGCGGTTCCTGCGACGGCGGACCGGTTGCCGATGGCGTGACGATCACCTGTTCGGGCAATGTTGAATATTCGATTGAGGGCGATGCCAGTGACGTGACCGTCACGATCAATGCGGATGCCAATGTTTATGCGAATGAAGACCGCGTCATTGATCTGTTTGGCAATGGCAATACTGTAACGCTCGGAACTGACTCCGCTGTTGGCGTGTATGGCGACAACAAGGCCGTCAATTTCGATGGCAATGACAATGTGATGACGCTGAACAGCGGCTCGCAGCTTTATCTTGGTCTCGACGGAAGCAACTCCGGCACGGCGATCGATATTGACGGCGATAATGTCGATCTGACGCTGAACGGCGGCTCATCGATTGATATTTACGGCTCAACCAGCAGCAACAATGCCCAAACCTTTGCTGTGAACGCCTATGGCGCAGGCAATACGCTGACGCTCAATGGTGCCTCGGAAGTCTCGCTCGACATCTATAACGAGAATAAATATGCGAGCAGCACCGGCATTGTCATGGGCGGTGAGGCCAGCACTCTGACACTTAATGGTGGTTCGACCGTCAGCGTCGAAACCTATAATCGTCAGAAATATGCCGAGACAATCGGCGTCGAAATGAGCGGCGCAGATAATGTGCTGACGCTCAATGGCGGTTCGGTCATCAATGTCGAAGCTTATAATGACGCGAAATACAGCGAGACAACCGGCGTCACCATGTATGGCGAGAGCAACACGCTGACGCTCAATAGTGGTTCGGCGATCACCGTCGATACATATAATGACGACCGGGATTCAGAGACCTTCGGCGTGATCATGCGCGGCGACTATGCCAGCCTCGCTCTCAACGGCGGCTCATCAGTCACCGTCAATGCCGACGGCGGCGAAAGCTCCGGCGAGACCGTTGGCGTGCAGATCGAAAGCTTTGATCCCTCGGTTACACTGAACGATACCTCGACGATCAATGTGAACGGCACGGGCGACAGCCATAACAGCAGCTATGTGGGCTTGAGCGTCAGCAGCTATGGTGAAGATAGCTCCGCCGCAGGCCTCGTGACGCTGAACGGTTCTTCTTCCGTCAACGTGACGTTGAGCGGCGAAGATGTTGATAATCCTTGGGCAGCCGGTGTTGTGCTGGGTGGTGACAGGCGCCGTGCTCGTGCAAAATATGCGTCCTACGCGCCGTCGCTGACGCTGAACGGTTCGTCGAGCATCAATGTTCTCGGCACCAATGAATATAGCAACTCAGACGGAACCTACGAAGGTATCCTTATCGCTGGTGACGAAGGCGTAATCACGCTGAACGGCACGTCCAGCATCAATGTGGATTCGGCAGGCGACCTGAACCTGGCCAGAGGCATCAACATTTACGGCGACAACACAACCGTCGTGATGAACGGTGCCTCGTCGATCAATATCGGACAAGATGACGGAGATTTTGAAATCCGTTACGGCTACGGCATTGATGCGCGTGGTGAGGGTGCGTCGATCACATTGAACGACACCGCTTCCATCGACATGAACACCAACGTTGCCACCGGCGTGCGCTTGCGCGACGACTACTCATCACTGACGATGAATGGCGACAGCTCCGTGCGTGTTGCCTATTATGGCAACGGCGTTGTGGTGGATGAGACCGTCGGGACCACTGTCACGCTCAATGACAACAGCACCATCCGCGTCAATTACGACGATGGTATTGTACTGAGTGAAGGCGCGAACAATGCCGTCACATTGAATGATAATGCATCGGTTATCTCGCTTGACGGCAACGGCGTTTCGTTTGATGAGCAGAAATACAGCTCACTGACGCTCAACGACAACGCAATGATCATTGCGGCCTACGGTAACGGCGTTGTGATCAACGGAAGCGAAGACACAACTATCACGCTCAATGGTTCAAGCTCTATTGTGGCTGGTAACGGTCGTGCCGGTATTCTCGTAACGGGCCAAAGCTCTTATTACGACAATGACTCATATTCGTGGGTCTATCTTGGCAATCAAAACACCACCATCAACATCAACAAAGGCACCAGCGTTGTCGGCGGCACGGGTATTCGTGTTGAGGATGATGCTCAATTTACGGCCATCAATGTCGCCGGCTTTGTTGGCGGCACGGGCGGCACGGCGATCGACTTCTCTGACGCGATGAACTCGTCGCTTTATCTGAACACAGGCGCGGAAATCATCGGCAGCATCGCCGGTAGCAGCATCTCTAATGATCGCCTTTACCTCAATGGTCAGGGCGTGCTTGCCAGCACGGTCACCAATTTCGACTATCTGTCAGTCTCCGGTGAAAAAGGCGACATCTGGAACCTCACATCGAACCTCAATCTCGGCAGCGGCTATGCCGAAATCGTCAGCGGTGAGCTTGCCGTTAACGGCATCCTGACAGCAGACGACATCTATGTCGGCGTCGGCGGCACACTCGGCGGCTCCGGTACGGTCATCGGCAATGTTGACGTTGACGGCACCGTCGCGCCGGGCAACTCGCCCGGCACGTTGAACGTCGTTGGTAACGTCACGTTCAATCCGGGTTCGGGCTTCAAGGTTCAGGTTGAAGGCAACCAGGCCGACTTGCTCAACGTGACCGGCGGCAACGTGACGATTAATCCCGGCACGGCCATCACGATGGAATTCCTCGGCGGCGTTGACGGCTTTGTCGGCGACGTGATCACGACAACCGGCACTGTCACCGGCACGTTCTCAACCTTCAATGGCGGCGTGTTCGATTACAGCGGCCCGGGCGTTGTCTCGCTCACATCCGCCTCACCGGCTTCCGTCAATACAGGCATGACGGGCGGCACGACGATGGGCTTCACCTTCCTCGACGCCGTGATCGGCAACGCCGAAGACGGCGTCGGCCAGAACAGAGGCATCTGGGGCACGGGTCTCTACAACCAGACCAACCGTTCCGGCATGGGCACGACACGCGGCGCTGACATTCAGAGCCAGGGTCTTGCAATGGGTGGTGACGTGTTCGGTTCCGATGGCTTCAGCGTGGGTGTGGCCGGTGGTTACATCGACACCACAGCAACGACCGAAGGCGGCGGCTCAGAAACCGGCATCAAGGGCTACAACGTGGCGGCTTACACGTCTTACGGCATGGGCAACACGTTCATGACGGCAGCCGTGACCGGTGCCTATCAGGAACAGGACGTGTCTCGTCGCGTTCTGGTGCTCGGCACCGTCTCAACGGCGAACAGCTCACCTGAAGCATGGACAGCAGGTGCGGGCTTCAGCATCGGCCACACGATCCCCATTCAGGGTTCATGGACGATTGTTCCCCGCGCAAGCCTCGGCTGGCAGCATCTTGCCCGCGACGGTTACTCGGAAACGGGCGGCGGTACAGCAGCCATGTCCATTCAGGACGTCTCAAGCGACACAGTGCGCGGACAGGTCGGAGCCGAGCTTGGCTTCACCATCAAAGACCCGAACGCGGCCTGGAGCGTGCGTCCGTCGGTTCGTGCAGCTCTTGCCAAAGAACTGCGCTCCGGTGACAGCACCGTCAACGGTCGCTTCCTCACCTCAGGCGCTGCCTTCTCCGGCAACACGGATAGCCGCGACCAGACCTATGCCGCAGTCGGCGCAGGCGTGGACGTGGTGGTCGGTGGCGGCATCACAGCCTTCGCGCAATATGACGGCGCGGTCGGCGGCGACTATGAAAAGTCAGGCGGCGTGCGCGTTGGTGCTCGTTTCGAGTGGTAACACGTGACGTCTGATTGATTGGAAATGGAGCCCCGTCACTGGTATGAAAAGCCGGTGACGGGGTTTTCTATGGCTGAGGGATATACGCTCAAAGCGCTTGTCGATATGTATCGGGCAGAATGTGTGCTGCCGGACAGCGGGGCTTTACGCGCGCTGACCGATGCAAATATCACACCGCATATCGATGAGATCGTGCGCGACATGTTTGAACTGCGTAAAGAGGCAGACAGGTATTTCCAGGCTGAGATCGCGCGGGGCGCAATCCTTGCCGCCGATGCGGGCACCAATGCAAAGCCCGTCAACTATCCTGTGAGCTTCTGCCTTGAGATCACACGCCACATGCTGAGCCTGATGTCGCGCGAACCGGCTCCGGTTCATATGACAGGCCTCAAAGCGATGCATGATTTTGTCCGCGCAGGCGGGCCGGTCAAGCGCGTTTGGGGTGCGTTGCGCGGCGGCTATTTCCAGAACGCCATTCAGGTCGGCACGTTTTATCTCGACGTGGCGAACGACACGGTAAACGTCAACAAGCCCAAGGTTGAAATGCTGCCGATGGCGAGCGCCAATTTCAACAATATCACATCCTATTTCGAATTTGCCCGCGTCGGCGAGATCTATTGGAAGGCGCGCATTCTGCCAAACATCTGGTTTCCCAATCTCGCGCCGTTTCTGCCTGCCATTGTGTTCAAACCCGATGGCACGATGCGGCTTGAAGCCCGCACGAGCTATATGTTCCCGATGAACCTTGTGAAGGGTCTGACGCCCGCGCATGACTTTGTGCGACATGAGGCGGCAGGCACTGAAGAGCTTGAGACCTATACGCAGCGCGTGCGGGACTATGCGGCCACCGACCCGCGCTGCGCCGACCCCAAGGCACCGCTCTGGTTTCAAGCCGACGGTCGCGAAGCCTTTGCGCGGCGCTATGAAGAGGTGAGGCACTATGACAAGGCGCGGTTGATAGATGAAGTCAATCTGATGCTTGGCCCGACCACGCTTTTCATCAATAGTGCAACGCGCCCGTCTTAGCGCTGCGCGCTCGGGAATAGTGCAAAAACATAATCTGACGGCGGAGATTGAGCGATATGGCGACGAACCCGATGGTGGTGGGCGATGATGTGAACAAGGAGCCTGTGGCGCCGTTCCATCTGAATTTCACGCCGAACTTTCAGGCCTGGCTCGCCCGCCATGATGTGGGGCTTGCCTTCTCGACCTATGCGGCGGGCAAGGTCGTGATGATCGGGCGCGGCCGCACCGGACAATACGCGGTCTCCGAGCGCACGTTTGATATGGCGATGGCGATTGCCTCCACGGATGATGGCTTCATGCTGTCGATGCGCCATTCGGTCTGGCGCTTTGCCAATTCGCTGGTGCCGGGCCAAATCCATGAAGGCTGGGACAGGCTCTATCTGCCGCGTCAGGCCCATGTGACCGGCGCCGTCGACGTGCATGATCTGGCCATCGACCGCAAGGAGCGTCTGCTTGCTGTGGCGACAGGCTATAATTGCATTGCCTCGCTCGACATGCGCGGCAGTTTCAATCCCATCTGGCGGCCGCCTTTTATCGACCGCATCGTTGGCGAGGATCGGTGTCATCTTAACGGCTTCTGCCTTGAAAACGGCATGCCCGCTTTCGTCACCATCATCGGCACGTCGAACACGCGCGGCGGCTGGCGCGAACATCGCGCGGCGGGTGGTCTCGTGATGGATGTGCGCACCAACAAGCCCGTATGCGAAGGGCTGTCCATGCCCCATTCGCCGCGGCTCTACCGCGACAAGCTCTGGGTGCTGGAAGCCGGCACAGGCTGGTTTGGCTATGTGGACCGCTCGACATCCAAATTCGTACAAGTCAGCTGGTGTCCCGGTTTCGTCCGTGGACTGAGATTTGTCGGCGACTATGCCATCATCGGCATTTCAAAACCGCGCAACAAAGTGTTTGAAGGCCTGCCGCTCGATCAGGAGTTGGCGACGCGCGGCGTTGAGCCTGTCTGCGGTGTCTATATCGTCAATATCAACACCGGCGAGATCGAGCACCGGATTGATATCACGGGCTCCGTCGCCGAGCTTTACGACGTCATCACGCTGCCGGGCTCCTTCTCGCCGCTGCTGGTAGGTCTGCAGGGCGACGAGATCAAGAAATTCGTCTTTCTCGGACCGGATACATCGGGGAAGAAATAGCTCCCCTCCCGGAGGGAGAGGAGCTTTAAGGTAACGTCTTAACTCGTCTGGTTCTTCCCGCGGGCCTGAATGCCCGCGCGGCGTTCTTCGATAGCGGACGAATTAACCGCCTTGTTGCGCGCGCCTGAGAATTTCAGCTCGTGCGACAGCGCCTCGCCGAAGCTCTGCGCAAAACCCTCATTGATGAGCTGCTTATAAGCAGGCAGACAGTCCGGCACGACGGTCAGCATGTCTTCGGCAAGCTTGCGGCAGGTGGCGAGCAAATCGGCAGGTTCCACCACGCGGTTGATGAGGCCCCAGTCATTGGCCTGTGCGGCCGACAGGAAGTTGCCGGTGAGCGACAGTTCCTTGGCGCGGTAGATGCCGATGGCGCGCGAAAGCTTCTGGGAGAGGCCCCAGCCCGGCAGGATGCCCACGCGGGCATGGGTGTCGGCAAAGCGCGCATTGGTCGAGCAGATGAGCAGGTCGCAGGCCAGCGCCAGCTCAAAGCCGCCGGTAATGGCGACGCCGTTGATCGCGCCGATAACGGGACCGGAAAACTGGGCAATCGACGTCACAGGGTCCTTGTCGCCGATGGTGCCGCCGACAGAAGCCGCGCCGGAGCCCAGTTCCTTCAGATCAAGCCCGGCGCAAAAGGCCTTGCCCGAGCCGGTCAGGATCACGGCTTTGACGTCGGCGTCGGCTTCCAGCGCCAGGAACGTCTCGGCAATGGCGAGGCGCAACTCCCGCGACAGTGCGTTCATGGCGGTTGGCCGATTGAGCGTAACTGTGGCGATTCCGCCGGATTTTTCGACGAGCAGGACGGGTTCGGGCGCGGGGCTTGTCATTTTTTCTTCTCCATAACGCGATAAATTTTCAGGAAAATGGCTCTAATCCTCATCTATCAGAGGGGGCGTTTGGCCGCAATGAGGGGGCGACAGGCATGTGTTGACCCGGCCCCCCTGTTCCGACAGCATGCGCGCCTTTGCTACCCCTGAAACAACTTAAGGCTCGGTCTGTTGAGCACTGCTTTATCCGATGAGAAACAGCCCATGCGGCTGGCTCTCCATGTCGCTGCTCTTGGCGTCGTGTTCGGCGATATTGGTACGAGCCCTCTCTATACGATCCGCGAATGCTTTGAGCCCAAGGTTGGGCTGGAGCCGACGACGGCAAGTGTCATTGGTGTTTTGTCCCTGGTCTTCTGGGCTGTCACGCTGGTCGTGATGACGAAGTACGTCTTTTTCATTTTGCGGGCCGACAATAAAGGCGAAGGCGGCGTGCTCGCTTTGACTGCCTTGTCGCTGAAACGCGCAGGCGCCAATAGCAAGCTCGGCGGCGGCATCATGATTGCCGGTATGATCGGCGCGGCGCTTTTCTATGGCGACGGCATCATCACACCGGCCATCTCGGTATTGGGCGCGGTCGAAGGGCTTGAAGTGATCTCGCCCGCTTTCGCCGATATGACCATGCCGATTGCAGCCGTTCTGCTCGTCGGCCTGTTCCTCGCGCAAAAAAGCGGCACGGCGCGCGTCGGCGCTTTTTTCGGCCCCGTCATGTTCATGTGGTTTGTGACGCTCGCCGTCATGGGCGTGTGGGGCATCAGCTATTCACCGCAGGTTCTCTATGCGCTCGACCCGCGCCCCGGCATTGACCTTCTGCTGAGTGGCAATGTCCGCCCGCTCCTGTTGCTCGGCGCTGTCGTGCTCGCCGTCACAGGCGCTGAGGCGCTCTATGCCGACATGGGCCATTTCGGCCGCCCGACCATCCGCCGCATCTGGATCACCTTTGTCTGGCCTGCGCTCATTCTCAATTATTTCGGTCAGGGCGCGCTGATCCTGCATGACCCGCTGGCGATTGAAAATCCGTTCTATCTGCTCGCGCCTGAAATGCTGCGTATCCCGCTTCTGCTCCTGGCCACGATGGCCGCGATCATTGCCTCACAGGCCGTGATTTCAGGTGCCTTCTCAGTCACAAGCCAGGCGGTTGAACTCGGCTGGTTGCCGCGCGTGCGTATCCGTCACACCTCGGCGCGCGAGAGCGGACAGATTTATGTGCCGCAGATCAATGCCGCCATGATGGTGGGCGTGCTTGCTGTCGTCTTCGGCTTTGAGAATTCATCGAACCTTGCCTCGGCCTATGGTATCGCCGTGGTGGGGACCATGGTGATGACGACGCTTCTGGGCTTTTACTATTATCGCTTTATCGCCGGTTGGCCGCTTATCCCGGTCTTCCTTGTCGCCGCTTTCTTCTTTGTGCTCGACATGGGCTTCCTGATGTCGAACCTCACAAAGGTTCTCGAAGGCGGCTGGATGCCCATCATGATCGGCATCGTCATTGTCGCCGTGATGGAAACATGGCGCCGTGGCCGCAAGGCGCTGAGCGAGCAATTCCTTGACGGCGCGATCCCGCTTGAGACGTTGCTGAAGATGGCGGCGGATCAAAAGATTCAACGTGTGAAGGGAGCCGCCGTCTTCCTCACCGCCAATCTCGACGCTGTGCCGACAGCTCTGTTGCACAATCTCAAGCACAATCAGGTCCTGCATAAGCGCGTGGCCCTGCTGCGTGTCAGCACCGAGGACACGCCGCGCGTGCCATTGAGTGAGCAGATGACGGTTGAGACGCTGCCCAACGGCTTTGCCCGCATCGAGATCCGTCACGGCTTCATGCAGCCCGTTGACGTGCCGGAATCGCTCGAACGCTGCCGCACCTTCGGTCTTGATTTCCCGCCAATGGAAACGAGCTATTTCGTGTCCCGTCAGACGCTGGTGCATGAACACTCATCGAAAATGCCGGGCTGGCAATCGCAGCTCTTCATTCTGCTGATGGATTATGCGCTCTCGCCGACCGAATATTTCCAACTGCCGCCCAACCGCGTCGTGGAACTCGGCACCAAGACGGAAGTTTAATCTCCGCTTCTATTTTTTGAGACGTTCGGCTCTGAGAGCTGAACGGCGCAGCTTGCCCGCATCATCGCGCAAAGGCTCAAGCGCCAACTCAAATGATTTCGGGATTTTGTAACGCACCAGCCGCGTCGCCAGATGCGCGCGCAATGCCACTTCTTCAAAGCCTTCAGGTGCATCGACCAATGCATGGATCGTGTTGCCCATATCATCATCGGGCAGACCGATCACGGCAGACGAGCGCACGCCGGGAAAGGCATCAATCGCCGCTTCGACTTCGGCGGGATAAATATTCGCACCACCGGCAAGGATCATGTCGGTATGCCGGTCAGCGAGATAGAGATAGCCGTCCTCATCCATAAAGCCGATATCGCCGATGGATTCCCAGCCGCCATCGATCTGTTTCGATGTCGCACCGAGATAATGATACGACGTGCCGGGACCGGCAAAGGGGCGCATATAAACCTCGCCCGTTTCGCGCGGACCGAGTGTCGTGCCGTCTTCACCGACGATTTTCATTTCGCAATGTTCAAGCGGACGCCCGACCGAGCCGCGATGCGCAAGCCACTCATCACCGCTGATCCATGTCGCGCCCTGCGCTTCCGTGCCGCCGTAAAGCTCGTGGATGCGCGGTGCGCCGAGCCATTCAATCCATTTTTCCTTGAGCCATGCGGGGCAGGGGGCCGCGAGATGAAGCACGATGCGCAGCGCCGAAAGATCATATTTGTTGCGCACTTCTTCCGGCAGGTTCCAGATGCGGTGCATCATGGTCGGCACCAGCATCACCCAATCGACGCGGTGCTTCTCCAACAGCTTCAATGTTTCTTCGGCATCAAAGCGCGTCATAATGATGATGTGATTGCCGCGCGTGAACCCCGTCATCGAAAAAGCGAAAGGCCCGTTGTGATAAAGCGGCCCCGGCACAAGCTGCGAGCGGCCGATCTCTTGCTGATAGCGCGGTTCCAGCGGATCAAAGGCACCGACATCATTTGACACAATGATCTTGGGGCGACCCGTTGAGCCGCCCGATGTCGGGGCTTTCCAGTAGCGTGAGGTTTTCTCGGGCAGTTCAGCATCCGACAGCGACGCATCGGGCACAAAATCTTCACCGATGCATTTGACAGCGCCATGTGCACCGGGAGCCGCGCCAACGACGAGCGACGGTGCCGCCACCTCAACAATCATTTCGCGTTCCGCCAGCGGCAGCCGAGCTGAAATCGGCTGCGGTGTCGCGCCGAGTTTCCATGTGGCAAAGCAGGATTCATAAAAGCCGATACCATTGGGCAATCCGATAGTGACGAGATCGCCTTCCTTGACGCCGAGCGCTTCATAGGCGCGTGCGAGACGGTTCGTTGCGCGATCAAATTCGCTCCACGTCACCATGCGCCCTTCATGCGTGATCGCAGGCTTGTCGCCTTGTTGTGCGGCCCAGTAGGCGGGAATACGACCGAGGGGAAGGACGGGCATGGAAGCCTCTTATTTTTGAAGATGAGCGATAAGGGGTGCGAGTTCACGACGCACTGCGATGTAATTGGCAGGCGCGAAATCTTCGTGCTTGATGTGATAGGGACGGAACTCGACAAAGCGCGGAAAGAGTTTGCCGATCACATAATGCTGATCGAGCTTCTCGTAAAAATCCTTGAGCAATTTGCGCGAGGCAATGTTGAAGATGCCATATTCAAACTGAATGACGTCAATCACGCCGCCCGCAAGCGATTGTTCGAGACCCGTCAGCACATCGAACTCCGCGCCTTCGACGTCGATCTTCATAAAGTGAACAGGACCGATATTGTTTGATTTGAGAAAATCATCGCCGCGCACGACCTGCGCCGTCACGCTTTCGACTTTGGCTTCGGCAGGGTGGTGATAGAGCCCCGTCGTTTCCGAACTGCGGTTGAGATAGAGCGTCATTTCACCGGCTTTGTCGGCAAAGCCGATATTGTACAGCGTGACATTCGGGCGTTGGCCAAGGCTCTTGGCGAGCGCCGCATGTGTCGTCGGTGCAATCTCGATGGCATGGATTTTTGCAAACGGGCAGGTCGCGCTCAAATGGTCGGTCCACTCGCCCATGTTTGCGCCGACATCGACATAAGCGCCCGCGCTTTTCGCCCCGAACCAATGCGCGATATTGTCTGCGATCCAGATTTCGCCGTTACGCGTCAGACGGAAGTCTTGGTTTTCATAGGCCGACCAGTTTTTCCATGCCTGCTTGGCCAGCGCTTTGACGATGGGATTTCTGTGGCCGCGCGCATAGATAAAGCGCCGCAAGCGGAACTCGCGGATGAACTGGCGAAACGACATAGAAACTCCCCAAAGACCCGAAAATACTGATCGTCTTGTTTAGCATGGGGAAAGCAGGCTGGCGACTATTTGGCACCGGGGCGGCAAACCCACCCGCATTCTGTTCAGAGCGCAAAACCAAGAGTCACTGAACCGAACTGATCCATCTTGGGCTGGCCGTAAAATTCGCGGGTGCGGAAATCATGGGTGAAGCTCAGACGTGCGCCGCCAAGGACGGCGACCGCACCGAGCTTCAGATCGCCGACCAGAGGTCGTTTGTCGATCGACTGGCTGTCGCGGAATGTGTTGCCGTCAAGGAAGATATCACGGGCGACGGCGCGGCCTTCGACACCGGCAAAAAGATACCAGTCAAACCCCGTGGAGGCGTGAAACCATTGCGAGCCGCCGGAGGCGGGATAAATGCGCGGCGGGCCGAAATCATCCGGCAGTGTCGGGCCGATACGCCATATCGCACCGAGGCCTGCATAGGTGAGCACATTGCCGAGCGCGACGCCGCCATAGGGGATGATGTCGGTGGAGAGACCGAGGAATTTGGGCGTCTCGAACAGGTTCGAGCGCCAGGCGCGCTCAAAGCTCAGATTGACGCCAAGCTCGTTCTTGAGCTGATTGTCCCAGCCCGCAGATCGGTCGGCACCGATCACTTTATGCCAGCCGTTTTGCACCCCTTTGCCGCCTGCATAGGGGCCGACGACGCCGACATCGAGCTTCCACTGGTCCTGCCAGCTTTCGCCGAGATCATTGGAGCGCACGCTTTCAAGCGAAAAGGTCGTATGGAGCCATGCGGCATAGGGCCGGTCGGTGAGGACCGGCGCGGTCGCGTCTGTGTCATCGGGTGTGAAGATCACATGCGCGAGCGAAACACCGACGCGGCGTGAAACGCCGGTGATGTTTTGCTCATTGGTAAAGAGATTAAACAGCGGCGGGGCGGACAGCGATTTGAGCCAGTCGGGCATGTCATTGGTCGGACCGGACAGCCATGAGAGCTTGAGACCGTTTGTATAGTGTCGGTCTGTATTGGAGACCTTGGCAAAGAGATCGTTTTCCACTTGCAGCGTGATGAAGCCATTGTCCGGCGTGATGGCGGGATCGGGCAGAAGATCCTGCGCCTGGGCGGTGCCGGCCCATATCAGGCCGCAAATTGTGAGTGCCGCGATGCGCGGGCTTGAATTAGGTGAAACTTGCATCGGTTTGGGGGTGCTCACGGAAAGGTTTCTTGACGGGGGGAAAGAAGAGGCTGTCCAATGTCATCAAGCAAGAATGAAGGAAGCGCAAGGGCCGGGGAGGGTCCAGCGTATCCTCGAAAATAATAGCGGGAGGATCAAGCATGAATGTGTCGCAAATAGGGTCAGGCATGAGCCGCGAAGAGGCCGCCGCCAATGGCATGATCATCGCTTTTCATGCAGGCGTCAGGCCCGAAGCCCCGGCCTTTCTGTCGGAAGCGGGAAATCGCACATACGCCGAACTCAATGCCCGTGCCAATCAGTTGACGCGGGCGCTGCGCCGCGCGGGGCTGAAAGCGGGTGACGCCGTGGCGCTTCTCTGTTCCAACCGCCCCGAATTTGCGGAAACCGCCTCTGCTTGCCAGCGTGCGGGCTTTCGCCTGACGCCGGTCAACTGGCATTTGAAGGGCAACGAAGTCGGCTACATCGTGGACAATTGCGAGGCGAAAGCCTTTGTGGCCGATGCACGTTTTAAAGGTTCGGCGATTGAGGCCGCCGCCATGTCACCTGGTATCCTGATCGGGCTTTCCGTCGGCGGCGATATTGACGGTTTCACAAATTACGACAAGGCGGTGAGCGCAGAATCCGCCGAAGACATCACCGATCCCGTACTTGGTACACAGATGATGTACACGTCCGGCACAACGGGCTACCCCAAGGGCGTGTTCCGTCGTGAGGCCGCGCCTGTTTCGCCCTTGCTCGTGAAGCTCACCGAAACCGCGCAGTTCCGTGATGGTGATATTGCACTGGTGACAGGCCCGCTCTATCACGCGGCCCCCTTGGCGCTGAACCTCAACTTCCCGCTCAATTCCGGCATCGGCTGTGTTGTCATGGACAAATGGGACGCGGAGGAAACTTTGCGCCTCGTTGAAGAATACAGGATCACACATACGCATGTTGTGCCGACCATGCTCCATCGTATCCTGTCGCTCGCGCCTGAGACGCGCGCCAAATATGATTTCTCCAGCCTGCGCTGGATTCTGCACGGCGCGGCCCCTTGCCCGACGCATGTGAAGGAACGCTCCATCGACCTGTTCGGACCCGTCGTGTTTGAATATTACGCGGCGACTGAGGGCGGCGGAATTTTTGTCGATAGCCATGAATGGAAAAACAAGGCAGGCACCGTGGGCAAGCCCTTGCCGGGCGTTGTCGTGCGCGTCGTCAACGACAATGGCGAGTTGGCGAAACCCAAAGAAGTCGGCACGATTTATTTTGAAGCGCCCGCAACGGGCCGCTTTGAGTATTTCAAGGCACCGGAAAAAACCGAAGGCGCTTATCGCGGCAACGATTACACGATGGGCGATATGGGTTATCTCGACGAGGATGGCTTTCTCTATCTCACGGGTCGCAGCGCCGAAGTCATCATTGCCGGTGGCGTCAATATCTATCCCGTCGAAATCGATCAGGAAGTGCTGGAGCATCCCGCCGTCTATGACGTCGCTGTGGTCGGCGTCCCCAATGAAGAATGGGGCGAGGAGATCAAAGCCGTGGTGCAGTTGAACGAAGGCTATGTGGCCTCTGATAAGCTCGCGGCAGAAATCGTGGCCTTTGCGGCAGAGCGCCTGCCGGGCTATAAGCGGCCGCGCTCGGTGGACTTCACCGACGATCTGCCGCGTATGCCGTCGGGCAAAATCGTGCGCCGCACTGTGCGTGACCGCTACTGGCAGGGTGAAAAGAAGATTTAGTTTTCTGTTTTGATTTGGCTGACGCCGGACGGAGTTGAGATATGGCGGGCCAAATGACACCTGAGAAGCCGACGGAAATTCATCGCGGTCATCTGAGCCTTGTGCTGATCCTCGGTTCGCTCACCGCTTTCGCACCGCTTGCGATTGATATGTATCTCCCGGCCTTTCCCGCCATTGCCGCGCATTTCGGTACGAGTGCCGGCGCGGTGCAGGGAACGCTCGCTGCTTACTTCATCGGTATGGCCTTGGGTCAAAGCGTCATCGGGCCATTGGCCGACCGCTATGGTCGCCTGCCGCCATTGATGATCGGTATTCTGGCTTTCGCGGCCGCTTCAGCGGGTGTCGCCTATGCGCCGAGCATTGAATGGATGACGGTGATGCGCTTCCTGCAGGCCTTCAGCGGCTGTGCAGGCATTGTCATTTCGCGCGCAATGGTGCGTGACCTGTTTGATGAAAAACAATCAGCGCAGATCTATTCGTTGCTAATGCTGGTGATGGGGGCCGCGCCCATTCTCGCGCCGCTCCTCGGCGGGTTCTATGTCGCGCATTTTGATTGGTCCTACATCTTCCTCTCGATGTCGGCTTTCGCACTTTTCATTTCGGCTGTCGTCTGGCGCTACCTTGGCGAAACCCTGCCGCCGCAAAAACGCGTGAAGCGCAATTTCGTCTCCGTGCTGCGCGCCTATCTCGCTTTATGCGGCGACCGGCCTTACGTCGCCTTCACACTCGCCAATGCCTTCATCTCAGGAAGCATGTTTGCTTACATCACCGGCTCGTCTTTCATCTTCATCCGTCATTTCGGATTGGAGCCGGAGGAATTCGCCTTCGTCTTCGGCGCGAATGCTTTTTGTTTCATCATCGGGGCGCAGGTCAATGCGCGTCTGCTGCGGCGCTTCTCAGGACGCGACATCATGGCGGTGGCCATGTCCGTGCATCTCATCGGCGCCGTTACTTTATTGATGGTGAGCCTCCTGGCACCCATGGCCATCATCCCCTTCATAGCCACGCTCTTTGTCTTGCTGACCTGCGGTGGCTTCATCGGTGCCAATGCGGTCGCCGCCGCCATGTCGCGCGCCAGCAACAATATCGGCGCGGCAGCCGCCCTGAACGGCGTTGTCCAATTCGGCATGGCCGCCTGTGGCGGTGCGCTCGTTGGCGCGCTCAACAACGGCACGGCGATCCCGATGGCCGCCGTCATCGTCGGCTTGAGCATCGCCGGAACGCTCTCACGCCTCGCGGCTCGTTAATAACCCTCTATCCCCGCATGAGGATTATTTTTGCGGGATAACCACAAAAAGCCAAAACGATCCCCACCCGGGGATAGGCTTCAGCGCGCATGATTATGACACTCGACGAACTGACACACGATCTCTGCATGGAAACACTCGATCTCTTGCAAGAAATGCTGAGTGTTTCGAGTGTTTTTATAGCTGCCTGACCTTCCGTTTTGGGCGGGCACCCTGTACTCCTAACGGGCAAAACAAAAATAACGGGAGCCTGAAATGTCCTTTGCATACCCTCTGACCGGCCTTGTCACGGTCATCTCTGTGCTTGTTTTTTTCTGGATGGGCATCAATGTTAGCCGCGTCCGCACCAAGCTGAATGTCCCCGCGCCGAATATGACGGGTCCGGACGAATTCATGCGTGTGTTGCGTGTGCATGAAAATACAATGGAAGGTCTGTTGATCTTCCTGCCGTTGCTCTGGCTCTTTGCTTTGACATCGCACGACCTTTGGGCCGCCGTTGTCGGCATCATCTATCCGATCGGTCGCCTTCTCTACGCACGCGGTTACTATGCGGCGGCAGACAAGCGCGGCACCGGCTTCTCAATCGGCTTGCTGTCAACAGCCGTGCTGCTTCTCGGTTCGGTCTATCAGATGGTCATGCTGGCTATCGCAAGCGGCATTTGATTTTTTAAGACGCAAAAAAGCCCGCCCTCATTTCTGGGGGCGGGCTTTTCTTTTGGTGTGTCAGCCGAGTTTTGAAATCGCGGCGGCGACCTGATTTGTCTTCTCGATCGGCACCATATGGCTTGCCTCCGCGATGGAGACGAGTTCAGCGCCCGCAATCGCTTTCTTGAACGCATGCGCATAGGCAGGCGGGATGAGCTTGTCGCCGTCGCCCCAGATGATCACGGTCTTCGCTTTGATGCGGTAGAGCCGCTGCGACAGCCCGCGCTCCGGAATGGGAAACAGGATCTTACCCGCCATGCCCATCTGCCGCGCATTCATCACGAGAAAACCCTTGAGCCATTCAGGGTCCGATAGTTCAACACCCGCCGTCATGATCTTGGTGCCCGCCTCAACATCATGGAAAAGATATTGCGGCATCTCATAAGGCAGCATCGCAAAGAGATCAGGGATCGGATGATCGTCAAGCCAAAGGCCTGCCGGACAGATAAGCGCGAGGCGTGAGATCGACGCCGGTGCGATAGCGGCCATCTCAGCTGCGATCATGCCGCCCATTGAGTGACCGACAAGGATCGGGTCTTTGAGCCCCAACGCGTCGATCACGTCGGCCGTGTGCAACGTGAAGTCGAGCATGTCGCGCAAGTTTGCGCATTCCTCGCTGTCACCATAGCCCGGCAACAGCGGTGCAAAGACATGATGCGTCTCGGCAAGTTTAGCGAGCAACGGATCGCCAAGTTGAATGCCACCCGCACCGTGGAGATAGACGAGCGGCGTGCCTTTGCCGGCTTCAATATAGCGAACCGGAACGGCGTGGGTTTTGATTGTCTTGAGTTCCATCAGTCTTTTCCTCCCACGGCCGCAGCAACCATTTGCTCTGTCGGCAGGCTGCCCGGCACGGCTTGTTTGCCGATGGGGCTGCACCAGAAGCGGTTGTCGTCTTTATATTCAGGGAACATGTCGCGCAGTTTCGGCATGACTTTTTCGGCAAAGAGTTTTGTCGAATACATGCATTTATCTTTCGGCATATTGCCGACATGCATGAGGCAGAAAATATTGCCAACGCGAAGCCCTTTGATGAGTTCTTCCATGCGCTGACGCACGGTCTCAGGGCTGCCCGCGATCACATGGCCTTGCTCGATCAGGTCCTTCCAGGTGAGATGCCCGTAGCCGTCAATCGGTGGCGCATATTGCGAGAGCGCACCGGTCTGGATCGTCTTGATGGTGCGATAGCCCGGCGCATCGGCGAAACCGCCATAGACATGCAGGCAACGATTGTAGAAATAGCTCACATGCTCTGAATAAAGCCGCTCGGCTTCTTCGTCCGTGTCAGCGACGCAGATCGTTTGCGCAAAGCCCGCGCGATAAGGGCTGTCATCGGGCGCATTGCGCTCGGCAACGCGGTCCCAATAGCCCTGCAGCAAGGCCTTGGCGCGGATGTAGCCGGAGAAGGAGAGATAGGAATAGGAGTATGTGTTGTCGATGCAGAAATCGTAAGTCTCGACAGAGCCACCGCCCGGAATATGGATCGGCATGTTCTTCTGAACAGGGCGTGGCCAGATATTGACGTGGCGCAGTTTATTGTAGCGACCATTGAAGGCGAAGGGATCGGGATCGTCCCACGCGCGTTTGATGAGTTCATGCGCTTCCATATATTTCTCGCGCGTGAGTGCCGGAATTTGCCCGTAGCAGTAATTCGTGTCCATCGATGTGCCGACGGGAAAGCCCGCGACGAGCCGTCCGCCTGAAATGCAATCGAGCATGGCGAATTCTTCGGCAACGCGGACCGGCGGATTGTAAAGCGCGATGGAATTGCCGAGCACGACAAGGGCTGTGTCCTTGGTGCGGCGCGCGAGACCTGCGGCAATGATATTGGGCGAAGGCATGATGCCATAGCCGTTCTGGTGATGCTCGTTGACACCGATGCCGTCAAAACCCAGCGTGGAGGAATATTCCAGCAGGTCCATATATTCATTATAAAGATGATGCGCGCGAACGGGATCGAACAGGCGTGAATCAATATCGACCCAGACAGAGCGATGCTTCTCGCGGAAGTCATCGGGCAAGTCCTGCCACGGCATCAGATTAAACCACGTAAACTTCATCAGCTTTCCTCCCCAGGATGGACCGAATGAATTATGGGCGCGGCCCGCGATTTTGTTTTTATGCGGGCTCGCGATTTTAGGGTGAATGCCCTAATTTCAGAGTCTAATGATTTTCTATTTTAGGTGCAAACGCGTTTGTCTCGCCTCGCTGTGCTCACCGGCGTTATGCTGACGGAAAGAAAATACAAATTGGGAGCATCGCGCCATGCGTATGAAATCATTGGGACGTTCTGGGCTCAAAGTCTCGGTCGTGGGATTGGGCTGCAACAATTTCGGCATGCGTATTGATCAGGCAGCAACCGATCTTGTTGTTGCCAAAGCATTGGATCAGGGTATCACGCTCTTCGATACGGCGGACGCCTATGGCAACAAAGGCGGTTCGGAGACGATGCTCGGCAAGGCGCTGGGCGCACGCCGCAAAGACATTGTGCTTGCCACCAAATTCGGCCTGCCGATGGGCGAGGGCGATCTGATGAAGGGCGCGTCGCGGCGTTATATTATGAACGCGGTTGAGGCGAGCCTGAAGCGTCTCGGAACGGATTATATCGATCTCTATCAGGTTCATTTCCCTGACCCCGAAACGCCGATTGATGAAACACTCTCAGCACTCGATGCGCTCGTCACCCAAGGCAAGGTGCGTTATATCGGCTCCTCAAATTTTGCCGGCTGGCAGATCGCCGAAAGCTGGTACATCGCCCGTGAACTCGGCACCTCGAAATTTGTGTCAGCGCAGAACCATTACAATCTGCTCGACCGCAAGATCGAACAGGAAGTCGTACCTGCCGCCAAAGCCTATGGCGCAAGCATCTTGCCGTACTTCCCCCTCGCCAGCGGCATGCTGACCGGAAAATACCGCCGCGGTGCGGACCTGCCCAATGATGGTCGCCTCACCGTCTGGGGCGAGCGCGGCAAGCAGATGTTGTCGGATGCGAATTTTGATCTGGTCGAAAAACTCACAGCCTTTGCCGAAGCGCGCGGCCATTCGATGCTTGATCTCGCTTTTGGCTGGCTCGCCAGTCAACCGCATGTCGCAAGCGTCATCGCCGGTGCGACAAAGCCCGAACAGGTGGAAATGAATGTCGCGGCAGGCGCATGGGAACTGAATGCAGAAGAACTGGCGGAAGTCGGGAAGATTAGTTTCCGCTGGTGAGATGTAAGTGTTCAGATTGAGTGCGTTGGGTGTAGGCTTTCCCGTAAGGCATTTTCAATTTCTTTGGGAGGTTCGATCATGCGTTTCATTTCAATTCTTGCGGCAGGTTCTTTGCTGATGGCGACAAGCGCTTATGCCGCTTCGCCGCAGCCGGAAAAAGAGATTGCGGCAGCGGCGACCCATGCAGGGCTTGCAGCGGAAAGTCCCGATATCAATCAGGTCCATATGCATTTGCATCACGCGCTGAACTGCCTTGTGGGCCCGAACGGTGAAGGGTATTCCGCCAAAGATATGGATCCGTGCAGCGCACTCGGGAACGGACTTCTGGCCGATGCGACCGGGAAAAATCAGATGATCGGTGTCAATGCGGCGATTGTGAGTGCCAAGGCAGGACTTGCCGCGACCGATCTTGAAAAAGCTAAGGCTGAAGCCGCTGCGACAAAGGCCACGCTCGATACGATTAAGTAGAGGCAAACTGCGGGAATTTTTGTGGTCTTTCACCTTGGGCACTTTGGGGGGTAAACTCTCCTCAATCAGAAAATATCAAGGTGAGGACGAGACATGGCTGAAGTCGATATCGTAATCCGCGGCGGCACGCTTTATGACGGCACGGGAGCCGAAGGCCGCAAAGGCGACGTAGCGATTGATAAGGGCGTCATTGTCGCTGTCGGCGATGTGAGTGCCAAAGGTCGCGAAGAAATTGATGCGACGGGTCATATCGTGACGCCGGGTTGGGTCGATATCCACACGCATTACGACGGTCAGGCGACATGGGACGAGCGCATGACGCCGTCCTCCATTCACGGCACGACCACGGTGGTCATGGGCAATTGCGGTGTCGGCTTCGCGCCGGTGCGCAAGAAGGATCACGACACACTCATCCGCCTGATGGAAGGCGTTGAGGATATTCCGGGCGCGGCGCTCGCGGAAGGTCTCACATGGGACTGGGAGAGCTTCGGCGATTATCTCGATACGCTGGATGAGCGCCCGCGCGACATTGACGTCGCGGCGCAAATCCCGCATGGCGCATTGCGCGTTTACGTGATGGGCGACCGCGGCGCGAAACGCGAAGCAGCGACCGACGACGAAATTGCCCAGATGCGTGTTCTCGTGCGCGACGGGATCAAGGCAGGTGCGCTTGGCTTTTCAACCACACGCACAATGGTTCATCGCACAGCAGATGGTGACCTCACACCCACAGTCGGCGCGGCGGACGCTGAAATGCGTGCCATTGCGCTCGGCCTCAAGGATGCGGGCGCCGGCGTGTTGCAATGGGTTTCCGACTTCAAAGAGATCGACCATGAGTTCGGGCTGATCTCTGAGCTTGTTGAATTGTCCGGGCGCCCCTTGAGCTTCTCCATGGTACAGGCTGATGTGTGGCCGGACCAGTGGCGCGATCTGACGAGGCGGCTTGATGCAGCTGCCGCCAAAGGCCTACCGATCCGTGCGCAGGTGCAGGGCCGTCCCGTTGGTCTGATGCTCGGCTTGCAAGGCTCGGTGCATCCCTTCGTGACGCGTCCAAGCTATGTGGCGATCATGCATTTGCCACTCGCCGAACGCGTGCAGAAAATGCTGGAACCGGCCTTCCGCGCCAAGATGCTCGCCGAGGCACCGGAAGCGGGCCATCCGTTCGTCAATTCATTGGCGGGCGCGTATCACAAGATGTTCGATCTCGGCAATCCACCGAACTATGAACCTGCACCCGAAGAAAGCATCGGCGCTCGCGCGAAGCTGACGGGCCAGAACCCCGATGAGATCGTGTTTGATGTGCTGACTGCAAACGGCGGCACGGGTTTCCTGTTCTTCCCGCTTCATAACTATTTCGATTTCAATCTCGACAACACGCTGACCATGATGCGCAACCCGAACACCTTGTTTGGTTTGAGCGATGGCGGCGCGCATGTCGGCGCTATCTGCGATGTGAGCGTACCGACCTATATGCTAACGCATTGGTGCCGTGACCGGACGCGCGGCGAAAAGCTCGATCTGCCTTTCGTCGTGAAGAGCCAGACGCGCGATACGGCTGAAGCCATGGGCCTGCTGGATCGTGGGCTTTTGGCAGTGGGCTACAAGGCCGACGTCAATGTCATCGACTTTGAGCGCCTGCAACTGCGCCCGCCGCATATGGTCTATGACCTTCCGTCAGGCGCACGTCGCCTGATGCAGGAAGCCGACGGTTATGTGGCGACAATTGCGAGCGGTCAGGTGATCTATCGCGACGGTGCGCATACGGGCGCATTGCCCGGCAAGCTGGTACGCGGACACAAAGCGGCACCTGCGGCTTAAGCGATTAAGCGAGTTGGCTTTCCCATTCGGGCGCGGCTTCGGTCGCGCCCGCTTTTATGTGCGCAGTGGTAATTTCCGTTTCGATGAAGCGGGCAGTGCGTTCGGCAATTTCCTGCCAACCGGGTTCCAATGGCAGCCAATGCGCATGGCCCGGCAGGGTTTCGAGCCGCGCCTTGTCGCCATAATATTCAGCAGCACGTACAACGACGGAGAGCGGCGTCAGCCGGTCGTGTGTGCCCGTCAGCATCAGCATGGGGCAGGAGATGGTGCGGGCATCGACAGCGCTCGCGTGGTGGCGATCAAGAAACCAAAGCGTCAGCTCAAAAGCGGCCCGGCCTGACTCCGGAATGAGCGTCGCATAGAGATTGCGCGCATCGCGTTCATTGAAGCCGTTGAGGCCGATACGGCGCATAACATTGTAGGTCGGTTTCTGCGTTTGCCGCCAAAAGGGTTTTGGGAACAGGTTGCGCAGGAAAAAAAGAATGACGGCGCCCGGCAGTGCAAAAACCGGCGCGCAATGGGCTGATGCCAGCAGGATCGCGCCGCTGGTAAGATCTCGGGCGGCAAGAATCTGCGCCAGAGTGCCGCCCATGGAATGGCCGATCAGGATCGGCTTTTCATCAAGCAGGCGAATTTCGCGCTCAAGGTCGGCGGCATAGTCGAGCAGGCTCGTTGTAGCGAGTTCGGGATCCGGCGCCTGCCATGGTTCGATATCATGGTGGCGCAGCGTAGGCGTGACCACACGGTAGCCGCGCGCCTCGAAATAGTGACGGAAATTCTGCCAGACATGAGGGCGCGACCACATGCCATGAATAAGCATGATGGTGCGCGACGGCGCGGACGCGGAGTCCGATGCGGGCATGGGCTGGTCCGGCTTGAAAATTATTGTGTCATGCGTCATGGTTAATGCCAATCATTAACCGATACCGTTGCGCACATAAAACATGCGCAACGAAAAGATGCGGAATGAAAGGGAGAGGACACCATGAGCAATGATCCGGACTTGGGGGCGAACGGGGTTTACAAAATCTACGGCGGGCTTGGATCGCCCTATTCCATGAAGCTGCGCGCAGTATTGCGTTATCGCCGCGTGCCGCATGTCTGGGTACAATTAAACGACAGAAACGCTTACGAAATTGCCAACGTCCGCCCGCCGGTGATCCCTGTGCTGCGTTTTCCTGATGGAATAATGCAAACAGACAGCACGCCGTTAATCTTTGAGTTAGAAAAACGTTTTCCCAACAGTCGCTCTGTTTTGCCCGATGATGAAGCGCAGCGCTTCCTAAGCTTTCTCATTGAGGACATGGCGGATGAGTGGGGCACAAAGATGATGTTTCATTATCGCTGGTTCCTGCCCCGCGATCAGAAACAGATGTCCGCTTGGCTCGCCTTTGACCGTTTGCCGGGGCGCGGTGCGGCGGCGATTGCCAAACATGCACAAGCTTTTTCAGACCGCCAGGTCGGGCGCATGGCACTGGTGGGGTGCACGGCGGGCAACCGCCCGCTCATTGAAGAAACGGCAAAGCGCGTGCTGGCCCTTCTCGAAGCGCATGTGACGGAAGAGACGTTCCTCTTTGGCTCGCGCCCGTCGCTCGCCGATTTCGGCTGGATGGGGCAACTGTCACAATTGGCGGTGGATCCGACGCCGAACGATTTGTTGCGTGAGACGGCACCCTTCACCTATCGCTGGTTGTCGTTGCTGGATGATGCATCGGGTGTTGAAGGTGAATGGCGCGAACCTGCGGGCACGTTGCCGCCGGCTGTTGTGATGGGCTTCCTGAAAATGGCGGGCGAGGTCTATTTTCCGTTCCTTCTGGCCAATGCCGAAGCCATGAAGGCAGGTAAAGACACATTCTCGTTTTCAGCTTTGGGACACTCCTATGAGCAGGGAACGTTTAAGTATCAGATCAAATGCCTCTTCGCTTTACGCGAAGCCTATTCGGACCTGAGCGGTGCGGCGCGTGAAAAGCTTGTTCCTGTTTTGCGGGCGTCAGGGCTTCTTGACTATTTCTCCGTTTGAAAAAAAAGCTGCCTTAAAATCGCCTCCTTGAGAATGAAGGCTGTTCCTTGCATCGCTCCCCTTGTGCAAAAGATGCAATAGCGGCAATCTTTCCTCCGTCGGGGTCGCATCTGATGAAAGGTGCACGGATTGAGGTCAAGATGACGGAGAGACGACGCACACCAGGCCGCGGGAAAGTAACCCGTAAGGCTCAAGCGACACGACGAACTGCCGCACGTAAAACGAAAGCGGCGGCGACAACTCACGTATCAGCAACGCCGGTCGCAGCACGAACCATAGCTGCGCCAATGGCAGGGAACAATTCAATGACCGACGACACGACACCAGTGGCCGCAGTAGTTTCCGCATCCGCCGCCCCGGCGCCGGTTGCCAAGAAGGCCAAAGCGAAGGCAAAGAAGACTGTGGCAAAAGCGAAGAAGGCCGTTGCCAAAGCACCGGCTAAAGCCAAAGCAAAGGCAAAGACTGTGAAAGCAAAAGTGGCCCCCAAAGCGAAATCCGCCGTTGCTAAGGCCAGTAGCAAGATTTCCAAAGAGCAGGCCAAAGTTAAGAAAGCGCTCGAAAAACAAGTGAAGGGCGTGTCGCGTGATATCGACAAAGCTGAACGCGAAGCCAAGAAGGCGCTCAAGTCGGCCGAGAAGCGTTATCGTGGCGTGCTTGGTAAGTTGAAATCAGACCGCAAGGATCTCGAAAAGCGTCTGAAAGGCCTGAAGGCCAACGGCGAAGGCGCTTTTGGTGAAATCAAAACAGGTATTGAAGGCGCATATAAGGAATTGTCCGCTGCTGTCGTTAAAGCCTATGGGCATTTCAAGTAAGTTCTCTGAACAATTGTAATCTTGAGACGCGGGGTTTGATCAAACCCCGCGTTTTGCTTTTGCATCGGGCTGAAGCGCAGTGATAATGCGCTCAACAAAAATCAAAACTGTTGAATTCAATAGTAATTGGGGGAAGTCATATGAATCGTGTTCTCGCGCATACAGGCGCCAAGTATCCGATCGTGCAAGCGCCGATGGGCTGGATCGCACGTGCGCCTTTGGCGTCTGCCGTGTCGCAGGCGGGCGGGCTAGGCATCATCGAAACGTCATCAGGCGAGACAGAGGCCTGCAAAGTTGAGATCGAGAAGATGCTGGCGCTGGGTCTGCCTTTTGGCGTGAACCTGCCGATCATGTTCCTGCGCGACGATGCCATGTTGCGCTATGTCTGCAATTCGGGCGTCAAGTTTGTGACGACCTCGGCGGGCAGTCCGGCGAAATTTGTCGGGCCGCTGAAAGAAGCGGGCATTGTTGTCTATCACGCCGTGCCGACGCTCGATGCGGCGGTGAAATGCGCTGATGCCGGTGTTGACGGGCTGGTGGTTGAAGGGGCCGAAGGCGGCGGCTTTAAGAACCCTGAAGAAGTTTCAACCATGGTCTTGCTCCAGGCGATTCGCGAGAAGGTCTCCATTCCGTTGATCGCAGCAGGTGGCATTTGCGATGGTCGCGGCATGGCGGCAGCCTTTGCGCTGGGGGCCGAAGCGGTACAGATGGGCACTCGCTTTGTGAGTTCGGTCGAAAGCCCCGTACACAAGAATTACAAACTCAAGATCGTCGATAGCAAAGAGACGGGCACCTATGTGCTCAACAAAAAAGCGACGCCCTGCATCCGTGCGCTGAAATCAGACACGATGGATGTGATCTATGAAGAAGGCCGCATGCCTGCCGATGTGTTCAAGAACATTCGCGGTGTCTATTTCGATGGCAACATGGACGCAGCGCCCGCACTTGCCGGTCAAAGCGCGGGGCTGATCCATGAGGTGAAGGCAGTAAAAGACATCATCGACGAAACGGTCGCCGAATTTTATGCCATCACCGCGCGGCTTGGTGCGCTCTCGACGGCGCGGGCCTTTGGTTGACTAGTGAAAGCGCGCTGTTGCGTCAAGCGGCGGCGTGAGATCAGTTGCGGGCGTGGTGAGATAAAGCCCTGCGGACGTCATAGAGAGTGCGAGGCGCTGCGCCGGTGCCCAAACTGATGAGGCATGGCGCGGCGCGCGCCATTCAGCATCACAGGCGCTGAGTGGTGTGCCGTCGCGCGCTTGCATGGCGGCAAGGAAACCAAGGAGGCGGGCTTCATCGCCCGTGATGACCCGCCATTTGGGGCAGGGGATCGACAGCGGGCGCGAGGTCGCTGCGATCAGCGCTTCCGTGAGCTCTGCAATGAGTGCGGCCCCCTCGGGCATGTCGGCGGAGTGGCAGGCACGGTCGATGACGAGCGACGTCTGGCGGCCATCGCCGATATGTGTCCACTGGATGCGCATGGCCCAAACAATGAACTGTGCGGCAAAGCTCAACTCGCTGAGCGCCTGCTCAACGTGAAAAGCGGGGCGGGGCGGGAGCGATGTGAATTGGGCGAGATCGGCTGGTCTCATCTGGGTCTCCTCTAAATGCGGGGACTTAGACGTTAACGCAATTGAGAATTAGTCGCAAATACTTTTGATGTAATTTGACCTTCCGCCGTACGGAAGCTCAATACCCCTTGTCACACTGTGACATTTCGGCAGAAATCCTAGGTTTTTATTGACATGGTGCATCGCGCAATTTACACCAGCGCCAAGAACGCAATCGCACGTGCCTCAGGTCAACTGGTTTCGGTAACGACGTACGCGTCTCTTTTTGAAAGTTGGGCGGTGCTTCAATGCACGGCAGCTAGGTTTCTGGGGAGAATGCATATGCCGGATTATAGTCTGAGGGGCTGACGCCCCGGATGAAGCCGAGCCGCTCCGACTAAGTTCGGGCAGGTCGGGCGAGATCGCCCCACACTCGGCACCCTCTAAAAATTGTTGAAAGCAGACGCGGATTTTCCGCCAACGCTTTTCAGTATTCCGGCGCGTCATGCGAACCCTCGCATGGCCGACCGGATGATGTGTTTATTCTGATTGAGAGTGGCGAAAAATGTCCAAAACCAATGTGCTCCACAAAGTGGATACTGACCTCAATGACGTGGTTTGCCATGTCGAGGCTGACATTCTGAAATTTCGTGGTGACACGCATGAAGTGCGCGCCTCAGCGCCCGGTCAGTTCACGACGACCGACGAACGCACCGATTTTTTCATCGAGCGCGACGGCGAACGCTTTGCCGGTACGCATCTCATCATCGACCTCATCGGCGCGAGCCGTCTGGACGAGCTTGAGCACATGGAAAACGCGCTGCGCCGCTGCGTGGAAGTTTCCGGCGCGACGCTCTTGCACATCCATCTCCATCACTTCACGCCCAATGGCGGCATCTCGGGCGTGGCTGTCCTTTCGGAAAGCCATATCTCGGTCCACACATGGCCGGAAGCCAATTATGCGGCTTTCGACGTCTTCATGTGCGGCGAAGCTCAGCCGCACAAGTCGATCGAAGTGCTGCGTGAAGCTTTCACGCCCTCTGACATCCGCGTTGACGAGCATCGTCGCGGTCGGGGCATGGTATGAGCTCGCGCTGGATTGCTGAGACCCTCCATGAAAACGGGGGTCTCACGACCAGCTATCGTGCCGACAAGGTTCTTTACGAAGAACGGACTGACCTTCAAGATCTGGTGATTTTCGACAATCCGACCTTTGGCCGGATGATGACGCTCGACGGCGCAACGCAGGTCTCGACGCGCGATGAGTTCATCTATCACGAGATGATGACCCATGTGCCGGTTCTGGCACACGGGAACGTAAGGTCATTGCTCATTATCGGCGGCGGCGACGGCGGCATCCTGCGCGAGGCGCTGCGCCACAAGACGATTGAACGTGTCACCATGGTTGAGATTGACGCGGGTGTCGTTGAGTTTTCAAAGCTCCATTTGCCGATGATCTCTGCCGGTGCGTTTAACGATCCGCGCGCCGAACTCGTCATTGCCGACGGCACAAAGTTTGTGGCTGAGACGGACCATCGCTTCGATGTGGTGATCGTTGATTCGACCGATCCTGAAGGCCCGGGCGCTGTGCTGTTTGAAGAAGCGTTTTATCGCAACGTCAAACGTTGCCTTAATGAGGGCGGCATCATTGTGACGCAGAACGGCGTGCCCTTTCTGCAACCCGCCGAACTCACGAGCACGATCACAAAATTCCACCGTCTCTTCGGCGATGCCTCCTGCTATCTCGCGACCATCCCGACCTATGTGGGCGGGCCGATGGCGATGGGCTGGGGCACTGATGATGCCGCCTTGCGCACCTTGCCCGTGGCGACCTTGGCGGCGCGATTCGCACTCGCCGGCTTCGAAACGCGCTATTACACGCCGGAAGTCCACGCTGCGGCCTTTGCATTGCCGCGCTATGTGCAGGATTGCTTCCCCGGCTGAGGCGATATGGCCCACTAATTTTGGGTGTATTGCAGTTTGATATCGCGGTCATCCCAAAATTTTGATTCACTCGTCATACCGATTCCAAGTTGGAAGGAGTCGCGGAGCGGCAGAAGCTGTCCGTGCGGGTCGCCTTGTTGTGGGAGGGGCGCATGAATATTTTGTTGGCAAATAGTGATGAGCAGGGGGGGACTGTCGGCTTATCCGATGAGGGGTCGGAACGGCAGCCCACGGTCGCGGGTTATCTGGTCTATTGGGTGGCACTGGTTGCTTCTGCCTGTATCACCATGCTCGGTCTCTGGAAGCTGTTCGAGCTTTTCATGTGATACTGCGAACGAAGGCGCGTTATGAGACGCGCCTTCGTTGATAATCTCGGTTCAGAGCGACGCGTAAGTCGCCGCGACGAGCGCATTGGCGCGCGGGTCGCCTGCAAGTTCGGCGCCCATCTGGTTCATCGTGTAAGCGATGGCGAGACCTGTCTTCGGATCAGCCATGCCGAAGGAACCGCCCCAACCCGAATGGCCGAAGGCTTCGTCATTGGGACCATACATGCCCCCCACATTGAGAATGTAACCGGCACCCCAACGTGACTGCATGCCGAGCACTTCGTCCGGCCCTTCGATTTGCAGCGCCGTCATGGCGGCAATCGTTTCAGGCTTCACAAGTTCTTTGCCGTCGATCTTGCCGTCTGAGGCGAGCGCACCATAGACACGCGCAACGGCGGACGCGGTGCCTTGTCCGTTGGCAGATGAAAGCTCGGCCTCACGCCAGAAGCGCTCATTGGGCACGAGGGCGTCGGGCGCGGGATTGGCGAGCGCCGCCTTCTGTGAAGGGTTGAGGTTGCTCGACGGCATGCCGGAGACTTTGGATGCGATCATTTCAGCGACGCGGAAATCTTCCGATGCGGGCAGGCCGATGAAGAAATCAACTTCATACGGGCGCGAGACATTTTCACTGAACCAAGTACCGATGGTTTTGCCGGTGACACGGGCGACAATTTCACCGGCAAGGATGCCGACAGTGAGCGCGTGATAGCCGGAGCATGAGCCGGGTTCCCAGATGGGCTTTTGTGCGGCGAGACGTTCGGCCATCAATGCGTGGTTGCACATCTCTTCCGATGTCGTCGGCACGGCCGGACCGCAAAGCCCTGCCTGATGTGACATCATCTGACCGATGGTGATATTGCCTTTGCCTTCGGCGGCAAATTCCGGCCAGTGCTTTGAGACTTTGTCCGTGTACGAAATAAGCCCGCGCTCCACGAGCATGCCGATGACGAGAGCGCCCATGCCTTTGGTGGTGGACCAGACATTCGCCAGCGTGTCGCGCGTCCATGATTTTGTGTGTGCCTCGTCGGCATAACCGCCCCAGAGATCAACAAGCACTTCGCCGTTGCGGATGACGCAAACGGAGGCACCGACTTCGCCCGATGTTGAGAAATGCGAAGCGAAGACCTCGCGCACGGCTTCAAAGCCTTTGGCGCAGGTGCCGTGAACTTCAACGGCTGATGTGGTTTCCGACATGTCTCTCTCCCGTTTCACGTCTGATGCGTTCAGATCAATTTCGTCTTTGAGATAATGATGCCATCGGCATCGGCATAAAGCCAATCATCCGGATTGATTGTGACACCTGCAAAGCGCACGGGCACATCTTTTTCACCCGCACCCATGCGCGCGCTGCGCTTGGGATGTGCGGCCAAAGCTTTGACGCCGACTTTCTCTGCGGCGAGCTCAAACGTGTCGCGGATGCAGCCATAGACGACGACACCTGCCCACCCATTCTGCGCTGCCAATGTGGCGAGATTACCGCCAAATAGGGCGCAATTAAGTGAGCCTGCGCCATCGACAACGAGCACGCGGCCCTTACCTTTTGTCTCGACGGCGGCGCGCACCATCACATTGTCTTCAAAGACTTTGAGGGTGCTGACGGGGCCATGAAACGCTGTGATGCCGCCATAATCGCGGAAGACCGGCGCGCAATATTGGAGCGCTTCGGCATGGGCGTCGGAGAGGTCGGTGGTGGCCAGGGAGGGAGGTTGTGAGGTCATGTCAGGCTCGTTTTGAGGTGGCGTGTCGGGAGAGTTTAGAGGAGTGAAAGGGGAGGGGATAAAGAATTTTGGGTGCGCGCGAGGCTCGAAGCAGTCAACAATTCTTGCAAGAGATCGAGTGTTTCCATGCAGAGATCGTTAGTCGGTTCGATGAGCCAATTTTTTTGGTGAAAAAAAGTAATCCTCAGGCGGGATTACTTTGCGCCTTTGAGAACTTATCCCGCAAAAAAGTAATCATCGGACGGGGATAGGATATCTATTCGGAAAAAAGTTGTGTTACGGCTAATTCGCATTGTAGCGCCGTGCGAGCCGCCGATGCCGGTGACGAAAGATCATCGCGACGATTGTGTTTGTTAAAGCGCTTAAGAAGATCAGGCGCGGGATCACGGTCACGATGTCCCGCACGGCCGTGCCGCCTTCCGCATCACTGAGATAGCGTTCGTGCTGCCACAGCTTTTGCATCAGGCTATGTGACCTCTCAATGAAAAAGCGCGGTCCGGTTTTGTGAATGATGAGGACGTGCCGGTCGAAGGGAAGAAATCCGAAAAGCAGAAGCCATGAAACGAAGAAGGGTTCGTCCGGTGGCGCATCGGCAATGGTGAGATCGGATGTCGGAAAAGTCATGCGCACCAGAGGCATCAACTCGGCATTGACGCCTTCGGGTCTCGTGACGATGGTCCATAATTCGTCTGCCGGACGCGGCACGATTGTCGTGATGTCGATGGCGGGGCGAGGGGACATGGAAGTTCCTTCGATCAGCGGGCCGACGGTACATCACTATGCTGAACGGTGTTTCGTTTCGCCAGATGTAATTTCAAAAACAAAAAGCCCGCGGGGATCGCTCCACGCGGGCTCTTCATTTGAGTTAAGCGCGTCGCTTAGTGAGCGGCAGCTTCTTTTTTGTGGAGGGGCGCCCGAATTCCGCTTGACGTTATCAAGGTACCAAGATACATAAGTGGCTATGTCAAATCCTGTTGTAGAGCGCGTCCAAACGGGCGTCCGGATTGAGAAGCGCATCCTCAAGGTGCTGAAGGGGCTGGCCGAATATTTCGACCTGTCCCTCGGCGATCTCCTCGAGGGGATCGTGCTGCATGCCTTCGAGGGCAAGGCGCCTCCGTTCCGGCCGGAGCATCTGAAGGCCATCGAGGAGCTGAAGCGCGTCTACGGTCTCGACCTGGACGCGAGCGCCAGCCACCGCATGGTCGAACGCGATCCGCAGGACGAGAATTAGTCACTTGTTGGGGAGTACGCGCGATGCGCCGTTCGGTATTCTGGTTGCTTGATCAATATACGGAGACCGGTGAAACGGTCGCCCGGATCCATGCCACAGCACTTCAGCAGGCGCGGCTGGCGGACGAGCTTGGTTTCCATTCACTTTGGCTTGCCGAGCATCATTTCGCATCTTTGGGCACTGTACCCAATCCGGCTGTGGTGCTGGCAGCGATCGCGCAAGCAACTACGCGGCTGCGCGTGGGCCCGGCAGTTGCGGTCCTGCCGATGCGCAATCCCATCCTGATCGCGGAAGACTATGCGCTCGTCGATGTGCTTTCCGGCGGGCGCCTCAACATGGGCGTCGGCACCGGCTCGCAGCAGGTCGAATTCACGGGCATGGGCGCGGACTTCGAGGGCAGGCGGGCCGCCTATGATGCGGGGCTTTCGGAAATCTGCGCACGATGGCAGGCGGCAAGCGACGGCGTGCGCGGGCCCGAGGGTATGAACATACCGCCGGTGCAGGTGCCGCGCCCGCCCATCTATGTCGCCACCGGCACGGATGACGGTGCCTATGCAGCAGGCAGGGCCGGGCATTCGCTGCTGACGCTGGTCTCGCCCGCCATGCAGGGACTGGGTGATGTGGAGGCGCGCAACGCGGCGCATGCGCGCGGGCTTGCCGATGGCGGCCACGCGGCGGAAAGCGCGGAGTCGGTCGTCGTCGTGTTTGCGTATATTGCTGCAACGGAAGACGCGGCCAAGGCCACCGCACTTCCCGCGATGATGAACTTCTTCAAGGCTGCGGCGGGTATCGAGCTGCCGGACCCGGATGGGATGTACCGCCACCTTTGCGCCAGCGATCTGGTTCTCGCCGGCACGCCAGAACAGGTGGCGGCGCAGATCGAACGCTACGCGGCCGTCGGCGTTCGCCATCTCGCCTTCGTGTCGCGCTTTGGCGGCATGGACGCGCAGGCCGCCGAACATAGCCTGCGCGCGCTCGCCCCGGCCGCCTAACCTGCGGGCAGTTTCCGTCGACGATGTCCGGGCTGCCATTGAAGCCGATGGTGAGTGCTCTTTTCCCTCTCCCACTCGCGCGTAGGCGCGAACAGTAAGGAGGGGGAGAGGGTTTTCTTCTTTTTTTGAAAACAAAAAGCCCGCGAGGATCGCTCCCCGCGGGCTTCGTGTTTCAATCAAGCGACGCGCTTAGTGAGCGGCGGCTTTGAACTGCTGGGCTTCGGTTGAATCGCCGAGAGCTGTTGTGGAGCTTTCGCCGCCGGCGGCTGCGATCGACACGAGGTCGAAATAGCCGGTGCCGACTTCGCGCTGGTGGCGTGTGGCTGTGTAGCCCTTGGCTTCCGAGGCAAATTCAGCCTGCTGAAGTTCCGAATAGGCGGCCATGCCACGGTCACGGTAGCCTGACGCCAATTCAAACATGCCGTGGTTGAGCTGGTGGAAGCCAGCGAGCGTGACGAACTGGTACTTGTAGCCCATCGCTGCGATTTCTTTCTGGAACTTCGCAATGGTCGGCTTGTCGAGCTTGGCTTCCCAGTTGAACGAGGGCGAGCAGTTGTAAGCGAGCAGCTGGTTCGGGTGCTCTTTACGGACGGCTTCAGCAAAACGCTTGGCGTCGTCGAGGTTCGGAACCGATGTTTCCCACCACAGCAGATCAGCATAAGGCGCAAAGGCCATGCCGCGCTTAATGCAATGGTCAACGCCTGTGCCGGGCTTCAGACGGTAGAAGCCTTCAACCGTGCGGCCCTTGTCGAAGTCGATGAACTCGTGATCGCGTTCGTCGATGTCCGATGTGATGAGGTTCGCGGATTCGGCGTCTGTACGCGCCATGATCAGCGTCGGCGTGCCCATGACGTCGGCGGCGAGGCGCGCGGCGTTGAGGTTGCGCTCATGCGCGCGTGTCGGGATCAGAACCTTGCCGCCGAGATGGCCGCACTTCTTTTCCGATGCGAGCTGGTCTTCGTAGTGAACGCCTGAAGCGCCGGCTTCAATATAGGCCTTCATGATTTCGAAGCAGTTCAGCGGGCCGCCGAAACCGGCTTCCGCGTCGGCAACGATGGGGAGGAACCAATCGCGCTTGGCGCCGCCTTCAGAATGTTCGATTTCGTCAGCACGCTTCAGAGCGCGGTTGATGCGCTTGGCAAGTTCCGGACCGGCATTCGCAGGGTAGAGCGACTGGTCGGGATACATGGCGCCAGCGGTGTTGGCGTCGGCGGCAACCTGCCAGCCGGAGAGGTAAATGGCTTTGAGACCAGCGCGCGCCATCTGCATGGCCTGGTTGCCGGACATGGCACCGAGCGAGTGGACATATTCGCCGGAGTTCAGCATTTCCCAGAGCTTGTTCGCGCCGCGTGTCGCAAGCGTGTGCTCAATCGGGAACGAGCCACGGAGTTTTTCAACGTCGGCAACCGAGTAGTTGCGCTTCACGTTGTCGTAGCGGCCCTTGGGCGCGCTGGGGATGAGATCGTTAAAGGTCTTCGCCATGGTTTTGATCCTTAAATCAACGGGGTCGGGTCGGATGGGTTTGAAACAGGTTTGAAATTCAAGCGTCGTGAGAAATCAGGAGTTTGTAGGCCGGAAGGGTCAGGAACTCTTCGCATTCATCAGCAGTTGCCATGTCAGCAAAGAGACGGATCGCTTCGTCAAAATGGCCGGAGGTCCAACGCTCATCGCCAAGTGAAGCGCGGAGCGTTGTCATTTCATCATCAAGTACGGTTTGGAAAAGTTCCTTCGTGACCTTGCGGCCATCGGAAAGGCTCGCACCGTGATAGAGCCACTGCCAGATCTGCGTGCGGCTGATTTCAGCGGTCGCGGCATCTTCCATCAGATTGTAGAGCGGCACGGCACCACGGCCACCGATCCATGCTTCGATATATTGCACGCCGACGCGCACACATTCGCGCATGCCGTGTTCGGTGCGTTCGCCCTTATGCGGCTCCAGCAATTCCTTCTGGCCCATATTCACGTCCTGACGCTGACGCGTGAGCTGATTGGGGCCGGTGAGCTTGCCAAAAATTTCCATCGCCACGGGGACGAGATCGGGATGAGCGACCCATGTGCCGTCGTGACCGTTGGTGCTTTCGCGGTCTTTGTCGGCGCGTACTTTATTGAAGGCGGCGGTGTTGGCGGCTTCATCGCCCTTCACAGGGATCTGCGCGGCCATGCCACCCATCGCGAATGCACCGCGTTCGTGGCAGGTCTTCACAAGGAGAAGCGAATAGGCATTGAGGAAGGCGCTGCCCATGACAACCGAGGCGCGGTCGGGGAGCAGGTAGTTCGGGTTTTTGCCGAGACGCTTGATGTAGCTGAAGATGTAATCCCAACGGCCGCAATTGAGACCGACGATGTGATCTTTCAATTCGAACAGGATTTCGTGCATTTCAAAGGCGGCAGGCAGCGTCTCAATGAGCACAGTGACTTTAATCGAGCCGTTCGGAATGCCGAGGGCCTTCTGCGCAAACACGAAGACATCGTTCCACAAGCGCGCTTCGAGATGGCTTTCCATCTTGGGCAGATAGAAATACGGGCCGGTCTTGTGGGCTTTGAGTTTCCTGGCGTTGTGGAAGAAGTAGAGACCGAAATCGAAAAGCGAGCCGGACATGGGCGCGCCGTCAACTTCGAGATGGGCTTCTTCCAGATGCCAGCCGCGCGGGCGGACATTCAGCACCGCATGCTTGTCGGCAACATTGTAGGTCTTGCCGTTTGATTCATCCGTGAAGCCGATCTTGCCGTCCCAATAGTCGGCGAGATTGATCTGGCCGGTGATCATGTTGTCCCATGTGGGCGACGCCGCATCTTCAAAGTCGGTCATGTAGGACTGCGCGCCGGAATTGAGCGCGTTGATGACCATCTTGCGATTGTCCACGGGGCCGGTGATTTCAACGCGGCGGTCCATCAGGTCAGCGGGGATCGGAGCGACTTTCCAATCGCCTTCGCGCACGGATTTCGTCGAGGCGAGGAAGTCAGGGAGTTCGCCGGCATCAAAACGCTTCTGGCGTTCCATGCGGGCGGCCAAGAGTTCGCGACGACGCGCACCGAACTTCTGTTCGAGCTGGCCGACAAAGGCAATCGCATCGGCGGTGAGGATACGTTCAAAGCCGGGCTTCACGGCGCCGCGAAGCCTGATGCCTGTGGTGGTCGTCGTCGTCATATGCGCTCTCCGGGGTCTGATCTCGGCGAGGTCATACATCCGCGACAAGGAAATGTCCAAAACAAACCTAAACTATTGAAATTGTTAAAGTAAAGAAGTTCACAAAACTTGTTGTAATTTTTGTTGCGTGTGTAAATTTTGTAAATTATGATGCCCGAAACCAGCCTTCTGAAAGGGTGTTTGAGCATGGCAGCAGAGAAAAAAGTCTTTGCAGGCCCGCGCATTAGACGGTTAAGGCGCGAGCGCGGGTTGACGCAAGCCCGCATGGCCACTGATCTCGGCATATCGGCGAGTTACCTCAATTTGATCGAGCGCAACCAGCGCCCGATGTCGGCCCAGATCCTGCTGAAGCTCGCCGAAACCTATGACATTGAACTGAGAAGCCTTGGCGGCGACGACGAGGCCCGCGCGATGACGGGTCTGCGCGAAGTCTTTGCCGATCCGCTGTTTCGCGATTCTGGTCTCACCGCGCAAGACATTCAGGAAGTCGCCGCTGCGAGCCCCACCAGCGCCGAGGCGATTGCGACGCTCTATCGGGCCTATCAGCAGGCGGTGGTGAACACCTCGCTCTTGGCCGAGCGGCTGGCCGACCGCGACCTGCTTGACGGCGGGCAGACGCTCTCTGCGCCTCTGGAAGAAGTGCGCGACTTCATCAACAGCCGGAACAATCATTTCCCGCAGCTCGACGAGACAGCAGAAGAGCTTTACCGCAGCGCGCAGCTTGGCGCGGACGAGCCTTATGTGAGCTTGCGTAATTATCTCAGGACCGCGCATGGCGTCACAACGCGCGTGGTGCCGGCCGATCTTATGTCGGGCGAATTGCGCCGCTATGACCGGCATCGTCAGACGATTTTTCTGTCGGAACTACTCGATCAGCCCGGACGCTCGTTTCAATTGGCCTATCAGCTTGGCTATTTTGAACAGTCGCGCGCGATTGAAGACATTGTCGAAGGCTCGGAACTCGAAGGCGATGAGGCGCTGACGCTTTGTCGTGTCGCGCTCGCCAATTATTTTGCCGCCGCTCTGCTGATGCCCTATGCGGCGTTCCTCAGAACCGCAGAAGAGACGCGCTATGACATGCGGCTTCTCGGTCGGCGTTTCGGGACGAGCTTTGAGCAGGTCTGCCATCGCATCACGACGCTGCAACGACCCGGCGCGCGGGGCATCCCCTTCTTCCTGATCCGTGTGGACAATGCAGGCAATGTGTCCAAGCGCTTTTCAGCCGCCGGTTTCCACTTCGCGCGCTTCGGCGGGACGTGCCCGCGCTGGAATGTGCATGATGCGTTTCGTGTGCCCGGCAATATCTATACGCAGGTCATCCAGATGGAAGACGGCACGCGCTATTTCTCGATTGCGCGGACCGTGAGCCGTGGCGGGTCGGGCATCGGCGTGCCGGGGGACCAATATGCGGTGGGTCTGGGCTGCGAAATTTCTCACGCGAAGAAGATTATCTATTCACAGGGCTTTGATTTGAATGACGAGCGCGGCGCGACGCCTATCGGCGTCAATTGTCGCCTCTGCGAGCGGCTTGATTGCTCGCAGCGTGCGTTTCCGCCGCTCAAACAACGTCTGCGCATCGAAGACCATGTGCGTGGCGTCTCGCCCTTTGGCGTGTTGCAAAGCTGATTTGAAGGCGGGTTAAAGCCAGAAAATCGCCTTGAGTGCGTAGGAGACAAGAGCGAGCCCCGCCGCACTTGCCGCCCAGATGCCGAAGAACCACGCGAGACGGCGCGGCAGCGATTTCGGACTTTCAGTGTTTGGCATAGCCGCCATGATCGCTCGCCTTTCCTTTGAAGACGCTATAGGCGTACCAGGTGTAACCAAGGATCATCGGCAGGGTGATCGCAACGCCGATGAGCGCGAAGATCATGCTGGAGCGCGGCGCGGCGGCCTCCCAGATGGTGAGCGCGGGCGGCACGATGTTGGGATACATGGTGACGCCGATGCCGATATAGCCCCAGACGAATAATCCGATGGCGGAGAAAAAGGGCAGGCGCTCGCGATTGGTGAAAAGACCATAGAAGAGCAAGGCCGCATTGAGCGCCGTCATCAAGGGCACGGGCGCGAGAATGAGCGCATTGACGCCGCCGAACCAGCGCTCGGCAATGGCAGGACGGATGAGCGGTGTCATCACGCTGACGGCCAGCATGGCGATGAGGACAGCGCCGCCCATGACGATGGCCGCGCGCCGCGACCAGGCCTGCGTCTCGCCTTCGGATTTCATGTTGATCCATGTGGCCCCGAGAAGTCCGTAGCCCGCGACGAGGCCGAGACCTGTCAGGACCGAGAAGGGCGAGAACCAATCGAACATGCCGCCGGCAAAGCGATGGTCCACAATCGTGACGCCCTGAATAAGCCCGCCGACAAGGAGGCCCTGCGAAAACGTGGCGACAAGCGAGCCGCCGAAGAACGCGCGGTCCCAGAGATATTGGCTCGTATGGGCGCTGTGGCGAAACTCAAAGGCGATGCCGCGAAAGATCAGCGCGAATAAAAGCAGCATCACCGGAAAATAAAAGGCGGGCAGCACGGTGGAATAGGCAATGGGGAAAAAGACGAGAAGCCCGCCGCCGCCGAGAATGAGCCATGTCTCATTGCCGTCCCAGACGGGCGCGACAGAATTCATCATCACATTGCGCGAACGGTCATCCGGCGCGAAGGGAAAGAGAATGCCGACGCCGAGGTCAAACCCGTCGAGCACGATATAGATGAGGATACCGGCTGCGATGACGCCGGCTGCAATTAATGCGAGGTCCATCTGTCTCTCCCTATTCTGCCGGAACAATGAGGCCGGGACGCGCACCCTGAATGGCCTCCGGCGCGTCCGCTTCGTCTTCAGGCGCGGGCAAAGCGGGGCCGACGCGGATCAGTTTGACGAGATAGTAGAGATAGGCGCTGAAAATGCCGCCATAGACGACGAGGAAGACCGTGAGCGTCGTCGCGATCATTGTGCCGCTGATAATGGGCGAGATGCTGTCCGATGTGCGCAAGACGCCGTAGATCGTGTAGGGCTGGCGGCCCACCTCAGCGACGAACCAGCCGGCCAGCGTGGCGATAAAGCCTGCGGGCATGGAGGCGAGGCAAAGGCGGTTGAACCAGAGATTGGTTTCAAGCGTGCCTTTGTAGCGCGCATAAGCGCCCCATACGCCGATCAACAGAAACAACATGCCTAAACCAACCATGACGCGGAAGGACCAGAAGACAATACCGACGGGCGGGCGGTCTTCGCGTGGCACGTCTTTCAGGCCCGGCACAACGCCGTTGATGTCATGCGTGAGAATGAGACTCGCGCCCTTCGGGATCGAGATTTCGAAATGGTTTTTCTCAAGCTTGGAGTCAGGCAGCGCGAAAAGGATCAGCGGTGCGCCCGCCTGACGCTCCCAATTGGCCTCCATCGCCGCGACTTTGACCGGCTGATGCTCAAGCACATTGAGACCGTGCTGATCGCCGATGAAAATTTGCAAAGGGGCGAGCACGAGAACCGCCCAGAGCGCAATCGACTGGCTCTTGCGGGCGAGAGCCGTGTGCTTGCCGCTCAGCATGTAATAGGCCGACACACCGGCAATGAAAATCGCCGTGGTGAGGAACGAGGCGGTCAGCATATGCGCAAGGCGGTAGAGGAATGACGGATTGAAAATGATCGCGATCCAGTCGTCGGGAATATAAGAGCCGAGGATCGGATCAATATGCGCGCCCGCAGGCGTCTGCATCCAACTGTTGGCCGAGAGAATCCAGAAGGATGAGAGCGTTGTGCCGAAGGCGACGAGGAAGGTCGCAAGAAAATGCAGGCGCGGCCCCACCTTGTCCCAGCCAAACAGCATGACACCGAGAAAACCGGCTTCCATGAAGAAGGCGGTGAGCACTTCAAAACCGATCAGCGGCCCGACCACGGGACCGGCGATGCGCGAGAATTCAGACCAGTTGGTGCCGAATTGATAAGAGAGAACGAGGCCGGACACGACACCCATGCCGAAGGTCAGCGCAAAGATGCGGACCCAGAAATGATAGAGCCGTAAATAGGCATTATCATTCGTGCGCAGCCATTGCGCCTCGACAAAGAGCAAAAACCCGGCAAGGCCGATGGTCAGCGTGGGAAAGAGAATGTGGAACGATACCGTGAACGCAAATTGCAGGCGCGCAAGTATTTCAGCGTCGAGCACAGGCATGGGGGTTCCTCCGTGATGACCCCCGTAGTAACACCCATTCTGACGAAGAAAGATAGATACTATTCGCAGGTAAAAGAGTCGCGGGGATCAGCGGATCATGCGCTCAGCGGGAAATTTCAGCGAGATGGTGACGGGGTCCACAGCACTTTGTTTGATATCCATTGTGCCGCCATGCAGTTCCATCACTTTGCGCGTGAGTGACAGGGCAAGGCTTTCGCTGCGCGCAATGCCGCTGTTTTCGGTGCTGACGAACGGATCATCGGCGAGATGAGGCAGACGCGTTTGCGCCGCGAGCTTGTCACTGTCCGACAAAACTTCTGTGATCGAGATGGTGATGCCGCTATCGGCTTCGCGCACGGCGAGTTTGAGCGTCGCCCCGCGATGAGCGCAATGGATCGCTTCAGCGAGCAGCCGGAACAGACCCTGACGCAAACGCCGCGCATCGCCGCGCAGACCGGGCAGGCGCTGGGGGCAATCGACTTCGACGCGCACGTTATTGTGAATGGCCTCACCGCGCTGGCTTGCCGCTGCAATCTCGACAAGCTGGCCGAGATTGCAAATCTCGTCAGTGATATTGATATGGTCAGATTCGGACTCGGCGATGCCCAACAGGTCTTCGATCATGTCGAGCAGCATCGTGCCGCTTGAATGAATGTCGCTGGCATAATCGCGGTAGCGCTCCAGACCGATGGGGCCGAATTGTTCGTTCTTCATCAGCTCGGCAAAGCCGATGATATGGGTGAGCGGTGTGCGCAGATCGTGGTTCACGTTGGAAAAGAAATGCTGGCTGCGCTTTTCCGTGTCGAGGCTTTGAGCGGTTGCTTTCTGCATGGTCTGCTCAAGCATGTGGCGGACCGTGATATCGGTGAGCGCGGCAACGCGCGCGGGCATGCCGCCCCAGCGTGTTTCAATGACGCGCATTTCAGCAAAGCGGTTGTCACCATCGGGACGCATGACGGCGACTTCATGCTCGCCGATGTCTGAGGGAAGACCGAAAGGCTTGCCGATGAGATCTTCAAGCTCACGACCAAAGAGATCGGCGGCCTCGGCATTGGCAAAACGGACATTGCCGCGACTGTCGAGAATAACAATCGCGTCGGATGATTCCTGCACTACCGTGACTTTAGGGGCATCAACATCAGGCTTTGGCGCAGGGAGCACTTTCTCCGTGTCGCGCAACTGATGCCGCGCGATGGCGCGGCGCAGTGACAGCATCAGCGCGCGGGGCGCTTCGGCTTCATAGGTGATGCAATCCTCGGCGCCTGCCGCCATAGCGAGAAGCTGCACCTGCGGATCGTCAGATGAGGCGAGCGCAATCACCGGCGCATCAGGTCCGAGCGCACTCACACGACGCAGGAACGCGAGATCGGTCTGTGTGCCGGCGCCGATATCGACGATGAGCGCATCAAGGCCGGGCGCAAGCAGCGGCTCAATGCCGTCAGTGCGCGAGCCGAACTGAAATTCAAACGGGCCGACAATGCCGCTATCCGCCGCCGATTGCAGGTCGTGGCGGAGATATTTGTTTTCACTGACAACCTGAACGCAGAGGGGCGTCAGAGTCAGCGCATGCGCTGTGTCCCTGTTTGGAATCCCTGTTTGTCCCATTACGTCCTGGGCCTTGCCGGTCATGGCGTTCACTTCCTGCCCCCACCCATTGAGACAGATAGAGCTCCCCGCTCGTGCTCCTGCCATCTAGTTCGATGTTCACGATCCACCCCGATGGTAAATAGTTCGTTAACAACCGCAGCATGTTGTGGTCCGGCGACGATAAGGCACCATAATTGGAATTTACCACGATTTAAAAAAATGAGCGTTTTCAATGGGTTGAGCGGGATCGTGATTTTTGAAGTCCCATGAATAATTTTTTTATCTTTACACCTCGTTTACACGTCAAACGCGTGACCCGGGACCCTGAGGTCATGAAAATGTACATTTCAGATTTAATGATTCGACCGAATTTCTAGTCTTTACGGGGGGTTAGGTGTCACCCACGGGCAAATCCGGACCTCCGGGAGGGGCGGTTTCGGGCTCTTGTGACACGGGGTGCGATGGGCTAGGTATGCGCCCGCACAGAAGATAGAGAGATCGAGCCCGTCATGGCCAAACCGGCAAAGACATTCCGTCCCAAAGCGCGCGTGCCAAAAGGCCTGCGTGACGTCGCGGCACCGCAGGTGCGCGCGGAGGCGGAGATGCTTGCCAAAATCCGTGGCGTTTATGAGAGCTATGGCTTTGATCCGCTGGAAACATCTGCTTTTGAATATGCCGATGCGCTGGGCAAATTTCTCCCCGACGAAGACCGCCCCAATGAAGGTGTCTTTTCGTTTCAGGATGATGACGAGCAATGGCTGTCGCTGCGCTACGATCTGACGGCGCCGCTCGCACGCTATGTCGCGGAAAATTATGACGGGTTGCCAAAACCCTTCCGTCGATATCAGGCGGGTCCGGTGTGGCGCAATGAAAAGCCGGGACCGGGACGCTTCCGTCAGTTCACGCAGTTTGATGCTGACATCGTCGGTGCGCCTGTGATCGCGGCGGATGCCGAGATGTGCATGATGGGCGCGGACGTGCTGGAAGCCCTAGGCATCGCACGCGGGCTTTACCGCATCCGCGTCAACAACCGCAAAGTGCTCGACGGTCTTCTTGAAACCATCGGCATTTCAGCCGACGCGGACGATCGCACGCACATGACGGTGCTGCGCTCCATCGATAAATTCGACAAGCTCGGCCGTCGCGGCGTGGAATTTCTGCTCGGTGACGGACGCAAGGACGAGAGCGGCGACTTCACCAAAGGCGCAGGCCTCAAAGCAGAACAAATTTCTGTCGTGCTCGACTATGTTGAAAGCGGTCTCGCACAGGAAGGCGCGTCACGCGCGCAAGTGCTTGAAGGCTGGCGCAAAGTGGTGGGCCAAAGCGCCATCGGCAACGAAGGCATTGACGAGCTTGCCGAAATGGACGCGCTTTTCACCGCTGCGGGATATGGCACGGATCGCATTGAGTTCAATTCATGGATCGTGCGTGGCCTTGGCTATTACACCGGCCCTGTCTTTGAAGCTGAATTGCTGATCGAAGCGCAGGACGAAAAAGGCAATGCCGTGCGTTTCGGATCGGTCGGCTCCGGCGGGCGCTATGACGGGCTGATCGAACGTTTCAAAGGCATCAAGGTACCTGCCACCGGTTTCTCGGTTGGCGTCTCGCGCCTGCAGGCGGCGCTGGCGATGTTGCCCGGTGCCAATGATGACACGCAATCCGATGTGGTCGTGGTGCTGACGCTCGATCCCGCCAACATGGCCGACTATCAGGCGATGACACGCGAGCTTCGCGCCGCCGGTATGCGCGCCGAAATGTATCTCGGCGGCTCGGGCATGCGCGCCCAGATGAAATATGCCGATCGTCGCGGCTCGCCTGTTGCCGTCATCGAAGGCGAGGACGAACGCGCCGCAGGGCAAGTGACGCTCAAGGATCTCATCCTCGGCACGGAAGTCTCACGCGAGATCACCGACAATACGGAATGGCGCGAAAGTCAGGCGGCGCAGATCACTGTGCCACGCGGCGAAATGGTCGAAGCTGTGAAGGTGATTCTGCATCGCCACGGGCTGCTCCATCGGAGCTGATTAGCTTCTGCCTTCGCACTCCCAAATTTCCACCAAATCATGCTAATAAGGGCGCGACGAGACATTCGCTCCGCGCGCCCCACAAAGGTCGATCAAAATGGCACCTGTGAAAACGCCAAAACGAGACGTCACAAAGACAGATGCCATGCGCTCTGTTTTTGAAGGCGCGGGCTTTTTGAATGTCTATCCGCCGCTTCTTCAGCCTGCGGATGTGTTTCTGGACCGCTCCGGCGAGGATATCCGTCGCCGCCTCTTCGTGTTCAACGATCCGGGGGGCCAAGAGCTGTGCCTGCGGCCTGACCTCACGATTCCGACCTGCCGTCTTTATCTCGACGGCAATGCGGGTAAGGGCGACGCGAAGTTTTGCTATTCGGGTCCGGTGTTCCGCTACGAAGAAGCAGGCGCGAGCAAAGCCAATGAGCTTGTGCAGACGGGCGCTGAATTTTTCGGCGGCAAGGATGCGGAAGCCGCCGACGCTGAAATGCTCAGCCTTGCCGTTGACGCTGTGCGCGCGGGCGGGCTTTCATCCTTCGACATCAAGCTCGGCGATCTCGCGCTGTTCGACACGCTGGTTGATGCACTCGACATTCCGGCGGGCTGGCGCACAAGGCTGAAGCGTCACTTCTGGCGGCCTGATTACTTCAAAGAACTGCTGGCACGGCTTTCAACGAAAGGCGCAGGTGCCCGCGCCGACGAGCGCATTGGCCTCATCGCCGCATTGGGCGCGCTTGATGAAAAGAACGCCTTGAGCGTCATTGAAGACGTGTTGGATCTGGCAAAAATCGCGCCGGTCGGCGGACGCAGCGTCGCCGAAATCGCCGAACGCTTTTTGGAACGCGCAGCGGACGAAAGCGCCGCACCACTTTCCAAAGACACAGCGAAACTCATCGACACGTTTTTGCACCTGTCACTGAAACCCAAAGACGCTGCCAAGCGCATTCGTGACCTCACAAAAAGCGCAGGCATCAAACTCGATGCGCCGATTGCAGCACTTGAGCGTCGCTTTGACCTGATTGACAAAAGGGGCGTTGATTTGTCCCGCGCGACTTTCGAGACAGGCTTTGGCCGCACGCTTGAATATTATACGGGCTTCGTCTTTGAGTTGAGCGCGGGCGGCAACGGCGTTGCCGGTGGCGGACGCTATGACGGTTTGCTGCAAAGCCTCGGTGCCAAATCGCGCGTGCCCGCTGTTGGCTGCGCGATCACGCTGGAGCGTTTGACCGCTGCAATTGCTGGCCCGAAAGGGAGGGCTGCCAAATGAGCAAGAAACAGTCAGACGCGCTCATCATCGGCATTCCGTCCAAAGGCCGCTTGCAGGAAAACGCCAATGCGTTTTTTGCCAATGCGGGCCTCAAAGTGAAACAGGCACCGGGCGGGCGCGAATATGTGGGCCGCTTGTCGGGTCTGCCGAATGTTGCTGTCGCCTTTCTCTCGGCGTCGGAAATTGTCGCACGGCTCGAAGACGGGTCCATTCACTTCGGCGTCACCGGCGAAGACCTGATCCGCGAAAATCTCTCCGATGCCGACCGCGTGGTGGAACTCGTGCTCCCGCTCGGTTTTGGCTATGCCGACGTGATCGTCGCTGTGCCGCAGAGCTGGATCGATGTGGAGACAATGGCGGACCTTGATGATGTGGCGCTTGCCTTTCATCGCCGTCACGGGCGTCGTCTGCGCATCGCCACGAAATATCTCAATCTCACACGGCGTTTCTTCGCCGATCACGGCATTGCGGACTATCGCATTGTTGAGAGCGCGGGCGCGACCGAAGGCGCACCGGCGGCGGGCACGGCGGAAGCCATTGTCGATATCACGACAACGGGATCGACGCTGGCAGCCAATAACCTGAAGATTCTTGACGATGGCGTGATGCTGAAAAGCCAGGCTAATCTTGTCGCGAGCCTCACGGCGGACTGGAGCGCTGCGGCGCTGAAAGCGGCGGGCGTCATGCTCGACCGGATCGACGCGAAACTGAGCGCCGAAGCGCAGGTTGTTGTGATTGCACATGGCGAACTCAACCGTGCGAAACTCGTCAAGGAACTGAGCGTAGAGTTTTCCTGCACGGCGATGTCGGGGAGTGACGGGGCTTTGTCTCTGCTCTGTCCGCGCGAACATTTGCAAGCTGTGGCGACACGTCTGCGCGAGGCCGGTGTCGAAACCGTGACGGTGCGAACATCGGAATATATTTTCCACGCGGAAAATGCGCTGATGACGCGGCTGAAAAAGCGGTTGAAGAAGTAAAATGAAATCCACCTCCCCCTTGAGGGGAGGTCAAAAAATCTTCTTGGATTTTTTGGGTGGGGGTCGCTGGTAGAAGTTTTGCGAAGCAGACCCCCCTCCCTAGCCCTCCCCCTCAAGGGGGGAGGGGATTTAGAGTAGAGCTCTATCTGCCTTCCTCCTCCAGCCATGCGCAAAAGCTTGTGACAGCCGGATCGTCTTTCATGTCATCGGCGACCACCCAACAATAGCTGGGCGACGCGAGCGCCGGTCCTTTGATCGGCGCGACGAGGCGGCCGCTGGCAAGATCATCCGCAATGATCGGCAGGGGACCAAGCGCCACGCCTAGCCCGTCGCTGGCAGCTTGTAGCGCCAGATAGAAATGATCAAAGCGCTGCTGCGTTGATTTGAGTTCAAGCTTCGGAACGCCTGCCGCTTCAAACCAGCGTGACCATGCTGCGGGGCGTGTGTCGGCGTGGAGGAGCGTTGCGCGGATGAGATCGGCGGGTGTTTTCAGTTTCAGGGCGCGCGCGAGCTTCGGCGAACAGACAGGCGTTTCGGTTTCAGAGAGAAAAGGTGCCGCCACATAACCCTTGGGCATGGGGGACATTTCGCGGCGGATCGCGATGTGGAACGAGCCTTTGGCCATGCGCGCGAGAGGTTCGTCTGATGTTTGCAGTCTGAGTTCGATGCCCGCGTCGCGCGATTGGAATACACCGAGGCGCGGCAATAGCCACCGCATCGCGAGTGTCGGCAGCGCGTTGATGATGAGGATACGCTTTTGCCGGGACGCATCTTTGAGCCGCACCGACGCCGTGGCGATGGCATCGAACGCGGGTGTCAGCGTGTCGCGGTAAGCGCGTCCTTGGTCGGTGAGTTTGAGGCGCTTGCCGATGCGCTCGAAGAGCTGAACGCCGGACCAGTCTTCAATCGTGCGGATATGGCGGCTCACCGCGCCATGCGTCACGCAAAGCTCGTCAGCGGCTGCCGTGACGCTGCCAAGCCGCGCGGTGGCTTCAAAGGCACGCAAGGTGCCAAGCGGCGGATAGACGGGGCGGTGCGGGGCGTTGCTCATGCTTGTGACTATAGATCACAAGACGAACCAGTAAAACTCCATTGTTATGTGATATTTTCTGGATGATCTTGTGACCAGATGTTTCTCTCTCGTTTTCTGAGGATTTCCGATGAGTTTCCTGCTTGGTGCCTCCATTGCGTTTGTCGCCTTTGTCACATCGGCCATTTCCGGCGTCTTCGGCATGTCGGGCGGCATGATCCTGATGGGCTATCTCGCTTTTGTGCTGCCGGTGAGCGCCGCGATGATCATGCATGGCGCGACGCAGGCGGTCGCCAATGGCTACCGCGCTTACCTGAACGGCGCCGATATTGAGTGGAAGATTTTTGGACGCTATCTCATAGGCTCGATGATTGCGCTGGCGATCTTGTCGGCGATCGCTTTCGTGCCGAGCAAAGTGATGATGTATCTGCTCCTCGGCATCGTGCCTTTCATCGCTGCCGCCGTGCCGCAGAAATGGGCGCTGGATGTAACGAAAACGGGGGCCGCCGAGATTTGCGGTCTTGCCGTGACACTCCTCAATCTCACGGCGGGTGTTGCGGGCGCGCTGCTCGATGTGTTCTTCGTGCGCACGACATTGACGAGGCATCAGGTGGTCGCCACCAAAGCGGTGACGCAGACATTGAGCCATATTCTGAAGCTCGTTTATTTCGGTGTGATTGTCGGCGCGGTGACAGGCGATACGTCAGCGCATTACGATCCGGAGGTTCTGCCCTGGTGGATTTTTGCCGTGGTCATTCCGCTTTCGATGCTCGGCACGACGGTCGGCAAGAAAGTGCTCGACCGGATGACGGATACGAACTTCCGCCTATGGTCGCAGCGGCTGACATTGGCGATTGGCACAGTGCTGTTGTTGCAGGGATTGGCGTTGTTGCTGGATTAACGCTCAAGCCATTTCCATGCGCGCTTCAAAAAAGCCTGAGCATCTTTTGTGACCGGTGCGCCATGGGCCATCAGCACCGACTTCGCGGACCAGTTCAGAATTTTAGTGAGCGAGATGCGTGCCGCGCGGCGGTTGGTGAAGGCGAGGCGGAATTTGCGCGGGACCGCAGGCTCCGGCGCTGACATGAGATCGAGTTTTGCAACGAGCGCGCGCCAGCCGGAGAACCAACCGACTGGGAAATGCTGAATGAGGTCAGTGAAAAGCACCGTGCCACTTTTTACGTGGAAGAAGACAACTTCCGTTGTGATGACATTGCCGAACATTACGACCTGATCGACTTCACCGGCCCAAGCGGCGTCCGGTCCGTCGCCAAGTTCCGCATCAAAGGCAATGTCTTTGCGCTTGTCGCTGAGGAGGGGCGCTGCATAAAGTTTCGCCGCCGGATAAGCGCGTTTCCAGTCCGGCACGGACAGATGATGCAGATTGTTCGGTGCGATGATGTAAGCAACGGGGCCGAGTTGATCGACTTCGGTGCGTAACGCGTCGGTAAGCTCTATCGGGGACCAGACAAACAGATCGCCATTGGCGAGCCGGATGACGGCCATCTGCGTCGGGAAATGAAATCCGGCAAAGGCAATGACATCGGGGCCGCTCGCAATCCAGATGTCGGTGCCGAAAGATTTCAACATAGAAGACCCTCTCAGGCTGTTACACGCATGCGTTCGAAACTGCCGTCTGTGACATCCGACCAGCCAAGAACTTTTCGCAGTTTTTTCATGTGGCGGCGATAGGCGTCGATTTCGACATAGGTGGCGTGGCGGTCGGAGGCGACGAATTTGATGCCGCCGCTGAGGTCGGGTCGGTCCTTCGCAATCATCTCATCGACTTTTTCTTTGGCGGCACCGCCTTTGGCCCGCGCGATGATGGCCTGCGTGATGAGATCGGCCATTTCGTCAAAGAGCTTATACGCGCCGCCATTCGTCTCCATGTAGCCCAATGCATAGAGGTTCGGCGTCTCACGCGAAAAGAGGTTCATATAGAGATCGGGCTTGCCGCCCTTCCAGCTGAAATCTTCGCGCGCGACATAAGGAATGTTCCATTTGAAGCCTGTGGCGCAGAGAACGAGGTCGATCTCTTCCGATGTGCCGTCCACAAAATGCACGATTTTACCATCGAAGCGGGCGACGTCGCGCTTGGCCGCGATATCGCCATGGGCGAGGAAGTGCAAAAGCTGGGTGTTGAGAATGGGGTGCGATTCAAAAAGCCTGTGGTCGGGTTTTTGTAAGCCGAGCCGCGTGAGGTCGCCGTTGAGTACCCGCAGCATGACGCCGAAGACGCGCTGTGTGAGCCACATGGGCAGGTGCGGCCCCTCATGGGCGAAGACGTCGGCGGGAATGCCGAAAATATGTTTGGGCAGGAAATGATAGCCGCGGCGCATGCTGATAAAGGCTTTATCGGCACTTTGCGCCGCGTCACAGGCAATGTCGCAGCCGGAATTGCCTGCGCCGATAATGAGGACGCGCTTGCCTTTAAATTCGTCCATCGCGCGATAGGTGCTGGCATGGCGCATTTCGCCGGTGAAATTGCCGGGATAAGAAGGCATTGACGGATGCCAATTTGTGCCGGTCGCACAAATGATTGCACCGTAAATTTTTGTTTCACCTGTACTCAGCGTGACATTCCATTTATCACCGATGCGCACCGCGCTCTCAACGCCCGTGTTGAAACGGATGTGTTGGCGCAGGCCATAGGCGTCGGCAAAGCTCTGCATATAGGCGTGGATTTGCTTGTTCGACGGATAGTCGGGATAGCTCTCCGGCATCGCATGGTCGAGGTAATGCGATTGCGTTTTTGATGAAATGAAATGAGCGGAGTTGTAAACCGGCGAGCCGGGGTTAGACTGATCCCAGAGGCCACCCACATCGTTGTGACGTTCATATATGTCGAAAGGCACGTTGTGAAATTTCAGGCTTCGCGCCAGCGCCAGTCCCGCTGGTCCGCCACCCACCACACATACACGATCTGTGCCCGCAACCATGTCGCTCTCCGATATGTGAGGATGACTCACGATTTGTAAACTTGTTAAACCGAACCTGCGATGACAGCAAGAAAGTTCATGTTGAGATAATGAGTGTACCGCCTGATCCCGCCACGCCCAACCAAGGTTTAATCCGCCGCCAGCCGACACAAGAACGTGCGAAAGCCCGTGTTGAACGCATCCTTGCTGCGGCGTCAGAATTGATTGCTGAAACAGGAAGCGACGCCGTGCGTATGACAGAGATCGCTGTGCGCGCAGGCATTCCGATCGGTTCGCTCTACCAGTATTTTCCGGACAAGTCCGCCGTCCTGCGAGTGCTCATCAGCCGCTTCATGGCGAACACGCGCGAAATGTTGACCGAAGCATTGAAAAGCGTGAAGGACAAAGAAGGGGCGATTGCGACGCTCGACGGATTGATTGCCGGGCACTATCTGACTTTTATGAATACACCTGTTGTGCGCGATATCTGGTCAGGCGCCCAGGCGGACAAGGCGCTGCAAATGCTCGACCTTGAAGACAGTCGTGCCTGCGGGCAGCTCCTGTTCGATACGTTCAAGTCGATGGTGCCCGAAAGTGAGCATGAGCGTCTGGGAGCGATTTGCTTTCTGATGGTGCAGATGGCGGGCGCAACCGTCCGCCTTGCGATCGTACTTGACCGCAAGGAGGGCGATTTGCTTGTGTCAGAATTCCGCCGCGTCGTGCGGACGGAAATCTCAAATTTTCTGATCTATTAAAGCCCCGGCACCGGAAAGCGCGAGGTGAGCGCCTCCGTGCGGGTGAGAAGGTTTGCCTCCGTCGCCGCATCGCCATCCGCAATAAGTGTTTCGGTGATGATCGCCGCGACTTCATCCATCTCTGTGAGACCAAAACCGCGCGCGGTTGCCGCCGGTGTGCCGATGCGGATGCCCGACGGGCGCATGGGCGGCAGCGGATCATCGGGGATGATTTGCTTGTTGGTCGTGAGACCCACACGGTCAAGCGCGGCCTGCGCCTTGGCCCCGTCAATGCCGAAGCTCTGCACCGTGTTGATGACGAGCAGATGATTATCCGTGCCGCCGGTGACAAGTCTCACCTGCCGCGCGGTGAGTGCGCCCGCCAGCGCCTTGGCGTTGCCGAGCACATTGAGAGCGTAAGCGCGGAAGGCGGGAAGCGCCGCGAGCCGGAACGTGGTGGCGGCAGCGGCGACCTGGTTCATATGCGGGCCCCCCTGAAGCCCCGGAAAGACCGAGGCATCAATCGCCTTGGCATGTTGCTCTTTGCACAGAATGAGACCGCCGCGCGGGCCGCGCAAAGATTTGTGTGTCGTGGTGGTCATCACATCAAAGCCCGCATCGAGCGGATTGCGCATGACGTCAGCGGCGATGAGCCCGCCTATATGGCTGACGTCCGCCATGGTGAGCGCGCCCACCTCGTCGGCGACGCGTTTGAAATCAGCATAGTCATAATCACGCGGATAAGAAGAATAGCCGCAGACGATCATTTTGGGCCGCGTTTCACGCGCGACTTGCGCAAGCGCCGCAAAATCAATCGCGCCATTGGTCGGATCTGTTTTGTAGCGCACGAAATTAAAGAGCCGTCCCATATGGCTCACCGGCGCGCCATGCGTGAGATGACCGCCGTGGCTCAAGTCCATCGCGAGGATTGTATCGCCGGGATTGAGCAAGCCCAGATACACCGCCTGGTTCATCGGCGAGCCCGACAGCGGCTGCACATTGGCATGCTCGGCGCGAAAGAGAGCTTTGGCACGGTTGCGCGCGAGCGTTTCAATCGCGTCGGTATAGTCCTGCCCGCCATAGTAGCGCCGCCCCGGATAGCCTTCCGCATATTTGTTGGTGAAGACGGAACCGAGAAGCGTGAGCACTTCGGGAAAGGCGTAATTTTCTGACGGGATGAGTTCGAGACCGGCGCGCTGGCGGGCTTCCTCGCCGGTCAGCGCATTCAGAATGTCGGGGTCGGAGACGGCAAGCCGTCTTCTGTCGGGAGTATTAGCCAGAAGCGAGGAATGGGTCATATGTGATCTCCAGCTTGAAAATGACAACGCCCGGCCAGCATTGAAATGCTGCCCAGGCGATCGGCTGGTAGATCGGTCTCCGCGCTCCCCGATGGTTGCCCATCTGATTATCGCCAGTCGCGCGAAGGATATGTGTGACCGGTAACGAAGGTGAGATTAAGCGCGGCGAGGGGCGGGTGGCAAGAGGGGAGTTGGCTCACTTCAACGGCGTTAATTCCAGAACACCGCTATTCAGCGTGAATTTGAAATTGCCAAGGAACGAAAGACCAAGAAGGCCGTCAATGCCGGGGCCGAAGCCTTTGTCGCCTTCGGTCTGGATGAAGACCGGCACATTGCCGGAGCTTGCAGTCCCCAGCGAAATTTTATCGGCGCGACCGCCCATCGCCCAGACGGTGCCGTTGGCCGTGTGCACCATCGAGCCGTCGGCGAGCGAGGGTTTGATGCCTGCACGCTCGGCGAATTTCTGCGTCAGCGCGGTGCGCGAGGCACCTGTGTCGATGACCATATTGCCGGTGATGCCGTTTATCGTGACGGGGAGAATAATACCGCCGCCGAGGCGCTCATATTTGAGGCGTGCTTTACCACTGCCAAAGGGATCGGCGCATTTGCCCTGGCGCTGCCAATCGCGCATGAGCCCGCGCATCGCAGGTGTGCGGCGCTCAAGATTATCGAAGGCGACATAGTCTTGCATGATCGACACGGCCTCGCAGGGGCGACCGAGTTGAACAGCGGCTTCTGCCATGCCGAGAAAGGGTTTTTCATTGAAGGACGCCGGATCGTCATAGACATAGATCGACTTTTGATAGTCTTCATAGGCGCCCGCATAGTCTTTGCGCTTGGTGCGTGTGTTGCCGCGCGCGTAATAGGCTTTCGACGCATAAGGATAGACCTTCAGCACGCGCTCAATCGTTGCTTCGGCGGCGGCATAATCCGACGAGCCTGATTGCGCGGCGTAAAGCGGCAACCACAGGTCTTCATTGTCACCGCATTTTTTCTCGGTATACGTGACGAAGGAAATGGTGGCGGCATATTCCGACCCGTTGGCAAGCGCATTGGCAAGCTTGGCCGCAATGTCGCGATTGCACGGCTCTTTGTTGAGACGAAGGGCGAGGTCTTTGCCTGAACTGGTGAGGCGCGAGAATGTGTCTGATGAGATCGCGTAAGTCTGTTTGGGCTGCATGAAGTAATAGACCGCGTAGGCCGCGCCCCCGACAAGCGCCAATAGGATAGCCGCGAGCAACACATAGTTGCGCTCTGCGGCCTGATGAGACCACTCCGGCCGCATGTCTGAATGACTCATAGCACCCTCAACCCGATTTCCCCTGATCGTCAGCATGAGGATGTCGCGTTGATTGGTCAATCGGTGGATGGGTCTTTGCAAAACAAAAAAACAGCCGGTGTTTCCACCGGCTATTTTGATCTATCGCAAACTTGTTCAGGGCAAAACTTTGATGAGCTTTGTCTGAAGCTTCGATGCCTGATCGGGGTAATAGGTGGTGACAGCTTGTTTAGCTAGATCACTGTGGTCTTCGACTTTATAGGTTATGCCGTCTGCGCGTCCGCGTGCTGCATTATTGTTGATGCCATCAACGAAGATGTTGCCGACATAAAGTACATCGCCGGCTTTGACGTCAATCGGTGTGAGTGGGAGGCCCTTTGCAGGATCAAAGGTTACGACAGGAACCGGTTCGGTAACTGTCGCGAGAATGTTTCCCGAAACGACAACAATTAAGTATCGACCAGGAGCCAGACGTTCAGCAATCGGTGCGTTGTTTTCCGGATCGGCGCAAATGTACTCTTGAATCTGCGAGGTGCCTTCTTTCTGAATGTAAATTTTTAAAAGGCTCGCATCTTCTGCATCTTCTCCTTCGACAGCTTTGAAAAAAACTAATGCTTCTTTGGATGGATCAAATGCTCCGGTCATCTGCGGAATGGGATTAGCCGGTCCTTGATGGCCACCACCGCCACAAGCGGTGAGGCCAAGAAGCGTAATCGTTAGAAATACTGAATTCAAAAACTTCATTGTTCGTTCCCCCATTTTTAGTTTCAAAAAAATTAGAGCAGGTGGGCCACAAAAAAGCCATCGCAGGTTTTGGCTGTGGTGAAACAAAAAACGGCCGGTGTTTCCACCGGCCGTTTCCAATTTGTCAGAGTGCAGAGCGAATGGCTTAGAAGCCCATGTCGCCCATGCCACCCATGCCGCCCATACCGCCGGGCATGCCGCCGCCAGCGCCGCCGCCGTCCTTCTTCGGAGCATCGGCAATCATGGCTTCCGTCGTGATCAGGAGACCGGCAACCGAGGCCGCGTCCTGAAGCGCCGTGCGCACAACCTTGGTCGGGTCGATGATGCCTTTGGCGACGAGGTCGACATATTCTTCGTTCTGCGCGTCGAAGCCGAAATTCGGAACTTTCGATTCCAGAACCTTCTGCACAACGATCGAACCTTCAACGCCCGCGTTTTCGACGATCTGACGGATCGGCGCTTCGAGAGCCTTGCGGATGATGTTGATGCCGGCCTGAATGTCCGGATTGTCGGATGTCAGCTTGGCAACGGCCTTTGTCGCCATCAGAAGAGCCGTGCCACCACCGGGGACAATGCCTTCTTCAACAGCAGCGCGTGTGGCGTTGAGGGCGTCGTCAACGCGATCCTTGCGTTCTTTCACTTCAACTTCCGTCGCGCCGCCGACTTTGATGACCGCAACGCCACCGGCGAGCTTCGCCAGACGTTCCTGCAGCTTTTCTTTGTCGTAATCAGACGTCGTGTCTTCGATCTGGCGTTTGATCTGGCCAACGCGTGACTCGATGTCTTTCTTCTTGCCGGCACCATCGATGATGGTCGTGTCTTCTTTCGTGATGCGGATGCGCTTGGCTTTGCCGAGCATTTCCGGTGTCACGTTTTCGAGTTTGATGCCGAGTTCTTCGGAGATCACCTGGCCGCCCGTGAGGATGGCGATGTCTTCGAGCATGGCTTTGCGACGGTCACCGAAGCCCGGTGCCTTCACGGCAGCAACCTTGAGGCCGCCACGCAGTTTGTTGACGACGAGGGTCGCGAGCGCTTCGCCTTCGATGTCTTCAGCAATGATGAGGAGCGGACGCGAGGACTGCACAACGGCTTCCAGGATCGGGAGCAGGGGCTGCAGGTTCGTGAGCTTCTTTTCATGGAGCAGGATGAAGGGCTCGTCGAGTTCCGTCACCATCTTGTCGGCATTGGTGATGAAATAGGGCGACAGGTAGCCGCGATCAAACTGCATGCCTTCGACGACGTCGAGTTCGCTGTCGAGCGACTTGGCTTCTTCAACGGTGATGACGCCTTCATTGCCGACTTTGGCCATGGCTTCGGCAATCATGTCGCCGATGGCGCTTTCGCCGTTTGCTGAGATCGTGCCGACCTGCGCGATTTCGGCGTTCGACTTCACCTTCTTGGAGCGCTTCAGAATGTCTTCGCGCGCTGTGATGACGGCAAGATCGATGCCGCGCTTCAGGTCCATCGGGTTGAGGCCTGCGGCCACAGCCTTCACGCCTTCGCGCACGATCGCCTGTGTCAGCACAGTCGCCGTTGTCGTGCCGTCGCCTGCTGTGTCGTTGGTCTTGGAAGCAACTTCCTTGACCATCTGGGCGCCCATGTTTTCAAACTTGTCTTCAAGTTCGATTTCTTTGGCAACCGTCACGCCGTCTTTCGTGATGCGCGGTGCGCCGAAAGACTTATCGATGACGACGTTGCGACCTTTCGGGCCGAGCGTCACTTTGACGGCATCGGCGAGGATGTCGACGCCGCGCATCATGCGCTCGCGCGCCGAGCGACCAAATTTGACTTCTTTAGCCATGTGTTTCGTTCCTTATTAAATTCGTATGCATAAGACTTTGAGGGTGCGGACCAACAAAAAAGGCCCGCGAAATTCCGATGGAACTTCCCAAGCCTTATTCAGCAGCAGCTTTCGACTTCTTGGCGCCTTCGACGACGCCCATGATGTCGGATTCTTTCATGATCAGCAGATCCTGGCCGTCAATTTTGACTTCCGTGCCGGACCATTTGCCGAAGATCACCTTGTCGCCGACTTTAACGTCGAGGGGGACGATCTTGCCGTCTTCGCCGCGTGCACCGACGCCAACAGCGACGATTTCGCCCTGCGAGGGCTTTTCCTGCGCGGTTTCGGGAATGATGATCCCGCCCGCTGTCTTTGTTTCTTCGTCGAGACGGCGTACGACAACGCGGTCATGCAAAGGACGAAATTTCATCTTGAGGTCTCCTGTTTCGAAAACCGCTTTATGCGGGAAACGTTTGGATTGAGCGCCTTAGCACTCAACGACGAGGAGTGCTAACAGCTGGGGCACAGATAGGCCTCCCCCCTGCTACTGTCAAGGAGACTGCGGCAAAATTGATCGAAATAATCCATGGTAAATTATAGTTAAGAGACTGAATTGAATCCGGAATTTATCATAGTCCGGATCGCAAACCACGAAGGGTCAGACGACCGATACGGGTGAGCCGCTCATGGAAATGCTCTTCGCCTGTGGCACCCATCTCCGCGCCGTGGGCGGCGGCGAGCAAAGTATCGACGGCGGTTTCGGGCGTGAGGCCTGCGCCTTTGAGATCGATCTTTCCGGCTTTGACTTCTGTCTTGAAGAGATCGGCGAGGCTCGCGCGCAAGGCCTGATCGACGGGACCGAACACATCGTCGGGCAATTGGCTCGTGGGGTCGGTGAGCTCCGACGCATGGGGGCTTGAGAGCACCCAGCGATAGACAAAGCCGAGCTTGGCATCGAGGACGGCGAGCACCTTGTCTTCAAAGGGCAGCTTGCGGGCAAGGGCTGCTTTCACATCCTGCGCGATCTGGGCGGAGAGGCGGCGCGCGAGACCTTCAAAGAGTTCGTCTTTGCTTTTGAAATAGATATAGAGCGTGCCCTTGGCGACATTGGCGGCGTTGGCTATGTCCTCCATCGAGGTGCGGCGATAGCCGTGCTGACGGAAGAGATCGAGCGCGGCGTCGAGAATGAGACCGGGCTTGTCCGACGCGGGATTTTTCAACGCGGGCGGCGGCACAGCAGGCTTCGCGCGCGGCGACTTTGCACCCGCTGCTTTCTTGGCCGTCATCACTGATCGCGCGATACCCACAATATGAAAACCTGTCTTGTTCCTCTATCGAATACACCAGCCGCCCCCAAAAGTCATGTCGCTCCTGCTGTTGCGGAATCGGCCTGCCCGACTAGGATGGCGACCATAATTGTTCAAAATGAGGTGCGTCTATGTCCGGTCGGTTCGTCAATGAAGCTCTGGTGGGGATCGCCGGTTCGCGCGCCAAGCTCGCCACCCCCGCCCTCGTCATCGACCTTGACGCCTTTGAGCGCAATATCGCCAAGATGGCCGACCATGTGCGGCGCAACGGCATGAGCATCCGCCCGCATGCCAAAACGCACAAATGCGTTGAAATCGCGAAGTTGCAAATCGCGGCAGGCGCTGTGGGACAATGCTGCGCCAAGCTGGGCGAAGCGGAAGCGATGGGCGCGGGCGGCATTGAAAGCCTCATCATCACATCGCCTGTTGTGACACAACAAGGCATCGCGCGTGCGATGGCATTGAACGCGAAGGTTTCGGACCTCATGCTGACGGTGGACAATCCGGAAAATGCAACCGCGCTGGCTGCCGCCGCAAAAGCATCGGGCAAGCCGCTTAAAGTTTTGGTTGATCTCGATCCGGGCCTGCATCGCACCGGCATTGCGCCCGGCGAACCTGTTCTGGCGCTGGCCAAACAAATCCATGCTGACGACAATCTCGTGCTTCGCGGACTGCAATGCTATGCCGGTCACGTCATGCATATTGAAGAATTCGCTGAGCGCCGCGAGGCCTCACTCGTCGCGATGAAACTCTTGGGTGAAACGCGTGACGCGTTCAAAGCGGCGGGCCTGCCGACCGATATTATTTCGGGCGGCGGCACGGGGAGCTTTGACATTGACCCCGAAGCCCATGTGCTGACCGAATTGCAGGGCGGCTCATACGCGTTCATGGACAAGCAATATAATGACGTGAAAGCACCGAACGGCGGCGCGGCGCCTTTTGAAACATCGCTCTTTGTACAGATGAGTGTCGTGTCGAACAACACGGCGGGTCTCGCCACAACAGATGCGGGCTTCAAGGCTTTTTCAACCGACGCGGAGCCGCCGGTGCTGCTGTCGGGAGCACCTGAAGGCGCTAAATATTTCTTCTTCGGTGACGAGCAGGGCGGCATCGCTTTGCCCGGTGGCGGCAAGCTTCCATTGGGTGCGTCCTTGACCGCGATCACGCCGCATTGCGACCCGACTGTGAACCTTTATGACGCCTATCATGTGGTGCGCGGCGACACGCTGGTCGCCATCTGGCCCATTGAGGCACGCGGCAAGAGCGCCTGATGAGCTCGAAACTGACACGAAGCAGTTAGCATTTCTTGCAAGAGAATCGAGGTTTCCATGCAGAGATCGTTGCTTGGTTCGTTGAGGGTGCGAGTTTTCGCCGCCGAGGGAAATCCTCAGGCGGGGATAGGTATTATTTTCCGAAGATTTATCGTTTAGAAAATAATCATCAGGCGGGGATAGAGAGAGAAATTAAATATCCTCTCTTGATCCTACCCCCTTGAGGGAGGGTCAAAAAATCAAAGGTGATTTTTTGAGCTACGGCGGGAAATTGGTCCACCGGACCAATTTCTGTTCCGCCTACGACCCTCAAGGGGAAGTGAGAACTTCACCGCCCCAACTCTGTATGCAGACGATCCCACAGCGGCGCACACTCGACGACGACATTCTCACGCATCGCTTTATCAATCGCCATGACGGTGAGACCCGCGACGATGGCGTCGTAGGCGTTGACCGGAAAGGGTTTGTCTTCAAGAAGATGCGCGGCGAGGTCGCGGCCCATGGCGGGGTCCATGCCTTCATGGGCTCCGGCCCCTGTTTCAATCGGCACTGTCTTGGCGGGTTTCAAACCTAACGCATCGCGCACCACGAGATGATCGGAGACAAGGTCGGCTTCGATTGCGCCTTCGGTGCCTGCGAAATACCAGCGGCGTTGCGGCAGACCCGCATGGGTGTTGGCGTGGAACGAAAGCCGCACGCCGTTTTCATATTCGACAATCGCGACCTGATGATCATTGACGTCAGCGTCGGAGCCGAACGTGGCGTTCGATGTGTTCCAGCCTTTGCGCCAGACGGTATAGGCGGCTGTACCGTCTTCGTATTTCGGGCCGTTGAGACGCGCGCCGTTTTCGGATGTGAAAATTGTGCGGCCACCGAAACTTGCGACGCGCTTGGGTAAGCTGCCGATGAAGCTGCGGTAAATATCAAAGTCGTGGCAGCATTTGTCCAAGAGAAATGAACCGCCGAACTCTTCGCGTCGTCGCCAGTCGCGCATGAGGAACGCGCCGTGTTCGGGATGGAGGTGCTCGTTGCCATCCATGCTGATAAGTTGGCCGACGCGGCCGTCTGCGATGAGAGACGAAACGGCTTTGGTGAGTGGCGATGAGCGCATCACAAGCCCGACAAGCACGGAGGTCTCGCCGTGTTTCGCCAACAACCGCGCCAGCTCCCAGGTCTCGTCTTCGGTGCGCACGATGGGCTTTTCGGTGAAGATACGAACACCTGCGGCAAGTCCTGCCTTAATATGGCCGAGATGCAGGTGATTAGGTGAACCTATGACAAAGAGATCGGGTTTTGTCTCGGCGAGCATCGTTGCAACATCGCTATAGACACGCCCTGTCCCGATGCCGCGTTTGGTGAGCGAGGGCAGGCCGTAAGGTTCGGGATCGGCATAGGCGACAATGCGGGCCTGCGGCGCGGCGGCGATGAGATTGCGCAGGACGACCGCGATGCGCTGGCCGAGACCGGCAACGGCGATGGTGAGTGACTTGGACGAGGACATGGCTAGACTTCTGCTGAAATGACGAGGCACGGAAAGCCTAACCCATAGACTGTGCTTTAGGGAGTGCGCGAATTGCGGATCGGGATTCTCACAGGCGGCGGCGATGTGCCGGGACTGAACCCCTGCATCAAGGCGGTGACATGGCGCGCGGGCGAGCGCGGCTGGGAGGTCATCGGCTTTCGCCGTGGCTGGCTGGGGCCGCTTGCGTTCAACCCCGATGATCCTGAAGGCGGCGAAGCGCATCTGATGCGGCTCACGCATGAGCGCGTGCGCACGATTGACCGTATGGGCGGCACCGTGCTGCACACCTCGCGCACCAATCCGCGTTTCATGCGCGAAGATATGTTGCCCGATTTTCTGAAAGGCAAGTTCAAGCCCGATGCCAATGGCATGGTCGATTGCACGCCGCATATTTTGCGCGTGATGGAGCATCTCGGCATCGACGTCATGGTGACGATCGGCGGCGACGGTACGCTGAGTTACAGCGCGCATCTGCACATCCAGGGCTTCCCGGTCGTCTCGATCCCGAAGACCATGGACAATGACGTGTTCGGCACCGATTATTGCATCGGTTTTTCAACCGCCGTGTCGCGCTCGGTTGAACATATCAATGCGCTCAGGACATCGACGAGCAGCCATGAACGCATTGCGGTGGTTGAACTCTTTGGCCGCCATTCCGGCGAGACGGCACTGATCGCGAGCTATCTCGCTGACGTGGACCGTGCGCTGATTGCCGAAGTGCCGTTTGATCTGCCGCGTCTAGCTGATCTGATCGCGGGCGACCGCGCGCGAAATCCATCGCGCTATGCGATGCTGGTTGTCTCCGAAGGTGCGTCGATTGAAGGCGAGGGCGTCATTGAACATGGCGAGGCCGACGAGCATGGTCGCCGTCGTCTCGGCGGCATCGGCGAAATTCTCGGCGAAGAAATTACGAAGCTCACGGGCGTCGGCACGATCCATCAGTCGCTGGCCTATCTCATGCGCGCCGGTACGCCGGACGCGCTCGATCAGATGGTGGCCAAAAGCTATGGCGCGCTGGCGGTGCAAATGATTGAGGAAGGCAAGACGGGATTCATGACTGTCTTGCGCGACGGCAATTATGCGACCGTGCCGGCGGATACCTGCGTGACGGGGCGCAAGCGCGTGGACATTGAGGCGTTTTACGACACCAAAGCCTATCGCCCGCGTGTGGCGGAAGTGAACGGCAAGCCGATGTTTTTTTATTGAGGGGTGTCGGGTATCGACGCACCTACACGTTCCGTCTTCCCCCGGCTTGACCGGGGGATCCATCTTCTACAGCGGGAGTGGCAAAGATGGATGGCCCGATCAAGTCGGGCCAAGGCGTAAAAGAAAGGAGGAAGAAAGACCCTCACCCAACCGTCGCAAGAGCGACCCCGCAAGCGGGAGAGGACTTAGAAAGGGTGTCTCATTCAGTCGTTCTTTTGCGCATCAGCATCATCAGTTTGGTGGCTTCTTCGCCTTCGACGAGCTTGAAGCCATGTTCCTCATACAGATTATGAGCATCATTGGTGCTGAGAAGGAAGCGATGGACTTTGGCAAGGGCCGGGTCGCCGATCACGGTTTCGATGAGCCATTTGCCCAACCCGCGCCCGCGATGGACGGGAAGGATATAGACGTCCGAGAACCAGCCAAAGCGCGTGCCGTCGGTGACGACGCGGGCAAAGCCTGCCTGCTCGCCGTCGGGCGAGAACATGCCATAGGCGCGTGAATTGAGAATGCTCTCCCAGAGATCAGCGGGAGGAACTTCGCTCGCCCAATAGGTGGCGCGCAACATGCGCAGGATAGATTCTTTGTCGAGCTTTGTCTTATCGGTATTGATCTCAAATCCTTGACGCAACCAACTCATTTTACAGTCCCGATTCTTTAGGGTTCTTGTACCTACTTACATTCTTATCAGGAACCGGCGCCCGCGCGTAGTGCATATTTCCATGCTTCTTCGGCAAGCGGACGTACATTTTCAGACATGGCCTTGGCATGTTCGCTTGAGGCTGTGCCGTCGCGCACACGGCCTGCAATGCCTTGCAGGATGCCCGCGAGGCGGAAGAAATTATAGGCAAAGTAAAAGTCGAGATTGTCGATGCCGGAGCGATTGGTGCTCTTGCAATACATGGCGATATATTCATCCAGCGTCGGGATGCCGAGCGACTTGAGGTCCGCCGTGGCAATTGAACCTGTGCCGCCGCCGGTGCCCTGACCCGGCATCACCCATTGCATGCAGCTATAGGTGAAATCGCCGAGCGGATGGCCGAGCGTGGAGAGTTCCCAGTCGAGCACGGCGATGACGCGCGGTTCGGTCGGGTGCAGCACGGTATTGTCGAGGCGGTAGTCGCCATGGACAACGCTGACCGTGTCGTCGGGCGGAATGCTGGCGGGCAACCATTCCATCAAAGCATTCATCTCTTTGATTTCTTGCGTTTCCGACGCCTGATATTGTTTGGTCCAGCGCGAGACCTGACGCGCGAAATAATTGCCGGGCTTGCCGAAGTCAGCCAGGCCTGCTGCCACGTAATCAATATTGTGCAGATGCGCCATGGTCGCGTTGAGCGATTCATAAATCTTCGTGCGCGTGGCGGGTTCTTGTCCCGGCAGCAGCGGCTCCCAGAGCACGCGGCCCACCACCATGTCCATGATGTAGAACGCTGTGCCGATGACGCTGTCATCTTCGCAGAGGCAGAAGGTCTCCGGCGCGGCAAAGCCGACCTTATGCAGCGCTGTGATGACTTTATATTCGCGGTCAACGGCGTGAGCCGATGGCAAGAGCTTTCCCGGCGGCTTGCGGCGCAGCACATATTTGCGTTTGGGCGTGATGAGTTGATAGGTCGGGTTTGATTGCCCGCCTTTGAATTGCTGCACGGTGAGCGGGCCTTCAAAGCCCGCCACATGGATGCGCATATAGGCTTCTAACCGCGCCTCATCAAAGCGATGGCTTTCGGCGACTTCCTTGGTGCCGGAAAATTGGTCCTGACGGCTTGGTACGGCCGCGTTGTCACTCGCCATGATCTCGTCTCCCCGTTTCGTATTCTTATTCTTTATTCGCGTTACATCGAACGCTTCTCGCGCGCGACGGCGCGCCAGCCGATATCGGAACGACAAAAGCCTTCCGGCCAATCAATGAGCGCGACGGCTTTGTAGGCTTGCGCCTGAGCGGCACCCACTGTCGCACCCGTCGCGGTCACGTTGAGCACGCGGCCACCAATGGCGAGGACATTGCCGTCTGCATCGCGTCTGGTGCCTGCATGGAACACTTCGACTTGCGGAAGCGCGTTGGCGGCCTCAATGCCGTTGATCTCGGTGTCTTTCTCGTAGGGACCCGGATAGCCGTTGGCGGCCATGACGACGGTGAGGGCGGCCTCATCCTTCCATTCAAGCTTTACCTTGTCGAGCGTGCCGTCATGCGTGGCGATCAATGCGGGCATGATGTCGGATTTCAGGCGCATCATCAGCACCTGTGTTTCCGGGTCGCCGAAACGCGCATTATATTCGATGAGCTGCGGGCCGGTTTTCGTCAGCATCAATCCGGCAAAGAGAACACCTTTGAAAGGTGTGCCGCGCGACTTCATGGCGGCAACGGTCGGCTCGATGATCTCGCGCATCACACGGGCGACGATGGCGTCGGTCAGCACAGGCGCAGGCGAATAAGCGCCCATGCCGCCGGTGTTGGGGCCACGATCATGGTCGAAGACGCGCTTGTGATCCTGCGCGGTCGCCAGCGGCAAAGCGGTGGTGCCGTCGCAAAGGGCAAAGAAGCTTGCCTCTTCGCCTTCGAGAAATTCCTCAACGACGACTTCGGCCCCCGCCGCGCCGAACTTGCCGGAGAAAATCTCGTCAATGGCGGCTGTGGCCTCGTCCAGTGTCATGGCGATGATGACGCCTTTGCCGGCGGCGAGACCGTCGGCCTTCACGACAATCGGTGTGCCTTTGGCGGCGATGAAGATTTTGGCGGCGTCGGCGTCGGCGAATCGGCCATAGGCGGCGGTCGGGATATTGAACTCGGCGCAGAGGTCTTTGGTATAGCCCTTGGAGCCTTCAAGCTGCGCGGCCTTGGCGCTGGGCCCGAAGGATTTGATGCCTTCTTTGTCGAGGCGGTCCACAAGCCCTGCGACCAGCGGGTCTTCCGGCCCGACCATGACAAAGCCGATCTGGTGGCTCTGGCAGAAGGCGACAATGGCGTCGAAATCCAGCACTTTCAGCGGCACACATTCGGCGATTTGCGAAATGCCGCCATTGCCCGGCGCACAATAGAGTTTTGAGACAAGCGGGCTTGCCGCGATTTTCCAACAGAGTGCGTGCTCGCGGCCGCCGGAGCCGATGACAAGTACGTTCATGTTGTCCGAATATCCCTCATGCGAGTGCCGCGATTCAGCGGTTTTTGGTAGTCAGCCAAAAACTTGTAACATGCAGGACGCGTGAGGCAAGCCCGCCGATATGCCCAATTCCGGTCCCGATTGATGTCTGATTCCTTTGAAAGCCGCGACGCTGCCCCATTTGCAACCGAAGCCGGTAATGCGCATGAATTTTCCGTCAGCGAGCTCAGTTTTTCGCTGAAACGGACGGTCGAGGAGACCTATGGCCATGTGCGTGTGCGCGGCGAAATCACGGGTTTTCGCGGCGTCCACACATCGGGCCACAGCTATTTTGCGCTGAAAGACGACAAGGCGCGGCTCGAAGCCGTGATCTGGAAAGGTGTTTACGGGAAATTGCGCTTCAAGCCTGCCGAGGGGCTGGAAGTGATCGCCACCGGCAAGCTCACGACCTTTCCCGGCAGTTCCAAATATCAGATCGTGATTGAGCAACTGGAACCGGCGGGCATCGGCGCTTTAATGGCGCTGCTGGAAGAGCGCAAAAAGAAGCTCGCCGCCGAAGGCCTGTTTGATGCCGACCGCAAGAAACCCATTCCGCATTTGCCGACCGTCATCGGCGTGATCACCAGTCCGACCGGCGCGGTGATCCGCGATATTCTGCACCGGCTGGCGGATCGTTTCCCGCGCCATGTTTTGGTCTGGCCCGTGCGCGTGCAGGGCGAGACGGCGGCAGGCGAAGTCGCGAACGCCATTGCCGGTTTCAATGCGATGAAAGCGGGCGGCAAAATTCCGAGGCCTGATCTCATTATCGTGGCGCGCGGTGGCGGCTCGGTCGAAGACCTTTGGGCGTTTAACGAAGAGGTTGTGTTGCGTGCGGTGGCCGCGTCTGACATTCCGCTGATTTCGGCGGTGGGCCATGAGACGGATACGACGCTGATCGATTATGTGTCGGACCGGCGTGCGCCGACACCGACCGCAGCGGCTGAAATGGCCGTGCCGGTGCGGGCTGATATGATTGCGGCGGTGATGGACCTGACGCGGCGGATGCTGCGGGCCGAAACACGGTTGCTGGAGACGCGCAAGACGGATCTCAGGAGCCTCGTGCGGGCATTGCCGAGACTGGGTGATTTGATCGCCTTGCCACGCCAGCGTTTCGATCATGTCAGCGAACGGCTTGGCCTTGCGCTGAAACGCGCGGCTGAAGTCAAACGCGCAAGGCTGTCGCGCGTTGAGGGCAAGCTCTCGACACAGCTCATCCGGTTTCGCATTGCCGACGGCAAGAAGCGTCTTGTCGGATTGAGCGACAGAAGCATCGCAGCCGAGAAGCGTCACTTAAGCGACCTCACGCGCCGTCTTGATGGTATGGGCAAGCTCCTGCAGTCCTATTCCTACCAAGGCGTGCTGGAGCGCGGCTACGCCGTGGTACGCGGACCGGACGGCAAGCCCTTGCGGGACAGCGCAGGGCGCAAGGCGGGCGAGGCGCTGAGCGTTGAATTTGCCGGTGATGATCGTTTGGGCGTTGTTGTCGCGGGCACCACGGCCCCTGCCGAAGCGCCGCGCAAAAAGACCAAAGAAAGCGGGCAGGGGAGCCTGCTCTAAGGCCATTTGATGCTTTGCCGCGAACCGGCTAAACTTATCCCATGAACAGAATTGACAAAATGAACAGTGGCGGCGAAGCCGAAATCGTCTATGGCGATGGCGAGTTTCATGTCGTGAAGCCCGGTGCCTACGTCAAATGCGCGGTCACGGGCGTGAACATCGATCTCGACGACCTGCGCTATTGGAACGTCGATCTGCAAGAAGCTTACGCCTCGCCCGAAGCCTCGCTGAAACGCCACCAGTATAAGCGCATTGTTTGATGAAGCGTCTGGCGCTCGCTCTGGCTTTGGTATTGGTTGCGCTGCCAGCTGAAGCGGCGGTGATCCTCAAAGGTTATGTCGAGCAGGGCTCGCTTGTGACCGGCCATACCGATCCTAAATCCACTGTGATGCTCGACGGCAAGCCGCTGATGGTCTCGCCGAAAGGTCTTTTTGCTTTTGCCTTTGGGCGCGATCACGGACCCAGGGCGACGCTCATCGTGACCATGCCGGACGGCACACGTGAGGTGAAAGCCCTCACCGTCGCGCCGCGCAAATGGGTCGTGCAATCGCTTACCGGCGTTGACCAGAAATATGTGACGCCGCCGCCTGAAGTGCAGGAACGGATCAAGCGCGAAAAAGAACTGAAGCTCGCCGCGCGGGTTTGCACCACCAATGCCAATTGGTTTGCCGAAGATTTCATCTGGCCCGCCAAAGGCCCGATCAGCAGCGTCTTTGGCAGTCAGCGCATTTTCAACGGGATGAAGAAGAACCCGCATTTCGGTGTCGATGTCGCCGCGCCGCAAGGCACGCAGATCGTGGCACCGGCTGACGGCATCATTCGCCTTGCCCAACCCGATATGTTTTTTGAAGGCGGGCTTGTCTTCATCGATCACGGACAGGGCGTGACGACGCAATATCTGCATATGTCGCGCGTCGATGTGCGCGTGGATCAGCGCGTGCGCCAGGGCGACACAATCGGTGCGGTCGGCAAGACAGGCCGCGTCACTGGCGCGCATTTGCATTGGGGTATGAACTGGTGCGGTGTGCAGGTCGATCCGTCGCTGCGTATTGCGGGCATCGGACCGAAGGGTGCTGAGAGCGGCATGAAGGTCGGCGGCGAATAGTCAGTCTTTATCGGCCCAGCGATTGTGGAGCCAGAACCAGTTTTCCGGCTTCTCGCGGATACGCGCTTCCAGAAAATCATTAAGCATCTGCGTGAGGCGCACCGTCTCGCCCATCGGCTCGGCGGCGGGGTCGGCTTTGATTGAGGGATAAAGCGTCACGCGGAAATGCGCGCCTTTGAGCCGCTCGATGTAAGCCGGAAACATCGTCGTGCCAAGACGGATCGCAAGGCCCGCAGGCGCAGGTGTTGTCATGGAGCGAATGCCGAAAAGCGTGACCTCGATGCCCTCGTTCATCTTCTGATCGAACAGCATGGCGACAAAACCATTGTTGCGCAGGATGCTCAGAAGATCGCGCGTGCCTTTGCGGCCTTTGGGGATTTGCACAGAGCCTGTCTTGGCGCTGCGCATATGGAGCATCCAGTCATTCACATAAGGATTATTGGCAGGGCGGTAAACCTCGCCGCCCTTGAAGCCTTCACGGTTCATCGCGACCGGCAGCAATTCAAAATTGCCGAAATGACCTGACAGCAAAAGCCCGCCATGACCTGCGGCCTGATGCGCGCGCAACTCTTCCATGCCGACAACTTCGATGCGGTGCGCCTCTTCCGGCTTCCGGAACGTGTCGATATAGGCATATTCAAAAGCGACGCGGCCGAGATTGTCCCACATCGCGATGGTGATGCGCTCGATCTCCGCTTCCGATAATTCCGGCATGGCGCGCGCGATGCGTCGTTTGGCGCGGCGTGTGATGCCAAGGCGCGGGCCGATGGTGCGGCCAAGCCAGCCGCCTATGGCAGAGGCACGGTCAAGGCCGGGCAGGCCAATGAGGGCGATGCCAAACCGCAGCACCAGTTCCTCGACTTTATATTTCCAGTTTTTTTCCCGCATGACGTGAGACCTATCGCCGTTTGGGGTGGCGGGCATGGAGGATCGCTTCACCGATCAGGGCTTCAAGCCCGGCCTGATCATCGATCAAAGCGCGTACCGGCACAGAGACAGCGGTGTCACGCAACCTTGCCCGCGCACTGCCGACAGGTGCGGACTGCAAGCGCACATGGTCTTTCTCCGTCGTCACGATCATGGCGCTCAACTCACGCGCTTTCAGCAAAATCTTTTGCGCGTCCGCTTCACTGAACATGTGGTGGTCAGGATATTCCGCAACGCCCGCAATGACGGCATGAAGCTCTTGCAGCGTTGTGATGAATTTTTCAGGCCGCCCGATGCCGGAAAAGGCAAAGACGGTTTTATTGTCGAGGTCGGGCGCGTTCTTTGCTCTCAGGATCGCGCGGAAGACGGGTAGTGCCTGATTGCGTGCGCGGGCTGCGAGTGAATCAGCGGCATGGCCGCGTCCGACAATCATCACGGCGCTGGTGCGCTTTAAGGCATCGTCGAGCCTTTCGCGCATCGGCCCTGCCGGAATGATCTTGCCATTGCCAAGTCCCGCATGAGCGTCAACGACGAGCAACGAAAAATCTTTGTGGAGCGACGGGTTCTGAAATCCGTCATCCATGATGATGACGCGGGCACCCGCACGCGCGGCGGCGGCGGCCCCCTCGGCGCGGTCAACGGCGACCCATGTGGGCGCGAGGCGCGCGAGCAACAGAGGTTCATCACCGACATTTTTTGCGGTATCGCGCGTCAGGTCCACCTGCAACGGCCCGTGCTCGCTGCCGCCGTAACCGCGCGTGAGAAAATGGACAACCTCGCCCGCTGAAATCAGCCTCTCTGCCAGCGTCAGCGCCAAAGGCGTCTTGCCTGTGCCGCCTGCTGTCAGGTTCCCGATACAGATGACCGGCACGGCGGCGATTTCCGGCCTGGCGTAATAGCGCTTGATGCGACCGGCGGCACCCCAGATATAAGCGACAGGCGACAAAAGACTTGGGAAGATGGAAAAGCCGCCGTCACGGCGCAATTTCCAGAAGTTTGGTTCACGCATGAGCGACCCCCTCGCCCGCAGAGGAGGGCAGGAGCGTCAGCAGAGCATCGCAGATGATCTGGGTCGCCTGTCCCGATGCGCTCACCACGGCTTCTGCCGCATCGGCCCGGCGTTTGCGCTCATGTTCATCATTGAGAAGCAATGAGACGGTGGCGGCAAGCTCACTTGCATTGGTGATGCGATAGAGAGCATTGGCACGGGTAAAATCGGCAAAGGCTTCGGTGAAATTGAAATCACTCGGACCGGCAATGAGCGCCGAGCGCAGGCGCGCCGGTTCAAACGGATTGTGCCCGCCAAGTGCGTTCATCGTACCGCCGATGAAAACAATGTCGGTGAGGCGGTAAAACAAACCCAATTCGCCGAGCGTATCGCCGAGATAGATCTGCGTGGCGGCGTTCAGTACTTCGCCCTTGCTGCGCTGTGTGACGGTGATGCCGCGCGTGCGGAGTTCTTTGGCGATAGCATCGCCCCGTGCGGGATGACGTGGCACGATGAATGTGAGGAAGCCGCCATGCACATGGGAAAGCGCTTTATGCACATCAGCAGCGATGGTCTCTTCGCCCTCATGCGTGTTGGTGGCAAGCCATGTGGGCCTGACACCGATCGCGCGGCGCATGGCATCGACTTCTGCCGGTTTGGCGGTGAGCGGCGCGGCATCATGCTTGAGATTGCCGGGTGTTGTGACATGGGCGACGCCCAAGGTGGTGAGGCGGCGGGCGCTTGCGTCATCCTGTGCGAAGACGGCGCTGAAGCGCGAGACAAGATCATTGATCGTTTTAGGAAAACGCTGCCAGCCTTCAAAGCTCTTTTGCGTGATGCGCGCATTGATGAGCGCGAGCGGCACACCGCGTTTATCGCTTGTCGTAATGAGGTTCGGCCAGAACTCACTCTCGACCCAGACGCCGAGATCCGGCGACCAATGGCTGAGAAAGCGCGCGCAGTAATCGGGATGATCGAGCGGCACATATTGATGGAACGCGCGGGGCGGCAAGCGTTCGGCCATCAGATGCGCCGATGTCACTGTGCCGGTTGTCACCAGCACATGAAGATCAGCGCGATGGTTCAGCAGATGATCAATGAGCGACAACACGGAGAGGCTTTCGCCGACGCTGGCCGCATGAATCCAGATGAGCGGTCCATCGGGGCGGGGGATATGTGCAATGCCGCGACGTTCATCAAGGCGGGCTTCGTCTTCTTTGCCGCGTTTGAGACGTTTGGACAGAAGGTAAGGCACCAGAGGGCCGACCAGACGTGTCGCCATGCGATAGGCAGAAAGACCGAAACGCGGAGGCCGCGTCCGGCGGGACACTGTGCGCAGTCCGCTCACGTTTTGGAACCGCCCGCTTTGGGGCGGCGGCCGACAATGCGTTCAGCTTCTTCGGCGACGGCGTTCAGCGCCTGCTCGACGCTGAGACGCGCCGCTTCCAGCGTTTCAGGGTCAGCGTCGCGTGGCACATAGATCGGCTCGCCCCACACAAGAGCGCCTTTGGAGAAAGGCAGATTGATCGTGAAGCGATCCCAATTGTTGAGCGTGATGCGTGCGCGCGTGGTGGCCGCAACAGGCACAATGGGACGACCTGACAGGCGCGCCAGCATGATAATGCCGTCGCCCGCGCGGCGCGCAGGACCGGGCGGCAGATCAGCGGTGAGGCCGATGGAGATATTCTCGCCGAGCGCACGCACCATGGCGCGCAATGCGCCTGCGCCGCCTTTGCCTTTGTGCTTCTCGCGGCGCTCTTCGCCCTTTGGCACGCCCGATCCGCGAATAGTGCCGACGCCGAGGAAATACATGATTTTTGAGACGATCTCACCATCGCCGTGACGCGACACGAGAATGCGCATCTCGCGCCAATTGTGCCAGAAGGTCGGCAGGATCAGATTTTGCCCGTGCCATGTCGCGCCGATGAAAGGTTCATCGTTGGACCAGAAGCGTTGCGCAATGTCCATGCCCTGGGTCTCAAAGCGGGTCGTCAGGCGGATAAATTTGAGCACCATCGCGACGGAAAATCCGACCGCCGTTTTGAAGGCTTCACTCTGAACAATGCGTTTGCCGATCATCAGGCGGTTATTCTCCGGCGACTACAGCTTGAGCTAGCGATGTTGCGTCATCATCATTAGCCTCAAGGCCTGCAAATTGCGTCTGGCTGAGTTCGGCGTAAAGTCCGCCCAGCGCGATCAACTCGTCATGCGTGCCTTCTTCGATGACGCGGCCCGCCTCGATCACATAGATGCGGTCGGCATGCATGATGGTGGAAAGGCGATGCGCGATGACGAGTGTGGTGCGCCCTTCCATCAAGGCGGCAAGTGCGTTTTGCACCTGCATCTCGGAAGTTGTGTCGAGGGCCGATGTGGCTTCATCGAGAAGCAGAATGGGCGCGTTTTTCAACATGGCGCGCGCAATGGCGATGCGCTGGCGCTGGCCGCCTGACAGGCGGAAACCCGCTTCACCTACCGAGGTTTCATATCCGTTGGGCAGGGCCATGATGAAATCATGCGCGGCGGCGTTGCGGGCCGCGGCGATAATGTCTTCGTCGCTCGCGTCCGGCCGTCCATAAGCGATATTGGCGCGCACGGTGTCATCAAACAGGAAGGCTTCCTGCGTCACGAGCGAACTGGCCTGACGCAGTGAGGCGAGGGTCACATCGCGGATGTCCTGACCGTCAATGGTGATTGAGCCTTCGCTCGGATCATAAAAGCGCGGCACGAGATTGAGTGTCGTGCTCTTGCCACCGCCGGACGGGCCGACGAGAGCAACCGTGTGGCCCTTGGGAATGTTGATCGAGACATTGTCGAGCGCGCGCGTGCCGTCGCCATAGGCAAAGCTCACCTTATCAAAACGCACCGCGCCGTCTGTGACATGCAACGGCTTGGCATCAGCGTCAGCAATGATATCGGGTTCAATATCGAGAATGGGAAAGAGGCGTGTGGCCGCGGCAACGCCGTCCTGCATGATTGTCTGCGTATTGGCGACGGTTTTCATCGGCTGGTAGGCGAGCATCAAAGCCGAAATAAACGCAACGAGTTCACCGGATGTGAGTTGTCCGTGAATGACGCTTATGCCACCGAGATAGATGACAGCGGCGATGCCGATGCCGGAAAGGGCTTCGGTGAGCGGGCTTGCGGCGGCTTTGGCGCGATAGCCCTTCATCACTTGTTTCAGAACATGGCGGATCGATTCATTGACGCGGGCAATCTCGCGATCTTCCTGCCCATAGGCTTTAACGACGCGGATGCCGCCAAGCGCTTCAGAAATGAGCGCCGAGAGATCGCCCGCGCCTTCCATGCCCTTGCGGCTCGCCTTGCGCGTCTTTTTGCCGAGCGTGCGCATATAGAGGATGCCGATAGGGATCACAGAGCTGGCGACAAGCGCGAGCTTCCAGTTGAGCCAGAACACCGCGCCCATCAGCGCGATGACGGTGAGCAGGTTTTGCACGAAGTCGATAATGGAAATAGTTACAGCATCGCGCACACGGGCGCTGTCGAGGGAGAAGCTCGACAGGAAGCGGCCCGAATGGGTGCCCGACACCCAGGCGAGGTCCGCCTTGATGATGCGCGAAAACATGCGACCCTGAATGGAGGAAATGATCCTTTGGCCGATCAGGTTTTTTGTGATGTTCGAGCCATAGGACGCGATGCCCTTGAAGGCGCTGACACCGACAGCGGCACTCGCGATCATCACTAGCATGACCTGATTTTTATCGTGCAGGACGTCGTCGAACACATATTTGAGGAGCACGGGCAAGGCGCCCGTCGTTGCGGCGACAATGATACTGGCGATGAGTGAGGTGAGCACGAGCTGCCAGTTGGGCAACAAATAGTCGAGCGTCGTCCGCTTCAGCACATCAAATGTCTTGAGGTACTCTGGCGCAGGCGCGGCTTGTTTGCTGGGAATCGGCTCGTTGGTCAACGGCAACCTCATGGAGTTATGCGGGCGGGACCATACCATGCGGGGTCAGGCGGCGCCACATCAGCCGAGGCTGGAAAATATTGGTAAATACAGATGCCTGTTGAGTTATTTGCCTTGCGGCATCATGACTTTCAGCTGTTAAGCATCCAAACCGCTGCCGTCAGCCAAGCGGCAAAGAGGCACCAGAGGAGATAGGGCACGAGGAGCAGAGCCGCAAGGCGACTGTGCTGCCAGAAAGTCCAGATCGTCAACACAATGGCGGCATCGAGAACGATGATCTCAAGCGTTGCAAAGCCCGGCATGTGCAATCCGAAAAAGATCACAGACCAGCCAAAGTTAAGCATCAACTGCGCGGCAAAAACGGAGAGCGCGAGCCCCGCCTCGTTGAGCCCGCCTGCCGCGCGCCAGACGAGCCAAGCTGAAAGGCCCATGAGGAAAAACAGGAAATTCCAGACAATCGGAAAAACCCAATTGGCAGGTGTCAGCTCGGACTTGGCGATGCCTTCGTACCAGCTTTCAAGATTGTTCGTGGTCACATAGGCACCGGCCGCCGCACAGGCAAAGACGATGCCGAGAAAGGCAAAGAGCATCAGGATCGAGAGGAGGACACCCGGCGTCTGGGCTGGCTCAGTCGCATGTCCGGAGCGGGCACGCGACGAACCCGTGTCGAGGCCGCTCACGCGTCGTGATCATGCGCGTCGTCATGCGCATGCTCGTTTTCGGGGTCCATCAGACGGTGGAGGTGAACGATGAAATAGCGCGTATGGGCATTGTCCACTGTGCGGAGCGCCGCAGACTTCCATGCGGCATGGGCGCTGGCATAGTCGGGAAACACGCCGACCATGTCGATGGCATTGGTGTCGCGAAATTCGGTCCCGTTGAGGTCCTTTAATTCGCCGCCGATCACGAGATGAAGCAATTGCTTGGTCATCGCTTGCCCATTTACCGGATAAACCCACCGCTCAATAAAGATTCGTTGTGTAATTCTATCACGGCCTGACCAAAATATGTACGCAATTGAACAGATGCGCTGGTGAAATCAGCCCGGCAGCTTCAGCGCGCCGAGGCGCTGAAACAGCACTTCGTATAGTTCGGGTCCGGCCGCGACCATGCTGCGATGGCGTGTCACTTCGCGGTTATAGATGAAGATTTTGCCGTCATGGCTGGTGAAGCGCCCGCCTGATTCCGTGAGGATGAGATCGGCGGCGGCGAGGTCCCAATCGTTTTTGCCGTTGAGCGCGATGGCGGCATCCACCGCATCACAAGCGACAAGCGCGATCCGGTAAGCAACCGAATTGCGCTCGATGATTTCCATCTCGGGCCATGGTGCCGGCCAGGCAGGATGTTTGAACATCGGCCCGTGGGCGGCCATGCGCGCGCCTGCAATCTCGGTACGGCGTCCCGGACGGATCGCCTTGCCGTTGAGAAGCGCACCGGCACCGGCCTCGGCCTCAAAAAATTCATCCGTTGCCGGATTAAACAAAGCGGCGAGCACGGGACGTCCGTTTTCAACCAGAGCCACAGAGATCGTAAAATGCGGCTTGCCCTTGGCAAAGGCGCGCGTTCCATCGATGGGATCAACCACCCAGACGCGGGCACGCGAGAGACGACCCGCATCATCCTCGGTTTCTTCAGACAGCCAGCCATAGGCAGGCCGCGCATGGGCGAGTGCCTTTTGCAACTGATCGTTTACGGCAATGTCAGCTTCCGTGACGATGCTGTCGCCGTCTTTCATCCATGTCTTGAGTTTGGTCTGATAGAAGGTCAGGGCAATCCGGCCTGCCTCGCGCACCGCTTCATTGAGAAGGGTGCGGTCATCGCTGCGGGAAAACTCTGGCTCAGGTGCCGGCAATGGTCATGCCCTCGACGCGGATGGTGGGGGCGTTGGTGCCTTGCTTGAATTCGAGATCATTGGCAGGCGTGAGATGGAGGAACATGTCTTTGAGGTTCCCCGCCACCGTGATTTCGCTCACGGGATAAGAGAGTTTGCCGTTTTCAATCCAGAAGCCCGATGCGCCGCGGCTATAGTCGCCGGTGACACCATTGACGCCCATGCCGATCATTTCGGTGATGTAGAGACCATCGGCAATATCGGCCATCAGATCTTCCGGCGAGACCGTACCGGCTTCCATATAGAGGTTCGTCGTGGACGGCGAGGGCGGCCCGCCCGTGCCGCGCGCGGCATGGCCTGTTGTGGTGAGACCGAGCTGGCGCGCCGAGGCCGTGTCGAGCAACCATGTGGTCAGCACACCGTCATCGATCAGTTGAAAGCGGCGGTTGGCGACGCCCTCACCGTCAAAGGGTTTGGAGCGCAGCCCGCGCTTAAGATGCGGATTGTCCACAATCGAAATGCCCTCGGCAAAAACGCGCTTGCCCATCGATTGTTGCAGGAAGCTCGTTTTACGCGCGATGGCGGCACCGGAAATCGCACCCGCAAAATGCCCGACAAGACCGGACGAGACGCGCGGATCATAAATGATGGGCACCGATTGCGACTTCACTTTGCGGGGTGAGAGACGCCGCACCGCGCGCTCACCCGCCGAACGGCCGATGGGCGCTGCCGCCTCAAGATCGCTCTGATGGCGCGTGCTCGAATAATCATAGTCGCGCTCCATGCCCGTGCCTTCACCGGCCAGCACCGAACAGGAGACGGAAAACGATGTGCCGGAATAGGAGCCGGAAAAACCTTCCGATGTCACAAGTGCAATGCCAGACCGCCCCCAGCTTGCGCCCGCGCCGCCTGAGTTTGTGACGCCTTTGACGGCAAGCGCCGCCTCTTCCGCTTCCGCGGAGAGCTTCGCCAGATCTTCCGCGCTGGGCACATGGGACGCATCGTCAATGTCGAGGTCGGGAAGATCACGCGCCAGCAAGGCTTTCTCAGCGAGCGCCGCATAAGGGTCTTCCGGCGCAATGCGTGCCATCGCGACAACGCGCTCGATGAGCGGCTTTAAGGATCGTTCGGAGAGGTCCGTTGTCGAGACCGTTGCCGCGCGCTTGCCGATGAAAACGCGCAGGCCCACATCGCGGCCTTCCGAGCGCTCCACATCTTCCAGCTTGCCAAGCCGCCACGACACGCCGAGCGACTGGCCTTCCAGCACAATCGCTTCGGCAGCATCCGCACCCGCTTTCAGGGCGCGCTCAACCAGCATGGCGGCGTCATCAAGGACGCTTACCGGTTTGGCCGTGGCGGAACTCACTTTGGACATGGAAACAAACTCAAAAAGTCAGAGGAGAGCGTAGTAGAGGCAACCGACGGCGGCGATGATCTGGGCAAGCCATGTCATGATCGTGCCGATGAGGCGCGGCGGTGTTGATTTTTCAGCCGCCGACGAAAGTCCCATCGCATGCAGGATGCGACCGACAGTGAGCAGCAGGCCGACGGCATGAATGACATAGATCGAGCCGGACAAAAGATGGAGGCAAATGAGGCCGATCAGGATGATCGGCGTGTATTCCACATTAGTGATATGGGCGCGATTGGCATTGTAGAGGCCACCATCGTCGCCCGTGCCCGTCATCACATTGGCCCGCACGCGGTTTGCCGACACGCGATAGGCCAGAAAGAAATTGATGAGCAGATTGAGACCGATATAGACGCCGATGATTTCGAGCGAATAACTCAGCATGGGATCCTCCGGATGTGTTCGCGTCCGCTTGGGTTCTGAATGTGCAGGACCGGCAAAAGCGTGATTCGTTTAATGCCCGCAAAAACTAGCATGGAGCGCCCGCCAAAGACACGCATTGCGGGCTTGTAACGCTACGGGGCCTTTGCGCTTAAGTTTTCCACAGAGCATGATGGCGCACACATCATTTGAGACGGTTCATGCAGCTATCGAACACCGAAAATCGCTATGGTCTTGTCACGATTGCCCTGCATTGGGTCTTGGCGGGTCTGTTTCTGGCGCAAATGGGCGTCGGCATTGCCATGACCAATCTGCCGCTCACCGATCCCATGACTTTTCCGCTCTATCAGAGCCATAAATCCATTGGTGCATTGATTTTTGTGCTCGCCACCTCGCGTCTCGTCTGGCGGTTCATCAGCGCCCCGCCGCCGCTACCCGCCGCCATGCCCAAATGGCAGGTCCGCGCCGCACATCTCACCCATTACGGCCTCTATTTTGCGCTCCTTGCGATGCCGCTTCTCGGTTGGGTCATTGTCTCGGCCTCGCCCTATGGCATCCCGACGCTTTTGTTCGGTCTTATCGACCTGCCGCATCTGGGTTTTGTGGTGGCAAGCCCCGCCAAGGCAGAGATCGGTGCCGCTGCCTCGCTCGCCCATTTTCTTCTGGCCTGGGCTGCGGGTCTCCTGTTGCTTGGTCATGCTGCCGCCGCATTGGCGCATCACTTTTGGCTCAAAGACGATATTCTGACGCGCATGTGGCCCACGCGTTCTCATTTCAGACGGGGAAATAAATGAGGTTGAGACTTTGGAGTTTTGCCGCTGCTCTTGTGTGTGCCGCTTCCCCCGCCTTTGCCGCGCAATGGGCGATCACGCCCGACCCGCAGGCGATCACATGGCAAGGCACGACCGGCGGCTCGACGCCACTCACCGGCGCATGCGCGAAATTTGATGGTGATATCAGCTTCGATCCCGAAAGCTTAAGCACTTCAAGCGTCGTGATCCGCATCGACACAGGCTCCTGCCTCACCGGCGACACGCAGAAAGACGCCTATATTCCGCAAGCCGTCTGGTTCAACGTAGCGGCTTTTCCGACCGCGACTTTTGAGGCAAAAACCTTTGAACATGTGAGTGGCGACAAATATATCGCCACCGGCACATTGACGCTCAAAGGCATTTCGCAACCTGTCATCCTGCCTTTCACGCTGACGATCAAAGACAAAGAAGCGCATGTTATGGGCGAAACAGTGCTGCAGCGCCTCGACTTCAACATCGGCAACGACCCGCAACTGTCCGTGCCGACGGTGGCGGGGCCCGATGTCAAAGTGAAGATTGATATGAAGGCCACGTCCAAATGACCATGCGGCGCAACATCCTCTCGCTTCTCGCCGCCGGTCTGCTCACAGCCTGCACCGCTTTCAATGTTGTGACGCATGAGGTCAATGATGATCCCGTCAAGATCGTCAGCGGCACCTACGATCTCGATCCGCTGCACTGGAGCCTCATTTTCGACGTCGATCATTTCGGCTATTCGCGTTACGTCACACGCTTTGACAAAATGGATGCGACGCTTGTCGCCATTGCTGACGCGCCGGAAAAAAGCAGCGTTAAAGTTGTGGTGAAAGCCGCCAGCGTCAACACGCGCAATCCCGATCTCGACAAGCAGCTCACGGGCACTGATATGTTCGACGCCGCGCGCTTTCCCGACATCACGTTTCAAAGCACGTCGATAAAACGCACCGGAGCCAAAACCGGCGAGATGACAGGCACACTCACCATGCGCGGCAAGAGCCATCCCGTGACGCTTAATGTCACGTTCAACGGCGGCGCACCCGATCCGCTGACAGGTCTCGACACGCTGGGTTTTTCCGCCACCGGAAAGTTTGATCGTAGCCTTTGGGGCATGAGTGCCTGGTGGCCTGCCGTTGGCAATGAGGTCCGCGTTTCCATCGAAGCCGAGTTTGTCAGACCGAAAAACGCCGCCCAATAAATCCTGATCAACACAAAATTAACGTCGATTTCCAGTTGAAACTCGCTTTTACTCACGCCATGTTTTCAGGCATGGGAGGAGGTCCGGGCCCCTCTGGCGATGGAGGCGTCCATCGCGATGTCGGACCTAGTTGCATTTGCGCTGCCGCGGCGTGCATAGGCATAAGGTAAAAAATGGAATTCGCAGGCACCCCGATATGGGCATGGGGGGCTTTCTTCTCAATCATCGTGATCCTTTTGGCTTTCGATCTGGGCGTGCTGAACAAGCGCGATCACGAGATCGGAGTCCGCGAAAGTATCGGTCTCTCGGCCTTTTATGTGTCCATCGCCTGCCTCTTTGGCGCGGGTGTCTGGGCTTTGCTTGGCGGAGAAAAAGGACTGGAGTTTTTCACCGGCTATGCGATTGAAGAAAGCCTCTCTCTCGACAACGTCTTTGTCATTTCCCTGATCTTCACGACCTTCGCGATCCCGCGCAAATATCAGCATCGCGTTTTGTTCTGGGGTATTATCGGCGTTATCGTCATGCGCGGCACCATGATCGGTCTCGGCGCGGCGCTGATCGCACAGTTCCACTGGGTTTTGTTCATCTTTGGCGGCTTCCTGATCATTACCGGCATCAAGATGCTGTGTGTCAAAGACCATGATGGTGCGTCGATCAAGGGCCACCCGCTTGTAACATGGTTGCAGCGACACATTCGGATGACTGATGAGCTACATGGTCATTCGTTTCTTGTCCGCCTTGTCGATCCGAAGACCGGTAAAAAGCTTCTTTACGCAACGCCGCTTTTGCTCACGCTGGTCGTGGTGGAATGCGCCGATCTTATTTTCGCAGTGGACAGCGTGCCCGCCGTCTTTGCGATCACGCAAGACCCGTTCATCGTCTATACGAGCAACATCTTTGCAATCTTAGGTCTTCGTGCGCTTTACTTTGCGCTCGCCGCTTTCATTCATCGCTTTGCTTATTTGAAATATGCGCTGGCGGCTGTGCTCATCTTTATCGGTGGTAAAATTTTCTATGCCGAACTCATCGGCAAGGTGCCTGCGGCGGTTTCTCTCTCCGTCACTTTTGGCTTGCTCGTCACAGGTGTGCTGGTGTCGCTGCTGAAGACGCGGAAGATGGCGTGAGCGGCAGAGAATAAGCGGTTGATCCGGAGCGGATCATTTCCAGATCGGCTTGCCTGTTCCAGGCAGGCCGAGTCTGGCCCATTTCTTTGTCACCTCGTCCACGACGTTTTGATCCATGCGGATTTCGCGGCCCCATTCGCGCTTGGTTTCCGGCACCCATTTGTTGGTGGCGTCCAAACCGATCTTGCCACCGAGACCTGACTCCGGCGAGGCGAAGTCGAGATAGTCGATGGGTGTGTTTTCCACGAGCGTCACGTCGCGCACAGGGTCCATGCGCGTTGAGATCGCCCACATGACATCCTTCCAGTCACGCGCATTGATGTCGTCGTCCACCACGATCAGCCATTTCGTGTACATGAACTGACGCAGGAACGACCAGCAGCCCATCATCACGCGCTTGGCGTGACCGGGATAGGCCTTCTTCATCGAGACGACAGCGATGCGGTAGGAGCAGCCTTCCGGCGGCAACCAGAAATCGATGATCTCAGGGAACTGTTGCTGCAACAGCGGAATGAAAACTTCGTTGAGCGCTTCGCCGAGCACGGAAGGCTCATCCGGCGGCCGTCCTGTGAAGGTCGAAAGATAAATCGGCTTCTTGCGCATCGTGATCGCGCTCACCGTGAAGACCGGAAATTTCTCAACCGAGTTGTAGTAGCCCGTGTGATCGCCATAGGGACCTTCGTCCTCATATTCATCCAGCGACACATGGCCCTCAATCACGATCTCGGCTTGGGCCGGCACTTTCAATGGCACGGTTTTGCAATCGACAAGCTCGACCTTTTCGCCACGCAGGAGACCCGCGAACTGATATTCGCTCAGCGTGTCGGGCACAGGCGTCACAGCAGCAAGGATTGTTCCCGGATCAGCCCCGATGACGCAGGCAACCGGCAGCGGCTCGCGCTTTTCGCCCTTCCAGCGCTGGTGATGCTGCGCCCCGCCGCGATGCGCCAGCCAGCGCATGATGGTTTTGTTTTTTCCGAGTACCTGCATGCGGTAAATGCCGAGGTTGAAATCATCCTCGCGCGAACCGGACGGGCCTTTGGTGACAACGAGCGGCCAGGTGATGAGCGGCGCAGGCTCATCCGGCCAGCAGGTCTGAATGGGCAGCATATTGAGATCAATATCGTCGCCGGTCAGCACGATCTCGTGGACGGGGGCCGACGATGACGACACCGTTTTCGGTTTCATCGTCATCACGGTTTTGAGGAGCGGCAACATCGAAAAGGCTTCGCGGAAACCGCCCGGCGGTTCGGGCTGGCGCAGGAAGGCAAGCATCTCGCCGACTTCGCGCATGTCATGCGCGGTGCGCCGCTCGACGCCACCCATCGTGACACCCAAAGCCACGCGCTCCACTGTGCCGAAGAGGTTGACCAGAACCGGCATGGGCGAGGGCGTGCCGTCGGCGCGTGTCACATTCTCGAAGATCACGGCGGGGCCGTTTTCAGCAAGCAGCCGCGTCTGGATTTCCGTGAGTTCAAGGACGGAGGAGACCGGCTCCTTCACGCGCACGAGTTCGCCTTCGGCTTCGAGCTTGTCGAGAAAATCGCGCATCGAGGAATAAGACAAGGTCGGCCTCTTCAATCAGGTAGGGGGCATTAGGTCGCGCCAAGGGACGCGGGCGCGACAATGCCGGAATCCAGCGCTTCTGCCAAATCGCACGGTGCCGGGAGCACCGCTTCACCTCTCGTTAACCCTATTTGGCCGATTCCGTTAATTTGATGCAAACCTTAAAAGCCTAGCCTTGGCTCACATGAGTTTTGAGTTGAGGGCCATGATGGGCGAGACGGTTAAGCCGCAAATGCCGCGCAAGCGCTGGATCAGTGGAGAAGTGGATGCAGATCCGTTTCACCTGCCGCAGCGCATTACCATTCCGGCCAATGAAATCATGCATCGCCTGTTCGGCTTCATCCGCTTTGCTGTCGTCCATAAAGACGCGGTGAAGGTGACGGATTCATCGCCCATTCTCGGACCCTTCGTCTGGGATGAGCCGATGTCGGCTTTCCGCGGCGTTGCGCTGCGTGTGGCATGGCGCGATAAAAAGGGCGGCGAGCCTGTCGTCCTCGTTCAGCTTGTCCATCGTCGCGATGAGCGCCGCACCGTCACTCTGCATGTCTCATTCGACGGAGCGGATGTTGCCGCCCGCTGGCGCTCATGGGGCCGTGTGCTCGGCCTGCCTTTGATGCTTGAAGACCGCGAAGGCGATTTGCAGATGGCCGAACGCCGTCTGGGGTCCTTGCGCATCGACACGCCGCAACCTCATGCGGGGGCCAATCCGCTGTCCGCTCGTCGCCCGATGACCTTCGGCATGACCGGCCGCCCGCGCATCTGGACGGACCGCTTGTCGGCCGGGACACGGCCTTCGGCTTACTGATTTGGTTTTTTGTTTCCCTTTCTTCGAACCCTCCCCTTGAGGGAGGGTCAAACGGCGTCTTCGCCGTTTGGGGCGGGGGAACGAAGCCAACCGCAGATCCAGACCGTCACGAGAGACCGCGACCCCGCCCCAAAAAATCAAAGATGATTTTTCAACCCTCCCTCACCTCGCGCGTAGGCGCGAACAGAAGGAGGGGGAGGGTTGAAGTAAGAGGGAGGCTTGAGAAGAGGCCACTCAAAACTGCGTACCAGAAAACATCATGGCCGGACTTAAAGTCCGGCCATGATTTTTTACGCAGATGAAGAAATCAAATTTTCCCCATCAAATCCCGCTTGCCGATCTCAACGCCTGCATGGCGCAGAATGTTGTAGGCGGTCGAGGTGTGGAAATAGAAATTCGGCATGAAGAAATGCAGCAGATATTGCTGGCCTGAGAATTTCATTTCGAAGGTCGGGCCGAGCTTCAGCACGATTTCTTTGTCTTCCGAACCATCGATCTTGTCAGCGGCGACGCTGTTGACGAATGTGAGTGTCTTGGCGATACGGGCCTTGAGGTCGGCGAAGGTTTTTTCATCGTCAGGGAATGAGGGTACCTCAATGCCCGCAAGGCGCGCGACGACGCCCTTGGCCTGATCGGAGACCATCTGCACCTGACGTGTCAGCGGATGCATGTCGGGCGCGATGCGATAGCCGAGCAGAACCTCAGGCGCGATTTTCTTGGCTTCGCAATGAGCCACCGCTTTGTCGAGAATGGCGTCAAGGCTGCCGAGCATCTGGCCGATCAGCGGCACAGAGACCTGATACATGGAAAGGGACATAGTGTGTTCTCCCGTTGCCCTTTTTTAAAAAGGGCTTTGTGATTGTTCTTGGTGGAGCCTATGTCGTGCGTGTGCAAGCGCCGATCAAGAGAATTTCGAGAAATCCGCTGTACGCTTTTCAAAGAAAGCGCTGATCGCTTCTTTCACTTCATCGGAGCGCAGCTGCGACGCGAAATGACGACCCTCCGTCTCGCGTGCCTCGCCCACACGGGGGCGGTCATTGTCTTTGAGCAAGGCTTTCGTGACGCGCACGGCATTGGGCGCCTTGGCGGCAAGCGCCTTGGCGCGCTTCAGTGCTTCGATGGGGAGTGCATTGTCGGGGAATACATCGGCGATGAGACCGATGGCTTCGGCTTTTTCAGCAGTGAGCTTCTTGCCGGTGAGGAAAAGGTCAGCGGCCTTCTGGATGCCGATCTGACGTTGCAGCAGGAAGGTTGAACCCGCTTCCGGCACGAGGCCGAGATTGACGAAAGGCATCTGGAACGTGGCGCTGGTGCCTGCATAGACGAGATCGCAATGAAGCAGCATCGTGACGCCGACACCGACAGCAAGGCCGTTGACGGAGGCGATGATCGGCTTCTTTGCTTCGGCGAGGTTTTCAAGGAACCGTTGCACATTGGTTTTGCCCGTGGGCTGCTGATCGACCGGCGTCGTGCCCGCCTTGGCGAAATCGCCGAGATCATTGCCCGCTGTGAACGCGTCGCCCGCGCCGGTGAACAGCGTCACGCGGATTTTCGGGTCCGCATCCGCCGTCACGATCGCATCGGCCAGCGCGCCGTACATTTCGGCCGTCAGCGCGTTCTTCTTGTCGGGGCGGTTCATGGTGACGATCTGAACGCCGTCTTCGATGCTCACAAGCACATGATCGGTCATGGCAGGCTTCCTCTTGGTGGGCTTTTAAGGAGGGTGGTGCTGAATTATGGTTCGCATCTTATGGCGAGGGACCATTCACAAGCGAAGTTCATTTTCGCAAAGCGGGGTTCCAAAAAAGCACGGATAGAAATGAATATAAATTCACTCTATCAAACGATCTTCCAGACGCTGGTATTGCGCACATCGGTGTCTTCCAGCTCACGCGTCGTCTTCACCGCATAGGAAATGAGCTTCTCAAGGCCGCTCTTGGGCAGGTAAGTCCGGCCCGGATCGCCGATAAGCGCCGTGGCACCTTCGGCCACCAAGTCGCGAACCCAGATTTCTATGCTTTCAGCCAGCGGGCGCTCGTAGCACATGTCGCCGATAAGGATAATGTCCCAGCCACCATTGGGCGCGCCGACGAGATTGTCTCCCGTCACATGAACTGAAACATCGTTCACTTCGGCGTTGAGCCCGATGGATGCAACCGCAAAGGCGTCAATATCGGCGGCGAGCACCGAGGCAGCCCCCGCCTTCATAGCGGCAATGGCGATGAGACCCGATCCCGAGCCGAAATCGAGCACGCGAAGCCCACGCACCACGTCAGGATGATCGAGAATGTAGCGCGAGAGCGCCTGACCACCGGCCCAGGCGAAAGCCCAGAAGGGCGGGGGCAATCCGTTTTGCGCGAGTTCCTCTTCCGTCATCTGCCAGATGGGCACGATTTCGGAGGCGAGGTGGAGCTTCACTTCGGGGATCAGCGGCGGTTCATGCAAAACAGTATTGGCGCGGATGAAGGCGACCGGATCAGCAGAGACACCCGTCCCGGTCTTGGTCATGTGCGCGGCGTTTGAGCGAGCAGGGCCCGCGCCTTGTCGCTGTCGAGCGCAATCTGCGCCTTCAGTTCATCAAGCCCGCCGAATTTCTTTTCGGCACGCAGATAGTCGATGAAGGACACGGCAATATGGTGGCCGTAAATGTCACCGGCAAAATCAAACAGATGCACTTCGAGGATCACGTCTTTTTTATCAAACGTCGGGCGCTTACCGAAATTCGCAACGCCGTCATAAAAACCTTTATGCGGGCCGTCTTCAATTTCGACACGCACAGCGTAAACGCCGAGTGCCGGCTGCACATGATCTTCCAATGCCAGATTGGCGGTCGGGAAACCAATCGTGCGTCCGCGTTTGTCGCCGGACATCACATGCGTTTCAACTGTCCACCAATGACCGAGCAGGTCCGCCGCACCGCGCGGGTCGCCTGCCGCAAGCTTCTCGCGGATGCGCGTCGAGGAATAGGCCTCGCCGTCATGACTGACTTCTTCAACAATGGTGGTGCCGTAACCTTCTTCACTGCCCATATAGGCGAGCATTGTCGCATCGCCGGAGCGCGCCTTGCCGAAGCGGAAGTCATATCCGGCAACAACATGGCTCGCATGAAGCCCGTTCACCAGCACATCAAGAATAAACTCCGGCGCTTGTCGTTTTGCCATGGCCGCATCAAAGGGCAGGGCTGCTAGAATATCAACGCCGAGCGAAGCGAGGAGGCGTGCCTTGGCGCGAAAGGGCGTCAGCCGAAAGAAAGGTTCATCAGGAAAGAAAAATTGTTTGGGATGCGGCTCGAACACAAGCACGCCCAGCGGCACACCCATTTCATGCGCGACCTTCGCCGCTTCGCCGATAACAATCTGATGGCCCTTATGCACACCATCAAAATTGCCAAGCGCAAACACACCGCCTTGCAGTGTCTTTGGCACCGGAGAATGATGGCGGAGAATATGCATCAGGCTGCATCTGCCTTGCTTGGCACCATGACCATGGCTTCGCCGTCGATGACGAGCACGTCACCGACATGCGCTTCGCAGGTGAGCGTCACGCGGCGGCGCTTTTCATCCATCGCGGAGACAACAACGCGGGCGGACACAAGGTCGCCGGGCTTTACAGGTGCACGGAAACGAAGCGACTGCGACATGTAGATTGCGCCGGGTCCGGGCAGGCGTGTGCCGATGACGGCCGAGATCAGGCTTGCGCTCAGCATGCCATGGGCAATGCGCCCGCCGAAGCGGGTCTTGGCGGCATATGCATCATCAAGATGCACAGGATTCGTATCGCCCGACACGACAGAGAAGCTCTGAATGTCCGCATCCGAAATCACCTTGGCGAAAGTCGCCTCCATGCCGGGGCTCAGGTCTTCGATGCAGTAGCCGTTGAAATCGGTCATGAATGCTCATGGGTGGAAGGGGAGGAACACGCGCCGCACTTTATCGCGCTGCGCCACGAAATCACAAGAGATGAAGGCCAGTTCAGGCCGAGTTCAGTTAAGCCTCACCAGATGAGCCGCGCGGCCGCTGCGACAGGCTTGAGACCGGCCCGCTTGCAAAATTGCGAGACCTTTATGGCGTCGGGCATTTCGGGATGGTCGCCGCAATCGGCTGCCGCAATCCCGCCCGTGATGAAGAGCGCATCAAGCCCCGCGCCGTCTGCGCCCTTGATGTCGGTGCCGATGCCGTCACCCACCGCGAGAATGCGCGCGTCAGGGATGACCGAGCCCTTGATCGCGGCGAGCCTTGTCCGCGCCACATCATAGATCGGCCCGTAGGGTTTGCCGAAATAGATGGCCTTGCCACCTAGTTCTTCATAAAGCCTGGCCAGCGAGCCTGCGCAATAAATATGGCGTGGTCCGCGCTCAACGACGAGATCAGGATTGGCGCAAACGAAAGGCAAGTCCCGTGCGACGAGCAGCTTGAAGGATTCGCGGTAATCTTCCGGTCCTTCTTCATCATCATTGAACGGTCCGGTGCAGACGATGAATTCCGCCTCATCGGCACTGACCAGCGCAACACCCGTATCATCAAACAAATTATTGTCGCGTCCGGGTCCGATCGCGTAGCATTTCGTGCCCAACTCATGCGTGGTGATGAACGTCTTGGTCGCATCGCCCGATGTGAGAATGCCATCATAGGCCGCGTCCGTAATGCCCATATTGTTCAGCATCGCAGGCAATTGCGTTGAAGGACGCGGGGCGTTTGACAGCAGCAACACCGTGCCGCCCTTGGCGCGATATTTAGCGAGCGCATCGGCCACACCGGCATAAGCCTCTTTGCCATTATGCAGCACGCCCCACACGTCGCAGAGCACGGCATCATATTTGTCGGCAATGTCGCGGAAGCCGGAGAGGAGAGGAATGGTCGTCATGCGGCGTCAGTATCCTGCTTCAAAAACACAATCTCGCTGAGGCCATATTTCCGCCGGTCGATCTCAACAAAGCCCTGCGGCGCCACGAAGCCTGCCTCTGCATGTTCTTCCACCACGAAGAGCGCATGCGGCTCAACCCAGTCGCCCGCGACAACAGAGGCGAGTGCGAGTTCGGCAAGACCCTTGCGATAAGGCGGATCGAGAAACACGAGAGAGAATTTCGGTCCGACGCTGCCCGGACGCGGGCCGAGATTGGTCGCATCACGCTTATAGAGCTTCGCATGGCCCGTGAGCTTCAGCGCTTCCATATTCTCGCGGATCGCGCCGCGCGCTTCGATACTGTCATCCACGAACAGCGCAAATGAGGCGCCGCGTGAAATCGCTTCAAGGCCGAGCGCGCCGGTGCCCGCAAAGAGATCGAGCACGCGCGCGCCGTCGAGATCGAAATCCGCGCCCAGCTCATCGGAAAAATCATGATGCGCCAGAATATTAAAAAGACTCTCGCGCACACGGTCGCCGGTCGGGCGGATCGTGTCACCTTCAGGGGCCACAATGATGCGGCCCTTATGCGCGCCACCAACAATTCTCATGCTCTATAACTCATCTCGGTTTTTTGCCGCCGCCAGCGGTCGGGCCTTTATGCCCCTTGACCACATCAGCACGTGATTTCTGCGCTGCCGGTTTCACACTCATCTTCGGCGTGAAGCGGTCCTGCGCTTTGTTCGTTTTAAAAGGCTTATCGCTTTTGCCCGCACGTTCAGGCTTCGCCGCTGCCCGTTCAACGCGTTCCGCTTTGTCAGGGTGGCGTCCGCGCCCGACAATCTTTTCGCGCGCAGATTTGGCACCGGCCGATTGCAGCGCCAGCAGTTTTGCTGCGTTGTCTTTTCTGCCGCCGAAATGGCTTGTGGCTTCACCGGCGCTATGGCTGCGCGGCTTGCGGTTGGGTCCGGCTTTGCGTGTGTCTGATCGCACAGGCGCCTCAGCAATCTTCGGCTTTGACGCCTGATTGGGCCGGATCGGGCGGCCTTCATCATCCGCGCCGCCTTTGCCCGCAAATTGCGCGGCATGTTCGCCGATCTGATCCATCAGCACGCGGTTCGGCACCTGCGCCACTTCGCCTTCGGCAAGATCGCCGACTTGGAACGGACCGAAGGACAAACGGATGAGACGGTTCACCGTGAGATCAAGCGCGGCGAGCACGCGCTTCACTTCGCGGTTCTTGCCTTCTTTGAGACCAACAGTGAGCCAGACGTTCGAGCCCTGCACCTTGTCGAGCGAGGCTTCGATGGGACCATAGCGCACGCCCTCAACCTCGATCCCGTCTTTCAGCTTATCGAGATCCTTCTGCGTCACCTGCCCCCAGGCGCGCACGCGGTAGCGCCGCGTCCAGCCGGTGGCAGGCAGTTCGAGCAACCGCGCCAACTCGCCATCGTTCGTCAGCAGCAGCAAGCCTTCGGTATTGATGTCGAGACGACCGACCGAGACCACGCGCGGCATTGAATCCGGCAGGCGCTCAAAAACGGTGGTGCGGCCTTCCGGGTCTTTCGCGGTGGTCACAAGACCCGCAGGCTTGTGATAGCGCCAGAGCTTTGTCGGCTCCTGACGCGGCAGCGCTTTGCCTTCAACCGTGATGAGGTCCGTGCCGGTCACATTGAGCGCCGGACTGTCGATGGTCTTGCCATTGACAGTCACATGCCCCGCTTCGATGAGGCGTTCCGCGTCGCGCCGCGAGCAAATGCCTGCCCGCGCAATGCGCTTGGCGATGCGCTCGCCCGCAGGTCCGCCCCCGGCATCAGCCGCTTTGGCAGGTTTCGGGCCTTTAGGGCCGGATTTAGGATCAAATGTCGTCGTCATGGCCCCTCTTTAGCAGGTGCGGCGTAAAGCCGGAAGGTGACACTTTGGGAGAAGGGTTTGCCGGGGTCAGGTTGCTTGCGGACCGTGGAAGCAGAAGGCCTCCGTTCTGTTGCGACGGCCACCGGATTTTGCCAATGTCGAAGATATCTGACCGGGGTTTCCTGACGGCCAGAAACCTGACGGCCAGAAAGGTGGTGCCACATGATCGAAGGCGGATGTCTTTGCGGCGCGGTTCGCTTCAGAGTGGACGCAGAACCTTTGGTGATGCGGGCTTGCTGGTGCCGCCTTTGCCAGTTTATCGCCGCTGGCAACGCCACAATCAATCTGGCCTTTCCGAGCGATGCACTGACCATCACAGGTGAATTGAAGGATTATGCGAGCATCGCTGATAGCGGCCGCCGCATGCATCGCCGTTTTTGCCCCGCCTGCGGCACCCATATTTTGAGCGAAGCCGAAGAACGTCCCCATCTGGTCATTGTGCGCGGTGGCACATTGGATGATCCAGGCATCGTGAAGCTTGATGCCCAGATATGGACCGCGCAAATGCCGCGCTGGGCGCATCTCGACCCCGATATCCGGCAATTTGACGGTCAGCCTCCGCCTATTGCCTGAAATAGCCGTCTTGACGCAGACGGGGCAGCGCGGGCAGGGTCCGCTCCATGAGCAATGACGCAGAATTAGCCCCCCAAGGCGCACCCATGGACCTTGCGTTGGCGCAAGCCGAAGCCGCCGCCTCGCGCGGTGAAGTCCCCGTGGGCGCGGTCATCGTCGATGCCAAAGGCGTGGTCATTGCAGCGGCGGGCAACCGCGTCCTGGAACTCAAAGACCCGACCGCTCATGCTGAAATGCTGGCGATCCGTGCAGCGGCTTCGGTGCTGGGTTCTGAACGTCTGATCGGGTGCGATCTCTATGTGACGCTGGAGCCTTGCCCCATGTGCGCGACGGCGATTTCATTTGCGCGTCTGCGTCGCCTCTATTTTGGGGCGTCGGATGAAAAGGGCGGCGGCGTTGAGCATGGCCCCCGCATCTTCGGTCAGCCCACTTGCCATCACGCGCCGGAAATCTATGGCGGATTATCCGAGCGTCGTGCTGCGACAATGCTGAAAGATTTTTTTGCAGCGCGGCGAGGTTGACGTTCGCGTCAACGCTCTGACCCGACAAGCTTCTGAAATGACTCACTAATATCCGCATTTCTGACGTGATTTGCGCGCCCCGTTCCCCTAAAGTGCCGCCATTCGCCATTGAAGGGGAGCAAGGGCGTTCCATGTGCGGTTGCTTATGCAATCTCGCGTGAAGCGTGCGCGCTCTCCGATCTCACAAAACAAAAGGGAGCCCACATGGATTTCGAATTCAACGACAAAACCAAAGAACTCCAGGCCCGTCTCGAACGGTTCATGGACAAGCACATCTACCCGAATGAAAAAACCTATGCCGACCAGATGGACGCCTTCCGCAAGGCAGGCAATCCCTGGCAGGTGCCGCAGATCCTCGAAGACCTGAAGCCGATTGCGAAACAGGAAGGCCTGTGGAATCTGTTCCTGCCTGAATCAGAACGTGGCGGCGGCTTGTCCAATCTTGAATATGCATCGCTCTGCGAAATCATGGGTCGCGTGGGCTGGTCGTCGGAAGTGTTCAACTGCTCGGCACCCGACACAGGCAACATGGAAGTGATCGAGCGTTACGGCAACGAGCGCCAGAAGCGCGAATATCTCGAACCCCTTCTCGAAGGCAAAATGCGTTCAGCCTTCCTGATGACGGAGCCGGATGTCGCCTCGTCAGACGCCACCAACATCGCGACGCGCATCGAGCGTGATGGCAATGAATATGTCATCAACGGCCGCAAGTGGCGGTCCTCGGGCGTCGGCGATCCGCGTTGCAAAATCGCGATCCTGATGGGCAAGACCGATCCGAAGGCTGACACCTATCGTCAGCAGTCGCAGATCCTCGTGCCGATGGATGCCAAGGGCATCAAGATCGTACGCATGTTGCCGGTCTTTGGTTACGACGATGCCCCGCATGGTCACGCCGAAGTCCTGCTCGAAAACGTCCGCGTTCCCGCTGAGAACCTTCTGCTCGGCGAAGGCCGTGGTTTTGAAATTTCTCAGGGTCGGTTGGGACCTGGCCGCATTCATCATTGCATGCGCACCATCGGCGTCGCCGAACGTGCTCTTGAAATGATGTGCAAGCGTCTCCTCTCGCGCGAAGCCTTCGGCAAAAAGCTTGCCGATCACTCCGTCTGGGAACAGCGCATCGGCGAAGCCCGCACCAACATCGAAATGACGCGCCTTCTCACGTTGAAGGCCGCCTATATGATGGACACGGTCGGTAACAAGGTCGCCCGCACCGAGATCGCCATGATCAAAGTGGCGGCGCCGAACCTCGCGCTTAAAATCATCGACGATGCCATTCAGGCCCATGGCGGCGGCGGCGTGACCACCGATTTCGGTCTTGCCAAAATGTATGCCGGCATCCGTACCCTGCGTCTTGCCGACGGCCCGGACGAAGTGCACAACCGCACCATCGCCCAGCTTGAATTGAAGAAATACTCAAACAAGGTCAAAGCCGCTGCTGAATAAGCGGCGTAAATAAACCAGAAACGGCCGGTTCCCTCTTGTGGACCGGCCGTTTTCATACCTACTTTAAGTCAGTGATACGTGTAGCCCTTTGTTCAACAAAAAGGGCGGACAGATAATCGGGGACGCGCCTATGGGCCTGAAACTTTACAATGCACAACTCTCGCCCTATTCGGCCCGCGTGCGTTTGGCGATCTATGTCAAAGGGCTTGATGCCGAAATTGTTGATGCCTTTTCAACACCCGAACTCGAAGCCGAGTTAGAGCGCGTCAATCCGATGGCCAAAGTGCCGACGCTTGTGCATGACGGTCATGTGGTGCCTGAAAGCGAAGTCATCTGCGAATATTTCGAAGATATGGGAATGGGTGTCGCGCTCCGTCCCTCAGATCCTAAAGCCTGCGCCCGGATGCGGCTCTTCTCGCGCATCGGCGATCTCTATTTGATGGAGCCGATGCAGCGCCTCTTCAGTCAGATCAATCCCAAGGGCCGCGATCATGCTCTGGTGGAACGCGAACTCGCCGAGCTTGCCAAGGCGATCAAATGGCTCGAAGCGTTTCTTGATGGTTCACCCTTTGCCGTCGGCGACAGTCTCACGCTTGCCGATTGCACACTGGTACCCATGCTCTTTTTCTACGATCACATCGGCCCGATGTTCGGCTCGGCCGATCCCTTTGCGACCTCGCCGAAGCTCGGCAAATATTATCGCGGGCTACAGGATAATCCGCATGTCGCCCGCCTTGTCGCCGAACTTGAAGTGGCTTTGGCAAAAGTGATGGGCCGCAAATAAGATTACTGCGCAGCCTGCACCGCGCCGCGCTCAACGGGAATATCGACGCTGACGCTTGTGCCCTTGTCGATCTCGCTCTCGATCAAAATCTGACCGCCATGCAATTCCGCAAGCGAGCGTACCAGCGCGAGGCCGAGACCTGTGCCCTGTTTGCTTAGTTCCGCATCGCTCGATACCTGCTCAAAGGCATGCGCGAGGCGCGGAATATGTTCCTTGGCAATGCCACGGCCTGTGTCGCTCACCACAAAGCGGATACCGCTCTCTGTGGCGAGCACATTGACCGAAACTTTGCCGCCTGTCGGTGTAAACTTTACAGCGTTGGATAAGAGATTCAGCAAAATCTGCGTCAGCGCACGGCTGTCGGCAAAGACCGGCAAGGCTTTTGCCTCGTCTTCAATTTTCACACTAAGCTGCAATCCGGTTGTATCTGCGCGTCCCGCCACCATCTTGGTTGCTTGCGTCACGACATCTGTCACATCAATCAGCTCACGATGCAGATCATATTTGCCTGCTTCGATTTTTGACATATCCAGAATGTCGCTGATGAGATCAAGCAGCAGCCCGCCCGACTGATTGATTAGCTGCGCATATTCGACATAGCGCGGATTGCCGAGCTTGCCGAACATCTCAAGTTTTAGCATATCGGAAAAGCCGATAATGGCATTGAGCGGCGTCCGCAGCTCATGGCTCATATTGGCAAGAAAACGTGACTTGGTGCGGTTGGCGGCTTCGGCGCGTTCGCGCGCTTCCATCAATTGCAGCTCGTGCTTTTTGCGCTCCGACATATCGCGCGTCATGCTGACAATTTCTTTGAGCGCACCATTGGCTTCGCGCACAGCCCGCATTGTCGTCTCAAGCCACATGAAGTGACCGTCTTTATGCTTGAAGCGATAATCGGTTCGCAGCATCTGACCTTCGCGCAGGAAGGCTTCAAATCCTGAATGGAGGCGCTTCACATCATCCTGATGCACAAAGTCGAGGAACTTTCCAAAGTGATTGACGCTTTCAGGCGCATAGCCGAGAACACCTTCGACCGAAGGCGAGACATAGAGAATGCGAGCGTCCGGCGAAATGTGATGGATGATGTCGCTTGCTTCCTCGGCCATCAAACGATACTTGGCTTCCGAGCGTTCCAGTGCCTCACGCGCCAGAACCTCCTGCGTCACATCCTCGGCAAGGCCGACCAGCGCGCCGATCTCGCCGCGTGCGTCGGGTTCGGCATAAGCATAGGTTTTGATGTAGCGGTAGCTGTCATCACCGGCGAGAAAGCGCGACGTACAGAGTAAAGTCTCACGTGTCTCAAACGCATCGAGAAACTTGGACAGCAATTCGTTGCGATCATCGGGATGGACAAGATCGGCATACCAGTCGCCGCCCGAAGGCATGGACGCGGCAGGGCGGTCAAGAATTTTGGCAACGCCTTCGGACCATGTGGGTGACGGCGCACCCTTGGCCCAGCGCCAATGTCCAAAGCCCGCAAGGCGTTCGGCTTCATTGAGTTGATGTTCTAAGCGCCGTGCTTCAGTGACGTCGCGTGTAATACACAAAATGGCACGCACATCTTCATCATCAAGCAGGTTCTTGGCGCGGGTTTCCATCCAGCGCCAGTTCCCGTCGGCATGAGGCAGACGGAAACGCTCCATCGAAACCCACTCACGTGTCTGTGCGCATTGTGCAAAATTTTCCGTCACGCGGGCGCGGTCTTCCGCATGAATGCCGACAGTGACTTTCCTGCCAATATAGCTTTCCGGATAGTAGCCGAGAACGTCTGTGATTGCGGGGCTTAAGAATGTGATTTTGCAGTCGCGATCGAGCAGGGTGATGACGTCACCCGCCTTCTCAATCAGGGCGCGATAGAAGCGGGCGGCATCAGCGACAGTCGATCCGTCGCAGGCGCCCTTCAGCTTCCCGCTTTCCTCAGGCTTCGCTTTCTTGCGACGCGCCATTGAACCACCCCGAAATCGGCCGTGCCGACTGCCCTCTCCACGCCGTCACATTCTGTGAGGCGTCGGAACATATTCAAGGTAGCGGAGATACATTTAACATACGCTGAAGCAAGTTTGGCATTAACCAGATCTTCAGCATAAGACGAAAAAAATAATCATTTTAGTCTCTTTGCACAATATCCCAGGCAGCATTTGCAAGCGTCGCGCAGGCATCGCCCAAAGTTTTCGCACGATCCGAGCTCGCATTGCCGTCAAGCCCGCGCTTGTAAACGCCCTGTGAAATCGAGGCGAGACGGAACATCGAGAAGGCGAGATAGAAGTTCCAGTTATCGATCCGGTCGCGTCCCGCATAGCGGCAATAGCTCGCCACAAACTCGGCGTCGGTCGGGATGCCGGGTGTCACGCTGCGGTCGATCTTGGTCGCGCTCGATGCAACACCCAAAAAGTCATACATGCAGTTGTAAGCGACGTCGGCGAGCGGGTGGCCGATGGTGCAAAGCTCCCAATCAAGCACAGCAATCATTTTAGGTTCCGTCGGATGGAACATCACATTGCCGATGCGGTAGTCGCCATGCGCGATGGTGACGGATTGCTCGTCGGGAATATGCTCCGGCAGATATTTGATCAGCGCTTCCATCGACGGCACATCGGTCGTCTGTGCGCCGCGATATTGTTTGATCCAGCGGCCGATCTGGCGTTCAAAATAATTGCCGGGCTTGCCGAAGTCGCCAAGGCCGACCGCTTCGTAATCGACCTTATGCAGCTTGGCGAGGTTCTCGGCCATGTTCTCATAAAGCGCTTTGCGCTCGCTGGCCGAGCATTCCGGCAATGCGCTGTCGCGGAAGACGCGGCCTTCGAGATATTCCATGATGTAAAACGATGTGCCGATCACGCTGTCGTCTTCACACAGCGCATACATATGCGGCACCGGAACGTCGGTGTTTTCGAGCGCCTTCATCACGCGATACTCGCGGTCGATCTGATGCGCGCTGGCGAGCAACACGCCCGGCGGCTTCTTGCGCATGACATAGCGCTTGGTGCCCGAAGACTTGTTTTCGGTCAGAAGGAATGTCGGGTTCGATTGTCCGCCGGAAAATTGCAAAACATCAAGCGTGCCTGAAAAACCCTCAACCGCGTCGCGCGCATAAGTTTCAAGTTTCTTAATATCAAAGCGGTGCGCATCGCGCACCTCGCTCATTTCCGCTTCAGCAGCCGGTGATGCAGCTTCAGACATTGTCGTCTCCCCAACAGGTCATTTCTTGTTGGGCAAAGGTCTAGCATGGGTACCGCCCCAAAAAAACAACGGAAGTCCTGCAAGGGGCTTCCGCTGCGTAATCCGGTCCACCCCCGCTTGCGGGGGCGTTCTTGCGACGGTTGGGTGAGAGTCGCACTTTTGCGGGATAACTTTATTTTCTTATTTTCAGAGCCTATCCCCGCCTGAGGATTTCCCTCAGCGGCGAAAACGCGACCACTCGACGAACCGGACTACAATCTTGACATGGAAACACTCAATCTCTTGCAAGAAATGCTGATTGTTTCGAGTGGTTTTCAAGTCTTCTCCCCCTCGCGGCAGAGGGTTGGGCGAGGGGTTTATCAAGCCGCCGCTTCATCATCCGCCGACTTAAACCCCTCACTCATCACACCCGAAACGCGCTGCTTGCGCCCGTTATGCACCAGCGTTCCGCGCTTGTCTTCGTCGTCAGGTTTCGATGTCGCCATGGCGATCACTTCGCCAAAACCCTCTTTCGTTTCCATGCGCGGACCAAAACCATTGGCGATCAGATAAGCGCGCGCCTTGGGCAGATTGTAGCAGGGGATCCACATCATCAGATGATGCTCGACATGATAGTTGACCCAGTAAGGCGCAATCGTCATGCGGGCGAGAAGGTTTGCTTTGGTCGTGCGCGCATTGCGGAAGTCATCATTATTGTCCGGCACCATCGCGTGTTCAGCGATATTGCGGATGCGTGTGATGACCTGCTGCCATGTCAGGAAAGGCAATAGCCACAGCACAAAATAAAGATACCAATGGCCGGATGCGGCAAGCACCGTAAAGATTGCAAGCTGCGCCAGCGTCGCGCGGCCGAGCTTTGCCCAATAGTTTTGCAACCGGCGCGACAGCGGCCATTCCGCTTTGCCAAACGCATTCATGATTTGCGCCTTGCGCTGCTGATAGCCCGTCTGGCCCGTGAAATCGCGGATCATCTTGCGGCGAAAGCTTTTCTTCGTGATGGGGAAGGGCGCCGACAGAATAAGGTCGGGGTCTTCGGGTTGCTGCGTATTGGCGTGATGTGTCAGATGATAACGGCGATAAGCGCTTGTCTCCGCCATCATCGGATAGGCACAAAGCCATTGGCTCACGAACATGTTGAGCTTCGGGTTCTCGCAGAGAACGCCATGCGCGCCGTCATGCATGAGGATCGCCAGACCAAGCTGACGTCCGCCGATCACAACGACCGCGGCAAGGAACGTGATCGGGTTCGGGAACCAGACGAAGAGCGCCATCATGCCGAAGATCACGGCCCAGGCGTGAAGCGGATAAAACACGCCCCAAAAATCAGAGCGCTTGCGCACAACGGCAAGCTGCTCAGGTGTCAGAAGTTTGCTCGCGACAATCATGCGCTGATCCTCTGTTCGACTTCATATTTTGTGCCCGCGCCGAGAACGGCGGCAAGGCAGAACTGCACAATATCGTCCACAACATGCGCGCCCGCTTCTTCAAGCTCATGACTTTCAGGTGCCAGCGGACCGATCAGTGCGGTCGGGATTGCACCTGAAATGCAGGCCGCCGTGACGCGCGCATTGAGCGGCGCAATCACGCCTTCGGCCATCGCATCTTCGAGGAGACCCGCAAAAATATCGCCATGCACACGACGAAAGCGCGTGCGCTCTTCGGTAAGACCATCATCCACAGGTTCGGCGAGCAACGCATAAGCAAGACGTCGTCCGCCAACGGCGCGGCTCGCAAAGGTCGTCAGCACATCATGCAACCGGTCAAGCGCGGGCCGGTTCTCAGCGGCGATACCCGCGAGGACATTCATTTCGCGCGCCGAGACTTCGCGAAAGACCTGACGGCAAAGCTCTTCTTTGGAAGGGAAGTAGCGATAAAGCGTGCCGGTGGCGACGCCCGCCTTGCGCGCCACTTCCGTCATCTGCGCCGCCGCAAAGCCGCCTTGAGCCACCAGATCGCGCGCGGCATTCAATATGGCGCGGCGATTATCCGCGAGACGGGCAGAAACCGTATCAGTCCGACGATAAGCCAAAGCATGAACCTCTGTTCAATCAAGGGAATCTCATGCTTTGAAGGTGAACATGAGTTCACTCATCGCGTCAAGCGGTTGCTCCCGAAAGAATGAATATAGGTTTCTCGCAACTGCAAAAAGAACGCCGGTCAAACAAATGAACCGGCGTTCTGTTTTTGTATTCAGCAGAGATTAATCGGCGGCGGCTTTGAAAACCTCGATGAAATCGAGCTGCACGGGTTCCTTGGTGCTGCTGATCAGAGCATCCTGAACGAACTGCGCCTGACGGGCCGGCATCTCATTGAAGCGCGTCACACCGATCTGAGAGCCGATAGCGGTGGCAGCGGCGCTGAGCCATTCATTGAATTTCGGATTCTTGAACATGGAAATGTCCTTTCATCGGGTCTTGGGGCGTGAAGCATTAATGTTGCGATGCAGCAAATATAATGCAGTGCGCTGAAACTTCAATGAATGACACCTGCGTCATTTTTGCATTCCGGCGAGTCTTTCTCCCATTCCTTTCCGCCCCCGAACGCGGCTACCTTGTGCCCCCGCTCGGCAGCCTCAGAAAACAAACCGAATGATCGCACAATCTGAAACCGTCACGCTGGCGAGCCTCTTAAACCTCCGCGATTTCCGCCTTTTCCTTACAGGTCGCTTCTTTGGTTCGGTAGCGACGCAAATCCAGTCCGTGGCCATTGGCTGGCAGGTCTATGAAATCACCAAAAGCCCGATGGCTCTGGGCTTTGTCGGCCTCGCACAATTCCTGCCCATGGTCATTCTGTTGCTCCCCGCAGGCGACATTGCCGACCGTGTGGACCGTCGCGTCATCGCCTTCCTGAGCTATCTCGTGCAGGCCGTCTCCGTCGCGCTGCTGGCGCTCTTCACATGGACCGGCATTGTCGAACATGCGATCTGGCCGATTTATCTCGCTCTCGTCGTCTTCGGTGCCGCGCGTGCCTTCTCAGCCCCCGCCACGCGCGCCTATGTGCCGCTGCTTGTGTCAAAAGCGCAGCTTCCGCGCGGCATCGCTGTGTCATCGTCCGCCTTTCAGGTCGCCACCATCGGCGGCCCCGCTGTCGGCGGTTTCATCTATGTGGCCGGTCCGCTCGTCGCCTATGGCGTCTGCCTTGTACTCTTTCTGTTGGTGGCCTTTGCTTTCTTTGCCATCCGCACCCGCAGCGTCATCGCGCCCGCCGATCCGACGCTCTCCGCCTTCGGCCGCGTCACAGCGGGACTGCGCTATATCTTCCGCAAGCCCATCGTCTTGGGCGCTGTCTCGCTCGATCTCTTTGCCGTGCTCCTTGGCGGTGCGACCGCCATGTTGCCGATTTTCGCCGCCGACATTTTGCATGTCGGGCCTGAAGGCTTAGGGCTGTTGCGCTCCGGCCCCGCGCTCGGTGCGGTGCTCATAAACTTCCTGCTCATCGCCATGCCTATGCAGCGCCACACAGGTTACATCATGTTTGCCTGCGTCGCGATCTTCGGCGTCGCCACCATCGTCTTTGGCCTCTCTGAAAATTTCATGCTCTCATTCAGCGCACTCCTCATCATGGGCGGGGCCGATATGGTGAGCGTCTATGTGCGCTCGACGCTTATTCCGCTGGCGACACCACCTGAAATGCTCGGCCGTGTAAGCGCGGTCGATATGCTCTTCATCAGCGCGTCAAACGAGCTCGGCGAATTCGAAAGCGGCGTCATGGCAGGATTGATCGGCACCGTGCCGTCCGTCGTTGTCGGCGGCTTGGGAACCATCGGCATCGTCGCACTCTGGATGTGGCTCTTCCCGGCGTTGCGCAAAGTGGACCGCTTGATGGACGTGACGCCCGATTAGGCGACGAGCTTTCCGGTCACAATCGCGACAAACACAATCAAACCGAACTCGCGGTTCGACCGGAAGAGCCTGAGGCATTTTTCTTCATCACCAATATCAAGCGAGCGGATCTGCCAGACAAGATGCGCCGCTGCCGCCGCCACACCGGCATAATACAAAAAGCCCATATGGCTCATATATCCGACGCTGAGAAGCGCCGCGATCATCGCGGCATAAAATCCCCACAGCGCAGCGCCGGTCTTGTCGCCGAGTTTCAGCGCCGATGATTTGACGCCGATCAGCGCATCATCATCCTTGTCCTGATGCGCATAGATTGTGTCATAGCCGATGGTCCAGAAAATCGCACCGGCATAAAGAAGGATCGGCGGCCAGTCGAGCGGACCACGCACCGCCGCATAGCCCATCAGCGCGCCCCAGTTGAAGACAAGCCCCAAAACAATCTGCGGCCAATAGGTGATGCGCTTCATAAACGGATAGACGGCGATGAGCAGCACAGAGGCAAACCCGAGCGCAATCGCCGTGCCGTTCAATGACAATAAAATACCAAGTCCGGCAAGCAACTGCGCAACGAGAAACACAAAAGCCTGCGTGACCGTGACCGCGCCGCTCGGCAAAGGCCGTCCCTTTGTGCGCTCCACTTGCGCGTCGAAATCGCGGTCCACAATATCATTGAACGTGCAGCCCGCGCCGCGCATGACGACAGCGCCGACAGCGAAGAGCAGCATCAGCCAAATGACAGAGAGATCATTGGCGGCGAGCGCAATCGACCAGAGGCAGGGCCAGAGCAACAACCATGTGCCGATAGGCCGGTCAGCGCGGGCGAGTTTCAGATAGGGCCGCGCGAATTGGGGCGCATGGCGGTCCACCCAGTTTGTCGGCGCAGCATCGGCAATCGTCTCGCTCATGCGTTATGGCTCTATCGTCAGAACAACGGCGGGAAAAATCCCGTCTTCCACGATGGGTAGCAGATTTTCTTTCAGCGAGGACGGAAAGAAAAGATCTGTGCTCGCAAAAAGCTCATCAATATCCCACCACTTCAAATGCTGAATGACCTCGGCTTCTTCGTCGGTCCAGCCTTCGCGCGTGAGGTCTGTAGTGTCCGTATGCGCGACCACAAACGTCTCCTGAAAGAGCCGTGCCTCGCCCCGCACATTCAGCACATGCTCAGTATACCAAACTGCAGGCCCGAGCGTCACGCCGGTCAGCCCCGTCTCCTCGGCAATCTCGCGCAACACAGCCGCCTCAATCGTCTCGCCCGCGTCGATCTCGCCGCCGATCGTGACCCAATAGGCGCGTTCCAGCACCTTGCCATCCACGCCCGCGACATTCGGATCATGCATTTTGACTAGCAGCAACCGACCGTCCTTGTCGAACAGCAGCGCACGTGCGGTCTTTCTCGTCTGCATATATAGTCCCGTCATTGATCCCGTCATTGCGAGGAGCGCAAGCGACGCGGTAATCCATTCGGCGGCGTAAAGACTGGATTGCTTCGCTTACGCTCGCAATGACGAAATTGGAAGCAGAACTATGAGTGACGATAATGAAGACGACAACCTCCGCTGCGCGTCGGGCAAGGCGCGCCTCTATGTCGAAGCGGACCTCGCGGCGGGCGCTGACCTCACGCTCGACAAGGACCAGTCGCATTATCTGGTGAATGTGATCCGCATGGGCATTGGCGCCCGCGTGCTCTTGTTCAATGGTCGCGACGGCGAATGGGCGGGTGAGATCACGGAGGCCTCGCGCAAATCAGCCTCCGTAAGCCTAGTCGCGCAGACCCGCCCTCACGAGCCGCTCCCTGACATCTGGCTCCTCTTCGCACCCGTGAAAAAAGCCCGTCTCGATTTCATCGCGCAAAAGGCGACCGAAATGGGTGCCGCCGTCATCCAGCCGGTCCTGACGCGCCGCACCATCGTCTCCCGCATCAAAGACGAGCGGCTGGCCGCCAACGTCATCGAAGCCGCAGAGCAATGCGGCCTCGTCTGCGTGCCTGAAGTGCGCGAAGCCGAAAAGCTCACCCACCTTCTAGATCACTGGACGGCCAACAATCCCGCGCGCCAAATCCTCTTTTGCAATGAGGCAGCACCTCCCGGCGGCGCACTCACCAATCTTGAAACCATCGCCAAGGCGCATCCGCGCGGCACGCCTTTCGCGCTCCTCGTTGGTCCCGAAGGCGGCTTCGACCCGCAGGAACGCGCAGCCCTTCTGAAACGCACCGACACACATGCGCTCTCGCTCGGTCCGCGTATCATGCGCGCCGACACAGCGGCCATCGCCGCGCTCGCCGCCGTTCAACTCGTCCTCGGCGATTGGTGAGGCACTCATGCGCGTCCTCGTCGTCTATGCCCATCCGATAGAAACGAGCTATGTCGCCGCCCTGCGCGATGCGGTGCTTGCAGGTCTTGCCCAAAGCCATCACGAGACCCGCGTCATTGATCTCTACGCACAAAATTTTGACCCTCGATTGAGCGCGCAGGAGCACCGTGTCTATGAGGATGAAAGTCAAAATCAAATCACGGTTGCAGAACACATTGCCTTGATCCGCTGGGCCGAAGGCCTCGTCTTCGTATTCCCGACATGGTGGTACGGGTTGCCAGCTATTCTCAAAGGCTGGCTCGACCGCACGCTTGCCCCCGGCGTCGCCTTTACCATTGACACCCGAGGCGGCGTGATCCGTCCCGGCCTCACTCATATCCGCCTCATCGCGGGCGTGACCAGTTGTGGCTCGCCATGGTGGTTTGCCAAATATGTCGGCGAGCCGCACCGGCGCATCCTGATGCGTGGCATCGGCGCTCTTTGCGCACGCCGCGCCCGTAAAATATGGCTCGCCAAATTCAACATGGATCGGGCGGAGAAATCCGCGCTCGCCCGCCATTTGCAAAAAGTCGAACAGCGTTTCGCTCGCCTGACCTAATTCGACCTCGCTTTACCGCTTGTCAGAGACGATTTGCGCTCCTACATCTTTCCGATGCTAAAGAGCCGGGCAGGGTGAGCCGCGCCCATAACGACACGGCTTTAGAATAAATTTAAGGGGGCTCGTCCATGAGCGTACTCGTTGCCGGGCCTGAGCCTGTAACCAATCGTGATGATCTTGTGGCGGCGCTGGAGCGCGGCTCAAAGCCCAAGAGTGATTGGCGCATCGGCACCGAACACGAGAAATTCCCTTTCCACATGGCCGACCATTCACCTGTGCCCTATGGCGACGCCATCGATAAAGGCGGCAAGGGCATTCGCGCCATGCTCGAAGGTCTTACGCGTTTCGGCTGGATCCCCGTGCTTGAAGGCCAGACGATCATCGGTCTGGAAAGCCCCAAAGGCGGCGGCAATATTTCATTGGAACCGGGTGGTCAGTTTGAGCTGTCGGGCGCGCCGCTGGAAACGCTGCACCAGACCTGCGCCGAATTGCACGATCATCTTGCCCAAGTCAAAGAACTCGGCAACGAGTTGGGCTTGGGCTTTCTCGGCCTCGGCTTCACGCCCGACTGGCAACGCCGCCAAATCCCCGTGATGCCCAAGGGCCGCTACAAAATCATGACGGAATATATGCAGAAGGTCGGGACCATGGGTCTCGACATGATGTATCGCTCCTGCACCGTGCAGGTGAATTTGGATTTCGCGTCAGAGCCGGACATGGTGAAAAAGCTTCGCGTCGCCGTGGCGCTCCAGCCGATTGCCACCGCGATCTTCGCGAACTCTCCGTTTACGGAAGGTCACCCCAACGGCTTCAAGTCCTATCGCAGCCACGTCTGGACCGACACCGACAATAACCGCACCGGCATGATCCCCTTCATCTTTGAAAGCGGCTTCGGCTTCGAGCAATATGTCGATTACGCCCTCGATGTGCCCATGTATTTCGTCTATCGCGACGGCCGCTATCATGATGTGACGGGCCAATCATTCCGCGATTTCATGGTCGGAAAATTGCGTGGTCTCGAAGGCGAAACACCGACACGCGGCGACTGGATCAATCACCTCACCACCTTGTTCCCCGAAGCGCGCCTCAAAAATTACATGGAAATGCGCGGTGCCGACGGCGGCCCATGGGCGCGCATCTGCGCGCTGCCCGCCTTTTGGGTTGGACTGCTCTACGATCAGGTCTCGCTCGATGCCGCGTGGGATCTTTGCAAAGACTGGACGGACGCCGAGCGTCAGGGCTTGCGCGATCTCGTGGCCAAACACGGTCTGCAAACCCCCTTCCGCAATGGCACGCTCTTGGATGTTGCCCGTCGCGCCGTCGAAATCTCGCGCGCCGGATTGAAAGCCCGCGCCCGCGGCGACGGAGCAGGCTCATCAGACGAAACCATTTTCCTCCACACCGTCGAAGAGGTCGTCAAAACCGGCAAATCCCCCGCCGACGTGATGCTCGATCTCTATCACGGCCGCTGGAACGGCAAAGTCGATCCCGTGTATCAGGAGTTCGCCTTTTAACTAGATCACGCCGCGGTCAAACACCGGGTTGCCGCCAAGCAGCGTCAGTTGTACCTGCAATTCGCTGAGCCTCTCGACGGGGCAGGTCAGCGGATTGCCGTCCACCACAATGAGATCAGCGGCATAGCCCGCCTTGACCGCGCCGATGCCTTCCCACTGCATCACGCGTGCAGCATTGCGCGTATAGGCACTCAGCGATTGCATCCGCGTCATTTGGTGCCGCGCCCTATGTTCGGCGGGCGTGTGGCTGCATATGCCACGGGTGCAGAACGCCTGCGTCTCGGCCATCTGCATCTGCTCAAAGGGATTATCCGGTCCCCAGTCCGAACCGAAAGCGAGATTGGCACCGAGTTCAATCAGGCGTCGCGCCGGCACGAAATCGTCGAGGGCCGCCACTCCGAGCCTCTCGCGGTAAAGCGCACCCTTGCCCCAGACAAAGCCGGGGCTCGTGGTGACGTGGAAGCCAAACTCGACGATACGCTTGCATTGCTCAGCCGTCAGCATCAGAACGTGCTGCACCACCCAGTCGAGCGCCGCTGTGTCCATGCCGCCCGTTGTTTCGGCGAGGCTTTGCAGCAATTCATCCGCATCCTTGTCACCGCCAAGCACCATGTTGAAGCGCAGGTCATGTTCAAGGCAGTAGCGCAGAACGATCAGTTCGACTTCGCGCGGCACAAAGGTCTTGCCATTGGTCATCACCCCGTCAGGCCCGGGATAGGCCTTGTGCTGCCGCAGATAACCGGGCCAGCAGGGCCCGCCGCGAGACAGGGTAATGCCGTTAAAGCGGAAATGCGTATCGGTACGGTCTTCCCATGATTTCGCCAGCGCCAGCCGTGCCAGCACGGCCGCCTCATCGGGCACCTTGGTCGGATCGAATGTCAGATCGGTGGCATCCATTGTGGCGGCGATGCGCATGGTCAGGCGGCCATCGCTGCAAATTTTGCGATAGGCATCGATATGCGCAGGTTCCATCGCGTGGGACTCGTATCCCGCCGTTACGCCAAGTGCGTTATAAGCGCCAAGTCCGTGCAGCGCGCCCGCTTCCCACAGCCAGTCCGGCGGCGCGCCGATATGCGCAAGTATCGACAGCCAGAAGGGGTCGTCGGAGTAATAATTATTTACGGGCCCTTCGAGATGTCCGGTCGGTTCGCCGCGCTTGTCTTTGACAATGCGCACGCCGCCAACCTGATCAGGCGTTTGGGATGAAATACCAACGGCCTTGAGCCCAGCCGAGTTGAGTACGGCAATATTCGGCGTCACCGGCGCCCACGCCTGAATAATGACGGGCCGGTCGGGGGCAGCACCGTCGAGCACATAGCGGTCCGGCAAAACGCCTTCGGCCAGATCGCGCCAACCCCGACGGATGAAATAGTGCGGCTCGCCCACCGGCGAACATATCGCCCATTGGCCGGGCGGCAATATCGTGCAGTGGTTTTTGATGCGCGCGACAATATCGGCATGGTCGCGTGCGTCGAATAACTGACACGTCGCGATGGCGAGTGACGAGAAATGCAAAAGATGGGGATGGGCATCGATCATCCCCGGCATCAGCGTCGCCCCACCCAGATCAATGCGTTTGGCGTCAGCGCCTGCCATGTCGCCAAGGTTTGACGCATCGCCCACGGCGACCAACATTCCGTCTTCGATCAGCACGGCCTCTGCCGCCGGTTGCGCCGGGTTCATCGTCAGCACGGCCCCGCCCGCAATCAATGTCCGCTCACCCATGACAAACCTCCCCCTCATGGTTTTGTTTTTTAAGTTACCAATGGTAACATGAGTCTTAACTGCCTTGTCAATCGGCGCGAGAATGGCCACTCTGCCCGTATCGAAATGCAACCCTGTCCGGCACAAATCTGCGGGAGCCGTCATGCCAGCCGCCAAAGCCAGATCAGCCGCCTATCACCACGGCAATCTGCGTGACACGCTGATCGCGCTTGCGTCCGCGCGCATTGCGGAGGCGGGTGTCGCCGATTTCACCCTGCGCGAGCTTGCCGCCGAAGCGGGCGTCACCCATGTCGCCACCTATCGCCACTTCTCATCGCGCGAGGCATTGCTCGCCGCCATCGCCGCCGACGGCTACCGCAAGCTGCAGGTGCTGGAGGCGGCAGCGCAGGACGCGTTGGGCGCGGATCACTGGGCGCGGCTCCTCGTTTTGCCGGAAACCTATCTGCGCTTCATGCTCGACATGCCTGGACATTTTCACATCATGTTTGCGCATCGCTGGAGCGACGACGCGATCTATGACGAGGCCGTCGCCGCACAGGCCGAGAGCTTTGCTTTGCTGGAACGCAGCGTTGCTGATTGTCAGGCAGCAGGCCTTCTGCCCGCGGGCGGAGCATCGCGCCTGATAGCGGCCATGCTCGGCGTCACCCATGGCCTTGCAAGCCTCTGGCTCAGTGGGCAATTGGATATTGTCATGCCCCCGCGTCGCCGCGCAGACCGTTTCATAATTGAGACGCTGAAGGCATCTTTCGAAGCTTTCCGCGTCAGCGATCCGGATCTTTGGCGTAACAAATAACTGTCAGGCAATAGAAGGAGCACGCTCATGTTCAGCCACGTCACCATCGGTTCCTGCGACCCTGACAGCGCCGCCGCCTTCTACGACGCGGTGCTTGCCACGCTCAACATCCCCGTCTTCTTCAAAGCGCCGAACCTTGCCTCCTACGGCACAGCAACGGGTCCCAAAGTTTTCATCCTCCAGCCCTTCAACGGCGCAGACCCCGTGCCCTCAAACGGCGGCCACATCGCCTTCCTCGCGCAGACCCGCGCACAGGTCGATGCCTTCCACGCCAAGGCACTGGAACTCGGCGGCAGCGACGAAGGCCCGCCCGGCCTGCGCGCTCATTACCACCCCAACTATTACGGCGCTTATGTCCGCGACCCCGAAGGCAACAAACTCCAGGCGGTCTGCCACAGCTCGAAGGGCTGACGCACAATTTCTTCCCCTCCCCCCTTGAGGGCTGAGGAGGATAAAAATTGATCCAGTGAATCAATTTTCCGACGAAGGGTAGGGAGGGGGGGTATCTTCTCTTTCTTGAGTAAGGGAAGAAACGACCCATGCAACGCATCGCCATTCTCGGCTGCTCCGGCGGCGGCAAATCCACGCTGACGCGCGCGCTGGCGAAAAAGCTAAATCTCCCCGTCACCCATCTTGATGTTCTGTGGTGGAAACCCGGCTGGGTTGAAAGCACGCTCGAAGAATTCCGCCCTAGGGTCGCCGCCGCAGCCGCTCAGGAGAGCTGGATCATTGACGGAAATTTCTCATCGACCTACGATCTGCGCTTGCCGCGTGCCGACACGATCATCTGGATCGATCAACCGCGCCGCGTCTGCCTGCGCCGCGCGCTCTGGCGCATGGCCACGCATTTCGGCACCAATCGTCCCGACCTTGCGCCGGGCTGCCCCGAAAAATTCGACATGGAATTTTACCGCTACATCTGGAACTTCAAACGCGACAGCGAACCCAACATCGTCAACGGGATCGCAAAGTTCGGCAGCAAAGCCAAACTATTCCGTTTGCGGAGCGACAAGGACATCGAGGATTTTTTGAGGCGCGTGTAAAGCTGAACACCTACATAATATAAAGTAGTCATGGCTGGACTTGATCCGGTCATCCACGCCTTCAACCCGCCAAGAAAAAATCAAGCCGCCCTTGCCGTCCCGCCAATGGTCATCCCATTGATGCGCAGCGTCGGTTGCCCCACACCCACAGGCACGCCTTGGCCAGCCTTGCCGCAGACGCCGATACCCGGATCAAGTTTCAGATCATTGCCGATCATCGCAACGCGTGTCAGCACATCGGGGCCATTGCCGATGATGGTGGCGCCTTTCACCGGTGCGCCGATGACGCCGTTTTCGATCATATAGGCTTCAGTGCAGGTGAAGACGAACTTGCCGGATGTGATGTCCACCTGACCGCCGCCAAATGATACGGCATAGAGACCGTGTTTCACCGACGCGAGAATTTCCTGCGGGTCGCGGTCGCCTGCCAGCATGTAGGTGTTGGTCATGCGCGGCATCGGCTGATGCGCGTAGGATTCACGCCGTCCGTTGCCCGTGGGCTCCATGCCCATGAGGCGCGAGTTGAGCCGGTCCTGCATATAGCCTTTTAAGATTCCGTCTTCTATCAAAACCGTGCGGCTCGTCGGCGTGCCTTCATCGTCAATGGTCAGCGAGCCGCGCCGGTTCGCAATCGTGCCGTCGTCAACAACCGTGACACCCTTGGCCGCGACGCGTGTGCCGAGGAGGCCCGCAAAGGCCGACGTCTTCTTGCGGTTGAAATCGCCTTCCAGCCCGTGGCCGATGGCTTCATGCAGAAGGATGCCGGGCCAGCCGGGTCCGAGCACAACATCCATCTCGCCTGCGGGCGCAGGGATGCTGTCCAAATTCGTGATCGCCTGACGCAACGCTTCATCGACCTGTCCCTGCCATTTGGCGGGATCGATATAGGTCTCATAGCCCGTGCGACCGCCTGTGCCCTGACTGCCGGTTTCCTGCCGGTCGCCGACGCCTGCCACGATAGACACATTGAGGCGCACGAGCGGGCGCACATCGCGCACGATCTGCCCGTCCGCGCGCATAATTTCGATCGCCTGCCATTCGCCCGCAAGCGATGCCGAGACCTGCCGCACGCGATCATCTTTGCTGCGCGCGTAAGCGTCGATATCAGCAAGCAGTTTCACTTTTTCTTCAAAGCTCTGCGCCGCAAGCGGGTTCTCGTCTGAATAGAGATGCACATTGGTCCGCTTCGGACCCGATGATTGCAGGCCCACATGGCCCTGCTTCACGGCCTGCACAGCAGCGCCCGCGCGCTTGATCGCGTCTTCGCTGAGTTCGGACGAATGCGCATAGCCCGTTGATTCGCCCGCCACCGAGCGCAACCCGAAACCCTGCGTCGTATCAAACGTCGCCATCTTGAGACGGCCATCGTCAAAGGCCAGCGCTTCGGACTGGCGGTATTCGAGGAACAACTCGCCGTCATCCGTGCCGTTGAGCGCATCGCCCACAAGACTTTCAACGCGCGAGCGGTCGAGCCCGTGCGGGGCAAAGAAGAGATCGTCGGGCGCGTCGGTCATATTCTTACTTTCGTCATTGCGGGGAGCGAAGCGACGCGGCAATCCACCTGCTTCACTTAAAAGAGTTATGGCTGTTCGAGCCAATCTTCAACCGCCACCAACCGGCGGGGCAGGCCTGAAAGGTCGCAGCGCACAATCTGCGAGCCGCAGCTGTAAAGCGGGTATTGCACAACGCGCAGGCGCTCCAGATCGACCAGAAACACGCCGTTTATGCGGCCAAACCAGGCATCCCACTGCTGAAAGCGCCAGTTCTGCCAATCCGCGGGCGGCGGGGCGACGATGTCATCGACCGCATCAGGGTGGCAGGCGCAGAAACCCACGACCGATTTGCCGGGATTCTTTGGGCTGAGATAGGGGGCTGCCTCGCTGATGAGTTCGGCTGACGCGCCGCCATTGTGCCCGATCAGCAATCCCGCCGAAATGCGGGCGCCGTAATGGAAGTGAATCAGAGCCTCATCGCGCATTAAAACCGCCTGTATTTGCGAGTGGTTCTTAGTCTAAATCTTTTTCGTCGGGATGAAAGCTGCAAGCGCCCGATAAGTCCTCAATAGAGCACAAAAATTGTGGCAAAACGTCGCAAAAATGCCCCAGCGATGTAGCGGCATTTGCTCGCCTGTCTATACTCGCGGGCACGAGTCGGGCCGAACCGGCTCAGTCAGGGGATAGGTCTAGGGTTTCCGCCGCTAAGAGACCTTGCGGTGGGCATCGGTTTATGTTTTCTGACGCCAAGAATTTTGAGAGCGGTGCGAGAGTGCCGTTGATTGAAGTATAGGCAGGACGCAAACGGGCGGATGCATCGGGGGTTCACTCCGATGGTCACACCGCACCGGGATTGCCGATAGCAATGGAGCTGGGGAACTAGCATGCGGTTTCTGAACGGTTTAGGGCGCTTTGTCGGACTTGGGGCTTTCGCTCTTGCGGCTTCGCTATTTCTGACTGCCACTGGCGCACATGCCACAGGCATTTCAACGCCGGGGCAGATGGGCTTTCAGCCGGCCGCCACGCCCGTCATGGAAGACATTGAGAGCCTGCATCACTATCTGCTGATCCTCATCACAGCCATCGTCCTCTTCGTGACGGTCCTGCTCGCTTACGTGATGATCCGCTTCAATCGCAAATCCAACCCCATCCCCTCCAAGACCTCGCATCACACATGGCTTGAAGTGGCATGGACGGTTGTTCCGATCATGATCCTCGTCGTCATCGTCGTTCCCTCGTTTCGTCTGCTCTATAAAGAGCTGGTGATCCCGACACCGGAAATGACGATCAAAGCGACAGGCAACCAGTGGTACTGGGGTTACGAATATCCCGACAATGGCGACATCTCTTTCGACAGCAACATGGTGCCGGAAGCCGACCTCAATGGTCGCCCGCGCCTCCTCGCCACTGACGAAGTTGTCGTCGTGCCGATCGATACGACCGTCCGCGTCATCGTCACAGGTGCCGACGTGATCCATGCCTGGGCCGTTCCCGCGTTTGGCGTCAAGATCGATGCTGTGCCCGGTCGTCTCAACGAAACATGGTTCAAAGCCACCAAAGCGGGCATCTATTATGGCCAGTGCTCGGAGCTTTGCGGTCAGGCTCATGCCTTCATGCCCATCGAAGTGCATGTCGTCTCTAAGGAAGAATTTGCAGCCTGGGTCGCTGACAAGACCAAAGCTGCGTCTTTGACGAACGATAATGTCAAGCTTGCGCTGGCAACTGACAGCGCTCGCTGAACGCCGCACCGATTTACCGGCACTGAATTAGAAAACGAAACACGTTCTAAAGCTTGAAGAGCGAAGGATTGAGACCAATGGCAGGCACAGCTGCGGCACATTCGGATCACCACGAGGATCACCCCACAGGTTGGCGGCGTTACCTCTATTCGACCAACCACAAAGACATCGGCACGATGTACCTGATCTACGCGATCATTTCAGGCATCATCGGTGGCGCTTTGTCGGTTGCGATCCGCATGGAATTGCAAAATCCCGGCGACCAGATTTTTGGCGGCAACCACGATCTCTACAACGTCTTCGTGACCGGCCACGCGCTCATCATGATCTTCTTCATGGTCATGCCCGCCATGATCGGCGGCTTTGGCAACTGGTTTGTGCCCCTCATGATCGGCGCGCCCGACATGGCCTTCCCGCGCATGAACAACATTTCCTTCTGGCTGCTTCCGCCCGCCATTGGCCTGCTCATCATCTCGATGTTCGTGCCCGGCTCGCCCGGCGGTCACGGTGCCTCCGGCGGCTGGACGATCTACCCGCCGCTCTCGACATCCGGTTCGCCCGGACCCGCGATGGATTATGCGATCCTCGCGCTCCATCTGGCCGGCGCCTCGTCGATCCTCGGTGCCATCAACTTCATCACCACAATCTTCAACATGCGCGCCCCGGGCATGACGCTGCACAAGATGCCGCTCTTTGTCTGGTCGATCCTTGTGACCGTGTTCCTGCTGCTTCTTTCGCTGCCGGTTCTCGCAGGCGCCATCACGATGCTGCTCACCGACCGTAACTTTGGCACGACTTTCTTCGCGCCTGAGGGTGGTGGTGACCCGATCCTGTTCCAGCATCTGTTCTGGTTCTTCGGTCATCCGGAAGTGTACATTCTTATTCTTCCCGGCTTCGGCATCATCAGCCAGATCATCTCGACCTTCTCGCGCAAGCCCGTTTTCGGCTATCTCGGCATGGCTTATGCGATGGTCGCCATCGGCGTCGTCGGCTTCGTCGTGTGGGCGCATCACATGTACACAGTCGGCATGTCGGTCAACACACAGGCCTACTTCCTCGCGGCCACCATGGTCATCGCGGTGCCTACAGGCGTCAAAATTTTCTCGTGGATTGCGACCATGTGGGGCGGTTCCATCGAGTTCAAAACCCCGATGGTCTGGGCGATCGGCTTCATCTTCCTGTTCACCATCGGTGGCGTGACAGGCGTGGTGTTGGCGAATGCCGGCGTGGACCGTTCGCTGCATGACACCTATTACGTCGTGGCGCATTTCCATTACGTGCTGTCGCTTGGTGCCGTGTTTGCGATCTTTGCGGGCTGGTACTACTGGTTCCCCAAAATGTTCGGCTACATGTATTCCGATTTCATCGGCAAGCTGCACTTCTGGATCACCTTCGTTGGCGTGAACCTGATTTTCTTCCCGCAGCATTTCCTCGGCCTTGCCGGCATGCCGCGCCGCTATGTCGATTATCCCGATGCCTATCACCTTTGGAACGAGATCTCGTCCTACGGCTCCTACATCTCGGCCTTCGGCGTGCTCGTTTTCCTCTATGGCGTTGTTCAGGCTCTCATCCGCAAGGAAAAGGCTGCCGACAATCCCTGGGGCGAAGGTGCCACAACGCTCGAATGGACCTTGAGCTCACCGCCGCCGTTCCATCAGTTCGCCGATTTGCCGCGTATTAAATAACGTCAGGTAATCAGGTCAAATGTCAGACAGCTCGATCACCACGGGCAAAGCCATCGGGTCGCAGACCATGCCGGATATCGGCATGGCTGCTCCCGCTGACTATTTCGAGCTGCTGAAGCCGCGTGTGATGTCACTCGTGATCTTCACCGGCCTCGTTGGTCTCGTGGTCGCCCCCGGTACGATCAACCCGATCATCGCCTTCACGGCGTTGCTCTGCGTTGCCATCGGCGCGGGTGCGTCCGGCGCTCTGAACATGTGGTACGACGCCGACATTGATCTGAAGATGGCGCGCACCGCCAACCGTCCCGTACCGTCAGGCCGCGTGACATCGGGCGAGGCCTTCGGCTTCGGCATTACCCTGTCGGTCGGCTCTGTCCTCACCATGGGCCTCGTCGTCAATTGGGTCGCTGCCGGTCTTCTCGCCTTCACGATTTTCTTCTACGCCGTCATCTACACGATCTGGCTCAAGCGCTCGACGCCGCAAAACATCGTCATCGGCGGCGCGGCCGGTGCCTTTCCGCCCATGATTGGCTGGGCCGCTGTCACGGGCTCCGTGTCGGTTGAATCCATCGCGCTCTTTCTCATCATTTTCATGTGGACGCCGCCGCATTTCTGGGCGCTCGCGCTGTTCAGCAGCAAAGATTATGCAGCCGCAGGCGTGCCCATGCTCCCCAATGTCGCCGGTGAGCGCGAGACACGTCGCCAGATCATGCTCTATTCGATCCTGCTCATGCCCGTCACGGCGCTGCCTGTGCTTTTGGGTTTTGCAGGTGTCATCTATGCAGGTGTCACCGCCGTGATCGGCCTTGGCTTCCTCGTTTTTGCATATCGCGTCTGGCGTGATGCCGAAGGCGAATACAAAACCGCCAGGCAGCTCTTTGCCTATTCGATCCTCTATCTCTTCCTTGTGTTCTCCGTGTTGCTGGTTGAGCAGGGCCTTGGCCTCGCCGCGCCGCTTCGCGCTGTCATTGTGTTGTGAAGGACATGAGCATGCCGATCGAACTGAACAATGATGAAGCACCGCGGCGCTGGACTGCTGAACAATTGAAGCGCCGCCGCCAACGCAATGTGGCGCTCGCGCTCTTTCTCGGTGGTCTGGTCATTTTCTTTTTCGTCGTCACCATCGCCAAGCTTGGCGGTAACGTGGCAAAGCGGCCCAGCTACGGGGCCATCGATACAATCGAGCAAGTACACTCAATCGCGCATATTGGCTGATATAATTTAGACGAGACATCCGGCATATAGCGCCGGTGGCTAAGTGGAGAAACGGGACATGGCAGACGCTCACGCCAAACATCATGACTACCATCTGGTTGATCCAAGCCCGTGGCCGGTCATTGGCTCCATCGGCGGCTTCGTGCTCGCCATCGGTGCCGTGCATTACTTCCACGGCTCACCGCTCTGGTCAGTTCTGCCGGGCTTTGCCATCGTTTTCTACACGATGTACGGCTGGTGGTCAGACGTGCTGCGCGAAGGCCGCAAGGGTGATCACACACCGGTCGTCCAGCTTCACCTGCGCTACGGCATGCTCCTGTTCATTGCGTCGGAAGTCATGTTCTTCGTTGCATGGTTCTGGGCCTTCTTCGATGCATCGCTCTTTCCGGGCGAGGCCATTCAGGCGAGCCGCACGGCCTTCACAGGTGGTCACTGGCCGCCGCAGGGCATTGAAGTCTTCGACCCCTGGCACATTCCGCTCCTGAACACGCTGATCCTTCTGGCGTCGGGCACTACCGTCACATGGGCGCATCATGCGCTCCAGCATGATGACAAGAAGGGTTTGAAGCAGGGGCTGGCATTCACCGTTGTTCTCGGCCTCATCTTCACGGCGCTGCAGGCCTACGAATATATGCATGCCTCGTTCAGCTTCGGCGGCAGCATCTATGGCTCGACCTTCTTCATGGCAACCGGCTTCCATGGTTTCCACGTCATTGTGGGCACGATCTTCCTGATTGTCTGCCTCGTCCGCGCGCTCAATGACGGGTTCGACAGCAAACAGCATTTCGGCTTCGAAGCCGCCGCCTGGTACTGGCACTTCGTTGACGTGGTGTGGCTCTTCCTCTTCGCCTCGATCTACATTTGGGGCAGCCACGGCGCCGTCATGCATGGCGGCTGATCTTCAGCCGATCTGAAAACAAAGGGCGGGTCCGCAAGACCCGCCCTTTTTGTTTTCTAAAATCCTCTCCCGCTTGCGGGAGAGGGGGGAGTGAGCGGGGGGAGAGGGACTTACTTTCTTTGCTTCGCCTTGCCCCGGCTTGACCGGGGCATCCATCTTCTTTCTTTGATGCGACAAAGAGGGTCACCCGATCAACTCACGTGAAAGCACCGGAGAAAAGGCGCATAAAGAACCACGCACCCACACCCAAGGCTCGCCAATGACCGACAACACCCACGCCCCCCAATCCTCGCTCGCTGTCGGCCTCAAATCCTGCTGCCCGCGCTGTGGGCGCGGCAAACTCTTCACCGGCTTTCTCACCGTCGCGCCGTCATGCAGCGACTGCGGCCTCGACTATAGTTTCGCCGAAGCAGGCGACGGTCCGGCTGTCTTCATCATGATGATTGCAGGCTTCGTCATCGCAGGCCTCGCGCTTTTCGTTGAGGTGAAATACCAGCCGTCCTATTGGGTCCACGCAGCCCTCTGGGGTCCGCTCACGCTCATCATGACACTCGGCCTGTTGCGCCCTTTAAAGGGTTGGCTCATTGCGCAACAATACAAACACAAGGCGCGCGAACACCGGACAACTGACGATGGCAACTGAAAACCACCTCTTCCGCCCGATGCTCTGGCCCACGCTCGTCACGCTGTTCGGCCTCATCATTCTCGTGAGCCTCGGCACATGGCAGGTTGAGCGCCTTTATTGGAAGCGCGACCTGATGGCGACCATCGCCGCGCGCATGGCGGCGCCCGCAACCGACATTCCGCCGCAAGCTGACTGGGCCGCGCTTGATCTCAAGCGCATCGAGTATCACCACGTCAAACTGTCGGGTCATTTCATCAACGCGAGTGAGCTTTATTATTTCGCACAGGATGAAGAAGGCACCTCCGGCTTCGACATCGTGACACCCTTCATGCTCGATGACGGTCGTATCGTTCTCGTGGATCGTGGTTTCGTACCCAAAGAACTCAGAGAGCCCGCCACGCGTCTGCCCGGCCGGATCGAAGGCCCGACCACGCTTGTCGCCGTCACGCGCGCGCCCCAACAGCGTGGCATCTTCACAGCCCCAGACGACGCAGCGGGCAACATATGGTTCACGCGCGACCCCGCCGCGATGGCAGAAGCCCTGAAGTTGGAAAATGTCGCGCCCTTCTATGTCGAGGCCGACGCCACCCCCAATGCCGGTGGTTTTCCCGTTGGCGGTCAGACCAAAATCACCATCCCCAACAATCATCTCCAATACGCGATCACATGGTACGGCCTCGCCATCGTGTTGCTGGTGATCTATCTGTCATTTCATTGGTCGAACGGGCGCATCGGCCGTCGTCCTGAGTGAGAAAAGCTGAGTGAGCAGAGAAGCATGAGCGAACAAAACTCCACCACCGCCTACACCACCTTGAAGTCGCGCTTCCAGCGTCTCTCCGCGCTCGGCGGCGCACAGGCCGTGCTTCATTGGGACCGCGCCACCATGATGCCGGAAGGCGGGGCACAGGCGCGTGCCGAGCAGCAGGCAACGCTCTCGCTCATCGCGCATGAAACTTTGACCGCGCCGGAAACATCAGACCTTCTGGCGAGTGCCCGCGAAAGCGCCGATGCCTTGGCCGCATGGGACCGCGCCAATCTCGCCGAGATGGGCCGCATTCATCGCCACGCGACCGCGACACCCACCGATCTTGTGTCGAAACTCTCGCATCAGAAATCCAAAACCGAAATGATCTGGCGCAAAGCCCGCGCCGCCAATGATTTCGCCGCCCTCGCGCCCGAACTCACCAATCTGCTCGGCCTCGTGCGCGAACAAGCCGCCGCCAAAGCCTCTGCCTTCGGTCTCTCGCTCTATGACGCGCTGCTCGACGGCTACGATCCTGACCGCCGCTCGGTGGATATTGATCGTCTGTTCACGGAGCTTGAGGGTTTCCTGCCTGACCTGCTGAAAAAGGTGATGGAGAAACAGGCCGGTGCGCCGAAGCCCCTCCCCATCAAAGGCCCGTTCTCTATCCCGTTGCAGGAAAAGCTCGGTCGCGACGTTATGGCCGTGCTCGGTTTCGACTTCGCCCATGGCCGCTTGGATGTCAGCCACCATCCCTTCACCGGCGGTGTGCCCGATGATAGCCGCATCACCACGCGCTACGACGAAAACGATTTCATGGAAAGCCTGATGGCGGTCGTGCACGAGACCGGCCATTCGCTCTACGAACGTGGCCTGCCGCCGGAATGGCGCAACCAGCCTGTCGGTCGTTCGCGCGGCATGACGATCCACGAGAGCCAGTCGCTTCTGTTTGAAATGCAGGCGGGCCGCTCCACCGAATTCATCTCCTTCCTCGCGCCGCGTTTGAAAAAACTCTTCAACGGGGAAGGGGAGGCGTGGTCGCCCGAAAACATCCTTCGTCATTATCGCAAAGTCGGTCCGTCCCTCATCCGCGTCTCCGCCGACGAGCTGACTTACCCGCTCCACGTGATCCTCCGCTACCGCTTGGAAAAGGCGATGATCACGGGCGATCTTGTCCCCGCCGATCTGCCCGCCGCTTGGGCCGAAGGCATGAACACGCTGTTGGGGATCGTGCCCCCCAATGATGCTGACGGCTGCATGCAGGACATCCACTGGCCGTCCGGCTCCTTCGGTTATTTCCCGACCTATACGCTGGGCGCGCTGACAGCCGCTCAACTCTTTGCCGCAGCACGCGGAACGGCCGGGAACGCCTTGGCGCAAGGCGACTTCACGCCGCTCATTTCATGGGTGCGTGAGAGGGTCCACGGGGTCGGCTCCTCCAAAACGCCGGACGAGATTATCCTCGCCGCGACGGGATCACCCCTTGGCACGCAGGCCTTCAAACGCCATATAGAATCAAGATATTTGAGCTAAAAAACCGCAGAAATCAGCCATTTATTAATCTGGCGACGTTTCGGCTCATTGCCTCTTTGCCCTGCCAAGGCTAGGTTATCCCCAACTGGCGTGCGCCTTCATGCCGTCGGCTATCCTGGAGATTATGTTGAAATACGTCAGCACGCGGGGACAGTCCCCGGAGCTTGAATTCGAGGATGCTTTGCTCGCAGGCCTTGCCCGCGACGGCGGACTATATGTCCCTGCCGAATGGCCGCAGATGTCTGAGCGCAAAATCAAGTCCCTGGCCGGCTTGAGCTATCAGGAAGTCGCCTTCCGCGTCATGCGCCTCTATATCGGCCCCTCGATCCCCGATCAGGCTCTCCAGACGATGATCAATGAGGCCTATGCGAGCTTCGGCCACAAGGCCGTCGTGCCGCTCGTCCAGACCGGCGACAATGACTGGCTCTTGGAGCTGTTCCACGGGCCGACTTTGGCGTTCAAAGACGTGGCCATGCAGATTCTGGCCCGTCTTTTCGATCATGTGTTGGAAAAACGCGGACGCCGCATCACGGTCGTCGGCGCGACCTCGGGTGACACGGGTTCCGCCGCGATTGAAGCTTTCCGTGGCCGCGACACGACTGACATTTTCATCATGCACCCCAAAGGGCGCGTATCCGAAGTGCAGCGCCGCCAGATGACAACGGTGCTCGACGCCAACGTCCACAATATCGCGATCGAAGGATCGTTTGATGATTGTCAGGCGCTGGTGAAGTCGATGTTCAACGACCACGCCTTCCGCGATGACGTTTCGCTGGCAGGCGTCAACTCGATCAACTGGGGCCGCGTCATGGCTCAGATCGTTTATTATTTCACGAGTGCCGTGGCGCTTGGCGCACCCGCGCGGCCCATCGCTTATTCGGTCCCCACCGGAAATTTCGGCGACGTCTTTGCAGGCTTCGCCGCCTCGCGCATGGGCCTTCCCATTTCGCGTTTGCTGGTGGCCACCAACGTCAACGACATTCTGGCGCGCACCCTCACTACGGGCCGCTATGAAGTGGGGCAGGTGCAACCGACGATCAGCCCCAGCATGGATATTCAGGTCTCGTCCAATTTCGAGCGCCTCGTCCACGATGCTTACGGCCGCGACGGCGAAAGCGTGCGCCGTCTGATGCAGAGCCTGCAGCAGTCCGGTGCCTTCGAAATCGACCATTTGCGTCTCGAAGCCATGCGCATGATCTTCTCGGCCAAACGCGTTGATGAAGCGCAAACGTCTGAAGCCATTTCGCGCATGCTGAAAGAATCCGGCGAGCTGATTGATCCGCATACCGCGGTTGGCGTCGCCGCCGCGCGTCTTGATCGCGGTGACCTCGCCACGCCGATGGTGACGCTGGCGACAGCCCATCCGGCGAAGTTCCCTGATGCGGTGAAGGCGGCGACCGGCATCCATCCCGCATTGCCGCCGCGCATGGCTGATTTGTTCAAGCGCGAAGAGCGCCTCGACACCTTGCCCAATGATCTGGGTGCCGTGCAGTCCTATATCCGTGAGCGCGCCCGCGCGCTTGCGGCTTAATTTGATTTGATACTTTTGTATTCGTGCGCGCCTGAGAGTATGGGCCGGACAGGAGAGTTTTATGGCTGTTGAAGTGACAAGGCTTGAAAACGGTTTGACCGTGGTGACGGATGCGATGCCGCACCTCCAGACCATTTCTGTCGGCGTCTGGGTCAACACCGGCGCGCGCCACGAAGGCACGCATCAGCATGGTGTGTCGCATCTGCTTGAACACATGGCGTTCAAAGGCACCGAGCGCCGCTCCGCCCGCGCCATCGCCGAAGAAATCGAAAATGTCGGCGGTCATCTCAATGCCCACACCGCACATGAGGCGACTGCTTATTACGCGCGCGTGATGAAGGGCGATTTGGCCCTCGCCGTCGATCTCCTTGCGGACATTCTTCAGAACTCCGTCTTTGAAACCTCAGAGCTTGAGCGCGAGCGCGGTGTCGTCATTCAGGAAATCGGTCAGTCGCTCGACACACCCGACGATCTTGTTTTCGATCACATGCTTGAGGCCGCTTATCCGGGGCAAGCCATGGGCCGCACGATTTTGGGCACGGTCGATACCGTCAACGGCTTCGACCGCGATGCGCTGCGCACCTATATGGGTGAGCGTTATCACGCGCCGGGCATGGTGCTGGCCGCCGCCGGTGCCATCGATCACGCCGATCTCGTCGCCCTTGGCCGCGAACATTTCTCCGCCATGCCGACGGTCCTGTCCAACGGTGCCGAGCCCGCAAAATTTGCAGGCGGCGAGCGCCGCGAAACACGCGAGCTTGAACAAGCTCACGTTGCGCTCTCGTTTGAAGGCCCGGCCTACAGCGATCCGGATTATTACACGGCGCAGATTTTCGCTTCCGTCTTGGGCGGCGGCATGTCCTCCCGCCTCTTTCAGGAAGTGCGCGAAAAGCGCGGCCTTGCTTATTCGGTCTTTGCCTATTCATGGTCCTTTGCCGATACCGGCATCATCGGCGTCTATGCCGGCACCGCGCCCGACGATCTCGCTGAACTGATGCCCGTGATTTCCAACGAGATCGCCCGCCTCGGCATTGACGCCACCGAAGAAGAAGCCGCCCGCGCCCGCGCCCAGATGAAGGCCGGTCTCCTGATGGGGCTTGAATCCTCCTCGTCCCGCGCCGAACAGATCGCGCGTCAATATGCGGTGCATGGGCGCGTCCTGCCGATGGACGAGATGATCGCCAAAGTCGATCAGGTTGACGCGGCCGCTCTGCGCCGCTTTGCCGGTCGTTTCCTCGGGTCAAATGCGACACCCCCCGCCATGGCCGCTGTCGGACCGCTGAAAGGCGCAGGCGGCGGGCTTGAATCTTATGACCGTCTCGCGGCAAGATTTGCCTGAAGGAACGTCATCCGCGTTCCCCATAGGAGCACGCGCCGTTCATGGCCTTTCTCAGGTCCATCACAAAGCCTGATCCCGCCTCGCTCGTTCTGGGCGATGGCGTCTATTTGCGCATGCCGCAAATGTCAGACTTTGCCGAATGGGCGGCGCTTCGCGATGAAAGCCGCGATTTTCTGACGCCATGGGAACCGACATGGCCCACCGATGATCTGACGCGCACGGCCTTTCGCCGCCGCCTCCGCCGCTATCAGCGTGAAATGCGCGAGGACCACGCCTATCCGTTTTTCATTTTTCGGGGCGGCGATAATGTGCTGGTCGGCGGCTGCACCATTTCCAATGTCCATCGCGGTGTGCAGCAGGATTGCACGCTCGGCTATTGGGCGGGCGCGCCCTTTGCGGGGCAGGGCTATGTCACCCGCGCCGTGCGCGCGCTCATCCCGCATGTGTTTGAAGAATTGAAACTCCACCGCATCGTCGCCTCATGCCTCTTGGAGAACGAACGCTCAAAGGCCGTGCTGCGCCGCTGCGGCTTCCGCGAAGAGGGTTACACGCGCGGGCTTTTGCGCATCAACGGGGTCTGGCGCGACCACGTGCAATTTGCCATTCTCCGCGACGATCCCCGCCCTTGAAATATAGAGCCCCTGACCAACACTGAAAGCAGCCCCATGACCACCATCAGGCGCCCTCGTGCCATTATTTTTGACACGTTCGGCAGCGTGGTCGATTGGCGCACCAGCCTGATCGACGACCTCACAGCCTTCGGAAAATCCCGCGGCATCAATGCCGATTGGACGGCCTTGGTTGATGCATGGCGCGCGGCCTATGTGCCCTCGATGCAGCGTGTCGAGAAGGGTGAACTGCCTTGGCAGACATTGGATGAATTGCATCGCACATCGCTCAACAATATCGTGGCGGATATGGGCATCACGGGTCTCACCGAAGCCGATCTCACCCATATCAATCTTGGCTGGCACCGTCTGAAACCATGGAAAGATAGCGTCGCGGGTCTCACACGCCTCAAGAGCAAATACATCATCGCGCCGCTCTCAAACGGCACGGTGGCGCTTCTCACCAACATGGCGAAGGGCGCGGGGCTCCCATGGGACATGATCTTCGGCTCGGATCTTTTTCATCATTTCAAGCCCGCGCCTGAAACCTATCTCGGCGCCGCGCGCCTTCTCGGTCTTCCCCCGTCTGATGTGATGATGGCCGCCGCTCATAATTACGACTTAAAGATTGCCGGGTCGCTCGGGCTCATGACGGCCTTCTTCGCCCGCCCTACCGAATACGGGCCGGAGCAGAAATATGATCTGGAGCCGCGCGGTGAGTGGGATTTCATCGCCCGCGACATCGAAGATTTGGCCTCTCAGCTCGGTGTTTGAGGTCAAAATGACTTCGAATTGCAGCCCGAAGCCAGCAAAGTGACGAAGTCTTTGCGAATCTAGTACAGAATGAGCATTCAGGATCGGGCGGGGGCGTTCGGTATTTGGGGCGCGCCAGAGACGACAAGGGGATCGGATGCTTCGGACAGGTCAATCAACAGCCCGCATTCTGTGGATGGCGGGCGCATTGGCAATCTGCCTGTTGACCGTGCCGACGCCATCACAGGCGCTTGATGCCATCGTCATGGATGATGACCGTGCCGTTCTCGATCTCACACCTTTCACCGAAACCTATCACGAGCAGGGCCAGCGCCTCGTCATCGAAGCGCCTGACACCGGCGACGATGCCGCTCCCCCCGCCGCAGAACCTGCCGCACCGGATGCAACGGCAGGTGCGGACGCCGGTGATGAAAACAGCGGCGTGGTGCAGCTCTCCGACGGCTCCGAAACCGCCGATGGTATCTGGCTTGCCGCCGCGCTTCGCAACCGTGCGCAACAAGCCGTCACGCGCTATCTCGTCACCGATGATCGCGCGCATAGTTTTTCAAACCTTCTCTGGCCGGTCCCCGCCCTTGGCATCGACCGTGCACTCGCCGCCGGAACCGAAGACCCCGAAATCCTGACCGAAGAAGCGCGGCCGGGATTTTCTGTTCTCGCCCTCACGGTTGATCCCATCGCCAGCGTCACCGTGGCGCTTCACGCCGAAAAGCCTGCGCCGCAATCGCTCTACCTGTGGCAGCCGGATGCCTGGTCCTCCTTCGTCCGCCGCCTCGCCCTCATCGAAGGCGGCATGTTGGGCGTCATCGCGGCGCTCACGATCTATCTCACAGCCCTTGCCGTTCTCACCCACTCGCCTGCGGCCCGCGTGACAGCAGCGCTCTTGGGTGCGGGGCTCCTCGTTCAGCTTTCCGCCTTTGGTTATCTCAGTGCGCTTCTTGGCGGCTCGGCCTGGTGGGATAGTGTCTGGCTCACAATCTCGCTTTCGATCCTTGCGGCCTCCGTCTTTTCGCTTGAGCGCTTCTTCCTCGATCTGCAACGTCATTTTACTTTGGCCTCCAAAGCCTCGCGCTTCCTGTCGCTCGCTGTCTTCGCCATCATCCCGATTGCCATGTTCAGCCCCGCGCTTGGCGGCGCGCTCGTTCGCGCCTGCCTGTTCGTCGCGCTGATCGGCGGCGCCCCGCTGATCGTCATGGCAGCTTTGCGCGGTGTGCGTCCGGCGCAGCTTCTCATTCCGGGTGTCGCGCTTTTTGCGCTGGCAGGCCTTGCCGCAACCCTCCTGACCATTGGCTGGTTGCCCGGCACCTTCGTCGGCACGGTCTTCACGGTGGGGCTTTTCACCATCGCGCTTGTGCTCTTTGCTTTTGCCGCCGCCTATCACGCGCAGGGCGGACGCCGCCGCGCGGATATGGGGTCCATCCGCAGCGAGCAGCGCCATGCGTTTGCGCTCACCGGCGCGCGTCAGGGCGTTTGGGATTGGGACATTCTCGCCGACACGCTCTATGTCTCGCCCTCCGTTGAAGCAATGCTGGGCCTCGATCATGGCAGCCTCGGCGGCACAGAAGTCGCGTGGCGCGAACATATGCATCCCGCCGACCGCGAAACTTATCGCAATGCCATTAATGCCTATATCAATCGCGGCAATGTCTCGTTCAGCCTCGAGTTTCGCCTGCGTCATTCCGACGGGGCCTATCGCACGCTGGCGCTCAATGCGAGTTGCATAGCGAGCGGCGAGGCTTTCGCCACGCGCTGCATCGGCACAGTGAGCGATGTCACGGCGCGCAAAGTGGCAGAGGAGCGCCTGTTCCATGACGCCGTGCATGACAGTCTGACGGGCCTGCCCAATCGGGCGCTGTTCATGGACCGTCTCGACCGTGCCATCCGTCGCACAGGCCTCATCGACCGTCCGCGCGCCGCTTTGTTACTTATCGATATTGACCGCTTCAAAACCATCAATGACAGTCTCGGCCATTCCGGCGGTGACGCATTGCTCATTGCTATCGCCCGCCGCCTTGAATCGCTCGTCACGCATGAAGACACAGTGGCACGCATCAATGGTGATGAGTTTGCCGTACTGCTCGCCACCCGCACACATCGCGATGACGCGATGGCCTTTGCAGACTCGCTTGCGGAATTTCTGTCCCAGCCGATTGAGATTGCAGGCAAGGAAGTTTTCCCGACCGCCTCCATCGGTGTGGCGATCTGCGAAGACAGCCACGAAGCGCCGGAAGACCTGCTGACCGAAGCCGGGATTGCGATGTTCAGAGCCAAGCGCGGCGGCAAAGCGAAGATCGAGATTTTTGAAACGGAAATGCGCGGTGACGCCGAAGATCAGGTGAGCGTCGAGAGCGATCTGCGCCACTCGCTCGAACGCAAGCAACTCGAAATGTATTATCAGCCGATCATGTCGCTTGTGGACGGCAGTGTGCGCGGCTTCGAGGCGTTGGTCCGCTGGAACCATCCCGAACGAGGCCTTCTCTCGCCCGATGATTTCATTCCGCTGGCCGAAGAGCTGGGTTTCATCAACGAGTTGGGCCGCTTTGCACTACGCGCCGCGAGCGAAGAACTGGCAACATGGCAAAAGCTTTTCCCGCAGGACAGGCCGCTCTTTGCCAGCGTCAATGTCTCAAGCCGCCAATTGCTGCGCCACGATCTTATCGAAGATGTGAAGCGCGTGCTTCACCGCATCGACATTGTGCCGGGCACATTGAAACTTGAAGTGACGGAAAGCCTCGTCATGGAGAATCCTGAATTTGCAGCGCAGGTTCTGGTGCGCCTGAAAAGTCTCGGCGCAGGTCTGTCGCTCGATGATTTCGGCACCGGCTATTCAAGCCTGAGCTACCTGCAACGTTTTCCCTTCGACACGTTGAAAGTGGATCGCTCCTTTGTGGCGGGCATGTCGGCGGACCGCGAAACGCCGCTGATCATCCGCTCGATGGTGCAGCTCGCCCATGATCTCGGCATGGAGATTGTGGCCGAGGGGACAGAGAGCGAAGAGCAGGCACACGATCTCGCTGCGATGGGGTGTGATTACGGTCAGGGCTATCTCTTCGGCCAGCCGATGCGGTCCACCGAAGCCCTCGACTTCATCGCCAGACATATTCCGCGTTAAAAACTAAGCGTGTCCCGCTTCGCCGGACAGCAGCGATATATTCACGCCGAGCTTGGCAAGCGCACAGTGATATTTCGCGGCAATGTTCTGGCCGAATAAAAGCTCATGGTCAGGGTCGCAATGGAGCCAGCCATTCGCCTGAATTTCTGCTTCAAGCTGACCCGCCGCCCATCCGGCATAACCAAGTGCCAGCAACGCACGATCCGGCCCGCGCCCGTCCGCAATGGCGCGCAAAATGTCAACGCTCGCCGTGAGGCCGATGTCGTCATCAACGGGCAGGGTGGAATCTTCGGAATAATAATCCTGGGAGTGAAGCACAAAGCCGCGCGCCGTTTCAACGGGGCCACCGGCAAGAACAGGGCAAGCCATCACGCGCTGCTGAATGTCGGGCACGCCGTCAGGCACATGAATTTCGAGCTGGTTCAGAAGCTCCGGCATGGTGATGTTTTGGGCGGGCTTGTTGACGACAATGCCCATCGCGCCTTCGGGATTGTGCACACACATATAGATGAGCGTGCGGGCAAAGCGTTCATCGCCCATCGTCGGCATGGCAATTAACATCTTGCCTTCGAGGAAACTCTCCTCGTCCGGCTGGTAACTCAGATCACCTGACACATGACGCATGCGAAACGACTTGCCTCCATGCTAGGGGCCGGAAGAACCGGCTGACACAACTAACCCGTCCATTCTTATGCGAAGCGCGCCGCGTGTCACGCAAAACTCTTTTGCCATATCGTCGCCATCTTCATGGCGTTATTCTCCGGACATGAGCAGAAACGTAAAATCAAATTCGGAAACTGTCGCCATGGCGGCATACGTTTGGCATTTTCTGGCGGCTTTCTTTGCTCTTTTTATCTTTGCCGCGCCCGTCGCGGCGGATGAAGTGGTGCTGAAAGGCGCAGGCGAAAAAGTCACACTGATCGCCGGAAACACGTTGAGCGCCGAGCCGGTGCTCATCGGCCTGCGCATGAAGATGAAGCCGGGTTGGCACACCTATTGGCGCGCGCCGGGCGATTCGGGAATTGCGCCGACCTTCGATTGGTCCGCCTCGAAGAATGTTACGACGCTTGAATTGCTCTGGCCTGTGCCGGAGCGGTTCGACGCGGAGGGCGACATAACATTCGGTTACGCGGGTGAAGTGATCTGGCCGGTTCTGGTGCGCGTGACCGATCCCGCAAAACCTCTCGTTCTTCACCTCAACATGAGCTACGGCGTTTGCAATAATATATGTGTGCCCAACGCCGTGCGTCTTGCATTGACGGTTTTTCCGACGGCGTCTGAACAGGCGATCATCGGCAACGCGGAAGGAGGCGCAATCCGCGCGTCTCTCCTGCGCGTGCCCGTAGCACCCGAGCCGCCCGTTAAAGTCACAGCGAAGTTGAACGGTGAAGAATTGCAGGTTGTTTTGGCGGGTGTTTCCGGGACGCCGGTTTTCATCCCCGAAGTCACCCGTGGTTTCTGGTTCGGTCCGCCGCAGGTGAGCCGGAGCGGTGCAGATGTCACTTACAAAATGCCGGTGGAAATTGGCAAAGGTCAAAAACTCAAAGACACCACAGTGACAATGGTTTTTGCCGGTCCGGAAACCGCCATCGAAGCAAAAGTAAAAGTCGAATAGTGACTGGCAGAGTTTGGCTTTTGGGTCTTTAATGCCCGCCAACGACAAACGCCGCTGTCCAAAGTGGCACTCAATGAGGAGGCAGATATGACCATCAATATCGGCGACAAAATTCCCGACGTCACCATGATGAAGATGACCGACAAAGGTCCGGCACCGGTCAAGACAGGCGATTATTTCAAAGGCCGCAAGGTCGTGGTCTTCGCGCTGCCGGGCGCTTTCACACCCACATGCTCCAACCAGCATCTGCCGGGCTTCATCCAGAAGGCGGGCGACTTCAAAGCCAAAGGTGTTGACGAGATCGCCTGCGTCTCCGTGAACGACGCGTTCGTCATGGGCGCATGGGGCAAAGCTCAGGGTGCGGAAGATAAAGTGACCATGCTCGGCGACGGCAATGGCGACTTCACCAAAGCGCTCGGCCTCGACTTCGACGGCTCCGGCTTCGGCATGGGCCGCCGCTCACTGCGCTACTCGATGCTCGTCGATGACGGTGTTGTAAAGTCGCTCAACAAAGAACCCAATCCCGGCGAAGCCAAAGTCTCCGGTGCCGACACGATCCTTGGCCAGATTTAATTTTTCTTGTCCCCTCCCCCCTTGAGGGGGAGGGTTAGGGAGGGGGGTCCGCTTCGCGAGACCTCCTTATCCCCACCCGGGGACTATTTTTGCGGGATAGTTTTTCAAAAATAAATCTATCCCCACCCGATGATTATTTTTGCGGGATAAATTTTCAAAAATAAATCTATCCCCAACTGGGGATTGGCATCCGCGTCGCCTGCTTAGGTGCTCGACAAACTGATCAACGATCTCTGCATGGAAACCTCGAATCTCTTGCAAGAAATTGCAACTGCATCGAGCGAATTGCATGCCCAAAATAAACTTATCCTCCGCCTCTCAACGCTTCAGATAAGGCTCCATACCGCGCCGCGCCAGCTCGTCCGCGCGCTCATTTCCATCGTGTCCCGCATGGCCCTTGACCCAGTGCCAGCTCACTTTATGGGTCTCAATGGCTGTCTCAAGCCGCTGCCAAAGATCAGCATTCTTCACCGGCTTCTTGTTCGCTGTGCGCCAGCCATTGCGCTTCCAATTGTGAATCCATTTGGTAATGCCATCGCGCAAATAAATTGAATCCGTATGGAGCTTCACCTGCGACGGACGCTTCAGTGTTTCCAATGCGGCAATCGCGGCAAACAATTCCATGCGATTATTCGTGGTCAGAACTTCGCCTTCGCAGATTTCTTTTTCTTTGCCTTTGTAAGTGAGCAACGCGCCCCAACCACCGGGACCGGGATTTCCTGAACACGCACCGTCGGTATAAATCTCAACATGCTCCAACGCCGTCATATGTCGAGTCCGTAACCCGCAGGCGATGTGACGCCGCGATGGAAACGCAACCGGCGTATATATTCGACGGGATTTTTCGGCGTCACGAGTGCGCCGGGTTGGCGGTTGAGCCAATCATAAAGACGCGTCAGCAAAAACCGCACGGCGCTGCCGCGCGCAAGCAGCGGCAGCGCCGCAAGCTCATCAGCATTCAATGGGCGCACTTCATTATAAGCTTGCAGCAACGCACGTGCCTTGGTGATGTTGAACGCGGCATCATGCTCGAAGCACCAGGCATTGAGACAGATCGCAAGATCGTAAGCGAGCGCGTCATTGCAGGCGAAATAGAAATCAAAAATGCCGGAGAATTTTTCACCGATGAAAAACACATTGTCAGGAAACGCATCGGCATGAATAACGCCTTGCGGCAATGCGCTCGGCCATTCGCGCTCAAGCAGATCAAGTTCGTTTTGCAACTCGCCGCCAAGACCCGTCATCACTTCATCGGCGCGCGCGCGGCTCGCTTCAAACAATGGCCGCCAACCCGCCACGCTCAACGCGTTTTTACGCACCATGCCAAAGTCGCGACCTGCGAGGTGAAACTCAGCCAACGCACGACCAACCGCCGCGCAATGACGCGGTTGCGGACGGCGCACCGAGACGCCTTCGAGATAAGAGATAAGCGCCGCAGGGCGTCCCGCAAGCTCACCCAGCATCACGCCGTTGCGGTCGCGCAAGGGCACAGGGCAGGCGATGCCCTTGGCCGCAAGATGATCCATCAGCCCGAGAAAATAGGGCAGGTCATTTGCGGCAACGCGCTTTTCATAAAGCGTCAGGAAGAAAATACCTTTATCCGTATGCAGCATGAAGTTTGAATTCTCGACGCCCTCGGCAATGCCTTTGTAGGAAAGCAAAGTGCCAAGACCATAGGGTTCGAGAAAGGCTTCAAGCTCCTCGTCGGCGACATCTGTGTAAACGGCCATACGCCTCTCGCTCCTATTCGTTTCTCAGAGCGCGCGGCAGTTTGAACTGCACGTTCTCGCGTACCGTTTCGGCCATTTCGAGCGTCACGTCAAATCGTTCGCGGAAAGCGGCGATGACTTCATCAACCAGAATTTCAGGCGCACTCGCCCCCGCCGTGAGGCCCACCGTGCGCGGATGGCCGAGTGCCGCCCAGTCAATATCAGCCGCGCGCTGCACAAGCGCTGCGTAAGAACATCCCGCGCGTTCTGCCACTTCCACAAGCCGCATCGAGTTCGAGGAGTTGGGTGCGCCGATCACAAGCATGGCTTCGGCGCGCGGCGCGATGACCTTGACCGCCTCTTGCCGGTTGGTCGTGGCGTAGCAAATATCTTCCTTATGCGGCGCAACGATATTGGGAAAGCGTGCATTGAGCGCCGCGACAATCTCCGCCGTGTCATCGACCGACAAAGTCGTCTGCGTCACAAAGGCAAGGCGGTCTGCGTCAACGGGCTCAAACTTTGCGACATCGGCGAGCGTCTCAATGAGCGTGACAGCGCCATCGGGTAGCTGCCCCATCGTGCCGATGACTTCCGGATGCCCCGCATGCCCGATGAGCAGAATTTGCATGCCCTGCTCCTGCAGGCGTCCGGCTTCGATATGCACTTTGGACACGAGCGGGCAGGTCGCATCAAAATAGATCAGCTCGCGCGCCTTCGCCGCTTCGGGCACGGATTTCGGCACGCCATGCGCCGAGAAAATCACTTTGCCGCCTTCGGGCACTTCATCGAGCTCTTCGACAAAGACCGCGCCTTTGCGTTCGAGGGCTTCGACCACAAATCGGTTATGCACAATTTCGTGGCGGACATAGACCGGCGGGCCGAATTTATCGATCGCGTTCTCCACGATTTGAATAGCCCTGTCCACGCCCGCGCAAAAGCCGCGGGGGCTGGCAAGGATCAATGTCAAAGGTCGTGTAATATCAGGCATAACAGGCTCGCTTGAGGTGTGCCTTAGCTTGTAGCATAGCGGACACTTCGATAAAGTGCGGCCCACTGCATCAGGCGGATATTTCCGCCTAACACTATGAAATTCAACTAATCTTTCCTTCTTAGAATCGCCCTCCCACCAGATGAGCAAGCCAACCATGCCGTTTTCGACAGAGCGACAAGACGCGCCAAGCCCTTCCTCCCACGCTTATCGCAGGCTCGCGCTTGCTGTGATGCTGGTGGCTCCGTTGGCGCTGGGCGGTTGCGGCTTGTTTGGCGGGAGCGACGAGGACGAGGCCTTCGAGGCCATTCAGAGCGCCGCTCCGAAACCCTGTCCGACCATCGGCGTTCTGGACGGGGCAGACAGGATCACCGTCTTTAACGGATCCGGTCAGGACCTGACCGACGTGATCGTCAAGGCAGAGATCACCAAAGCCGTCACGAAATGCGAATACAACACCGATGATTATACCATTTCGGTTGATCTGGCCTTCAACGGCGGTGCGGAAATGGGGCCGGCGGCAACATCGCGCGAAATGAACCTCAAGGGCTTTTTGGCGGTGACCCGTATCGACGGCACCCGCGTCAGCAAACAACTCTATGACATTCCGATCACCTTTGAAGACAACAGCCGCCAGATCCGTTTCCTGAAAAGTATTGAGGAAACCGTGGTTCCCTATACGGATGCCCGGAACGGCAGTCATTACGAGTTTCTGATCGGTTTTCAGGTGACCAAAGACCAGCTCGACTACAACAAGAAATTGTCCACGACAGGCGCCAAATAAGCGAAAAGCGTGGAAAAGACACGAATTCTGCGACGTGCCGCTCTGCCGCAATTGACTCAAAGGCAGGGGTCCATATGATCGCGCCACTACCGATACAGAGCCATACACATGAACTCTGCGGGAGAGACCGGAGCCATCGATTGAGCTTCGGCGCCGAAGGAGCAACCGCCCCGGAAACTCTCAGGCACAAAGGACCGCAGGGGGATGAATCTCTGGAAAGCAGAGCAGCCGGACTAGGCTGTTCTCACCGACGGGCGTAAGCGGCTCAGGCGATTGCCGAAACCGCGAAATCTCTCAGGTTCCGCGACAGAGGGGGCGCTGCTGGCAACGTGAAGTTGTCAAGCGGCAGTCCTTGATGATTCGCGCGTACTTGAAAGCCCTGATGAGCACAGATCACGACACCTCAGCCCCTCTCGAAGTTACACCTTTGCACGCGCTCCACATTGAGCTTGGCGCGAAGATGGTGCCCTTCGCCGGCTATGACATGCCTGTTCAATACAAAGACGGTGTGCTGACCGAACATCTGCACACGCGCGAGGCGGCGGGCCTGTTCGATGTGTCGCATATGGGGCAGGCCTTTCTCGTCGGTCCCGACCACGCGACAGTCTCGCGCGCCCTCGAGGCCCTTGTGCCGGGTGACATTGCGGGCCTCACGCCCGGTGCCATCCGCTACACGCTGCTGCTGAACGACAAAGGTGGCATCCGCGACGATCTCATGGTCACGCGCACGCAAAAAGACGGCACGCTCTTCCTCATCGTCAATGCCGCCTGCAAGCATCAGGACTTCGCCCATATTGAAGCGAACCTGCCCCAGGGCATCACGCTCAACCGCGTTACCGACCGCGCCCTCATCGCGTTGCAAGGCCCGAAAGCGGTTGAAGTCCTCGCGCGTTTTGCGCCCGCCGTCGCCACGATGGATTTTATGACGTCGCAGGACATGGATGTGGCGGGCATCCCTTGTTATGTCAGCCGCTCCGGCTATACGGGCGAAGACGGCAACGAAATTTCCGTGCCTGCCGACAGGGTTGTGGAACTCACGAAGAAGCTTCTCGCTGAACCGGAAGTAAAACCCATCGGCCTCGGCGCGCGTGACTCGTTGCGTCTCGAGGCGGGTCTCTGTCTTTATGGTCACGATATTGACGAGACAACAACTCCCATCGAAGGCGCGCTCGGCTGGACCATCGGCAAGCGCCGCCGCACTGAAGTAAACTTCCCTGGCGCAAACATCATCATGGATCAGATCGCTAACGGTGTTAAGCGCAAGCGCGTCGGCATTTTGCCGGATGGCAAAGCCCCCGCGCGCGATCACACCGAGATCACGGATGCGTCCGGCAAAGTTATCGGCGAAATCACCAGCGGCAGTTACGGCCCGACAATGGGCGGTCCGATTGCGATGGGTTATGTCGAAACGGAATATGCAAAAGTCGGTACAGATATTGAGTTGATGGTGCGCGGCAAAGGCCGTCCCGCGAAAATTGTGGCGCTGCCGTTCGTTGAAAAGCGCTTCCACCGCCCTGCAACGAAATAATTGAATTCCAAAGAGAACAAGGAAACGAAATGAGCGAGATAAGATTTACCGACCAGCACGAATGGGTCCGCGTTGAAGGCGACACGGCAACCATCGGCATCACCGACTATGCGCAGGAGCAACTCGGCGACGTCGTTTATGTGGAACTGCCTGAAGTCGGCAAGACCGTCGCCGCAGGCGACGAAGCCGCTGTCGTTGAAAGCGTCAAGGCCGCGAGCGAAGTCTATGCGCCGGTCTCAGGCGAAGTCGTCGAGGTCAACGCAGATCTCGAAGGCCAGCCCGGTGGCGTCAATGAAGACGCGATGGGACGTGGCTGGTTCGTGAAACTGAAGCTTTCGGACAAAAGCGAATTCACAAAATTGATGGATGAAGACGCTTACAAAGCCTTCGTCGAAGGCCTCGCGTAATATCTCTGTATTGGAAATCTCCCCATGCGCTATTTGCCCCTGACTGAGAATGATCGCCGCGAGATGCTCGGTGTGATCGGTGCGAAATCCGTTGATGATCTTTTTGTCGACGTGCCCGTCCGCGCGCGCCGCGCCGGGCTGGTCGATCTGCCAAAGCGCAAGGGCGAGCTCGATGTGGACCGCGCGCTGTCGGCTATGGCCGCCAAGAACGTGTCGGCAGGTTCCGTGCCGTTCTTTGTCGGTGCAGGCGCCTATCGCCATCATGTACCGTCCACGGTCGATCACCTGATCCAGCGCTCGGAGTTCCTCACCTCCTACACGCCCTATCAGCCGGAAATCACGCAGGGTACGCTGCAATATCTTTTCGAGTTTCAGACACAGGTGGCCATGCTCACCGGCATGGATGTGGCCAACGCCTCCATGTATGACGGATCGACGGCTTGCGGCGAAGCAGTCCTCATGGCGCATCGCGTGACGAAGCGTAAAAAAGCCGTTCTGTCAGGTACGCTTCATCCCCATTACCGCGCTGTCGTTGAAAACATTTCCGAAGTCGGTGGCTATGATGTTGAGGCGCTCGCGCCTGCCGTGTCCGGCGCAACCGAAGATATCATCTCCAGCATCGGCGATGATACAAGCTGTGTCGTCGTACAGGGCCCGTCCTTCTTTGGCGACCTCATTGATCTGCGTGCCATCGCCGATGCCGCGCATGCCAAGGGCGCTTTGCTTATTGCGGTTGTCACTGAAATTATTTCGCTCGGCCTCGTGACGCCTCCTGGCGACATGGGTGCCGACATCGTCGTGGGCGAGGGGCAGTCAATCGGCAATGGACTCAATTTCGGCGGACCTTATGTCGGTCTCTTTGCGACAAAGACAAAATATGTCCGCCAGATGCCGGGTCGTCTCTGCGGCGAAACGGTGGACGCCGTCGGCGAACGCGGCTTTGTGCTGACCCTTTCAACGCGTGAGCAACACATCCGCCGAGAAAAGGCGACGTCAAATATCTGCACCAATTCAGGTCTCTGCTGCTTGGCATTCACCATCCATCTCTCTCTGCTGGGCGAAGATGGCTTCAAACGTCTCGCTCGCATCAATCATGCCAATGCTGTGAAACTTGCCGACGCGCTCGCGACCGTCAAAGGCGTCGAAGTTTTAAGCAAAACCTTCTTCAACGAATTTACCATCCGTTTGCCGCGCTCCGCCGCGGGCATTGTCGATGCGCTCGCCGACAAAAAAGTGATCGCCGGTCTTCCTGCTAGCCGTCTTATCCCGAACGACAAATCTGTCGAAAATCTACTCATCGTGGCCTCAACCGAAATCAACACGGATGATGACCGCGCTGCCTTTGTCGCCGCGTTGAAGGAGGTGCTGTGATGTCAGCCATGAACAATCAGGGCCGCCCCACCGGCGCAGGCGAAGCGACATCGTCAAACTCCATCCAGACCTACACAGGCAATCGTGGTCTGCGCCTCGAAGAGCCGTTGATTTTTGAACTTGATAATCCGGGTGCCTGCGGCGTCGATCTCGATGAGCCCGACGCCTTCACCTCGCGTCTCGGCTCGCTGGAACGTAAAGCCCGCATCGGTCTTCCCGGCGTGTCCGAGCCTGACGTCATGCGCCATTTCGTGCGCCTGTCACGCAAGAACTATTCAATCGATGCAGGCCTCTATCCGCTCGGCTCCTGCACGATGAAGCACAACCCGCGCCTCAACGAAAAAATGGCACGGCTTGCGGGCTTCGGCGATGTGCATCCTTTGCAGCCGCAAAAGACAGTGCAGGGTGCGTTGGAGCTGATGGACACGCTTGCTCATTGGCTGAAAGAACTGACCGGCATGCCCGCTGTTGCCTTGTCGCCAAAAGCCGGTGCGCATGGTGAGCTTTGCGGCATGATGGCGATCCGTGCCGCGCTCGCCGCACGCGGCGAAGCCGAAACCCGCACGCGCATCCTTGTGCCGGAATCCGCGCACGGCACCAATCCCGCAACTGCCGCGTTGCTGAACTATAAAGTGGATGAAATCCCCGCGACCGCCGAAGGTCGTGTTGATCTTGCCGCCTTCAAAGCCAAGCTCGGCCCTGACGTTGCTGCGATCATGTTGACCAACCCGAACACATGCGGTCTGTTCGAGCGCGACATCATCGACATTGCCGATGCAGTTCATGCTGCCGGTGCTTACTTTTATTGTGATGGCGCAAACTTTAACGCCATTGTCGGCCGCGTCCGCCCCGGCGATCTCGGCATCGACGCCATGCATATCAACCTGCATAAAACTTTCTCGACGCCGCATGGCGGCGGCGGTCCGGGCGCTGGTCCTGTTGTGCTCTCAGCCGCTCTCGCACCTTTCGCGCCGCTGCCTTATGTGGTCCACAGTGCCGATGGGTTCAAACTTGTCGAAACAATGGGCGAAGCTAAAGTCGATGGTACCGATCCCTTCGGCCGCATGGTCGCCTTCCACGGTCAGATGGGCATGTTTGTCCGGGCGGTGGCTTATATGATGAGCCACGGTTCAGACGGTCTGCGTCAGGTCGCCGAGGATGCGGTGCTGAATGCCAACTACGTGCTCGCTTCGTTGAAGGATGATCTCTCCGCACCGTTTGAAGGCCCCTGCATGCACGAGGCGCTTTTCGATGATCGCTTCCTCAAAGGCACCGGCGTCGAAACGCTCGACTTTGCCAAGGCGATGATCGACGAGGGCTATCACCCGATGACCATGTATTTTCCGTTGGTCGTTCATGGTGCGTTGCTCATTGAGCCCACCGAAACGGAATCGAAAAAGACACTCGATCAGTTCATCGGCACGTTGAAGCATCTCGCCAAGGCCGCGAAGGGCAATGATAAGACGCTCTTCACCGGCGCGCCGCATTTCGCGCCGCGTCATCGTCTCGACGAAACGCTCGCCGCCCGCAACCCCGTGTTGCGTTGGCAGCCTGCGGCCCCGAAGCAAGCGGCAGAGTAGGGTCAGAATATGCGTTGGTCAGTAAAGCGCATCGCGCTTGTAACACTTGCTGTGCTCGTTGCGGGCACAGCCATTTTCGGCGTTGCAAAAATGCGCGAAATCAAACGCGCGCAATTTGTCTCTTCCATGTTTTCTGGTGCGGATGAGGTTGAGAACTTCCGCAGCATGAATACGATTTTCCCGACGCGGAATATCGCGCGGGCAGGTGAGACTTTCCTTTTTCCGGCTGGCGAGGCGCTGACCTTTCCGTCCACCTATGATTATGCGGGCAAGACACTCGACGCGGCGACGCTTCTCTCGGAGACCGACACGACCGCGCTCGTCGTGATCCATCACGGCAAGATCGTCTCCGAAAACTACTGGCTCGGCACCGATAAGGACACGCGCACGATTTCATGGTCGGTCGGCAAGTCGTTCATTTCATCTCTTGTCGGCATCGCTATCGCCGAAGGTAAAATCGAAAACATTGACGATCAGATCGTGACTTACGCGCCGGAGCTGAAAGGCACCGGCTATGATGGCGTGACGATTAAGCAAGCCTTGCAAATGTCTTCAGGTCTTGGCTGGAATGAAGATTACAGCGACAAAGATTCAGACATCGCCCGCTTCGGCCGTACGCTCGCTTTCGGTGGTTCGATGGTCGAGTTCGCGAAAACGCTGAAACGTGAAAAAGAGCCGGGCACCTATAATCTCTATAACAGCATGGACGCGCAGGTTTTGGATCTCGTGTTGAAAAACGCAACCGGCGAAACACCGTCCGATTATCTGTCTCAGAAAATTTGGTCCAAAATCGGCGCGGAGCACGATGCTTATTGGGTGCTCGACGATAGCGGCAACGAACTTGCTGCAGGCGGCGTCAACGTCACGGCGCGTGACTATGCCAAATTCGGTTTGCTCTATTTGAATGAAGGCAAATGGAACGGCGTTGAGCTTGTGCCCGCCGATTGGGTGAAGGCATCCCACACGCCCGACGCGGATTACCTCATGCCCGGCAGGCATGAAAACAAATCTGAAACCTCCTTCGGCATGGGTTACGGCTATCTCTGGTGGATTCCGAGCGCGGTCGATGGTCCTTATTCTGCAATCGGCATCTACAACCAATTCATCTACGTCGATCCGGCGCATGATCTCGTCATCGTTAAAACATCGGCCAATCGCACCTATGCGAGTGACACGACAGAGGCGAGCTACCGCGAAGGCGAAACCTTTGCTCTGTTTGATGCCATTACGGCGAACCTGCCGAAATGAAGGAGGCGCAGTTCGTCGAACATGCGCTCCAGAACTTTGCGAATAGCGAGATTCTCGTGCGACTTCCCTCGCTCGGTCTCAATGATTGCTGGCTCGTCTCCGGCGGTCTGTTCCAAAGCGTGTGGAATGTGCTGACCCATCGCGACATCACGCATGGCATCAAGGACTACGATGTTTTCTACTTCGACCCCGACACGAGTTGGGAGGCGGAAGACGAAGTCATCAACCGTGGCATAGCGCTCTTTGCGGACTTGGGCGTGGATGTTGAAATTCGCAATCAGGCCCGTGTGCATCTCTGGTATGCAGAAAAATTCGGGTCCGCCTATCCGCCGCTCAAATCATCCTGCGAAGGCATCGACCGTTTTCTGGCGCCCGCCTGCATGGTCGGGCTTCAGTCGGATCATGCTGTCTATGCACAGCACGGATTTTCCGACATTGAGACAATGACGCTCCGCCCCAACCGCGCGCCGAATTTCAAAGCTGATCTCTATCTCGCCAAAGCCGCGCGCTGGAAAGAGCAATGGCCGGAACTGACGGTCATTGCTCCTTAATAGCGGGGCGCCCTAAGCCGTCTGCAATTGCTCTACGAGGAATGAAATCACGCGCTTGGCCGCTTCCTTCGTCGGCTCGCCGTCCTTGTCGATAAGATCGTTCGTCACAACGCTATGTGCCGTGCCGCCAAATGAATCCGGATTGGCTGTATCATCGTCAAGCTCGATGCCCTCAAAACCCGCACCCAATTCGCGCCGTAACACTTCAAACTTGCCGGGCGGCGACATCACATCGCCTTTGAAGCGCAGCCCCAAAACTTTAGCCCCCTTGGCACAGCGGTCTTTGACGCATTGAAATTCGGCGGGCGACACATGCAGCGCCGACTTGCGCTCTTCGCCCAGCGGCAAGGGCATCGAAGGCTGGCAGAGAACCGGTGCGAGGAGCGAAGGCTCCATCATCATCGACAATGCAAAGTTGCCGGAGAAGCACATGCCGATCGCACCGACACCTTTACCGCCCGCCTCCTCATGCGCATGACGGGCGAGCGCCCGGAGCCAATCGGTGACAGGGCTTGAGCTGTGACTCGCCAGCACATGAAACTCGCGGCTGATGCAGATCGTTGCAATCGACTTCAAGACATAACCTGCAGAGATCGGCGCGCCCGCCTTGCCGACGAGAAGCGGCATGTAAACGCGAAAGCCCGCATCAACCACCCAATCGGCAAAGCGCACGACTTCAGGCGTGATGCCGGGAATTTCATGCATGACGATGACGGCCGGTCCGTGACCACGCACATAAACGGGCTTGGTCTTGCCTTCATGCGTAAATTCTGTCGGCGTATAGTCGTTCAGCATCCCGTCTCTCCCAATGATGTGCGTAAAGGCTAGCGGATGCACGGGTAGCGGACAAAGAAAAACCCCGCCGGTGAAAAGGGCGGGGTCTGTCTGTGTCTTAGAGAGCGAAGCTCAGTGGAGCTTCGAGGCCAGTTCCGAGATCGACTTTTCGATCAGCGCATTGTCCCGGCCTGCATCGACCTTTTCGGCAATGACGGCGCGGGCGGCGTTGACAGCGACATCAGCCGCTGCTGAGCGCACTTCGGCGATGGCTGTTGTTTCGGCCTGACGGATCTTGTCTTCTGCAACCTGCTGACGGCGCACAACCTGTGCTTCCATCGCGGCGCGTGTTTCTTCGGCGAGGCGTTCAGCTTCAATCTTCGCCTGAGCGATGATGGCGTCGGCTTCCTGCATGGCTTCGGCCTGACGGCGCTTGTAGGAGGCAAGGAGTGCTTCGGCTTCTTCGCGCAGACGACGGGCTTCGTCGAGCTCTTTGGCAATGTCATCGGCGCGCTTGTCGAGAGCGGCTGTGATCATGGCGGGCACCTTGTAATAGATGACCATCGCCACAAAGAGGAAAAACGAAACAGCGACCCAGAACTCAGCCGTTGCAAAAATGGATGCGGGTTCTTCGTGCATAATATTCCTCAGCCCTTCAGAGCGGCGTCAACGGCGCGCTCGGTTGCGGCCTTGTCAGCCTCTTCGCCCAGAAGGCGCGAAACGATGGCACCGGCCACATCGACGGCGACAGCGCGGACGTTTGAGAGCGCCGTTTCCTTGGTCGCCTTGATAGCGGCTTCGGCTTTGGCAATTTTATCGTTGAGCTGGGCTTCAATGGCGACGCGCTTGGCTTCCGTTTCAGCAGAGAGCTGGTCGCGTGTCGCCTGAGCGATGGTGTGGGCTTTGGCGCGCGCTTCGGCCAGTGCCTTTTCGTAAGCTGCAATGGCAGCGTCCGTCTGGGCTTTGGATTGCGCGGCCTTATCGAGATCGCCTGCGATACGGTCGCGGCGTCCCTCAAGCACAGAAGCAATGCGCGGCAACGCAATGCGCGACATCAGCACATAAAGGGTCAGAAAAACAATCGCGAGCCAGGCAAGCTGGGGAACGAATGTTGCAAAATCTAATTGCGGCATATGTCACGCACCCTTGTGAGGGAGCCTCTCAAAAAATTCCGGGTCAGGCCGGAGCGGGGGACGGGCACATGATGCGCCCATCCCCAATTCCGGAAGACGGACTGTTTCGTTAGATAACGAAGAGCAGGATGAGCGCGACGACGAGACCGAAGAGGCCTGTCGCTTCGGCAAGCGCGAAGCCGAGAAGCAGGTTGGGGAATTGGGCCGGAGCGGCGGCCGGGTTACGCAGAGCGCCTGCAAGGTAGTTACCGAAAATTGTGCCGATGCCGACGCCTGCGCCTGCAAGAGCGATACAAGCAATGCCCGCGCCGATGAGCTTGGCTGCTGCTGGTTCCATGGTCCTTAGTCTCCGTCTTCAACGAGGCACTTATGCGCCTCTTCCAGGTTGATCGTAGGGCTTGTCGCCCGGCTAGTCTGTGCGTGGCACAAGCTTAGTGCATATGCAGCGCGTCGTTCAGATAGATGCAGGTCAGGATCGCAAACACATAGGCTTGCAGGAACGCGACCAGAATTTCGAGACCCGTAAAGGCCACCATGAAAGCGAGCGGCAGGAAACCGCCCATCCAGCCCATCGCAATGACGAAACCGGCAAATACTTTCAGCATGGTATGGCCCGCCATCATGTTCGCGAAAAGACGAACCGAGAGGCTGATGGGGCGCGTGAGGTAAGAAATGACTTCGATGACCACGAGGAGCGGCAGCAGCAAAGCCGGCACGCCCTTGGGAACGAAGAAGTGGAAGAAGTGAAGCCCGTGCACGGCAAAGCCGAGGATCGTCACGCCGAGGAAGATGAACATCGCCAGACCAAAGGTCACGATGATGTGGCTGGTGACGGTGAACGAGTAGGGCAGCATGCCGCCCATGTTGCAGAAGAGCACAAACATGAAGAGCGTGAAGACAAAGGGGAAGAAGCGCTTGCCCGCATCGCCCACATTGTCGCGCAGCATGTTGGAAACAAATTCGTAGGAGAGTTCAGCAACTGACTGGAGACGGCCGGGCACCAGCGAGCGCTTACCCATGCCGGAGATTGTCAGCAGCGTGATGGCGGTCGCCACAATCACCATCCACAGAGCGGAGTTGGTGAAGGACACATCGAACCCACCAATATGGATCGGATAAATCGTATTGATGTGGAACTGGTGCATCGGGTCGATGGCGAGGCCACCTGAGGGCGCTGCGCCGTGAGCCGCTGCTGCTGCGCCGTGAGCTGCTTCTTGTGCCGACACGTGTGTGTTCCTGTCGCTAGACGGGTTCGGTTAAGAACCCTGATTATCGCTCTTTGCGTCCAATTCGGCCTGCGCAGTCATCTGCTTGGCCGTCTTGAGCACGTTCAAAATCCCGGCTGCCATGCCGAGGAAGAAAAAGACCAGCAGGAACAAGGGCCCCGTGCCAAGCCATTTGTCGAGAAGAAGACCAATGCCACCGCCGACAATGATGCCCGCCACGAGTTCTGTGGTGAGCCTGAAGGCGATGCCCATGGCCGTACCGCGACCGGCATTATTCAATGGCTCTTGGTGGGCTTTCTGCGTTTTCCGCAGCCTCGCCTCGAAATCCGCTAAATCGGACTTCAACCCGTCTTTCGCCTCCGGATCGTCGGGGAATTTGTCGCCACCTGAGCTAGCCAAATTCCCGCGCTCCTCGTGCCAAAAGGCTCATGAATACTCATAAAGCCCCGCCTTAAGCCGCGCGCACCCTACTTGCGCCCCATAGACCTGTCAAGAACCCGCTAACACTCTTTAAGCCATTGATAACAAAAAGATTTTAGGCGACTTTCGCGACTGCGGCAATCCGCCCCGCCGCCCGTCTGAGTCGCGGCGGGAGAGTCGCGGCGGCATGCATGAAAAAGGCTCCCGTAAAGGGAGCCTTTTTACGAGATTATGGAGAGATCACGACGCCTCGAGATAGCGCTCCGCACCCTCAAGATCAACTGACACGAGCGTCGAGACGCCGCGTTCCTGCATGGTGACGCCGAAGAGGCGGTTCATACGGGCCATGGTCAGTGCGTGGTGAGTGATGATGAGGAAGCGCGTATCGGTCGTGCGGCTCATTTCTTCCATCAGATCGCAGAAGCGTTCCACATTCGCATCGTCCAAAGGCGCGTCCACTTCGTCCAGCACGCAGATGGGTGAGGGGTTGGTGAGGAACACCGCGAAAATAAGCGACATAGCGGTCAGCGCCTGCTCGCCGCCCGACAGAAGCGACATGATCTGCAAACGCTTGCCCGGCGGACGTGCAAAGATTTCCAGACCGGCTTCCAGCGGATCTTCTGATTCTGTAAATTTCAGGTGCGCCTCGCCGCCACCGAACAGATGCGTGAACAAACGTCCGAAGCTCGCATTCACCTTCTCAAAAGCCTCAAGCATACGCTCGCGGCCTTCGCGGTTGAGGCTGCCAATACCCTGACGAAGTTTTGCAATCGCATTGATCAGGTCCTCGCGCTCGCTTGTCATGGTCTCAAGCTGCTCGGCAAATTCGCGCGCTTCTTCTTCTGCGCGCAGGTTGACGCCGCCAAGGCTTTCGCGCTCGCGCTTCAACCGGTCGAGCTTCGCGTCCACCTGCTCAAGTGTCGGCAGTTCAGCCCCGTCTTCGAGATTGGCCTGAGCCAACGCAGCAGCCGGTTCGCATTCCAGCGCCTCGCGCACGCGCTCTTCCGCTTCGCGCAGACGTTCGCGGCCGCCTTCAACAAGACCGTCAATGCGGGCGCGGTCTTCGCGCGCTTCGCCAAGATGGGCCTGAAAGGTTTTAGCCAGACGCGCACATTCCGTGAGACGTGCTTCGGCCTGCGCCAGTGCATCAGCCGCCGCACCGCGCGCTGCTTCTGCCGCGCCGATATGATCGAGCAACCCGATGCGGCGCTCTTCGATCATCGCAGGCACAGCTTCGAGTTCCTGCAACTCGCTCAAACCCTCGGCCTGGCGTTCTTCCAGCGTCGAAATCTGACGCTCAGCATTGCCCGAACGCAGCTCCCAAGCGCGGCGTTCATCGCTGATGACAACGAGGCGGCGCGTGCGCGCTTCGGCTTCACGCTTCATGCTTTCGTAGCGGGCGCGCGCTTCGGTGAGTTCAATGCGAAGCTGACCCACCGTGTCGCGCATGTCATTGGCGCGCAGACGCAATTCTTCGTCGGGCTGCAAAGCTTCGAGCGAGGCAGCGGCTTCTTCAAGTGCGCGCGCAGCTTCGCCGCGATCACCCTGCAAGCGTTCTTCGGCCTCGGCCAATGCGGCCACGCGCTGCAACAGGGCAGACGCCGCACGCTCAGCAGCAGAAAGCTGCTCGCGGATTGTATTATGTGCCACCTGTGCTTCGCGCTGACCGCGACGTGCATCTTGTTCTTGCGCCAATGCGTCTTCAGCGGCGACACGGGCATTTTCGAAATGCGCGCGTGCTTCATTGGCAAGCTCACGCGCACTTGAGAGTTCAATCTCAAGATCAGCCAACCGGTTGCGCTGTTCGAGACGACGCGCCGCTGCAGTCGGCGCATCGGCGGCGGCTGTATAGCCATCCCAACGCCAGAGGCCGCCTTCGCGCGTCACAAGACGCTGACCGGGTTTCAATTCATTTTGCAAACGCTTGCCGTCAGCGGCATCAACGACGCCGATTTGGCTCAGGCGCCGCGACAATGCATGCGGGCCTTTGACAAATAGCGTTAGCGGCGTCGCACCAACGGGAAGCGCCGGTGTCACTTCGAAATCAGGCAGCGCATCCCAATGGACAGGGGCCGCCACATCGCCGGGGACACTAAGGTCATCGCCCATTGCCGCACCAAGCGCGGTTTCATAACCATGCTCAACATTGAGTGCGTCAATCATCGGCGGCCAGAGACCGCTTTCATCAAGCGCCAAAAGATCGGCAATGGTCTTTGCCTGCGCCGACAGGTCGCCCGCCTGACGCTCGGCAATCTGCATCGGTTCGCGCGCGGCGCGCTCCGCTGTCTGCGCGTTCGTGCGGGCTTCTTCGGCCAGCATCGCGGCCATCTCCGCTTCGTTCACGGCAAGCGCTGCGGCTTCAAGTTCTGCCGATTGCAGATCAATTTCGGCCTGCTTTTCAGCGGCGTCTGTCAACGTCGCTTGCTCGCATGCAATTTCATCAAGCTGCGCCTGCAAGCGTTCGATGCGTGTGCGGCCTGCTTCAATCGAGCGTTCAAGGCTCTGGCGCTCTGCCGTCAGCACAGCGATTTCGCGGTTAGTTTGGTCGAGTTCTGTTTCGCTGGTGCTGAGACGCGCCTGCGTTTCATCGACGAGCACGCGCGCTTCGTCCTGCGCATTTGCCTGTCCGGCATCGGCCTCAGTGAGTTCGGCGGCTTCTTCATCAAGCCGCGCAATCGCGGTGCGCGTGTCTTCGATCAGCACTTTTTCGCGCGCAAGGTCTTGGCCGATCTGGTCAAGACGGGCGGTGAGGCGTTGGGCCTGCTCGCGTGCACGGGCTTCTTCGGCATCGAGCTGGTCGCGCTCAATCGTGAGATGACGCAGACGTGCCGACTCTTGTACTTCCGTATCGCGCAGAGCGGGCAGCGTTTCGGCAGCTTCGGCTTCGGCAATGGTGGCGGCAGCGCTTTCGCGTGTGAGTTCGGCAACGCGCGCGTCGGTCTCACTCAGGCGCGTTTCTTCGTGGCGCAAACCGTCAACAGCCTGCTTCCATTTCAGATGCAGGAAGATCGCTTCCGTCTCGCGGATTTGCCCCGACAGATTGCGATAGCGTGTGGCCTGACGGGCCTGACGCTTGAGGCTCGCAAGCTGGCTTTCTACCTGCGCCACAACATCATCAAGTCGTGTGAGGTTTGTCTCTGCAGCTTTCAGGCGCAGTTCCGCTTCATGGCGACGCGTGTAAAGCCCCGTGATACCGGCGGCTTCTTCCAGAATGCGGCGACGGTTGATCGGCTTTGACGCGATGATCTGCGCGATCTGGCCTTGGCGCACAAGGGCAGGCGAGTGAGCGCCTGTTGACGCATCGGCAAACAAAAGCTGCACGTCGCGCGCGCGCACTTCGCGTCCGTTGACACGATAGGTCGAGCCTTCGTCGCGCTCGATCTTGCGCGACACTTCGATCATGTCGAGATCGTTGTAAGCGGCAGGGGCCGAGCGGTCCGAGTTATCGATATAGAGCGTCACTTCGGCATAGTTACGCGCGGGGCGTCCTGTCGTGCCCGCAAAGATCACGTCTTCCATGCCCGAACCGCGCATGTTTTTGAACGAGTTTTCACCCATCACCCAACGCAGGGCTTCCAGAAGGTTCGACTTGCCGCAACCATTGGGACCGACAACGCCTGTGAGGCCGGGCTCAATGATGAGATCGGTCGGATCGACAAATGATTTGAAGCCGGAAAGGCGCAAACGATTGAATTTCACTTCGGGCGATCCTGTTTGGTCTTGGTACTGGTCGGGCTTTAGCTCTCATGCAAGGCCATTGGCCTTGCCGGTTATTCTTCTGGTGTAGCAGGCGTTGTCTCGCCGGTCGGCGATGGCGCCTCTTCCTCACCGGCGACGTAGCCGGGCATGTGCTTTTTCAAAATCGTCTCAAACTCTGCATAGGGAAGGGCGCCTTCAACCTTCTCGCCATTGACGAAGAAGGTCGGTGTCGAGCGCACACCAAATGTCTGTGCACCGCGCTCTGCCGTCTTCTTCACATGGTCGAAGACTTCTTCATTTTTCATGCAGGCTTCAAAAGCTTCACCCGAAAAGCCACCCTGACGCGCGATCCCCTTGAGGGCTTCCATCGGCGTTTCAACAAAGGCCCAGTCGGCCTGTGTGGAGAATAACACATCGACAAAGCCGAAATAGCGGTCCTTGCCGGCGCAATGGGAGAGCATATAGGCGGCTGTCGCAATCGGATCGAAGGGGAAGTCGCGCAGCGTGTAATAGACTTTGCCCGTGTCGATATAGTCCTTCTTAAAGGACGGGAACGTGTCTTTGTTGAACTCAGCGCAATGCGAGCAGGTGAGCGAAGCATATTCATAGACGCGCACAGGCGCCTTCGGATCGCCCAGCGACATGTCACCCATGGGACCGGGAACGGCCAGTTCCTGCTCGATTTGCGAGCGGTCCTGGTCCCCGTCGGTCGCGTCCGTCGACGCGGTGCTGTTCTTGGCGGCGAAGGTTGAATAGCCGAAATAGCCAAGCGCCATGATGGCCAAGGCAGCCGCTACCACTATCGCAATAACTCGATTTTGATTCACTTTACGCGCTCTCCACTAGATGTTGACGCATTATGGCGTCGGCCTTGCAGCCGCTCAACCAAACCTTTGACTCGACTCCGAGCCAGAATCGCGACTCGGGGCGATTTTTGGTGGTTTTGGGGTGAGTCATGCTTTTGTTCTCAAAGTTCTCCCCAGAATTCGTTCGCCGAGCCGTGTCAGAGCGTCCTTTAAGTCGGGTTCCGATATGGGTTGCAGCTCGTCTGCGAGCCCCTGACGCTCCGTGGGCGACAGCGCCCTGATGGGGCGGCGACGTGCCTTGGGGCGGGCGGGCAAGGGGCCCTGGGTGAGCTTCAGACGCGAGACGGCGGCATAGCCGTAATAGGCATTGATGCGCTCGATAATCTGGGGTTCGAGATGCCTGATTTCGAGCGCAATCGGCCCGTCAACGCGGATTTCGAGCACCGCCGCGCCTGCGGGACCACGCCCTTCATTGGGGCGGCGCGGATAGACGAGGCGTTCGGGCGCGGAATAATCAGAGATAACGTCGCCCGCAATATCGGGCCAATGGGCCAGAATATGGCCTTCCGCAAAGCCACGTTTGCGAAAAAGCTCGCGCGTCAGGCCCGCCACCTGTGTGCCGATCGGCGGTACACTGAAGCGTTTGGGCGCAAGAATATGATCGGACCTGTTGGACATGGCCCATTCTGCTTTGAAAATGCGGCAAGTGCGAGTCCGGTTGACGGGAACGCGGAATCCGTCAGAAGTCACACCATGAGAAAGCTCCGGAAACAAAAGGAAAACGCGCGTCCGGTCGCGCCCGCGCTGCTGCGCTGGTACGACAAACATGCCCGCGTTCTGCCATGGCGGTTCCTGCCCGGCGAGACGACGGACCCTTATGCGGTATGGCTTTCTGAAATCATGCTCCAGCAAACGACGGTGGCGGCGGTCGGTAATTATTTCCGTGACTTTATGAGCCGCTGGCCGACAGTCACGGCGCTCGCCGCCGCCCCCGTTGATGATGTGATGAAACGCTGGGCGGGGCTTGGTTATTACAGCCGCGCGCGCAACCTTCATGCCTGCGCGCAGATGGTCGCGAATGAATATAGCGGCATCTTTCCGTCCACAGAAGATGAGCTAAAGAAGTTGCCGGGCGTCGGGCCTTATACGGCGGCAGCGATCACGGCCATTGCCTTTGGCAAATGCGCCACCGTCATCGATGGCAATGTGGACCGCGTGGTGACACGGCTCTTTGCCATTGAAACACCACTGCCTTTATCAAAGCCCGAAATCCGCGAGCATGCAGAAACCCTGACACCTGACAAACGCGCCGGTGACTTCGCGCAAGCGATGATGGATTTGGGCGCAACGATCTGCACGCCAAAGAGCCCGTCATGCAATCGCTGTCCCGTGATCGACATGTGCGACGCGAATGCGCAAGGCATCGCCGACACATTGCCGCGCCGCGCGCCGAAGAAGGCGCGACCCGTGAGACACGGCGCATGTTTCTTCGTCACGCGGCCTGACGGCGCGGTGCTGCTCAGGAAACGCGTCGCCAAAGGATTGCTCGGCGGCATGATGGAAGTGCCGACGACACCGTGGGCGGACGCAGTGGCGGAAGACTATGCGGAATTTGCGCCGCTCAAAGCCAAATGGAAAAAGCGCGTGGGGTTGGTCGAGCACACATTCACCCATTTCCACCTTATACTGACGGTTTTTGTCGGCGAGGTCAGCGCGGCCACGGCGACGAAAGCCGAGGGGGTGTGGATCGCGCAAGACGAGCTGGCCGACGAAGCATTGCCATCGCTGATGCGCAAAGTCGTGGCGCTGGCGGGCATAGAAGGCGGGCGGGGATAGATTTATTTTCGGGGATAAACGCAACGAGCAACACTCGAAGCAATCAGTATTTCTTGCAAGAGATTCGAGGTTTCCATGTAGAGATCGTAGCTCGCTTCGAGTAGTCAAAAAGGGCGGAGCCGAAATCACTATCCCCCATGGGGGATTATGTTCGCGTTCGGATACTTATCCCGCAAAATAAATCTGTCCCCGGTTTTTACGCCGAGCCCATTTCGGCGCGAACCTTCTGGCGCAAAATGTCGATGGGCTTGAGCTTCCCGTCGGTTTTGAAGTGCCAATAGGTCCAGCCGTTGCAGGCATCAAGACCCTGCACATGCGCACCGATTTTGTGGATCGAGCCCGTCGCGCCGCCGGAACGAAAAAAGTCCCTGCGGCACTTATTCTTTTGACACCGGCATCGGGTCTTTGACGAGCGCGGCTTCTGCGGCGCTGATCAGGTCGATCTGAAAATAGACCGTGTATTCATTCCCCTCAGCGCTGGTCGCCGTCATCACGTCATACGTGTGTCCGTCAGGATTATTGGCGGCGAGAGATTGGCTTTTCGGTCGGAGGCCGAGCATCGTGAGCATTTGATATTCTTCACCGATCGAGACGGCGCGAAAAGATTTCTCCATCGATTTTCCGTCACCGCCATTGCGGATGGAGTTGAAGATACCCTCAACATTTTCGTTATATTGTTGCTCAAGCTTCTTGTCGCCTGTCGCGCCATAAACAAGTTCCAGTGTTCTGTGTGCGAACATATTGGCGTAATTGTCATCAAGGATGGAATTGGCTTGCTTGGCCGCCGTGGCGTAGTCCTTGGCCTCAATCGCCTTAATCATAGCGTTTTGGGCGGGATAAGCGCTCGCGCCGGACCAATCGTAATTTTTACTTTTGGTATAAGCGAGGCGAATGGCGGTCCAATCGACCGGTTTGTCGCCGCGCTTGGCAGCTGCGACAAGCGCTTCATATGTTTGCGCCGGAGGTTCGGCGGCATAGGACGCGACCGGGTTGATCAGTAGACAGAACAAAATAAAAGCGATTTGCTTCATCACGGCGAATTGCCCTTGGTTGAATGTTCGGCACACGTCACCGTTTTTCCGTCAAAAACAGCGAGTCTCGCCTATAGGCGAGCAATAATCTTTACATGAAAACGCCCGATCTCCTGTGGCAATTGTTGGTGTTTTCGCGTGAAAAATTCTTACGCCGAGCCCATTTCGGCGCGAACCTTCTGGCGCAAAATGTCGATGGGTTTGAGCTTGCCGTCGGTTTTGAAATGCCAATAGGTCCAGCCGTTGCAGGCATCGAGACCCTGCACATGCGCACCGATTTTGTGGATCGAGCCTGTCGCGTCGCGGCATACGAGTGAGCCGTCGGCGCGGACGCGGGCGGCGTGGCGGCGCATCGGATCGGTGAGGATGGTGCCCGGTTCGATGAGACCGCGCTCGACGATGGAACCAAACGGCACGCGCACTTCGGCTTTCTTCGATGTCGTGACTTGCAAATCTTCCGCCGACGAGGGCAGGACTTTGGCGATGCGCGCTTTCGCGGCTTTGATATATTTCGTTTCGCGTTCAATGCCGATGAATTTGCGGCCGAGTTTTTTGGCGACCGCGCCTGTCGTGCCCGTGCCGAAGAACGGGTCAAGTACCGTGTCGCCTGCATTTGTTGTCGCGAGCAGAATGCGGTGAAGCAGGGCTTCGGGCTTTTGCGTCGGATGCGCCTTATCGCCTTCGCCGTCTTTCAGACGTTCGCCGCCCGTGCAGATCGGCAGAACCCAATCGGAGCGCATTTGCAGATCGTCGTTGAGTGACTTCATGGCGTCATAGTTGAACGTATATTTTTTCTGGTTCTCGTCGCGCGTCGCCCAGATCATGGTTTCATGCGCATTGGTAAACCGCGTACCGCGAAAATTCGGCATCGGATTTGACTTGCGCCAGATCACGTCATTCATAATCCAGAAGCCAAGATCCTGAAGGCTCGAGCCGACGCGGAAAATATTGTGATAGGAGCCGATGACCCAGATTGCGCCGGTGTCTTTCAATACGCGCTTGGATGCTTTCAGCCATTCGCGCGTGAACTTGTCATAGGTCGCGAAGCTTTCGAACTTGTCCCAGTCATCATCGACCGCATCGACCTTTGACTGGTCGGGACGCGTCAGCTCGCCCCCCAGTTGGAGGTTGTAAGGCGGGTCGGCAAAAATCAGATCCACTGACTTCTCCGGCAACGCGTTCATCGCTTCAATGCAATCGCCCTGGATGATTTGTTCGTTCGGCAGCTTTGCTGCCTCGTTTGTTCCGCGCCCCAACTTCGACCCCTACTTTTACACAAGGGGCGGATCATGAGGGGGCGAGGAATCTGCGTCAAGAATCAAAGACTTAACGGAATCTGACACACTAAATCGAGTCACTTTGGAATCGACGGACTCAACATATTGCGTATCGGCGCAAAGCTGCGGCGGTGATGGATCGTGGGTCCGAGCTCTTTAAGTGCATTTAGGTGAAAGGCGGTGCCGTAGCCCATGTGTTTTTCAAAGCCATAACCGGGATGCATTTCGCTCATCTCGATCATCATGCGGTCGCGCGTGACCTTCGCGGCAATCGAGGCGGCGGCGATGGAGAGCACACGGGCGTCGCCCTTGACGATGGCCCGCGCGGGCGTCGCAAATTTCGGGATACGGTTGCCGTCAATGAGGGCGAAAGCGGGCGCGATTTTCAACGCGGCAAGCGCGCGCGTCATCGCCAGCATGGTCGCTTGCAGAATGTTGATCTCGTCAATCTCTTCGACGCTCGCAATGCCGATGCCGATATCGGCTGATTGCATCAGTTCGGTGAAAAGCCGTTCGCGGGTCTTGTGATTGAGCTTTTTGGAATCATTGAGGCCTTGCGGGAGGCGGCTCATGTCGATGACAGCGGCACCGGCGACGACGGGACCGGCGAGAGGGCCGCGACCGGCTTCGTCGATGCCGCAGACGCGGAGATGCGGCGCGCCGTGTTCGGTTTCAAAGGTGTAGTCGGGGGTGGCGGGCAGCAGGATAGATGCGGCGCGCTTGAGGCGTGGGGATTTGGAATCTGTGAGCATGAGCGGAGTGTGCCGCTTGAGGAAGAGGGGCTCAACTGAATTGATGTGAGTGACGTTGATACCGTGACCCCCACCCAAAATATCTTCGATATTTTGACCTCCCCACAAGGGGGAGGTGAAGATTTGGTTCGATTCTTTTGCTTACCTCCCCCTTGTGGGGAGGTCAAAAAATCTTCTTTAGATTTTTTGGGTGGGGGGGCAGTCGAGGCGCAATTCAGCGCGTATCGCGGTTTGCACACCTTCGACATTCAAGAGCACATCATTATTCCAGAAGCGCAGTACTTTATAGCCCTGCGTTTCGAGCCATGCGGTTCTGCGGGCGTCTGATGCGATGGCTTTAATTTCATCGTGCTGGCCGCCGTCAAGTTCGATGACGAGCTTCGCCGAGTGGCAGATGAAATCTGTCACGTATTGTCTCATCGGCACCTGTCGTCTGAAGTGAAAGCCGTATTGCTTCAGGTACCGTAATTCGCGCCAGAGTTTTCTTTCGGCGTCGGTTTGATTTTTTCTGAGGAAGCGGGCGAATTGGCTTGGCATTGTTTTCATTCTCGCTGCCGGTCCCCCCACCCAAAATATTCGAAGGCGAATATTTTGGCTCCGGCGGGAAATTGGTCCACCGGACCAATTTCTGATCCGCCTACGACCCCACAAGGGCGTGCTAAATCAAATCTAACTGCTTGCCCCGTCCCGGCACGCGGAACTGGGAACTGTCCACGTTCCAGCTGCCGCGCGAGAGGCCGAGGCGTTTGCAGGCGATTTCAAACCGGCGGCTGATCTGCCAGGCATAGGGGCCGGTGCCGCGCATGCGCTGGCCGAAGGTCGCATCATATTCCTTGCCGCCGCGCATGGAGCGGATGAGCGACATGACATGTTCGGCGCGGTCGGGTTGGTTTTCTTTGAGCCATTCGTCGAACAGGTCTTTGATTTCGAGCGGCAGGCGCAGAAGGACGAAACCCGCAGACTGCGCGCCGGCATAGGCTGCACCTGTCAAAATCTTTTCCATCTCTGCGTCATTCAAAGCCGGAATGATCGGTGCGACCATGACGCCGACGGGGACGCCGGACGAGGACAGGAGCTTCATCGCCTCCAGACGGCGCGACGGGGTGGAGGCGCGCGGCTCCATGGTGCGGGCGAGTTTGGCGTCGAGCGTCGTCACTGACAAAGCGACCTTCACGAGATTGCGTTTGGCCATGTCGCTTAAAATGTCGAGGTCGCGCGTGACGCGGGCCGACTTCGTTACAATCGTGATAGGGTGATTGAAGTCTGACAGCACTTCGAGGATCGACCGCGTGATGCGGTAGGTCTGCTCAATCGGCTGATAGGGATCAGTGTTGGTGCCCATCGCAATCGGCGCGGGCTCATAACCCGCGCGTGAAAGTTCCTTTGCCAGCAGCGTTGCGGCATTGGGCTTGGCAAACAGACGCGATTCAAAATCGAGACCGGCTGACAATCCCATATAGGCGTGGGTGGGCCGCGCGAAACAATAGACGCAGCCATGCTCGCACCCCCGATAGGGATTGATGGAGCGGTCAAAGGGTATATCGGGCGAGGTGTTGCGCGTCAGGATGGTGCGTGCGGTCTCAGCCGTGACTTCGGTGCGCAGCGGCGGCGGTTGATTGTCGATATCCCAGCCATCGTCGATCTGGACGCGGGACGTGGGCTCAAACCGTCCGCTGTCATTGGTCAGCGCGCCCCGGCCACGGCGGCCGGATAGCGGAACCCCGCTCGGTGCGAAGGGGTAGGGTTCCGTCATGCGGTGCGGCCGGGCGCCCGATGGACCAATAGGGGAATTGGCCGGGGGGGTGCGGGCGGGGTGGCCGGAGCGTGCTGTTTCGTGACGTGCGGTCATGGTCATTTCCTTGGAGAAAACCATATCACAACATAAGAACATAACAAGAACATTCTTGCGCGTCTTCCCTTCGCAATCGCAATACGTAAGATGCGGGTCATGCTGAGTGTCATTATTCCTACGCTGAACGCCGAAGAGACGCTGCCGCGCGCCTTGTCGGCGTTGATTCCGGCTGCCGTTCACGGGCTGGTGCGCGAAGTCATTATTGTCGATGGCGGATCGGACGATGCGACCTCAGACATTGTGGAAGCGGCTGGCGCGAAATTTATCAAAGCGCCGCGTGGTCGGGGCACCCAGATGCAGGCGGGCGCGAAGGCGGCCAAGGGCACATGGCTTTTGTTTCTCCATGCCGACACGGTTCTCGAACATGGCTGGGACGCGGAAGTCGAAAAGTTTTTAGAGCATGTGGCGGCGGGACGCTTTGGCAATGCGGAAGTCGCCGCCGCGTTTCGCTTCACGCTGGATGATTTTTCCGGCACGGCGCGGTTTCTCGAGCGCATGGTGGCGTTCAGATGCGCGGTCTTCAAATTGCCTTACGGCGATCAGGGCTTGCTCATCAACAGGCGGCTTTACGACAAGCTCGGCGGGTTCCGCGCGCTGCCGCTGATGGAGGATGTGGACCTTGTGCGCCGTGTCGGGCGTCGGCGGCTTGTGCTGCTGCGTTCGCAGGCGGTGACGAGTCCGGAGCGGTATCTGAAGCAAGGCTATCTCACGCGAATGGCGCGCAACGCGCTGTGCCTCACGCTTTATTATCTGCATGTGCCGCCGCGTTTCATCGCGCGCATCTACGCCTGAGATATGAGCGCGGGCGCGCAGCTTGTGGTGATGGTGAAGCACCCTGAACTGGGGCGTGTGAAAACGCGGCTGGCCAAGGGGCTGGGCGCTGTCGCTGCCGCACGGTTTTATCGGCAGACAACGGATGATGTTCTGCGCCGTGTCGGCGATGATCCGCGCTGGCAGACGGCTGTGGCGGTCGCGCCGGACCGCGCGGTGCATGAGCGCGTGTTCGCCCGGTATGGTTTGCCGGTGCTGGCGCAAGGCACGGGCGATCTTGGTGTACGCATGGGGCGGCTGATGCGCGATCTGCCGGTGGGGCCGGTTGTGATTGTGGGGAGCGACATTCCTGATATTTCGGCAGCGCATATTGCTGAGGCGTTTAAGGCGCTCGGGCGCCATGAAGCTGTGTTTGGTCCTGCGGACGATGGCGGCTATTGGCTCGTCGGGTTGCGGCGTCGCCCCCGCATTGTTGATATATTTAATGATGTGCGCTGGTCCTGCGAACATACGCTTGACGATACGTTGCGCAATGTCGCGCGCGCGGGCCTGAGCGTGGCGATGCTCGGTGTGCTGAGCGATATTGATACGCGCGATGATTACCTGCGATGGAAAGCCCGGCAGACATGACACCCGATACGTTCAAGGTTTTTCTCGACGTGCAACTCTCCCTGCCGCGCAACGGGCCGGGCAGCAAGGCTGCGACGCAGGAGATTTATGCCTGTCTGCGCGGACTGCCCGCAAAGCCACGCGTGCTTGATCTCGGCTGCGGGCAGGCACCGGAGGCCTTTGATCTACTTGAGGTCTGCGACGGCCACATCACGGCGGTTGATCTGTTCGAGCCGTTTCTCGACAAGGCGTCAGCGCGCGCGAAAGCGGAAGGCATCGGCGAGGACCGGCTGGCCTTTGAACGCGGCGATATCGGCGAACTTGAATATGACGCGGAAAGTTTCGACCTCATCTGGTCGGAAGGCGCGATCTATCTGTTGGGCTTTGCCGAGGGTTTGCAGGCGTGGCGACAATTTGTGAAGCGCGGCGGCTTTGTGGTTGTGTCGGAAGTCACATGGCTCAAGACAAAGCGCACGCCGATTGCAGAAAGCTTTTGGGGCAATGCCTATCCGACGATGGGCACAGTGGCGTCGAACCGCGCGGTGGCGGAAGCGGCGGGCTACGAAGTGATCGGCACCATGATCCTGCCGCTGGACGACTGGCGCGACAGCTATTACGGCCCGATGGCACACGCGATTGCAGACGCGCGGCGACGCCACGGGCCGCAACCTGTTTATGACGAGATAGAAGACGAGATCACCGTGTTTGAGAAAAGTGCCGGTGATTATTCTTATGTCTATTACATTCTGAAGCGCGTTTAGGCGCGCGCCTTCAGCAGGTCGCGGATTTCTTCCAGCAGAACTTCCTGACGCGGCGGTGCGGCGGCGGCAGGCTCTTCGCCTTTGGCGATGCGCTGTTTCAGATGGTTCATCTGGCGGATGACGATGAAGAGCGCAAAGGAAACAATCGCAAAATTGATGAGCGCGTTGATGAATTTGCCATAGGCAAGCACGGGCACGCCTGCGGTTTTGGCCGCTTCGATGGAGACGGGCGCGACATCGGTGGTGGTCAGCGCCACAAAGTAATTGGAGAAATCGACGCCGCCCATGAGCACCCCGATGGGCGGCATGATGATGTCATTGACGAGTGAGGTGACGATGGTGGTGAAGGCCGCGCCGATGATGATACCGACAGCGAGGTCCAGCACATTGCCGCGCAGGGCAAACTCACGAAATTCCTTCAGCATGGGGGCGTTCTCTCCGGTTATTTTTCCTGCAGGCGCGGCAGTATTTCTACAAAATTACAGGGCCGGAAGCGATTGTCGAGTTGGTGGACGAGGATTTCGTCCCAGCCGTCTTTGCAGGCACCGGGGGAACCCGGCAGGGCGAAAATATATTTGCCATGGGCGACGCCTGCGGTTGCGCGCGACTGGATGGTGGATGTGCCGATCTTGGCAAAGCTGATCGCGTGAAACACTGCCGAGAAGCCGTCGATCTCTTTGTCATAGACGGATTTGAAGGCTTCGGGCGTCACGTCGCGGCCTGTAAGGCCGGTGCCGCCGGTCGAGATCACAATATCCACGCGCTCGTCAGCAATCCATGAAAGGAGCTGCTGGCGGATCATCTGGACATCGTCGGTGACAATGGTGCGTGCCGCAAGCTTGTGGCCTGCGGCGGTGACGCGGTCGGCGAGCACATCGCCGGATTTGTCGGTCTCGGGCGTGCGTGTGTCGGACACTGTCATCACGGCAATGTTCAACGGAATGAAGGGACGTGTTTCATCAATACCGGGCATGAAGGGGCTTTCGCTGGGGAGGGAGGCCGGATGACCGGAGGGTCGCTGGAAATATGCGACGTTTAGCGCGGGGTTTCAAATGCGTCATAGACGGGCCAGTCGCCGGAGGCACTGACGGCGAGGGAGGTTGAAGTCTGGCCGAGGCGGGCGCGGTAGATCCAGAAGTTCATCACGACGCGCTCAATATAGGCGCGTGTCTCGGCGGCCGGAATGCTCTCGATGAAGAGGAACGGGTCGCCTTTGAAATTGATCTCATCAAGCCAGCGCGACAGATTGCCAGGCCCGCCATTATAGGCCGACGTCAGCATAAAGAGATTGCCGCGCGGTTCCGCCGACGCCATCAGCGTTTCGATATAGTTCTGGGCGAGCGTGAGATTGAACGAGGGATCAAGGAGCTTGTCCTTGTTGCCGCCGGCCAGCGTGCGGTCGGACGCAATGAGGCTGGCGGTGGCCGGCATGATCTGCATGAGGCCGCGCGCACCGGCACCGGAGGTGGCGTCAGGGCGGAACTTACTCTCCTGACGCATGACGGCATAGAAGAGCGCGGGGTCCACACGGAACCCGTTTTTCGGTTTGTAATTGGGGACGGGATAGAGACCGGCATTGAGCGCGATCGCACCATTGCGCAACCGGGCCTGCGGCAGGTCGGCGCTGCTGGCGGCCTGCAACTCGACGGCGGGCAGTTTGAACGTGGCGGCAAGGGCAATGAGCGCCTCGTCGGTCGAATGATCAAGCCAGCCATGCGCGCGGACAAGCTCTTGTTCCGCCGCATCGCGGCGACCGATCTGCACGAGCGCCACAGCGCGCGCGACGGCGGCATCGCGCACAAGGGCTTCATAGCCCGCCTGATCGAGCCTCGGTTCAACCCAATCAATCTTCAGATCGCGGCCAAGCTGGCGCGACGCAATGAGACCGTAGAAGGTTGCTCCCGTGTCAGACGAGAGTTCGAGCATCTCGGTGACACGTTCGGGCGCGCGGGCGGCGAGATAAGAGCGCGCGGCCCAGAAGCCACCGGCCGCGCGCGTCCAGTCCGACACATAGTTGGCGCGTGCGAGCTTTTCAAAATGGCGCGCCGCATCGTCAAAGCGTTCAAGGCGCCAGGCGGCAAGACCGGCATACCAATCGGCCAAGGGCACGTCGCGGGGATGGGCGCGCGCAATCTCGTCCGCCGTCAGATAGGCATTCTCATTGTCATTCTCGATAAAGTATGACGCGGCGACGCGCTCGCGCGCCTTGTCATATTCAACATCGGAAAGCGAGCGGCGGATGGTGGTCTGGTTGAGATAGATCAGCGCATCGCGCGCCTTTTGGCTGCGAACGATCTCTCGAACACGTTCATCGACACGGGCAAACTGCTCCGAGAACGCCGCGCCATCGCCGTCATCGGCCTCGGCATTGTAATTGTTGCTGGTGAGCTGACGGAACTTGCGCACCTGCGGCCGCGCGGGCGCGGCGGCTTTGCGGGTCTTCTTTTTCAGCGCGAGTTTGTAAATGCGTGTTGCGTCCGGCAGGTCGGAATATTCCGCCATCCAGCCGCGCAGCTCTGAATAGGTCGTGCGGTATTTCGGATGGAGATAGCGCTCGAACAGCACATAGCCCATGAGGCGCTTGTCGGCGAGGGCGGCGATCTGCTTGTCAGCAACTTTCCAATTGCCTTTTTTCTGCGCGGCAAAAATCCTGAGGTACCGTTCGCGGTCAGCGCCGCTGAGAACTTCAGGGCTCCAGATTTTAGCCCGCGCCGAAAGGGGCGCGGATTGCGGCATGGAACTCGCGATGGGCGGCGAGAGCGGCGAATACATCTGCGGCATTTGGGCGGCAATGGCTTCGTCATCCGCTGCATCGGCTGCATCCGCTGCGTCGGCAGGCGCCTCGATGATGGCGGGACGGAGCGCCGGAACACTTGCGGCGCGCTTTGCGGGCGCGGCCCCGGCCGTTTTTGTGAGTGGTGATTGCAACGGCACGGGCGCGGCGGCAAGCGCGGCGCCCGCAAGGCCGAGGCCGAGCGTCAGCGATGCAGCAATAATCAAGCTGCGGCGCAAATAGCTTTCGCCTTTTGGAACGGACCCCCTGTGCATGGGCTGCATTCTAGCCACGAAGACCGTCATGCCAAGCGCTGATTCGCCCAATTCGCTGCAACTGCGAAGGAATTGGGTTTTGGGTTAATGGGGGGAGGGGGGCGGGATACTCCCCGATCCGGTCCCCTCAGTGAGACGATGATCCCTTAACGGGGCGACGCAATCCGTCGATGAAGAGCGCGACCATGCGTCGGGCATGTTCAGGCTTCGCATCGTAAGCGGACATGCACAGGCTGGAGACGGCGCAGAGAATTTCGTCGGCATCGGTATCCGGTTCGATCTCCCCGGCAACAATCGCAGCTGCAAAAAGCGGCCGGACGGCGGGGCGAAGCCGCTCCTCAAAGCGCGTGAGCAAACCTTCAAACACCGGGTCTCCCGAGTTGAGCGCCTTGGCCAGTCCGCGCTTGGTCCCGACGAGGTCCGCATAGCGCTGCATCCAGGCCGCCAGCGCTTCGAAGGGCGGATGTTTGGCCGCAAGGGTCGCCGCAGCGTCCGAGCAGGCGTCCATTTCGCTGTGGAGAACAGCGGTGATCAGGTCGGCGCGTTGGGGGAAGTGGCGGTAAAGCGTGCCCATGCCGACACCGGCCCGCTCGGCGATCTCGCGCACGGTCGCGTCCACCCCGGAACTGGCAAAGACCTCCCGCGCGGCCTGCATCAGGGCATCAATGCTGCGTTTCGCGTCGGCGCGCAGCCGCCGGTCTCCGCCCGTATCCGCAGCGGTTTCGGCCTGATCGCCTTTTGAACGCACGCCCGACATTTACGCCAATATCCCACTTGTTAAACGGAACATTGCTCCGTATATAATCGGAACAATGCTCCGTTTGATGCTTCATACCGCGGCGCGGCCTCACTGACAACACGTTCAACAAACAGGAAATCACCATGCAGGACAAGCCCGTCGCCCTGATCACCGGCGCCAATCAGGGAATTGGCTACCAGATCGCAAAGGATCTGATGGCCAGTGGTTTCACTGTCCTCGTTGGCGCGCGCAACCCTGAGCGCGGCGAGACAGCGGCCAAAGAGCTTGGCCCCGACGCCCATGCGCTCCAGCTCGACGTCACGGATCAGGCCTCGATCACGGCAGCGGCGGCACAAGTGCACAAGACATTCGGTCGTCTTGATGTGCTGATCCAGAACGCCGCCATCATGACCACCGGCGACCATCCCGGCTCAGTGCTCGAATATGCGAAGACAAAACGCGCCAGCGTGGTGCCCCTTGATGAGATGCGGGCGGTCTGGGAGACCAACGTGTTCGGCGTTCTGGCCGTCTATCAGGCAATGCTTCCGTTGCTACGGGCAACGCCGGGCGCACGCATCGTCAATGTGTCCAGCGGCGGCGGATCGCTGACCATCGCTTCCGATCGGTCGCTCCCCTACCGCTCGCATTTCAGTCCGCTCTATGCGGCGTCAAAAACCGCCCTCAACGCCCTGACCCTTGCCATGGCAATCGAACTCGAGGCGGAGGGGATCAGCGTCAACGCCGTCTCGCCGGGTTTCACCAGAACCGCCATGAACGGCTATGAGGGCACCGAGACAGTTGAAGAGGGCGCCCGCGAGGCGGTGCGCGTGGCGCTGCTCGGCAAGGACGCACCGACGGGAACCTTCACGCATGCCACGTTCGGCACCATCCCCTGGTGATCTGAACAGCCACAAAATCATTGAAGAAACATATCCCTCGCAAACAAGGAGCTGACGGCAAGATGAAACAAGTTGTCCTCATAACCGGCGGCACGTCAGGTATCGGCATGGCCCTTGCCGACGCCTTCATAAGTCAGGGTGCTGATGTTGCGGTTTGCGGGCGCTCAGAGGCAGCGCTTGAGCGCTTCTCCCGCACGCATCCGAAAGCATTGGCTATTCAGGCCGACGTCACCATCGACGCCGCAAGGATCGCCATGCTGAATGCCGTCGCCGAACGCTTCGGCCGGTTAGATATTCTGATCAACAATGCCGGCACGTTCGTCGAGAGAAACTTCACGAACGGCGCGGATGCCACACAAGATCTCGAACAGGAAGTCGCTCTTAATCTGACAGCACCAATTCAGCTGACGGGCGCGGCGCTGAACCGCTGGCCTGCCATGGCTGCAATCGTGTTTGTCACGTCGGGCTTCGCTCTCGTTTCTCCGACCCGCGCCCCGACCTATGGCGCCGTTAAGGCGGGGCTACATGCCTTTGCAGAAGGACTGCGTCGGCAACTCGCCCCCAGAGGAACGCATATCCTCGAGTTGCTTCCTCCTGCTGTAGACACGCCCATGAACGCAAACCTTCCGGGGAAAAAGATGGCACCCGCCAAAGTGGCAAAAATCACCCTCAAGGCATTAGCGAACCACCAACCCATGGCCATGCCCGGCGCAACCCGACAGCTCCCGATGTTGCTGCGGATCGCACCCAACATCATCAAACGCATGGTGGCTGAGATGTGATGGCAGATCTCCGCATCTTCGCAACGTTTACTGAATAGGTTTAAGGAGGCTACGTGTCTGAAATCTCAAGAAAGAACATTCTTGTCCTCGGCGGCAGTCGCGGAATCGGAGCTGCGATCGTTCGCCGCTTTGCAAGTGAAGGCGCCAAGGTTGCTTTCACTTATTTCGGTTCCGAGGCGGCGGCCCGGACCTTGGGGCAGCAGTCCGGCGCAGAGATCGTCAAGGCCGACAGCGCCGACAGGGCGGCGCAAACCGAAGCTATAGCCGCGCGCGGCCCGCTGGATATTTTGATCATCAATGCAGGTATGGGTATTGTCGGCGATCCGCTATCGCTGGAACCAGACGCCGTTGACCGTTTGTTCGACGTAAACCTCCGCGCGCCCTATCACGCTGCCGTCGAAGGGGCCCGGCACATGAATGCAGACGGTCGCATCATTGTGATCGGCTCAGTGCACGGTGATCGCATTCCCTTTCCCGGCCTTTCGGCTTATTCGCTGACCAAATCGGGTTTACAAGGAATGGTTCGCGGGCTGGCCCGGGACTTTGGCGACCGCCGCATCACGGTCAACGCGATCCAGCCAGGTCCGACCGATAGCGATATGAACCCGGCTGACGGCCCGATGGCTAAAGCAATGCACAGCTTCATGGCCATCAAGCGTCACGCTCACCCTGAGGAAATCGCGGAACTTGTCGCCTACGTCGCCAGCCCGCACGCTGCGATGATCACAGGCTCGATGCTGACCATCGACGGCGGCTTCGGTGCCTGACACGAAACCGGTCTGTCGGGGCCATGAACGCTTATGAGGGCAGCGAGACGGTCGAAGAGGGCGCCTAAACCAAATTGGCGGTTGAACAGCGTGCGCACCTAGGTTTCGTGCGGTCCCCTTTTTAAATCCTCCAAGAACGTGGTTCCTCGGTGTAGCTGGCGGTTCCAAACGTAGTCAAAATCGTCATTCAGAGCGTATATTTGTCTCTCGGCGTTCCTTATTAGGTGAGTGTTGAAAAATGCCACTTGTTCCCTGCGCATCTCAACCACCTCCTCTCGATCTTCGAAGGAACCCCACAACGAAATCCTGCGCGTGAGCGGGAAGAGCACGGCGGTGTGTGTCATGCCGTAGCCAACACCGCCCAGAAGTCCATCAGGCCGTTTCACCGTAGAGATCAGGCAGACCGGATGGTCGCAGGTGATTAGATCGTCCAAGTGGTCTGGAACAATGCTGAGCCGCCAGTTTCGAGAAGCGAGCATGCGGGTCACTTTGTCTAGCGTCTCGATCTCCAAACGGATGTGGACATGGCGGTCGGTGACAATATCGTACTCGCCCCCTCGCACGAAGTCGCGCATCTGCTCGTAACTAACATTTTCGTTTATATCATATCCTGCATTCTTCATTTGACGCGTGATAGCTTCCCATCTTTCTCTCTTTGCGACCATCATATCGCCAGTGAGACGCCATAGGCGGTCCATGAAACCCGCCCAGTTATCTCGCATCCGTGGGTTGCGAATAATTAACATCGCGAGCAAGTTAATAATGATGACACGATCTTCGCCGACGAAAGTTCTCGAAGTCGCGATCCGTTTGATAGCCTCCGATGCTTGACTCTCGAACTGACCGTACGCTTTTTCCAGTGCATTCGGTTCGACCCCATCGATATCTAGGCGATTAAAGTCACGTCGTGACGCCACATTGCGCACCAGAGTCGAAAACGCTCGTCGGTCTTTTATGTCAATGACATGCAGCTTTGCTTGCCTCCCCACTCCCGCAGCAAATCCGCGCAAGTACCCTTGAGGGACGTAGTGATGGTTGTGTGCCTCGGCCATAGCTCAGTCCTAGGTTGGCGGGCGTCCGGCTCCTCGCGGTGCAGAAACCTTTCAGACACGCGCGCCAATTCTTCTCTTTTATCTCACACCAGTCGCTTTTCCAGGCGCTCCTTTTATTTTTGGTATTTTTGATGCACAGAATCTTATGAACTCTTTATTGATTTCGCGCTGATCTGCAGTAAAGAACTCGCCTCCTTGCGAGGTGAACTGGGCATGCAATAGCGCCTTCAGCTCAGTTTCGTATCGATGGGCTGTCGAGGCATCCGGAAAAGTCTGATGGGCAATGAGTTTCCAGCGAAATATGGCTCTTTCAGGGAAGCCGCTATTAATCTCGCCTAGTCTCCGCCTAAGATTATTTGAACGTCCAACCTTCGCCAATATCTTACCAACATGAGGACCGGTTCGACCGAGTAGCACTTCTGCGCCACCTTCCAATGTCATCAGATACAGGATATTTTCGCCATCTTCATATGTCGCCGCTCGGGTACCGAATGCAGGGACAATGCCCCGCGAAGGTTTGAGCATTTCGCCCATTACCCCATTGGCTAGATTAACTTCCGGAATCTGTGGCTCTCCGTACACGTTGACCTGATACACGGGGTGACTAAGTGCGCGTTCGCGCTCTTCGGGTGTTAGGAGCAATGCACGTGTCGTTCGCTCAAACCGGTTCTTATTTTTGTACGCTTCAGGTGCAATCGTCTTGATATGGACTCGGTTCTTGACCCGCCATGCGCGGCGGATTTTTACTCCAAACGTCCACCTATCAATGAAGCCATGATCGACCTTCCAATTAATTGCCGATTGTGCAGAGCGTTCTCGGTCTGTGCAATGCTCCCCTGTGACTTCCAGAAAACCCAAAGCTTGCCGCTTTAGTAATGTATCTGTCAGATCATCTACGGCACCATAGATCAGCACCAAGTCGCCATCGTGCATATTTTTGAGTACAGATTCGCGCTGAGGTTCATGGGTGAAGCCGAGGTAGCCTGCGTCTTCAGGGTTGAACCCATAGAATGCTCGAAGCCATATCTGCCGATCTTGGGGAAGCTTTTGAGCCGCTTCACTCATAGTCTGTTTCGACCCTCTCCTTGTCAGCACAACATTCGGCACTTATCTCGGTGCATCCGACCTATTTCATCCGTCTGCTGCTGAGAAGGCGCGGCATTTCAATCTCATATAGTATTGGGGTTATGTCGATGAACAATTTGATTCTACTCCTTAATCGACGGGCCGAAATCGAAACGGTGGTCGGACGGAAAATATGGACCAGTGTGAAAGTCCATGACCTTTTCGTTCCTGCAAGCGCGCTTCAGTCTCGCCTCAACAAGTTCGGCCAGAACCTAGTGGTATTCACCAACGTCGATGGGTACGAAGTTCAATTGATCGGATCGGCGACCGGCTTGCACTATCGCGGCACTAATTTCCTTGTTTGCACCGCTCACCAAGTGAAAGATTCTTCGGCGCAAGATGTTGGAATCGTGGTGCCTGAGAGGAGCAGCTACCTAAGCTCAGCAGGATTCACGCGCTTTCGCGCCACTGACATCGTGCCGCCGGGCGATGCGGAAGATTTATATGTATTCGATTTCACGCCGCAGGCGACCTCCAATCGTGAACTAGTGGAGCGCTTCTTCCGGCTAAATTCGAATGACTTCCTGCGTGATAAAGATGATGTGGTTGCATACCTCGCATATGGTTGCCCGTTCGTTGACCAAAAATACAACATCGTCGATGAGAACCACGTGGGTCTCGTGATCCGGTCCATGACCTGTGAGCCGCAGGCGCAACCCGCGGACCTTGACTTAGGGCTATGCAGGCTCCTGTCGCCGATGGATTTCGATCCTAATGGACTCTCAGGTGGTCCAGTCTTTGCGACAGTACTTCAGGACCACGAGGTGGTCCTGAAGTTCGCCGGAGTAATTAATCGGTCTGGAAACGGGCTAATTTACTTCATCAAGGCCAAGGCGGTGCAGAAACTGCTTGATCTCACGTTTGGTCATTCCGCTTGACTTCTGTTCCACTTTTTGATGTCCGCTCCTGTCCCAAAGCCGACACTGAGCCTCACCCTTTAAGACACTCCGCACACGGAGTTTACCGCCTAGCCCCGCGCCCCCAACTCCCCCATCCGCGCTTTCAGCGACAGCAGGTCGCGCCACGCAAGGCGCTTATGCGCCGGGTGACGCAACAGGTAGTCGGGCGAGAAAATCGTCAGCGCCGGAATCCGCGCGCCGTTGCCATAGGCATAGTCTTTCCACTCGCCTCTGAGACGTGGCAGGGGCGTGTCTATGCCAAGTAATTGCTTGGCGGAGACGCCGCCGACACACACAAGAATGTCGGGCTGGCAGAGTTCAATCTGGCGGGTGATGAAAGGCAGGCACATGGCCTGCTCTCCGGCCGTCGGCGGGCGGTTGCCCGGCGGACGCCATGGCAGCATGTTGGCGAGATAGACCTCTGTGCGATCAAGACCGATGGAGGCGAGCATCCGGTCAAACAGCCGTCCGGCTTCTCCGGCAAAGGGCACGCCTTCAAGGTCTTCGTCTTTGCCGGGTGCTTCCCCTATGAACATCAGGCGCGCATGCGGGTTGCCGTCATCGAAGACGAGGTTCTTGGCGGTGGCGCGCAGGGTGCATCCTTCAAATGTGCTGACTGCTTCACGCAGCGCGTCGCGCGTCGTCGCCTGAGCGGCGATGGCCGTTGCGGTGGCAATGGCGGCGCTGTCATCCAGCGCAAATGTTTGGCTGTCTGCGACGGCTCTGGGCGGCGGATTTTGCGATGCGCCACGATTGAGGGCGCGGCCCGATGATTCTTGCTCTGTCACAGAACGGGCGGCACTCGCGTCATTCTTGGAGGCCGGGTTCGGGTCCAGTTGATAGCGATTATTAACTGTCTCGGTGAAAACGTCGGTGACGCCGGTTTCGACATAGAAAGACAGACGCGCAAAGGCTTCTTCGCGCGTCAGATTTTCGTCGGAACCATCGAAATGCGTCATCTTGGGCGTATTGATCCATGCGGGGAGGCGTGTAGCTTGCCCCATAGTCTGAGTGCCTTAGTCTAACACGGCTGTCCGGATATTGACCAAATCCGGACGAGGCACCATAAACGGCCACGGTTAGCGCCGAGCCTAAAGATGACAGGCGGACATTTAAGTGCGCCTTGAGGAGTAAGACGAGATGAGCGACCTGCCTGAACGCGAATTTATGGAATATGACGTGTTGATCGTCGGCGGCGGCCCTGCGGGTCTGTCGGCTGCGATCCGTCTGCGCCAGCTTGCGGCAGAGCAGGATTTCGACATCTCCGTCTGCCTGATCGAAAAGGGTTCGGAAGTCGGCGCGCATATCCTGTCGGGCGCGGTGTTTGATCCCATCGGTCTGAACAAGCTGTTGCCGGACTGGAAAGAGCAGGGCTGCCCGCTCGACACGCAGGTTACGGCCGACCATTTCCTTTTTCTCGGGCCTGCCGGTTCGATCCGCATCCCCAACATCATTTTCCCGCCCTTCATGTCGAACCATGGCAATTACATCGGCAGTCTGGCCAATGTCTGCCGCTGGCTCGGAACGAAGGCTGAAGAAGCGGGTGTCGAAATCTATCCGGGCTTTGCGGGCGCGGAAGTTCTCTACAATGAAGACGGCTCTGTGCGCGGCGTTGCGACCGGCGACATGGGCGTCGGCAAAAACGGCGAGCATAAAGACAGCTACACGCGCGGCATGGAACTGCGCGCCAAATACACGCTGTTTGCCGAAGGCGCACGCGGGTCTCTGACCAAGGAACTGACGCGCAAGTTCAAGCTCGATGAAGGCCGCGATCCGCAGAAATACGGCATCGGTCTCAAAGAAATTTGGGAAATCGACCCGAAGAAGCACCGCAAGGGTCTCGTCCAGCACACATTCGGCTGGCCTTTGAAAAACGACACGGGCGGTGGCTCGTTCCTCTATCACTTCGGCGATAATCTCGTGTCCGTCGGTTTCGTGATCCATCTGAATTACAAGAACCCCTATCTCTCGCCCTTTGATGAATTCCAGCGCTACAAGCAGCACCCCTCCGTGCGTGAGACGTTTGAAGGCGGCAAGCGCATTGCTTACGGCGCGCGCGCGATCACCGAAGGCGGCTTCCAGTCTGTGCCGAAGCTCACCTTCCCCGGCGGCGCGCTTGTCGGCTGTGCCGCGGGCTTTGTGAACCTGCCGCGCATCAAAGGCAGCCACAATGCGATCCTCACCGGCATGATGGGCGCGGAAGCGGCCTTTGACGCGGTGAAGGGCGGTCGCGCGGCGGATGAGTTGACGTCTTACACGGCGGCCTATCTTGTCAGCCCCGTTTACAAAGACCTCAAGCGCGTTCGAAATGTGAAGCCTTTCTGGACGCGCTTTGGTTCGATCTTCGGTCTGCCGCTGGGCGGCATCGACATGTGGATGAACCAGTTGGGCATCGGTCTGCCCTTCACGCTGAAGCATGGCAAGGCCGACCACGAGACGCTGAAGAAAGCATCAGACTGCAAGCCGATTGATTACCCGAAACCCGATGGCAAGATTTCCTTCGACAAGCTTTCGTCCGTCTTTATCTCGGCGACGAACCATGAAGAAGATCAGCCCGTGCACCTGAAGCTGAAAGATCCGGCGATCCCGATTGCCTATAATCTGCCGACCTTTGCCGAACCCGCGCAGCGCTATTGCCCGGCCGGTGTCTATGAAGTCATCCGCGAGGCCGACGGCAGCAACCCGCGTTTCCAGATCAACGCGCAAAACTGCGTCCATTGCAAAACCTGCGATATCAAAGACCCGACCCAGAACATCAACTGGACGGTGCCGGAAGGCGCAGGCGGTCCGAATTACCCGAATATGTGATTTGAGGCAGATTCGCTTAAGGCCGGAAATGGTCTAAGCTTGCACATAAGGGGCCGGTATTCCGAGGCAGGATACCGGCCTTTTGTTTATGCCTGTATTTGGGTGTCGTTTCGGTTCAGAGGCAGACGAGAGTGATGGCGTTGAATTACGTGTCCGGATTTTTTCGGGCGGTACTCCTATTCACAATGGTTCCGGCGCTTGCCGGTTGCGCGAGCCTTGAAAAGCTTGGCGGCGGGCGCGCGAGCGAGACGGCCTATGGCGATTATCTCGCCGCGCGTTATGCAAGCTCGGTGAACGCGCCTGACCTCGCTGAAAAATATTATGACAAGACGCTCTCGACCGATGGCAACAATCCCATCGTGCTTGAACGCGCCTTCATGTCGGCGGCCTATGCCGGTGATATGAGCCGCGCGGTGAGGCTTGCGCGTCAGCTGATCAAACTCGCGCCCGACCATCGGATGGCGCGGCTGGTTCTCGCACTCGATGACATCCGCGACGGCGATTATGACAAAGCACAGACGCAAATCGGTAATGCTGAAGGCGGCGTCTTCGCAGCTCTTGTCGGCACCTTGACACAAGCCTGGGCGGCGGCGGGCGCGGGCGAGCGCGACGTGGCGATTGCCAAGCTCGATACGTTCAAAGGCAAGCCCGCCTTTGACCTGTTCCGCACGTTCCACACGGCGCAAGTGCTCGATCTTCTTGGCGACAAAGAGGGCGCACAAGCGGCCTATACCGAGACAATGGAAGCAAGCGGCGGCGGCTCAATCCGCATCGTCGAGGCCTATGCAAGTTTTCAGACCCGTCAGGGCGACATGGACGGTGCCAAAGAAACGGTGAATGCGTTTCTTGCTCTCTCGCCGCGCCATCCGCTGGCGGTCGCCGACGCTGCCACACTCAATGCGGGCAAGCCCCTAAAGCCGCTCATCACCAGCGCATCGCAAGGCGTGGCCGAAGCGCTATATGGCTTGGGCAGCGCGCTCGCACAGGAATCGGGCAGCGATATGGCTGTGCTTTATCTGCGTCTGGCGATCTGGATGCGGCCTGATTTTGATGTGGCGCATACATTGCTCGCCGACACCTACGAGCAAAAGAAGCAATGGGCCGATGCTATCGCCTCATACAGCCATGTCTCATCATCGTCGCCGCTCTATTCCAATGCGCGTATTCAGACAGCGATCAATCTTGATCATCTGGATCGCGAGGCTGACGCCATCGATGTGCTGAATAAGCTCGCCAAAAATAATCCGGCCTCCATCGAGCCGCATGTGGCGCTGGGCGACATCTACCGCGCCAAGGAAAAATACGCTGACGCCGCCAAGCAATATGATCTGGCGATAAAACTTGCCGGACCGACGCAGCCTTCGCATTGGTCGCTCTACTATGCGCGCGGTATTTGCATGGAACGCATGGACAAATGGGCGGATGCAGAGCGCGATCTGAAACTGGCGCTGAAACTGTCCGACGATCATCCGCTGGTGCTGAATTATCTCGGCTACTCATGGATCGAGCAGGGTACGCATCTCACTGAAGCGCTCGCCATGATCGAGAAGGCGGTGGAACTGCGCCCGACGGACGGGTTTATTGTCGATAGTCTCGGTTGGGCGCGATACCGGCTTGGTGATTATGAACATGCCGTGCAGGTCTTGCAGCGCGCGGTGGAGCTTGAACCCGGCGACAGCACAATCAACGATCATCTGGGCGACGCGTTCTGGAAGGTGGGGCGCAAGATCGAAGCGCGGTTCCAGTGGAGCCACGCGCTTGAGATGAAGCCGGGAGAAGACCGCGTGCCGGTGCTGAAAGCCAAGCTGCAATTTGGTCTGGAAGCGGCAGAAGCAGCAGAACTGAAAAAGCCGTTATCGGAAACGGGCTCCTGATTTCCATGTCCGGCCTCTTCACGGAAAAAGCCCCGGTCAAAATCAATCTCTCGCTCAAAGTGAAAGGTCGCCGTCATGACGGCTATCACGAGTTGCAGAGCCTCGTCGTCTTTGTCGATTGCGGGGAGAGCCTGCGCGCCGAAGCTGCTGCTGCATTGAGCCTTAACATCACGGGACCTTTCGCAGGCCTGCTGGCGGGGGAGCAAAATAATCTCGTGCTCGAAGCCGTGCGCCTGTTTGACGAATATACCGGCCTCACGACGAGCGCGGAATTTACGCTCGATAAGCAAGTGCCCGTGGCGTCGGGCATTGGCGGTGGTTCGGCAGATGCGGCGGCTGCGCTGCGTCTCCTCTGCCGCTATCACGACCATCCTGTGAAGTCGCATGCACTTGCGGCATTGGGGCTTTGCATCGGTGCGGATGTGCCGGTCTGTCTTGAGGCGCGGCCTGCCCTGATGTGGGGCAAGGGAGAGTTGCTGACGCGGCTCGACACTCTGCCTGATTTTTGGTTGGTGCTGGTAAACCCGCGCGTGGCCGTCTCAACGGCTGAGGTGTTCAAGGCGCTTGATGCCGCGCCGCTCGCCGAAAAAGAAGAAGGGCCGGATGTGCCGGACTTTGTTGATCTTGCCGCGTTGGTCGGCTGGCTCATAGCTCACGGCAATGATCTCGAAGCCCCTGCAAAGACAATTGCGCCCGCTATTGCCGACGTGCTGGCGGCATTGAGTGCAACGGACGGCTGCAAGCTCGCGCGTATGTCGGGATCGGGTGCCACGTGTTTTGGTCTTTATGCCGATGAGGCATCAGCCACGCGCGCGGCGGCAGCATTGCGCGTGACCCATCCTGATTGGTGGGTCGCAGCGGCTCCGCGGATATAATTTCAGTAAGTTCTGCCGATGCAGAAATCGACGAGGTCGATCAGCGCCTGACGGTAGGGCGTGTCAGGGAAGATCGCGAGCGCGTCTTTGGCAATCGAGCCATAGTGGCGCGCGCGTTCGATGGTGGCGTCGATGGTGGAATGCCGCGCCAGAAGCTGCGTTGCATGCTCAAGATCACCCTCGCGCTGATCTCCATCCTGCAGCACACGCTGCCAAAAGGCGCGCTCTTCGGCGTCGCCACGGCGGAAAGCGAGGACCACCGGAAGCGTGATTTTGCGCTCGCGGAAATCATCGCCGACATTTTTGCCAAGCGTTGCGGCAGTCGCGGAGCGCCCGCCATAGTCGAGCGCGTCATCCACAAGCTGGAAGGCGATGCCGAGATTGCGGCCATAGCTCTCAAGCGCGGCGGCTTCATTGGGTGCGCGCGCAGCGATGACCGCACCGACTTCGGCGGCGGCGGCAAACAGGGCGGCGGTTTTGGCCTGAATGACGCGCATATAGGCGTCTTCGGTCGTGCTTGTATCCTTGGCGGCGGCCAACTGCATCACTTCGCCTTCGGCGATGATGGAGGCGGCGTTCGCAATGATTTCAAGCGCGCGGAGAGATTTCGTTTCGACCATCAGGCGGAAGGCGCGACCGAGCAGAAAGTCACCAACCAGCACGCTGGCCTGATTGCCCCAGAGCATGCGCGCGGTCTTCTTGCCACGGCGCAAGTCGCTCTCGTCCACGACGTCATCGTGAAGGAGTGTTGCTGTGTGCAGAAACTCGACGCTGGCCGCAAGCTTGATGTGGTCCGAACCCTTGTAGCCGCAGATGCGTGAGGCCGCTATGGTGAGCATCGGTCGGAGACGCTTGCCGCCGGAATTGATGAGATGGCTTGCCAGTTCCGGGATCATGGGAACTTCAGAGCCCATCCGCTCACGGATGAATTCGTTGACATCATCCATGTCTTTGGCAACGAGAGACTGCAACTGGGCGACGGCGTTGTGGCCGCGGCCGCGTTCGTCATCAAGGGGGACTACTACGCCCAATTTTCGCTCCTGAAAACATGGTGGTCTTATGCAATACTAGCGGGGCGAGCATAAGAGGATGGGGCGTAGGCGGCAAGTCTGGTGCCTGATTTCGCCGCGACATCCGGTCTCATATGAAGGTCCCGTATTAAGGTCACAGGTGAGTTACCTGATTGCCACACGCCTGAGGGACAGATGCCAAAGGGAAACGATGAAAGAACTGATCCGCAGCAATGATATGGTGCTCATCTCCTATCTGGAACATCGTCTGCGCGAAGAAGGCATAGAATGCTTCATGCTGGATGCCCATATGAGTGTTCTGGAAGGCTCCCTTGGCGTGCTGCCAAGGCGTATGATGGTAGGGGATGATGACCATATCCGCGCCGACGCGATCCTTAATGATGTGCGGCGCGAACAGGGAGGTGAGCTATGACCGGCACATCTGAATCGCTGACAAATGCAGATACGGACATCGTCGCGCCGACGCGTTCCGACGACGGATTTCTCGGCAATCGCTTGCAGGTCTTGCAGCCGCTGAAGGGCTATCGCGCGGGTATCGACGCTGTGCTGCTGGCGGCCTCGATCAATGCGCGCAAAGGCGAGCGCGTACTGGAAGCAGGCGCGGGCGTCGGCGTAGCAAGTCTTTGTCTGGCGTCACGCGTGCCGGGGCTTGATGTGGTTGGCCTCGAAATGCAGGGAGAGCTTGTGACCCTTGCGCGCGAAAACGCGCGGCGCAATGCAATGCAGGGTCGTGTGACTTTTGTCGAAGGCGACATCGGCTCGCCCGTGCGTGATCTCGTGACAATGGGTCTTGAGCCGCAAAGCTTTGACCATGTGTTTGCCAATCCGCCTTATTATGATCCGGCATCGGCGTCAGCCTCACCCGACGCGGGCAAGGCGCAATCGCATCTCACATTGGGGTCAGATATTGATGATTGGGTGCGCTTTCTCTGCACGATGGCAAAGCCCAAAGGCACGGTGAGCTTTATCCATCGCGCCGACGCCATGGGCGCTCTCTTGTCGGCGTTGCAAGGCCGTGTCGGCGGCATTGAGGTCTTCCCCCTGTGGCCCGCAGCGGGGAAACCGGCGTCCCGCATCATTCTGCGTGGTATACGCGGATCGAATGCGCCGCTCATTTTGCGATCAGGCCTTGTGCTGCATGCAACGGATGGCCATTTCAGCGAACGGGCCGAAGGCGTGTTGCGTCATGCAGCAGCTTTGCGTCTCGATCAACCGGCCTGATGTCTGAAAGCTTCTGATGAAAAATTTTATTGCCCCGCTGCTGCCTGCCCCGCTTCGTCGTCATTTTGTTCCCGATTGGGTGCGACCTGCTGTGGTTGCTGTTGTGCGGCTCAATGGTGTGATCGGTACTGTGTCACCCTTGCGCGGCGGGATTGATTTTGCCTCTGTCGCAGACCCGCTGGAAGCAGCCTTCACGATGAAGGGGGTCAAGGCCGTGGCGCTGGTCATCAATTCGCCGGGCGGCTCGCCGGTGCAGTCATCACTGATCTATAAGCGTATCCGTGCGCTCGCCGCCGAGGAGAGCATTCCCGTCTATGCCTTTGCCGAAGATGTGGCGGCATCGGGCGGCTATATGCTCGCTTGCGCGGCGGACGAAATCTATGCCGATGAAAGCTCGATTATCGGCTCCATCGGTGTTGTTTCAGCAGGCTTTGGCTTTACCGGTCTCATCGACAAGCTTGGCATCGAGCGTCGTGTGCATACATCGGGCGAGAACAAAGCGACGCTTGATCCCTTCAAGCCTGAGAATCCCGATGACGTGAAGCGGTTGCTTGAGCTTCAGGCCGAGGTCCACGAGGGCTTCAAAAACCTCGTGCGGACCTCGCGTGGCGAGCGGCTCAAGACAACCGACGATCTTTTCACCGGTGCCTTCTGGGCAGCGTCCGGTGCCAAGTCACGCGGATTGATCGACGGGCTGGGTGATTTGCGGGCAATAATGCGGGAAAAATTCGGCAATAAGGTCAAATTGCGGGTGGTGGGCGGCCGCAAGCCCTTCTGGCGACGGGGCATCGGGCTGACCTCATTGGGTGGCGGCGATCATTTTGGTGCTGAATTGGGCAATGAATTGGCCCAAGGCTTGCTCAGTACGCTTGAAAGCCGTTCCCTTTGGTCCCGTTTTGGCCTTTAATGTCGGTTAGTTGGGTATCGGGCGGGCTTTACGACACGAATCCCCGTCTTTGGAGAGGTGGAAACATGACCAAACTCGTTTTCGCAGCTGTTTTGTTTGCGGCTTGCTATTCGGCTTACAAAGCTTTTGCCCGTGCCGCTGAGCGCCAGCGCGAAATGGCCTATGCCCGCAAGACTCAGGCCCGCGTGGAGCCGCGCGATCTCGGCACATTGCGCGAGGCTGAAGACGGTTTCTATGTGCCGGAAAATCGCCGCTGATTTAGCGTCTTGTGATACTGCCAAGGATCGAGCGGAAGATTGCCCGACCGACTTGCGTGCCGATGGAGCGCGCCGCCGATGAGGCGAGGTTTGTAATCACTCTTTCTGTTGAAGACGCCCTCGTTGAAGCACGGCCCTGACCCCGCGTCGGGGTCGTTTCACGTTTGGCGGCTTTTTCTCCTGCCTCAGCTTCTTCCTCGTCACGCGCTTTGGCTTGCGCCTTTTCCTGCCGCTTGTTCAATAGTTCGTAGGCGGACTCTCTGTCGATGGTTTTGTCATAGCGACCGCGCACAGGGCTATTGTCCATGATGGTTTTGCGCTCGGCGTCTGTCGCAGGTCCGACGCGACCTGACGGCGGCGCGATCAATGTGCGCTCGACCATCGATGGCGCGCCCTTGGGACCGAGCGTGGAGACGAGGGCCTCGCCGACGCCGAGCTCCTGAATCACAGTCTCCGTGTTGAAAGCCGGATTCTGCCGGAAGGTTTCAGCGGCGGCCCTCACGGCCTTTTGGTCGCGCGGCGTGAAGGCACGCAGCGCATGCTGGACGCGGTTGCCAAGCTGGGCGAGCACAGTGTCGGGCACATCCAGCGGATTTTGCGTGACGAAATAAACACCGACGCCTTTGGAACGAATGAGCCGCACGACGCGCTCGACGCTTTCTATCAGGGCTTTTGGCGCATCGTTGAAGAGCAAATGCGCTTCATCAAAGAAGAAAATGAGCCTGGGTTTTTCGAGATCACCGACTTCGGGAAGTTCCTCGAAGAGTTCTGACAGCAACCACAACAGGAACGTCGCATAGAGGCGCGGATTGTCCATGAGCTTGTCGGCGGCGAGGATATTGACGATGCCGCGCCCGTCGCGGTCCACCCGCATCAGGTCTGCGATTTCGAGCGCAGGCTCACCGAAGAAATGAGCTGCACTCTGGTTTTCCATCACGAGCAATTGCCGCTGAATGGCACCGACCGATTGCGGTGAGACATTGCCATAGGTGGCGCTGAGGTCTTTCGCATTTTCCGATACGAAGGCGAGCATGGCGCGCAGGTCTTTGAGATCGAGGAGCAGCAGGCCCTGCTCATCCGCCACGCGAAACGCAATGTTGAGCACGCCCTCCTGCGTGTCGTTGAGATCAAGGAGGCGGGCAAGCAGCAATGGTCCCATCTCGGAAATGGTGGTGCGGACCGGATGGCCCTTCTCGCCGAACACGTCCCAGAAGACGGTGGGGAAGCGGTCGGAGACATACTCAACGCCGATTTCCTTGGCGCGTTTGACGAAGGGGGCGGCCCCGTCACCCGGCTGGCAAAGACCCGACAGGTCGCCCTTGATGTCAGCGGCAAAGACCGGGACGCCGGCATTGGAAAAGCCTTCGGCCAATTTTTGCAGCGTCACCGTTTTGCCGGTGCCTGTGGCCCCTGTCACGAGGCCGTGGCGGTTGGCGAGTTTGAGGAGCAGGGCTTCGGGTTTGGCACTCATCCCGATCAGAATTTCGCCGTCCGCCATATGCAACCTCATTTGCTTATTAAAGAGTCGCCGGACCCCTTATGGGCCAACTATAAAGGGGCAATTCCCATGGGGCTATAAGGCCTGCCCCGCCCCAGTCCAAACCTTGACCCTGCCTAGGCCCTCCCGCTAGGTTGCGCCCGCCTGATGGCTCGTTCTGTCCTGATTCCGGACGGGCGACCAGACCCTTAAGTTGAAAGTTTCGGCTCCCCATGACTTCGGCCCACATGACGACCAAGCGCGATTTGTCGTTTCAGTCTCTGATCCTCAAGCTCCAGATGTTCTGGGCGGGGCAGGGCTGCGTCATCCTTCAGCCTTACGATATGTCGATGGGGGCAGGCACGTTTCACCCCGCGACCACGCTGCGCGCGCTTGGCCCCAAGCCCTGGAAGGCGGCCTTTGTGCAGCCCTCGCGCCGCCCGACCGATGGTCGCTACGGCACCAACCCGAACCGCTTTCAGCACTACTATCAGTTTCAGGTGATCCTGAAACCGAACCCCGACAATTTGCAGGAGCTTTACCTGCAAAGCCTCTACGAACTTGGCATCGACTCCAAGAACCATGACATCCGCTTTGTCGAGGACGATTGGGAAAGCCCGACGCTGGGCGCATGGGGTCTCGGCTGGGAAGTCTGGTGCGACGGGATGGAGGTGTCGCAATTCACTTACTTCCAACAGGTCGGCGGGGAGGAGTGCAACCCCGTGTCGGGCGAACTCACATACGGGCTGGAACGCCTCGCCATGTATATCCAGGGCGTGGATAACGGCTATGAACTCGACTTTAACGGCGCCGAGGGTGCCGACCGCGTGACCTATGGCGATGTGTTTCTGCAGGCCGAGCAGGAATTTTCCGCGCATAATTTTGAATTCGCGGATACGGAAATGTTGTTCCGGCATTTCGCCGACGCTGAAAAAGAATGCAAAGCGCTGCTGGAGAAGAAGCTGCCATTGCCCGCTTACGATCAATGCATCAAGGCGAGCCACAACTTCAATTTGCTTGATGCGCGCGGCGTGATTTCAGTGACCGAGCGGCAAGCCTATATCGGGCGTGTGCGCGATCTTGCGAAGGGTTGCGCCAAGGCTTGGCGCGAGACGCAAGAGGGGAACGCAGCATGAGCGAGCTTCTCCTCGAACTCTTCTCCGAAGAAATTCCCGCGCGGATGCAGAAACAAGCCGCATATGACTTGGGTATGCGCGTGCAACAAGGGCTCGCCGATGCGGGCATCCTGAATTTGAATGCGCGTGGTTACGCGACACCGCGTCGTCTGACGTTGGTGATCGACGGGTTGCCGGAGAAAACGCCGGACGTTAAAGAAGAACGCAAAGGCCCGAAAGTCGGCGCGCCGCAACAGGCGATTGACGGCTTCCTGCGCGCGGCGGGTCTCACGTCAATCGATCAGGCGACAGTGCAGGACGATAAGAAGGGTGCCTTCTATATCGCCGTGACGGAACGCGCAGGCCGCGCGACGGCTGATCTCATTGCGGAGATTGTGCCCGATGTGATCCGCAATTTCCCCTGGCCGAAATCGATGCGCTGGGGCACGGGCACGTTGCGCTGGGTGCGTCCGCTGCATTCGATTGTGTGTCTGTTCGGCGGTAAAGTTGTGCCGTTTGAGATTGAAGGCATCAAGTCGGGCGACAAAACACGCGGCCATCGCTTCATGGCACCGGATGCGTTTAACGTTTCATCCTTTGCTGACTATCAGGCGAAGCTCGAAAAGGCATTCGTCATACTTGATCCTTATACGCGCGAAAAAATCATCGATGAAGGCGCGCAGAAGCTCGCGGCAGAAGCGGGCCTCAAATTGTTTGAGGATAAAGCGCTACTCAGAGAAGTGGCTGGACTTGTTGAATGGCCTGTGCCGCTCATCGGTAAGATCGACGATGACTTTATGACCGTGCCGCAGGAAGTGCTGACCAGCACGATGCGCGCGAACCAGAAATATTTTGCGCTGACCGATGCGGCAGGCAAGCTCGCGCCGCGTTTCATCGTGGTGGCAAATCTTGTGGCGACCGACGGCGGCAAAGCCATCGTCAACGGCAACGAACGCGTGCTGCGCGCGCGCTTCTCCGATGCGCGGTTCCTTTGGGATCAGGATAAGAAACACACGCTGACGAGCCGCTTGCCGAAACTGAAAGAGGTCGTGTTCCACGCGAAGCTTGGTTCGGTGCATGACAAGGCGATGCGTATTGGTAAACTCGCGCGTGAACTCGCGGCCTTTGTACCTGACGCGGATGCTGACAAGGCGCAGGTCGCTGGCGAATTGGCGAAGGCCGATCTTACGTCCGGCATGGTTGGCGAGTTTCCTGAATTGCAGGGCCTGATGGGTGCTTACTATGCGCGCGAAGATGGCTTGGGAGATGACATCGCCGACGCCATTGCGGAACATTATTCGCCGCTGGGGCCGACGGATGCTGTGCCGTCAACGCCTCTCGGGAAGGTCGTCGCGCTGGCGGATAAGATTGACACGCTGACGGGATTTTGGGTGATTGATGAAAAGCCGACGGGATCGAAAGATCCGTTTGCCCTTCGTCGTGCAGCACTAGGCATAGTCAGAATTCTTTTGGAGAGTGATGTACGGGTTGCTCAAAGAAATTTAATTTGGCATCCGTTGACATGGCATTCCACAGCACGTTTGGCTGCTGCTGGTTTTGCGGATATTGAAAATATTCTTGATAAGGCGAAATCGTTATTTGAAGCAGACGTTATTGTAAATGCGCTGGATAAAATTGAATCGGGCATCAGAGATAGGGCTGATGAAGAAGCTGAATTGGCATTTTCTCAAATTAGGCAACTTTGGGACTTCTTCGCTGACCGTCTGAAAGTCTATCTCCGTGATCGCGGTGCGCGGCACGATCTCGTCGATGCCGTCTTCGCGCTCGAAGGTCAAGACGATCTCGTGCTCATCGTGAAGCGCGTTGAGGCGCTGTCGGCTTTCCTCTCAACCGATGACGGTGCGAATCTGCTCACCGGTTACAAGCGCGCGGTCAATATTCTCAAGATTGAAGAGAAGAAGGACGACAAGTCGTTTGACGGTGTGCCGGATCGGGGCGCGTTGCCGGAAGAACAGGCTTTGTTTGATGCCATTGAAGTGGCGTCGAAAGAGGCAAAGGCCGCTGTGACGAAAGAGGATTTCGCTGCGGCAATGGGCGCTCTTGCGCAATTGCGCGCGCCGGTAGATGCCTTCTTTGAACATGTAAAGGTCAATGACGAAGGGTTCCGTGAGAATCGCCTGAAGTTGCTCGCGCAGATCCGCGCGGCGCTTCATACGGTGGCGGATTTCTCGAAGGTTGAGGGCTGAGGCTCTGGCCAAGAACAGGACCGTCATGGCCGGACTTGATCCGGCCATCCACGCCTTCCTTCTTTTGAGGCAAAGACGTGGATACGCGGGTCAAGCCCGCGCATGACGAATGTAAGTAGATAAATTGGTACTGCCAACAAAGGCGTGAGCTATGGCTGAACAGAAATGGGTCTATTCCTTCGGTGACGGCAAGGCGGAGGGCGCGGCGTCGATGCGCAATTTGCTGGGCGGCAAGGGTGCGAACCTGGCCGAGATGTCAAACCTTGGTCTGCCTGTCCCCCCGGGCTTTACGATCACCACCGAACTTTGCACGGCCTATTATGACAATGATCGTCAGTACCCGGCTGATCTTGCCGGCCAGGTTGACGTGGCCCTTGCCTCGATCGGCAAGACGGTTGGTGCGACATTTGGCGATAAGGTGAACCCGCTGCTCGTCTCGGTCCGTTCAGGTGCGCGTGCCTCAATGCCGGGCATGATGGACACGGTGCTGAACCTCGGTCTGAACGATGAGACAGTGCAGGGCCTCGCCTCGCGCGCCAATGATGAGCGTTTTGCTTTCGATAGTTATCGCCGTTTTATCCAGATGTACTCAGACGTGGTGCTGGGTGTTGACCATCATCATTTCGAGGAAGTACTCGAATATTACAAAGAAGAGCATGAGCTGAACCTCGATACCGAGTTGAAAGCCGATGATTGGCGCGACCTCATTGGTCGTTACAAAGCCATCGTGCAGGAGGAACTCGGCAAGCCTTTCCCGCAGGATGTGCATGAGCAGCTTTGGGGCGCGATCAGCGCCGTCTTCGGTTCATGGCGCAATCAGCGCGCGGAAACCTATCGCCGCTTGCATAACATTCCCGAAAGCTGGGGTACGGCCGTCAATGTGCAGGCCATGGTCTTCGGCAATATGGGCGAGACGTCGGCGACGGGCGTGGCCTTCACGCGTAACCCGTCAACGGGCGAACGTGCGATCTATGGCGAGTTCCTTGTGAACGCGCAGGGCGAGGACGTAGTGGCCGGTATCCGCACACCGCAATCGCTGACGAAGGTTGCGCGCCTCGAAGCCAATGACAAAAAGCCCTCGATGGAAGAAGCGATGCCGGTGGTCTATGCCGAGCTGCTCGCCAATTTCGCGCGGCTCGAAAAGCACTATGCCGATATGCAGGACGTTGAGTTCACCGTGCAAAGCGGCAAGCTCTGGATGCTCCAGACGCGCGCGGGCAAACGCACGGCGAAAGCGGCGCTGAAGATTGCCGTTGAAATGGCCGCTGAAGGTCTGATCACGGAAAAGCAGGCGGTGCTGCGTGTTGATCCCGCCTCGCTCGATCAGTTGCTGCATCCGACACTTGATCCTGATGCAGCGCGCGAAGTGATTGCGTCTGGCTTGCCTGCCTCCCCCGGTGCGGCGTCGGGCGAAGTGATCTTTTCATCCGACGAAGCCGCGGCCGCCAAGGCCGAGGGCCGCAATGTCGTTCTCGTGCGTATCGAAACCTCGCCTGAGGACATTCACGGCATGCATTCTGCTGTCGCGATTCTCACGACACGCGGCGGCATGACGAGCCATGCGGCGGTCGTCGCGCGCGGTATGGGGCGTCCCTGCGTCTCGGGCGTCGGCTCCATCCGCATTGATTACAAGGCCGAGCACTTCACGGTGATGGGCCAGACGATCAAAAAGGGCGACATCATCACGGTGGACGGCTCGACGGGTCAGGTCATCAAAGGTGAAGTGCCGATGCTCCAGCCGGAGCTGTCGGGCGATTTTGCCAAGCTTATGAGCTGGGCCGACAGCTATCGCCGTATGAAAGTCCGCACCAATGCGGAAACGCCGCTTGATGCGGCCACGGCCCGCAAATTCGGCGCGGAAGGCATCGGCCTTTGTCGCACTGAACACATGTTTTTCGATGAAACCCGCATTGTCGCCGTCCGCCAGATGATCTTGGCTGACGACGAGGCGGGCCGCCGCGCGCCTTTGGCCAAGATTCTGCCGATGCAGCGCGACGACTTCCGCCAGCTTTTTGTCATTATGAAGGGCTTGCCGGTCACAATCCGTCTGCTCGACCCGCCGCTCCATGAGTTCCTGCCCAATACGCCGGAAGAGATTGAACTGGTGGCGCAGACAACCGGCATTGAGGCAGGCAAGCTTGAGCGCCGCGTCTCGGACCTGCATGAGTTCAATCCCATGCTCGGTCATCGCGGTTGCCGTCTTGGCATTACCTATCCCGAAATCTACGAAATGCAGGCCCGTGCCATCTTTGAAGCCGCCCTTGAGGCGGCGAAAGAGACCGGCGAGGCCGTGATCCCTGAGATCATGATCCCGCTTGTCGCGATGAAGGCCGAGCTTGATATGCTCAAAGCCAAGATCGTGGCAGTGGCCGGAGCTGTCGAAAAAGAGCAGAACGCCAAGCTTAGCTACCACATCGGCACCATGATCGAGTTGCCCCGTGCGGCGCTTCTGGCCCGCCAAATTGCCGAATCGGCTGAGTTTTTCTCTTTTGGTACCAATGACTTAACTCAAACGACCTATGGTATCAGCCGCGATGACTCGGCCAGTTTCATCAATGATTACATCTCCAAGAAAGTCATCTCGCAGGACCCCTTTGTCTCACTCGACACCGAGGGGGTGGGCGAGCTGGTCCGCATTGCCGCCGAGCGTGGCCGCATCACGCGGCCCGACATCAAGCTCGGTATCTGCGGCGAGCATGGCGGCGACCCGGCCTCCATCGCCTTCTGTGAGGAAGTGGGCCTGACCTATGTGTCCTGCTCGCCCTATCGTGTGCCGATTGCCCGCCTGGCGGCCGCCCAGTCGGCCCTGTCGGCCAATATGGAGCGCGACGTCTGAAGCGCCGAAAATCCTTAAAAATCTAATGAAAAGGGGCCGTTTGCGGCCCCTTTTTGCCGTCCGGTCGTTAACCAATCGGGCCAAAATTTAACTTTGTCACGGGTGTCTGAAAGAGCAACCGAAAGACCTGTTTCGGGACATGAATCGCATCCGTTTTGGTTCGAATCCGTTTACGGATCAATTGAAATTAATTTGTACAAGGAATAATTTAAGAAATTGCGTTCCGGAAATATAATCTGCTTACAGAATGCGAAAGTGCGTCGGATTAGTGAAGACAAGATTGTGCGATAAAGATCGACCGGCTCGTTTTGCTGATTCAAATGATTGTTGTGGCATCAGCACTATTTCGTCACTGCCTATGATGGATGGCATTATTTTCGTGTGCGGCTGCAATATGAGCACGTGAATCGGTTTGTACAGGAATGCACAAACTGCGACGATTCCGCGCAATGTAATCTGGCAAATCGTAGCGTTTCTGCAGGTTTTTTCAGGCCCGTTAACGACAAAAAATGAGGCAAACCAACGTCATTACGAATTGGTTAAATTTTGGGCTCAAGAAACCGTTGTCGGGCCGGAATCCCTGTGCTATTTCCGGCATCAGTTAATGAATGTGTAAATGCCCAGGTGTCGGGAAAGGCATCGGGCTCTGGCACGAACAGCAGAGCTGTGACGCAGTGCTTCGTAAGGCTCCTCACCGTTGAGGAGCACCCTTCGGAAGAAGGGGCAGGTGAACCGCAGGAAAGGCGCGGGTCACTCCGAGGACTGAGAGAACAACTAGAGCGGTCGGATTGGAGAACGATGCGTAGACTTTTAGAATGGCTCGATGTGAGCCATATCATTTCTGGCACGGCACATGTCGCGGTTGGTTTATTTTGCCTTACCGCCGTTACTGGTGCGTTCGCTGTCAGCCTCACAAATACGCCGGTTGCAGACAAGCCCGTGATCACGGCTTCGGCTGAGGGCAGCCGCAGCGCCGTTGCGCTGAAAATTGACCTCGCTGAAAATGCAGCCCGAGCCAACGTCGCTTATATCGTACCGGTTAGCGCCTCCGGTCGCGCGCCCGTTGCTGAGGCCGCCGTGTTTCGCACGGGCGGCGAAGCCGGTCTGATGATGCAGGCCTCCCTGGTTGCCAAACCGACGATTGAAATTAAGCTCGCTGATCTTGAGCGCGAACGTCGTTGCCTTGTTGAAGGCATCTATTATGAAGCGCGTGGTGAGCACGCCGCCGGTCAGCGTGCCGTGGCCGAAGTGGTGCTTAATCGCGTCGTGTCTGGTCGCTATCCCTCCACGATCTGTGGTGTGGTGTTTCAGGGCGTGAAAACCGGCCAATGCCAGTTCTCGTTTGCCTGCACCGATATTATGAACAAGAAGCGCGATGCTGTTGCCTGGCGTAAAGCCCAGCGCATGGCCCATTATGTGTTGTCGGGCAAAGTGCGCAGCAGCATCGGTGCGGCGACCTATTACCATGCGACTTATGTGAACCCCTATTGGGCACCGCACATGGTCGAAGTCGCCAAGATCGGCCAGCATGTGTTCTATCGCAGCGCGGCCGACAAAGTGGTCGATCCGGAAAGCTGAGATCCGGCATACGAAGTTATCATTGTGAGGCAATGAAAAAGGCGGAACCCCCACGGTTCCGCCTTTTTGGCTTTTGGTGTGTCGTGTGAAGTTATTTTTTCAGATTGGCGATACGCGCTTCTTCAATGGCCTTCGAGACGGGACCATTGGTAGCCATCTGTTCGCGCACGAGTTCGGGCATGTTGCCTGCGGCCTTGTCGAGTTCGACGAGTTCCGGCGGCACGTACCAATGAAGCGTGTCCGAGCCATAGGCATCCCAAACAACCTTGGCGACGTCTGACGGCGGGATGGCGCGAAACATACCTTCCTTGGGCGCACCGGCAGCGGCCCCGGCGGGCAGGATCGGCGTATCGATGAGGCCCGGTAGCACGTCGGCGGCACGCACGCCATAGCGGCGGAATTCGATGGAAAGGGCTTCGGTAAGACCCTTCACGGCGTGTTTTGTGGCTGAATAAACCGCAATGCCCGGCATGCCATAGGTGGCCGACGAGGACGAGGTGGTGAAGCAGAGCGAGCCGGGCGTGCCTTTGAGGAGACCGATGGCTGAATAAATGCCGTTGAGAACGCCGATAAAGTTCACATTCACGACGGCGAGAACATCCTCGAAAGGCATTTCGTCGAAGAATCCGCCACGGCCGATGCCGGCATTGTTGAAGAGCAGGTCCATCTTGCCACCGGTTGCCTTACCGAAAGCGGCAATGGTGGCCTCATAGGCCTTCTTGTCGGTGACATCGAGCGTCTGAACGATGCAATTGTCCGCTCCGATTTCGGTTTCCAGCGCTTTGAGGCCCGCGGTGTTGACGTCATAGCCGCCGATGAACCAACCCTTGGAATGAAAGAGCCGCGCCGTCTCGAGGCCCATGCCGGAGGCCGCGCCTGTAATGAAAATGGACTTTCGTCCGTTTGCCTGTCCCATCGTTTCTCCCCGTTTTGGCTTTTTTGATTTCGATAGACCGCAGTCTAGCAAAATTTGGAAGGAGGGGAAGGGCGATCAGGAGGCGGTGAGGGCGTCGAAATCCAAACCTAAATCAAGACAGGGGGCGGAATGGGTGATCCAACCGCAGGAGATGAGATCGACGCCGGTAGCGGCGATGGCGGCTGCCGTTTCGGCGGTGACGCGGCCCGAAGCTTCGGTGAGCGCGCGACCGGCGACGATGGCGACGGCGCGGCGCAATGTATCGGGTGACATATTGTCGAGCAGCACAACTTCGCAGCCGATGGACATGACCTCTTCGAGTTGGTCGAGCGTATCGACTTCGACTTCGATTTTGACCATGTGGCCGGCGCGGGCGCGCGCACGCTCAATCGCGTTGCGCACGCCGCCTGCAACCGCGATGTGATTGTCTTTGATGAGCACGGCATCATCAAGACCGAAACGGTGGTTCATACCGCCGCCTGCGCGCACCGCGTATTTTTCCAGAGCGCGCAGACCCGGCGTTGTTTTACGTGTGCAACAAATGCGCGCCTTAGTGCCTTCAACAACGCGCACGAGCTCGCGTGTCGATGTCGCGATGCCGGAAAGATGGCCCATGAAGTTTAAGGCCACGCGCTCGCCGGTGATGATCGCGCGCGCATTGCCCTCGATCACGGCAACAATATCGCCTGGCATCACGTCGGATCCGTCGGGCTTTTCGACGGCGACGCGCAAATTGGAATCCATCAGACGGAAGGACGTGCGGGCGCAATCAAGCCCTGCAATGCGGCCATCTTCGCGCGCGCGGATGACAACGCGCGCTTTGGCGCTTGCCGGGATTGTCGCTTCTGTTGTGATGTCACCGGCGCGGCCAAGGTCTTCGATGAGTGCGGCGCGCACGGCAGGTTCAATAAGCAACGGCGACAGAGGCTCGAGATCAATCAGTGTCATGCACAGGAGCCTTTTTGTGTCTTGGTCATTGAAGCGTCACGCGTAATGCGGTTCGCATCGTCAAGGGTCATCGCCGTGCGGTGACGCCATGTCTCGCGCGGCTCCGGAAAGTCGCTGCGGAAATGGCCGCCTCGGCTCTCCTCGCGAGCGAGGGCGCCTGCTGCGATGAGTTTCGCGGTGGTGGTGAGATTGGAAAACAAGTTCGTCATGCCGACTGTCTGTTCAAGGCTCGTCAACGTGGCAAGCGCTTCAACCATTGCATCACGGTTGCGGATGACGCCGACATTGGCCGTCATCATCTGACGAAGCTGCGTGACGAGGAGTGGCGAAACAGGCGCAGATGGATCAAGCAGCGGCGCGGGGATGTCAGCGCTCATGTCGTTTAATGTTGCCTGCGCAATATCTTCAGCAATGCGTGCGCCATAAACAACGGCTTCGAGAAGCGAGTTTGACGCGAGGCGATTTGCGCCATGCGCGCCGGTGGACGAAACTTCACCGCAGGCCCAAAGACCATCGAGTGAGGTGCGGCCCTGCTCGTCCACCTTGATGCCGCCCATATGATAATGCGCAGCGGGCGCGACGGGGATGGGATCGGCCACAGGGTCGATGCCCATACTGATGCAATTCTCGTAAACCGTCGGGAAGGCTTCCGGCAGGCGCGCGCCAAGCACGCCGCGTGTATCAAGAAATACGGAGCGGCCTGCGGCGATTTCCCGATAGATCGAACGTGCAACGACATCGCGCGGGGCAAGTTCAGCGTCAGGATGGACCGTAGGCATGAAGCGACGGCCCTGACCATCGATGAGGATGGCGCCTTCGCCGCGCAGAGCCTCGGTGACGAGCGGCGCGGGATCGCGCGGGCCTGCAATGGCAGTCGGATGGAATTGCACAAATTCGGGGTCGGCAATGACAGCGCCGGCACGCGCGGCCATGGCAATGCCCTGACCCTGAGCCTGCAACGGATTGGTTGTAACGGCAAAAAGCTGACCGACACCGCCGGACGCAAGCACAGTGGCGCGGGCCGATACGCTCAACACATTGCCGTCAGCATCATGCGCGTGAACGCCTTCGATACGCCCGTTGATCTTGATAAGTTCAAAGGCGGAATATCCCTCAATGACGCGGATCGAGGGTGTCGCGCGCACGGCGGCGACAAGCGCTTCCATGATGGCGCGGCCTGCGCGGTCGCCTCTGACGCGGACAATGCGGCGATGGCTATGTGCGGCTTCGCGGCCAAGTGAGAGTTTGCCCTCGAGGTCGCGGTCAAAGGGCACGCCGAGGCGCAAGAGATCTTCGATGCGGTCGCCTGCTTCTTGTGCGATCCGCAGCATCACGCCTTCGTCAACAATGCCTGCACCTGCAACAACAGTGTCGGCTGTATGCGATGCCGGTGTGTCGCCCGCGTCAACGCTCGCAGCCACACCACCCTGCGCCCACGCACTCGACGCACCATCACCGATAGGCGCGGCGGCGAGCACAGTGACAGCACGCGGCGCGAGCTTCAATGCTGTGAAAAGACCGGCAAGGCCCGCACCGACGATCAGCACGTCGCCGGCATCAACTATTTTGCGTTGAGACATGGAAGCCTCTCGAAACGTGTTCGTCAGTTCTTGAGATTGATCATCCGCTCGACGGCAAGACGCGCGCGGCCGGCGATCAGGGGATCGACGGTCACTTCCTCACGCATATAGACGAGGCTGTCGAGAATGTTCTTGAGCGAAATACGCTTCATATGCGGGCAGAGATTGCAGGGCCGCACAAACTCAACGTCGGGGTTTTCGACCGCCACGTTGTCGCTCATCGAGCATTCCGTCACCATGACGACGCGGGCGGGCTTGTTCTTCTTCACCCAGTCGATCATGCCGCTTGTGGAACCCGAAAAATCAGCTTCTGCCACAACGGCAGGCGGGCATTCGGGATGCGCGATGATGACGATGTTCGGATCGTCCTTGCGGTACTGGCGCAATTCTTCAGGCGTGAAACGCTCATGCACTTCGCAGTGACCCTTCCAGGCAATGACTTTTACGTCTGTCTGCTTGGCGATGTTTTGCGCGAGATATTCGTCGGGGATACAGAGCACGCGGTCAACGCCGAAGCTCTCAACGATCTTGAGGGCGTTGGATGATGTGCAGCAAATGTCGCTTTCAGCTTTCACTTCCGCCGACGTGTTCACATAGGTGATGATCGGCACGCCCGGATAGGTTTCGCGCAGCAGGCGCACGTCGGCACCTGTGATTGAATCTGCGAGCGAGCAACCGGCTTTAACGTCCGGGATCAGCACGGTCTTTGTGGGGTTCAGCAGCTTTGACGTTTCCGCCATGAAGTGAACGCCGCACTGGATGATGACGCTTGCCTCAACCTTGGTGGCTTCCTTGGCAAGCTGAAGGCTGTCGCCTGCAATGTCGGCGACGCCATGGAAGATTTCCGGCGTCTGATAGTTATGCGCGAGGATGACGGCGTCGCGCTCTTTCTTCAGACGGTTGATCGCGTGGATATAGGGCGCAAAGAAGGGCCACTCGACCGAGGGGATGACGTTCTTCACTTTTTCATAAAGCGGCGCCATCTCTTTGGCGAGACCGGGCGTGTATTCAAGCTCCGGCATATCGACCGGTTTGAACACGCGCGCCTTCGGCTTTACGAGCGCTGTTTCGCGGGTGAGTTCGCCTGCCAGTGCCATCTTCGTATCTCCTAATAATGCTCAACTTGAGCATATTATCGGGATCAAAAACACCGACACCTCCAATGAGGGCCGGCCTTCATTAGAGATATGCTACGCTTGAGCATTATCAAGCGTCAACCACAAATATGAAGCTGCGGCGACAGGTCTTAGGACCTGGGAAGACCCTTGACGCAAGGGAATGAGCCGTTTTTCAGGCCGACATGATCAATCAGCCGAACGACGAAATTTATGTCTTTGAATCCAAAGCCAGCCGCCTGCGAGGCTGAGGGCCACATTGATGACGAGCATTGGCAGCATGATGAGTGTGACCGGCACGAGGAAGATCATGCAGAAGACACCCCAGAGCACGTTGAGGCTGGAAGACAAAAGGCTATGGAGATAGGGGCGCCGCTTGGCAATTGATGCGGCGAGATAGCCTGCGGGCAAAGGTGCGATAAGCGCGAGCATGGAAAACCACGATGCCTCAAATGAAGATATAATTTCGGCTTCGCTCATCGCGCTGTTGGTTGATGTCATGTACGCGGTATAGATCGCACCAAGCACGATGATGAGCAGTACCATCAGCACGAAGTTGAAAACGGAACTGATAAGCACAGCTTTGAGTGAAATATCTTTCATGAATCTGCCTAACTCACCGCACGGCTTTTGGACGGCGCGAGGCGCAGGCCCGGTGCGGGGCGTTCGTTCAGCACTTCGCGGCGGAAGCGGAATTGTTCGGCGGGGCGGCCACCGGTACGCGTCGTCATTTTGCCGGTGCGCTCGACGAGGCCGCCTTTTTCAACGAGGCGGCGGAAATTTTGTTTGTGGACGTGGAGACCGAGCAACGCTTCCACCGTGCGCTGCAATTCGTAGAGCGTGAACACGGGCGGCATCAGCTCGAAGGCGACGGGGCGGTATTTGAGTTTGGCGCGAAGGCGGCTCATGGCGGTCGCCAAAATGCGGCGATGATCAAACTGCATCGGCAAGCCGATCATCAGATCATGGCCGGCGCCTGCGTGAGTAGCTTGTGCATTGCGCCGTCCGTCGCGGGCAGCTTCGCGCAACAGACCTGCTTCATAGAGAAGCTCATAGCGCTCAAGCACCTTTTCATCGTCCCATTGGACGCCATCAAGTCCGAAATAAAGCCGCATGCGGTCGCGCCGCTTGCCGCGCGAGAGTTCTTCGGGGCTGGCGTCCGCTTGTCCGGCAGACCACTCGCGCAACAGAGGCGCAATCGTCTGGTCAATGATCGCAGGCTTACCGTCGCGCCAGTCTTCCCACGGGAAAAACTGATACCAGTCGCGCCACGCCGCACCCTCTTGCTCGCTCTCATGCGTACGTGTGAGCGCCAGATAGCCGACCGAGACGACATGCGCGCCCGCTTCGTTGACTTCCATCGCGTTGCGACCACGATCACCGAATGTATAGAGCTGTTCGACATAACCGAGCTGCAGATGCGTTTGCTCCTGCACCCAGTCGCGCAACCCGATGTCGAGCGTGCGATGGCGCAGCGGATCGAACGGACCGAAGGGAAGCGCGTCCCAGCTTTCAGATGTGGTACCGCTGGCACCTGCCTGCGGTACCACAAGAATTTTGGGCAGATCTTCCGACACGGTGACAATCGCGGCGTTGAGGCCGATGACGACGGCCTTGCCCGTCATGTCACTGTCCGAAGAACCGCGTTTTGTTGTCGTGTCAGCAGGGTTCGCCATGCGGATCACACTTCCGGATGGACGGGAAGCGCGAAAGTGACGCCTTCCCATGAAGCGACGGCAGGTCCCATCGCTTCGACCGCGTCGCGCATCCGGCCTTTGCGGCGCAAAATATCGTCGGCGAGGCGCACCATCAGACGGTTCGGGAAGGCATGCGAACCGCGCTGACGCAAGAATTGAGCGAGCGCCCCTTCGTCGCAATTTTCATTGAGTGCACAAAGCGTGATGAAAGCTGCCGCCGTCGAGCGGCTGATGCCCGCCCAACAATGAACAAGGAGCGGGCTCTGCTGGTCCCAGTCGCGTACGAAGGAAATAAGCTCGGCCACATGTGTCTCGCCCGGTGCGGTGAGATCATGCGCGGGGGTTGCAATATCATTGACGGAGAGGCGCAGATGCCGTGTCGGCACGATGCCACCCGGCGTACCGATCATGCTGTCAGGATCGAGCAGGCTTACGAGATGCGACGGTTTATATGACCGGATCGCGTCCTCAACACCGCTCAGAGGGCTTACGTAAATCATTTTCCATCAATAACACAAATATGTGAAAAGCACCTCTGAAATGCTTATGGCGCAGCATTTTATATGATTCTATGACAGATTTATGAGAAGCCTAAGCTTCAGCCAATTCCATAAACCGCTTCAGAAACTTTGCCTGTGCGTCTTTTGTCGGCAGGGGTTTGAGCTTCACCGGCGTGAGGCCACGGGGCCGTCCGAAAATCTCAGCGCCTTCGGCATCTGAAAATCCCGCGATCTGCGTCGCTTCAAAAAAGGCCGATGCCTTGTCAGCGCGCTTGATGATCTCTTCGACCGTTTGCGGCAAGTCAGCAGGCAGGCCAAAGCGCATATGGATCGCGGCGGCAAGCCGGTGCTCAAAGGATTTATAATCAAAACCAAGCGCCGCTTTGAACGGGCTGATCATGTCGCCGATGACATATTCAGGTGCGTCGTGAAGCAGTGCCGCGAGCCGCCATTTGGCGGGCCAGCCCGGACGGATCAACCCGCAGATGTCGGAGACGAGCACGCAATGCTCGGCGACGGAATAAGCATGGTCCCCGACGGTCTGACCGTTCCAACGCGCGACACGGGCAAGACCATGGGCGATGTCTTCGATCTCAATGTCGAGCGGCGAGGGATCGAGCAGATCGAGGCGGCGACCGCTCAACATGCGCTGCCATGCTCTCGGTGTTTTGGCGCGGGGTGTCTTTTGTTTGTCGCTCGCCATGTATCACTCCTCAATGGAGGCGCAATCTAGAACAAACAGGAACGCAGGGGGCGAAAATATTATGACGATGCAGAGAAAATCATAGATCTGCCCGGCCTGCTTACCGCGCTCCATGTCAATTGCCTTGTGCCGGTCGTGCAGCGTTTGCTCAAAGGCGCATCGCGCACTAGACTCCGGCGCATACGAGGCGCGCGCGACAAGCGTGCAGTCGAAAGCGGCAAGCGCAGGACAAAGATGGCAGTCGATCCCCTATCAGCGGAACTTCTTTATCGCGCCTGCGATACCACACCGTTTGAATTTGAAACGACCGCAGAATTGCCGGACCTCGCGGGTCTCGCGGGCCAGGATCGCGTGCATGACGCGCTGCGATTTGGCACGGGCATTCGACGCCATGGCTACAATCTTTTTGTGCTGGGACAGGATGCTGTGGGCCAGCATGAAGCTGTGTCGCGGTTTCTTGCTGATATTGCAGGCCGCGAACGCGCCCCGTCTGACTGGGCCTATGTCATGCGCTTTGCGGCCCCCCATCGCCCGATCATTCTGGAACTGGCTGCGGGCAGCGGCGCTGCGCTGAAAGAGGGTATGGCGCAGCTTGTCGCGGAATTGAAAGTGACTGTGCCGGGCGTGCTCGACAGTGAAGATTATCAAAACCGCAGCCAGATGATCACGGAGGAATTCCGCGAGAAGCAAGAGAAGGCATTCGATGATTTGCGCAGCCATGCGGAAGATCATGGCCTCGCTTTATTGCGCACGCCGTCGGGTTTTGCGCTCGCCCCTGTTGTCACGCAGGGCGAGCATCGTGGCGAAGTGTTGAAGCCTGAAGTCTTCAACGCTTTGCCGGAAGCGGAGCGCAAAAGTCTTGAGGCGGCGACGAACACACTGCAAAGGGAATTGGCCGACACGCTGGAGCATTTGCCCGCTTGGGAAAAAGACCATCGGCAGCAAATGCAGTCGCTCATCAATGAAGTGGCAACGCGTCTTGTTGATAGCGCCATGCGCGATCTGCGCAAAAGGTTCGATACGAGTACGCCCTTGCGCGAGTGGCTGGCCTCTGTTGCGCAGGATCTTGTGGACAATGTCGCTGTCTTTGCAGGTGCCGCGCCCACACCGTCGCAAGCCGCTATTGCGTTAGGCCAGATCGCGCAAATGAATTTCGGCGCAGTTGATCCTTTTCGGCGCTATGAAGTCAATGTGATTGTCGGCAATGGTCCTCAAGTCGGCGGACCTGCAAAACAGCCGCGCAGTGATTTCATCGGCGGTGGTGCGCCGATTATTTATGAAGACCATCCCACGTTGCAAAATCTGGTGGGGCGCGTTGAGCACGTGCCGCAAATGGGTGCACTTGTCACCGACTTCACACTCATCAAGGCGGGCTCGCTTCACCGCGCCAATGGCGGTTATCTGCTCATTGATGCGCTGAAGCTACTGCGCGAGCCGCTCGCATGGGAAGCGCTGAAGCGTGCGCTGCGCCGTCGCAAAATCATCATAGAAAGTCCCGGCGAATTTATGAGCCTCGTCTCGACGGTCACGTTGGAGCCGGACGCTGTGCCGCTCGAAATTAAGGTGCTCTTGTTCGGTGATCGTCAGCTCTATTACGTGTTGTCGAACGCCGATCCGGAGTTTGGAGAGTTGTTCAAAGTCGCCGCTGACTTTGACGATGTGCTCGACCGCGAACCGGAAAATGATTTGCTCTATGCGCGTTTTCTCGCGGGTCTTTGCCGCAGTGAAGATTTGCTGCCGCTTGATCGCTCCGGCGTTGCGCGTGTCACGGAGCGCGCCTCACGACTCGCCGAAGATGCCGAGAAAATTTCAACCGCTATGCGCCCCATCGCTGATCTGTTGCGCGAGGCGGATTACATCGCGCGCTCGAAATCCGCCGATGTGATGACAGCCTTCCATATTGATGCCGCCGTTGAAGCGCAGGTCGCGCGCGCCGACCGGATGCGTGAGAGCAGTTTGGAACTTATCACGCGCGATATCATCATGATCGACACAGAAGGCGAATGCGTGGGACAGGTGAACGGCCTCTCGGTGCTCTCCATGGGAGCTGTATCGTTCGGGCGTCCCTCGCGCATCACCGCGCGTGTGCGCATGGGGCTGGGCAGCGCCCGCGTACTCGACATTGAACGCGAAGTCGATTTGGGCGGGCCCATTCATTCCAAGGGCGTCCTTATTTTGTCGGGTTATCTCTCGGCGACATTCCTGCCGGAAATTCCGTTCTCGATGAGTGCCAGTCTCGTCTTTGAACAATCCTATGGCGGCGTTGACGGCGACAGCGCGTCGTCGGCGGAGCTTTATGCGCTCATCTCCGCGCTCGCCGAAGTGCCGATAGCGCAAGGGCTTGCGGTCACCGGCTCCGTCAATCAACTGGGTCAGGTGCAGGCGATCGGTGGCGTCAATGACAAGATCGAAGGCTTCTTTGATATTTGTATGCGGCGCGGTCTCACAGGTGAGCAGGGTGTCCTCATTCCTGCCGCAAATGTGAAGCATCTTATGCTTCGGCAGGATGTGGTCGATGCGGTGGAGCGTGGTGTCTTTGCGATCTATCCCGTTGAGACCATTGAAGAGGGCGTCGAACTGTTGATGAATGTGCCTGCGGGCACGCGCGGTGCGGATGGTAACTTTGCAGCGGGTTCAGTTTATGCCAAAGCCGAAGCCCGTCTTGCAGCCTTTGCCGATAATCAGCGGCGCTTCGCGCAGCGCGTGGACGATAATGGCAAACGAAAGTGAGCCGACATGGCTGAGCAAGACCAGATAAGAAAAGTAACATCATTGTCGCACCGGCGCATTGTTGTGGGTCTTGACACGAGCTTCATGGCGCGTGAAGCGCTTGCGCTGGCAGCGCGTGTGGCGGCTTCCGTTGATGCAAACCTGCGCGGCATTTTTGTTGAAGATGAAAATCTTCTGGCGCTGGCAAGCCTGCCATTCGCGCGCGAGGTGTCGATGAGCGGCAAGATGAATGAAATCGACAGCGCCGAAATGTTGCGCGCGATGCAAGCGCAGGCGCAGATTGCCAAACGTTTGCTGGAGCGCGTGGCGGGCGAGGCGCATGTGAACTGGAGCTTCGATGTCGCACGCGGCGCCGGATTGACGGGTCTTGTACAACATACGGGCGTCGCCGATACGCTGGTACTGCGCGCGCAGGATGCGAGCCGCCATGAGCTCGGCCGCACGGTGCGCGCCGCAACTCTGGATGCGCGTGCCGATGTATTGTTGACCGGTCGTGGCGTGACAGTGGGCAACGCATTTATATCGCCGACTACACGTCCGCGAAGTTTTGGCAAGACGCTTGCGTCTCCCGTGCGGCCCCTGCTCGCCGTTGATGAAGGTTCAAGCCTTGGAGAAACTTGTGTCGGTTTTTCACAATCGCTTGCCGTGCGCATCGCGATGCCTTTCCGTCGTCTTTTCGCACGGGGCTTTTCTACGGCTGATCTGGCAAGCGCCGCACGCAAAGCTAATGCCGGTTTGATTGTCGTCAATGCGCAGGCGCTGGGTGACGACGATGATGCGGCGCGTCTTTCCGCCGCGGCGAGATGTCCTGTCTTGCTGCTAGGCGGTGAACATGCAACGCTCCCCGCAGATATTATAGACATCCGATAGCCGTGATACCCTGAGGCTCAGAAGAATACGTCCACAAGGCACGAGCATAAGGAGTAGTGATAATGGCCGTTCGCAAAATCCTTGTTCCTCTTTCGGGGGTTGCCACAGAAGCCGCTGTTCTCGGCACAGCGATGACGGTGGCCAAGACTTTTGGTGCGCAGCTCGTCGGCCTTTTTGTGCGCGCAGATCCGACAGAGGCTTTGCCTTTCCTGGGCGATGGCGTGTCGGGGCAGGTGGTCGAGCAATTGATGCAGGCGGCGAAAGAAGGCTCCGACAAGGCTTCCGCGAAAGCACGCGCGATGTTTGTTGATGCGGCGACGAAAGCTGATCTGCCGGTGAACGACAAAGCTAATGGAGGAACACTGCCGTCAGCGCGTTTTCTCGATGTATCGGGTCATCGCGATGATGTTGTGGCCTCGCACAGTCGCCTGTCTGATCTCGTCGTGTTTGGCGAAGGCAATGCCGGTGCTGCAGGCGGCAGTACATTGGAGGCGGCGATGATGAGCGCGGGTCGTCCGGTACTCATCGCGCCGAAAGCTTGTGCTATGCATGTCGGTGGCACGGTGGCGATTGGCTGGGATAATAGTGTGATGGCGGCCCATGCTGTGACCGCCGCTATTCCGTTTTTGGAAGAAGCAAAGAGCGTGTCGATTTTGTGTATCGGTGCGCAAGCGCTCGAAGAAAAACCGGGGCAGTTGCTTGCCGATTATCTGGCGCTGCATGGCATCTATGCCGGCATCCATCTCACCGAACTGGAAGCAGGCCGTTCCGTGGGTGGTTTATTGCTTGATCAGGCGGAAAAACTCGGTGCCGATTTGCTGGTCGTCGGTGGCTATGGCCACTCGCGTTTGCGCGAGTTTATTATAGGCGGCGCGACGCAGCACATTCGCTCTCACGCAACGATACCGGTGCTGATGGCGCATTGAGCTGTATGTCGCACCGTCGCTTCAATCCAACTTATTCGTACCCCTTGAGTGGGTTCAACAACGGAAGAATGCCATGACCCTTTATCATGTCCACCTGACTCTCGCGCGTAACGAAGACTTTCCTAACGGATCGCCACATCATGGCTATGATCTGGTTGTGCCGCTTGATGCAGCAGGCGCGCTGGATTCTGACGCATGGAAAGCTCATTCCAAAGCCTGCACCGTGCGCCGCTTCTGGCAAAACGAACCGGATCGCAAAGGTCTGCTGCGCCATATCGGGCGGGGTTGGGCCATTGACTATGACGCGACGACGCGCGAGGCGGACGAACCATTCTTCAAGCTCGACAAGCATCTCTTCAAGACAGGTGAGTATGTTTCAGTGACGGAAGAAGACGGCGCGATGCTGACATTCCGCATCGACACCGTCCAACCATTGAAAGCTTAAACCTGCGACATTGAGGCCCGATTCCCGCTTGTCAAAAAGCGGGGATAGAGGTGATTTTGAGCATGAAACTGCATCGGTTCAGTTCGCATTTCTTGCAAGAGATTCGAGGTTTCCATGCAGAGATCGTTAGTCGGTTCGTCGAGGGTCGGTATGGGGCGAAAAAAAACTAATCCCCACTGCGGGGATAAAAAGCGACGAAATTTATTTTCGGAAATTTATGCAGCAAAAATAATCCCCGGGCGGGGATAGAGGCTTAGGGTGCCCGAAAATAAACTTGTCCCCGTGGCAAAGGCGTCCCGCCATGACGATGGCGATCAGGCCTGCTTGCGCACCAGCACATTGCCCGCCGAATAGCCCGCGCCGAAGCTGCAGATCAAACCGAGATCGCCTGCTTTCAGATCTTCGCTGTTCTGACTGAAGGCGATGATGGAGCCGGCTGAACTTGTATTGGCATATTCGTTCAGAATGTTCGGCTGCTCATGCGGCTCGGGCGTGCGGCCCAAAACTTTGCGACCGATAAAATCATTCATGCCGATATTGGCCTGATGGAGCCACATGCGTTTCAGGTCTTTGGGATCGAGACCTTCGGCTTCCATATGGTCGAGGATGAGTTGCGAGACCATCGGCACAACTTCCTTGAACACTTTGCGGCCCTCCTGGACGAAGAGCTTGTCCTTGGCGCCGATGCCTTCGGGTGTCGCGCGGTTGAGGAAACCAAAATTGTTGCGGATGTTGTTTGAGAATTTCGTGACGAGGCGCGTGCCGAGAATTTCCCATGCGCCTTTGGCCGTGCAGGTCTCGGCGCGCTCAACCACGATGGCGGTGCAGACGTCACCAAAAATAAAATGGCTGTCGCGGTCGCGGAAATTGAGATGGCCGGTGCAGATTTCAGGGTCGACAATGAGGACCGCGCGCACCGAACCCGAGCGCAGCATGTCATAGGCCATCTGAATGCCAAACGTCGCCGAGGAGCAGGCGACGTTCATGTCAAAGCCGAAGCCTTCAATGCCGAGAAGCTCCTGCACTTCAACGGCGATGGCGGGGTAGGGGCGTTCAAGGTTGGAACAGGCAACAAGCACGGCGTCGATGTCAGCCGCGGTCTTGTTGGCGCGGGCGAGCGCCTTCTTCGCCGCATCGACCGCCATCTCGGCGAGGATCGACGGCTCGTCGTTCGAGCGTTGGCGCAGGCGCGGTGCCATGATCTCAGGGTCGAGGATGCCCGTCTTGTTCATCACATAGCGCGATTCAATGCCTGACGCCTTGTGAACGAACTCGGCGCTTGAGGGGGCCAGAGCTTCAACCGTGCCCTTGGCGATGGCGTCCGCATTGGCCGCGTTGAAATTGCTGACATAGGTGTTGAAGCTATCAACGAGTTCGGCGTTGCTGATTGAGTAGGGCGGCGTGAAAACGCCCGTTCCGCTGATGACGACTTTGGTCAATGGATCACCTGAATAGTATTTGTATCAAACAGCGCAGCCTGTTCATGGGCCTTTTACGCTGTTTCAGCCCTCCCCTGAGGCCGGAGCGTTAAATTAGGCCAGCCCGCGCGGAGATTCCACTGTCTATCGCCATAAACTTTTGTTGCGGTATGTGACGTGAAAAAACCCCGGCTATCGGGCCGGGGTTCTCGCTTATCGCATAAAGGCAGGTTAACGCTTGGGTAAAGCGTGCGGGCGGTGCTTTGGCTCGGGCCAAACCTCAGGCTGAAGCAGCCGCGTCGCCGGTACGCAGTGACGGCGCAGTGACCGCCGTGCCTTCGACGGCTTCCACTTCGCCGCTGATCTTGCCGCCTTGCTCCACTTTGAGCTCGCCATAACGGATGATGCCGGTGATCCGGCCCGTCGCGTTGACGGTCAGGCATTTTTTGACGATCAGCGTGCCGTCAAACTTGCCGTTGATTTCGGCCGTCTCGACGGTGGCCTCGCCGCGCACTTCGCCGGTCTCGGAGATGGTGAGTGTGCCGCTTTCGATGGTGGCGGTGACATCGCCTTCGATCACCAGCGTATCGCAGGACTGGATCTTGCCTTCGAGCTTCAGCCCGCGCCCGACATGGAGATTGGCTGGCGTGGTCTGGCCCGACGACGAGCCGAATGAGGGGGCATGTGTCTGGAGCGTTCGCACGGCAGGCTTCCTTACTTCATATGAGGGGGTGAGTTGGCGGTGGGAGACCGGTTCAGGTTCACTTTGCGCGGTGCGTTCAATGAGACGCGATCCGCCCGCCTGCAATGGCAGGGTGTCTTCCTCAGGGGTCTCTGTCCCGGACTCTTTTGTACGCTTGAACATTGTCTTGAACTCCCAACGCGTTATGCAACAGGAGAAAGGTAATCATTCACCTTGGCCTGCCCGCGACGCAATGTGTCGAAACAAAGTGTCGAAACAAAGGTCCGAAATAAAATTCGAAACAAATTTTCAGAACTTTGTGTGAAGAAATATCGCGCCGCGCATTTCATCTGCGGCCCCGCGTGTTTTGAAATTACTTAGCGCGGGATCGCTCTCTAGGTGTCTTCGCCAGCTTGGCACAATCTTTGTGTCGCGGACAACTGATCATGTGATCATTGACCATTCCGACGGCTTGCGCAAAAGCATAAACGATGGTCGGGCCGACAAAGCGAAAACCCTTGGATTTCAACGATTTTGAGAGCGCTTCACTCATCGGCGTCGCGGCGGGCACATCGCGCATCGTTACAAATTGATTTTGTTTTGGCGCACCATCGACGAAGGTCCAGAGATATTCAGAGAAACCTCCGGGTTGATCCATGATGTCGAGCCATGCCCGCGCATTGCCGATTGTCGCTTCAATTTTCCCGCGATGGCGGATGATGCCTTCATTTTTCAAAAGTTTCTCGACGCGCGCAGGCGTGTAGCGCACGATCTTCTCCGGCTCGAACCCGTCAAAGGCTTCGCGGAAATTTTCCCGCTTTCGCAGAATGGTGATCCATGACAGGCCCGCCTGAAAGCCATCAAGGATGAGCTTTTCAAAGAGTGCCCTGTCGTCAAACTCCGGCACGCCCCATTCTTCATCATGGTAGGCGAGATAAAGCGGATCGGTGCCCGGCCATGTGCAGCCGGTCGGGGCGGCAATGATGGTTTTTGTTTTTGCCGGTGTTTTTGGTTTTGCTTTTGCCGCTTCCGCCATCGTCCTGTTCCGTTTTTTGATGATCTGTCTGCTTCCGGTCATTCTGACACATTTTTTTGATTCAAAATGACGGGGGTTCCGATTCAAAATGACATAGATGTAACTTTTGAGCCTCTGCCAGCGAATAAGAAGAGTGAGACAGTCTTTCGTATTCCGGTCGGCATGTTCAGGTCAAAATGGCGACAACCTCTCAACTGTGGTTTGATGCAGGGGTTCGGAACCCGCAGTCCGCTCCGGCTGCGGCCACTGGGTCAGGAATTTTTCGCCTTTTGACGTCACAACAAGAAGCAGATGCCACCTCACCTTCGGCAGATGAGCGTTGGTCTGGTCTGATGGCTGCGGCCCAAGCGGGTGATCGCGCGGCCTATCATATTGTGCTGCGTGAAATCGTGCCGGTGATCGAGCGCGTCGCGCGCCGTCAGGGCGTCACGGGCACGGCGGTTGACGATGTGGTGCAGGAAGTTCTGTCTTCGATCCACCGCGCGCGCCATACGTATGAGCCGGACCGCTCCTTCACCGCCTGGGTCACGACGATTTCGCAGCGCCGCGCGCTTGATCTGTTGCGGCGTCAGACGCGCCATGCCTCGCGCGAACGCCATGCACCTTTGGCATACGAGTCTTACGCCGAGCCCGATATGGCGACCGACCGCCCGCTGGACGAGGCCGAACGGGCGCGGGTCTTGAGCGCGGCCATTGCTGAATTGGGTGAAGGACAGCGCGAAGCGATAGAACATCTGGCCCTGCGCGAACTTTCGCTTGCCGAGGCCTCACGACTTACGGGTAAATCGACGGGCGCGCTGAAGGTCAATCTGCATCGCGCCCTGAAAGCCTTGCGCGCCCGCCTCGGTGGCCAGCTATGAGTACAGATCACGAAATGCCGGAGAGTGCCTCACATAAGATTCTGATCGACGCGCTGACAGCCGATCTCGTGCCCGTGCGTCGCCTGCCGGCACCGCTGTGGCGTGCCGCCTTTTGGCTGGGTGTGGTCGCGGCTTTCGCGGTCGGGCTTTATCTCGCTTTCGACATCTCCGTATTGCTTGTTCATTTTGAGCATATGCCCGAAACGCGCGTGGCGCTGGCCGGAGCTGTTCTCAGCACGGTGCTCGGGGCCATCGCCGTCTTTCAACTGAGCCTGCCGGACCGAAGCCCGCGCTGGGCTTTACTGCCGCTGCCGGGGCTGGCGCTATGGCTCGGTGCGAGCGGCCTCGGCTGCCTCAACCAACTCGCGATCATTCCCGAAATGCGCTGGTACACGCTGCTGGAAGCGCCGGGATGTTTTGTCTATATCGTCGGCCTGTCGCTGCCGCTTTCAACTTTGCTGATCTTCATGCTCCGGCGCGGCTATACGCTTCATCCCGGCATTACCAGCATTGCCGGTGGCGTGACGGTTGCCGCCGCTTCATCGAGCCTTCTTTATATATTCCATCCGTTTGATGCGACGGGCACCGACATTCTCGTGCACATATTGGCCATCGCGGTCGTCGTGGGTGTCAACCGCTGGTTCGGCGGCCGGCTGCTTAATCGCTGATTACATTTATTTAATCCCGCCCCGATGTAACTCTCACCCGTCTCAGTTCGTATGCCTTGTACAGCGGCGACATGCGCCGCCTGTAACGCAAGGAGCGGCGCGTCCCCCCGTCGCTCGCCATATGATTGAGGAAATTCCAAATGTCTATCCGTTCAAATATCGCCGCCGCAGGTCTGTCGCTTGCCGTGATCCTTGGCGGCGTCGCCACAGCTTCTGCCGCCACGCCGATGGCCAATGAAGCGACAAAATCCGCGTCTGACATGACAACGGCCAAGAAGCATCACAACAAGACGGTGACGCATAAAAAGGAAACGACCAAGAAGCTCGGCAGCGAAATGGCGCCGAAGTAACGACCGTCCCTGTTGCGTATCTGTTGCGTAACCGAGTGGTCAGCCGCTTCTCTCTGTCGTGACCCCCAGACTCACGCCGATGGCAGAGGGAAGCGGTGCGACCGCGCATGAATTCATGTCCCCATATAAACCAACAAAAGAGGAAACTCACATGACTGTTCGCACAACATTCGCAACGGTTGCTGCCGCTGCCGGCCTCTCGCTCGCCGTATTGATAGGTGCCGCATCAGGCGCTGTGGCCGATGAAATGTCCAAAATGGCACCGGCCAAAGACAATATGGCCAATGAAGACATGATGAAAAATGACATGGCCAAAGACGCCATGAGCAAAGACGAAATGGCCACGGACGGCATGGCGAAGGATGAGATGGCCAAAGAAGACATGGCCAAAGAAGACATGGCCAAAGAAGACATGGCCAAAGAAGACATGGCCAAAGAAGACATGGCCAAAGACGAGATGAAAAACGAAATGAAGAATGAGATGAAGCCGTAACGCGGCCCCCTGCGACGGGTTTATCTCAACGCTGCCGCTTCTTCCGTGCCATGCCCTCCAGCATCCAGCCGGTACGGGAGGAGCGGTTCAGCTTTCTTCGGCTTCTTCGGCGTCGTCTTCCGCACCCGCAAGCGCGAATTGCGCCCAGACAGGCTTATGCGGCGTCAGCGTTGTGTCGCTGTCGATTTCGAGCGGTGCGCCGTTGAGCAAATCGAGCCGCAACAGGGCGAGTACACGACCGCCCGTTTTATCCACTGAGAACACCGTGCCGACTTCGCGCCCGACCGATTGCACCGACATATGCGGCTTTGGCACATTGCCTTCGACATCGCAGGGGATGAGGCGCTTGCGCACATTGCCGCGCCGTTTGGTGCGCGAAGTGACTTCCTGTCCGATGAAGCAGCCCTTTTGGAAATCAACGCCGTTCATCTCCTCGAAATTCATTTCGAGCGGAAAACTGCGGTCGGGTTCAAAGTCTTTGGCCGCGTCGCCGACGCCGAGCGCAATGCGATGCGCATGATAGTCGGCTGGCGTCGCCGCCTCCGCGCCCGTCACTTTCGGATCGGCGGAAACGATGCGAATCCCCATTTGCGGAATGCGCGGATCGGTATGGGCACCGCCCAGCGAAATAGTCACCACGTCGTCGCCCCAGACGGCCATGACCTTCAATGTGTCTGACAGATTTTCAATCGTCACATCGGCGCGGAGTTTGTAAAAGTTCAGGCGCTTGACGAGATCAGCGGCCCGTGCCCCGTCGCAATCGAGAAGGACTGCATCAGACCCTGCGCTGCCTTCGTCGTCTTTGCTGATAAAGAAGTCGAAGAGGAATTTGCCCTGTGGCGTCAGCAAAGCGGCATAGACTGCTCGCGTGCCGTCCACCAGATCGACATTATTGGTGATGAGATTTTGTAAGAATGTACGCGCTTCGGGTCCACCGACACGCAAAACCCCCCGATCGGGCAGGATCGTCGCTTTCAGCACCATTCTCAGGCTCTCAAACCTCGTATCTGACATATTCGCTCAACAGCCGGTACCGGCCCGTCTCATAGCATGGCACATTTAAGCACCCTTGGCGCTACCAACAAGTGACAGCTTTGCTTGCTGTCATAAACTTGGCAGTTTCCGCCGCACTTCCTATACTCCGCACCCTTTTAGCCGTCCCTGCAAGCCCCTCATTAATCTACAAGGCCTCAATGCGTATTCTCTTCATCACGTCTAACCGCATTGGCGACGGTGTGCTTTCAACGGGGCTGCTTGCCGGTCTGATGGAACGCTACCCGACGGCGAAGTTCTGGATCGCCTGCGGGCCGCTGGCCGCGCCGCTTTTCAAACATGCGCCCCGCGTCGAGCGCATTATCGAAATGCCAAAAGAGCCCTATGCCGGACATTGGCGCAAACTGCTGGGCGCGACCATGTTTCGTCGCTTTGAAGCCGTGGTGGATCTGCGCGGCTCGGCCACCGCCTTCTTCCTGTGGACACGCAAGCGCCATGTGCTGCGCGCCAATCACACACTTCACCGTGTTATTCACAACGCCTCCGTCGCGGGCTTTGATCCGGCCCCCTGGCCGCGCCTCTGGCCGGGTGAGGCGGCGCGCGCGCGGGCGAAAGACCTGATCCCCGATGGTCGCCGCGTGCTGGCCATTGGCCCCTCCGCCGCATGGCCGCGCAAAATGTGGCCCATCGAGCGCCATGCCGAACTGGTGCCGCGCCTTGTGGGCAAGGGCGGTCCGCTTGAAGGCGCGCATGTGCTGGTCGCTTTGGCGCCGGGCGAGCGGGACCTCGCGCTGCCGCTTATCAAGGCTGTGCCGGATGACAAACGCATCGAGTTGATCGGTGAAGATCTGAACCTTGTCGGGGCCTGCTTTGAGCGCGTCGCGCTTTATATCGGCAATGACAGCGGGTTGATGCATCTTTCCGCCGCCTCCGGTTCGCCCACATTGGGTCTCTTTGGCCCGACGCCCGATGGCCGCTATGATCCCTGGGGCACGAACACGGCGCAGGTGCGCGGACCGCGCTCGCGCGAGGAAATTCTGGCCGATTTGGGCGCAGGCTTTGCAGGCGAGAACGCCATGCAGGATCTGACTGTTGATATGGTCTATGACGCGGCGACGGCTTTGCTTGACCGCATCGCCTCTGAGAAAAACATGAATAAGGAAAAGGCACCGGCATGAGCGCGACCTACGATCTCATCATCAAAGGCGGCACTGTCGTCAACACAGACGGTATCGGCCTCATCGATATCGGCGTGAGGGGCGGGCGCATCGCCGCCATCGGCGATCTCGCCCATGCCTCAGCCGGTGAAGTGATCGACGCCAGAGGTCTGCATGTGTTGCCCGGCGTCATCGACAGTCAGGTTCATATGCGCGAGCCGGGAAACGAGCATAAGGAAGATCTGGAAACGGGCGGTCGCGCGGCGGTGCTGGGCGGTGTCACGGCGGTCTTTGAAATGCCCAATACCGCGCCTGCCACCACCACACCCGACGCGCTCACCGACAAAGTGCGCCGCGCCCATCACCGGATGCAATGCGACTTTGCCTTCTATGGCGGCGCGACGGTCGAAAACACCGACCTGCTGGTCGATATGGAAAACACGGTCGGCTGCTGCGGCATCAAAGTGTTCATGGGCTCATCCACCGGCACGCTTTTGGTCGCCACCGACAAGGACGTGGCGCGTCTTCTCAAAGTCATCAACCGCCGCGCGGCTTTTCATTCGGAAGATGAAGACCGCATGATCGAGCGCAAACCGTTGGCGCTTGCAGGAAAGCCCGAGACCCATCCCGTCTGGCGCGACGCCGAAAGCGCGGTCCGCTGCACCACGCGGCTTTTGCGTCTCGCGCGCGAAGCGGGCAAGCGCATTCACGTTTTGCACATCACCACGGCGGATGAAATCCCGCTGCTCGCCGCCAACAAAGACATCGCAACCGCCGAGACGACGCCGCAGCATCTGACGCTCGCCGCCCCTGATTGCTATGAGCGGCTCGGCACCTATGCGCAGATGAACCCGCCGATCCGCACCGCTGAACACAAAGCCGGTATCTGGGCGGGCGTCGCGTCGGGCGTCATCGACGTGCTGGGGTCCGACCACGCGCCGCATACGCGCGAGGAAAAAGACAAGCCCTATCCGAATTCGCCCTCCGGCATGCCCGGTGTGCAGACGCTTGTGCCTGTGATGCTCGACCATGTGAATGCGGGCCGCTTGTCATTGCAGCGTTTTGTGGACCTCACATCCGCAAGCCCTTTGCGCATTTTCGGCATTGCCCGAAAGGGGCGCATCGCGGTGGGTTACGATGCCGATTTCACCATTGTTGACATGAAAGCCAAACGCACGATCACGAATGACTGGATCGCCACGCGTTCAGGCTGGACGCCGTTCGATGGTATGAACGTCACAGGCTGGCCCATCGGCACCATCATCCGCGGGCGTCGCGTGATGTGGAACGATGAGATCACCGGCGCGGCGCAGGGCGAGGCGATGACTTTCCTGGAGAACCTGCCGAAAGGCTAGTGCAGCACGCCCATAAAATCCGCATACGGAAATTCAGCCGGTGTGATCACGCGCTTGGTTGCGATCCGCACTGAAAAGAGCGGGCCGTCGAGGTTTTTCTCCCAATAGTCGAGAAACTTCGTCAGCGTCGGATATTTCGGCTCAAGGTCATAATCCTGCCAGACGAAAGTCTGGAGGAAGCCCGGATGGTCGGGCATCCGGTAGAGGATTTCCGCCGTCACCAGCCGGTAGCCATCAATCATTTTAGCGAACTCGCGCGTGTCTCTCAGCATGCGTCACTCCTGCTGCAAATAATCTACAGCCGGCGCTTAAGAGACTGTCAGCGACTCGATTTCGGCCCCCTGCGCCGACGGGAGAATCCTAGTCAAATGAAGCGGGCAGGGGAGCGAAAGTGTCAGCCTCTGTGTCATTTTTCGGTGACTGTGACTTAAATTTTGGCACTCAAAACGCCTGACTGCTGCCGACCCTTCCCTGAGCCTTGACCGGACGGCAGAATTAGGCTCGTTTGTGCCCAGCAACATTAAGAATACGGGCCAAAAAGCCTTTCAGGGAGCCAAAATGACCGAACAATTCCGCGCCATTCGTGTGTCGAAGACCGATGCGGGCCAGTCCACTGACATCGTGACCCTGACCCCCGCCGATCTGATGGAAGGCGACGTGACCGTTGCCGTTGATTATTCAACCGTGAACTACAAAGACGGTCTGGCTCTTACGGGTGCCGCCCCTATCATCCGGTCATGGCCGCTGACGCCCGGCATCGACTTTGCGGGCAATGTTGAAAGCTCGACCCATAAAGACTTCAAGGCGGGCGACCGCGTGGTGCTGAACGGCTACGGCGTCGGCGAAGGCCATCACGGCGGCTACGCCCAGAAGGCGCGCGTCAAAGGCGACTGGCTCGTCAAACTCCCCAAGAACATTTCCAACGCCCATGCCATGGCCATCGGCACAGCGGGCTATACATCGATGCTCTGCATTCTCGCGCTGGAACATGGCGGCGTGACGCCGGACAAGGGCGATATTCTCGTCACGGGTGCCGCAGGCGGCGTCGGCTCGGTCGCCATCGCCATTCTTGCGAAACTCGGCTACCGCGTCATCGCGTCCACGGGCCGCGCCTCCGAAGCCGACTATCTCAAAGGTCTCGGTGCCTCCGAGATCATTGACCGCAACGAGCTTTCCGTCGCCGGTCGTCCGCTCGCCAAAGAGCGTTGGGCAGGCGTTGTTGATGCGGTGGGCTCGCACACACTCGTCAACGCCATTGCCGGTACGCGCTACGGCGGCACGGTCGCCGCTTGCGGCCTGGCCCAAGGCATGGACCTGCCGGGTTCGGTTGCGCCCTTCATTCTGCGCGGCATCACGCTCGCAGGCATCGACAGCGTCAATGCGCCGATGGCCAAACGCGTTGAAGCGTGGAGCCGTCTGGCCAAAGACCTCGACCTCAAAAAGCTCGATGCCATGACCACGCGCGTCTCGCTGCAGGACGTGCCTGCCTTGGGCGCTGAAATCCTCGCAGGCAAAGTGCGTGGCCGCATCGTCGTTGATGTGAACGCGTAAAGGTTGAGGGGGGGAGTGAGTGATGGATATGGACAGGGCCGCGACAAATACGTCTGGAAGTGCTGGGAAACCTGCTTTCCGCAACGCGAATTATCTCGAACGCAAGATCGATATTGAGCGTCGCGCCGATGGTTCGGTCGTCATGCGCAACCTCAATCCACTGCTGCCTGTGCCGGAAAATCTGAGCGCCCCCATCCGCAAATGGGCCGCCGAAGCGCCTGACCGCACATGGCTTGCGATGCGTGGTCCGACGAAAGACGGTGTGCTCGGTGCATGGGAGCGCCTCTCCTATGCCGAAGCCAATAAGCGCATCAATGCGATTGCCGAAAGCCTGCTGGCGCGCGGCTTCAATCAGCAGACGCCGCTGATGATCCTGTCGGGCAACTCGCTCGAACATGCGCTGATGACCTATGGTGCGATCCTTGCGGGCGTACCTGCTGTGCCCATCTCGCCCGCTTACAGCACGATGAGCACGGATTTCGACAAGCTGAAACATGTTGTCGGTCTTATCGAACCCAAAATGATCTTCATGCAAAATGCCGCGCCCTTCACCCGTGCGCTCAATGCGATTGATATATCCGGCATCGAACTTGTCACCGCCGACGGCTCGCTCGGCACGCCTTACCCGGAGCTTGTGTCTGCCACACCCACCGACGCTGTTGAGCGTAGCTTCAACAACCTCAATCACGATCAGGTGGCAAAATATCTCTTCACGTCCGGCTCCACCGGCATGCCCAAGGCCGTCATTATGACGACGCGCATGATGTGTGTGAATTCGGTGATGCCGAAGTCGATGACCTCCACGGATGATGTGGCCGAACCGCCGGTTTTGCTCAACTGGCTGCCATGGAACCATTGCTTCGGCGGCAACGCGATCCTCTCGAACACAACCGTTGCCGGTGGCACGCTCTATATTGACGGCGGCCGTCCTGTGCCCGGCGCCTTCACCGAGACCGTGCAGAACCTGCGCGAAATCGCGCCGACCGCTTATTCCACTGTGCCGTCTGCCTATACGATGCTGGTTGATGAGCTTGAAAAAGACGACGCGCTGGCGGTCAACTTTTTCTCCAAGCTCCGCTCACTCGCCTATGGCGGCGCGGCGCTAAGCCAGGACCTCTACGATCGTTTGCAGGAAGTGGCGATCCGCCTCACGGGTGAACGCATCGTTTTCAGCTCCGGCTATGGTGCAACCGAAACCGCACCCACCATTATGAATGTGCATTGGGAAACCGAGCGCATGGGGCTCTTGGGCCTGCCGCTTCCCGGCGTCGAGATCAAACTCGCGCCTGTGGGCCAGAAGATGGAAGTGCGCGTGCGCGGCGCCTGCATCACCCCGGGCTATTACAAGAACCCGGAAAAGACGCGCGATGCTTACGATGACGAAGGCTTCTATTGCCTCGGCGACGGCGCGCGCTTTGTGGACGATGCAGACCCCGTCGAAGGCCTCGTTTTCGATGGCCGCGTTGCTGAAGATTTCAAACTTTCAACCGGCACATGGGTGAGCGCGGGCAAGCTGCGCGTCGATGCGCTGGCTTCTGTCGGCACCGTGTTGCAGGACGCACTCGTTGCGGGCCTCGATAAATCTTATATCGGGCTGCTGGGCTTTCCGAATTTTGCCGCCTGCCGCAAAATTGTCGGCGATGAGAGCCTGACGCCGGAACAGATTGTGGTGCATCCCAAGTTGCTTGGTCTGCTCGCAGAAGGCATGCGCGCGCACAATAAGCATAACCCCGGATCGAGCACGCGCGTTGAACGTGCTCTGCTGATGACCGAGCCGCCAAGCGTCGATGGCGGCGAACTCACCGACAAGGGGTACATCAATCAGGCTGTGGCGCTTGGTCGTCGTGCCGATCTGGTGAAAAAGCTTTATGCTGAACCAGTCGGCAATGATGTCGTCGTTGCCTGAGCGGAAACAAGGTTAGATGCTGGATATAGGTCTTGTAGCAAGTGGTATAGCGATCGGCTTGGCGGTCGCAGCGCCTATCGGTCCGGTCAATCTTGTGGTCATCAAGCGGACATTGCGCTTTGGCAAGCTCAACGGCCTCATCGCGGGCACGGGCGCGGCCATCGGCGACGGTCTTTTTGCGGCCATGGCGGCCTTCTCCATGACGGCGGCGATTGATTTCTTTTTGAAATATGAGCTGTGGCTGCAGGGCATCGGCGGCGTCTTCCTGTTGTTCCTCGGCTACCGCACCCTGATCGCGCATCCCCATCTCGATGCCGTCGAAGGTGAAAACCTGTCAGGGGCTGTCGCGCGCGTGTTCCTTGCGACTTTCGCGCTCACCATCACAAATCCGGCGACCATGCTGGGCTTCATTGCCATTTTTGGCGGTGTCGCCAGCATCAGCACGGGTCAGGGCGCCTCCCATGCGCTGACGCTCACGGCGGCCGTGGTCGCAGGCTCGATGCTCTGGTGGGTCGGTCTTTCGCAATTCGTCAATCTCTTCCGTCAGCGCATGTCGGATCACCTGCTCGAAATCATCAACCGTGTGTCCGGCGGTCTCATCATCGCCTTTGGCGCGGCGGTCCTGTTGCGTGTGACGTATAAGCTGTTTTTCTAGGCAATGACGTCGCGGCAGCCTTACCTCCCTTGTCCCCGCCGCTTGCGCCCTCTAATCTCCATCGCAACTTAAAACCTAAAAAATCCGGGAGACGTCTATGTCCAATATGAACGGCGCTGAAAGCCTTGTGCGCACGCTTGTTGCTTCCAAGGTGGACGTCTGTTTCACCAATCCCGGCACATCGGAAATGCATTTCGTTGCAGCCCTCGACAAGGTCGATGGCATGCGCGCGATCCTGGGTCTCTTTGAAGGCGCAGTGACCGGCATGGCCGACGGCTATGGCCGCATGGCGGAAAAGCCCGCCTGCACGCTTCTCCATCTCGGACCCGGCCTCGCGAACGGTCTCGCAAACTTGCACAACGCCAAACGCGCCCAGACGCCGATTGTGAACATTGTCGGCGACCACGCGACCTACCATGCGCAATATGATGCGCCGCTGACATCCGACATTCAGGGTTTTGCGCGACCGGTCTCGGGCTGGATCCATTCAAGCCCCAGCCCCAAGACAGTGGCCGCTGACGGCGCGCGCGCTGTGCAGGCGTCGATGTCGGCCCCCGGCCAGATCGCCACGCTCATTCTGCCCGCCGATACCGCATGGCTTGAGTCAGACGGCCCCGCCGCCGCATTGCCGATCAACGGCCCGTCGCCGGTCAGCCAGGTCGCTATCGACACGACCGCCAAGGCGCTCAAATCCGGCAAGAAAGCCGCCATCATCATTCGTGGTGCCGCGCTCAAAAAACGCGGCCTCATCGCGGCGGGCCGTATCGCAGCCGCCACAGGCGCGCGCATCATGTGCGATACATTCGCCCCCCGCGTTGAGCGCGGCGCGGGTCTCGTCATGGTCGAGCGCATTCCTTATTTCGCCGAGCAGATCGTCGAGACGTTTGCCGCCATTGAAGAACTGATCCTCGTCTGCACCAAGCCGCCGGTCTCGTTCTTTGCGTATCCCGGCAAAGCAAGCTGGTGCACGCCTGAGACCGCCGCGATCCATTATCTCGCGCAAGGTCACGAAGACGGCGTGCAGGCGCTGGAAGCCTTGGCTGATGCGCTCGGTGCACCGAAAGACCCGATCCATGTTGCACCGCTGAAACTCTCAGACCTGCCCAAGGGCAAGCTCGACCAGTTCAGCGCAGGCGCGATTATCGCGCATTACCTGCCCGAAGGCGCGATCATCTCCGATGAAGCCGCGACGTCAGGTCTCGGCTCCGCGATTGCGACGGCGACAGCAAAGCCGCATGACCATCTCTCGCTCACGGGCGGCGCGATCGGTCAGGGCCTGCCGCTCGCCACAGGTGCGGCGGTTGCCTGTCCCGATCGCAAAGTCGTCTGCCTGCATGGCGACGGTGGCGCGATGTACACATTGCAATCGCTCTGGACGCAGGCGCGTGAAAAGCTTGATGTCGTCAACATCATCTTCGCCAATAATTCCTATGCGATTTTGAATATCGAGTTGATGCGCGTCGGTGCCGAAAACCCCGGCCCCAAAGCTTTGTCGATGCTCGACCTGCACAATCCCGAACTCAATTGGGTGCATCTGGGGCAGGGCATGGGTGTCGAAAGCGTGCGCGTGACAACGGCAGAAGAGTTTGCCGACGCTTATGTCTCAGCGCTCAAAGCCAAAGGGCCCAGATTGATCGAGGTTATGCTCTAATCAGCAGAGCAACATGTGCCCGCTTTGGGCGCGTGATATTGCCCCATACCATCAACGTGTCCGCCTTCCGCATATTTGTCATGCGGACGCACCCAGCCCGACATCTTCTCAGCGCCCTCATTGCGGCCGAGTGGTGCCATGTCGAGATACATGTATGAGGTCAGCACTTCTTCCGCGCCGCGCCCGAAGGCCGAATAGGTGTGGAAGATGTCGCCCGCCTCATTGCGATAAAAGCAGCTATGGCCGGAGAGATCGCTCATCGGCACAGGTCCCGTCTCGAAATTATAGTAAGCTGCCTTCATCTCGTCGGGCTTGAACGAGACATGGAAGTCATAGTTGAAATCGCTGTCAAACGACGACACCCAATTGATCTGCCAGCCCATGCGCTTGCGCACAGCTTCGATTTCGTTGAGCGGCGCACGGGCGACGGCGACATAAGACACATCATGGTGGTTGAGATGCACAAGCGCGCCGCCGACATGATCGACTTCAAAGGCGCAACCGGTGCAGACGTCATTGCGTCCGGGCCACATCATAAAATGTTTGAGAATAAGCTGACTGCGCCCGTTGAATAAATCGCCGAGCGACTTCTTCCCGTCCACCGTATCGAACACATAGTCCTTGTCGAGCTTCACCCAAGGCAATGCGAGGCGTTCGGCCATTACGGCGTCGCGCGCCCGCGTCAGTTCTTTTTCGCGGGCGAGTAAGGTCTTGCGGGCCGCGATCCATTCACCGCGCGTCACAACAGCATGGTCCATCAAAGCCTCCTCTAAACTGTTTCAACCTGATTTGTCACTGCATTGAAAACCTGTGGCGGCACACGCACCTCATCATAAAGCGCCATGATGTCATTGAGCGCCATGTCGGGCACCCGCGTCAGCGCCGCCATGTGGTCAAAGCGGCGATAGTCTTTGGACGACACGGGGGCGTCCGGCGCAGGCATCGCGTCCCACACATCCCAGGGCAGCATTTCCACTTTATTGAGCGCGGCCACATCGCGGATGAGATTGCCTGCGATGAACCAATCGCCCCACATATGCATGATGCCGAATTGCTCTGCTTTTGCGCGACCCTCGCGCACCTGCGCCCAAGCCTCGCCTGCCACGATAAACCTATCGCGCGGCACATCGAGCACATCAAAATCCGTTTTGAATTTCGCTTTCAGCACATCGTCGATCTGCGCATCCACCATCACCCAGCGGGCTTGGCTCCCGTGCCAGTATTCGGCAACCCAATGATCGACAAACCGGCCCGCTTCAAAATACGTGCCGAAGCCGCAGCGTGAGCGCGCCGCATAGCCCTTGGTACGCAGGAGCGTCACCATTAGCAATGTGAAATGACGACAGACACCGATGAGGCGTTTGCCGGGCGCGCGGGGGAAGTCGAGCGGCGCATTATCAATCGACATTATTGCATCGAGCATCGCCGCCACATCGCGGATATGCGTTTGCCCGCGCCGCGTGTCGCTCAGTGTCTCGCCATAGGTCGAGGCCAGATGCTCATGCAGCATCAAGCCCTGCACCACGCGGGCAAGCCCTGCCACATCATCAGGGAGGGATGAGAACAATGCGGCCAGCTTGCCTGCGTCTGCCATGCCGGATGCGTTGTCAGGCGGGCAGGGGGTGCGGTAGAAGTTGAGATCATCATGATCCATGATGACAGCCCTCACGCAAAGAGCGCTTCAAGTTTGTTGAGCGACTCGGTCCAGCCGCGATTGTGTCCGATGCGGGCGGCTTCATCGAAGAACTGCTCATGCAGCAGCGTTAAAATCGTTTCCGCGCCGTCGGCCTTAAGCGTCACCGTCACCTGAGACTCGCGTTCCGGTGTCGTGATCCAGGCCCAGCTCATCACGAATTTTTCATGCGGCGTAAAAACCTTATATGTACCGCTCACATCATGGATTTCGCCATCGTCGCCGCTCATCGCCACGCGAAAGCGACCGCCGACACGCGGATCTGTTTCCGCGCTCAGGACGCTTGTGACGCTTGGTCCCCACCAGAGTTTTATTTTTTCGGGGTCCGTCCACGCGGCCCAGATTTTTTCGGGGCTGGCTTTGATGCGCTTTTTGATGGTGAGGCTTGGTTTTGCTTTCGCAGCGGTATGATCTGCGCGGGCGGTTTGGTTGGCCATTTATCATCCTCCAGAAAAGCCGTGAGACGGTCGAGCTTGTCGTTCCAGTAGCGTTGATAATGTTCGAGCCAGCCCATCGCCTCGGCCATCGGCTCCGGAGAAAGCTGACAACTGACGCTGCGCCCGTTTTTCTGCCGCGTTATGAGACCGGCATCGCTGAGCACATCGAGATGCTTCATCACCGCAGGCAGCGACATGTCGAAAGGCGCGGCGAGGTCGCTCACCGACATGGCCTGTTCCGCATCAAGCCGCGCCAGCAGCGCGCGCCGCGTCGGATCGGCAAGGGCGGCAAATGTTTTGTTGAGTGTGGCTTCTTGAGACTTAACCATGTGGTTAAGTGTTATCGCAAAACAATGCCCTGTCAAGCGAAGCTCAACAGGGCATTTGCGCGGAGATCAAATCTTTAGAAAATCAATTCATCACGCGGTTGAGCGTGAATTCGCCCTGACGCACGCGGTCGGCAAGGCCCGCTGCCATTTCGGCGACAGGTTCTTCGCCATAGGCTTCGACCATGTCGGACAGAGCGGCGAAAATGGCGGTGGTGGCGAGAATATCAGCGCCAACGCCTTCGGCGAGCGCTTCGTCCCATGCATCAAGGATGGATTGCAGAGCCAGACGGCGCTGGTCTGTCTCGGTCGGTGCCAATGCGTCCAAAGCCTCGTCGTCCATCGTTTCGTCATCCATCAACTCAACGGACGGGTCGCCCGGCATATCGATATCGGCCATCATGCCCTCTGCTTAATCCCCGTAAGGGGTCACAAACATGTCCCGACTGAGGGACCGGGGGCGCAAAGGGCACGGAACAAACCGGCTTCCTTAGTTCCCCCGTCGTTTACCACCTTCGTTTGTAGCATATGGCGCGGGCTTGTCTTGCATTTCGTGTAAAAAGGGTTAACGGCGCGGTCCGGAATGACCCGCCTGAGCCCGGAAAGCGACTGTAAAATAAGCCTTTCTTAAAATAATGAAGCCGCATTTTTTCGGCCACCGGAAAGCTGCGCGGCGAGGTTTTCGGCCTCGTCAAAGAGCAAATTGGCCTGTTTGGCCGCCTCACCGGAGCATTTGGGAAAGACCGTGCGTGCGTCATAATACGCATCGTTGAAATGCGCGATCATTTGCTGGCGCTTATCCGGGTCGAGATTGGCCGCATTGATCATATCGATCATCTTATTACGCCAAAGCGGGCCATCATTCGCACCACAAACATCGCGCAAATGATGGATTTTACCGAGAATCTCAGAAAGCCGGGTGAGACCATCATTCAGCGCATCGGCGCGGGCATGAGCAGGCGTGAATGCGCAAGCGATCATCGGCACCAGAAAAGCACCAACACGCAACCACGTCCCAACTCCGGACAAAATCTGTCCCATTCTACGCCACATAGGCTTCCTCCACCGACGACGAGCCGGTCAGAAGTCCTGCCTTGCATACTTTACGCCGTTACTAACGTCTCTTACCCAAACTCAAAAAATCGCATAGCCGCCGTCGATCACAAACGTATCACCCGAGTGATAGCTCGATGCATCCGACGCGAGATAAACCGCGACGCCGCCGAAGTCAGCGGGCTCACCCCAGCGGCGCGCAGGCACACGCGGGATCACTTTTTCGGCAAAGGCTTTGCTCTCCTGCGCATTCGCCGTCATGTCGGTGGCGATCCAGCCGGGCAGGATCGAGTTGGCGCGGATGCCGTAACGGGCAAATTCAACCGCGCAGGATTTCATCATTGAGATAACGCCGCCCTTGGTCGCCGCGTAAGCCTGATTGCGCGCCGCACCTTCAATGGCAGCTAAGCTCGCCACGCCGATAAGTGAGCCGCCTGTGTCGCCCGTTTTTGCGCGGTCCACCATATGCTTTGTCGCTTCGCGCAGCGTGAAGAACACACCATCCAGATTGACGGCGAGCGTCTTGCGATAGATTTCTGTTTTCATGTCCGTGAAAGAAGGCGAGCCGAAGCCGACGCCCGCATTGGCAAACACGCTGTCGATGCGGCCGAGCGCTTTCAGCGTTTCGCCGATACCGTCCACCACCTGTTGCTCGTCGGCGACGTTCACCTTGCGCGTATAAACCTTGACGCCATGGGCTTTCAGCTGCGCTTCGGCTTTGGCATTTTTCTCTTCATTGGTGCCCCAGATCGCGATGGCCGCGCCTGATTGCGCCATAGCGTCGGCCATGCCAAGCCCGATGCCGCCATTGCCGCCCGTCACAAGTGCCACTTTGCCCGTCAGATCAAAAGGTTTGTAAGCCATCAGTCTCTCCCTGAGATTTGTTTTTGATTTTGAATTTGCGCAAGCCGGAAAGAAGCTCAGTTCTTCGGCTTGTCCATTTTGAGGCGCGGCATGTCCGGCACAGGCGACATTGACGATGGTTTGTCCGCTTTGCCCGAATGGCCGAATTGTTCTTTGAGTTCCGAGCAGACGAAATAGCTGCGATAGCTCATATGCTCCGGGTCCGGCGGAATGACGCAGGAAAAAACTGATGCGGCTTTTTGTAAGATCAGCGCATTGCCGAGATTGGCTTTGATTTCATAACCGTTTTTCACAAGTTCGCTGAGCGCGCGCGCAGAGACAACAAAAGGCCCGTTGCGTGTGCCGACCGCATAGGGGTCTTTGGGGGCGGCGAAGGCGGCTGAACCCGTCAGTGACGCGATCACCAATACGCTTATAAAAGCGCGCCGAAATGCAAAAGACATGAAACCCTCAATACCCGGAAAACAGATGGCCCGAAAAACAGACGCCGAGTGTAGCGAATTGCTCCGTCCGTTCAACACGCCCTGATCTCTATAGAGTCTGGCAGCGGGCACAAACGCCTGCGATCTCAACAACCTTGCGTTCAACGGTAAAGCCTGAGCGTTTCGTTGCGGCATCAAGCGCTGCGTCGAGCGCGTCATCGACAATTTCTTCCGCCGTGCCGCAAGCCCGGCAAATCAGAAACTGACTTTCATGCATATGCCCCGCCTCGCCGCAGCCGAGATAAGCGTTGAGGCTTTCGATCTTGTGGATCAGCCCTTCGGCCATCAGAAAGTCGAGCGCGCGATAGACAGTCGGTGGTCGCGCGGCCTTATGCGTACGGGCAAGCTGGTCGAGTACATCATAAGCGCCGACAGGCTTGTGACTGCGCCAGACGATTTCCAGCACCTTCTCACGGATGGGGGTGAGCTTGACCTCGCGCGCACCGCAAAGTTCGCGTGCGCGGGCAATCGCCGTGTCGATGCAGTGTTCGTGATCGTGGATATGGGCTGTTCCGTCCGTCATGGGCTAATGATACAACATAACATTCAACTTTGGCCACTCACCTTAAAGAGACTGTTATGTGCGGACGCCTCGCCATCACCACGCCGCCTGAAGCCATGCGTAACTTTCTCGGTTATGGCGATCTGCCCAATTTTCCCGCGCGTTACAATGTGGCCCCCACCCAGCCTGTGCCGATTGTCCGGCTCAACCACGCCCAGCAGCGCGAATTTGCGCTGGTCCGCTGGGGGTTGGTGCCGTCCTGGTCCAAAGAACTGCCGACAACGCCGCTCATTAATGCGCGCGCCGACACGATTGCTGACAAGCCCTCGTTCCGTGGTGCCTTCCGCCACCACCGCGCGTTAATGCCCGCTGACGGTTTCTATGAATGGCGCGTGATGGGCGCAGGCCCGCGCCAGCCCCATTTCATCCGCCGCCGTGATCGTGGCCCTTTTGCCATCGCCGCCATTTGGGACAATTGGATGCCGGCGAACGGCTCCGAGCTTGAAAGCTGCGCGCTCATCACGACAGAGGCGAATGCGACGCTTATGCCCATCCATCACCGCATGCCGGTGATCTTAGATGAGAAGAATTTCAGCCTCTGGCTCGATCCCGCCACGCCGCTGAAAGAACTCCACGCGCTTCTGGTTCCCGCGTCCGACGACCTGATGGAGGCCTTCCCCGTGAGCCCCGACGTGAACTATGTGCACAATGACGGGCCGCATCTGCTGGACCCGTATTTGGCTCCGCTTGAACTGCCCACCCCGAAGAAGAAAGCAAAGCCTACGGATGATCGGCAGGAGAGTTTGTTTTAACTTTTCCAAGACTCCGTCACATAACGGGTGCAAGCTCCTTCCATTGACGTTTTAAATGAAACAGCAGGAGCCATCATGCCCTTGTCAAAATTGTTCAGCGTCCTTGTCGCGATTTACCTCATCGTATTTGCTGCCCCCGCCGTCGCCGCGCCGTTGAGCAAATATGCCGACGTCAACGGCGTCAAAATCCATTACCTCACCGAAGGCAAAGGTCCGGCCATCATCCTGTTGCATGGCTATGCCGAGACGAGCCATATGTGGCTGCCTTTGATCGGTAAACTCGCTACCAATCACACAGTCATCGCGCCCGACCTGCGCGGCTTTGGCGACAGCGCCACGCCGAAAGACGGCTACACCAAGAAAGTCATGGCGCAGGATATTCACGCGCTTGCGACAAGCCTCGGCGTCACATCTGCCAATGTCGTCGGCCATGACATCGGTCTCATGGTCGCCTATGCCTATGCCGCGCAATATCCGGCTGAGGTCAAAAGCGTCGTGCTGATGGACGCCTTTCTGCCAGGTGTCGGCGATTGGACGAATGTCTGGCTGCTGCGCGACCTCTGGCATTTCCATTTCTACGGGCCGACGCCGCTCGCGCTCGTTGATGGCCGCGAACGCATCTACTTCGAGCATTTCTGGAACGACTTTGCCGCCGACCCGAAACATTCGGTGCCTGAAGCTGACCGCGTGTTCTACGCCAAAGCCTATGGCAAGCCCGGCCACATGGCGGCAGGCTTTGAAGTCTTCCGTGCCTTCGAGCAGGACGCCAAAGACTTTGCTGAATTTGCAAAGACACCTTTGCCCATGCCGATGATGGTTCTGTCCGGCGAAAAAGCGGGCGGCCAATTCCTGATCGATCAGGGCAAATTGGTGGACCCCGATGTCGAAGGCCACATCATCAAAGGTTCCGGCCACTGGCTGATGGAAGAAGCGCCGGATCAGGTGATCCCGCTCTTGGTGGCGTTCCTCAACAAATAATGATCTCGCCTTAAAGTCCTCTCCCGCTTGCGGGAGAGGGTTGGGTGAGGGTCTTATTTTTCCTTACAACACTTTCTGCAATGACATCGTATCGCTGTCCTTATACCCAAGCTCTTCATAGAACCCGATGACGCCCGCATTGGTTTTGCGCACCAGCAGATTGAGTTTCCACACGCCACGCCCGCGCAACCAATCTTCCGCCGCGGCCATCACCTCGCGCCCCAATCTAAGTCCGCGCCGCGCAGGTGATACCGAGACGTAATAAACCGCACCGCGATGCCCGTCATGGCCGACCATGACGCTCGCCATGATCTCATCATTGAACGTCCCCACCAGCACATCGGACGTTGCGCCCGCCCGCGCAAACTCAATATCCTTTCGCGGATCATTCCACGCCCGCGTCAGGCCGCAAGCCTCCCAAAGCGAGACAAGCGCCTCTGTGTCGCCGTCCTCAGCGGAACGGAAACGGATTGATTCTCTGGTCGGGGTGGCGGGTGGGGTGGGGTGTGTCATGTCAGACATCAGGTGCTCTCCGGCGGATTTCGTCACAGAAAGCGATGAAATCTAACACGGAACGCCGGAACTGTGTCCAGCCAATCCCACACCAAAAAAAGGTCAAAAAGGTTCTTCGCGCAAACCTGTTTCGTTCCTATATACTTGAAATCGGTCTGATGCTGGGAACGCAATGCTCTCCGACATAATCATCCTGCTCGTGCTTATTTTGCTGAACGGGTTCTTCTCGCTGTCTGAAATGGCGATTGTCTCGTCACGCCGTCAGCGTTTGCAGGCGCTTGTCTCGGCCCGCAAGCGAACCAACGCGCCAACGGCGGGGTTTGATGCCGCTTTGGCGCTTCACGCTGAACCCGGTCGCTTCCTCTCGTCTGTCCAGATCGGCATTACGATGGTCGGCGTCTTCACCGGTGCCTTCGGTGGCGCGACGCTCTCGGTGCCTGTCGCCGCCGCCCTGAAGCAAATTCCCTGGGCCGCGGCCTATGCCGAACCTATCGCGCTCACCATCGTCGTCGTCATCATCACATATCTCACGCTTATTCTGGGCGAGTTGGTCCCCAAGCGCATCGCGCTGACCAACCCCGAAGCCATTGCCGCCACCATCGCGCGCCCGATGAGCGGTCTCGCGCGTATGCTGAGCCCCGCCGTCACGTTGCTGTCTTGGTCCACTGAGGCGGTCGTGAAAGTCTATGGCATCACCGGTCAGCAGGTGCCCTCCGTCACTGAAGACGAAATCAGGCACATGGTCGAAGAGGGTGCCGCGTCCGGTGCCATCGACGGCGTCGAGCGCGACATTGTCAATCGCGTGTTCCGCCTGGGCGATACGCGCGTCAGCGAAATTATGACGCCGCGCGTGCAGATGGTCTGGCTCGATACAGATTTTACGGTTGAGGAAAATCTCGGCCTCATCCGTGCCGAACAAAAAATGCGCTATCCGATCCGGCGCGGCGGCACGGGCGAACCGCTGGGCATGATCCGTGTCGAGGATTTGTTCCTGACGCCCAAGACTAATGAAGAACTGCTGCGCAAGAAGTCGCCGCCGCTCTATATCCCGCGCACGGCTTCCGCGCTTAAAGGCTTGTCGATCCTGCAATCTGAAAGCATGTTCATGGCTTTCATCATCGACGAATATGGTGACGTGGTGGGCACCCTCACCATGAGCGACATTTTCTTTGCGATGATCGGCGATCTGTCCGACCACGCGGTTGACGATCATCCGGGCATCCATGTGCGCGATGACGGCTCTTACATCATCGATGGTTTTGTTTCGGTCGATGAAGTGCGCCGCGCGCTTGAAATCACCAAGCTGCCGGGTGACGAACAAGCCGAGGTGAATACGCTGGCCGGTGTCATGTTCAACTGGTTCGGCCGTCTGCCGCGTGAAGGTGACTATTTCGGCTGGAACGGCTACCGCTTTGAAATCGTGGACATGGACGGCCCGCGCATCGACAAAGTGATGATCGTGCCCGCGCAGAACATCCCCATCGGCACATCGCTCGCGCGCATCGCGGATTAAACAACTTTCCCCGGATTCAAAATCCCCTTCGGGTCCAGCGCTTTTTTTACCGTGCGCATCAGTTCCATTTCAACGGCTGATTTTGTCGTCGCAATCTCATCGCGTTTCATCTGCCCGACGCCATGCTCCGCGCTGATCGATCCGCCAAGCTCGCGCACGATCCCGTGCACAATCGCGTTCATCTCATCCCAACGCGCAATGAAGGCGGCTTTGTCTGCGCCGACGGGTTGCGTGAGATTGAAATGAATATTTCCGTCACCGACATGGCCAAAAGGCACAGGCCGCACGCCGGGCATCGCCGCACTCACCGCCTCAGAAGCGCGCGTGATAAACTCAGCAACGCGCGACACCGGCACCGACACGTCATGCTTGATGCTGCCGCCCTCAAGCCGCTGCACCTCTGACATGCCTTCGCGCATTGCCCATAGTTTTGCCCGTTGTGCATCCGACGCCGCAATCACAGCGTCCGTTGCGTCATCCTCCGCGACGCCCGCCTCAAGCAAGGCTTCCATCACCTCGCGCAAGCGCCCTGCGCGCGTCTCGCCCGCACTGAGTTCCACAAGCACATACCAGGGCGATGGCTGCCCCAGCGGATCGGTGGAACCCGCCTGATGCTTCAGCACAAACTCAACGCCGATGCGCGGCATCAGCTCAAAGCCCGTGACCAGCCCGCCGCTCGCGGTATCTGCGCGCCGCAGCAGGGCTACGGCGGCGTCAACGTCCGGCACTGCGACGAAAGCAGTCTCTACGGATTTAGGCCGCGCAAAAAGTTTTAGCACTGCGCCGGTGATGATGCCGAGCGTGCCTTCGGACCCCATGAAGAGGTGCTTCATGTCATAGCCCGTATTGTCTTTTCTGAGGCCTTTCAGACCATTCCAGATGTCACCGTTGGCCAGCACCACCTCAAGCCCCAGCGTGAGGTTCCGCGCGTTGCCATAGCGCAGCACGGCGGTTCCGCCTGCATTCGTCGCAAGGTTACCGCCGATCTGGCATGTGCCTTCCGATGCAAGGCTCAACGGAAACAAACGATCCGCCTTACGCGCGGCGTCCTGCGCGGCAGCAAGCGTCACACCCGCTTCAACGGTAAGTGTATTGTTGAGGGCATCAAGTGCGCCGATACGGTTCATCCGCGCCAGCGACAGGATAATTTCGTCACCGCTCGCATCGGGTATCTGCCCGCCGACCAACCCCGTATTGCCACCCTGCGGCACGACGCGCGTGTTGGTTTCAAATGCGATTTTCATAATCGCAGAGATTTCACCGGTCGATTGCGGACGCAAAATGAGCGCCGCGCGGCCCTGATAAAGATCGCGCCGTTCAATGAGATAAGGTGTCATCTCGTCGGCGCCGTCGATAAAGCCTTTAGGGCCGACGACCGCCTTCAACCGCGCCAATGTGTCATCGGAAGGTTTCATGATTGAACCCGCCTGTGCGCGCGCACACCCGAATGGAGATATTGCGCGTGACCCGCCGCATCCGGTTTCAGAAAATGATAGGTCGCCGTTTCCGTGTAGCCGGGTGCGACGCCGACAAACAATTCCTCATTGACGGGCGCAAGCGGCACGCGCCTTGTGCCTGCTATCACGGACGCAGCAGGTGAGGGGATGATTGTCGCGACGAGCGCACCGCCTTCGTCGGATACGTCCACCGTTTCCATCACATTGGCGTAAGCCCCGACATAGCGCGCCGCATCAAACTTCAAACCGGCAACAGGTGATGGTACGTCTGTCGGTTTCACGCCTGCATTGGCGCTGAAAAATTCATCCATCAATTCATGCACCAGTCCCTTGCCATTGCCGCCATTGGTCAGCAACACAAAGACCGATCCGCTCTTGGGATGAAAACGCAGCCAAGCTGCTTGCCCGATGGTCGAGCCGTCATGGCCGAATGTGTCGAACGCATTGTCGCCGTCCCAATCCCACATGAACGAGGCAAGGCCGATGGCATCAATGTTCATGTGCCTTGGGCAAGTGACACTGCGCGTATGCATTGCCTTGGCGCTTGCTTCCGACATGATCCGTGCGCCGTTGGGGGCCAAGCCGTTGTCCATCAGCATCCGGGCGAATGTCACAATGTCGCGCGCCGATGCCATGGACATTGCGCCTGCCGGTGCATTGGATTGCGCAAGATAAGTGATCGGTGTGACGGCGAGTTTGCCGGGCGCGCCGAGATGGCCGATGGCCGTGAGATATCGCATCGCTTGTTCAGGCAGCGTTGAGAAGGCCGGTGTGCCGAGAGGTTTGGCGATGCGGCCGCGGATCGCTTTGTCCCAGCCTTGTCCGCCTGCCACTTCGATCAGCCGACCGGCGACGACAAACCCCGTATTGCAATAAGAAAACATTTCATCAAGCGGATGGACCTGAGTGAGATTTGTGAGCATGCCGACGAATTTTCCAATCCGGTCTTCACCGCGTCCCGCATCCTCGAAATAGTCGCCCTCAATACCGCTCTGATGTGTGAGAAGGTGGCGCAGTGTGACATTTGCCGCGACGTTTTCATCGGCAAGTTTGAAATCGGGCAACCAGCGGCGGATCGGGTCGTCCAGCGTCAGCTTACCCTGCTCGACGAGTTGCAGGCACATCACAGCGACATAGAGCTTGGTGATGGAGCCGATCTGAAACAACGTATCAGTGCTGACAGGCACACGCGTATTGAGATTGGCGACGCCCGCCGAGGCCTCTGTGAGCTTGCCGCCCGACCAGACGGCGAGCGCTGCGCCGGGCACACCGTAATGGTCCAGCCGGTCTTTCAGCAGGTGGCTCAGATTGCTCATCTCATTTGTCTCAAAGTATTTGTCTCAAATTCAAAGCGCGTTTGTAGGCTTCGCAAGCCCTCGCATAAAGTCTAGCATGTCGCTCAAAGCAGCAAGTCTCACGGAATAAAAATGTCGGAAAAGACGTCCCCCATCACCTCTACTCACGCCCCGGCCCCGCTCGTCACTGCATTTGACCGCATCACCATGGCGGTTCGGGATCTTGCCGAGGCTGAGGCAATCTATACGCGCATTCTGGGTCGCGATCCCTCATGGCGGCACACCGACCGCCCCGGCGGCACCGATCATGTGCATTTCGATTTGGACAATCTGGCAATCGAACTTGTCTCCCCCATCGGTCCCGGCGTCTGGGGTCAACAGGTCAAAACCTTTCTTGATGCGCGCGGCGAGGGTATCTTCGTTTTGTTTCTGCGCACCGATGATGTGGTCGCCACCGCTAAGGAACTGACCGCGCGCGGCCTTGAGACGATTGCGACGCCCGAAGGTGAAGGTCTGGGCAGCGACGGCAGCACGCGCCGCTGGCGCGACACTGTGATGTCGCGCGAAGCGACCCGCGACATGACGATCATTGTCAGCGAGACGTTGAAAGGCATTGACGAAAGACGGCCGTCCCCCATTCGTGAAGGTGTGGCGCGTGAGGCGGCAATTTCCGCGCTCGATCATGTCGTGGTGATGACATCGGATGGCGATGCCTGCAAAAAACTATTCGGCGATCAATTTGGCATCCGCCTGGCGCTTGATCATTCGCGGCCCGAATGGGGTGTGCGCCAACTCTTCTTTCGTCTTGGTGGTGTTACGCTTGAAGTTGTCGAGCCGCTGGACAAGGCAAAGGCTCCCAAAGTTGATTTTCTCTGGGGCATGGCCTGGAAGACCAATGACATCCGTTTAACGCGGGAGCGCCTTGTTGCCGAAGGGGCTGAAGTGACCGAAGTTGCCCGTGGCCGCAAAAAAGACACAGAAGTCGCGACGATACGCCCGCCGACCGGCGGCGTCCCCACCTTGCTCATCGGCACGGTTGCCCCTACATCTGACTGACAGCATCCGCTAACACGAAAGATCCCCATGAAGTCCATCGAACTTTTCATTGAACGCCTGATCCTCGGCAGCCGTTGGATCCTCGTCGTTTTCTATCTTGGCCTCGCCGCCGCATTGGCGCTTTATGCTGTGAGTTTTGTCTTCAAGCTCGCCAAGATTTTTATGGTGGCTTTGACGCTCAATGAAAACCAGATGATCCTGGCTATGCTCGGCCTCATCGATGCGGCGCTGGTGGCAAGCCTGCTGCTGATGGTGATGATCTCGTCCTACGAAAATTTCGTCAGTCGCTTTGATGAAGGCAAAACGGACCTCACATGGCTGGGCAAGCTCGATTCCGGCAGCCTGAAGGTCAAAGTCGCTTCTGCCATCGTGGCGATTTCGTCGATCCACCTGTTGCAGATTTTCCTCAACGCGAGTCAATACACCGAGCCGCAGATCATGTGGCTTACCATCATGCATATGGCCTTCGTGGTCTCCGCCGTTGCGCTCGGTTATCTCGATCGCATCTCAGCGAAGAAATAAACCGCCGCCGGAAAAACAAAAGCCCGGATGCGATATGCGCATCCGGGCTTTTGCTCGAAATCATGATTGTCGTTTAGGCAGCCTTTACACCGGCAAGGAACTGGTCCACTTCCGCCGACAGGTCGCTGGAGTTGCGGGCGAGCTCGCCTGCCGCGCCGAGCACCTGAGCAGAAGCGGCGCCCGTGTCGGTCGAGGCCTGTTTCACGTCGATGATCGAGCGCGAGACTTCTTCCGTGCCCTGCGCAGCCTGCTGCACATTGCGCGAGATTTCGAGTGTCGCAGCACCCTGTTCTTCAACAGCAGCAGCAATAGCACCGGCGATTTCGCTCATTTCCTGAATGGTCGTGCCGATGCCGTTGATGGCCGTGACGGCCTGACCCGTAGCATTCTGGATCTGCGTGATCTGCGCCGAGATTTCATCGGTCGCTTTTGCGGTCTGTGTCGCAAGTGATTTCACTTCCGACGCGACAACCGCAAAACCTTTGCCTGCATCGCCCGCACGCGCCGCTTCAATCGTGGCATTGAGGGCAAGGAGGTTGGTCTGACCGGCAATGTCGTTAATGAGCTGAATGATCTCGCCGATCTTCTGCGCACCAACGGCAAGTTCCTGCACCACGGCGTCAGTGGCACGGGCATCTTCGACCGCCTGGTTGGCGATACGCGATGAATTTGCAACCTGCTTGGAGATTTCCTGGATCGAAGCGGAAAGTTCTTCTGTCGCGGTCGCAACCGTTTGCACATTGGCCGATGTCTGTTCAGAAGCCGTCGCCACCAGCATGGCTTTCGAATTGCCCTGTTCAGCGAGATCGGTCATCGAGCTTGCTGTCGATTCCATTTCCGTGGCAGCAGCCGAGAGTGACTGCACGAGCGAGCCGACTTTGTTCTCGAAGGCATTAGTCAGGCCTTCAAGGCGCGCGGTACGTTTCAGCTTGGCTTCGTTTTCAGCGGCCTGAGCGGCAGCCAATTCGTCGCCTTTGATCATATTGTCCTTGAATATCTGCACGGCACCGGCCATCGCGCCGATTTCGTCCTTGCGTTCAACACCGGGAACCACGGCGGTGAGGTCGTGGTCGGCAAGACGCTTCATCGCAACTGTCATCACCTGGATCGGGGTGGAAACCGACATGATGATTGCAAGACCAGCGAGTGCGCAAAGTGCTGCCGCAAGACCGAGCGCGATGAAAATCCAGATGCGTGCGGAATTATAGGCGGCTTCACCCTCATTGCCGGCTGCCACGCCGGAGTCGACGTTGAATTTGACGTCGACCATCAGCGCATCGCGGAATTCGCCCGATACCACCCGGGCTTCATTAAGGTAAAGCTCGGTAGCCGCCGGATCATTGTTGCGCGACATTTCGATGATTTTGTCCGAGAGGATAAGATAGGCATCCAATAAAGTGCGGGTTTTATCTGCAAGTTTCCGTTCCTCATCGCTTTCGATATGGGCCACATAAGATTTCCATTTGGCTTCGATCTCGGCGACAATCTCGGCGATTTTCTTCTCTTCCTCGGCCTTTTCGTCCGCGGTCTGGACCAGCAAGTGAACGGCTTCGACCTGCCGCATGCGGTTTGCTTGCGCCAGTATCGTTAGCACGGAGTTGGTTGCAGGCATCCAGTTGTCGCGAAGTTCGACTGCGTCATGATTGACAAGGCCGATGCGCTGCACAGCAAAGATGCCAAGCGAAATCGTAATAGCCAAAACAACAGCAAATGCGCCGATGATTTTGGCTTTGATTGACAGATTGTTGAGAGACGTCGCGAGCGATGCCATGATATTCCCCAAAATTCAAATGACCTGCTAAATGCAGGCTTTCAGATTGTTGATCTATCAGTCTGGAATTGCGGGTGATTTAAGCGTGAAGCCTGGGTGAGTTAATCTCTCATTAGTCAAGTCATAGCGATTGTCATAAAATCTGAAGCAATCCGCCGCTGTGATCGTCGTGGACCGTTGCCGTGAATCTGAAAATAAAATAAAAAAGCCCGAACGCGGGGGGACACGTTCGGGCTTTGCTCCTCATCGCGGGCCGCATTGAAAACAACCTGCGACTATCGAGTAACACGGGACGCTCCCGCACACCGGGGGGAGGGCGGGGTGCGCCCAGCGAACAGAGGAATAAGCCAGGCCCTGTTTAGGTCGCTTTAAGCAGATGAAAATTTGTCGTCAACTATTTGATTACCACTCACACGGCCCGCAAACGACAACGCACGATTCTGCCGTTCAGCGCGGCGCAGAGGCACGCAAAAGCCTGTCATTTATTGCTTCACCAAGCCCCTCGCGCGGAATGGGCGCAACGGCAATCGTGCGCCTGCCTGCTATCGCATCAAGCTGCCGCAGCATTGCGAATAGATTGGCGGCTGCTTCTGTGACGTCTCCGCGTACTGACAAATTGAGCGTGGCACTGTCCTGAGCAGGCCCGAACCCCAACCACACTTCATCTGTGCGCGGCTCCGACACATCAAGCCGCAGCTTTGCGCGCGGCGCATAGTGGCTTGCAAGTTGTCCGGGTGATGATCGTCCTGCTTCACCCGACGCGACATCTGCGTCCAGTAACGCACGGCCCAACACCGTTTCAATATCAGCCCGCGCCACCGCACCGGGCCGCAGCAAAGTCGGCCCCGCTTTGGGAAATCCGATCACGGTTGATTCAAGCCCTAACGCGCATGCGCCGCCGTCAAGCACCATAGCCAGAGCGTCGGCATGTCCGAGTGACTGCACCACATGAGCGGCGAGCGTCGGGCTGATCTCACCTGACGCATTGGCCGATGGGGCCGCAATGGGTCGCCCCGCCGCCTTTAGCAACTTCTGTGCAATCGGATGGGCCGGCACGCGAATGGCAACCGTATCAAGCCCGGCACTCACGAGGAGAGAGAGCGGCGAGCTTGGCAATCGCGGCAAGACAAAAGTAATACCGCCTGGCCAAAAAGCGTCAGCCAGACAAATGGCCTGTGCTGTAAAGAGAACATGCTCTTCCGCCGCCGCAAGGTCTGCCACATGCACGATCAGTGGATTGAATGTCGGACGACCTTTGGCTGCAAAAATGTTGGCCACCGCCTGCTCATTCGTGGCATCTGCGCCGAGCCCGTAAACCGTCTCGGTCGGAAAAGCAACAAGCCGACCGTCGCGGATCAGCGCACCGGCTTCCTCAATCGCCTTATCGTCAGCAACACGAACTTCAACGCTCATCAGGTCTTGGCCTTCGCATTGCGCTGATTGCGTGCCATGAGATTGCGCATGGGTACTTGCGGTAACACGCGCGCCAGCCATGCGAGCACATTGTTAAGCCGCCCGTTGATGATGACCGCCTTGCCGTCCATCACCGCGTCATAGGCCTGGTTCGCCACCACGTCGCCGTCCATCCACAGAATTTTCGGAAACTTGCTCACTTCCGCGCGATTGCCTGCAACGTCATGGAACTCCGAATAGGTAAAACCCGGACACAAGGCTGTCACATACACATTATTGTTCTGATATTCGAGTGACAGGCTTTCTGACATCTTGATGACAAAACTTTTCGATGCGGCATAAAGCGTGCCGCCCGCTGCCCCCGGCAAATGCCCGGCAAGTGACGCCACATTGATAATGCGTCCATAATTGCGCGCCGCCATGCCGGGTCCGAACAAATGGCAAAGCTCCGCCACCACCGTCACCATCACCTGAATGAGCGCGGCCTGGTCTGACCATTTCGTGTCGCGGAAGAATCCCGGCACCGTATAGCCCGCATTATTGACGAGTGCATCGATCATGATGTGCCGTGCCGCCACCTCATCAAAGAGCTTGCGTGGTGCGGCGGGGTCGGCAAGGTCCGCCACGATCACATGCGCCTTGACCCCGAATTTCACTTTGACCTCTTGCGCCAGCGCCTCCAGCCGGTCTGCGCGGCGCGCCACCAGCACAAGGTCATGCCCGTGATGAGCAAAAACGAGGGCGAGCTCGCGGCCGATGCCCGCTGATGCGCCGGTGATGAGCGCCGTGCGGCGTTTTGTGGAATTCGGAGCTTGGTCCATCGTGCATTTCCCGTGGTTCAACTGTTGCGCAGAATAGAGTAAAACCGGAGAAACGTCAGACCCCCTTCCCGATTTCAGCGCCGGAACCCCTTATGACCTATCGTGCCCCCGTCAGCGACATGGCTTTTCTATTGAATGAAGTGGTGGGCCTCAAATCCCTGATGGGGCAGGGGGCGTTTGCCGATGTCTCGCCGGACCTCATCGTGGCCGTGCTCGAAGAAGGCGCAAAACTCGCTGGCGACGTGCTCGCGCCCTTAAACAAATCCGGCGACAGCGAAGGCGTCCGCCTTGAAGCAGACGGCGTCAAAACCGCCAGGGGCTTCAGCGCCGCTTACGGCAAATGGGTCGAAGGCGGTTGGGGCTCGGTCGCCGCGCCGGTCGAACATGGCGGTCAGGGTCTGCCGCTCGCGGTTGCCACTGCCATGCAGGAAATGTGGAACGCCGCCAACATGTCCTTTGGCTTGTGCCCGATCCTCAGTCAGGGCGCGGTTGAGGCGATTGCCACCCATGGCACCGACGAACAGAAAAAACTCTACCTGCCGAAACTCGTGTCGGGTGAATGGACCGGCACGATGAACCTCACCGAACCCCAGGCTGGTTCGGACCTCAATGCACTGAAAGCCAAAGCCGTGCCGCAGGGCGACGGCACCTATAAAATCTCCGGCACCAAAATCTTCATCACCTATGGCGACCACGACATGACGGACAATATCGTCCATCTCGTCCTCGCCCGCCTGCCGGATGCGCCCGCGGGCACCAAAGGCATCTCGCTTTTCCTCGTGCCGAAATTCCTCGTCAATGCGGACGGATCGCTCGGCGCCCGCAACGACGCCAAATGCACAGGCCTTGAACATAAAATCGGCATCCATGCCAGCCCCACCTGCGTCATGACTTTTGGTGACGAAGGCGGGGCCATCGGCACATTGATTGGCGCGGAAAATCGCGGCCTCGCTTGCATGTTCACGATGATGAACAACGCACGCCTTCTTGTGGGCACGCAGGGCGTCGCGATTGCCGAACGCGCTTACCAGCACGCGCTTGCCTTCGCGCAGGAACGCAAGCAGGGCCGCCCCACAGGCTCCACGCTCGCACCGGGCGAAATGGCTCCGATCATCGCGCATCCCGATATACGCCGGAACCTGATGACGATGAAATCGCTCACCCATGCCGCTCGCGCCATTTGTTACGCGAATGCCGTGGCGCTCGACACCGCCCATTACGGCGCAGATGATGCGACCCGCGCCGCCGGTCAGGCCCGTGCCGACCTGCTCACACCTATTGCAAAATCTTTCTCCACCGACATCGGCTGCGAAGTCGCCTCCATCGGTGTGCAGATCCATGGCGGCATGGGCTTCATCGAAGAAACAGGCGCAGGGCAATATTACCGCGATGCCCGCATCCTGCCGATCTATGAAGGCACCAACGGCATCCAGGCGATTGATCTCGTGACGCGCAAATTGCCGCTCGGCAATGGCGAAGTCGCCCGCACCTTTATCCGCGAGATGAAAGAAACGGCGACCTTCGCCCATGTCTCCAACAATGCCGACATGATCGCGGTGGGCGAGGCGTTGGAGGCGGGCCTCCATGCGCTTGAGACCGCCACCGACTACATGCTCGCCAATTTGAAATCATCTCCCGACGATTGCCTCGCGGGTGCCACGCCCTATGCACGCCTCTTCGGCACGGTCGCAGGCGGTCACTTCCTTGCCAGCGCGGCGCTGGCGCAGGTCGAAGGCGAAGATCCGTTCCCTGTCGCCCGCGTTGCCCTTGCGCGCTTTTATGCCGATCAGGTGCTCCCCGCGAGCCTCGGGCTGGTAGGCCCGGCAACGGCGGGTGCCGCCGCGCTTTATGCCCTCAATGTGGATGCTCTCTGAGGCCACGTTTCCCCAAGGAACTGCTCAGATTTAGCCTCTCAGTTTGACGCCGCGCCACGACGCGCCTATCACAAATAGGTGCGCGCGGGGTCACTCCGGCGCCCGATTGAAAGCAGTAGAATATGTCCGACGTTTCGCTTGCCACCTCCGAGGCTCCTGCGTTGAGCTATCCGCTCTCGCGCATCCCCGAGCCCGGCGAAATGATGGAAGCCGCCCCCGGCATTTACTGGGTGCGCATGCCCCTGCCGTTTCAATTGAACCACATCAATCTCTGGCTCATCGAAGAAGACAACGGCTGGACGCTTATCGATACAGGCGTCGCCACCGACGACGTCAAAGCCCTGTGGCGTTCAATCTTTGCAAGCGGCCTTAAAGGCAAACCGATCACGCGCGTCATCGTCACGCATCTTCATCCCGATCACGTCGGTCTCGCCGGTTGGATCTGCCGCAAGTTCGGCGTCGAGCTTCACATGTCGCGCACTGACTTTTTAATGTGCCGCAACCTCGTGCTGGACACAGGCCGCGAAGCGCCTAAAGAAGCCATCGACTTCTATCGCGCCGCCGGCATGGGACGCCGTGGTTTGGAATCTTACGTCAAACGCTTCGGCGGCTTCGGCTCGCATGTCTCGCGCCTGCCTGACACATTTCGCCGCCTGCGCGAAAACGATGAACTGACCATTGGCAACCGCCAGTGGCGTGTCGTCGTCGGTTCCGGCCATGCGCCCGAACATGTCTGCCTCTACAGTGCCGACGCTAAAATCCTGATCTCCGGCGATCAGGTCCTGCCGCGCATCTCGTCCAACGTCTCGGTCCATCCGACCGAAGCCCATGACAATCCGCTGCAGGACTGGATCGACAGCTGCCACCGCATCCGCGCGAACCTACCCGATGATGTGCTGGTGCTGCCCGCGCATAACGAACCTTTTTACGGGCTGCACACGCGGCTGACGCAATTGATCGACGGCCACGAAGACGGTCTGTCAAAACTCCACGCACTGATCGCCGAACCCAAACGCGCGATCGACGTCTTTCCCGCTCTTTTCAAACGCGAAATCGGCCCCGAAGTCTTCTTCATGGCGACCGGCGAAAGCCTCGCGCATCTGAATTGCCTTCTCGGCCGCAAAGCCGCCAAAGTCACCCGCAATGAAAAAGGCGTGGATTGGTACGAGCAGGCGTAACGCCTCGTCATTGCGAGGAGCGCAGCGACGCGGCAACCCAGAGCCACATCCATTAAACCTCAATAAATTATATCGTGCCCCTTGACGCTCCCGCTCCGTCTCAATACTTTACCATTTGGTTAAGTGTTGAAATGAAACGCGAGGAGTGCCCCCATGAAGCTCTATTACGCCGACACATCGAACCCGCGCAAAGCCTGCGCACTTGCCCGCCACGTTGATGCTCCTGTGGAATTTATCGAGGTGGACATCGCCAATGGCGGCACGCATCTGCCGGAATTTCTGGCGCGCAATCCCAATGGCAAAGTGCCGGTCCTTGAAGAGGGCGACACTTATCTCTGGGAGTCGAATGCCATTATGTGTCGCCTTTGTGATGTCACCGGCTCGGATCTCTGGCCCAAGGATGATCGTCAGACCGAGGTGCTGCGATGGCTCTTTTGGGATGCTGTTCATTTCAGCCGCGCAGGCGGCACACTTTATTTTGAACACATCATCAAGCCGTGGATTCTGAAAATCCCGAACCCCGATGCAAAAGCGGTGAGCGAAGCGCAGGACCAGTTCCGCACACTCGCCGCTGTGCTGAACGATCATCTCGAGGGCCGCAAATTTCTCGTCGCAGATCGCCTCTCCATCGCCGATTTCGCCGTCGGCATCTATATGCCCTATGCCGCCCGCGCCAACATCCCGCTCAACGAGTTCCCCGCCATCGCCCGCTGGCACGATCGTCTCAACGAACTCCCCGCCTGGCGCGAACCATTTCCGGTGGCGGCCTGAGGCTGAAGGGAAATGAGTCCGGTGGACTAATTTCCCGTCGAGGGGTTGGTGAGGGTCTTCCTGACTCTTGAATGTGGCTCATGCTACACTCCCTAAAACCCACCTCTGTTTCGCGTGCTCCCATGGAAACCCTCCTCGTCACCCATTCCGCCTGCCTCGCCCATGAGGTGCCCGCAGGCCATCCTGAACGCCCGGACCGGTTGCGTGCGGTCCTTGCCGCGCTCGATGCCGAAGAGTTTGCGCTGCTGATGCGTGAGACAGCGCCGCTCGCCACCATCGAGCAGATCGCCCGTGTCCATGATGCGGCGCTCATCGACCATCTCATCGCCGTCTCGCCCCATGCAGGCTTCCACCGTATCGATGCTGATACGGCCATGTCGCCGGGCACGATGGAGGCCGCGTTCCGTGCCGCCGGTGCCGTCATCCATGCGGTTGACGAAGTCATGTCCGGCCGTGCACGCAATGCCTTCTGCGCGATCCGTCCGCCGGGACATCACGCCGAGCCCGACCAGGCCATGGGCTTTTGCTTTTTTAACAACGTGGCAATAGGCGCGCTCCATGCCCGCGCGGTGCATGGCATCAAGCGGCCTGCCGTCATCGACTTCGACGTTCATCACGGCAACGGCACACAGGCGGCGTTTGAGAAAGACGCCTCACTTTTCTATGCCTCCACACACCAATATCCGCTTTATCCCGGCACCGGCACACCTGACGAGGTCGGCGTCGCCAATAATATCGTCAATGCCTGTCTTGAATCCGGCGCAGGGTCGGCCGAGTTCCGTCTCACTTTCGCGGAATTGATCCTGCCCGCTTTGGCACAATTTGACCCTGATTTCATCTTTATTTCTGCCGGATTTGACGCGCATGCTGCTGATCCGCTCGCCAATCTGAGACTCACAGAGGATGATTACAGTTGGGCGACGGCCGAGCTTGTGCGTTACGCCGAAAAGCATTGTTCGGGCCGCGTTGTCTCGACGCTCGAAGGCGGTTATGACTTGGCCGCACTCAATTCAACCACCAAAGCGCATGTCCGCGCGCTTCAGTGCACTCTCTGAAGAACCTAAGGACCGATCATGGCCGCCACCAAATCCGATATTGCCAAAAACGAAATAGAGGGCTTGAGCTTTGAAGACGCGCTGGCCCAGCTCGAAAAAATCGTGGCCCAGCTCGAAAGCGGCAATGCGGCGCTCGAAGATTCGATCAGCCTTTACGAGCGCGGCACGGCGCTGAAAGCCCATTGCGAAACGCGCCTGAAAGCCGCCGAAGCCAAAGTCGAAAAAATCACTCTGTCGGCCGGCGGCGAAGCAACCGGTACCCAACCTCTCGACGTCGAGTAAGTCAGGCAGTCCCCCATGCCGAGCAAGTCCACGGATTTTTCTGCCGAGTTTGATGCTGCCATCGCCAAAGTAGCGAGCGATGTCGAAGGCATGCTCGACGTGATCCTGCCCCATGCCGATGGTCCCGAAGCCCGTGTGTTCGACGCCATGCGCTATGCGATCATGGCCGGCGGCAAGCGCTTTCGCCCCTTTCTCGTCTGCGAAAGCGCGCGCCTCTTCGGTGTCGATCCTGTCGCTGCGCTCCGTGTCGCTGCCGCGATTGAATGTGTCCACACCTATTCGCTGGTGCATGACGATCTGCCTTGCATGGACGACGATGATTTGCGCCGTGGCCAGCCCACAGTCCACCGCGCCTTTGATGAAGCCACGGCTGTTCTCGCAGGCGACGCGCTTCTCACCTTCGCCTTCGAGTTGATCTCCGACCGCGACACGCATCAGCTTGCCGAAGTCCGCATCGAGCTTGTCCGTCGCCTTGCGCTGGCCTCAGGCGGGCAGGGCATGGTGGGTGGGCAGATGATCGACCTCACGTCAGAAGGCCAGCAGATCGACATGGGCGGCATCACACGGCTCCAGCGTCTGAAAACCGGCGCTTTGATCGCTTTCGCCTGCGAAGCGGGTGCGGTCCTTGGTCGCGCCCCGCGCGAACCCCGCCATGCGTTGCGTGCCTACGCACATGACATGGGGCTCGCCTATCAGATCACCGATGATCTCCTTGATGTAGAAGGCGAAGCGGCCCTTATCGGCAAGGCCACAGGCAAGGACGCCCATGCCGGAAAAGCCACGTTTGTCTCGATTTTAGGGGTCGAGCGCGCCCGCGCGCAGGCCGCCATGTTGTCCGAACAGGCGATCCAACATCTTGATTTATTTGACGAAAAGGCCGACCTTTTGCGTCAGGCCGCGCGTTTCGTTATAACGCGCAGAACCTGAGTTTCAGCCCCTGCTTTTCTGTATCCGTCCCGGTATTTAGTTTTGAGCACCAAACCGCAAACACCCCTTCTTGACCGTATCGCAGAGACGTCCGATCTGCGCGCGATGCCTGAGAGCAACCTTCGTCAGGTTGCGGATGAATTGCGTGCTGAAACCATCGACGCCGTCTCCGTGACAGGCGGCCACTTGGGCGCGGGTCTCGGCGTCGTCGAACTCACCGTGGCGCTCCACTATGTTTTCAACACACCGGATGACCGCATCATTTGGGATGTCGGCCATCAGGCCTATCCGCATAAAATTCTCACGGGCCGTCGCGACCGCATCCGCACGCTGCGCATGGGCGGTGGTCTGTCAGGTTTCACCAAGCGCGCCGAGAGCAAATACGATCCCTTCGGTGCGGCCCATTCCTCCACGTCGATTTCGGCAGGCCTCGGCATGGCGGTGGCGCGTGATCTGAAAGGCGGCACCAACAATGTCATCGCCGTCATCGGCGACGGCGCAATGAGCGCGGGCATGGCTTACGAAGCCATGAACAATGCCGGCGCGATGGACAGCCGTTTGATTATCGTGCTCAACGACAATGATATGTCGATTGCGCCTCCTGTCGGCGGCATGTCGGCTTACCTTGCGCGTTTGATTTCCGGCAGCGCCTATCGCTCCGTCCGCGACTTCGCCAAAGAAATCGCAAAACTCTTCCCCAAAAGCATCGAAGAGCGTGCCCGCCGCGCCGAGGAATATGCGCGCGGCATGGCCACAGGCGGCACGCTGTTTGAAGAGCTGGGCATGTATTATGTCGGCCCCATTGATGGTCACAATCTCGATCATCTCCTGCCCGTGCTGAAGAATGTGCGCGACGCAGGCGAAGGACCGATCCTCGTTCATGTGGTGACGCAAAAGGGCAAGGGCTACGCGCCTGCCGAAGCCGCCGCCGACAAATATCACGGCGTCAACAAATTCGACGTCATCACAGGCGCGCAGGCCAAAGCCACGCCCAATGCGCCGCAATATACACGCGTCTTTGCTGATGCGCTGATCGCTCACGCCGAACGTGATGACAAGATCGTTGCCATCACAGCCGCCATGCCGTCAGGCACGGGTCTTGACAAGTTCGGCGACAAATTTCCGACCCGCACATTCGATGTTGGTATTGCTGAACAACATGCCGTGACGTTTGCGGCGGGCCTTGCAACAGAAGGTTTCAAACCCTTCTGCGCCATCTATTCAACGTTCCTGCAACGCGCCTATGATCAGGTCGTCCATGACGTCGCGATCCAGCGTCTGCCTGTGCGCTTTGCCATCGACCGCGCCGGTCTCGTCGGCGCCGATGGTCCGACCCATGCAGGCTCATTCGACGTTGCTTATCTTTCTTGCTTGCCGGACTTCGTCGTTATGGCGGCGGCAGACGAAGCTGACCTTATGCATATGGTCGCCACATCCGTTGCCATTGATGACCGACCGTCTGCCGTGCGCTATCCGCGCGGCGAAGGCGTCGGCATCGATATGCCTGCAATCGGCACGGCGCTCGAAATCGGCAAAGGCCGCATCATCCGCGAAGGCACCAAGGTCGCGATCTTGTCGCTGGGCACGCGTCTCGCCGAAGCGATGAAGGCCGCTGACCAACTCGCCGCACTGGGCCTCTCCACAACAGTTGCCGACGCGCGCTTCGCCAAGCCGCTCGATCACGACCTCATCACGCGCTTGGCGCGCGAGCATGAAGTTCTGCTCATCTGCGAAGAAGGCTCCATCGGCGGCTTCTCGTCTCACGTCTTGGAATTCCTCGCGACATCAGGCGCATTGGACAAAGGTCTCAAAGTCCGCCCGATGCATCTGCCCGACATCTTCATCGACCATGACAAGCCGGAAAAAATGTATGAGCTTGCGGGCCTCTCATCGGCCTCAATGGTTGAGACAGCACTGGCGGCTCTCGGCATGAAAAACCAGATTGCCGAACTTGCCGCGCGCGCCGCTGCGCCAAAACCGCTCTAAAAGATCATGCATATAACAAGAAAGCGTCTCGATCAGGTGCTGGTCGAGCGTGGCCTGATGCCAAGCCGCGCGCGCGCCCAGAGCGAGATCAGCGATGGTCATGTGTTGGTGGCAGGCGAGGTCGCGCGCAAGCCCGCTCAGATGGTCAGCGACGAGGACGAGATCACCCTGAGTTCATCCGTACACGAATATGTATCGCGCGCGGCGTTGAAGCTCGTTCACGCACTCGATCATTTCGGCATAGATGTGCGGGATAAGTTTTGTCTCGATATCGGGGCCTCCACGGGCGGTTTTACGCAAGTGTTGCTCGAGCGCCACGCCGCCCATGTGACGGCCATTGATGTCGGCCACAGCCAGCTTGTCCCCGCTTTGGCCAATAATCCCCGCGTCACTTTGTTTGAAGGTCTCAACGCGAAGGATTTGACACCCGAGCATCTCTATCCTCCGGTGGGGATAGTGACCTGCGACGTCAGCTTCATCAGCCTCGCCAAAGCACTCGACCCTTTACTCGATCTCTGCATGGAAACACTCGATCTCTTGCAAGAAAACGCGTCTTTGGTGCTGTTGATCAAGCCCGAATTCGAGGTCGGCAAGGGCAATCTGGGCGGCGGCGGCATCGTCCGCGACCCTGCGTTGCACGCCCAGGTTTGTGATAATCTATCCTCATGGCTCCGTTCCAAGGGACAATGGGAGGTTTTCGATATCATAGAAAGCCCGATCCAAGGCGGCGACGGCAACAAAGAATTCTTCCTCGCGGCGCGCTTAAAATAGCCTTCTTCCTCCTTAAAGACTTTCAGTATGTCCGATACTCTGCTCAAAGACGAAATAGACGTCACCATCGATACGCTGGGTCATCTCGGCGACGGTGTGGCTGAGGTCAACGGCGCGCCGATCTTCGTCCCGCTCACGCTGGCCGGTGAACGCGTCACCATTCGTCCGACAACAGACGGACGCGCCGATCTCGTGCGCATCCTTGAGCCATCCGCCTCGCGCGTCAAACCACCTTGCAAGCATTACGGCCAATGCGGCGGCTGTGCGCTCCAGCATGTCGAAGCCGGTCTCTATGCCTCATGGAAACGCGAGCAGGTCGTCGCTGCGCTTTCGTCGCGCGGCATCGACGTCGAAGTCGAACCCATCGTTCCCGCCGCTGCCGCCACGCGTCGCCGCGCCAGCTTCGCCGCCACCCGCACCAAGAAGGGTGTGACACTCGGCTATTATGGCCGCGCCAGTCACAACATCATCGCCATTTCAGAATGCCCGCTCGTCACACCCGAAATCGAAGCGAGCTTTGCGCGCCTTGCGGAAGTCGTGGCACCGGGTCTTTCGCGCAAAGGCCGCGCGTCGATCCTTGTCACGTCCACCGAGACGGGTCTCGACGTCGCCGTCACCGGCGGCAAGGAAGCGCCCGATGGTCCCTTGCGGTCCGATCTCGCGCGCCGTGCCGGTGCCGCCGATCTCGCCCGCCTCACATGGGACGGCGACATCTTGTCGGAGCGCCGCGCGCCCGTCGTGTCCATGTCCGGTCTCAAAGTCACGCCACCCCCCGGTGCGTTTTTGCAGGCGACGCAAGAGGGGCAGGAAAATCTTGTGCGCCTCGTCATGGAAAGCATCGGTGATGCAAAACGCGTCGTCGATCTCTTCGCCGGTTGCGGCACATTCACGGCAGCGCTTGCGGTAAAGTCATCGGTCCTCGCCGTCGAAGGCGAACAGAAGCCATTGGCCGCGATTGACCGCGCCTATCGTGAGCAGGGTCCGGCGCGCAAATTGAAACCCGTTGAGTTTCTGGTGCGCGATCTGTTCCGTCGCCCGCTCCACATGTCCGAGCTTTTGAAGGTCGATGCGGTTGTGTTCGATCCGCCGCGTGCCGGTGCCGCCGCGCAATGCGAGATGCTGGCGCAATCAACCGTGCCCAAAATCATTGGCGTATCGTGCAATCCCGCCACCTTCGCGCGCGATGCCCGCACGCTGATCGATGGTGGTTACAAGCTCACCCGCGTTACGCCCGTTGATCAATTTCTGTGGGCACCCCATATTGAATTGGTCGGAGTGTTCATCAAGGAGTGACGCATGGCGCGTCCGCTTTCGAGGATCGGTTTTGGATTGTCGCAAACAGCGCGCGTCGCGTGGTACGCAGGCCATTACCTCGCGCTCAATCGTATGCGCGGCCCTCTCGTTCCCGAAGGCGAAGCGCGCCCGAAGATCAGAGGCACATTTCCAAAATGGCAGGCCATTGTCGGCGAAATGCGTGCGCTGTTCGAGCGTGATTGGTCAAACATCGAAGCGGGGTTCTATCGCGCACCTCTCGGTCTCGCATCACCATCAGATGCACTCACCTCAAGCCTCCGCTTCTTCAAAGACGCCCGCGTCGTCGATGAGCGCCGCCTGAACCGCCGCCATTCCGAAGTGATGAGTGACGAAAGAAGCGCGCAATACCCGCGCTACTATTTGCAAAATTTCCACTATCAGACAGATGGCTGGTTCTCCGAGAAATCAGCAAAGCTCTATGACACTCAGGTCGAAGTCCTGTTTGCCGGAACCGCAGGCGCCATGCGCCGTCAGGCTCTTGTGCCACTCGCCCAAGCCATCAGGAGCCGCGACCAGCGCAAACTCTCGATGCTTGAAGTGGCTTGCGGCACAGGCGGTTTTCTTTCCGACGTGCTCTCCAATTTCCCGCGTCTCAACATCACAGGACTTGATCTCTCGCCCGCTTATATTGCTGAAGCACGCGAGCGTTTAGGCGCGCGCCGCAACCTCACGCTCATTGAAGCCAACGCGGAAAGCCTGCCCGTGGAGGATGCATCGCAAGACATCGTGTCCTGCATCTACCTCTTCCACGAACTGCCGCCAAAAATTCGTGGTCTGGTCGCCGCCGAAATCGCGCGCGTCTTAAAACCCGGCGGCACCGCGATCATCGTCGACGCACTTCAAACCGGCGATACACCAAACTTCGACGGGCTGCTGGAAGTCTTCCCCATCGGCTTTCACGAGCCGTATTTCACGTCTTATCTCGCTGAAGATTTTGCAAAACTATTCAGCGCGCAAGGCCTCGCGCAGGCAAGCGACATGCCCGCCTTCCTCTCCAAAGTCATGGTATTTGAAAAGCATTAGCCGTTTTGTGCGCGGTGACGCATCAGATGGTCTGCAAGCACACAGGCCACCATCGCTTCGCCCACGGGCACCGCGCGGATACCGACGCAAGGGTCATGGCGACCCTTGGTTTGAATCTCGGCGTCAGCGCCGTCCTTAGTCACGGTATGACGCGGCGCAAGGATCGACGATGTCGGCTTCACCGCAAAGCGCGCGACAATATCTTGTCCCGTCGAGATGCCACCGAGAATGCCGCCCGCATGGTTCGATGAAAATGTCGGACCATTGTTGCCAGAGAACATTTCGTCAGCATTCTCTTCGCCGGAGAGTGCAGCAGCCGCAAACCCATCACCGATCTCAACGCCTTTCACCGCGTTGATGCTCATCAGCGCGGCAGCAAGATCAGCATCAAGCTTGCCGTAAATCGGCGCGCCGAAACCAACCGGCACACCGGAGACGACAACTTCAATGACCGCACCGCATGACGAACCCGCCTTGCGCACGCCATCAAGATAATCTTCCCAGTTCGCCGCCGCCTTCGCATCAGGGCACCAGAACGGATTATTGCCCGTCTCGTCCCAGTTCCAATTGGCGCGATCGATCTTATGCGGACCCATCTGCACCAGCGCCCCACGGATCGTAACGCCGGAGAGAACTTTGCGCGCCACAGCGCCCGCCGCCACACGCGCCGCCGTCTCGCGTGCCGACGAGCGCCCGCCGCCGCGATAATCACGGATGCCGTATTTGCTCAAATACGTGTAGTCGGCGTGACCCGGACGGAATTTTTCTTTGATGTCGCCATAGTCTTTCGACCGCTGATCGACATTTTCGATCATCAGCGAAATCGGTGTGCCCGTTGTCACTTCAAGGCCCGATGCCTCGTCGATGAATGTGCCGGACAGGATTTTGACTTCATCAGGCTCGCGCCGTTGCGTCGTGAAACGCGACTGGCCGGGCTTGCGCATGTCGAGCCAGTGCTGAATGTCAGCCGCATTGATCGGCAGTAGCGGCGGTGCGCCATCAACCACGCAGCCGAGCGCCGGCCCGTGGCTTTCGCCCCAGGTGGTCACACGGAAGAGATGGCCGAACGTATTGTGGGACATGACCTCAGACGATGCTCATATCCGGCGCGTCCTCGGCTTTCATGCCGACAACGTGATAGCCCGCATCCACATGATGCACTTCGCCGGTGACGCCAGACCCCATATCGGAGAGAAGATAGAGTGACGTGTTGCCCACTTCTTCAATCGAAACGGTGCGTTTCAGCGGCGCGTTCAATTCGTTCCATTTCAGAATGTAGCGGAAGTCGCCGATGCCCGACGCGGCCAGCGTCTTGATCGGACCGGCAGAGACAGCGTTGACGCGAATGTTGTTGCGGCCAAGATCAACCGCAAGATAGCGCACGCTCGCCTCCAGCGCGGCTTTAGCGACGCCCATGACGTTGTAATGCGGGATCACTTTTTCAGACCCGTAATAGGTGAGCGTAATGATCGAGCCGCCATCCGTCATCAGCTTTTCTGCGCGCTGGCAGAGAGCAACGAACGAATAGCAGGAGATCGCCAGGCTCGCCGTGAAATTGTCGAGCGAGGTGTCCACATAGCGGCCGGTCAGTTCGTCTTTGTTCGAGTAAGCAATCGCATGCACGAAGAAATCGAGCTTGCCCCATTTGGCTTGCAGTTCCGCGAACACGGCGTCCATGCTTGCGGCATTGGTCACGTCGCAAGGCAGGATCATCGTCGAGCCGACGGATTCCGCGAGCGGTATAACGCGCTTTTGCAGCGCCTCGCCCTGATAGGTGAAGGCGATTTCTGCGCCCTGGTCCGCGCAGGCCTTGGCAATGCCCCAGGCGATCGACCGGTTATTGGCAACGCCCATGATGAGGCCGCGCTTGCCGGCCATAAGGCCACCACTGCGGACGGGGGGAGTTGCTGTTGTGGCTTCGCTCATAGCCTGCCTCGTTTTGTGGCGCAGCGTGTCTCGCCCGCACCGGATTTATGAATCGCGCGCATCCTACACAATAGACCCAAAGGGTCCATCAAAAAGCCGTTTGCGAACTTTTTCAAAAAGGCACAATCCGGCCCGTTTTTACGGTCATTTCTGCGTTTTACGGCGCGGATCATGGGCAAGACCCGCCCCCCATCCGGCCACGAAATCGCGCAAAGCCTGATCGGCTTCATCGGGTAGGGAAAGGCTGAGGTTGATGATGAGGTCGCCGGGCTGAGACCCGTTCTCAAGTTGTATGCCGCGCCCTTTGAGTCGCAGCTTCGTGCCCGTGTTCGATCCCGCCGGAATAGTGAGGCTCACCGGCCCGTTCAGCGTCTCAATTTCGAGCTTGGTGCCGAGCACCGCTTCGGGCAGCGACACGGGCAGGCTCTGCAAAATATTGAGCCCGTCGCGTGTCAGCGTGTCGTGGCGCTCAACGCTGACCGTGATGATCGCATCGCCCGCCGATGCGCCACCAAAACCGTCACCGCCTTGCCCGCGCAAACGGATCTGCTGGCCGTCTTCGATGCCGGCCGGAATTTTGACGTCAAGCGAACGGCCCGCGTCAAGGTTCACGCGTTGCTTGGCACCGCGTGCTGCATCAAGAAACGAAACATTGAGGCGATAGGTCTGGTCTTCGCCGCGCGCACGGAACACGCGCTTGCCGGCGTCGCGCAACCCGCCAAAGAGGCCGGTGAACATGTCGCCGCCGGCTTCTGTGCCGCTCATGTTCTCTGGTTCAAACTGCGCGCGACCGCGACCGCGCGTGAAAGGTGATTCCTGAAAAGCAGAATTGGCTTGTGCCGTGTTGCGTTGCCACGCACGCATTTCGGCTTCGGCAGAGTCCTGCGCATCAAAGCGCGTGCGTGCCGCTTTATCTTTGAGGAGATTATAAGCTGCTGTCACTTCCTGAAAACGCGCCTGCGCCTCGGCACTTGGTGTGGTGCCTTGGGCGTCGGGATGCAGCGTCTTGGCCAAGCGCCGGTAAGCCGCTTTGATTGCGGCAGTGTCGGCGTCGGGTTTCAGGCCCAATATGGTATAAGGATTGCGCAAGGCTCATTGGCTCCGGTCGGGTCAGAAGGCGATATTTTAGGCGACGCGCCGATACAAATTCGTTAACTGAATCAAGGCTCAGGGCGCTGTAACAGCGTCCGCTTCGGTTTTAGTCACCGGCAATATTGTTGGCATCGTTTCATCGGCTTCCATGGGTGCGGCTTCTTCTGCAGGCGTCGCTGCCAAAGGTTCTGCTTCCAGCGCGGCTTTCACGTCTTCAGTAAGTCTGGCTTCAGCCGGGAGAGCCGCTGCCACTGGTGCTGCTTTAATAGCTGCAGCAACCTCCGCGACAGGCAGCGTCGCATCCGGCAAAGGTTGCGCCACAACCAAATCCTGCGGCGAGGGTTCTGTGCGCTCCGGCGGCTTGGGTCCCTCAAGATCGGGCACCAGCACAGCAAGACGATCAACAGCGAGCTTGCTGCCATTGCGCGAGGCGAGTGCATACCAGCCGAGCGCCTTGCCGATGTTTTTTTCAACGCCCGTACCGCGTTCGTAAAGCACAGCCAAATTATATTGCGCGATGGCGCTGCCTGCGAGGGCTGCCGTGTGAAACCAGAAAGCCGCGGCTTCAAGATTCTTCGTCACACCATCGCCGTTCATATGCATGAAGGCCGCGTTGATCTGCGCCAGTGTGAACCCTTTGGAGCCTGCTTCTTCATAAAACCAGAGCGCGCGTTTGGGGTCGCGCGCCGTGCCTTTACCTTCACGCAGCATCAGCGCCACATTGCGCATGGCGGCAAGGTCAGCCTGTTGGGCAAGCGGCAACCAGATTTTGAAGGCCGTGGCAAAGTCACCCTTGTCATAGGCCTCAACACCCTGCCGGAAGCGTTCGCTTTGTGGGGGAGGTGTGTCTTTGGGATTTTGAAGAACGGTTGCGGGCGCAGCCAAAGCCGCACTCGTCAAACCTGAAACGCAAAGGGCGCAGGCGAGCAACGCAAACCGAAATTTAGTCCGGGGAATCATAGATAGTCATCCTCTCGCATCAGGCCGATGCGAGAGGATGCCAGATTGTTTAGCTGTTGACGATCTGCCATGAGCCGTCAGGCTGACGGCAGGCCGTGCCATAGGCGCGCTCGGTCTTGCCGCCCACCACGATGTTCTGTGAATATTCGCGGCAATAGGTGTTGTTCTGCTGATAGGCCTTTTGCGGCACCACGGTGCCGTAATTGCCGCTATCGGGATTGCGCCATTCAACCGGCTGACCGGCCTGACCTGATTCCAGGGCACGCTGGGTCGATTGCGACAGATAGGCCTGGTCAGCGCGGTCAAGCGACTGGCCGATAGAGCTGCCGAGCAACCCGCCGAGCAACACGCCCGCACCCGTTGCCCAGAGCTGGCCCGAACCGCCGCCAAACTGTGAACCGGCCAAGCCGCCGGCCAGCGCACCGCCGATAGTGCCTACCTGTTGCTTGGGACCGGCGCCCTGTTGGCAGGCGACGAGGGGGAGCGCCACGGCGCAAAGCATCAAACCTTTGAGAATTTTCATGTTTTAGTCCTGTTTCTCGGTCAACATCGTTGCAAAAATCGTCGTCGATGAGACAAATCCAACTGTGGCCACTATATAAGACCGTAAATATGGCAGGAAATAAGGCGGAACCTAAGGCCTTGCCGGGCTTGGGAAACTTAGGTCTCTTTGAGATATTACGGCATTTTTTAGCCATGGAGTGTTGACAGTGAGTCCCGCTTCCGATCACCCCGATTTGCAGACCGACAGCCCCGCCTGGATCGAGGCGAAGAACCCGCTCGCACTGTTCAATGAATGGCTCGCCGATGCGACCGCCAGCGAGATCAATGATCCGACCGGCATGGCGCTCGCCACAGCCGACGCCGATGGTTATCCCGATGTGCGCATGGTGCTGCTGAAAGGGGCCGACGAGCAGGGCTTTGTTTTTTACACCAATTACGAAAGTGCCAAGGGCGTGGAGCTTCTCGCCAATCCAAAGGCCGCGCTCTGCTTCCATTGGAAAACCTTGCGCCGTCAGGTCCGTATTCGCGGCACTGTCACGCGCACGTCTGATGCAGAGGCCGACGCCTATTTCGAGTCGCGTCCGCGTGACAGCCAGATTGGCGCATGGGCGTCTCGCCAATCGCGCGAACTGGCGTCCCGCTTCGAGTTTGAAAAAGAAATCGCACGCTATGCCGCCAAATTCGGCCTCGGCAAAGTGCCGCGTCCGCCCCATTGGTCGGGCTTTCGCATCACGCCGTTGCAAATCGAGTTCTGGCGCGACCGCCCGTTCCGTCTGCATGACCGTCTTGTCTTCAGGCGCAGCAGCGCCGATGCGGGCTGGTCCACAGCCAAGCTCTTTCCGTGACGGTCCTTTTATGACCCTCACCGCATCGCAGAGCCTCACCGCTTCTCATCACCGCATGATGCGGCAGGCGACCTATGCTGCCGTTGCCGTCGCCGTGCTGCTCGTTTCCATGAAGTCGGTGGCCTTCTACATCACTGGCTCCGTCGCCATGCTCGGCACATTGACCGATAGTGTGCTTGACGGCGCGGCGTCCCTGCTCAATCTCGTCGCCGTGCGCTTCTCCCTGACACCCGCCGATCATGAACACCGCTTCGGTCACGGCAAAGCCGAAGCCCTTGCCGGTCTCGGGCAGTCGATGTTCATTTTTGCTTCATCCTGTTTCATCATCTGGGAGTCGGTCCATCGCATTTTGGTGCCGGAGCCGGTTGAGCAATCGCTCATCGGTATCATCGTCACCTGTGTAGCGCTCGCCCTGACGCTTGGTCTCGTCACGTTCCAGCGCCGTGTTGTCGCGCAGACCGGTTCCCTCGCCATTGCCGCAGACAGTGTCCACTATCGCGGCGACCTTCTGATGAACGTCTCGGCCCTTGCCGCGATTTTTATTGCTGGCGTCATGGGTTTCCCGCTTGCCGACGCCATCGGCGGCCTTTTCATCGCCTTCCTCATCGGCATCAGCGCCGTGCAGATTGCACTGGCGTCCTATCATCAGCTGATGGATGCGGAATTGAGCGACGCGGACCGTGGCCGTATCATTACGATTGCCAACGGACACAGCGACGTTGTCGGTATCCATGATCTGCGCACACGCAAATCAGGCACACAAACTTTCATTCAGTTTCATATGGAACTCGACGGCAATATGTCATTGAGCAAGGCCCATCTGATTTCCGATGATGTCGAAGCTCGTGTCGTTGAGGCTTTCCCTGAAGCCGAGGTCATTATCCATCAGGACCCTGCGGGCCTTGAGGATGTGATGCCTGCCACCATTGACTGATAGCGTCCCCCGTTGCTTTGTCCTAGATTGCCCCCATGACCCAACCCGCCAATGAAGACCGCAAAACCCTGATCCTGACCGGTGCCAGCCGTGGCATCGGGCACGCCACTGTGAAGCGTTTTTCGTCCGCTGGCTGGCGTGTCATCACCTGTTCGCGCCACCCTTTCCCTGAAGATTGCCCGTGGGATGCCGGTCCTGAAGACCACATTCAGGTCGATCTCGCGGACCCTGAAAACACACGTGCCGCGATTGCGGAAATGCGCGAACGCCTCAAAGCGCAGGGCGGTCGCCTCAATGCCTTGGTGAACAACGCGGCGATCTCGCCCAAAGGCCCGGGCGGCTCGCGCCTCGGCGTCTTCGAGACCGATCTCGATGTCTGGCAAAAAGTCTTTCAGGTGAATTTCTTTGCCTCCGCCATGCTCGCGCGCGGTCTGGTCGAAGAGCTGCGTGCAGGCCAGGGCTCGGTCGTCAACGTCACCTCGATTGCCGGTGAGCGCGTCCATCCCTTTGCCGGTTCGGCTTATGCCACATCCAAGGCGGCGCTGGCGGCGCTGACGCGTGAAATGGCGTCGGACTTCGGCCGCCTCGGCATTCGCGTCAACGCCATCTCGCCCGGCGAAATCGACACGGCGATCCTCTCGCCCGGCACGGAAAAGATCGTCGCTGAAATTCCGATGCAGCGTCTCGGCAAGCCCGAAGAAGTCGCCCGCACGATTTATTTTCTGTGCACAGAACAATCAAGCTATGTCAACGGCGCCGAAATCCAGATCAACGGCGGCCAGCACGTTTAAGGCGCACTCCCTTTTTCTTCACCTCCCCCTCGTGGGGAGGTCAAAATATTCGTCTTTGAATATTTTGGGTGGGGGGAACGAAGCTCAATAAATACTCTGACCTTGCCGTGACACGGCGGCCCCCACCCAAAAAATCTGGAGAAGATTTTTTGACCTCCCCACAAGGGGGAGGTGGAGAATAGGGTTGTGGCAACTACGCCAGAAAAATCACGGCGCTCTGACTGTCGCGGATTTGCGCATTCTCACTCACAGTAAAGACCGAGGTGATGGTGCCGCTGGCCTGCGCAAAAGCGCCCGTGCCGCTTTCGATGCGCCAGATGGCTGCGCCCTGCTGAAGGGTCGGATCGGCGCTGGCGCCGATATGGCCTTCCCTGTCGCTGACAAAAACAAGCGTGCCGCCCCCGAAAACGATCTCACCGCTTTCATGGAACCCGCCATGCTCGTTCGGCTCCACGCTGGAGGTGAATACCGCCTGCGGCGCACCGACGGAAAAAACATCATCCACATTCGGACCGAAAGCCGCCCGCGCCTCGACGCGCATGACCGTGCCCATCTCGTCTTCCGGCGAGACCTTGCCTTCAAAAATAAGTTGATACCGGACTTCTCTCATATCGCGCTGCGCAAGCCCTCCTTGGTGACAAAAGCTTCCGTCTCATCCAGCGCCTTGGTGGCGCGGTCAAAAATATCGTCAATATCAGCTTCTTTGACGATCAGCGGCGGGCAGAAAGCCACTGTGTCGCCGATCGCGCGGAGAATAAGCCCGTTGGCCTCACACGCGCGTTGCAGCGCCGCGCCCACACCGGCCTTCACATCAAAATTCGTCTTCGATGATTTTTCCGCCACAAGCTCAACCGCACCGAGCAGGCCTTTCGCGCGCGCCTGACCTACTAACGGATGCTCGTTCAGCGCCGCCATGCGTGCTTCAAAGCGCGGCGCGACGGAGCGCACGTGACCGACAATGTTGCGCTTTTCATAAATCTCAAGCGTCTTGGCCGCCACCGCCGCCGCAACAGGATGCGCGGTGTAAGTAAAGCCGTGCCCGAACGTGCCGATCTTTTTGCTCTCGTCGATCATCGCCTGATACATGTCCTCGCCGACCGTGACAGCGGCAATCGGCACATAGGCCGACGACAGCGCCTTGGCGACTGAGATCGAATCCGGTTTGATACCGAAAGTCTGGCTGCCAAACATATTGCCGGTGCGCCCGAAGCCGGTGATGACTTCATCGGCAATGAAATAAATATCGTATTTGTTCAGCACCGCCTGAATTTTCGGGAAATATCCTTCCGGCGGAATGAGAACGCCGCCCGCGCCCATGATCGGCTCGGCAATAAAAGCCGCCACCGTGTCGGGGTCTTCTTCCAAAATCATCTTTTCAAGGTTCGCCGCAAGCCGCGTTGAAAATTCTTCTTCCGTTTCGCCTACTTCCGCATAGCGATAATAATGCGGGCAATCCGTATGCAACACGCCTGCAATCGGCAAATCAAAATCGCGGTGATTATTCGGCAGACCCGTCAGGCTTGCCGACGCCACAGTGACGCCGTGATAACCGCGAATACGCGAGATGAATTTCTTTTTCTTCGGGCGGCCCAGCGCATTATTGTAATACCAGACAAGCTTCATCTGCTGATCATTGGCTTCCGAACCTGAGCCGCAAAACAAAACCTTCGACGCCTTATGCGGCGCAATCGCTTTCAGTCGCTCCGCCGCATCCGCCGCACGCTCATGGCTCTTGCCGCCGAAAATATGCGTGAAGGGCAGCTGCTTCATTTGCTCCGTCGCTGCGTCGATCAGCTCCTGCTCGCTATAGCCGAGCGATGTGCACCAAAGCCCCGCCATGCCTTCAATATATTTGCGCCCGTCCGCGTCCCACACATGAATGCCTTCGCCGCGCTCAATAATCATCGGCCCGCTGCTGCGGAACCCGTCGAGATTGGTGTAGGGGTGGATCACTGTTTCGATGTCACGAACGGCAGCGTTGCTCAAACTCGGCATATGGATATTCCTGATCGGTGTCGCGCCCCGAACTCAGAGGCAGCCAGAAGGGCCGTAATATGGGAGCGATGAAGGTCCCTGTCAAAATTTCAGATTTGCAGTGGGGGTCCGCCGGTTTCAGACCTTTTTGAGATCAGATATCAATGATGGTAAAATCGTCTGATCGGTATTGAAGGAAAATTTGACTGTCTGATCGTCCGGTCCCTGTAGAACCGCGCCGAAAACCGTTACGTGACCGAGCTTGTCCATCCTGAAGCCAATGTAAGTCGTTTCATATTCCTCTTTGATGATCGCCTCACCAGCCACGCCTTGTGACATACCGATCAGATTCTCCAATGCTTCAGTCAGGTAGCGTTTTTGGAAATAGAAGCGGATGTGAAACCTCAGCCAATCCGAAACGACAACAAGATTGCAGACGTAATGATTGTTGCCGGGTTCGTGCTCATGGCCGTCATCAAGCTTTTCAATGTCCTGAAGCACCAGCGACTTGAGCGGATCATTCGTTGCGAGTTCGATATCCACTTCAGAACCCCGCTGGCGCTTTAAACCCGCCCAGAATTTCCTCAAGCATTCCCGCCACTGCAATCGTCGTATGGTCGCAGAGATGCGGCCCGATGATCTGCGCGCCCACGGGCAATCCTTTGCTCGTGCGGCCCACTGGCGCAACCGACGCAGGCAGGTATGAAACAACGGCAGGCCCCGCCCAGATCAGCACGTCCATGTAATGCCGTTCGATGCCGTTCACATCCATGCGCCGCTTGTGCCAGTTGGTTTCGTGATCATGCGGAAAGGCAGGCCGCATCAGCACGGGTGACAGAACCACATCATAGTCTTTAAAGAACATCGCCCACTTCAACCGCAGCTGCGCCTGACGCTCTTCCCACACCATACGATCTGCATAACTCATCGTCGCCCCGATGATCTGCAACGCGCGATGGCTCTTGTCGTCGGCGGCAAGGTTCTTTTTGTCTTCCAGCATTTTCGCGCGTAAGCCTTCAGGAAATCCCGCCCCCGTGCAGGAATGCAAGAGCACCAGATAGACTTCCGAAATTTCAGCGAGCGTAAAATCTGGCCGCGCGTTCCGGTCCACATGCGCGCCCGCATCCGCCAAAGCTTTCGCCGCATTGGTGAGCAGGCCCACGCTCTCCTTGTCGATATCGCAATAGGGGTCTTCGATCCACACCGCGACGCGCAGGCCCTTGACGCTTTTCACGCGCGACGGCGGCAGATCAAGCTTCCATCCGTCCGCCAGGTCCCAGTCCGGCCCCGCCGTGATCCCCAGCATGATCTCCAAATCTTCAGCACTTCGCGCCAGTGGCCCCGCGACCGACAGATCGCCCTCGCGCAACCAGCCGGGCGGCGGGCCGAGATGGCCGCGCTTGGGCACAATGCCGAATGTCGGCTTATGCCCGAACACACCGCAAAGATGCGCCGGTGTGCGGATCGAGCCGCCAATGTCGGAACCAAACTCCATCGCCGTGAAACCGGCAGCCAGCGATGCTGCCGACCCGCCCGACGATCCGCCGGGGCCGCAATCCAGCGCCCACGGATTATTCGTCGTGCCATAGACATCATTGTAAGTCTGCAAATCGCCTGACATGAAAGGGACATTGGTTTTGCCGAACACAATCGCGCCCGCGCGCTGCAAGCGTTCAACCGCAGTGGCGCTGCGTGTCGGCACATGGTTCGACCATTGCGGCGCACCGCCTGTCGATGTGATGCCTTCCACCTCATAGGCGTCTTTGATTGTCATCGGCAAACCATGCAACGGCCCGAGACGCGCGCCCCGTGCCTGCGCCGCGTCCGCCTCGTCCGCGAGACGTTGTGCGCGTTCAATGTCACGCGCCACAACAGCATTGAGCATCGGGTCCAGCGCCTCGACGCGCGCCACATAATGATCGAGCAATTCGCGCGATGAGATTTCGCGGCGCTGGATCATGCGGGCAAGGTCAGCGCCGGAGCGGAAATGGAGGTCTTTTGACATGAGGCTTCTTTGGTCCTGAGGATTTACCTGTGCCGAACTCTAAGCCGTGAAGGCGTCATTTTGCCAAGGAAAACGGGGCCGCAAAGCCCGAATTCTGCCCCCTCGTTCGGATGGTTGTGAGGACCGGCTTTAGCCATTACACTGCGCCAAAACCATGTCGGCCCCTGCGTTTTGGCGCAGCAGGGCCGCTTTAGTGACACAGACACATTGCCGGGGGAGAGACACATGAAAGGCTTGATGCAGGATTGGCCGTTGCGGGTCACGACATTGATCGACCACGCCGCCCGTTTCCATGGTGACCGCGAAATCGTCACGCGCTCCATCGAAGGACCGATCACCCGCACCAATTACAAGGCCGTCCATCTGCGCGCCCGCAAGACGGCTCAGGCCCTTCAGCGTCTCGGCATCAAAAAGGGCGATGTTGTCGCCACCATGGCATGGAACACCGCGCGTCATCTTGAAGCCTGGTACGGCATCATGGGTCTCGGCGCTGTCTGCCACACGCTCAATCCGCGCCTCTTTGCCGAACAGCTCGTCTACATCATCAATCACGCCGAAGACAAAGTGATCTTTGTCGATCTGACCTTCGTGCCCGTGCTCGAAGCGATCTCCGCGCAATTGCCGCTCGTCAAAGCCTATGTGGTGATGACAGACCGCGCGCATATGCCTGCAACGAAGCTCCCCAATGCGCTCTGCTTTGAAGACATTGTCGAAGCCGAAAAGGGCGACTTCAAATGGGTCACAGGCGATGAAAACGAAGCCTGCGGCCTTTGCTATACATCGGGCACAACAGGCAACCCCAAAGGCGTGCTCTATTCGCACCGCTCCAATGTGCTTCATTCCATGGCCGCCAATATGGGCGACGCGCTCGGCATGAAAGCGTCGGACGCAATCCTGCCCGTCGTGCCGATGTTTCACGCCAACGCTTGGGGCATCGCTTTTGCCGCGCCTGCTGTCGGCGCCAAGATCGTGATGCCGGGTGCCAATATGGATGGTGCCAGCATTTATGAATTGCTCGACACAGAAGGTGTCACCTGCACCGCCGCCGTGCCGACCGTCTGGCTGATGCTGCTCGGCTATCTCGAAAAGACCGGCGCGAAATTGCCCGCGCTCAATCGCGTCGTCATCGGTGGCTCGGCCGCGCCGCGCTCGATGATCGAAGTCTTTGAAGAAAAATATGACGTCAAAGTCTTCCATGCTTGGGGCATGACCGAAATGTCGCCCATGGGCACGCTTGGCGCGCTCAAAGCGGGCATGGAAAAGCTGCCGCTGTCGCAGCAGATCGACGTCAAGACCAAGCAGGGCCGTGCCATCTACACGGTCGAAATGAAAATCACCGACGACAACGGCGTCGAACTTCCGAGCGACGGCAAAGCCTTCGGCCATCTGATGGTGCGCGGTCCCGCTGTTGCAGGTGCCTACCTCAAAGGTGAAGGCGGCAATATTCTCGATGCCGATGGTTGGTTCGACACAGGCGACGTCGCCACGCTCGACGAGCAGGGCTATATGCAGATCACAGACCGCGCCAAGGACGTGATCAAATCCGGCGGCGAATGGATTTCATCAATTGAGATTGAAAACATCGCAGTCGGTCATCCCAAAGTCGCCGAAGCCGCTGTCATCGGCATCCTCCATCCCAAATGGGACGAGCGCCCCTTGCTGATTGTTGTCGCCAAGGAGGGCGAAACACCGACCAAGGAAGAAATTCTGAAATATATGGAAGGTAAGATCGCCAAATGGTGGATGCCGGACGATGTCGCTTTTGTGAAGGAAATTCCGCACACAGCGACAGGCAAGATTCAGAAGCTCACGCTGCGCCAGCAGTTCAAAGATTATAAACTTCCGACCGCATCAGCGGCGGAATAATCAAACCGGCTTAGGGGACGAAGAGTATGAGCGACCAATCAAAGACGGCACAGTGGGGCTTGCGCCTTGCCGTATTGGCGATTGTGATTTTGGCTCTCGCCATTATCGGCCTGCGTTATGAATTGCTGGATTTCAAAATCCCGCTCCTTGGCCTCGCGGTTGCCGGTGCCTTGGGTCTCGTTGCTCTCATTGTGTCGCTCATCGGCCTCGTTATCACGCTGGCAGGCAAAAAGTCCGGCGCGGGAATAGCGATCATCGGCCTTGTGCTCGCCGGTGTCGCGATGGTGCCGCTTTCGACCTCCGTCATCAAAGGCGGCAGCATCCCGCGCATTCACGACATCACGACGGACCTTGTAAACCCGCCGCAATTTGTGGACGTCGTGGCGCTTCGGGCCTCGTCGCCCAATCCGCTTGATCGCAAAGACCCTGCCGACCTCGCCGAATTGCAGGCCAAAGCCTATCCGGCGCTTGCGCCTCTGACGCTCAATGTCCCCGCTGGCGTTGTCTTTGAAGCCGCGCGCGGCGTGGCGCAGGATATGGGCTGGGCGATTGTGTCGGCCAAACCCGAAACAGGTCTCATCGAGGCAACCGCCACGACAGGCCTTCTCCGCTTCAAAGACGATGTAGCAATCCGCATTGTTGAGAGCAGCACCGGCACGATAGTTGACGTCCGCTCCGTCTCCCGCGTCGGCATGTCCGATCTCGGCACCAACGCCGCCCGCATCGAAGCCTTCCTCGCCGCGCTGAAAGCCAAACTCGCGGTTTGATCTTCTAATCAAAAACTCGCCTTGCCCCGGCTTGACCGGGGCATCCATCTTGCGTCACACGATGCAGTAAAGATGGATCGCCCGATCAAGTCGGGCGAAGTCGAAATATTCTAAAAGCTGCTTAACTCTGATCGCGAGCGGCGAAACTCAAACCAGCCTTAACTCACTATCCATCCGCGGCTCACCTGTGACCGCAATCCGCCCGTCCTCAATCATCCCCAGCACATGCGCGTAAACTGACCGTGCCGCCGCCGGATAAAGCCGCGCATCAACAGCGGCATAAATCACCGGCACCATATCTTTGATATGCGTGCGACCGGCTTTGATCTGCTCGACAATCGACGCCTCGCGTTCTTCGCGATGGGCAATGAAGGCGCGCACAAAAGGCTTCGGCTCGCGGATCGCCGGACCATGTGTCGGCCAATAGACTTCATCATCGCGTGTCAGCAGCAGCCGCAGCGACTTCATATAGTCATGCATATTGCCGTCAGGCGGGCTGACGATACTCGTTGACCAGCCCATCACATGATCGCCGGTAAAAAGTGCCTTCTCTTCGATGAGCGCAAAGCAGATATGGTTCGACGTGTGGCCGGGCGTATGCACGCATTCGACCGTCCAGCCCTTGCCTTTGATAATGTCGCCGTGACGGATTTCAACATCCGGCACAAATTCCATGTCGCCGTCTTCCTCGCCCACGCCGCCGCCATGCGGGCCATAGCCATAGGTCTTGGCACCCGTGAGTTTTTTCAAGGGCTTCGCCGCAGGCGAGTGGTCGCTATGCGTATGCGTGATGAGAATATGGCTGACCGTTTCGCCTTCCAGCGCGCGCATGATCGCCTCGACATGCGCATCGATCATCGGACCGGGATCAATCACCGCCACTTCACCATGTCCGATAATATAGGTGCCCGTGCCCTTGAACGTGAAGGCCGACGGGTTCTCCGCCACAACGCGCCGGATCAGCGGCGACACGTCATCTGCGTCACCGTAAGTGAACTCGATCTCGCGGACGTAAGGGATCTGAACAGCCATGGCGCACCTGTGCGTAACTCAAGGGGACACAATGTCAAAACTTGGAGCCTCAGTCCATCACAGCGTGCTTGGCGGCGTCCTCGGCGTCTTCCGGTGTCATGGTCGGATTGCGCATGAGATAGACGAGCGGAATGATCAGCGCCGTCATATACATCATCAGGCGGAAATCATTGAGATAGGCAATGGCGGCGGCCTGCCGCGTCACTTCACCATTGAGAAAGGCAAGTCCCATCGGCGTGTTGAGCGCGAGACCGGCAGGCATGGCTTCGGGCCGGAAGATCGGATTGGTCGGGTCCATCCGCTCAACCATATTGGCATGGTTGATCTGCGTATAGGTCGCAACCAGCGCCACCGCCGTTGAAATACCAACGCTCGATCCGACATTGCGCAACAGGCTGTAAATGCTGGTGCCGTCCGTGCGCAGATGCGCGGGCAGGGTGGCAAAGCAGATCGTTGTCAGCGGCGCAAAGATAAATCCAAGTCCGAAGCCCTGAATAACGCCCGTGATGATGATCGTCTGTTCGGAAATGTTGAGATTGAACTGTGACATCTGCCAGAGCGAGAAGGATGAGAGCGCCAGACCAAAGGCAATGATATGGCGCATGTCCACGCGGTTGATAATCCGGCCCGCCAGCATCATCGCCATCATCGTGCCGATGCCGCGCGGCGCCAGCACAAGGCCCGTGGTGGTCACAGGATAACCCATCAGCGTTTCAAGATAAGGCGGCATCAGCGCCATCGTGGCGTAAAGCACGAGGCCCACGACAAACATCATGCTGACGCCGACAACGAGATTGCGGTCAGTGAAAAGCTGCATATTGACGAAAGGCGCTTTGGCCGTCAGCGAATGCGTGATGAAGAGATAGAAGGCAAAACCCGCAACAAGTGCTTCAAAAATAATTTCGCCGGACGAGAACCAGTCCTGCAAATTGCCACGGTCAAGCATCAGCTGCATCGAGCCGACAGCAAGACTGAGGAAGGTAAAGCCCATCCAGTCAAAGCGCCGCCATATGTCGATCTTGGATTCCGTCAGCGCCACCATCACACCGGCAAAGGCGAGAATGCCGAAGGGCACATTGATATAGAAAACCCAGCGCCAGCTATAGCTGTCCGTGAGGTAGCCGCCAAGCGCAGGCCCGACAATCGGCCCGACCATCACGCCGACGCCCCACAGCGCCATCATGCCGCCGCGCTGCGCCATCGTATAAGTATCGAGCATGATCGCTTGTGAGAGCGGCACGAAGGCCGCGCCGCAGGCTCCCTGCAGCAAGCGGAAGATCACGATCTCTTCCAGCGTCTGCGCCGCCCCGCACAGCATCGACGTCACAGTGAAGCCGACAATGGAAATCGCGAGCAACCTCTTGCGCCCGAAACGTTGCGACAGAAACCCCGTGGCAGGCGTCGCGATAGCGGCAGCGATAATATAGGAGGTCAGCACCCAGGCGATCTGATCCTGCGTCGCCGACATCGTGCCCTGCATATGCGGCAGCGCGACATTGGCAATCGTCGAGTCGAGTGTCTGCATCACCGTCGCCAGCATGATCGAGCCGGTGACGAGCGCCCTCTGCATCTTCGGCGTCATAGCGCACCGGCGTCCTTGTGGCCTGAATGGGTGTCGACTTCGACTTCTGCGCTCATACCGGCGCGGATGACAGGATCGCCCGCCTGCTGGTCAACGGCGATGCGCACAGGCACGCGCTGCACCACCTTCACCCAGTTGCCGGTCGCGTTTTGCGCCGGCAGCACCGAGAATTCAGAGCCCGTCGCCTGCGAAATGCTCAGCACATGCCCGTGCCATGGGTGATCGGGATAAGTGTCGATGGTGACTTCGGCATCTTGTCCGGCATGGACATTCTCAAGGTCCGTTTCCTTGAAATTGCCTTCGACCCAGATATTTTTCTGCGACACGATGCTGACGACCGGCGTGCCGATGATGACATTGTCGCCCACTTGCGGCTGGCGTCCGAGCACGCCGTCAAAAGGCGCGCGCACAGTGGTCCGCTCAAGGTTCAGCGCCGCATTGTCGCGCGTGGCTTTGGCCTGCAGATAGCTTGAATGCTCCTCGACAGGCGCGTCCGGCTTGTCGTCGAGCATCGCCACGGACTGACCGATGCTTTGCTTCAGCACCGCGCCGAGCTGCACAGCGGTTTCAAGATTATGCCGCGCCGTGTCGAGCTTCGACTGGCTCGCGACATTGGCTTTGGCGAGCGAGGACTGCCGGTTGAACTCGCGCGTATAAAAATCAACGTTCGATTTCGCAAGGCCGAGCTGCGCCATCGTCATCTGATATTTGGCCTGCATGGATTTGACATTGCTGCTGGCCGCCTGCAACGCCGCGTCGGCTTCCTGCAATTTGAGCTTGTAGGGTTCGGGATCGATCTCAAACAATTTGTCGCCCGCTTTCACAGGGTCATTCTGATTGATAAAGACCTGCACAATGCGCCCGCTCACATCAGGGCTCACAGACACCATGTCAGCTTTGACATAGGCATTGTCCGTGCTCACCCATCGCCCGCTGGTCACATAAACATAGCCGATGAGGAGAAGCGCGATGCCGGGCACAACGATCATCAAAAATTGTCGCAGTGATGCGCGGTCGCTTGTGATGCGGCGTGCCGTGCCGGAGATCTGCCGGAACAATGTGATTTTCTGGAACAATTCAGACATATCTGTGACTCACATGAGGGGGACCGGTTACTTGCCGTTTTTGTCGAAGGGATAGAGCGGGCTCGTCACGGTGATGGCCTCAGACGGATGAAGCGCGCCGACATTGGTGCGCAGCCGCGCCAGCAGATCGATCAGCGTATCGCGCTCCGTGTCGCTGATGCCTTTCAGCACCACCGCATAGGTCTCGTCAGCCACTTCCCAGATTTGTTCGAGCACGCCTTGCGCATTGTCGGTGAGGAAGAGCCGTTGCGCGCGCCGGTCGTTGGGGTCAGGGCGGCGTGTGACGAGACCGGCCTCGACAAGCTTGTCGATCAGCCGCGCCACCGTGATCGGCTGCACATCGAGCAGATCCGACAGCGTCACCTGGTTGATGCCCTCATTGCGCGACAGATGCGCCAGCGCCCGCCATTGCGCCTGCGTCATGCCGAGATGCGTCAGGCGTTCATTGAAGATACGGCGCAACATGCGGGACGTGTCGCCGACAAGGAAACCGATATTGAGACCGGGATTTCGGACGGGAGGGTTCATGCGAGGCTCATGATTGAGGGTTTTGCCAGGGTTTCCGCGGCAATTGCATTAGATAGCAAGACTGGTAATGCTAATTGCACTTAATATATGTTGCTTAGTATATGGTTTGAAGAGAAACGCCCGCAAGGGGGCGGGCGTTTCAAAAAACATGCAATATCGGGTCGGATTGTCGCAGATCAGATCGAGCGTCCGGCATTCTCCCAGAACGGCGCGCGCAGCTTGCGCTTGAAGATCTTGCCGGAATCCTCGCGCGGCAGGTCGGTGTGAAACTCGACGCGCTTGGGCACTTTATAGCCCGCGATCCGCTCGCGCAGGAAAGCCCGCACCTCCGCTTCCGAGATCGTCGCATTGGGCGAGCGCTGCACCACGGCACAAATCTGCTCGCCATATTCATCGTCGGGAATGCCAAACACCGCGCAATCATTGACGCCCGGCATCTTGTGCAACTCCGCTTCGATCTCGGCAGGATAGATATTGACGCCACCGGAAATAATCATGTCCTTGGCGCGGTCACACAGATAGAGAAACCCGTCATCATCGAGATAGCCGACATCACCGAGTGTGATGAGACCGGCCTTCTCCGCGCGGCGGCGCTTTTCATCATCGCCGTGATAGGTGAAATCCGGCAGCGAATGCATCCGGCACACGACTTCGCCGGTCGCCCCCTTGGCAAGCTCCTTGCCGTCCTCGTCGAGCACGCGCACATCCGCCGCCGCAAAGGCCTTGCCCACGGTGCCGGGGTGCTTCAGATATTCTTCTGACGTGCAAAAGACGACAGCGCCCGTTTCCGTGCCGCCGTAATATTCATAAATCACCGGCCCCCACCATTCGATCATCGCCTGCTTCACATGCACAGGGCAGGGCGCCGCCGCATGAACCACAAATTTGAGCGATGACAGATCATATTTCTTCTTCACCTCGTCCGGCAGCTTTAAGAGCCGCACAAACATGGTCGGCACCATATGAAGATGCGTGACCTTGTGCTTCTCAATCAGCATCAGCAATTCTTCGGGATCAAACCGCGGCTGCAAAATCGCGCTCGCCCCGACGCGGAAGGCAAATAGCCCATAGGCATTGGGCGCGGAGTGATACATGGGGCCGGTCACAACCGTCACCATCTTGGTCGGATCGCCGTAGGAGGGCGCAAAGCCCATCACATGCCCGATCACGCTTTGCCACGCCACGGCCTGTTCGGCGTTCGGCCTTGCGCGGCGCACGCCCTTGGGGTGGCCCGTTGTGCCGGACGTATAGATCATTGTGCCCGGCGGCTCGTCCGGTCCCTTGGTCTTGGGTGGAAAACCGGCAAGCCATTCGCGCCACAGCGGCACACCGGCAGGAAGCGCGCATGTCTCTTTCGATAATCCGTAAGCAGACATAATCTCATCTGGCGTCTCGACGACAAACACAGGCACACCGGCAGGCAGAGCCTTGGCGATCGGATGATAAAGATCGGCGTGAATGACAATCGCCTTCGCGCCGGAGTTTTGAAAAATGTAAGACGCTTCGTCGGGCGAATTGTGCCAGTTCGCAGGTGTCGAATAAGCACCGACCAGTCCCGCCGCCACCGACACTTCAAAAAACGCAAAATCATTGCGCAGATAAATCGCAACCACATCGCCCGCGCCGATGCCGAGGCTTTCAAAGCCGCTCGCCGCGCGCGCCGCATTGTCATTGAGTTTCGCAATGTCGGCGATTCTCGCCCCCGACTGCATAATGCCTGTCATTCGCCTGTCCTCCCCGACCGGTTTTTGCTTTTGCATAACTGTAACAGGGCGGAACAATCAGGAAAGCCATTCTCCACGAGAAGGCCCTTTCACCAACACATTATGAACACATCGTAATCTGATAATCTGGATAACGACGACTAAGGAACGACTGTTCAATCTCGATGCGGACAAGCTAAGCGCTTGTAATCACAAATCTATTTGAATGGGGTCCATCATGCGCCTAATACTCATTATTCTTCTCGTCCTGCTTGTCGCCGGTGCCTTGCCGCATTGGCCCTATAGCGCGAATTGGGGCTATGGCCCCAGCGGTGGTCTCGGCACCGTGCTCATCATTCTGCTGGTGCTGGTTCTGCTCGGCGTCTTGTAGCGCCCGCACCGTTCTATCTGTCGAAACGAAACATGAGGTACGTCTAATGCTACGCAAATCAATCATCGGCCTTGCTGTTGCCCTCCCGCTTTTCGGTATGCTCGCCGCTTGCGAGGAAAAAGGTCCGGCGGAAGAACTCGGCGAAAAAATCGACGATGCCGGTCAGTCCATGAAAGATGCGATTGATCCGCCCGGACCGGCTGAAGAAACCGGCCGCAAGATCGACGACGCCCTGACGCCTGAGAATTGAGCAGCTGAAGGTCTTGGAATAAAAAGAACCCGCTTCGGTGACGAAGCGGGTTCTTCATGTCTCGCGGGAATTTTGGTCAATGTCTTCTCTTCGTCTTAACCTCCCCCTTGTGGGGAGGTCAAAATATTCGCCTCGAATATTTTGGGTGGGGGGAACGAAGCTAGATTGAGATTCAAACTCTGTCGTCATACTGCAACCCCCACCCAAAAAATCTGAAGAAGATTTTTTGACCTCCCCACAAGGGGGAGGTAAAGAGAGTGATAGTCTTCCTGATGAGGCACCCTGATCCTGATTTGTTTTAAAAGAATCAGCTATAGCGCGCTTCTTTTTTCTCACCCTCTTTGCCTGCGCGCACTTCATTGAGCGCCCATTTCAGATCGGCGAGATAAGTGTCCGCCACCTGTAAATGAAACGGCGACAACATCAGATGCAGCGCCGGCGGCTCGGTCGTCACACTCGTGAACCAGCCACGCTCATAAATTTTCGCCCAGACGGCCATCGGGTCAACGTCGTCATGCGTGAAGGCGATGAGACCGAGTTGTGGCTTGCCCAACACGCGAAAGCCAAGCGCCGCAACGCCCGCTTCAATCTTCTCGCGCGCATCCGTCACCTGTTTGTGTTTGGCGCGGTAACCTTCAATACCGAGATAATTCATCACCGCCCAGGCGGCTGAAATCGCCCCGCCGGGCCGCGTGCCAGCGAGCGTCGGCGTCACCATGCGCCCGCCCGGCCAGTCGCGCACATCGAAGATCATATGCTTGCGCAAGGCTTCCGTGCGGAACAAAACCGTCGAGGCCCCTTTCGCGCAATAGCCGTATTTGTGTAAGTCAGCCGACATGGACGAAACGCCCGCGACTTCAAAATCAAATGGCGGTACGTCGCCCCCGTTCATCCGCACGAAAGGCGCGATGTATCCGCCGACGCAGGCATCCACATGGAGCCACAGCCCGCGCGCTTGCGCCAGCGCGCCAAGCTTTTCAATCGGGTCAATGAGCCCGTATGGAAATGTCGGGGCCGACCCCACAATCATAATCGTGTGATCGTCAGCCGCCGCCGCCATCGCATCAACATCCGCCATATAATCCGGCGTCAGCGCAATGCGGCGGATTTCAATTTCCATCACCTTCGCCGCCTTGTCGAAAGCCGGATGCGCCGAGCGCGGCACCACGATATTGAGCTTGCCGGTGAGACCTTTGACGGTGCGGCCATAATCGCGCGCCGTCTTCATCGCCATGGTGATCGAATCCGTCCCGCCTGATGTGATATTGCCCGCAGCACCTTCCGGCGCATGCAGCAGCGACAATCCCATGCCGACCACTTCATCTTCCATCCGCTTCAGACTCGGAAAGGCCGCAGGCCCGAGCCCGTTTTCCGACATATAGAGCGCATAGGCTTCCTTCTGCACGCGCTCAACATCGGGTCCAGCATTGAACACATAAATCGCCGTTTTGCCGTCACGCCACTTGGCGTCTTTGCCGCCGCGTGCTTGCATATCGGCCTTGAGCGTGTCCCAGTCAGTTCCCTTATCGGGCATGGGTGTCAGGGGAAGTGTCATGTCGGGCATCCGTATAAAAAATGAAGGTGCCAGTGTCGCTCAAAAGCGAAATTGCGCAAGGTAAATGGGGAGAAACAGAATGGCTCAATACGAAGACATCACCTATGAGGTCAAGGGCCGCGTCGGCCTCATCACATTGAACCGTCCGGACCGGCTCAACGCCTGGACGGGCGCGATGGAAAAAAGCATCAAACGCGCGCTCCACGCCGCCGTGAACGATGACACCGTGCGCGCCATCGTCATCACCGGCGCAGGCCGCGGCTTCTGCGCGGGCGCTGACATGAACCTCCTGCAGTCGATCAAACCGACAAACTGGGAAGATCGCGAAACAGCCGCCGCCGCGCGCGAAGAAACATTCGATTTCAAAAGCGGACTGGGGCCGGACGTGAGCCCGCACTATGGCGGCCGCTTTGGATATTTGTTCCAGATCAAAAAGCCAATCATCGCCGCCATCAACGGTCCCGCCGCCGGTCTCGGCCTCGTCTTCGCGCTTTACGCCGACATCCGCTTTGCCGCGTCGGACGCAAAATTCACAACAGCCTTCGCGCAACGCGGCCTCATCGCCGAACACGGCATCTCATGGCTCCTCCCGCGCCTGATCGGCCCCGCCCACGCGCTCGACCTGCTGATGTCATCGCGCAAATTCACCGCAGCCGAGGCTGAACGTTTCGGCCTCGTCAACAAAGTCTTTGAAGCTGAAAACTTCATGGGCGCGGTGATGGACTACGCGAATACCCTCGCCGAAACAGTGTCTCCCCGCTCGATGGGCGTCATGAAAGCCCAAATCTGGAAAGCCCTGTTCCAGTCCTTCGACGAGGCGCTGGAAGTCGGCGACAAGGAAATGGAAAAAAGTTTCTCCACCGCCGACTTCAAAGAAGGCGTCGCCCACTTCGTCGAAAAACGAAAAGCAAATTTCACGGGGAAGTGATGCCCTAAATCCCCTCCCCCCTTGAGGGGGAGGGCTAGGGAGGGGGGTACCCTTCGCAATAAAGTCCTCTCCCTCTGGGAGAGGCGGAGGCGGATTAGAAATTAGTCCGGTGGACTAATTTCACGCCGACGGGTGAGGGTCTTTCTTTCTTCCTCACCTCCCCCTTGTGGGGAGGTCAAAAAATCTTCTTAGATTTTTTGGGTGGGGGCGCTTCGCTTCCTCACTCCCGTCATTGCGAGCGCAGCGAAGCAACCCAGAGAGCGCCGGTCAAACCCGCAACCGTCACCCCGCGACATGGCAGGGGTGACACGCGATTTTCGAGGAGAGAAAAACGGAAGAGGGCAACAGGATAAAATGGAAAAAAATCACTATCCCCGCCTGATTATTTCTCGTTTTGCCGCACCCTCGAAACCAACCAATGAAAAACCAACGATCTCTGCATGGAAACCTCGAATCTCTTGCAAGAATCTTGATGAATCCGAGCCTCAAAGTTGATGGATAACTTGCCTATCCCCGCTTTCGCGAGGCATCAAAAAAGGGCGCGAAGGTGATTCCCGCGCGCCCTTTTTCCATCCGTAGTCAGACGATCAGAACGTCACGGCCAGCCCCGCCAGAGCCTCAATACCGGCGGCTTCAAAGCCGTGGGCGGGTTCATATTTCTGATCGAGCAGGTTGTTGATTCTCGCCGTCAGCGTCAGCGCATCGGTAAGTTTTTGGCTCAATGCCACGTTCACGACCGTGTAAGGCGCGGGGTAAACATAATAGCCAAAACCGTCACGCGGCACGTCGCGATAGGGATCGACCCATTGCACATTGGTCGAGAGGACCGTGCCGTCGAGCGGACGCCAATCCGCCGTGAAGCCGATCTTGTGGCGCGGGCGGCGCGTCATCGTGGTGGTGTAAATATCCGCATCAATCAGCGTATAGGTATAGTCGATCCGTGTGCTGATGCGTGTCGTCACATCATAGGAGATGAACGTTTCAAGCCCTTCGCTTGAAAGTTCGTCGCTATTGATGGCGGTTGAGTCAAAGCCGATAAAGACAATCGAGATCGCGTCTTTGATGTCGGAGTGGAACCATGTCGCCCCGAGGCGCAGCTTGTCGTCGAGCAGACCTTGCTCGAACCCTGCGTCCCAGCTCTTGCTTGTTTCCGGCTTCAGGTTCGGATTGCCGATATAGAAATTGCCGAACGAATTGGGATCAAAACCAAACATCTGATAGAGCGATGGTGCTTTGAAGCCCGTGCCATAGCTCGCCATGAAGCGTGTATTGGTTGACGCAATTTCATAGGCCGGTGCAATCGTGTAGCTGAAGCGATTGTCGAAATCTTCCGGCACGTCATAGCGACCGCTGAGTGTCAGAAAGAAACTGTCATTGATGTTGAAATTCACGCCGAGATAAGTCGCCGATGTTGATGTTTCGGCGTCAGTGTTCGGTGCGATGACAAAGCCGCCGGTAAAGTCGCGATAGCCGTTGGCCGCGTAGCTGTCTTCTGAATAGGACTCGCCGAATGTCAGGCCGATATTTTCCGTCAGATCAAACGCATTGTCGAAAGCGAGTGTCTTGGTGTCGCCTGAATATCCGAGCTGATAGGAATAGACGCTATCATCGGCACCCGCCGCATAATCATAGGAGTTTGAAATCGTGCGCACGAGACCGGCTGAAAATTTCGGACGCCAGCGATTGTTGAAGTAGCTGCCGCTGACATCGCCGCCGATGAGGAGGCGTGTCGTCTTGATCTGGTTGTTATAGTTCTCGTAAACAGGCGTAAAGAAAGCATCGTCGCCTGAATCGTCAATATCCGTGTTCGCACTCGTATATTGAATGGAGAGGTTCGACTTCGCGATGTCACCGATCGGGAAGCCGACTTTGCCGGAGATCCCGTAAGCTTCGTTGCTGTCTTTTTCTTTGGTCTGTGTGCCGCGCAGGTATGTGGGCGTCACATCATTGCCGTCGGTGGCGTCGCGTGAGGCGGAGAGAAAATAATCCGTCCCCAGCACTTTGCCGCTGGTCGAGGCAGACGTGTTGATGGTGCCGAGCGTGCCGGCTTCCACCTTGGCGGTCGAGACGGGTGTGTCGCCGCCCGACTTGGTGATGATATTGATGACGCCGCCAATGGCCTGGCTGCCATAGAGCGCGCTTTGGGCGCCGCGCACGACTTCAATGCGCTCGATATTTTCCATCGGGATATTGGCGAGGTTCGCCGCGCCGCCGGGTGACGACGGATCGTTGATGGCGAGACCGTTGACCATCACGAGTGTCTGGTTCGAGTTCGCGCCGCGTGTGAACACGGAAGCAATCTGCCCCGCGCCGCCGGAGCGCACGACCTGCAATCCGGGCACGGTCTGAAGCGCCGCCACGACATCGCGGTACTGGTAGGTCTCAATGTCTTTGGCAGAAATGATCGTGTAAGAGCTTGCAATCTCCTTCGTCGGTCGCGCTTCCGCGCCGCTTGTGATCAGCAGTTCCTGTGTGGTGATTGTCTCATCGGCGTGAGCCGGAGCGGTCGTCAAGGCGAGTGTGAGCGCGGAAATACAAAGCGCCCCAAAGTGTGAGTTGTTCATTTGAACCCCCATCATGTCGAAGCGGCCAACCCCGGCCGCAAGGACCGGTGACATGAAATGAGAGCAAATGAGGCGAGGCCCGGACGAGCGGATACCGCCCCGTTGACACACCCCGGCCACCGGCAGTTGACGCGCTCAGTGGCAGGTCTCCTGGCTCACGGGTCATCAGTCGCGTTCCGCCTTCCCATCACACCCATCCGAAAAGGAAGAGCGCAACAGTGGCTTAATTGAACGGGACCTCACCGCTTACAGTTGCGGGGGCAGCCGGGGCATCGCTTTCATTTTGTGAAAACTCACCCCGTTCCCTCTTGCCTCCTTCGACCGCGACCGGGGTCACGTCTCAGGAACCATCAAGCAGGGCGCATAATAGGGAGGGAGAAGGGCATGTCAAATAGGCACAGTGGCGTGTGGGCCACAGGGCTCAACGCATCCGTCACTCGCTATTCTGTAGGGAAACTCGGGAAATGCTTCACCGTAAGCATTATCAGATTGGTCGGAGTGAGAGGATTCGAACCTCCGACCCCGTCGTCCCGAACGACGTGCGCTACCAGACTGCGCCACACTCCGTTCCAATCCGAGGCGGCGTTATAGCCTCCGCGCTTGGCCCCTGCAAGCCCAAGATTCAGGCCTCTTTTGCCGCTATTTTTAGGCCCCCGTTCGGTTGCTTTGGACAGATGTTCTCTGTATCTTCCGCCGCGCTTTGAACGGCAAACTTGATTTGCCCTAAGGGTCCTGCTGGGGCGTCGCCAAGTGGTAAGGCAACGGATTTTGATTCCGTCATTCGGAGGTTCGAATCCTCCCGCCCCAGCCAATCAGTCCGGTCTTTCCGGGTGTTTTCCAACTACCAGTGTGATGTGGGGGGGCAGGGTGACCGTTGGGGCGCTTTATGCGGCAATGGACGCCGTGTGAGGCGTTGGCGGCAAGCAGGAACTCGTCTCGCGCACCGCACGGACCCCGCAGCCTCAAATGCGCCATCTGGAGAATGCGCTTGAGGTGCACAAAGAGCATCTCAACCTTCTTGCGGTGATGCCGGGAGCGTTCGTAAGCGGATGTGGCCGCAATGGCTCTGGCGACATCGCGGGCATCTTCGTTGAGATCACGTGTCCCCGGCGCCGACAATGGCGGGGTTTTTCAACAATATCGGCGCAAAACGGACAAAATGGTCAAAGCAATACTTCACGGAAGACCGCTGCGTGGGGGATTGTCACGATGGCCTGAGTAGTTTCCGATGCTTTCTGCACAGTCCGGTGTCCCGATATTCTCCTCTCCATGCCCCCCAAGGGGCTTTGCGGATGATTTGTCGGCGCTTCGCCGCATCGGTGCCACAGTTCTTGCCTATCGTTCAGAGGGGCCTATGCAACGCGTTGTGAGCGCGCGTTGTCGACTGCGTGCTTGCCGATCCAATCACGCGGAAGAAAGGTTGCTTTGAAGACATCCATACGCAGTCTCCTCGGACGCGCGCCTGCTGCGTTCGCCTGGGATAACCGTCAGCCTATTCGCGAAGAGCTTTTCGGCGTTGAGCGCATGGAGGAGCATGCGCGGAGCCTTGCGCGCGCTCAACCCGTAGCATCAGGTTCTCCGCGCGGACTACCGCTGGCGGGTCGATTGGCTGACAACGCCGCTGCTTTGCTCGATGCTCATCTCAAAATTGCTAAGGCCATTGATGAAGGCCGCGCCATAACACCAGCAGCCGAATGGTTGATCGACAATTATCATCTGGTTGACAGACAAATCCGCGAGATCCGTAGCGACCTTCCGCCGGGTTACTATCGACAATTACCCAAACTAGCCGATGGGCCATTCGCGGGATACCCGCGCGTCTTCGGTATCGCATGGGCTTTCGTTGCCCATGCTGATAGTCGCTTTGACGGTGATATGCTGTGCCGGTTTGTCCGTGCCTATCAGGAAGTGCAACCCCTGATGATCGGCGAGCTGTGGGCCGTCTCCATTACGCTGCGCATTGTCTTAGTCGAAAATCTCAGACGATTGGCCGGTCGCATCGTTGATAGCTATGTGGCGAGGCAGGATGCTGATCGGCTGGCCGATCGTTTGCTCGGCGTTGGGGAACACGCGCCCGAACCCGCTCAGTCGGTCCTCGCAGATATCGAACACATGTTGCTCCCGGATGCCTTTGCGGTGGAACTCATCCATCGGCTGCATGATCAAGACCCGAAGGTCACGCCGGTTCTCACCTGGCTCGATCAGCGGCTCATCTCGCAAGGCACAACGGCCGAAGCCGTGGTGCGAAAAGAGTTGCAACGGCAAGGGTCGGGCAGTGTCACTGTTCGCAACATCATCACCAGTATGCGCTCCATTTCAGATGTCGATTGGTCTGACCTGTTTGAACGCACGAGTCTCGTCGATGATGCGCTCGCGGTCTGCAAGGTCTATCTTTCGATGGATTTTCCAACCCGCAATCTATATCGCAGCGCCATTGAAAATCTTGCGCGCGGATCAAGCTGCACTGAAATCGAGATCGCTGAACGCGCTGTCGCGGCAGCACAGAGCGCTTCATGCTCATACGATGGAGTGATAGACGAAAGACAAGGCGATCCGGGTTACTATTTGCTCGCAGGCGGGCGCCCCGCATTTGAAAAGGGCATTGGCTTCACGCCCGGCATTCGCGCATGGTTTGGCCGCAAAGGCCGGGCTCTCGGCATTCGTGGCTATGCGGGGGCCGGTCTCATCATGGCTGCTGCGATCCTCGCCATTCCACTGTTCAAGCTCGCTTCGTTTGGCGTGGATGGGTTGTGGCTGTGCCTTATGGCAGTTGCGGGTATTATTCCCGCCATTGATTTATCCGTCGCAATTCTCAATCAAATTCTCACGCGTGCTTTCGGCGCCACCCTTCTGCCCGCTCTTGATCTATCCAACGGCGTTCCATCGCATTTGCGCACGCTCGTCGCCGTTCCCACCATGCTCACAACATCTCTCGCGATTGAAGAGCAGATCGAGCGATTAGAAGTTCACCATCTCGCAAGTCTTGAAGGGGATCTCCACTTTGCACTTCTGTCCGATTGGACAGATGCAACCCACGAACATGAGGCCGATGACGATGAACTGCTCGCCTTGGCGATAGCGGGCATCGCCAAATTGAATGAACGCTACGGCGCCGCGCCGGGTGGCGCACGTTTTTTGCTGTTTCATCGGCGTCGCGTCTGGAACGAAAGTGAACAATGCTGGATCGGTTGGGAGCGCAAACGCGGCAAGTTGCATGAACTCAATCGCCTGCTCCGCGGTGCCACCGATACAACATTCATCACAACAGGCAGCAATGCTCCGGTCGACGTCCACTATGTCATCACGCTCGATGCAGACACGCGGTTGCCGCGCGATGCTGTGCGTCGTTTGATCGGCAAGATGGCGCATCCTCTCAACAGACCGCGCTTTGATAAAAAGCTTGGTCGCGTCGTTGAAGGTTATGCCATTCTGCAACCACGCGTGACCCCGTCGCTGCCCGTTGCCCGTGAAGGGTCGCTGTTCCAGCGCGTCTTTTCCAGCATGAACGGCATTGATCCATACGGGTCAGCTATCTCCGATGTTTATCAGGACTTATTCGGCGAAGGTTCTTATGCCGGCAAAGGCATCTATCACGTCGATTGCTTTGAGGATTCACTTGCCAATCGTGTGCCGGATTCTACTTTACTGAGTCACGACTTGTTCGAAGGCATCTTCGCGCATGCCGGGCTTGCCTCAGATGTTGAGGTTGTTGAGGAGTTTCCCGCCCGCTACGACGTCGCGATGTCGCGCCATCATCGCTGGGCGCGTGGTGATTGGCAGCTCTTGCCGTGGATTTTGGGATGCGGCCCGCGCGGTGATGGTGATCACAAGTTCAACGCCATCTCGGCGATGGGTCGATGGAAGATGCTCGACAACCTACGTCGAACACTGTCGGCACCGGCGCTCATTTTCGCCCTCATCGTGGGGTGGTCATTACCGCTTCACGCCGCTGCGCTATGGACGCTCTTTATCATGGCGACAATGCTGTTGCCGTCATTCTTCCCTATCGTCACGGCGATCCTTCCGGCTCATCCTGAGATCACGATGCGGAGCCATTTCAGCGCGCTCATGGACGATTTAGGTCTAGCCCTCCTTCAGTCCGCCCTCCTGGTCATCCTGCTCGCCAATCAAGCCTGGTCGATGGCAGATGCCATCATGCGAACGCTTGTCCGTCTCCTGGTCACGCGGCGCCAGCTGCTCGAATGGACCCCCGCCGCTCAAGCGGCGCTCGGTCGCAACCTCGATCTGGTGAGCTTCTATCGGCATATGGTCTGCAGTGTTGTCATCGCGCTTCTGACATTGGCTGCATCCCTCACTTTCGGTACAGGGACATGGATGCTGGCGCTCCCTTTCGTCATCGGCTGGGCATTCGCCCCGATGTGCGCGCGCTGGATTAGTCGTCCCCCGCATATCGCGGGCCACATATCAGTTACACCTGATGATGCTAAAGCTCTGCGCCTGACCGCGCGCAAGACGTGGCGCTTCTTTGAAACCTTTGTGACGCCGCTCGACAACATGTTGCCGCCTGACAATTATCAGGAAGACATCGCGATGATTGCGCATCGCACATCACCGACCAATCTTGGACTCTATCTTTTATCCGCCGTCAGCGCCCATGACTTCGGCTGGATAGGCCGGATTGATCTGGCCGAACGTCTTGATGCGACACTCTCATCAATGTCAAAACTCGCTCGCTTTCACGGTCATTTCTACAATTGGTATGATACGCAGGACATGCGTGTCCTTGAACCTCCCTATATCTCATCGGTTGATAGCGGCAATCTCGCCGGTCATCTCATTGCCATTGCCAATGCGTGTCAGGAATGGTCCACGGCGCCATCGGATACGAAAAAATGCTTCTCCAGCCTTACCGATACATTGACGATCGTATGCTCCGAAGTTGAACGTCTGAGTAGAGAGCACCAAACACACTCACCCACATGGCATCAACTCAACGAAGCCATCGACGGTTTCGCAACGTTGCTCTATGCCGCCGCGCATCGCGATAGCTTTGCCAAAGAATTTACCGAGCTTGAGGTGCGTGCTGAAACAATCTCTGACATCTTTAAAGTTCTCTCTGCAGAGAGCGGTGTTGCTGATCCTGACCTCATCTACTGGATAGACGCGCTCAGCCTCTCCATCGCGAGCCACCATCGAGATGTCATAAATGCGCAATCTCTCACGGAGCGCCTTGTGACCATTGCGACAAAAGCACGATCCATGGCACTTGAAATGGATTATAAGTTTTTGTTCGACGATGACCGCAAGTTGCTTTCAATCGGTTATCTCGTTACCGAAGGCAAGCTTGATCCGAGTTGCTACGATCTGCTGGCCTCTGAGGCGCGACTCGCCAGCTTCTTTGCCATCGCTAAAGGTGACATTCCTGCGCGCCACTGGTTCCGGCTTGGCCGCGCTGTCACACCGATTGCTGGCGGCGCTGCACTCATCTCATGGTCAGGCTCCATGTTTGAATATCTGATGCCCTCCCTTGTTATGCGAGCCCCTGCGGGAAGTCTGATTGAACAGACAAACAGGTTGATCGTCCATCAGCAGCGCGCCTATGCCACCAAGCTCGGCATCCCGTGGGGCATATCAGAATCCGCCTATAACGCGCGCGATATAGAACTCACATATCAATATTCAAACTTTGGTGTGCCGGGCCTAGGTCTGAAGCGTGGGCTTGAAAGCAACACGGTGATTGCGCCCTATGCAACAGCGCTCGCCAGCATGGTCAACCCGCAAGCGGCGGTGGAGAATCTGACAAGGCTGACAGCGGAAGGCAGCGCAGGCCGTTATGGCTTTTACGAGGCCTTGGACTACACGCGCTCACGCGTGCCCGAAGGCAGGCAAGTCGAAATTGTGCGCGCCTTCATGGCGCATCATCAGGGCATGACCATTGTCGCCATCGCCAATACGCTTCTCGATGGCGTGATGCGAACAAGGTTCCATGCCGACCCGATGATGCAAGCAACAGAGCTTTTGCTTCAGGAGCGCTCACCACGCGAAGTTGCTTCGGTTGCCCCATGGATGTCGGAAGTAAAGCCAGCCCCGAAGAGCGAGACCCTGACCGCTTCGGGTGGTCGCCGTCTCACCGCGACGCAATGCCCGACACCGGTCACACAGCTTCTCTCGAATGGTCGCTATACCGTGATGATGACGGCAGTAGGGTCCGGCTATACCCGATGGGGGGACCACGCCATCACGCGCTGGCGAGAGGATGCGACATGCGACGATTGGGGATCGTATGTCTTCTTGCGGGACGTCGACAGCGGCGCGGTCTGGTCTACCGGATTTCAACCAGCCGGCATCGAGCCTGATACTTATGAAGTGATTTTCAACGAAGACCGCGCTCAGTATACGCGCGTCGATGGCACCCTCACGACACTTCAGGAAATTGTAGTCTCAGCCGAAGATGACGCCGAAGTCCGTCGGGTATCGATCACAAATTCAGGCCTTGCCGCCAGAGAAATTGAGATCACATCCTATTCAGAAATCGTGCTTGCCCCGCAAGCCGCAGATATTGCCCATCCGGCTTTTTCAAAATTGTTTGTCGTTACCGAGTACCTCGCCAATGAAAGCGCCATTCTGGCAACGCGGCGACGCCGCTCACCGGAAGAGCCTGAAATATGGGCTGCCCATCTTGCTGTGCTTGACGGCGAGGCGGTCGGAAAAGCGGAAGTGGAAACCGACAGAGCCCGTTTTATCGGACGCAACAGAGACCTGCGCACCGCAATTTCCACGAACGGAGCACACACATTATCCGGTACGGTTGGCGTTGTGCTTGATCCCATTTTTGCTCAACGCCGACGTGTGCGTATTGCTCCCGGCGCTACGATGCGGATCGCGTTTTGGACGATGGCGGCTTCGACGCGGCAAGATCTGCTCGATCTCATCGACAAACACCGCGACGTGAATGCCTTTGAACGTGCCTCCGCGCTTGCCTGGACACAAGCACAAGTTCAGCTTCGTCATCTGGGCGTGAGCCCGTCTGAGGCGGGATACTTCCAGCGCCTCGCGGGTCATCTCCTCTATGCCACATCAACGCTGCGTCCTTCCTCCGAGACGATTCTGCGCGGTGCGGGCACTCAGTCCTCGCTCTGGCCCTACGGCATTTCGGGTGATGTCCCAATCCTGCTTTTGCGCATTTCGGAAACGGAAGATCTCGACATTGTGCATGAGGTACTGCAAGCGTTCCAATATCTGAAAATGAAACAGCTTGCGGTGGACATTGTCATTCTAAATGATCGCTCCTCATCCTATGTGCAAGATCTTCAGATCGCTATTGAGACATTGGTGCGCACAAACCAGTCGCGCCTCGCAGCAGACCATAAACGCACCGCAGGCAGCATCTTCGTGTTGCGATCCGATCTGATGTCCGCAGATGCTCGCGCGCTTCTGATCTCCGTCTCGCGCGTTGTTCTTGTCGGTCGACGCGGGCGTTTGTCCGATCAGCTCGAGCATGCCTCCGGCAGCGCGCTGAATCCAGCACCGGTTATCAAGCGTCCAAAACCCGTCAGCACAGCCCCGTCAGATAATGCCGCGATGACGAGGGAGCTTGAATTTTTTAACGGCCTTGGAGGTTTCTCCGATGACGGGCGTGAATATGTAACGATCCTGCAATCAGGTCAGACAACACCGGCGCCGTGGATCAACGTCATCGCCAATACCGGCTTTGGCTTTCAGGTTGGTGTTGAAGGCGGCGGATGCACGTGGTCCGGCAACGCGCGTGAAAATCAGCTGACACCCTGGTCAAACGATCCTGTCTCCGATCGTTCTGGCGAGGCCTTCTACATCAGGGATGCAGACACAGGCGACCTTTGGAGCGCCACGGCCTCACCCATTCGCAATGAGAACGCAACTTATATCGCACGTCACGGTCGCGGCTACAGCCGGTTCAGTCATACGAGCTATGAAATTGCGGTTGACCTGACCCAATTCGTATCGCTTTGCGACCCAATTAAAATCTCGCGCCTGCGGCTGCGCAACCATTCGAGCCGCGTGCGGCGTCTGGATTTGACGGCTTATGCGGAGTGGGTGCTAGGCCCATCGCGTCAAGCTTCCGCTGCTTTTGTGACAACGACGATAGACCAGGAAACAGGCGCTCTCTTTGCACAAAATCTGTGGAACGGCCCCTTCGGATCGAAGATTGCTTTTGCCGATATGGAAAACCTGCAAGATGACTGGACGGGTGACCGCACAGAATTCATCGGGCGCAACGGAACACTCCGCCAGCCAGAAGCCTTGGTCGGGCAGACTGCGTTTTCAAAATCAACAGGCGCGGGCCTCGACCCGTGTTGCGCGATGCGGACGACGGTTAAGCTTCAACCCGGCGAGAGTATTGAAATCGCGTTCTTTCTTGGTCAGGCGGCAAATACGGGCGACGCCCGAGCGCTGATCACACGCTATCGCGCCGCCGATCTCGACATCGTGGAGCGCGAAATCGAAACATTCTGGACGAACGTCCTCGGCAAGGTGCAGGTCAAAACACCAGACCGCTCAATGGACATCATGCTGAATGGTTGGCTGCTCTATCAAACAATCGCCTGCCGTATCTGGGCGCGCTCCGCTTTTTATCAATCAAGCGGTGCTTATGGCTTTCGCGATCAGTTGCAGGACGGGACAGCGGTGCTGGCGTCCAGCCCCGCGATGGTGCGCCAGCATCTGCTGCACGCCGCATCACGACAATTCATCGAAGGTGATGTGCAGCATTGGTGGTTGCCTCATTCCGGTCAGGGTATTCGCACTCATTTCTCAGATGACCGCGTATGGCTCGCCTATATCGCAGCCCATTACATTCAGGGTAGCGGCGACGATGCCGTGCTCGATGAAATAGTTGCCTTTCTAGAAGGTCCGAAGCTCGGTCCCAATGAACACGATGCTTACTTTCAGCCGACCATATCCGACACATCGGCATCCCTCTATGAACATTGCGCTCTCGCGCTTGATTGCAGTCTTGCATCGGGCGGCCACGGCTTACCGCTTATCGGCACAGGTGATTGGAATGACGGGATGAATCGCGTCGGCGCATGTGGTGACGGCGAAAGCGTTTGGCTTGGCTGGTTGCTATTGGCCACATTAAACGCATTCGGTCCTCTCGCCGAGGCACGCGGCGACGCAAAACGCGCCGTGACGTGGCGCGCTCACGCCTCAGCGCTTGAGGCATCGCTCGACCGCGAAGCATGGGATGGCGAATGGTATCGTCGCGGTTGGTTTGATGACGGCTCACCACTCGGTTCTGCGGCGAGTATCGAATGTCAAATCGACAGCATCGCGCAATCTTGGGCCGTGCTTTCCGGTTCGAAAAATATCGAGCGCGCAACACAAGCGATGGCGTCCGCCGGACGCGAACTCGTCCGCCCGCAAGATGGCGTCGCACTTCTGTTCCGGCCACCCTTTGACAAAACGCCGCTCGATCCGGGATACATCAAAGGCTACCCGCCGGGCATCCGCGAGAATGGCGGACAATACACCCATGCAGCCCTTTGGTCGGTCATGGCTCTGGCGGAGCTTGGACAAGGCGACAAAGCGGTTGAGCTTTTTGCGATGCTGAACCCGATCAACCATGCACGCACACGCGCCGACGTGCATCGCTACAAGGTGGAACCCTATGTCGTTGCCGCCGATGTCTATTCGATCGCGCCGCATGTCGGGCGTGGCGGCTGGACATGGTACACGGGTTCGGCGGGCTGGATGCAGCGTGCGGGTATCGAAAGCATCTTAGGCTTGCGCATTGAGGGCACGGTACTTTGCCTCGATCCTTGCCTGCCAACAACATGGCCCGAGGCTCGGATCACTTTTCTGCATGGCGCGGCGCGCTACGAAATTGTTATCGAAAATCCGGAAGGCCATAGCCGAGGCGTCGTGATGGCCGACCTCGATGGCGTAACGCTCAATGAACGGCCACTGCGCATAGAGATTGACGATAGAGAAGGTGTCCGTCATCTTCGCGTGCGCCTTTAGGTGGCGTGGATATCCGACGCCGTCGTTAGGAAATATATCGTTGTCACCAAGCGCGAGGCGACGATGAATATCGAGATGTTCGTGGAGTTCTCACACCCTCATTAGGTGAGGTGCATTGAGGTCGTCGATCGATCAATCAATGTTGACCTTGGCCAAACTACGCCTGAGTCAAATGCCACCCATCGATGATTCAAGCTTTATCGGTTGGCAGTGAATGCCCGCAGGCGGCGCAAAGCGCACGTCTGACAGAGTTCAATAGTATGCGTACGCGAATTCTGGATACCGCCGCATCAAGCCAAAATTTCCAGTTCGACTGCTCAGGGTTGAGGGCAAGCTCAGAGTCACTACACAGATGAGATTTCTCTATCCGACGCTTTGCATAGCGACACGGTCTTGCGTTATCTAGAAAAAAACAGGTCAAAAATTCTTGATATGCCCTCAGGGCAAAATCTGAGAGTGAACCTGCAATGCGGACCCGTTGACGAGGTATCTCCATTCTCATTTACAGCCGTCTTGAAATCATAGCGTTCCCCATTCCCTGTTCAGCCAAAATTCTTCTCTGTTAGTTTCAAACTTTTCCCTGTTCGCTTCAAAAATGTTCCCTGTTTTTTTGAAGCAGGGAATTTGTCTGTAAGCCACGGATTTTGCGTAGTTTTTTGGCGCGAGAGACGGAGGAAAGTGCCGAATTTTGACGGATTTCCCTGTAATTTCCCTATTAACAGGGAAAAACAGGGTGAGACGGGTGCGCGCAGGACTGCCTGCACAGCCAATCCTTCCTGTTCAGCGCGTCATCCGAGCGATCTGTCGATAGCGCCCGTGTCGATCAGCGGTGCCGCGTCAATGTCGGTTGCGTCCAGCAACTCACCGAGCCGCTCGAGTGCGGCGAGGATCATGGCCTGCTCCCAGGAAGGCAGTACTTCAAAGCGGTCGCGAAAACGCTCCTGCAAAAGGTCGGGTGCTGCCTCCAGCATGGCGCGGCCTGATTCCGTGACGTGGAGCAGGAATTGGCGCTTGTCGCGTTCGTTTCGCTGCCTCGTCGCGAGACCCGCTTCCTCAAGTCGATCGACGATATTTGTCACGGTCGCCTGTCCGAATTGAAGCGCCGCAGCAACGGTGCTCGGTGTCGTCTCGCCGCTTCGCTCAATCTGCTGAAGAACCATCAACTGTGAAGGCGTAAGGCCGGTGGCTGCTGCGAGCTTGCGCCCGCCCTGGTCGGTCGCGCGCAGAATCCGCCGGATCGCGCGAAGCGTTGCGTTGGTGATCTGTCTTTCCATTCGCCAACGAATATCGGTTTGCCGGTCCCCTGCCAAGCACCTTAATAACTTCAAAAACCGAAGTAATAATGTGGCTTTTATGCGCTTCTGGTGACTGAATGACTCAAAGAGGTTGATAAATATGCATAAACCCTTTATATATTGCCTAGTTCTTAAGCGATTGGCAATAAAGTCAAAACTAAAAACTTCGGAGGACGAAGCAATTAGTATATGTGAACAGGATGAGGCTCGCGGCCTTTCGACATCCAGGGATCGTAAACAGTCTTTCTCGCTCTCCCTTCGCACTCCCCGTTTGGACGATGGCGCGGATATTTCAGCGCTGATCCGCGACTGCCCGCCGCTTGATACCAATTCGGCCTATTGCGGACTGCTTTTGTGCACGCATTTCAAAGAGACCTGCGTCGTTGCGGAGCGGGCCGGCAAAATGATCGGCTGGATCTCGGCCTATCGTCCGCCGGCCGAACCGGACCGGATTTTCGTCTGGCAGGTCGCGGTGCATGCCTCTGCACGAGGGACGGGATTAGGTAAGCGGATGCTTGATGAGTTGATGACGCGGCAGGCAGTGAAGGATGTCACAACGCTTATCACCACGATCACGGAAGCGAATAACGCTTCTTGGGCCTTGTTCGGTTCATTTGCGCGTCGCCGCGGTGCAGGCCTTCAGCGGCGCCCGATATTCCAACGCGACGTCCATTTCGCTGGGGAGCACGACACCGAGTTTCTCGTCTCGATCAGGTTGCTCACCCCACAACTCGAATTATCCGCAAAGGAAGCAACATGACTATTCAACCCCGTCCGACACGAACCATCCCTAAACTTGCCATCTATGACCGTATGGAATCGCAGGTGCGCAGCTACGCGCGTTCCATGCCGCGCCAGTTCACGCGCGCCGAAGGTGTTTGGATGTATGACGAGAACGATGGACGCTACCTTGACTTCCTTGCGGGGTGCTCGACCCTTAATTATGGTCACAATCATCCAATTCTGAAACAAGCATTGCTCGATTACATCTCGGCGGATGGCATAACACATAGCCTTGATCTGCACACCGAAGCGAAAGCTGATTTCCTTCATACATTCGAGACGCTCATCCTGAAGCCTCGCAATCTCGATTATCGCGCTATGTTCACCGGTCCGACCGGCACCAACGCTGTTGAAGCGGCGCTGAAGCTCGCACGCAAGATCACAGGACGACAGCATGTCGTTGCCTTCACTAACGGCTTCCATGGCATGACACTAGGTGCGCTCGCCTGCACCGGTAATGCTGGCAAACGCGGTGGCGCAGGCATTCCGCTCAATCATGTTAGCCACGAACCCTATGATGGTTATTACGGGCCGGATGTCGATACGGCGCAGATGCTCGATCAACGCCTATCCGATCCGTCGAGTGGTCTTGATGCGCCAGCAGCAATTCTCGTCGAGACGGTTCAGGGCGAAGGAGGTCTCAACACCGCTTCACCGGAATGGTTACGCAGCATTGCTGATATCGCCAAGCGCCACGGCGCTTTGCTGATTGTTGATGATATTCAAGCTGGTTGTGGACGTACGGGGAGTTTCTTCAGTTTCGAGGATGTCGGCATCGTTCCCGACATTGTGACACTGGCAAAATCACTCTCAGGCATGGGGCTTCCTTTTGCCCTCACGCTCTTTCACCCGGAGCTCGACCAGTGGTCACCGGGCGAACATAACGGCACATTCCGTGGCAACAATCATGCCTTCGTGACAGCGACCGCTACGCTTCGTCATTTCTGGAGTAGTGACGCCTTCATGGAAGATGTGAAACGTCGCGGCAATTATCTCGGCAAGCGGCTTGAGAAAATGGCTGAAGCTCACGACCTCTCGACGCGAGGCCGCGGCATGATGCGAGGTTTGGACGTGAAGTCCGGCAAAATTGCTCAACGCATCACCAGCGTCGCTTTTGAACGTGGACTGATCATCGAAACCAGCGGTGCGCATGATGAAGTTGTCAAAGTGCTCGCTCCCCTTGTTATCGACGATGATCTTCTCGTGCAGGGCCTCGACATTCTCGAAGATTGCGTGCGGCGCGCCTATGAGCCTGCCTTCGTCGTTGCTGCTGATTAAACCAGGAGAAAACCATATGCTTATTCGCAAACTTGACGACACGCGCAGTTCTGACCGCAACATTGTGACGGGTGGATGGGAGAGCGCTCGCCTTCTCCTGAAGGAAGAAGGCATGGGCTTCTCCTTCCACATCACAACAATGTATGCAGGCAAGGAACTGCACATGCATTACAAAAACCATGTGGAAGCGGTCTTCGTGCTGGCAGGCGAGGGAACGATCGAGGATCTGGGTACGGGGCATGTCCACGATTTGCGACCGGGCACGCTCTATGCGCTGAACAGCCATGACGAACACATCGTGCGGCCGCGCACGGATATTGTTACTGCTTGCGTATTTAATCCGCCGGTCACCGGTCGTGAAGTTCATGACGAGACGGGTGCCTATCCCGTTGAAGCTGACGTGGCCGTGGCGCAGGCGCTTGCCAGTTAATCAAGATCCAGAGGCTCGAACTTATGCAAGATTTCTATCCTTCGCGATGCGCGGCACGCGCTGAGGTGCTACTGCGTCTTGATCCCGTCGTTCACCGAAGTTGGGATGTCACCGCACCGTTGAGCCGTGAACAGGCGGTACAGTTCGAAGAGCAAGGCTATCTCATCCTCGAAAACGTCTTCAGCGAGCACGAAGTGAAGCTCCTTCAGTCCGAAACGAGAGAGCTTCTTGACGATCCTTCTGCGCTCGATCCATACACGATTGTCACCGAGTCCGGCGGCGATGAGGTTCGCTCGATTTTCCGCATCCATGAACAGAACGCGCAGCTTGCGCGGCTCGTAGCCGATGAGCGGTTGGCAGGCGTCGCACGATTTCTGCTCGACGATGACATTTATGTCCACCAGTCTCGCCTCAACTACAAACCGGGATTCAAAGGTAAAGAATTCTACTGGCATTCTGATTTTGAAACCTGGCACGTTGAAGACGGGATGCCACGCATGCGCGCCTTGTCCATGTCGATCCTGCTCGCACCTAATACGCCGAATAACGGGCCATTGATGGTGATGCCGGGCTCGCACCGCAAATATGTGACCTGCGTCGGTCAAACACCGGACAACCACTATTTGATGTCGCTGAAAAAGCAGGAATACGGCGTACCCGACGAAACGATTCTGACCGAGCTCGCGGGCGAACACGGGATCGTGGCACCGCTCGGCGATCCCGGCACGGTGGTTGTCTTTGATTGCAATCTGATGCACGGCTCGAACGGCAATATCACGCCATTCGGGCGCTCCAATGCGTTCATTGTTTACAATGCCGTAACGAACCGTTTGGCGCGGCCATTCGGTGCGACGAAGCCGCGTCCACTCTTCATCGCATCCCGTGAGGCCAAGCCATTGTGTTCTGTGTCTGGTCCGCTGATGGAGTCTGCAACGTGAGAACAGCACACAGCGTTGAGAAGATTGGTGGCACGTCAATGGCCGTGACCGAGACGGTTTTCGACAATGTTCTGATCGGTGGGCGCAAAGGTGCTGACCTTTATGAGCGCATATTTGTCGTCTCGGCTTATGCCGGTATCACGGACCTTCTTCTGGAGCATAAGAAGAGTGGTGAACCTGGCGTCTTTGGACACTTCATTTCCGACGATACCGGGGCACCATGGCAGGAAGCGTTATATACTGTTCGCGCTGCCATGCGGACTCACAATGCCGATATGTTCGCTCGCTCGGAAAGTCGGGCGGAAGCCGATGACTTCATCGACACTCGTATTGATGAAATGCGCATCTGTCTGGAGGATCTCGACCGGCTGCGCCGTCATGGCCAGTTCTTGTTGACAGAACCTCTGGTAACAGTTCGCGAAATGCTGGCCTGCCTTGGAGAAGCACATAGTGCGCACAGCACGGCCTTGCTGCTGCGTGATAGGGACGTAAATGCCGCTTTTGTCGATCTGACAGGGTGGGGCGACACCGCTAAGCTCACACTCGACGAACGCATTGGTGAAACACTCTCTTCGATCGACATCTCGACCGTCCTACCGATTGTGACGGGCTACGCCGCGAGCAAAGAAGGAACGGTACGCCGTTATGATCGCGGATATTCCGAGATTATCTTCTCGCGAGCAGCGGTCCTTACTGGTGCGCACGAAGCGATCATCCATAAGGAATTTCATCTCTCAAGCGCCGATCCGAAACTCGTTGGCCGGGAAAAAGCGCGCAAGATTGGTCGCACAAATTATGATGTTGCCGACCAACTGGCCAATCTTGGCATGGAGGCTATCCATCCGGGAGCCGGGCGCGGCTTGCGACAGGCAGGTATTCCGCTTCGGGTACGCAATACTTTTGAACGCGACGATGGCGGCACACTGATCTGCGGCGATTATGTTTCCGACAAGCCGCGCGTTGAGATCATTACAGGGCTACGCTCGCTCTTTGCGCTCGAATTCTTCGAGCAAGACATGGTGGGCGAAAAGGGATACGACGTCGCCATCCTTGATACCCTGACGAAGAACAAGATCTGGATTGTCAGCAAGTCATCCAATGCCAATACGATCACGCACTATCTGGCGAGTAAATCGACGGCGGTGCGGCGTGTTATCGCTGATCTCGAAGAGCGCTTCCCGAGCGCGGAAGTTTCTGCGCACCTCGTGGCGATGGTCTCCGTTATCGGCAGCGATATCAGCGAGCCGGGGCTCGTCGCGAATGCGATGACGACCCTGAGTAACGCGGGCATCGAGGTGCTGGGGCTCCAGCACCAAATTCGCAATGTTGATGTTCAGTTCCTTATCAAGCCGGACGATTTCGATGCGGCGGTGCGTGAACTGCATGAGGCACTTATTGTTTCTCGTGTCGCACCGGTTGCCGAAAGCGAAGCCGCCTGATGTTGGTCGCGGGACCGGCGGGCGGTAGCACTCCTGGCTCTGAAGGCGCTGTGCCGCCCAGCGTGATGAGGCGCGCCATCGCGGCCTCGGCCATTGGCAATGCGACCGAGTGGTTTGACTACGGTATTTATGCATATGGTGTCGTTTACATTGCCGGTGCACTCTTCCCGGGGAATGCGCAACAAGCGACGTTCTTCGCTCTCGCGACATTCGCCATCTCGTTTCTGGTACGTCCCTTCGGCGGCCTCTTCTGGGGAGTGCTGGGCGACAGGTTCGGTCGGAAATCGGTGCTTTCGCTTACCATTCTGATGATGTCTGGTTCGACCTTCTGTATAGGTCTGATTCCGTCTTATGACAGTGTTGGGTTTTGGTCGCCTTTACTGCTTGTTCTGCTGCGCATGGTGCAGGGCTTCTCGACGGGCGGTGAGTATGGCGGCGCTGCAACGTTTATGGCGGAATATGCACCTGACCAAAGGCGCGGATTCTTCGGCAGCTTTCTCGAATTCGGTACACTTGCCGGGTTCTCGTTTGGTGCGTTACTGATGCTTGGCTTTTTGGTCTTGATGGGCGAGGAGGTGATGCATGACTGGGGTTGGAGGCTGCCGTTTCTTGTTGCAGCCCCGTTTGGCCTGGTCGGTATCTATTTGCGTTCGAAGATCGAAGACACGCCGGTATTTCAAGAAATTGAACAAGCCGGTAGACAGGAGCGTGAAGTCGGCGCGGAGTTGAAGACCCTCATGTCCAACTATCGGCGATCACTGCTTGCTCTTGCGGGGCTCGTCGTCGCGCTCAACGTGGTCAACTACACGCTACTAAGCTTCATGCCTACCTATTTTTCAACGCAACTTGGACTGACGACGGATCAGTCGCTCGTTGTGCCGATCATCGGCATGTTGTTCATGATGCTGTTTCTACCTTTTGCCGGGCATCTGTCGGACAAGGTGGGACGTAAGCCGCTTTGGTGGTTCTCACTCGTTGGGCTCTTTGTGCTCGCCATTCCTCTCTACCATTTGATGGCCACGGGTTTCGCCGGCGCGATCATCGGTTTTGTGGTACTCGGACTTCTTTATGTGCCGCAACTCGCAACGATCTCCGCGACCTTCCCGGCCATGTTCCCGACACACGTGCGACTTGCCGGCTTTGCTATCGCCTATAACATCTCGACCTCACTTTTCGGAGGCACAGCGCCCGCCGTTAACGATTGGATGATCGCGGCAACCGGCAGTGCGCTCATACCGGCTTACCTTATGATGGGTGCCTGTGTGATCGGAGGGATCGCTCTGATGTTCGTCGTTGAAACCGCGGGCCATTCGCTCCGCGGGACCGAAATTCCCGGAACGAACGCATCGATGCGCGAGCTTCAGATGATGGATTCTCACAACGTTACTTCGGAGGCCATTAGTTAATGCTCGCAGCCATCTTGCCGGTGCGGAGCCTCTTCGTTGCTATCTTCATGCTAATGGCGGGGAGCGGGTTTCTGTCGACGCTGATCAGTCTGCAGCTTGAAGCGGATGGCACGGCGCCAATCTTGATCGGACTTGTCGCGACGTTTTATTTTGTTGGCCTTACAATCGGATCGCTCTGTGTATCGACACTTATTCGGCGTGTCGGCCATATCCGCGCCTTCGCAACATTCGTTTCGCTCTTCTCAGCGAGCACACTTACTTATGCTGTTTATCAGGACGCAAGTCTCTGGGCATGCTTGCGCCTCGTCGATGGCTTTTGCATGGCTGGTGTTTTCGTTTGTCTCGAGAGTTGGCTCAACGAACGCGCGGAGCCTGAAGCGCGCGGCACGGTTCTCGCTGGTTACATGATTTCGCTTTATGCGGGACAAGCCATTGGACAATTCCTGCTCAATCTCAACCATGAGAAGCCTTCCATGCCATTTATGGCAGCCTCTATCCTATTGTCGCTCGCTGTCATACCTGTAGCGGTGACGCGTATTACGGAGCCGGTGCTCGAAGCGCGCGCGCCGCTCACCTTGCGCCGCCTTTATGAAGTTTCGCCGCTTGGCATCGTCGGCGCGGCGATCACGGGCATGATGCTTGGCGCCTTCTATGCCCTTGGTGCCGTCTATGTGAGCCGACTTGGTATGGATATGTCGGCAGCGGCTCTCTTCATGAGTATCGTTATTTTGGGTGGTGTCGTGCTGCAATGGCCGATCGGGCTTTTGTCGGACAAGTTTGAGCGCCGTCGAGTGATTGTAGGTACTTTTGCGGCAACCGTCGCCGTCTGCATTGGTATCATTCTTGTCGGCGTGCCCGGGCACCAATTGCTGATCCTGGGTGCGCTTTTCGGGGGGCTCACCTTCGCGCTCTATCCGTTATGTGTTGCACATACAAACGATCATCTGACCCGCGAAGAGCGCGTTGGCGCGAGTGGAGGTCTAGTGCTCGCCTATTCGATTGGAGCCGCAGCTGGACCAGTGATCGGTGCCGTTGCGATGACGACTTTCGGTCCGGCCGGCCTCTATATCTTCATTTCGTTCTGCGCTATCGGTGCGCTTGCCTTCGCGCTTTGGCGCCAGCGGATGAGTGTGCCTGTGCCAAATGAATTGCAACACCCTTACCAGATACTTCCCCGCACCACACCTATGTCCGCGTCGCTCGACCCACATGCGCCGAGGCAATAAATAGTTCAACAATCAGAGACGGCTCCTATTCCAGTTTCGACAATCGTCGATAATGCAACGAGGAGTTCATGTTAAGTTTTGCGACGGCTTTTGGGGCGATCAGGGCACCTTCATCTGTGGTGGGCGAAGCTTTCTGTCGTTTGACCTGTATAGCCAATCATCGGGGCGAGCTTCGGGTAGTGGTTCCTTCGGCGGGTTTTTCTAGACTAGCTTCGCCTAAGAGATTTGGACTGTCTGCACAGCCAAATCCTTTCTGTTCAGCGCCGCAATGACAGTACGAACTTTGCAATGTTCTCAATGTCCGACGGATTGAAACAGGGTCCGCTGTAGCATGTCGGGTTTGCTTCCGTCACAACGGCGCGGATCGTCTTGTCACTTGCCGCCGGCAGCCTATCCGTCGTGTCGCGCCAGACTTCAATCTTCGGGTGATCCTCGCGCTTGAAACCCTCCGCCAGAACGATATCGGCGGGTGAAAGTTGTTCCGTCAATTCTTTCAACCTGGGTTCGCGCTCACTGTCGATCTCGCGCATATGCGCCCAGCGCCGAGCCGAAGTGACAATGACCTTACGTGCCCCCGCCTGCCGATGTGCGAAACTGTCTTTGACTTCGTGGTCAACACCAAGGGCGTGATGGGCGCGTTTCACTATCGCCACGCGCAGGCCTTGCGCGGTGAAGTGGCGGGGCAGTTCCTTCACAAGCATTGTCTTGCCGCTGTTTTTCCAGCCGATAATGCCGACCACCTTGTCAAAATTGCTCGACGTCATTCGGATTCGTCTTTGCTGAGTTGGGTGAGATCAGCTTTTGTATTCACATTGTAAAAATTGCCGGTGAGAGCGGCGGGCGCGAGGTCAACGGCGATCACGTTGAGGATCGCATGCATCTCGTGGAGTGAGGGCGGCGGCTCGTTTTGCAACCGGTGGGTGACATCAGCGAGACGCCGCACAGGCCAGAGCGCGCAGGCATGCTCGCTGAATTTGCCCATGCGCGGTACAATGGAACATGAGTGCTCCGCGTTCGCATGAGTAAGGAGCATTGATACAAAATTTTGCGGCAGCAACGGTACATCGCAGGGTGCCGTGGCGAGATAGTCGGCCCCCAGCGACGCCGCCCATACAAGTCCCGCCGCAACACCTGCGAGCGGACCCTTGTCAGCAAAGACGCTGTCGCTGAGCGATAGGATGTTCTTGAGCGGCCCCGCATCACCCGCAACTGCAAGGTCAGCAACCTGCGGACTCAGTCGCTGCGCGACATGCTCAATCAGCGTCGCACCCCGCCACGGTGCCAGCGCCTTGGGTGAACCGAAGCGACGGCTCTGTCCGCCCGCAAGAATGACACCGACAACGCGCATTTACTGTTCACCTGTCGTATTGAAGCTCTTCAATCATATCATTTTACCATGCTGGTTGAGTGTTGTGATCTGATATTCATACGCGTATGCACAAAAGCTGAATATTCTTGACACGAATGATCTGTGGTTGTTGCGGCTCGACGTGTTGGTCAATTATGCCCTCAATCCACGGCCCCTTTTTGGCACAACTCGTAGTCGGTTTAGCAGAGATCTTCAAACGTAATACCGCAGGGACTGCCGATGGATGTTGGTTGCAATATCCGGCATAATCAAAAAAACGCAAACTTCTGTGGATTCGTATATGTCCAAATATGTTGTCAAAGTCGAATGGACGCTGAAGCAGGGCGAGAGCTTTGCTGACAACCGCTATAGCCGCGCCCATAGCTGGCATTTTGATGGCGGCGCGGTCGTCGAAGCCTCGTCCTCACCTTTGGTCGTGCCGTTGCCGTGGTCCAATCCGGTCGGCGTCGATCCCGAAGAGGCGCTGGTCGCCTCAGCCTCATCCTGCCACATGCTCTGGTTTCTCTCCTTGGCTGCCAAGGCGGGCCACGCCGTTCTTAGTTATAGCGATGATGCATCGGGTATTATGGCCAAGGACGACCGCGGACGCATGGCCATGACGAGAATCACGCTGGCGCCCGTGATCGTCTTTGCTGGCGGCGAGGGACCAGACGCCGCCGGATTGGCGGCGTTGCATCATGAGGCCCATGAGAAATGCTTCATTGCCAATTCGTTGCGCACAGAGATCGTTATTGCCGGGCATATGCCCTGATTAGGCTTGCGGATGCCTGTTTTCCGAAAGTTTATAAATAGTTAGTGAAGTCCTAAAAGTATGGGTGGTTTTCATTAACCACAAATGGGGTTAGTTTGGAGCCGGATCAGATTTCGCGGTGCTGCGCGGTCATGCGTCGCCTCTGATAAACGATAGAGTGCCTCCTTGGCGCTCGTAAACGGGCGGAGAGGGGCGGATGCGGATTTTTGTGACGGGTGCGTGCGGCTATAAGGGGAGCGTTCTTGTGCCGAAGCTATTGGCCAAGGGCCACAGCGTCACGGCCTTTGACATTATGTGGTTTGGAAACTTCCTCCAGCCGCATCCGGCGCTGACCGTTGTGCAGGGCGACATCCGCAACATTGACGAGGTCAATCTCGACGACGTTGACGCGATCATCCATCTTTCCAGTGTGGCAAACGATCCGTGCGGCGATCTCAACCCGCAGCTCACATGGGAAATCTCCTGTCTTGCCACTATGCAGCTTGCCGACAAGGCGCAGCGTCTGGGTATTAAACGTTTCATCTATGCATCGTCCGGCAGCGTCTACGGTGTCAAAGACGAAGAACAAGTCACCGAAGATCTCGAGCTGCTACCGATCTCGGAATACAACAAAACAAAAATGTGCGGCGAGCGCATCTTGCTCTCCTACAAAGACGATATGGTGGTGCAAATCGTGCGCCCGGCAACTGTTTGCGGATTTTCACCGCGCATGCGCCTCGATGTGTCAGTGAACATGCTGACTATGCAGGCGCTAACCAATGGGCGCATCACGGTCTTTGGCGGCGATCAGACACGACCCAATATTCACATCGATGACATCACGGATCTCTATCTCTTTCTGATCGATCATCCCGAGCACACCGGCGTCTATAATGCAGGTTTTGAGAATATCTCGATCCTGCAAATTGCCGAGCTTGTCGCAAAACACGTGCCTGCCGAAATCATCGTAACGCCGTCGAACGATCCGCGGTCTTACCGCGTGAATTCCGACAAGCTGCTGGCGACAGGCTTCCGTCCCAAAAAGACAGTTGAAGACGCCGTGAGTGAAATTGTTGGCCTCTATCGTCAGAATGCTCTGAAGGATGAGGAACGCTTCCACAATCTGAAGTGGATGCAGAAAGAGGTATTGTGAGTATGCAAAATCTGCGCGGTTCCTCAGAGCTCTCCCAATCAAACGCCTTGTTCGCCGACTATTCGGTGCGTCTCTCTGCGTTGATGGCGGACACTGACTGGTCACCTGTTTCGGCGCTTGCCGAAGAGTTCCTCGATTGTTGGAAGACGGGCCGTCAGATTTTTATCGCAGGCAATGGCGGTAGCGCAGGCAATGCCATCCACCTTGCTAATGATTTTGTTTACGGCATTTCCAAAAAGCCGGGTTCAGGCCTTCGCATCCATGCGCTACCCGCCAATTCCGCCGTGCTGACTTGCCTTGCGAATGATGAGGGCTATGACAAGATTTTCTCGTTGCAACTCGCGGTGCAGGCGCGCCCCGACGACGTTCTGATTGTGCTGTCGGGCAGCGGCAACTCACCGAATATTTTGGTGGCGCTCGACGAAGCCAAGCGCATCGGTATGAAATCCTACGGCATTCTCGGCTACACGGGCGGCAAGGCTTTGGGCATGGTCGATGTTCCTATTCACTTCAATATTGACGACATGCAAATTTCAGAAGACATGCAGTTGATTGTCGGGCACATGATCATGCAGTGGCTCTATACGCAGCGCGATCAGGTTTCTAATTGACGGAATAGAAGTTCAATATGTCATCCAACGAGAAATTTCTTATTCTCGGCTCGAATTCATTTTCCGGCGCGACCTTTGCCGACTATCTAGCGGGGCAGGGTTATGATGTTGTGGCGACAAGCCGCTCGCCCGAACCGCATGATGCCTTTCTGCCTTACAAATGGCAGAAGCGCGCTGGCACAGTGACCTTCGAGACCGTTGATATCAACAACGACCTCGACAAGCTCGATGAAATCCTGCGCCGCGTACGTCCAAGCCACGTGGTCAATTTCGCCGCGCAAAGCATGGTCGGCGAAAGCTGGAAATATCCGGACCATTGGATGATGACCAATGTCGTTTCAACCGTGCGCTTGCATGAACGCCTGCGCCATCTCGATTTTCTCGACCGCTATGTCCATGTGACGACGCCGGAGGTCTATGGCAGCACAGATGGCTGGATCAAAGAGGATATGCCGTTAAATCCGACAACGCCCTATGCCGTCTCGCGCGCTGCGGGCGACATGAGTCTTAAGACTTATGTGAAGCAACATGGCTTTCCGGCTGTTTCGACACGTGCGGCCAATGTCTTTGGTCCCGGTCAGCAGCTTTACCGCATCGTGCCGCGCACGATCTTGTTTGCGATGACGGGTCGCAAGCTCCAGCTTCACGGCGGCGGCCATTCGATTCGCTCATTTATTGATATGCGCGACGTGTCGGCAGCAACGCTTGCCATCGCCCTCAAAGGCACATTGGGTGACACTTACCACATCTCGACGCCGCGTCTTATTTCGATCTGCGAGTTGGTCGAGATGATTGTCAAGCGCCTCGGCAAAGACATGGCACAAGCCGTCGAAATTGTGGATGAACGTCCCGGCAAAGACACAGCTTATATGCTCAACAGCGATAAGCTGCGCACAGAGCTTGGCTGGAGTGATAAGATTTCGCTCGAACAAGGTTTGGAGGATACAATCCTCTGGGCCGAAAAATATATCGACCAGTTGCAGCGCCTGCCTGCGGACTACATGCACAAGCCTTGATCCTGTCGGATCAGCGCAAGGAGACCGTTCCGATGAATGTTCAGGCCGCGAAGGCAAATCTAGACGTCAAATCGCTTGAAGATGCTGCGCGCCGTCTGCGCGGCAAAGTGATCGAAATGTCTCATGCTGCGGGTAGCGCGCATCTCGGCTCGTCGCTTTCTTGCTGTGACATTGTTGCCGCCGCTTATTGGCATGTGCTGCATATTGATCCGAAGCAACCCAAGGACGAACTCCGCGACCGCTTCATTCTTTCGAAAGGACATGCGGCCACTACAATTTATTCTGCACTCGCTTTTCGCAGCTTCTATCCTGAAAGCCTGCTCGAAACCTACACGAAGGATGGCGGAAAACTCGCAGAGCATCCGCCTGCAAATTCATTGCCCGGTGTTGAGGCAGCGACAGGTTCACTCGGTCATGGTCTGCCGATCGGCAACGGAATGGCCCTTGCGGGCCGCATCAAAGGTCAGAAATACCGTGTCTATGCGCTGATGTCCGACGGCGAATGCAACGAAGGTTCTGTTTGGGAAGCGGCGATGTTTGCCGCCGCTCAGAATCTTGAAAATCTCTGTGTCATCATCGACTACAACAAATGGCAGGCGACAGCGCGTTCTAATGAAACGCTGGCGCTAGCGCCTTTGCGTGAAAAATGGGAAGCCTTTGGCTGGGATGCGGTTGAAGTTGACGGTCATGACATCGGTGCCGTCGCCGCTCTGATGGCCAATGTACCGAACGGCAGCGGTAAGCCTGTGGCGATTGTCGCGCACACTGTGAAAGGCAAAGGCGTCTCCTTCATGGAAGACGACAATAACTGGCATTACCGCGCACCGACCGCCGAGGAAGTTGTGATTTCGCACAAGGAGCTTGGCCTCGCATGAGAAACGCATTCGCAGACGAACTCACCAAGCTTGGCAACGAAGATCCGCGTGTCGTCATGCTGTCGGGCGACATTGGCAACCGTCTGTTCGATAAGTTCCGCGCTGCCCATGAATCACGTTTTCTTAACTGCGGTGTCGCCGAGCAAAACATGATGGGCGTTGCAGCGGGCATGGCCATGTCAGGCTTGCGCCCCATCGCCTACACGATCACGCCTTTCATTACCTCGCGCTGCTTTGAGCAAATCCGCGTTGATGTCTGCTATCAGGAAGCCCCCGTTATCATCGTCGCTGTTGGCGCGGGTATGTCCTATGCGGGTCTGGGGCCTACGCATCACTCTTGCGAGGACATCGCTATTTTGCGCTCGCTGCCTAACATGAAAGTTGTCTGCCCCGCCGACGCATGGGAAGTGCGCGCCGCTATGCGCGCGGCGCTGAAACAGGATAACCCGGTCTATATTCGCATGGGTAAAAAGGGCGAACCCGTTGTCCATGCCGGTATCCCTGCAGACTTCGCCATCGGCAAGGCCATCACGGTGGAAGAGGGCGTGGATGTTTGCCTGCTCTCCACCGGCAACATGCTGCCCGAAGTCATGCATACCGCGAAACTGTTGAGGGATCAGGGCATCACGGCCCGCGTCGTGAGTTTTCACACTGTAAAGCCGCTCGACGAAGCTTGCCTTGCCGAAGCCTTCTCGCGGTTCAAACTCGTCGCCACAATCGAAGAACACAGCCTCATTGGTGGTTTAGGCGCTGCCGTGTCGGAATGGCTGATTGATGGCGAGGTGAAGATCTCGAAGTTCCTGCGCTTTGGTACACCGGACGCATTCTTCCGTTTGTCAGGCGAACAGGAATATGCCCGCGAACAATTGGGCCTTGGCGCTGAACACATGGCACAAAAGATCAAAGCGGCTTTGGCATGAGTGCCCGATGCGCATCGGAATAGATTTCGATAACACAATCGTGAGCTACGACGCGCTATTTTTCAAAGTGGCGCATGAGGCGGGGCTTGTTCCTCCAAACATAGTGCAAACCAAAGTTGCTGTGCGCGATCACCTGCGAAAAATTGGCCGCGAAGATGACTGGACCGAAATGCAGGGTACGGTCTATGGCGGACGCATGGCGGAAGCCATTGCCTATCCCGGTGCCTTTGACTTTATGCGTGCGGCACAGGTACAGGGTCATGAGCTTTTTATCGTCAGTCATAAGACGCGCTATCCTTTCCGCGGTGTGCAATATGATTTGCATGAGGCGGCCCGCACTTGGGTTGAGGCATCGTTGCGTGACGAACAGGGCGCTTTGATCCCCTCCGACCGCGCCTATTTTGAACTCACCAAAGAAGAGAAACTCGTCCGTGTCGGCGTGCTTCAATGCGATTTTTTCATCGATGATCTGCCGGAAATTTTACTGGCTTCCTATTTCCCCTCGGGCGTAAGCCCTATCCTCTTTGATCCCGACGATATTCATACGGATCATACAAGCCTGTTGCGCCAGACGTCTTGGGGTAGCATTGCGCGCCATCTTGGGGTGACACGTGTCTAATGAATTTTTGACACAGGTCAAAATGCTTCTCACTCTTCAAGGCGAGGACCTTAGCGAATTTTCTGCTTGTCCCTGCCGCGAGGGTGGCAATAATCTCGTCTATGAAATTCATCTGCGCAACAAACGTGTCCTCGCCAAAAAATATTATCGCAGCGGACAGGACCCACGCGATCGCCTCGGCGCTGAATGGTCACTTATCGTTTATGCAATAGGGCAGGGTATTTCGAATGTACCCAAACCCATTGCCAAGGACGAAGAGAACGGTATCGGTCTTTACGAGTTTATCGAGGGACGAAAACTCTCAACGCAGGAGCTGAATGCTCGCCATGTTGACATGGCGGCAGATTTTTTTGTCGCGCTCAACGGCGCTGACCGCGCTGAATATGCGAAAGAAATGCCCGTCGCCTCCGAAGCCTGTTTCAGTATAGCCGATCATTGTTCACTCATCGACCGCCGCGTCGCACGTCTTGCTGCGATTGAAATCGACGACGAGGCGGGTAAGGAAGCCAGATCCTATGTGGCGGAGATCGAAAAGGTATGGACCTCAACCAAAAGGGTGATTAAGGCCGAACTCGCTATATGCCAACTTGAACCCGATCAGGTTTTACCTTCCGTTCAACGTTGCGTCTCCCCCTCCGATTTCGGCTTTCACAATGCATTGTTGCGCCCAGACGGCGGCGTCACTTTTATCGATTTTGAGTATGCCGGCCTGGACGATCCGGCCAAGATGGCGGCGGACTTCTTTTGCCAACCGCAGGTGCCTGTGTCGGCCGATCATTTCGAGCGCTTCCTTGAGCGTACAATGTTTTTTTGTGACGACGCGGAGGGTCTGAAGCGTCGCGCCCGTATCCTGTTGCCGGCTCAAAAACTGAAATGGGCTTGCATCATGCTGAACGATTTTCTCCCCGATGATGCAAAGCGGCGTCGCTTTGCCAATCCGGAGGCTGAAAAGTCTCTGCGCAAACGGATGCAACTTGATAAGGTCAGAGTTGCGTTGACCGCACTGAAGCACTGAGGATTTTTAATGGCTTACGTCGATTTCCTATCCGTCATCCACAAGGCCACGACGCGAGACTATCTCGCGCGTGTCAACGACCCCGAATTTCCGAAGGCCAAGGCGGCTGACCTCGCGAAGAAATGGGGTTTTGATTATTGGGACGGCGATCGTCGCGTCAATTATGGTGGCTACCGCTATGACGGGCGCTGGGCAAAAGTAGCCAAAGCTATGGCCGACCACTACGGTATTAAACCCGGTGACAAGATCCTCGACATCGGTTGCGGCAAAGGCTTCCTGATTTATGACTTTACGCAAGTCGTGTCGGGCGTCGAAGTACGCGGCATTGACGTGTCTGAATACGCAATTGAAAACGTCGTTGAAGGCGTAAAAGACCGTGTGCAAGTGGGCCACGCCAATAGGTTGCCTTTTGCCGACAATGAGTTTGATCTTGTCTTCTCGATCAACACATTACACAACCTGCATAACTATGACCTTGATCCAGCGTTGCGCGAGATGGAGCGCGTCGGCAAGAAACACAAATATATTTGCGTTGAGTCTTATCGGAACGAAACCGAAAAGGCGAACCTCCTCTATTGGCAGGTGACATGCGAAGCCTTTAACACGCCGGATGAATGGGCGTGGTGGTTCAAACAGACCGGGTATAGCGGCGATCATTCCTTCATCTATTTCGAATAGGACTGCTCTGATGCTTCCCACAAAAACAAAAGCCGCGATCCTTGTTGAGCAGCGCCAACCTCTTGTCGTTGCGGAGATAGATTTGCCGCCCGCTCTCGATGTTGGGCAAGTGCTTGTTCAAATCCAGCATAGCGGCATTTGCGGCTCGCAGATCGGCGAAATCGATGGTGCGAAGGGTCCGGATAGATTTCTGCCGCATCTTCTCGGGCATGAAGCGTCTGGCACAGTGCTCGCTGTCGGTGCAGGTGTGCGTCAGGTGAAGCCCGATGACAAAGTCGTCATGCATTGGCGTAAAGGTCCGGGCATCGAGGCCCAGCCACCTGCTTATTTGTGGGATGGCAAAAAGGTCAATGCCGGTTGGGTCACGACTTTCAGCCAGCATGCCATCATTTCTGAAAATCGCCTGACTAAAATTCCCGCTGATAGCAACATGGAAGTCGCTGCTTTGTTTGGCTGCGCTGTCACCACGGGCTTCGGCGTCGTCGTTAACAATGCCAAAATTAACATTGGCGAGTCCGTTGTTGTCTTTGGTGCCGGTGGCATCGGCCTCAACATTATTCAGGCGGCCGCTCTCTCGACGGCGTATCCAATTATCGCTGTTGATCTTTATGATAACAAGCTCGAACTCGCTCGCTCATTGGGCGCGACCCATTTAATCAACGCCAAAACAAGTGATGCGCGTGCCACCATCGAGAAAATCACAGGCGTGCAAGGTCTGGATGTCTTTATCGACAATACAGGTCAGCCACCGATCATTCAGATGGGTTATGAAATTACAAAGCCGCAGGGTCGTGTTGTGCTGGTAGGTGTGCCAAAGAAGGGCAGTGACACAACGATCTATTCTCTGCCACTTCATTTCGGAAAATCCATTAGCGGTTCGCACGGCGGCGAAGCTGTTCCCGAGATTGATATACCACGCTACCAATCGCTATACGCGCAAGGTGTTATCGATCTCGATCGCCTCGTTACAGCTCGTTTTAGCCTCGACGATATTAACAAAGCCATCGCTGCAATGCGTGGTGGTGACACCGCAGGCCGTGTCATGGTTAGGATGTAAGACTTGCGCTTGGGTCTAAGAAGGTGGTGGGGCAAGTGTCGTGTTAAGCTCGGACAAGAATGACATCCCCGCACTCACCGGACTGCGTTTCATTGCGGCATTATCTGTCGCCGTTGCTCATGGCGCAGGGATCACGCTGCGCTTTGGTCCTGAGCACGCATACATTATCGATTGGTTGGGTCGCGGCACAGCTTTTGGCATGACGTTGTTTTTCGTCCTGAGCGGGTTTGTTATTCATCTCAACTACCGGACATCGGTGACGCAAGGTGGCTTGCGCGGCATCGGCGCTTTTATGTGGGCGCGGTTTGTCCGCCTCTACCCGCTCTTTCTGCTTTTGCTCGCGCTAGATTTCACGTTCCATACGCTTCGTCCGGGCGAACTCCTTCAGCCAGATGCTCAGTTGCGCGCCTTACCCTACTATCTCTTGTCATTACAAAGCTGGGTTTATGTACCCATTCGCGATTATTCGTTGATATATGCGATCGGACTTGCCGTACCCGTCACATGGTCGATCAGCACGGAATGGTTTTTCTATCTTGCGTTCCCTCTCATTGCACCCATTATTCTTTTGTTACGCCGGCCCTCTATCGCCATTGCGGCCGCCATTTTCTGGTGTGCCATTTGGGCGGCGTTTATTGTGGTCTTGTTTGATCGCATGAATGTGATTGAACCATGGGCGATTGAGAAATATGGCGAAATCGCATCTCAGGTCACTTCCTATCAGGATTCTTATTACCGCTGGCTGCTTTACTTTTCGCCTTATGTGAGAATTGGTGAGTTTGTTTTGGGTTGCATTTTCGCGCAGCTCTATCTGCTGGTGGAGAAAATTCCCGTTAGAAAAGTCGAACGTATCTCTGGAGCATTATTTCAAGCAGTGGCCATTGCAACGATCATCATAATCACTGTGGTCATGTATATGGACGTAGTTTCGCCGTTGCTGCTCATCAAATTACGCAACAGCTTTGCCGTGGCACCAAGCGTAGCGATTCTGATTTTCTGCATGGCTCGGTATCGGGATCCACTGACGCGCTTTGTGTCGGCGCGCTGGATGACGAAGTTTGGCGATGCGAGCTATGAACTATACCTTATCCACATTCCGGTTTTTGTGCTTGTCGCCAAGCTGTTTCAGCCGGCGCTCGGTGACGGAGTGGGCGTAACGGGTTCACTCATCCGATTTTCCGCGGGCATGGTGCTACTCTTGTTGGCGTCCGTCCTGTTGCACCGGAGTTTTGATGTACCTGTCCGGCGCTGGCTCAAAGCTCTCTGGGGTGGCCAAGACGTAAAGGTGTTCAATCTGAAAGGACGGCAGCTTGCGTTGATCGTTGTCGCGATACCGGTTGTGACGGCTCTTGCTGTTGCACTTTACGTGTCGACCTTTCTTCCAAAACTCGCTGTGTATGGGGGCATCGGAGTCATTTCCGCCTCCTATGGAAAGACTTGCGGAGGTACGGCAGGGAATGCAACCAATCTGTTGCGGCGGGTTTGTGACGGGCGGGAAACTTGCAGCTACAACATTGACAGTCGAAAACTAAAACGCCTTCAGCCGGGTTGTTCTCCGGACGACTTGACTGTCGCCTATCAGTGTTCGAAAAATCCGCAGGCGCTGCGTGCGGACATAGTGACGGGTGCTGCGGGAAAGATATCTGCCTCCCTGATGTGTCCAGACACTGCGCTCAAACTCCAGAGCGGCAAGCATGAAGACGGCGTTCGGGTTCTGTCTGCGAGCTATGGGGAAAACTGCGGCGCTAGGCGGGGCAATGTCACGAAAGATATTGAGCGCGTTTGCACAGGTCAGATGAGCTGTGCTTATCGTGTCGATGTGAGCAAACTTGGCGACCCTGCGCGGGGCTGCGAAAAGGATTATCGTGTCGAGTATCAATGCGGCCAAACCGGATCGAAGATGAAATTTGCAATCCCTGGCGAGGCGGGCTTAGGGAGCTATGCGATTCTTGAGTGCGGGCTGGCTGGTCCAGAAAATGCCCGCTGAGAAGGATAGGTTCACTCAGGACTTTCATGACGGAATTGCTGTGATACTGTCTCGGGGCATTTTGTGTTAGCGCCAATTACGATGCTCGTACCTCACATTAGTGATGAGAGACGTCAGGTGCATAAACAGGGGTAAAGCCTCATGGGTATCGGAAGTGACCTGATTTACGATTTGACTCTCCTGAAGAATACAGGCGAGTTGAGTGACGCAAAACGGGTGGTTGAGATCGGAGCACAGCAGCTCTCAAATTCGTTTTTGGGAGCAGGTAGCGAGCTTACGAAGCTATATAAACTGTTTGGCAAAGAGCGCGATGCTTCGGCCGATCAATCGAGTCAGATTCATACCCAGGCTATTCAGCATGGTGTTTTGGAGCATCAGGCGGCAGATGCGCCCTTTGCCCGGAGTTTCTGGACCGATCTTGGTTTTGAATACGCGTCAATTGATATTGATGGAAGTCCGGGGAGCATCCCGATTGATCTGAACGTTGATGCCATTCCACGTAGACATCGTGGACAGTATGATCTTGTGACAAATTTTGGCACGACAGAGCACGTTTGCAATCAGCTTAATGCCTTCAAGGTCATTCATGATCTGACGAAACTTGGCGGGCTTATGATGCATAATCTACCTGCGCAAGGCATGATGAATCATGGCTTAGTAAATTATAATCCCAAATTCTTTTGGATGTTGGCGCGGAGCAATGGCTATACCTTGAACTATCTCACGGTGCAGCCAGCTGGTGACACTTACGCTATGCCGGACAATATCCGGGATAATATGCAGACAACAGAAAAAACATCACCTCTGGTTGATGCCTATCGCACAGAAGACGTCATGATCAAGGTGATCCTGAAGAAAGTTTACGACATCGAATTCGTCCCACCGATTGATGTGCCCACCGGTGTGACGACGGACAACAAAGCCTTACATGATCGCTATTGGACTGTTTTCGAACCACAAGCGTTTGAGCGTATTTCGGTGCTTATCAATAAATACAGGCCGGAGCCAAGATCATATAAAAACATTCTGGCGCGTCTCTTGCGGGGGCGGTCATCGCAGCCTGATCAGTCCTCATAAAGCTCCCGGAGTTTGGTACCTTGCATTTGGCGGGCGATGGCGTCTTTTTGCTGGTCGCTGAGGACGTCTTTCCATTCGTCGGAACTGCCTGCGCGGAAATTAAAATTCTTCCCGCGCTCTTTGTCGGATTGATTGTCGAGATAGGTCATGGTGGTGGCGACGGCATCTTGATCGGCATTGCAAAATTTCAAAACGTCGTGAAAGAATTTATGAACATCTTCGTTCATGACTTCATAGCGTGAAATCATGATCCGAAATTTATGGCGTTCTTCAAGCCAATCTTCGAGCCACCTGTTATAGGCGGAAATGAACTGTCCCCTGTCGATGACGTTTTGAATGATTTCAGCGGGGGAGCGTGACTTCAGGTCACTCACCCGGACATCACCGAAAATTTGCGCTGTTGTAGGACTTTCAGGTACGTGATGAGCAATGGAGATGATGATCTGACGCGGATCGCGGACGTGGACAATCATTCTTTCAAATTTGGCAGTCAGAAAGATCGCCGAGTTGGCTTTGTTCATCCATAAATGATCGTGCAGAACGCCGGGTCCTGACGTGAAGAGTTTTGACCATGCGGGAACCGCATGGCGGCCTTCGACGCTCGTTATACCGAAGGGGATATCGAGGGCGGTAGAAAAGGTGCTTGTGACAAAACTGCTACCGGTCTTTGGAAAGGCAAAGAAGGGGATGTTGGGCCGGTTGGCCTCTTTCGCCGCCGTCAATTGTTGAAAATAGTGAGCGGAGAAATTCAGGTATGACGCAAGGCTCTCGCTCTGAAACCAAGGGTAGGAAGGAAAGGGAATCGACCTATGAAACAGATCGACTAATTCCCGAGCGTCGTGATGTTTGTAGATATCGAGAATTTGCGTTAGTAAGCGAAAGTTTCTGCTTTCATTTTCGAATCCATGGTGCGCGAAATGTGCGGCATAAGACTGCAAGGTTGCGTCATCCAAAAGGTCCAGCCCGTCCCGATTGAGATCGCCGATAGGGACGCCGTTAAGATCGATATTATCCATTTCGCGTTCTAAGCGTTGTGAAGAGCAGAAAATCTATGCGAGGGAGGGACAGCACGATGTGCGGCCCCGGTATTTTTCTCCTATAGTGCTTATAGTGGAAGCTGAGAATCGATATGTGGTAGTCTTTTTGAGGAAAGTTGAGGGTTTGGGTCCATTGCATAGAGTCAAAAAAGGTCATTTGGATTCTTAAATTTCGAGAGACGATCAGCGGTTTGGCGTCGCAGACATCCTCTCATAACGTATTCTGAGGCAGAATGGACGCTGTGTTTGATGATTGCAAACGCACTTTGCATCTAACCCAACTTTGGCTGCATCTTGGATGGGCTGATGTTGCGCGTCGGTATCGCCGAACCGTTCTCGGACCGCTGTGGCATACGCTGTCGCTTGGTGTTTTTATCCTCTGCATGGGCCTCATTTGGGCGTCCGTGCTAAAAACCGACTTTCATAGTTACGCAAATCATCTCACGCCCAGCCTTGTCGCGTGGAGCTTTATTTCCGCAGCGATATTGGAAGGCACGGCTGTGTTCCTGAATGCCCAGCAAACAATTCTGACGATCAATCTGCCTTATCCGGTTTTGGTCCTCGGATTGATCTGGAAACTGGCGATCACGTTTGCGCATCATCTCTTGCTCATTGTGGCGCTGATGATCGTCTATCAAACGCCTCCTAATGCCGCTATGCTTTTGCTGGTGCCGGGCTTTTTATTGACCTCAATCAACTGCGTGTGGATGGCGATGCTGGTTGGCATCATCTGTCTCAAAGCCCGCGACATTCAAATGCTGGTGAGCATTGGTATACAGGTGGCGCAATTCGTGACGCCGGTTTTCTGGCCAGTAGCGCTCATCGCGCCGTCGCTTGCTTGGGCGGTTGAGTATAATCCGCTCTATCATTTACTGCAGATCGTACGCGAACCCCTCGCCGGACGCATGCCGGATTCCGAAAACTGGATTTGGTGTGGGGGTATGGCTATCGTCGGCTCGCTGGCGACATTTTTGATTTATGCCGGTGTGCGGCGTCGCATGGCCTATTGGTACTAGTATGGCTTTTATCAAACTGAACGATGTCTCAGTTGAGTTTTCTGTGCGTGTCGGTGTTGGACGTGCGTTGCGTGGCTTTGTGCGTCGCGCGGGCGGAGAGATAGATCGCAAAGCCGGCATTGTACATGCGTTGAACGATATTTCGATTGAGATCAACAAGGGAGAACGTGTCGGTTTGATTGGTCACAACGGCGCGGGGAAGTCGACTTTGCTCCGCACGATGTCCGGAATCTATGCACCGAAAAAGGGCACTATCGAGATAAACGGAAATATTTCGGCTTTGTTCCATGCGAGTGCGGGCATGGAGCCTGACGATACTGGCTATCAAAACATTGTGAATTGCGGTCTGTTTCTCGGCATGACGAAGAAAGAGGTATTGGCGAAGGTCGATGAAATCGCCAAGTTCTCAGGTTTGGGTGAATATTTGGACATGCCGGTTCGTGTCTATTCCGCCGGTATGGGGATGCGTTTATCTTTCTCCATCGCCACGTCGATCAATCCGCAGATTTTGCTGGTCGATGAAGCCCTGGGGACGGGCGATGCGCAGTTTGCCGACAAGGCTCAGAAACGAATTGTCGATCTGGCGGAGCGTTCATCGATCCTGGTTATGGCCTCTCATTCACCTGGCCTTCTGTCCGCAATTTGCAACCGTGGTATTTTTCTGGAGCAAGGCCGTATCATGGCTGACGGTCCCATTACCGAAGTTATAGCCGCCTATCATCAGTCAGTCGCCGAGAGCGCCGCTAGCGACGATGAAGAGAGCGGCATGCGCATGCTCCAATTGGTTCGGGAAAGCGTGCAGCGTGGCGAGACGGTTCCGATCCATATCGAAGAGTTGGCGCTCTGGCATGCGATCAAATTAAGCGTCGGTGATCCAGCCATGTTGCAACGGCTTTGTAAGTTGCTCAGTGAGCAAGGCAAGGATGTGCCGGTTGATCTCGAAATTGAAACATTGGAAGCTGTGCTAAAAATCCGACCCAATGAGAAGGCTTCAATTGAGCGGCTCGAGGAGTTGCGCAAAATAAAGAGAGAGATGCTTGTGATATCGTGAGTTTGAGTAACACCTGATGTGCTCAAGTGGAGAGGATATGAAGCGGTGAGATTTGATCGGGGGATGTTGAGCAAAATAACTCAATTGGGTGTTCACCCGCTTTTTCTTGTTCGCCGTACCGCTCAGGCATCTGCGTCAGATAACTACATCGTCTGTCCCACGCAAAATGAGGCGTCCCGGTTCATTACCGATTTGATGGGCGAGGTTGGCTATTCTAATTCGCTTTTGTTACGTGGATTAACAGAGGCTTTGAGCGGCAGAGCGGTGGAGGCTGCAAATCTCTTCGGATGCTGGTTGTTTGCGGCCGAAGATGAACCCGACATATCCTGTTTCATCGGCTTGCCGGACGGTGTTTCGCATCCTCTCTACTGGGGCTATCCGGCTTACGAACTCACATCAGTGACGGCGGTGGCTTCCGATAAAGCGCCGGTGTTGGACCGTGTTGCGACGCTCTCCTTGTTGTTTGTGGCTTATGCCAGCAGCACCGGTAATGATGCTCTACGTCATGTCATCGCTGACGCCATGGCACTTGCTCTTTGCGTGGGTACAACGGTCGATCAGGCGCGAGACTGTTTGTCGGCGCTACAAGGCTACGCGAAGGTAAACCCGCATTCAGTCTATATCGACATTGCGATTGACAGCGCGCGCGTAAAAATCGGCGAATTGCCGATAGTGCGCGTGCACAATTTCTGGAAGTTGGACGAAGCAAAGTTTGATAAACTTATCAGACTTCTGCCTGCGAATAGTGTGTTATTCCCGTCTGACCCGGCGAAGGCGGCGGCATCCGATGAGAGCCTCAGCGAGAATATCAACAGGCTCTCAACCGGTCCAAATGACGAAGCGACAAAGTTTTTTAACGCAGTTGTGGACCATGTTTCGGCTCGGAGCCACATTTCGCATTTCTGGGGTGACCGTCTGCTGACATTGGACAAAGCCGCGGGCTTTATGGAGGAACCTGATTTCACCGCCGCATTTGAAGCATTCCCGAAGGATCATCCGTATGATCAATATATGGGATCAGGTTCTATTGCATGGAGATTGCACACCCTCGTTTGGGCGGCGCGGATCGGCCTTTCGCTTGATGGTGATTTTGTTGAGTGTGGTACTTTTCGCGGCGATATGGCGGCCTTTATTTGCGCTATGTGTGACATCGCGCAGGCTCGGAAGGCGTTCCATTTGTTTGATTCCTTCGACGGCTTCTCGCCTTCTTTGTCGTCAGAGGACGACTATCCTGGAAACAATGGATTCTTAAATTACTCCAATCAATTTTACAAAAAAACAGGACTATATGAGAGCGTATTATCGCGTTTTCAGGACTCGCCTCAGGTGAAGGTCCACAAAGGCTTTTTGCCGGAGGCACTGAAAGGAAACGCACCAGATAAGGTGAGTTTCCTGCATGTTGATCTGAATTCATGGCGCGCGGAACTTGGCTGCCTTAACGTATTATACGATCGCGTAACCCCTGGCGGTATTATCATCTTTGATGACTATGGTTGGAAGTTGTTTGGCAAGCAAAAAGAAGCTGCTGATCAGTTTATGTCATCGCGTGGGAACGCTGTTTTAGAGCTCCCCACTGGACAAGGTTTGGTAGTAAAGAGTTAGGAAGATGAGTCTTAATTTTTCGGGGAGAACTCAAGGTTCGCGCGTGCCAGGCTTTCAACGCTTCCGATATCCCGATGGTAGCCACTTGTCTCAAACACGAAAATGCGACCAATAAAATGCGGAATGACTTCTGTGCTCAGGTCAATAAAATCTTTCCCAAGTGAAGCCATAAAGGCAATGACCTCCGGTTCCACGATGTAAACAGCTGCATTGGCGAGATTGGTCGGTGGTTCTGCAACTTTCTCATAAAAGGCTTGGAGCACATTTCGTCTGTCGAGTTCTAGCACGCCACATGATCGGGGATCGTCAGTGCGGAAAGCAAGCATAGTCATGACGCAGCCTTGCGGGCGCATTTCGTGAGCCTGCATAAATGCTTTGACGTCAAAATCAGTGAGATTATCCGCGTGCGCCACAAGGAGTGCATTGTCCGAAAAATACTCACGATTAGCAACCATCGTTCCACCTGTCCCCAAAAGACTCGGCTCGTAGATGAGATCAATTCGGTCGCGATGCCGCGAGTTCGCGACAAAGCTATCAACTTTGTTCGAAAGATAGTGAGTGTTGACGAGTATTCTTTCAATGGCGTTGTCGTCAAATAGGAGTTCAAGCCAATAGTCCAGTAAGGGTCGTCCGTGGATAGGGACAAGGCATTTTGGGATCGCGTTGGTGATAGGACGAAGACGTGTACCCATTCCAGCTGCTAGCAGTAGCGCGCGCATTAGAAACCGACCTGACCATTAGTTTGTTGAATATGAGGCGGGGTCTTCAATCTCAGTAATCAATTCTTCCAGGGATAAAGGCGTATTGCCGACACGCGATACCTGACAACCGGCAGCAAGTGCGCCAAGGTAAACGCTTTGCCAAATATCGACGCCTACGCAACGTGCCATCGCTGTGCAGGTGAAAAGACTGTCACCGGCGCCGGCCACGTCCTTGGGCGATGAGTTGAATGCTGGGAGGCGGTCCGTTACGAAGTTGCCCTCGTGATTGCCGTGAATGAGAAGGCCTTCGGAGCCAAGTGTGATGATGACATTATGTGCACTCGCAGCAAGCTGAAGCCGCTCACCGAGTATGACGAGCCCGGATTCCTGATCTCGTAAAGCAAGCCGTGCCTCACGTTCGGTCGGGGTCACAAGTTCCATACCTTTAAACCGTGATATGTCTGAAATCTGGGAAGACGCCTGGCTGTCAGCAGCCATCATAATTTCGTGTTCTCGCGCCATATCAATGACAGCATCGACCAGCGGTTGCGGCAGGCAGCCATAATTGAAATCAGAAAACAAAATGAGGTCTGTCTGCTTCAAGCGTAAGCGAACAGCGTTGAGCATCTCTTCGGTGAGTTCAGAATTGATGGCATGCTGACGCAAATTATTGACTCGCAATAAAGTTTTCCCGTTCGCGCGGAAGCGTTTTTTGTGTGTGGTAGGGCGTGTCGAATCCAGAAGAATATCGAAACTAACATGTGAGTTTTGCAAAGCAGATTCTGCAAATTCCATCCATTCGTCTTTGCCAGCGACGGTTATGAAATGAACGTTGCCTCCAAGGCCCGCGGCATGTGCAGCAACAATGCCTGCCCCCCCGATGAATGATTTTTCATCAATCGGGGTCACTACAATTGTCGGATCTTCCTGTGACATGCCAAGCGGTTCGCAATTGAGATAGGTATCCACAATGAGATCGCCGATAACCAGAACGCGCAGGCCTGCTAATTTGGGCAAAATTGCCTTCAGATCGGGCACAAGAAATCCGCGTCGTTTGGGGAAGTCGAGCGGCTTACGAATCATTGAAAGATCCGCTTCGTAATATTCCTTTTGCAGGAGGTTGAAGGATGCAAATCGCATTTCGCCGGAGCTGAAAAGGAGTTTGCCGTTGTAACTTTCCACAGTTGATTGTTCCGAATTTACTCTCGCTTCGTACTCTTTGCCTTTCACGACAACTTCAGGCTTGAGACGTGCTATGAATTCTTCTGGGGGCTCGCTGAGAAGAAATGTATAGTCGACGATCGAGATGGCCAACAAACCTTCAAGGCGCAGCGTCGCAGGAAGTGATACACCAGCGGTTGAATCTGGCGTCACGCCGACAACAAGGAAGTCGGCATTCTCCTTCGCAAACTTGAGAATGCGAAGATGGCCGGGATGGACGACGTTGAAATTGCCGGACACGAAAGCGATCCGGCGATCCGGTCCCGCCAATTTCCTGATAGCCTCAATCGAATGTCCTTGATCGTTGGCGCTTTGCATTCCATTTACCCTTGGCTCATCGCTGGTGCTCTTGGCTGGGAGTGTATTGGTTCAAGTATATAGTGATTTTTGCTGTCGCCATCAGGTCTTCGAGGAAATCGCGTTTCGTGTTTTGCATAAGCGATTGAGATGTGTCGTGAGCACCGATAAAAGAGAAGTCGGACGAAAATGTAACGTAAGCCAGAAGAGAAGTACGGAATGTTGCAGAATGCTCGGTCGTACTCGCTTTATAATTGTGAGGCTCAACCGGTCGAACTTGCGTGATGGACCTAAAATTTGCAACAAATTGAAATTGCGAGGGGTTGCTTCTATGGCCAGACGGCAAACAGCAAAGCGGATACGCCTTTCATAGAGGTCGGCATAACCGAATGGGAAGGCGGGATCGGCTTTTATAACTTCTCGGAGTTTGCTGATCAGAATTCTGGACGTGTTTGGGTCCGCTGCGGTTGTGCGGGAATATCCCTTTGGATCAATTCTCCACATGGCGACGACGTCTGGTACAAAGCAAAAGCCGTGACCTAGCGCGAGTTGCTTGCTGACAAAGCCATCGGCAAAAGATTCGAGAGATTCGTTGAAACCACCAAGTTCTGAGATCATCATGCGACGATAGACGCTCGCGCCGGTCAGTATCCAATGGTCGGAATGTGCGATTAGGCGCCTTGTATCTGCGGGCGAGAAAAATCGTGGCGTATGTGATGGGCGAGCAATCGGGCGATGTCCGACAATCTTCCCGCTCGCGTAGGTCAGCGCGGTCTCTCCACAAGCGAGAGCGGCCGATGGATATGCTTCGAGTAAATTAAGCATTGAGTGAAACAAGTGCGGGAGCGTGACGTCATCGGCGGAACCAAAATAGATATATTCACCGCGTGCCTCTCTCAATCCACGATTGAGCGCTGGAATAGCTCCGCCGTTTGTTGCGAGTGAAATGAGGCGGATGTTCCCGCGCTTGGCGGAGATGAATGCGTTGATGACCTCTATGCTATTATCCGTCGATGCGTCATCAACGACAATAATTTCATCAGGTGGCGTGCTTTGCTTGAGCAGAGCCTCGATCGCTCTGCCAATGAACGGAGCGTGATTGTAGTTTGGAATAATGGCGCTTAGACGCAAGCTGTGCATGGCAGACATCATGAAAAATTGATGCGCGCTATTTCCGCGCAAAGGCTTTCCATGCTGCGGAAAGGTGGCGGGGAAAGTGCGCGCAGCTTCTCTGTCGAAAGCGACGTGTTGAGCGGACGTGTTTCTAGAAACGGAAAGTCGGCGAGCTTTGCTCTCTTGAGATTGATGCTGAGGTCGGGCGCAACGCGATGGACGGCGTTCACTAGTGTTTCGGCTAATGCAAAACGGCTGAGAGCCTGTTCGCCTGCAACATGGAATATTCCGGCGCTGTTGGTATTTGCCAAATGCAAAATCGCGGCGGCCGCATCATCTACCAAAGCGGGAGAGAAAATCTGATCGCTAGCACAGCGCATTTCTTGTCCAGCCTTAATGTCATTGACCCACTGGCCGAGCACACTATGGGTATTGAGGGCCCCGCTGACGAGCTTCGAAGCGCGTGCAATGATCCAATGTTTACCTGTCGACTGCAGCCAGTTTTCGACCGCAACTTTCTGTCTGCCATATTGTGTTGTCGGACAGGGTAACTCAGTTTCGTTGCGTGATCCTTTTGTTCCATCGAAGACATAGTCGGTCGACAGAAAGATAGGGATGAGATCGGCATCCATTGCATCGCTCAAAACCCTGATAACGGAACTAACATTGATGTGGGCGCTTCTTTCGGGATCCCTTGCGCAAAGTTCTGGATTAATAACGCCATAGGTAATAATGACATGGCTCAGATCGGCGGGCAGGCTGGACAGGTGTGCACTTAATCGATCCTTTGACGCATCAAAAAAAAAGCCCCCAGCGATTGGTTTGCTATGATAAGTCGCAACTCCATCCTGACCCAGAATATGGCTTAAGCTTTGCCCCAAATAGCCAGATCCGCCCACTACCAGTATACTGCTCATTTATGATTTGCTCGATACTTGACTATTTTGGCTGACTATAAAGGGTGAAATTCTGATAAAATACATCAGATAAGAGCCGCCGGGTCAGTGTAGGATCGTGCTCAATGTTTATACCAAAACGGCCAATGCCGGGAGACTTAAGTGAGTACAGGATCGGGGACCAAAGAACCGCAATACAATATGCTTTTCGACGTCAAGAGAAAGCATGGGGTATCTAGGCTTGGGGTGATGGTCAACGAATCTTGGAACCAGGATCCCAAACGTACTGTCTTCACTTTAGTTAGGTACAAATTTGTCTCAAGGCTCTTCGAGGGACGTGAGAAGGTGCTCGAGGTGGGGTGTGCTGACGCGTTCGGAACGCGTATTGTGCAGCAGACAGTCGGACATGTAACGGCTGTCGACTTCGATCCGCTTTTTATAGAGGATGCCAGAGAGCGGATGGATCCGCATTGGCCGTTCGATCTGGCTGTACATGACATGCTTGCCGGGCCCGTTTCGGGAACTTTTGATGCTATCTATGCACTTGACGTGCTGGAGCATATTGAGCCCGACCTTGAGCATAAATTTCTGGCGAACACTGTCGCCTCGTTGTCGCCAACCGGTGTTGCCATTTTTGGTATGCCGTCACTCGAATCCCAAGCGTACGCATCGCCGCAAAGCAAGGAGGGACATGTGAATTGTAAAACGGGCAAGGATCTGAAGGCAACACTGGAGAAGTATTTCCATTCCGTTTTCATATTTTCGATGAATGACGAGGTCGTCCACACCGGCTTTTATCCCATGGCTCATTACCTGATGGGTGTCTGCGCTCATCCTAAATAGTGATTGAAGTCCGAGATATTCGTGACCTGAATCATTTCGGGTATCTTTGTGCGACCATAGATTGGGGGCGGGTTCGTGGAACCAAGAATTCTCGCGAAGGAGATGCTGCGTTCGGCATTAGGGTCGCAGCGAAGTGCAAGAGTCGGTTCATTGGTCCGCTATTGGCTTCCGCGCGTTGACCAGAATCTCTATTCATTTGAGCAAAGTGTACGCCGGATGTTAGGCGGACAAATTGATACCGTTTACACTGTTGCTCAGATTGATCCCAAGAAGACGGGAGGCCGCTTTGCCGCTCTGGCATTAATGGGCCGGGTCGAAAAGTTGACCAGACGCCGAAACGGCGACGAGCTTCGTAAACGTTTCAATGAAGTAACTGAGACTCGGTATGCGACAGCACCTGACCTGATGTTCACTTTCGGTAATAGTTTTCTCCGTCTGCGCGATCTTGATTATGCAATGAAGGCCTTTGCACAATTTGTTGCGGTCGATAAAGATGACGGACGGTTTCACAGCGGCCGGAAGCTTCTAGACTATCTTGAGGACAGGCCAACACTTAATTGCATTGAAACTATTTTGAACGGTTTCGAAAGTGTTCAGGGGGCTGATGTCCCAGATCTCGCTATGGGGCTTATTGAAGCAATTGTAAACTGGAATGAAAAAACTGGAGCTTCGGTTGAAATACCGGAGAAGCTGTACATGGCTTTGCTCCCGATCACCCTGAACAATATGGGTGACAAATTTTTGAGCAGTGGGGATGCCGCTAGCGCATTGCCATTTTATTTGAGAAGCATCAAGAAGGTTCCGGACGATGCACTACTAAGGCTGCAGGTCGGGGTCACATACTTTCTTGCCGGTCGCTATCAGGATGCCGAACGTCATTGGAATATTCTTGCGACGACGAGGGAGAAGACGCGCACGAAACTTGGTATCGGAAGTGCAAAAACGCGGCTTTTGGGGGATAGTTTTTTTATCGCGATCGGGCATACCGCATATATTGACACATATATCAAAGCGGCAAAGCTTGGTTGGCGCGATGTTAGTCGCATCATAGTCCCCACGAGCACCGGCGCAACATTGCCGGGACGGGCGCTCTTTCCCTATCTGGGAAAATATGTTGAGCAAGTCCATTATCTGCCGGGACATATCGATGATGTCGTCACGAAAGTTGGACTGTATGATAGCGAGACTGGGGGAGATAAGAGCGCCGCAACGGAGGTGAGGATCGCGACGACGGATGATTTTTGGTACGGTCCTTCTGCAGATGGTGTCGTCAAATGGTTTGCGCCGCACGGAGCGGAAGTTGAGCGAGCCTGGAAGGCGGGATCGAATGGTCCGCTGTTTAGCATGACAAATGCTGAGACTGCGCATTTTCGCGCCTCAATGGAAAGTATCTTTGGATTGCCGCGTGACGCTTGGTTTGTCGGAGTGCATGTCAGGACACCGGGGTTTCATCAAAAATGGCATGAGGCGCATCCAGGTACACGTAATGCTGAAATCGAAACTTACAGAGAAGCGATTAACTGGATTGTCGCTCAGGGTGGTTGGGTCGTGCGCTTGGGCGATTCGCATATGCCTCCATATGCGCCCCACGAGCGAGTGATTGACTACGCAACCAGCGAATTCCGAAGCCCGGATTTCGACGTCATGTTCTGCGCGACATGCGAATTTTTTCTTGGAACCAATTCCGGATTCAGCGTTGTTCCTGCGATGTTCGGGAAGCCATGCGCGCTGACGAACTGGTCGCCTCTTGCTATTCCGAATTGGTATCTTGATGATGTTTATGTACCAAAACTTGTACGGGAAAAGTCAACAGGGCGCTTGCTGACTTTCCGCGAAATGTTTTCGTCAATCGCCGGTTGGTCACAGTTCACTAAAGATTATGCCAAAGCAAATTTGGAAGTCGTTGAAAACGATCCTGAAGATTTGCTTGATGCCACGGTTGAGGTATTTGAAACAGTTAGGGGTAAGTTTATTTTGAGTGACGACGATAAGTCTCGCATTGAGCGTTTCAACGACATTGCATTGGCAAATAATGGTTTTGTTGGAAGCCGTATCAGTGCTCGTTTTCTAAAGCGCTATGAATATCTATTAGATTGACGGTGGATCACAAATCAAACGGATCAATAATTGTGACGCCTTTGGCAGCCATGGTGTCGGTGATTTTGTCCATCCATGCGGGATAGGGAAATGCTGTTCTCAGGATCGTGCCTTGGACAATGCTCTCAATGGCATCGTCGGTTGATATAATTGGGATGCCTTTTCCGATCGGCGCTCGGCGATTTTGTTTTCGTGGGTCGTCGTCGATCAAAATCTGAATCTGCATGTCGAGTTTGGCAAAGTTGATAAAATTGATCTGAATGTGTGAAGCGCCAATAGCGATCAAAGGCTTTGGAGCCGCCGCGATTGCGTTTTGCAACGAGTTGATAAGTATGCGCCAGCGATCAGCGCAATTTGCAATATCCTCTAACGTCGTTTGATCCCTGACTTGCTCCAATGCGTCGGGCGTTTCGCCACGCATAGCAAAGCACACCAAATTTCGCGTGTCGCGAAAGCGTATGGCATCGAGTGCCAGAACACTCAAGCCTTTACTTTTCAACAAACGGTGAAGCGAACCCGGACGGAAGTAGCTGATGTGCTCATCCCAGATTTCGTGGATGCATAAATGCTCAATAACCCAATCCGTGTCCGGGACTTCAATGATACATATGCCGCCCGGCTTCAGAAGGGTGGCGATGGCAGCAATCAGGTCCTTCGGTGCAGGTACATGCTCTAATGTGTGGCGGCACACGACAGCATCGGCTTGCCCATGCTTGCCGATAATCTTACGTGCATTGTCGGGTGTGAGCGGAATAGGCTCAACGCGGAAACCTTTAGAGGCCGCGGTTTGAGATAAACCAACCGATGGCTCGACACCGAGAAGGTTTTCAAAGCCACTTGCTTTAAGGGCATCGAGAAAAGAACCATCATTGCAGCCGATTTCGACGATGAAGTCTTGTGTTGTAATTCCTCTTTTTTTCATCCCGTCAATGATCGTCGTCGTATAATGGGGCAGTTGTTGCGCCGTTCCACGTTCAACGTGAGCATAGTCGATGCTCGGTTGTATTTCTTGAACCTGTCGGATGAAACCGCATGCTGCACAATACTCAAGATTAAGAGAGGCTTGAGGCACTGTAAGGCTCTCTTGCGCGGCAAGGTATATGCCTGTTCGCGGGAGCGTTCCAAATTCCAAGAATGGCCGGAAAGTTTGCGTGCCGCAACAGTCACAAGCTTGCATAAGAACTAACTTCAAAATCAAATCGAAGGAAAAATTCAGTAGAGAACCGTGAATTCAATACTGACGCGCGTGGTGGCAGAGATATTCGCCGCGCCTACATGCAGCATGAAATAGTTGAACAGAAAAGTTGTTCCTGCCGGACGGTCGAACAATCGGTAGTCAAGGTTGCTGATGTCGAAGCCCGGTTCAAAGGCAATTTTGTGCCCTGCCAACTTTGTCTGGTAGAGTCTGTCCTCGGTGTGCGAACCCGGTACCGCAATTAAACCATTCTTACCCGCATCGACACAAATCGGCACCCACACTTTCAGTCTGTTTTGACCGGCAGGTGTAGGCCAATTGTAGTAATCCCAAAACCATGAATCGCAATGAAGTGACCCGACGTCTTCCTTCATGTTTGGACGCACCACACGAAAGCAAACTTGCTCGTGGCCAACATTGTCTTCGTCGGCCAAGTCAAACGAGCCGAGACCCTCCTTGAAATAATCAAATATCGACATCGAACGAATTTCTTCAACCGCTTCTTTTGAGAGAATGCGGCCTGCTTTGCAGAGCATTTTTTGATGATCAAAATGTGACGAGACAGTGTGATACTGATCGAGTGAACAGTTTGAAATCAGATCAACTTCTTTGCGGTTGAGATTTCCTGCGTTATAAACTAGGCGCTCTTTGATCAGCTCACGGATACGCGTCACTTCATCATCGCGCAATCTCGGACCTTGGCGGCATCCAAGCTCGCCACCGAACAAACGCTCATCGCGCTGATCTGAGCGAAATATCTCACGTGGCGGAAGCATCGAAATTTCATCACCGAATGCTTTTGGAGTGCCCGCGCCGTTCGAGTTGTCAAATACTGCTGAGCTAAAATCTTTCTGCATCGGATGCGTGCTCTTGCTCTCAATCAACGTGCGATTTTTGGAATGCCCGCCTCGGAAAGTATAGGGAGCAGCATGTGGCGAGACAAGGGCGTTAAGGCAGTAAAAACACCTAGTTTTTGTCTCTAGTCGAAGCTTTTTCGCCAAATTCTATTATCATATCAAGGCCAGACACATATGACGCGTCCGAACTTTGGTCCCCGCGCATTGTCTCAATGCAGCTCCCCGCGATTCCCAGCAGAATGAGGAAAGGCGCACAAACGGCGGCGATCAGAATTGCCATGCGCGGTCGCGTTTCTAACATCAAAGTGAGTTTGATGGTTGCAGCATGCGCGAGCATATGCAGGCGCTGCCCTGAAAACCGCAACTTCATTTTTGATGTCGTGTTCGGAAAAATATCATCGACATAGCGAAGTACAGAAGAAACCGGAACGCCGATTTGTGGATATACAGCTAGATGGAGCGGGCTGAAAAGAGCTATTTTGGTGACCGATGGAAAGCGGCGATGCAGCGCTTCGATCAGACGCCTTCCATTTCGCAAACGGTCGGGATGCAGAATGACGGCGGCAAAATGTGCTTCGGTCTCCACCGTTTTATCTGACTCTCGCAAGAGGTCCTGGAGCGTCCATGAAACGACACGGTTTTTTGCAAGGCGGTCGATTCCGTTCGCGTGAACCTCCGTATCGCGTATCAGCAACATTTCTCCACGGGCGCTTTCTGTCCGGATCTCGGAAGCAAAACGTCGATATGTAGACCAATAAAAATGCCAGAAGTGTACTCTTGGTAAATCATCGTTGAAATTGCGGTTCATCCGGCGAATGAGCCGTAGAAATCTCTGACTCGCCGAAGTCGGGGTCAAGCCGTTGTGGTTATCAGCATGGTCAAATTCATCCGGTACGATACGAATGTCTGATCGGAGCCTCCAATTTATTAAGCCACCGATCCAATGCGGATGGCCAACGTGATCGTGCGGCGACGGAAGTTTTTTCAGGACCTGCTCAATGAATACATGGGCCCGCACCGCGTGAGATTCAAAATTTTCGGGCAATTCCTGGTCGTGAAACACAAGCTGCTGTTTCAGGTTTTCATAATGGAGTGCCGTTGCCCAGCGTCGTGTCATCTGAACAACGTAGTCAGCGCTGTTTTCCCCGGTATGTATAAGGTCGCGTTCAAAATCATGCGATTGCATTTCGAGCATAAAAAAATCATCTGAATCACTGATCGTATGTAGTTTTCTAAGTGAAGAAAAATGCTGAATAAAACTGTAATCGCAATAAGAATTGACATGGGTGACAACTCGATCCGGCTTTATGCACAACATAAAAGACAGCAGGTGATGTCCGATCACTGTGTTGTCATCGACCGGCCAATAGAGCTGATTGGGTCGGCGCGTAACAAATCCTGATTGTGTTACTGATTTTGCAATTGTTGTGGGATGCGGCGCGCGTAATGCAAAGCGGACGAGGTCGCGCGACGATATGTTGAGCGTCTCATCATGCGAGTTGAACCACTCGGTAAGTTGTGGTGCCACAGCCTCTTCTGTGGAACGATAGCTCGGCGCCATGACAGCTTCTTCTCCGCTCAGGATGAGTGAGCCGACATGAGCGAGAGATCCATTACTTAATACAAAATCGGCATTCATAAATATGAATGCAATATCCGTCATGCCCTCGCCATGCCGGATCATGCCTCGACCAAAAGCACCGGTCAGCGTGATCGTATACATATCGCGGCCGATAAGGTCGTCTATGGATACGAAATTGACCGGACAGATAGCTTGCAGATTGGCAAAATGTGTCGTGGCCGAAAAATTGCGGGCGTCTGCATCGCTCGTCAGAAAATCAATTTCGAGATCGACCAAACGGGCTAATGCGGGAAGGTTGTCGGGGGCAAGCCAAGACGGCAGTGAAAATTCCGTCAAATAATCGAAATATTTACTGCCCCAAACAGCTATGAGTAGTCGGGCTTTCTTTTGACCTGTCGCATCCATACTTTTGGCCCAACTTATGCTCATGGCGGTCAGCTAGATGGCCGCACTCTGATTAGATTGCTGTATTCATGAGCAAAAGACTTGTTCATTCTAACATATACTGAGATTCGAAGTCGTTTCTGAGATTTTGCAACCCGTTTTTCCTCAGATATTATTTTCAGTTGATTCATTGTCCTTTAAATTGTCCGGCCATAGCAAATGAGCCTTTCGCGCAAAGTCCTCGTCACTGGGGCAGATGGCTTTATCGGCGCCGTGGCCGTCGCGCACCTGCGTTGCGAAGGTTGGGATGTGGTTGAAGCGCCGCGGGGGGTGGTTGGCGACATCGGGCCGGCGACCCGTTGGCAAAGCGTGCTCAATGGTGTGACACATGTGCTCCACCTTGCCGGTCATGTCCACGAACCCGATGGCGCAGGCGATACCTTTCAACGCGTCAACGTGCAAGGTAGCGAGCGTCTCGCGCGTGAGGCCGCAAGCATGGGCGTCACGCGTTTTGTCTATGTGAGCTCTGTCAAAGCGCATGGTGATGTGACACATGGCCGACCGTTGCGTGTGGATGATCCACTCGCACCGACAGATGCATATGGTCGCTCAAAGCGTGATGCAGAAATTGTCCTGCACCAGGTGAGCGCTGAAACCGGAATGGAAATTGTCATTGTCCGTCCGCCACTCGTATGCGGGCGAGGCGCAGGCGGTAATCTCAAGCGGCTCATGTTTGCAACAGAGCGTGGTCTCCCGCTTCCGTTCGGCTCAGTCAGCAATCGACGCAGCATGGTCAGTGTTGAAAATCTCGCGGGCTTCTTGTCGCTCTGCCTGACTCATCCTGCCGCTGCCAATGAAACGTTCTTGGCCGCGGACGAACCGTCTATATCAACACCCGTACTCTTACGTTTGTTAGCAAAAGGTCTGGGCGTTCCGCCTCGTGTCTTTCCCTGCCCCCCTGCCGCTATCGGCTTGGCGGCTTCACTTATAGGCCGCCAGCGTGACGCGGATGTTCTGTTGCAATCTCTCGAAGTAGATGCGGCCAAGGCACGCACTCTTTTGGGTTGGCAATCTTCTCAGTCTCTTGAAGCGGCTATTATTGATATGGCGCGTGAGTTTCCCGGAGGCAAAGCTTGATTGTCTTGGCGCTTGTAATGATGGCAACAGCGGCGCTGGCTTTCGCGGCCACATTTCTCGTGCGTCGCTATACGCAATCCATCGACATCCCCAATCAACGCAGCTCGCATGACACGCCGACCCCGCGCGGCGGCGGCCTCGCCATCGTCATTGTATTTTATGGCAGTTTGCTGATCGCTTGTGTATTGGGTTATGTCGAATCCAATCTGCTTGTTGCGCTCGGTGCGGGTCTCGTTGTTGCGGGTGCTGGCTATGCCGATGACCACAAAACTCTCTCGGCGCGCGCACGTCTTGCCTTTCATTGCGTCGCCGCATTTCTTGCTGTTGGCTGGCTTGATGCATGGACCACTCTAGATCTTGGCGTGACCAATCTTTATTGGGGCATAGTCGGCAGTCTTGTTGCCTGTGCCGGCCTCATCTGGCTCACCAACCTGTTCAACTTCATGGATGGTATCGACGGCATAGCCGCCTGCGAAGCCATCTTCGTGTCGCTCGCCTTCGCGCTGTTGGGAGCATCGCCTCTCGTATGCGTTCTGCTCGCTGCTGGCGCGCTCGGCTTTCTCTGTCTTAATTGGCCGCCCGCGCGAATTTTTATGGGGGATGTTGGTAGCGGCTTTCTGGGTTTCATCATCGGCGTTCTGGCACTTCATGCAATAACAACGGTCTCCGTATCGCCTTGGCCACTGCTCATTGTCGTGGGCCTCTTTGTCACAGATGCTTCGTTGACGCTCGCGCACCGTGCCCTGCGCGGCGAAAAAGTCTGGCTCGCACATCGTACTCACGCCTATCAATGGGCTGCTCGCCGCTTCGGGTCCCACCGGGCCGTGTTGCTCTCTTCCATCATCATCAATGTTGCATGGCTTCTGCCTTGCGCCATTGCAGCCTACGTATTTCCGCGATGGGCCGTTGTTTGGACGCTCGTTGCTTACATGCCGCTTATCATACTCGCATGGTACTTCCACGCAGGATTGGCGGAGGGGAAGCATGTCTAAGCGTATACTTTTCCTTTTCCCGCTTGCGCGTTACATGCGCGCCCACTGGACGGACCGTATCCGCGCATGCGTAGCGCAAGGTTACGACGTCCATATCGGTGTACCCTTTGATGATGACCTTAAGAGCATTGGCCTTCACAACGCAAAGCTACACGATTTGCCTCTGCGCCGTGGGATGCCCGCACTCATGGCCGAAATTTCCTGCTTCCTCTCGATACGAAATCTTATCCGCGAGTTAAAGCCGGATATTCTTCACGCCATCACAATTCGTCCGGTTGCTTATGGGGGGATTCTCGCGAAGCACATGCGTGTGCCCGCCGCGATCTATTCGTTGACGGGTTTGGGATTTCTTTATGCCAGTTCGCGTTTTGTCGCGCGCAGCCTGCGCTCCATCGTTGAGCACCTGCTGCGTTATGCCTTCGCGCATCCCAATGCGCGTGTTCTGTTTGAGAACCCAGACGACAGCGACGAGCTTGTCGCGCGAAACATTCTGCTACCTGAAAAATCATCCGTCTTCATTGGCAGCGGTCTCAATCTTGATGCTTTTGCTTTCACACCGCCACCCGACGCTGCCGTGCCACTTATTGCCTTGCCCTCGCGCCTCATCGTACCCAAAGGCGTGCATGAGTTTGTCTCTGCTGCGCGTCTTCTGAAATCTCAGGGCGTCGTCGCGCGGTTTGCTTTGGTGGGTGAGGGCGATAAAGGCAATCCAGATAGTATCGACATTGCGACTCTTGAGGCGTGGTCGCATGAAGGTGTTGTTGAAGTTTGGGGCTGGCAGGACGACATCGCCGCTGTCCTGCGAGCCTCCGCTGTTATTTGCCTGCCCACATACTACCGCGAGGGCGCACCACGTATCCTGATTGAAGCTGCCGCCATAGGTCGCCCTGTCGTCACTACTGATTGGCCGGGCTGCCGCGATGTTGTGGTGGATCACGTAACAGGTCTCCTTGTGCCGCCGCGCGATGTGGTAACGCTCGCCAACGCCTTGCGTACTCTCATAGCTGACGCTGACCGTCGCCGTGATATGGGTCTCGCCGCCCGAGCTCATGCGCAAGCGAAATTTTCAAACGAGCGCGCCATCGCGCATCTCTTGTCGCTTTATGAAGATGTGTTCGGAAATATCTTGCGCAATGATTGAAGTGCGTCCATTGGATGTGCCGCTTCGATCACGCGAAAATACTCATCAGCTAATGCAAGTGCCGCAGCCCGCTCATCCGCTCCTTGGCTGGTCGCTACATGTACGCCGCCTACAAGGCTCGCATTGCGTGCCGCGGCCATATCACCCGCGCGGTCGCCGATCATCCAGCTTCTTCTACCGTCACTCGCCGTCATCGCCGCGCCAAGTTCAAGCATGGCGGGGCCGGGTTTACGCCAGCGCGCCTGTGCAGGTCCATAGCCGCGCGTAAACTTATCGTGAAACGGGCAGGCAATAGTGAGATCAACGCTCACACCCTGTGCAGCCAGTTGTCGCGTTACCTCGGCCTGCACCGCTTCAAACGTCGCCCAATCAAAAAGCCCGCGCGCAATACCCGATTGGTTCGTCACGATGATGGTCGCAAGACCCGCGCCGTGCGCCCATGCGAGCAGTTCAATAATACCATGTTCCAGCGAAACATCTTCGATGCGTGAGAGATAGTTCATCTCTTTCACGACAACGCCATCGCGATCCAGAAACAGCGCCGCACCGCTTGTGGATTGGCGCGGGGTGTCACTGGAAATCCATATCCCGTTTTCAAGCAACATTGTCAGACCAGCCCAAGTCGCTTCTCCAGCGATTCGCAGAGGAGGTGGCCAAGCGTGATATGCATTTCCTGAATGCGTGCTGTGACGGTCGAAGGTACATTGATCAGATGATCGGCCAGCGACGTCATCAGCGCGCCATTGTCACCGGTAAAGGCCGCCGTCACGATACCCATTTGCCGGGCGGTTTCAAGGGCCAGCACAACATTGCGGCTTTTGCCCGATGTCGAAATGCCGACCACCACATCGCCCTTGCGGCCAAGTGCCAACACCTGCCGCGCAAATACTTGTTCATAACCCATGTCATTGGCCGCCGCCGTCAGTGCGGACGTGTCAGTGGTGAGAGCCAACGCCGCGATAGGCGCACGATCGCCGACATAGCGCACTGAAAGTTCCGTGGCTATGTGCTGCGCGTCGGCCGCGCTGCCGCCGTTGCCACAGAACATTAGCTTGCCGCCGGCCGCCACCGATTTGGCGCAAGCCTCGATCAGAAGGTTTAGCGGCGTTTCGAGCCTTTTGGCTGTGTCAGCCGCCACCTGAATATGTTCGTTGAATACCTTTTGATACATCTCTCAAACCCTATTAAAACTGGGTCGATTAGATCATGCATGGCCAAGGCTTGAAAGGCTCAAGCTTCAGCCCTTTTCGCGCACATCCTGCACCTGCAACTCATAAAGTGTTTTATAGGTGCCGCCGAGTGCCATTAACTCTTCATGCGTACCGATCTCGCGCACCTCGCCCTGCGTCAGTACAACAATGCGATGAGCTTCGCGGATCGTCTGTAAACGGTGCGCAATAATGATCGAGCTACGTCCTTCGGTGAGCTTGTGGAGTGCATCCTGAATAACGAGTTCCGTCTCCGTATCGATGCTAGCGGTCGCCTCGTCAAGGATCAGCACGTCAGGATTCATCGCCAGTACCCGCGCAAAAGCGAGCAATTGTCGTTGCCCGTGGCTCAGATTCCGCCCGCGCTCGGTCAGCGGCGTCTCATAGCCTTGCGGTAATGTTGAAATGAACCCGTCCGCATGAACGAGCTTTGCCGCGCGCTCCGCGTCCGCTCGTGTGATCGACGGATTGCCGAGCGCGATATTGTCATAAACGCTGCCGGAGAAAATATGGAAGTCTTGCAGCACAACACCGATGCGACGGCGAATATCAGATGGCGCAATATCCATGATGTCGATGCCATCAATCAGAATGGAATTTTCCGGTACGTCATAAAAACGGCAGAGCAAACGGATAAGGCTTGTCTTGCCCGAACCAGTAGGTCCGACAATGGCAACTTTCTCACCGGGCTTAATCGTGAAGCTCACATCTTTGAGGACCGGACTTTCCGGCAGATATTCAAAATTGAGATGACGGAACTCGACCTCGCCTTTGAGGTCCGCAGGTAACGCCACAGGATGAGCCGGAGCTTTGAGAGCTTCGTCCCAATCAAGCGCCTGAAAAATCCGTTCGCAACTCGCCATGGCGCGAAACACCACATTCCATTGGTCCCCCATCGCGACGATGGGACGGAACAGCATATCGGCAAATTGCGCAAAGAGAATAACCGTGCCGAGCGTCGTAATGCCGCCCAGCACATCGCGCCCGCCAAACCAAATGATGACTGTGATGGCGATGAAGGCCATGCTGTCCATCGTCGGGCCATAATAGCTTTCAACCAGTACAGCACGGTTCTCCGCGTCGCGGTTCTCGCGATTGATGACCGAATAAGCTTCATAGTTCAGCTTCTCGCGGCCATAAAGCTGTACCACTTCGATACCCGACAGGTTCTCCTGTAAGTTCTGATTGAGCATTGAAACAGTCGAGCGGCAGGCACGATAGACATTGCGCGAGACAATACGGAAGACCACCGTTGCAATGGCCGCGAGTGGAAGGATCGCGAGCAACTCCAGTGTCAGCGTCGGATTGAGCGCCAACATGATGGTAATGGCGACAAAAAAAGGCACAAATTCGCCGAGCAACACGCCAAATCCCGCGAGCAGTTCAAATAGCGTTTCAATGTCATTGGTCAAGCGCGTCATCACGCGGCCTACCGCCACGCGATCATAAAAGCTCGACGGTAGATGTTCGAGATGTGCAAAAAGATCACGCCGCAAATCGCGCAAGCCTTTCAGTACTGCGCGCGCCAGCATGATGCGAAACCCATGCCCGAACAGTGCCCAAAGCGCGATCCACACAGCATAAATCCCGCAGGCAACGATGAGTGGATTAAGCTCTGTCACTTGAATCAGCCAATGACTCAATGCTTTCTGCATGAGGTCCGGCGCCGCCGTGTCAGGCGCATGCAGCAAAATATCGTCAATGACAACGCGGCTGACTACAACAGGGGCGAGAACCGCTGCGCCTGCCGACAGGAGCACCAACGCCAACGCGCCAAGCATCTGCATCCTGTAAGGCGCAATCCAATGCGTCAGCCGCCAAACGAGCTTGATGTCAAACTTGCGCGTATCAATATCGTCTTCAAAGACCGAGTAATCCTTTTTCTGCGCGCTCACTGGGCCTCCTCTGCCACAATCGCGCCGGTCTCGGCCAGCGTCCGGGTCAACATCTCTCGCTGCCCTTGCGCTTTTTCCAGCGCGGCATAGAGCCCGCCCCTAGCCAGCAACTCCTGATGTGTCCCGATCTCAGCAATGCGCCCCTTATCGAGCACAACAATACGGTCAGCGTGCCGGGCGGTCGAGACGCGGTGCGATACCATTATCGTTGTGCGACCCGCCCGCAGTTTTTTCAACCGCGATAAGATAAATTCCTCCGTCTCTGTGTCCACTGATGAGAAGCAATCATCGAGCAGCAACACAGGGGCCTCGCGGATCAGCCCGCGCGCGAGGCTCGCGCGTTGCTTCTGTCCTCCCGACAGTGTCACGCCGCGCTCGCCCACTTGTGTTTCCAATCGGTCTGGAAAACGATTGATCGTTGTTTCAAGATCGGCTGATTGGGCAGCCTGCCATACCTCGTCCAAAGCACGGTCCGGATTGTCATAGGCAATATTGTGTCCAAGCCGTGCGGCAAAGAGGAACGGGTCTTGCGGCACAAGCGTAATGTCGCTTCGCACCTGTGCAATGGGCAATTGACGTATGTCCGATCCGTCGAGAAAAATACTGGCCGGTGCCGGGTCAAGCAACCGTACCATAAGCCGCAACAATGTCGATTTGCCGGACCCGACGCGACCGAGCACTGCGATCATTTCACCGGGCGCTATGTCGAGCGACACATCATCAAGCGCGGGCCAGCCGCCTTCGCGTTCCGTGCCGCGACCAGAATGGCGATAGCTCAAGCCGCGTATGCTGATCGCGCCGCCCACTTTATCGAGCGGTGCCGCATCGTTCGAGTCACGGATTTCCGGCTCATAATCGAGAATTTCAAATATCCGTGCTGCCGCCGATCCGCCTCGCTGAAACATGGTCACCATTACGCCGCCTTCTCTGACGGGCGAGAGCATCATGCCGAGATAAAACAGAAACGCCGTAAACGTGCCGACCGTGATCGTACCAGCCAGAACTTGTGCACCGCCGAAACCAACAATGAGTAGCGTCGTAAAGCCGGTGATGACCAGCATCCAGGCGTTGAGCGCGGAGTTGAAAAACATCAGCTTGTAGAAATCAGCGGCATAGCGGCTTGACGTATTGGTCAGACGACGAATTTCATTCGCTTCTTGTGCGTGCGTTTGAATAGTGCGGATTCCATTGAGATTTTCCTGCACCTGCGCTGAAAGATCGGAAAACCCTTCCTGCACTATCGTCGATTGCGTGTAGATGCGATTGGCAAGCACATAGCCGAAAATGCCAAAAAAGGGCAAGGCAGGCAGCAGCAACAGCGTCAGTGATGCCGATTGATGCAGCATAAAGACGAAGGAGATGATGCCTGAAAAGCCGAGCACGAATAGAAGCCGTGTGCCCATGCCGATCATCTGGCGGATGAGGCCAATGTCGTTGATCGCGCGCGCCATCAGATCGCCGGTGGTGAAACCGGAAAAGAAGCGCGGTCCCATCAGTTCGAGATGCCAATAGAGTTTTTGGCGCATTTCAAACGCCACCTCAACGCCTACCTCGCGCACATAGCGCCGTCCGAAGGCAAAGGAGAAGTAGCGTAGTACCATCAGGCTCAGAATATAGAGCGCAGGCTCGCTTAAGCGCGTATCGCCTTTGGCCATCCGGTCGATGCCCATGGCGAGGCAAAGTGGCATGAAGGCTTCAAGCAGTCTCCCAAGATTGATAAGGGACATTCCGCCCCAAAAGCGCCAGCCATGGCGGTTGATAAGTGGCACAATCCGCCAGAGCGGATGCGTCTTGGAAGCGTCAGTGCGCGCGATATCCATCAGGATCAGACCGGGCTTGGCAACGCTTTGAGAGGCGCGCACACAACCGGTTTCAGCCGCCCGCGCCAGAATTGGAGCGTCGGCCTGTCCGGCTTTTTGAAACGGATGCCTGACTATACGCCCCGCAAAGTGATTCGGAAGCCAGCGCTGTCACTTTATCAAGAAGGCCATATTCCAACCGCCATCAAAGGGTCATGCCCCTGTCACGGATGTTCATTACGCCGATGCGGAGAGGGTGAACCCAGCCCGATTTGAGGACGAGCAGCGACAATGAGCGAACAGGTTTCAGCACTTTTGGATGTCGACACCCCCTATGCTGCCCAATCCGGCAATAATAAGCGGCTCAAAGATGCCGTGCATCAGCACAAGGCAACTACGCGGTCCGGTCTGTTGGAACGTATCTTCACAGCCGTTTTTTCAGGTCTCGTTTATCCCCAAATTTGGGAAGATCCGCTCATCGATCTGGAGGCTTTAGCTCTGACACCCGAGAGCCATATCGTGACAATCACGTCAGGCGGTTGCAACGTCATGTCTTATCTCGCTGCAAGCCCCGCTCATATAACGGCGGTCGATCTCAACCAAGCCCATGTCGCCCTGACCAAACTCAAAGTTGCCGGTGCCGCCCACCTGCCGTCTTATGACAGCTTCTTTCGTTTCTTCGGTGAGGCCGACAAGCGTAGCAATCTGAGCCTCTATCGCCGGTTTCTCAAATCGCATCTCGACGTATCATCGCGGACCTATTGGGACCAGCGCGCATTTAATCTGCGTCCGCGTATTTCTCTGTTCACGCGCGGCTTCTACCGTCACGGACTGCTTGGCTATTTTATCGGTTGGGCACATATCGCCGCCTGGCTGTATGGCGTCGATTTTCGCCCGTTGCTCCAGTCCAAAACACGAGCTGATCAGCGTCGCTTCTTTGATGCGCAACTGGCCCCGCTCTTTGATCACAGGCTTGTGCGTTGGATCACCGGCAAGCCGGAGTCGCTCTATGGTTTGGGCATCCCGCCATCGCAATATGAAAAACTGAGCGGCGGACGTCCGATGTACGAAGTCCTGCGTGAACGCCTTGAGCGCCTCGTCTGTGATTTTGACATTTCGGACAATTACTTTGCATGGCAAGCCTTCGCGCGCCGCTATGCCTCCGGCGAAGACGCTTCCCTGCCGCCCTATCTGCGACGCGAGAATTTTTCAGTTCTGCAAGCCAATGCAGAACGCGTCAATGTGCTCAATCTCGGTTTTTCCGAATTTTTACAAACGCAAACAATCGCAAGTTGTGACCGCTATGTCTTGCTTGATGCGCAGGACTGGATGACTGACGAGCAGTTGAACGACCTGTGGCACGGGATCACGCGCACGGCACGCAAAGGTGCCCGCGTCATTTTCCGGACAGCGGCTGAGCCCAGCCTGTTGCCCGGTCGTCTCGCACCGGATGTGCTGGCGCGCTGGACCTATCACGCTAAGGAAAGCCTCGACTGGACAGCGCGTGACCGCTCATCAATCTATGGTGGCTTTCATCTCTACACATTTGAGGGCTAACTTGATGAGCGACGTTGTCCTCGATCAGTCGGCCTTGATGGACAGAGTTTATCGCCAGCAGCGTCATTTTTATGATGTGACGCGCGCCTGGTATCTCTTGGGGCGTGATCGCATGTTGCAATCGCTGCGACCAAAAATCGGCGATCGTATTCTCGAAATGGGATGCGGAACAGGGCGCAATCTCATCGCGGCGATCCGGACATACCCCTTGGCCCAATACTATGGCGTGGACATTTCGTCCGAGATGCTGACAACGGCCCGCCGCGCGTCAAATCGTGCTGGCCTCGGTCATCAATTGAGTTTTGCGCAAGGCGATGCAACGCGATTTGATCCGCAACTTGCTTTTGGCCAAACTGGCTTTGAGTGCATCTTCATGTCCTACACCTTATCGATGATTCCGGACTGGCAAGGCGCACTGTCACACGCATTATCTCACCTGCCAGCGCGTGGCGAATTGCATATTGTTGATTTTGGTCAACAAGAGCGCCTGCCTGCCTTGTTCCGCATGTTGCTTTTCAAATGGCTTGATCTGTTTCACGTCAGCCCGCGCGCCGACCTGCATGCGGTGCTTGAAGCACTCGCTATGAAGCACAGCGCGACGCTCACCTTCACGCCGCTCTATCGTGGCTATGCATGGAGTGCTGTGCTGCGCATGCAATAGGATTATTGCGCGGCGCGTAAATCAGCCTTGCCCGCGCGGCGCTCAAGCTCCGCATCGACAAGTCGATTGACGATATGCGGCATTTTCGTGCTCGCGCTCCAACCGAGCTTAGCCTTGGCACGGGCCGGATCCCCGACACTGACGCGAATGTCGGTCGGGCGCATCAGTTCGGCGGCGGTTTCCACATGGGCCCGCCACCTGAGGCCTAAACAATCAAACACCGCTTCAACAAAGCCGGTCAGTGTGCTTGATACACCCGTTGCTACTACATAATCGTCCGGCGCATCTTGGCGAAGCATTCGTGCCATTGCGTCCACATATTCAGGTGCCCAACCCCAATCGCGTGACACATCAAGATTGCCGAGCGTCAGTTGGTCCGTCTTCTTTTGTGCTATATCGACCGCACCACGCACAATTTTTTGTGTGACGAAGCGCGATGGACGCAGCGGACTCTCGTGATTGAAGAGGATACCGGAACACGCGAAGATGCCGTAGGACTCACGATAATTCGCCACTGTCCAGAAGGCGGTGGATTTTGCCACGCCATAGGGGCTGCGTGGTTGAAAGGGCATTGTCTCGTTGGCGGGTTTTTCCGTATTGCCAAAAACTTCGCCTGATGTCGCGTTATAAAAGCGTGCGGGTAGTTTCAGAAAACGGATGCATTCCAGAATGTTGAGCGTGCCGAGAATAATGCCTTCAAAGGTTTCGACCGGCTGCACGAATGACAATCCGACGGATGACTGCCCTGCAAGATTATAAATCTCATCAGGCCGCACATCGTCGATCACTTGGAGCACAGAGCGAAAATCCAAAAGGGCTGCGGAGTGGATTGTCACGTCGTCCAGAACGCCAATGCGACGCAGGCCGGACGTATTGGCCATTTCTTTGTCGCGCGACGTGCCATGCACTTCATAGCCTTGATCACTTAGCAGCTTGGCGAGATAGACCCCGTCCTGCCCGCATAACCCGAATATCAATGCACGTTTGTTCATGAGCGTCAGGCCTTTCTGAGCAGGCGGTCAAGATTGGGCAGCAGCAGTGCCAGCAATCCGATCGCGGGTAGGAAGGCGCAGACGTTGTACACAAAGCCGATGCTCGTGTGGTCGGCGAGCATACCGAGCGACGCCGCGCCGATGCCGCCCATGCCAAAAGCAAACCCGAAGAACAATCCGGCCACAGTGCCAACGCGCCCGGGCATCAGGTCTTGCGCATAAACGAGAATGGCCGAGAAAGCCGACGCAATGATAAGTCCGATGGGAACAGTGAGAACGCCCGTCCAAAACAGATTGGCGTGTGGTAGAATGAGCGTGAAAGGTAACACGCCGAGGATCGACACCCAGATGACAAAACGCCGTCCGTAGCGGTCGCCGATTGGCCCGCCGATCAGCGTGCCGGCTGCCGTCGCAAACAGATAGACAAACAGCATCACCTGCGACTGTTCAACCGACACATGGAACTTGTCGATTAAATAAAACGTGTAATAGCTCGACAGGCTCGCCTGATAGAAAAACTTCGAGAAGATGAGCAACATCAGCAAGCCGACAACGAAGGTGACGCGTCCCCGGCTCAAGCCGTGATGACGGATGAGGACCGCAGGCTTCTTCGCTGCCGCCGCCAGATGGTTTTTATACCAGCTACCGACTTTCCAAAGAAGAATAATGGCGAGCGCCGCTGCGAGCGAAAACCACGCCACGCTCGCCTGTCCGCGTTGGATAACAATGATAGCAGCCAGCAGTGGTCCAATGGCCGAACCCGTATTGCCGCCCACCTGAAAGATGGATTGTGCGAGGCCATGCTGCCCGCCCGATGCCAGCCGCGCAATACGCGAGCTTTCCGGGTGGAACACCGACGAGCCAGTGCCGATCAGCATGGCGGCAATCAGGATCGTCTCAAAATTAGCGGCCACTGACAGCAGCAACAAGCCGACTAGCGTGAAGCCCATGCCGATAGTCAGCGAATAGGGTCGCGATTTTTTATCAGTCGCATAGCCAATCAGTGGTTGTAAGAGCGAAGCTGTGACCTGAAACGCAAAAGTAATGAATCCGATCTGCGTGAAACTCAGCGCAAAGCTCACTTTGAGCAGCGGATAGATCGCAGGCAGCAGCGACTGGATCATATCATTGAGTAAATGACAGAAGCTCAAACCAAGCAGCACAATGAAAGCCGTGTTCTGGCCGTCACTTCCCGTCTTGTTCTTCGCGCCCAGTGCCGCTTCGCTCATAACCCACGCCTCAAGAGAAAGCCGCAATCCCTGTGATTTCGCGGCCAAGGATCAGCGCATGAACGTCGTGCGTGCCTTCATAAGTGTTCACCGCTTCAAGGTTCATCACATGGCGGATGACGTGGTATTCGTCCGACACGCCGTTGCCGCCATGCATGTCGCGGGCGACGCGGGCAATGTCGAGCGCCTTGCCGCAATTGTTGCGCTTCATCAGTGAGATCGCGGCGGGCGCGGCCTTGCCTTGGTCAAACATACGACCAAGCTGCAAGCAGCCTTGCAGGCCCAGGGTAATTTCCGTCTGCATATCGGCAAGCTTCTTTTGCACAAGCTGATTGGCAGCAAGTGGACGACCAAATTGTTTGCGCTCCAGCGTATAGGTCCGCGCCGCGTTCCAGCAAAACTCCGCCGCGCCCATCGCGCCCCAGGCAATGCCATAGCGCGCGCGGTTGAGGCAGCCGAAAGGGCCGGCAAGGCCGCGCACATTCGGCAGCAGATTTTCATCAGGCACGAATACGTCCTGCAAAACGATCTCGCCGGTGACAGACGCGCGCAAGCTGAACTTGCCTTCGATCTTCGGTGTTGAGAAACCTTTGAACGAGCGTTCCACCACAAAGCCACGGATCACATCGTCTTCGGTCTTCGCCCAGACAACAGCGAGATCGGCAATCGGCGCATTGGTGATCCACATTTTGGCGCCATTGATGATGTAACCGCCATCAACCTTTTTCGCGCGCGTCACCATCGACCCCGGATCAGAGCCATGGTCGGGTTCGGTGAGACCAAAACAACCGACCCATTCGCCGCTCGCAAGCTTCGGCAAATATTTTTCGCGCTGCGCTTCCGTGCCGTAAGCATAGATCGGATGCATGACGAGGGAGGATTGCACGCTCATCGCCGAGCGATAGCCTGAGTCCACGCGCTCCACTTCGCGCGCGGCAAGCCCGTAGGAGACATAGTTCAATCCGGCGCAGCCATATTTTTCCGGCAGCGTCGAGCCGAGCATGCCCTGCGCTCCCATCTCGTTCATAATTTCGCGATGAAAAATCTCGTGGCGGTTCGCTTCCTTGACGCGGCTCATCAGACGCTCTGTCGCAAAGGCGCGCACGCTGTCCCGCACCATGCGTTCGTCTTCGCTCAACTGCTCGTCGAGCAAAAGCGGGTCTTCCCAATTGAAATGGGCGAGCGGCGGATTGGCTTTGCCTTCGGGCTTCGGGGCAGTTTGGGACATGGGAAAAGACCTCGCGGAAACATAGATTTGCCGCTCATATAGCAGGGCAGGGCAATAATGGCGAGTGCGCCCCCCTCACTTCCCGTTTACATAGTCCGCCAATTCGGTAGCCAGATGGTCAAACATCAGCCGCATCCTGAGGCTCGTCTTGTGGTCCTCATGCATGACGATCCAGACGCCAAGCTCAAATTTCACCAGCCCGTCGAGCAGCGGTACAAGGTCCGGATATCTCTTTGCCAGCGTGTATTGGCACATGCCGATGCCAAATCCGGCCCTCAAAGCGGCAAACTGCGCCACATCACTATCGCAACGGAACGAGAAAAGTTCGCGCGTGAGTTCAATGCCGAGATTGAGCTGACGGCGCACAGACGGGTCGCGGTCATAGCCGATGACCGAATGCTCCCGCAGATCATCAATCGTCTTCGGCGTCCCGTGGGCCGCGAGGTAAGCGCGGTGTGCATGCAATCCGATATTGAGGACACCGACCTTTTTTGCCAGCAGTGCCGCTTGCGTCGGCTGCACCATACGCACCGCAATGTCAGCCTCGCGCTGCAACAGGTCTTCGCTGCGATTGGACAGCATGAGTTCAATGGCGATGCGCGGATGCTTCTCGCGGAACCGCGTGAGGATCGCGGGCAGCACTTCTGTCCCGATCATTTCACTCACCGTGATACGCACTGTGCCGCGATCTTCCTCCGCCTCGCCGGTAGCGGTCCGGCGCAAGGCCTCCGCCGCGTTCGCCATAGCCTCGGCGTGGGGCATGAGCGCCAGAGCACTTTCGGTGGGTGCCAGGCCTCCTTGAGAACGGGTGAAAAGGGCAAGACCCAGCGATTCCTCCATCGCATCCACATGCCGTCCGATAGTCGGCTGCGTCAGGCCCAAGGCGCGGGCCGCCGCCGAAAGGCTGCCCTCGCGGATAACCGCCAAAAGTGTCCGGTAGTGTTCCCAGCCGGGTTCAATCTGTTTCATACAAAAAAGTATAGATGATCGAGAAATTTCGACAATTCATATTCGATAATGAATAGTCCATCTTCTGAACATCGAAATGACGATCTTCAGGAGAAACCCATGGCCAACGTGACCCAGACAGCCCTCATCATTGGTGCCACAGGCGGCATCGGCTCAGAAGTAGCTTTGGCCCTTCAGGCCCATGGCTGGCGCATCAGGGCGCTCAATCGGGCTCCCGTCAAGGCCGCCAAAGCTATGGCCCGTCTCGGGCCTGTCGAATGGGTCAAGGGCGATGCCATGAACCCCGCCGACGTGCTCGCTGCTGCCAAGGGCGTGTCACTGGTGTTCCACGGGGCCAATCCTCCCGGTTATAAAAACTGGGCGGGCACGGCGCTCCCCATGCTCGAAAGCTCGATTGCCGCGGCCAAAGCCGTCGGCGCACGCCTCGTCTTTCCGGGCACGGTCTATAATTTCGGTCCCGATGTCTTTCCGGTGGTCAGCGAGACCTCGCCGCAAAATCCGCATACCCGTAAAGGCGCGATCCGCGTCGCCATGGAAAATCGTTTAGCGGACGCCGCGCGCGATGGCGTCAAAGTCCTGATCGTCCGTGCCGGAGATTTCTTCGGTCCGCATAGCGGCAACAACTGGTTCGCCCAAGGCCTTATCAAGCCCGGCAAGCCCGTCCTGTCGGTGACTTATCCCGGCCCGCACAAAGTCGGCCATGCCTGGGCCTTTCTCCCGGACCTCGCCGAAACTTTCGCCCGTCTCATTGACCGCGACAGCGAGCTTGGCGCATTCGAGGTCTTCTAATTTGGCGGTCACTGGTTTGAGCACGGCGTCGAAATCGCCCGCGCCACAGCCCGCGCAGCAGGTGTGCCCGATGCACCGATCAAACGCCTGCCATGGTTCGCGCTCTACCTCGCCGCGCTCTTTTCCGAGACACTCCGCGAAATGCTGGAGATGCGTTACCTCTGGAAAAAGCCGCTGCGCCTCGACAACAAAAAACTCGTCGCCTTTTTGGGCGCTGAGCCTCACACCTCAACCGATCAGGCGCTCCGCGTCACGCTGACCGGTCTTGGATGTCTTTCTGACGCATCACGCAAAGCCGCCGCCCCGAGCGCGCTCGCATTTCAGACAAAGGAATAATCCCATGTGGCCCAAGCAAATTCGTGTCCGCGCCGAACAACTGACACTCCTCCTCATCCTGTCCGTGTTCAGCTGCTACCTCGCGGCCTTCTCCCTCGGCGTCACGCGCTTTGTGGCGTGAGGCAAAAGAAAACCCTCTCCCGCAAGCGGGAGAGGGTCTTGCTTCATTCTCACTTAGTTCAGGCAGGCATCCGTGCTGCAAACTCTTTGCAGGCCTGCGCGTATTCCGCTTTCAGCCGGTCCACCAGCACCGCGACAGGTGGTGCATCGGTGATCTGGCCGATGCCCTGACCCGAACCCCAAATATCTTTCCATGCTTTCTGCTTCATGTTGCCGCCCGAACCGAAATTCATTTTCGATTTGTCAGCTTCAGGCAGATTGTGCGGATCAAGCCCCGCTGCCGCGACAGACGGCGCGAGATAGTTGCCATGCACACCGGTAAAGAGGTTGGTATAGACAATATCATCAGCCGCATAGTCGATCAGGCTCTGCTTATAGCCCGGCTCGGCATTGCCTTCAGCCGTCGCCACAAAGCGCGTGCCCATGTATGCCAGGTCCGCACCCAGCGCGAGCGTCGAGGCGATGCCATAGCCGTCAGACAAAGCGCCCGACAGAATGACCGTGCCTTTGAACCACTGCTTCACTTCACGCACCAGCGCGAAGGGCGACAATGTGCCTGCATGTCCGCCCGCACCGGCACAGACGAGGATGAGACCATCAACGCCCTGTTCAGCTGCTTTCTTGGCGTGCTTCACATTGATCACGTCATGGAACACAACGCCGCCATAGGAGTGCGCCGCGTCCACAACTTCCTTGGGCGGGCGCAGGCTCGTGATGATGATCGGCACCTGCTGGCGTGTGCAGACTTCAATGTCATGTGCGAGACGATCGTTTGAGGCGTGGCAGATCTGATTGACCGCAAAGGGCGCAACCTTCTTGTCAGGGTTTGCTGCCTGATATTCGGCAAGCTCGCTCTTTATCCGGATGATCCATTCTTCCAGCACATGCGCGGGGCGTGCATTGAGCGCGGGGAACGAACCGACGATACCCGCCTTGCATTGGGCGATAACGAGTTCAGGACCCGATACGATAAAGAGCGGCGAACCGATCAACGGAAGTTCAAGATGCCCTTCAAGGCATTTGGGTAGAGCCATAATATCCTCCACGAAAAAATGTTGGCCGAACTATAGCCACGGATTCCGGTTCCGCGCCTGTGCGCCCACATCAATTTGATTGTTCATTCGCGCACAGCCCACCCGTTAACGTCCGGTCAGCTTGGCTCTATCGACCTTTGCCTTGGCCATGATGAAATCCATTACAACACGCACAGGCGGCGTATCTTTCAAATCGGGATGCGCCAGCAACCACATATCGGTGGTGCTGAAGAGTTTGTCGGGCGAAATGCGCACAAGTTGCGGGTAAGCATCGCCGGTGAGACATGTCAAAGCGCCGATGCCTGTGCCTGCGAGCACCGCATGAACCGTGTCGATCTGCGATGAAAAACGAAAATGCGTCGGCGTATCGCGCGTGACGTGTCCGCTCCAGCGTGAGAATTCCGCCTGCGAGGATGAACCTGCAAAGCCGAGGATCATGTGATCGGCCCATTCCTCACGCTTCGTCGGCAGACCATGCTTGGCCGCGTATTCTTTCGACGCGTAAAACGCGACACCAAGGCGACCGACTTTGCGCCCGACCAGATTTTCTTCGCCGGGTCCGTAGAGCCTGAGCACAATGTCGGCTTCACGCCGACGCACGCTGGCAGGCCAGCTCTCCGTGACGAACTCAAGTTCCAGCGCCGGATAGAGGGCGTGAAATTCAAGCAGATGCGGCACCAGCCATTGCCCTGCAATGCCGGGGGCCACTGAGATGCGCACGGTGCCGCGCGGCTCACCGTCTTCGGCAAGGGCGGCGCGCGCCGCGCGTTCTGCTGCCGTCGCCATCGGTTCGACTTCCACGCGCAGACGTTCGCCCGCCGCGGTCAGCGCATAGCCCACGGGCTCACGGATAAAGAGTTTCGCGCCGAGTTCTTTTTCGAGCGCCGCAATATGGCGTCCGACGGTGGCGTGACTGAGTTTGAGTTTGCGTCCCGCACCCGAAAGGCTCGCCGTTTCAGCGACCGCCAGAAAGATGCGATAGGCGTCCCATCCGGCGGCGCTCATCAGGCTGCCTGCGGGTTCACCGCCCGACGCTGACCGCGCGCTCAAAAGTTTCCATTGTTCATCACTGAACACGCCCCCCGATTGTTTCTGATCGCAAGATGGTCCCGTTGGAAGCGGATTTCAAGCCTTCACCTTTACGCAGCGGAACGGCGGGGAAGGGCGTTTGGACAATTCTAACGTGCCAAAAGACCAATATTTCTGCTAGAAACGGCTCAACAAAACCAATTGGACGTTATGTCCGACAATGCTCTCAGGGGAGTGATCTAAATGATCAAAACAAGATTCACAGAAATGTTCGGCGTCGAGCATCCGATCGTGCAGGGCGGCATGCAGTGGGTGGGCCGCGCCTCGCTCGTCTCAGCGGTCGCCAATGCCGGTGCGCTGGGCTTCATCACGGCGCTGACGCAGCCGACGCCTGAAGACCTCGTGAAGGAAATCAAAGCCTGCCGCGATATGACGGACAAGCCCTTCGGCGTGAACCTCACGATCCTGCCCGCACTCACACCGCCGCCTTACGCGGAATACCGTCAGGCTATCATCGAAAGCGGCATCAAGATCGTCGAGACAGCGGGCTACAAGCCGCAGGAACATGTCGATGATTTCAAAAAGCATGGCGTCAAAGTCATCCACAAATGCACAGCGGTCCGTCACGCGGCATCGGCTGAACGCATGGGCGTCGATGCGATCTCGATTGACGGTTTTGAATGTGCGGGCCATCCCGGCGAAGACGATATTCCGGGCCTGATCCTCATTCCCGCCGCCGCTGACAAAATCAAAATTCCGATGATTGCATCAGGTGGTTTCGGCGATGCACGCGGCCTCGTTGCAGCCCTCGCGCTCGGTGCCGAAGGCGTCAATATGGGCACACGTTTCATGTGCACAGTGGAAAGCCCGATCCATCAGAAGGTCAAAGAGCAGATCGTCGCCAACGACGAACGCGCCACGGACCTCATCTTCCGTACCCTGCACAACACCGCCCGTGTCGCGCGCAATGCGGTCAGCCAAGAAGTTGTCGCGATTGAAAAGAAGGGCGGCGCAACGATTGATGACGTCCGCCACCTCGTCGCCGGTGCACGCGGCAAGGTCGTCTATGAAAATGGTGATCCCGATTACGGCATCTGGTCAGCCGGCATGGTCCAGGGTCTGATCCATGACATTCCGACATGCAAAGAACTCGTGACGCGCATGATTGCGGAAGCCGAAATCCTGATTGCTCAACGCCTCAACCGCATGACCGGCATGGTCGGCGCGAAGGCCGCCGAGTAATTTTTTAAGGCGCAAAAACGTAAAAAGGCACGTCTGCGGACGTGCCTTTTTTGATTCGCGAAAAGCGGGGATAGGCACTTTATCCATCAACTTTGAGGCTCGGATTTCGAGTGTTTCTTGCAAGAGATCGAGTGTTTCCATGCAGAGATCGTTGATCAGTTCGTTGAGCCTGTCGAGGGTGCGGTCGGAAGAGAAATAATCAGGTGGGGATAGGGGATTATTTTCCCTCTTCTGCGTGCGTGAGCGCGAACAGGGGGGACGAGCTTCAATGAGAGTCGTGCATTGGCGATGGACCGCGACCCCGCCCCAAAAAATCAAAGTTGATTTTTTGACCCTCCCTCAAGGGGAGGGTTGAGTAAGGAAAGGACCGGGAGGGGGCTCTACGCCCGCTTCATATCCGCCGCCTCGCGCGGCATCGGCGAGCGACCGTGGCGGACTTCGAGGACGCGGCCGATTTCGAGTGTCAGTTCGCGATGGTCGATCGGTTTTTGGATATAGCCGTTGGCGCCCATCAGATCGTAGCGCGCATTATCCGGTCCCAATGAATCTGCCGTCAGCACGATCACCGGAATGTCAGCATACGGAGAACCTTCCGCCCGCATCCGGCGCAGCACTTCCGGCCCGTCCATCACCGGCATATGCATATCGAGCAACACGATATCAAAGGCGCGGCTCTCCATCAGGCGCATAGCCTCGCCGCCATGCTCGGCTTCCACAATCTCAATGCCAAGCGGTTCCAGAAACAAACGCGCCACTTTGCGGTTCAGCGGATGATCGTCAACGAGCAGGGCGACAAACCCGCGGGCCCAGCGCGCGCCGCCGGTCTGGTCCGCATCTTCGTCTTTCGCCGCTTCTTCGGAGTAGCGTCCCCTGGCCGCGCGGAAGGCGAGCGTGAAGCACGAGCCACGTCCGAGCTCACTGGTCACGGTGATATCGCCGCCCATGAGGCGCGCAAGTTTCTGGCTGATCGAGAGGCCAAGCCCCGTGCCGCCGAACTGTCGCGACGTTGAAGCATCGGCTTGCGTGAACGGTGTGAACAAGCGCTCAAGAGTTTCGGCGCTCATACCAAGGCCGGTATCGCTCACTGACAAATGCGCCTCGAAAATATCATTGCCGAGCGGCAGCGCTTTTGCCGAGATCGTGATCTTGCCGGTCTCTGTGAATTTGATCGCATTGGAGACAAGATTGGAAATGCACTGACGCACACGGATCGGATCAAAACGCAGGAAGCTCACCATCGCCGGATCAATGTCGAGATCGAGCGTGAGACCTTTTTCCGCCGCGCGGGGCGCCCAGAGCTTGTTCAGCCGGCGCAGCAGGTTCTCAAGATCATTGTCGATGGGTGAAATTTCAAAACGCCCTGCTTCGATCTTCGACAAATCAAGCACGTCGTTGAGAATGGCCATCAGTGTCTTGCCGCTATCCAATATGGTCTCGATCTGGTCGCGCTGCTCATGCGTCAGGTTGCCCGATGCGAGCAACTGCGTCATGCCGAGAATGCCGTTAAGCGGCGTGCGGATTTCGTGGCTGATATTGGCGAGGAAGGCTGACTTTGCTTCGCTGGCCGCGTCAGCGGCTTTGCGCATTTTTTTCAATTCGCGTTCGCGCTCGCGCAGCGAGGTAATGTCCGCGCCGACCGCGACAGATCCGCCGAACGAGAGCGGCAATTCCACAACCTGCATGACCGTGCCGACATGGGTTCTGAGTTCGACATGCTCGCCGCGTTCAAGCGAGCTCACGATATTGTCAGCTGCTTGAAGAGCGGACTCGTGATCAATGTCCGGCACAAGATCTTTGACGCTGTTGTAGGCCGCTTCGCGGTAGGTCAGGCCGTTGCGCAATCCCTGATTGGTGATAGGAAAATCGCGCTCATTCTGCGCGTTGGCGAGCAGAATTTCGTGATCCGGACCGAAGATGACAAAGCCGCCGGGCAGAAGGTTGACAGCCTCCAGCACAATGTCAGCCAGATCAGCGGCGCTGATTGTTGGTTTTTGCATAAGTTCCCCTCCCGCACCCTCCTGCCATCCCCTTGGCAACAAGGCGCTTCCCGCCGGAGAAGTTAGTGGCTTTGGCTTAAGGAGGTGTGAACCTGCGCGATAAAACGTAGCGTCAGAGCCATTGTTAAACCGTGTAAGGAATAATTAGGGATAGCTGCACGCCGCGCCGCGAGCCTGCGCCGATTAGCCCGATCCGCCCATGGCGCGTTTCAGCAATCCGCCTGCATTGCGGATATGGATGGCGCGGTAGCCCAGCGTGAGCAATTCCTCCTTTTCAAAGTCCCGCAGGATGAGATTGATCGTTTTGCGCGACAGGCCCGTGAGATCGGCGAGTTCATCCTGACGGATCGGCAATGTGATGATGCCGTCTTTCTTTTCCCAGACGCCCGCATAGGCATGAAGGCGGGAGGCGAGCCGGGCTTTGGGGGTGAGGCGCGCATGTTCGGCCAGCGCCCGCGCCATCCACATCAGTTGCTCGGTGGCAAGTTCGGCAAAATGAAGCCAGAGCGCGGGAAATTCACGCGCGATGGCGGCAAGCGCGTGTTGCGGCACGAAGATGATTTCCGAGCGCTCATGCGCCACCGCCGTCGTGACGCGATGGCCGCCCAGCACCTGCGCGGCATAACCGAAGATCGAGCTTGGCCCCGATATATTGACCGGCACCTCTTCGCCATTGTCGAGCGTCACATAGGTCGTGACTGAGCCGGTCAGCACCCCGTAAAGGCCGCGCGCCTCGTCGCCCTTGTCGTAAAGCCAGTGGCCCGCCTCGACGGTCGAGACCTGCGCATGGGCAATGAGCCTGCGCCGGAGGTCTGCCGGGCGGCGCGAAAACCAGTTATTGCGCTCAAGGACGCCTGTCAGCCTGTCGCGTGTTGAAAACTTGTCCATGATCACCAATTGTAACTTTGGTGACAATTATGCGCCGATCCGCGTCTATCCTCAAGCCATCACAGTTTCGGGGAGAGAGACGATGAGCAATATCCACGTAAAGAAAATGACGGGTGCCTGCGGGGCCGAAGTGCTCGGCGTCAATCTCGCATCCTTGAGCAATTCCGATATGGAAACGGTGCGCCAAGCCTATGTCGATCATGGCGTCATCTTTTTCCGTGATCAGAAAATCACGCCGGACGAGCACATCGCCTTTGCGCGCCGCTGGGGCGACATTGTCATCAATAAATATTTCACGCCGACTGAAAATCCGTTGATCGCCGAAGTGCGCAAAGAAAAAGAGCAAAAGACCAATATCGGCGGCGGCTGGCACACGGATCATTCCTATGACGCGGACCCTGCGATGGGGTCGATCCTTGTCGCGCGGCAATTGCCGGAGGAGGGCGGCGACACGCTGTTTTCGTCCATGTATGCCGCTTACGACGCACTGTCGCCGGGCCTGAAGAAAACACTGGAAGGGATGCGCGCTTTACATTCCACAGCGCGGGCCTTTGGGGCGGCGGGCTTCTATCAGCAGACCGACCAGGGCGGCGGCATGAAAGTGGCGAGTGAGCATCCCGAAGTCAGCCACCCCGTCGTCATCACCCATCCCGAAAGCGGCCGCAAGGCGCTTTATGTGAATGCGGCCTTTACCACGCGTTTTGAAGGCTGGACGCCGATGGAAAGTCAGCCGCTCCTCGATTTCCTCTACAGACATGCCGTGCAACCTGAATTCACCTGCCGCTTCCGCTGGGAAGAGGGCTCAATAGCATTTTGGGATAATCGTGCCACATGGCATTATGCGGCGAACGACTATCACGGCCATGAGCGGCTGATGCACCGCATCACAATCAAAGGTGTGCCGCTTGGCTGAATGATAATTCCGGGGAGGGAATTATGAGCGAAGCCGCTTTGAAACAAAGTGCGATCCGCGTGCTGCCCAATGCGTCGGGCTTCGGCGCCGAGATCACCGGCGTTGATCTGTCGCGCCCGCTGGATGCGGCGAGCGTTGAGGCCGTTAAAGCGGCATGGGTCAAGCACGGCGTCGTCTGGTTTCCCGATCAGCCGCTGACGCATGACCAGCTTGAAGCGTTCACGCAACAGATCGGCCCCTTCGGCTACGACCCTTTCATCAAGCCGATGGAAGGGCGCCCGCATATTCTGGAACTGCGCCGTGAGGCGGGTGAGACCGCGCGTAATTTCGGTGCGGGCTGGCATTCCGACTGGAGCTTTCAACCCGAGCCGCCATCGGCCACAATCCTGCACTCGAAAGTGACGCCCCCCGTTGGCGGCGACACGCTTTATGCCGATTGCTTTGCGGCTTATGAGGCGCTCTCGCCTGTGATGCAGAAGATGATCGACGGTCTCGTCGCGATCCACAGCGCCGCGCTGCCTTACGGCACCAAAGGTCTCTTCGCGCATGAGCAGGCGGGCGCAAACGACCGCACGATGCAAATTATTGTGAGCCCCGAAGCCGACAAAACTTTCCCTCATCCGCTGGTGCGGTCACATCCCGTGTCCGGCCGCAAGGCGCTTTATGTCAGCCCCGTCTATACGGTCGGCATTGAAGGCATGACCCCGGAAGAGTCGAAAGCCGTTTTGGGTTTCCTCTACAATCATATGACGCAGGAAAAATTCGTCTATCGCCACAAATGGCGCGAGAACATGCTGACCATGTGGGACAACCGCTCGACGCTGCATTATGCCGATGGCGGCTATGACGGGCATCTGCGCGTGATGCACAGGACGACAGTGGCGGGGGACCGGCCGAGGTAAGATCGAAATGATATAGCTTCCCACCTCCCCCCTCCTTTTCTTTGCGCCTACGCGCAAGGTGTGGGGAGGTCAAAAAATTCACTCAGAATTTTTTGGGTGGGGGTTGCGGATCATCGTTGGAGTGCAGCGTATATTGAGTTTTGTGCCCCCCACCCGAAACGCGTTCCGCGTTTCGACCTCCCCACAAGGGGGAGGTCAAGTACTCACTTACGCTTGGCCCTTCGCAATGACGGTTATCTGAGAAAAAGAAGAAGCAGCAAGCCGCCGATCACCAATGCGATGCCGACAAGCTCAAGCGGCTCCGTCTTTTCCTTAAACAGAAAGCGCGACGAGGCGAAGGTGAACAGAAGTTCGATCTGGCCGAGCGCGCGCACATAGGCCGCGTTTTCAATCGTCATGGCGGTGAACCAGCCCATCGAGGCCATCGCGCCCGATATGCCGACAAGTGAACTCACCTTCCATGTCTTTGCTGTCTTGAGGAGCTGCTGCGGTTCGCGCCAGGCGAGCCAGAGGCCCATCAGCACCGTCTGGATGAGGAGCACGACAACAAGCGTGTAAGACGCCGAGATGAGAAATCCGTCTGCTTCAAGCGAGAGCGACGCTGCGCGGTAGCACACCGCCGACACACCAAAGCCCGCGCCTGTGCCGAGGCCCATCAGCGTCGGCCGGTCGGTGAGGGAGCGGACAAAATTCATCATGGTGAGATGCGATTTCGCCATCGAGATCGCGACAACGCCCGCAAAGCTCACAAGGATCGCCGCGACCGCGCCGAGGCTCGGATGATCGCCCAGCACGATGATGCCGAACAATGCAGCCTGCACGGTTTCGGTTTTGGAGTAAGTCGTGCCCACCGCGAAATTGCGATAGGCAAAAAGTGCAACGAGCAGGAACGTCCCCAAAATTTGTGTGACGCCGCCGATGACGCAATAGATGAGAAACATTGTATTGGGCGAGGGCAGCGCAAAGCCGCCAAGCGTATGCAAGCCCCAGAGATAAACCACCGCCACCGGCAGGCCGAAAGCAAAGCGCACATAGGTCGCCGCCGTCGCTGACAGATCACCTGTCAGTTGCTTCTGCCATGTGGAGCGCAGGTTTTGTAAAAACGCTGCGGCGATGGTGATGGGAATCCAGAGGGGCATGGTGTCAGTGACGATAGATAATTTTATCCGTCATTGCGAGCGCAAGCGACGCGGCAATGACGGATTAAAAATCAATCCTCAATTGCCGCATAAACCAGTTGCTGCAATTGCGGCCGCAGCGGATAGGTCGAGGACGGATAAAGCTGCGTCATCAGAATGGCGACAATGTCTTCTTCCGGATCAATCCAGAAGTAAGTCGAGGCGGCACCACCCCATGAGAAATTGCCGGGACTGCCGATCGACTGTGCTTCGGCGGGATCGAGCACCACGGCAAAGCCGAGGCCGAAACCTGTGCCTTCGGCGGCGAGTTCGGAGAAGGCCGAGGAGGACATTTCCTTCATCGTGTTGTTGAAGGGCAGGTGGTTCAGGCGCATGAATTCGACCGTCTTGCGCGAGACGAGGCGCGCGCCGTCATACGTGCCGCCGTTCAGCAGCATCTGGCAGAAGCGGAAATAATCCATCATGGTCGAGACGAGACCGCCGCCGCCGGACAGGAAGACCGGCGGCTTGGCATAGCTGCTGGTCGCATCGCCCTTGTCCATCAGACCTTCTGTGTGGGTCACAGGATTTTTGAAATAATTGCTGGCGAAGCGATGGAGCTTGTCCTTCGGCACGAAGAAGCCCGTATCCACCATGCCGAGCGGCTTGAAAATGCGCGCGAGGAAAAATTCGTCAAGCGCCATGCCGGACAGGATTTCGACAAGCCGTCCGCAAACATCGGTCGCCACCGAATAGCTCCATTCTTCGCCGGGCGAGAAGAGCAGCGGAATCTCAGACAGGCGGCGCACCATTTCTTCCAATGTGATGCCGACCGTATTCGCGCCGTCGATCCCGACATCGCGGTAACGCGCGTCGATCACATTTTGCTGCATGAAGCCATAGGTGAGGCCGGACGTATGCGTCAGCAAATCGCGGATCGTCATCGCCCTTTCGCAGGGCTTTGTTTCGGTGATGGGGGCAGAGCCGCCTGCCCAGACTTTCAGCTTTTTAAATTCGGGAATGTATTTGTGAACCGGATGATTGAGCTGAAACTTGCCTTCTTCATGCAGCATCATCAGGGCGAGTGATGTGATCGGTTTTGTCATCGAATAGATGCGGAAGATCGTGTCGTGTTGGACCGGCTCTTTCGTGTCCTTGTCCTTGACACCGATGCACTCGAAATGCGCGATCTCACCATGGCGTGCAACAAGCGTCGAGACGCCCGCGAGCTTGCCGCTGTCGAGATAGGACTGCATGAAATTCGGAATCTCTTTGAGCCGCGATGCAATCAGCCCCACATCTTCAGCGCTCACAACTTTTGCGGCTACGTTCATGTCTCTCTCCCGATGGTTCTGGTTTTGTTGAGAGGAGTGTAGCGCCGGAAAAGGCGCAACTACAAATAACAAAGCGAAATCTTTAACCCTCCCCTTGAGGGAGGGTCAAAAAATCATCTTTGATTTTTTGGGGCGGGGGAAAGAAGGTCAACGCAAATTCAAAACCAGACGATGGACCGCGCCCCCGCCCCAAACGGCGAAGGCGCCGTTTGACCCTCCCTCAAGGGGAGGGTTGAAGACTAAGGGCGAAAACAATCCGCAATGGCCTTGATCCACGCCTTGACATGCGGGCCCTGCAGCGCATTGGTCTTGCCGTGGCGCACGATCACCATGTCGAGATCGGGAATGCAACAGGTGAACTGCCCATGATAGCCATTGGCGGAGAAAGAACCTTCGCCGCCAAGCCCCATCCACCATTGCGCACCGTAAGGCGTGTTCTCAGCGACGGCTTCGGGCTGCTGCCATGTCGGTGTGCGGGCATAGTCCACCCAGCCTTCGGGGAGCAGGCGCTTGCCGTCCCAGATGCCGTCGCGCAGATAGAGAAGGCCGAATTTCGCAAAGTCGCGGGGCGTCGCATAGCAGAAGGACGAGCCGACAAAAGTGCCTGCCGCATCAAATTTCGGTGCGGCGCTTGTCATGCCGATCACATCGAAGAGGCGCTGGCGCATGAAGGTCTCAAACGCCTCGCCTTTCAGGCCCGCCGCCTTCTGTGCGGCGCGTGCGATGATGTTGGTCGTGCCGGACGAATAGGACCAGAACGTGCCCGGCGCATGAGCAAGCGGAAACGAGGCCGCGAAATGGCCGATATCGTCTTTGCCTTTGCCAAACAGCATCTCGATCACGTCCGACGCTTCGCCGTCCACATAGTCCTCGCGAAAGGCCAATCCGCCCGACATGCGCAAGAGTTGATCGAGTGTGATCTTGGCGCGCGGATCATTGGGGGCCTCACGCCATTCGGGCACATCGGCAGGCGCGTGAATATCAATCCTGCCGTCACCGACAAGCATGCCGACAAGCGCCTGCGTGATGCTCTTGGCTTTCGACCATGAGGGGCAGGTGACGTCCGGCCCGAAGCCGGTCCAGTAGCGCTCATGGATCAGCCTGCCGCCCTGCACGATCACAAGCGCATGGGTCTCTTCAAGGTCGGCGGGTGCGGTCGCTGTGAAAGCGCGTTCGATATGCGCGACGAGCTTTGCCCTGTCCACATGCGCCGGTATCTCACCCAATGGCCAGCCAGCGGTCGGCCATGGCGTGTCCGCAGGCTGGGTCGGCAGAAGGGGCAGGGCAGAGGCCTGTGTCATAGAGAAATCCTGGAAATCGAAATCGTGAAGGCAGGCGTATCAATCAGCATCGGCATTGTAATGACCACATCATGCCCTGCCTGCCGCCATTGAACGGTACCATGCCCGAGCAGCGTCAGCGTCGCATCATCGGCAGGCCGGATATCGCACAGCGTCACGTCGCTGCCTGAGGGCTGGCCCATCACAATCGCATTGAGGCCCTTGCCCTTGGCGGTGAAGCGCACCGGCAGATGATCCGCCGTGACGCCCTCGGCACGGATCCACGGCCGCGTGCCGTAAATCGCCTCGCCATTGACGGCCATCCATTTGCCAAAGGCTTCAAGGCGGGAGGATTGCTCCGGCGGGATCTGCGCATCCGTGCCGCGCGGGCCGACATTCAGCAACAGATTGCCGTTCTTCGACACCGCATCGACAAAGTCATGCACCAGCTCATTGACGGAGAGATAATCCTCGTCCCTGTCGCGGTGATTATAGCCGAAGGAATGCGACATGCCGCGCGTCGCTTCCCATTTGCGCGTCTGGATATCATCAAAGCGCATATATTCCGGCGTGCGAAAATCATAATGCGGCGGCTCCTGCGGAATGACGCCCTTGCGCACAGGGTTATTCTGCATATAGGCCTTGACCTTCTTATCAAACCGCGCCCGCACCCATTTCAGACGCATCAGCTTCGTCTTCCATGTCTGCGGCATCCAGCGGTCATTGGTCACACCGTCCGGCACAGTGTTGTAGTAATGCGCGAAGACCTTGGCCATGTCGTCGAGCGATGTCGGCCATGAAATATCGTTCCACAGGATCGCGGGCTTATATTTCTCGACGAGTTCTTTGACCTGCGCGGTGGCATAATCGGGATATTTGCCGCCGGGCACCGAGCCGACAAAATCGCCCAGCGTGCGCAAGGGTTCGGTGTTGAACGACCAGTCAATACCGCCCGAATAATAAAGCCCGTATTCAAGGCCCTCGGCGCGCACGGCGGCACCAAGTTCGCCCACAATATCGCGTTCCGTGTGCCAGCCATCCTTATACGGATGTTTGACACCGGTGGGCCAGAGGCTGTAGCCGTCATGATGCTTGGTCACGAGGACCACATATTTCGCGCCCGACTGCTTGAAGAGCTTCGCCCAGGCCTTCGGGTCCCATTGCTCAAGCCCTTTCAGAAACGGCGCGCGGAAATCCTCGTAAGGTGCGTCCTTCCAGACCTCCTTGTGATATTTCGCGCTGTCGCTTTCCGGCACCTTGATCGCGTTGGCATACCATTCGGTGTAAGGCGTCTGCGCGACGGCAATGTCATATTCCTTGGCGAAGACTTCGCCGATCGAGCCGCTTGAGGCGGCGAAAGACGGAATGGCCCACATGCCCCAATGAATGAAAATGCCGAACTTGGCATCGTCATACCATTTGGGAACCTTGTGTTCATTGAGTGAGGCGAGAGTGGGCTCAAACTTCGTCATGTCAAACCTTACATTCTTTGAGGTGGCATTCTTTGTGATGCGTTTTAATCGGGCTCAATCGTGCCCGCGCACAGCCCGACTGTAAATCCCATTTACGTGTTTTCCCCGTGAGACGCGTTTTTTTAGTGATTCTTATGTTTACCCGGTCAACACCCGACCCAAACGCCTCCATTGCCCTCCGCCCCTAACTGGCTCAAAGTCATCCCCAACAAACGGCAGAAGCGAAACAGGGAGTTCAGTATGGCGTTGCAGCGGTTGCAGATCGAAGGCGAATGGTTCACGGATGCAAGCGGCCATGCCCGTATCCTCAGAGGGGTCAATCTCGGCGGCGATTGCAAAATGCCGTTCACGCCCAATGGCCATACCAATCTGCCGACCGACTTCTCCGACCACCGCACGGTCTCTTTCATCGGCCGCCCGTTCCCGTTGAATGAAGCCGCTGAACATTTCGGCCGCCTCAAAGCCTGGGGCTTCAACTGCCTGCGCCTGCTGACCACATGGGAAGCGGTCGAGCATGCCGGACCCGGTCAATATGACGAAGCCTATCTCGATTATTTCGCCAGGCTCTGCGCCATGGCCGACGATTACGGCATGTATGTCTTTGTCGATTTTCACCAAGACGTCTGGAGCCGCATGACAGGCGGCGACGGCGCGCCGGGCTGGTGCTTTGAAGCGGTCGGTCTCGACTTCACAAAATTCCGCGCCGCCGGTGCCGCGCATGTGATGCAATATAAATATGACTTCGCCAAAGGCGGGCGTCAGGAAGACCGCTACGGCACGATGACCTGGTCGCAAAACTATCGCTACCCCGCCAATGCGTTCATGTGGACCCTGTTCTTTGCGGGCAAAACCTTCTGCCCCGATTTCATGATCGACGGGCGCAATGTGCAGGACTATCTGCAGGACCATTATATCGGCGCGATGGAAGCTGTCGCCCGTCGTCTGAAAGACCTGCCCAATGTCATCGGCTTTGACAGTCTCAACGAGCCGGGTTCGGGCTATGTCGGCCACCCCGTCAGCGCGGCGGCATCCGAAGAAGGCGCAAGCAAATTGAAGCACCGCCGTCCGGGTCTCGACTGGACGGTGCTTGACGGTCTCGCTGTGGCGCGTGGTATTCCGCGCGACATTCCGAAACTGAAACTTGACTGGTCGGTCAAAGCCGTTGTCCCCGCAGGGACCGAGCGCGTCAATCCCGATGGCGTGTCGATCTGGCTCGACGGTGCTAAATGCCCGTTCGAGCAGGCCGGTTGCTACCGTCTCAAGGACGGCAAGATCGAAGTGCTGAATGAAGATTTCTTCCGCAAAGTGAATGGCAAAGCAGTGCGCATGGAAGTCGATTTCATGGGGCCGTTCTTCCAGCGCGTCGCGCTCGCCATGCGTGCGATTGAGCCTGACTGGCTGCTCTTTGCCGAACTCGATCCCGGCGAAGGCTTTGCGCATGGCTTCCCCAAGGACACGCCGCGCGGCACGGTGAATGCGAGCCACTGGTACGACATTGTGACGCTCGGCACCAAGACCTTCGGCTTCCCGACATGGGTGAACCCTTACAATGGCCGCACGCTTGAAGGCGCGGCGGCGATTGAAGAGCTTTACACCAAGCAACTGGGCTTCATCAAAGAGACCGCGAAAACACTGAATGACGGGCTCGGCGCGCCGACATTGATCGGCGAATTCGGCATTCCTTATGACCTCCACGATGCCGCCGCATTCAAAGCATGGGCCGCAGGCGACCATTCAGACGCGCCATGGGAAAAACATGTGATCGCATTGGATCTCATGTATTCGGCGATGGACAAACTGCTGATCTCATCGACCCATTGGAACTACACAGCGTCGAACCGCAACGATCAGGCCGTGGGTGATGGCTGGAACCAGGAAGACCTGTCGATCTACAGCGTCGATCAGCGCAATAACAGAAACGACATCAATAGCGGCGGTCGGGCGCTTGCCGGTTTTGTGCGCCCCTATGCGCGCTCCATCGCCGGTCGCCCGTTGAAAGTGAAGTTTAAGCGCGAGACGGGTCTGTTCCGGTTTGTCTATGAAGCCTCCAGCGATGCCGTCACGGAAATCTTCGTGCCCGCTTTGCAATATCCCAATGGCTTCACCGTCGAAGTCGAAGGCGGTGTCTCGACCCGCAATGACGCCAACCAGTCTTTGCTGGTCCGCGCCGACGGCATCGGCAAGGTCGGGGTCACGATTACGCGGTTGTGAAAGTTCCGGTCGTACCTAGGGACGCTCCTATTTTCACCTCCCCACAAGGGGGAGGTGGAAGATTTAAACCCCCGCCGCAATTGCCTTTGCCGCGTCCTGCATCGGCACCAGAAACCGCTGCGCTGCTTCGGCTTCGTTCATCACCGAGCCATAGTAGCGCAGCGTGATCGCGGCCAGTGGTCGCCCGTCCTTCATCACCGGCACGGCAAAGCCTGCCAGCGTGTCGCCGGGCGCGGGCGAGGTCGTCGCAAAACCACGCTCGCGGATTTGCGTGACGAGCCGCGCCACCGCGCGCTCATCCTTCGCCATCGCATTCCGCCGGGCGCGCGAGCTGCGCATCAGCTTCATCAGCGTCTCGCACTCGTCCTCCGCACAGAATGAGAAATAGGCGCGTCCCAAAGCCGACAAGAGCATCGGTACGCGCCGCCCCAGATATTCCTTGTCCGATGCAAAGGGGCTTTCGGCCCGCGTGCTGAAGCGCACCAGCATCACATCATCGTCAGGTGTGGCAAGCGCCAATGGCCATTTATGCTGTGCGGTGAGGGCCGAGAGGAAGGGTCGCGACGCTTCGACGATCTTATCCGCATGGTGAAACCCGCCGGAAAGCTGCAACACGCGCTCAGTGAGCGCATATCCGGCGAGGCGCGACACGCGCTCGGCATAGCCGCCCGCAATCAGCGTATCAAGGAGGCGCACCAAGGTTGATTTCGGCAATCCTGTCAGATCATGCAACACGGCGAGCGGCGTGACCTTGTGCAGGTTCAATGCCTCCAGCACCTGCAAGGCACGCAAAACGGGTTGTATATCTGCGGTTTTTTCATCCATGCCTCATCCTAATTCCGCGCTGCGGAATTGGCAAACTTTGCCCTTACGCGGCAGGCCGACGAGCGCATAGGTTTGCGTCATCATTGGAGGAGGATCCCATGAACAAGCACCTGTCATCTGCCGCGATCAGTGCCGCCACGCTTCCTTTCACGCTGAAGCCATTGACGCCCACCATCGGCGTTGAAGTGCATGATATCGACCTTGCCAAGCCGGTGGATGCGGCGACGCTCGCCGCGCTGCGCCAGACATTGCTCGACTGGAAAGTTATTTTCTTCCGCGATCAGAACATCACGACCGAGCAGCATCTGACTTTTGCGCGCAATTTCGGCGAGTTGGAAATCCATCCCTTCGCTCCGAAAAAGCCGGGCTTTCCCGAAATCCTTCCCATCACCCATGACGAAAAAAATAAGGGTAAGGAAAATGTCTGGCATTCCGATGTCACATGGCGCGAAGCGCCCTCGCTCGGGTCCATTCTCCGCGCGCTCGAAGTGCCCGATGTCGGTGGTGACACGCTCTTCTCCGATATGTATGCCGCTTACGATAATCTTCCCGACAGTGTGAAGGCCGAGATCGACGGTAAAGTGGCCGTCCATGATTTCGCGTATTTTCGCACCGGCATGCGCAAGCGCGGCGTGCCGGAAGAAGAAATTGAAGCCATGAACAAAAAATATCCAATGGTCGAGCACCCCGTTGTGCGCACCCATCCCGAAACCGGCCGCAAAGGCATCTATGTCAATACCGCCTTCACGCAGCACATTGTCGGCATGGACAAGGACAAGTCCGACGCCATGCTGAAATATCTCTATGCACAGGCGGCGATCCCTGAATATCAGTGCCGCTTCCGCTGGGCGGCAAATTCACTCGCCTTCTGGGACAACCGCGCCTGCCAGCATTACGCCGTATCTGATTATTTTCCTGCCCTGCGCCGTATGGAGCGCGCCACGATCATCGGCGACAGACCTTATTGATAAGACTCTGGCCTTATTAAAATCGGAAATTACAGTAATGAAAAACATTCTCTTCTGGTTAGGCGTTGTCGTCGCCGGCACCGTGCTTGGTCTCGGCGCAACGGCGCTCACCCTGCGCGGCGCTTCTGTTTCCGGCAATGTGAGCGTCGGTCCGTGGAACACCAATCTCACCGTGGGCGGCGTTGACGCTGACGCGACAACACGCGCCCGCGTTGCACTCTTTGGTTTGCTCGCGCTCGATAAAAAAGAAACGATCTATTACACAGCAGGCACAGACAGCGCGGGCGAAAAGCTCTCCGGCTCCTGCACCTATGTTCTCAAAGGTCGTGACCTCGCCGCCCGCTGGTGGTCGGTGACGGCTTATGATCGCGATAGTTTTCTCATCCCCAATGAGGCAAACATTTTTTCTTTTTCCAAACCTTCCGTGCAGCGCGAGGCCGATAATTCCTATGTCGTGCGCATTTCAGCCGACAAGCAGCCGGGCAACTGGTTGCCGGTGAAAGCAGGCGAAAGCTTCGACATGACGGCGCGTTTCTATAATCCGGAGCCTGAAGTCTATACCGCGCCTGAAAAAGCCGAACTGCCGACAATCACCAAGGAGAGCTGCCAATGAAACGCCTCATTACCTTTGTCATCGGCGCAGTAGTGATTGCTATTTTTGTTCATGTCGGCGTGCTTCACGCGCTGCCCAATGTCATTATGAGTAAAGTAATGACGAAAATTGGCGGCGACGGAGGCATGAATGCGTTCGCGCATATGCCCTTACCGACTGACAAGGCCCGTGCTGTCGTGCGCCCGAGCCCCGATCTGGCTTATTCGATCTGCACCATCGACCTGACCAACGGCCCTGTGCATATCGAAGTGCCGCTTACCAAGCCTTACACATCAGTTGCGCTTTACGCGACCAATACTGACAATTATTTTGTACGGAATGATCGTGACACGGGTGGCAAATCACTGGATGTTGTTGTCATAGGACAAGGCACACCGAAACCGGAAAGTTTACCCGAAGGTGCCGAGCTTGTGACAGCGCCGACAACAAAAAGCCTTGTGCTTGTCCGCCGTGTCGTAGAAAGTGCTGCAGCGTTTGGTGAAATTGACACGACGCGAAAATCATCGGTTTGCGCTCCTCTTTGAAAAAGGTTGTTGAGCGCAATAAGGGGGCCGCATTTCTGGGGAGGGATGCGGCCCCTTCCTTATTTGGGGCTCCGCCCATTGATGACTAATGGTCATTACGCCCATATATTGAGTTCGAGTCAGCTGAACCATAAATGAGAGCAATGATGTTCGGTGAAAGAATCTTCAAAGAAGTTGAGGCGCTGAACTTTCGGAAGGTGGATATCGAAGGTCCAATCATTTGTGATGATCCGGAAATCTGGGTCAAGGACTGCCGGGGTAGCTGGCAGGAAACCGACAGATTCGTGCTGGCGTATGCGGGAAATCGGATTGGCTTTTCAGAACCTCTTGAAGAGGAGTTGTTTGCCGAACTCGCTGCAACCGATTGGCGGTTCGATATGACAATGGCAGAGCCATATGCGGGACGGCCGAGGTTTCAAATCATCGGAAAATTATGCATTCCGCTTAGCTGCATGGACTTTGACAAAGGTCAAATGGTAGATGCCACGGGCACATATCGGTTCAAATCTGTCGATGAACAAGATTATGCATTGGCCATTATTCAAGCTGCACTTGCTCAAAGAAATTCTATTGGCAGGCATGCGAAGGAAACGCAGGTCATTTTTTCTAGATCGCTGACTATCGACATTCAACGTGGGAAATTTTTAGTGACCGCTGATAAAGCGCCGAGCTCCATACAACGCGAGGGACTGATTAGCGGCTTCCTTCATCGAATTGGGTTTTTTCCCTCTCAGTAGCTAAAGATTACTCGCTGACCGCCACTGCAAAAGCATAGACTAGTGCCACTTCTTTCAAGCGATCAAAGCGCCCCGATGCGCCGCCATGTCCTGAATCCATATTGATCTTCAGCATGGTGAGGTTCTGGTCGGTGCGGAGTGCGCGCAACTTCGCCACCCATTTCGCAGGTTCCCAATAGGTCACGCGCGGATCGGTGAGACCGCCGAGCGCGAAGATATGCGGATAGGCTTGCGCGCCGACATTGTCGTAAGGCGAATAGGACGCCATATAGCGATAGTCCTCTGCGCTCTCAATCGGATTGCCCCATTCGTTCCATTCGGGCGGCGTCAGCGGCAATGACGCGTCAAGCATCGTCGCCATCACATCAACAAACGGCACTTCGGCGATGATGCCTTTGAAGAGGTCCGGCGCCATATTGGCCACCGCGCCCATCAGCATGCCGCCGGCACTTCCGCCCTGGCCGATGATGCGTCCGCGCGATGTGAACTTCTCTGCTGCCAGATGCTCGCCTGCCGCAATGAAATCGGTGAACGTATTGCGTTTGCGCTGAAGCTTGCCGTCCTTGTACCAGCCATAGCCTTTGTCCTTGCCGCCGCGAATATGGGCGATGGCATAGACAAAGCCGCGTGTGACCAGCGACAAAGCCGTGACGGAAAAAGACGGCGGAATGGAAATGCCGTAAGAGCCGTAGCCGTAAAGGAGACAAGGCGCGGAGCCGTCGAGCTTTGTATCCTTGTGATAGAGGATCGAGACGGGAACCTTCACGCCGTCGGCGGCTGTGGCAAAAATCCGCCGCGTTACAAAGTCGGCCGCGTTGTGGCCTGAGGGCACTTCCTGCCGCTTGCGGAAGGTCCGTTCGCGCGTGGCCATGTCATAGTCATAAGTCTCGCGCGGGGTTGTCATGGAGTTATAGGTAAAGCGCGTGAGCGTGGTGTCGTATTCGTAGCCCGCTGCGAGGCTCAGGTCATAGGCATCTTCATCAAACGAAATCTCGTGCTCTGCGCCGTCTGCGAGTTGGCGCACAACAATCCGCGTGAGGCCGTCGCGCCGTTCCATCCGCGCATGAAAATCTTTATAGGCCGCTTGTGCCAATATCAGCGTGCCAGCGCGATGGCCCACCACATCGCGCCAATTCGCGCGTGAAGGTGCATCATGCGGCGCTTCCACCAGTTTGAAATCTTCAGCGTCGTCCGCATTGGTGAGAATGAGAAAGCGACCGCGAGGGCTATCATCCTCAATGTCATATTCAACACCGTGCTGACGCGGTTCAACGAGGCGCGGCGGGGTCTCCGGCCTGTCCGCTGGTATCAGGCGGATTTCGCTTGTCTGATGGTCATGCGTTTCAATGGTGATGAAGCGCTCGCTCGATGTCTTGCCGACACCGACATAAAAGCCTGTGTCTTTTTCTTCATAGACCAACGCATCGCTCGCGGCGTCCGTGCCCACCACATGCCGGAAGACTTTAAGCGGGCGGTGTTCTTCATCCACATGCACATAGAAAAAACTGGCACCCGCCGCGTCCCAGACAATGCCGCCTGATGTGTCATGCACGATATCATCAAGGTCGCGCCCGGTGGCAAGATCGCGCACCATCACCGAAAAATATTCAGACCCTTTAAGATCAACCGACCAGCCAAGCCGCGCATGCGTCGGCGCGTGCTCAACATCGCCGATATGAAAATAGGCGTGGGCCGCCGCCTCCTTGTTGCAGTCAAGCAAAGTCTCGTCGCCGTTCGTGCCCGTGCGGCAATAAACCGGATGCTGACCGCCGGTCTCAAAGCGACTGAAATAATGGTAAGGCCCGTCCTTTGACGGCACCGACGCATCATCTTCCTTGATGCGACCCTTCATCTCCTGAAAGAGTGTCTCGCGCAGCTCGCTGAGCGGCGCGACGGTTGCTTCCGTATAAGCGTTTTCGGCTTCGAGATAGGCGCGGATGTCTTTGTCGAGCGCGTCGGGTTCGCGCATCACCTCGCGCCAATCCTTGTCGCGCAACCACGCATAATTGTCAGTGCGTGTGATTCCGTGATGCGTATCTGTGACGGGACGGATATCAGCAACAGGCGCGACGGCAGGCGGCGTGAGTTTCATCAAATTTCCAATATGTGGCGATGCTCACTCATCCGCATCGAAATCCAAAGCGAGCCCGTTCATGCAAAAGCGCAGACCTGTCGGCTCCGGCCCGTCGGGAAACACATGACCTAAATGCGCCTCGCAGGTCGCGCAACGCGCTTCGATGCGCTGCATCCCGTGCGAATTATCTTCGATACCTTCAACCGCCTCGCGCGTCACCGGCGCAAAGAAACTCGGCCAGCCCGACCCGCTCTCAAACTTGGTCTCGGAGCGGAAAAGCTCGGTGCCGCAGCACACGCATTTGAACATGCCTGCGCGGTGCTCATGGAGCCACGGGCCGGTACCTGCGCGTTCGGTGCCTGCGCCACGCGTCACAGCATATTGGTCAGGCGTGAGTTCCGCCTTCCATTCAGCATCGGTCTTGATGATTTTTTTGATGGGTGTGTCGGTCATGGTGCCTCCCGTCAAATGAAAACTGTCATCCCATGACAAGCACGGGATGACAGCAGATATTTGGTGAGAGCAACGCCCTCACGCAAGTCAGTTCATTCGAAAATCAGGCTCAGTGTCTCAGCCACCATTGCGGGGCGTTCCTGGCCTTCGATTTCCATCGTCACTTCGTTTGTCACCTGATAGCCACCGGCTTTCGGCACGGCGTCTTTCAGCTTCACGCGGGCACGTACTTTGGAGCCGACGGGCACCATCTGCGTGAAACGCACTGAGTTCGAGCCATAGTTGATGCCGCGTGTCGCGCTTTTCACGCCGCTGACTTTGCTCATCAGGAAGGGCAGGAGCGAGAGCGTCAGATAACCATGCGCAATCGTGGGCATGCCGAGTTCTTTTTTCGTGCGTTCGGGATCAATGTGGATCCACTGATGGTCGCCTGTTGCGTCGGCAAATTTGTTGATGCGGTCCTGATCGATCTGGACCCATTCGCTGACGCCGATTTCATTGCCCTTTTCGGCGATGTATTCGGCGACCGTGTTGAACATACGCATATTGGCGTCTCCCGTTCGTTTGTTGGATTTCGTTCTGAGGGGCAGACAAACGAAAGACCCCGCCCGCCCCAAAATGGCTTGCCGTAAGGTAGCGGGCAAGGCTCTAAGAGCCAACTTGATTTAAGTGCTGCCAACCTGATTCAGGCCAGAAAAGCCCGATTGCTCACATCGAGAGACGGATCAGCACGCGCCGGTCGGCTTCGGCGTCACTGGTGAGCATATCTTCCATCCAGCCCCAGGCCTCGCCTTCGGTGCCGATGACGATGCGTGAGCGCGGCCAGCCGAGCGCCTCAAATTCCTGAGCGACCTTTTCAGCCCGCTTGCGCCCCAGATCTGCGTTGCCGCTTGTCCCGCCTATTTTGCTGGCTTTACCAAAGAGGCAAATCTGCTGGGCGCTGCGCCCTTTGGCGATGCCGTAAATATGTTTGATTTTGTCGCGGTCGCCATCGCGTACGCGGCTCGAATCTGTGTCGAAATAGACGTAACGGTCTTTTTTAAATTCGCTGCTCGCATCCGCCTTGTTGTTGCAGCGAAGCGCCGAGGTATAGACCTCGTTGGCGGCCTCGGCAGGCGTCGCGGCGAGATAAGCACCGATAGCGATCATCAGAGCAGCATAGGCAACGGAAAGTTTTTTCATGGGGGAAACCTCGACTCAAATGGTGTGAGCCGCAGTTTAGCACAGCGCGCCCGTGAAAATGCCGCAGACGCATATTCCTGCGCTGCGGCATTTACCTAGTCAGATTATGCTGAGGTCAAACAATCTTGGAATCGCGGTTGCCCCAGTAGCGGTCACGGATCAGGCGTTTGTAGAGCTTGCCTGTCGGATGGCGCGGCAGTTCAGCCTCAAAGTCGATGGAGCGCGGGCACTTGATGGCTGAGAGCTGGCTTTTGCAATAGTCCATCAGCTCAGCGGCAAGTTCGGGACCGGCCTCGGCCCAGTTCACCGGCTGCACAACGGCTTTCACCTCTTCGCCGAAATCTTCGTTCGGCACGCCGATCACGGCAACGTCGGCGACCTTCGGATGCATGACGAGCAGGTTTTCAGATTCCTGCGGATAGATATTCACGCCGCCGGAAATAATCATGAAGGCTTTGCGGTCGGTGAGGTAGAGATAGCCCTCCGCATCGACCTTGCCGATATCGCCGAGGGTTGACCATGTCGGATGATTGGGATGGCGCGATTCCGCTGTCTTCTTCGGATCGTTGAAATATTCAAACACCGCATCGCTCTCGAAATAGATCGTGCCGGCCTCGCCTGTGGGCAACTCATTGCCTTCATCGTCGCAAATATGCGCAATGGCATTGAGCGGCTTGCCGACCGAGCCCTTATGCGCCAGCCATTCTTCGGAATTGAGCGCCGTGAAGCCGTTGCCTTCCGAGCCTGCGTAATATTCGTAAATCACCGGACCCCACCAGGCGATCATCTGTTCTTTGACAGGGATGGGGCAGGGGGCGGCGGCGTGGATCGCCACTTTCAGCGACGACACGTCATATTTCTTGCGGTCCGCTTCCGGCATTTTCAGCATGCGGACAAACATGGTCGGTACCCACTGGCTGTGCGTGACCTTGTATTTCTGGATGAGCTTCAGCGCTTCTTCGGCGTCGAAATGTTCCATGACAATGACTGTCCCGCCGAGCTTCTGCGCCGACATCGACCAGCGCAGGGGCGCGGCGTGATAGAGCGGCGCGGGCGAGAGATAGATCGAATTATTGTCCATGCCGTAAAGGATCATGGCGAGACCGACCAATGCGCCGGGCTCTTCAATCGGCGTATCGGGCAGCGCATGGCGCACGCCCTTGGGCCGTCCCGTTGTGCCCGACGAATAGAGCATGTCAACGCCTGAGGATTCGTCGGCAATCGGCGTCACCGGAAATTTCGCCCGCGCCTCTTCGTAGGATTCATATCCGGCGAGTGTGCCGCCGACGACAAATTTGCGCTTCACCTTCGGCAGATGATTGCCGGCAATCAGTTCCGATGCGACAGGCGCAAGCGCAACCGAGGTGAAGAACATCTTGGCGTTGCAGTCATCCGCGATATAGGCGATTTCACCCGCTGTCAGGCGCGATGAGACGGCCGTGTAATAAAGGCCTGAGCGTTGCGCGGCCCAGCAGATTTCATAAAACCGCGCGTTATTGTCCATGAAGATCGCAATAGCGTCGCCCCGTTTCAGGCCGGCATCACGAAAGAGATGCGCCAGCTGGTTTGAGCGCTCATCAAGTTCTTTATAGGTCACCGTCTCGCCGGTCGCGGCCATGATATAGGCGGCTTTGTTCGGCGTGGTTTTAGCATGGACAGAAGGATGCATCGTCGTCGTCTCCCTGGGGCGCATAGGCCGTCATACGGGCCGTGAAGCAATAGCCCGAATGGGGGGCTTCGCTTTTCTTCGGCGGCGTTGTTATATCAGGTCACAAGATATTCGTTGAACTTGGGGACCTTGTTGGACCCCAAAGGACCGCAAGTTGAGACCGGCGTCAACTTTTTGCAGTTGACGCAACGGCCACAACAAGTCCGGCACCAGAAAATTTGGCATATGCCGCAAACAGGGAGCAAAAAATGGCCTACACGACAATCAAATACGAGGTCTCGGAGAACATTCTGACCCTCACGCTGAACCGTCCCGACAAGCTCAATGCTTTCACGGGCGAAATGATGATGGAAATGATCGACGCCTTTGACCGCGCCGATGCCGACGACGAAATCCGCGCCATCATCGTCACAGGCGAAGGCCGCGCCTTCTGCGCCGGTGCTGATCTGTCCGCTGGTGCCAAGACATTCGACTATGAAGCCCGCACCGACCGCCCCGACAAGCAGGGCAATCCTGTGCAGGCCGACGGCTCCATCGACTGGAGCCACGAAGCCGTGCGCGACGGCGGCGGCCGTCTGACCTTGCGCATCTTTGAATCGCTGAAGCCCGTCATCGCGGCGGTCAACGGTCCCGCCGTCGGCATCGGTGTCACGATGCAGCTTGCGATGGACATTCGCCTCGCCTCCGACACCGCGAAATTCGGTTTTGTCTTCGCGCGTCGCGGCATCGTGCCGGAAGCCTGCTCAAGCTGGTTCCTGCCCCGCATTGTCGGCATTTCCAAGGCGCTGGAATGGACCTATTCAGGCCGCGTCTTCCCCGCGTCGGAAGCGCTTGCCGGTGGTCTCGTTTCCGCGATTTACAAGCCCGAAGATCTGCTGCCTGCGGCCCGCGCCATGGCGCGCGAAATTGCAGACAACACGGCCTCCGTGTCCGTCGCGCTGACGCGCCAGATGATGTGGCGTATCTCGGCGATGGATCATCCGATGGAAGCCCACAAGATCGACAGCCGCGCCATCTATGCGCGTGGCCGCACGCAGGATGCCAAAGAAGGCGTCGTGTCCTTCCTCGAAAAGCGTCCGGCGGTCTATCCCGACAAAGTGTCGAAGAACATGCCGTCCTTCTTCCCATGGTGGCCGAAGCGCGAATATAAGTAATATTGAAAAGGGCGGACCATCGGGTCCGCCCTTTTTACTTCGGCATTGCTTCCAGCTTCCATAGCGGCGTGAAGAAGAAGATCGACAGCCACAACACCACCATCAGCGCCACAGGCACCAGCACGGCATCGAGTGGTCCGAGATAGGCAATCACATAGCCGGTCATCACCGCGCCGATGGGACCGCCGCCCATTGAGCCCAGCTGAAACGCCGCGATGAGGCGCGCGCGCATATGCGGTTCGGCAAATTCCTGCACCACCGCGCGCGATTGCGTCATCGAAACACCGCCTGCCAGCCCCCAGCACAGCGCCAGAAAATCGACGACATAAATCGGAAACCCGAAATGCATGACCACCATCACGGATGAGCCGGTGCACATGGCCAGCATCATCGCGCGGCCCTGACGGCGGATGGGTTTCAGCCGCGACAGCGTGAAGGACGAAATGCCGATGCCACCGAAAAAACACATATTGATGATGCCGATTTCCAGCGACGAGCCGTGATAGACGTCGCGCACCATGATCGGAAAGAGCACCATAAAGACGCCCATGAACAAGATGCCCGACATGAACATCATGATGATGACGGGCCTGAGCCGCTCGCTCTTCCAGATAACGACAAGCCCTTCCTTGATGGCGGTGAGCTGCGAGGTTTGCGGGCGACCGAAGTTCGACGGTGGGGCAGGTGAGAGCTTGCTTGTTGTGAACACAGCACCAAGCAGCAACAGGCTCTGTGTCACAAACAGGACCGGTGCACCGAACAACCAGGCAAAGCTGCCAATGAGGAACCCGCCGACTTGTCCGAGGAATTGCCCGCTCATCGACAGAGCGACGCCGCGCTGAATATTGCCCTTGAGGCTCGCCATGGCAACGCGGGTCAGCATCGCGTCGCGTGTCGGCATCACATAGGCACCGACCACACCAAGCAACACACCAAAGCCAAGCATCACTTCATAAGAGAGATGGCCGGTATAAATAATGATCGCCAGCGCTATCGGCGGTACGGTCTGGATCATTTGCAACCGCATCAGATGCTGGCGCAGATCAACACGGTCAGCGAGCGCCCCGCCGAACAGCGTGAAGATCAGCATCGGCAGCATCGTCATCATTTGCGCGATGCCGACGCGCGTTGAGGTTTCATGCAGCACAATCGTGATGATCCAGGGAAACATCACGCCCTGAATGCCGCTGGAAATAAAATAAAACCAGATGCCGCCCATGTACCAGCCGAGATCAGACCCCGGCGCATCCTCATGTGTCTCCGGCGCGCTCATGCCTCATCCGCCCGATAGTTCCAGAGTGGCGAGAAAAAGAGGCTCAGAATGATGAGCACCATGATGCCCGCCGGAATGAGCACAGCGTCGTGGACGCCGTACCAGCCGACAAGAAATCCCATGATGAGCGAACCGATCGGCGCGCCGCCCGAAAAGCCAAGCTGATAAAGCGCCAGCACACGTGCGCGGTGGCTCGGCTTGGCGGCGATCTGCACAATCGTCCGCCCCATCGTCATTGTTGTGCCCGCACCGACGCCCCAAAGGAAGCAGAGGAGACACAGCACAGCGAAAGGCAGTGTCAGAGACATCAGCGCCAGAATAATAAAACCGGCCGTCACCGCGCCCATCATCACGCGTCCGCGATGTACGATATGCCCGACCTTCAGGAGCGCAATATTCGACGCAATCGTGCCGCCCCAGAAGGCGATATTGATCATCGCGAAACGGCTCGTAAATTCGGTGCCGTTGAAATTATAAACGTCGCGCATGCTCAGCGGCAGAACGACCATGAAACTGCCGACATAAAAAAGCCCGACGGCAAAATTGAGCACAATGACCATGAAGGAAATCGGCTGCTCCCAGGCGGACGCAATCCCGTCAAGAATTTGCGCAAACCGTCCCGCGCCCGATGGTGCATGTTCCGGCGGCAGCGGATCGAGCTTTGCCGTCAACACCGCACCGGCGGCGAGCATGGTCATTTGGAACAACAGCAGAATGGGTATGTTGACAACGGCGCTGAGCGTGAGCGCCGCAAGAGTGACGAACAACATGCCAAGGAGCTGGCTCCCCATCTGCGTGCCCATCGCAAGCGTCACCGCCTGCTGAATGTTCGTCTCGGCGATGCGGTTGAGCGCACTGTCCCGCGCAGGCATGGCGAAAGCACCAAGCGTGCCCATGGCCAGTGCATAGGCAATGAGAATGCCGTAAGTGAGATGTCCGCTCAAAATCACAGCAAACAGCATCAGCGGCGGCAACACTGAGAGCGCATGCATGCGCACGAGAATGCGCCGGACATCCGAATGGTCGGCAATTGTCCCGCCAAGCAGAATAAATAGGATCGCCGGGGCCATCAGCGACATTTGCGCAATGCCGACGCGCGCGGGCGTCTCGTGCAGCATTTCCGCAGCGAGATAGGGAAAGAGGACGAATTGAATGCCGAGGCTGATGAACCAGCTCGCCTGACCGCCGAAATAGAGCTTCAGCCGCCCCGACCGCTCTCTCTGCGTCCGCGCTGCCGCTGCGTCATCCGTCTCATCAAAAGTCGTCACCGGCTTCCCCCGCCATCATCATGGGCCGCAACCGGCTCAGGCTCTCGCTGATTTGCTCTCAACTATAGCACCTGTCTTTCGCCATGCTCGCTTCCAATGCAGTTCTGTGAATTTTTTTTGACATGACGTGAGGCAGACGCGAGTTTCAGCCTTCCTTAAGCAGCCCTTAGCATAAATGGCTCACCTCGTTCAGTATGCTTTTAGGGTCCGCCACGCATGTCCAATCCAATCGCCCGCGATCTGTCCGAACATGTTGTGCCCCTGCGTCCGGATACAAGCTGCGCCGATGTCTTTGCGCGGCTTCTGGCGGAAACCGAGATCATGCATATTCCGGTTGTCTGCGGAGATCGTCCGGTCGGCCTCGTCAGCCGTCAGGATTTCATGCTGGTCTATGTGCGCATGTATGGCCGCGAATTGTATGGCCGTCAGCCGGTCTCAAGCCTGATGAACACGCATCCGGTGATCGTTGACGCTGAAGCCAGCTGCGAGGACATTGGCACCGCCTTGTTTTCAAACGAGACTCACTCACCCTTGCAGGGCTATATCGTCACTGAACATGGCCGTTATTTCGGCCTTGGCTCCGCCGCCACGCTTATGCTGGCGACAGCCGATATGCTGGCCGCGCGTGCCGATGAGTTGGAGCGCCAGCGTCAGCGCGCCGAAGCGGCGAGTGAAAGCAAATCACAGTTTCTGGCCAGCATGAGCCACGAATTGCGCACGCCGCTCAACGCCATTATCGGCTTTGCTGACCTGATGCGCCTGCAATTGCTGGGACCTATGACACCAACGCGCTACCATGAATATGCGCAGGACATTCACGGCAGCGGCATCCACCTTCTTGCTATGATTAACGAACTTCTCGACATGGCCAAGATCGAATCCGGCCATTTCGAATTGCACGAAGATGAAGTGGATCTTGCGCTCCTTGGCAATGAAGTGCTGCGCATGATGCGTCAATCCATTCAGATCGCGCGTGTCACGCTCAGGATCGATATCCGCGCCGCCTTGCCGCAAATCCGAGCCGACGAGCAGCAGGTCCGTCGTGTGCTGGTCAATCTCCTGTCAAACGCCATCAAGTTCACGCCTGCGGGCGGTGTGATCACGCTCGCCGCCCATGAGAATGAGGCAGGCGGGCTGGAAATGTCAGTGTCCGACACGGGTATAGGCATCCCTGCCGATAAGCTCGACAAGGTGCTGGAGCCATTCGAGCAAATTGAAAACTCGTTCACGCGCACGCGGGCAGGCACAGGTCTCGGCCTGCCGCTCGTCAAAGCCATGGTCGAAATTCACGGCGGCACATTGCATATCAGCAGCGAGCTGGGTCGCGGCACATGCGTCTGTGTCGCTCTGCCGCCGGAACGCACCATCCGCCAGAAAAGTGTTGCCGCCTGACATTCAGCCTGCGGGCATCGCCCGTTTCGTTGTCGTTCCCAGCCCTGCATCGCATAGTCGTGCGCGATTATCGCGGATGAACTCGATCTCTGCCTCCAGCAACGCGCGCGCAAGACCAAGCGCGAATTCCTCCGCCGTCCCTGCGCAAGCGCTGCGCCGCGCCTCTCCCGACGCCAGCGCCTCAAGCGATTTGCCGATGTCGTGCAGCCGACCTTCGACAAGCTGGCTGATGCGTGCTGCGTTCAGCATCGGCGCGAATTTCAGCACGAACAAAAATTCTGATTTGAGCCTGTGCTTTGCCTTGCAGGTTGCCAGAGCTTCCATGCAGGTTTTGCGGCCCTTCTCCGTCAGCGCATAGATTTTTTTGCTCGGCCGCTTTTCCTGCTCGACGCGGGTGAATGTCAGCAGCCCGTCTTCCGCCAGATTGCTCAGCAGTGGATAGAGGTTGTTGATGCGGATATCGGCGATGTTCGAAATGTCGATGTCGAGAGCTTTCTTGATGTCATAGCCGGTCATGGGACCTTCAAGCAGCAGGCTCAGAAGAATTTCCCTCGTGCTTATGCCGCGCTCTTTCATCACACCCTCACTCCGTCAGCCACGCGCAATACTGGCAAAACTAAAGCATTAAAACGGAGATATACAAATATACTACAAATTATACTTATTATTATTTCTAGTAATTGCTCATGAAAAAGAAATGAACTTAGATTTATTTGAGAAAACCTAAGTATTTAAAAACCTATACCAAAAAATACGCACTCCGAAAAACAACAAGAATTGACCGGCGACTCCTCTCGCTAAAGGTCGGCATCCCTCAACACCTTGCGGTCGGCCCGGGCTGGGTCGACCGCAACTTTGCAACCTTCATTCATCTGTTTCGTGTTCCTTGGGGAGGACATAATGAACTTGCTCACACTCACGACATGCCACGGAAAATTCCGCGCGCTTCTTTTTGCAACCGCCGCTCTTCTCTCGACCGCAAATGCGGCATTGGCTGCGGACTTCACTTTCGGCGACGTCAATATCAGCATCGACACAACGATCTCCGCCGGAATTTCAACACGCGTTTCAAACCGAGATTGCAGTCACGTTGCCAAGGGGGACGGTGGCTGTCCGTCCGGCGTAAAAGCGGGCGGTTTGAACTCCGACGACGGCAATTTGAATTTCGATCGCTGGGATTTAACGGGCGCGACTCTGAAATCCGTCTCTGATATCGAGATCAAATGGCAAGATTCAGGAATCTTCCTGCGCCCGCGGTTGTTCTACGACGCCGTCTATGCAGAGAACGACCTGCGGTGGAAGGATCTTAACCACGATGCCAGGCAGCGCCTCGACTACGGCGTCGATATTCTGGACGCCTTCGTCTTCTCGAACTTCGACGTTGTCGGACTTCCTGCCAGCGTTCGCGTTGGCAAGCAGGTGGTGAACTGGGGCGAAAGCACTTTTCAGCGCGGTGGTATCAACGCCTATCAGGCTATTGATGTCAGCGCCGCCCGCCGTCCGGGTGCCGAGTTGAAGGACATCATCACGCCGATGCCTATGGCTTTTGCATCGCTGGCGCTGAATGACACTCTGAGCATTGAAGGCTTCTGGCAGTTTGGTTTCGCGGAAACCGAAGTCGATCCCTCCGGTTCCTACTTTTCCAATAGTGATATTACCGGCCCCGGCTCCATCTCGCTGAATAGCGGCGGCACCAACGATGCGAATGCCATCGTGCATATCTATCGGTCGCCGGATGATCGCGGCAGTGACGACAATCAGTTCGGCGTCGCTCTGCGAAACTATTTTCCGAATGTGAACAATGGCACCGACACGGCGCTCTATGCAGTGCGCTACACGAGCAAGCTGCCTTACATCGGCGCGATATCCGGTTCATCGAGCTTCGTTGCCACCTGCGTCGCCATCTACGGCCACGTCTGCTCCAACAGCACGGAGGTCGGTACGGCTTACATCGCCGGTGCGAATGACATCACCTACTATTACGAATTCCCTGACAAGATCAATGAACTCGGCGCAAGCTTCAACACAACGGTCGCGGGCACGGCGCTTTCGGGCGAAGTGAGCTTCACGCCGAATATGCCGCTTGCCACCGATTTCTATGAACAGCTTGCGTCCATAGGCGACGGTACCGGCGCAACCCAGTTTCTCACCGCCGGCGCCTATACGCGCTGGAGCCGCCTCGGCGCCGCCTCGCCTGGCGAATCCACCGTCACTCATGTTGATCTCAATACATGGCAGGGTCAGTTCACGACGATCACGGTCTTCAACGGGAGTGATTTGCTGCCGAGCGCGATCAGGGCCGACAGCGCCGCCTTCATTTTCAACCCAGGCTTTGTTTATGCAAAAGACGCTGGCCTCTATCCGTTGAGCTATAGCGGCCTCAATGCAGGTCTCACCAACTACTTCGCGGCCTATTACATCACGCCCGACTACTACGGCAATGCCAACCAGTCGACCACCTATGCCACCGACTGGTCATGGGGTTACACCGCGATGCTCACGGCGACTTACGAAAATCCGTGGAACCTCCCGATCTCCGTCTCGCCGGTTCTCCAGTTCTCGCATGGTGTCCAGGGCCGTTCGCCCGGACCGAATACGGCGGGCTACGCAAAGGGCACGAAGACGGCAACGGCCGGTGTCAACGCGAAGTATCAGAGCTGGAATGCATCCGTCAGCTACACCAACTATTTTGGCGCTGGTTGGTACAACGCTATGACTGACCGCGACTTTGCCGCCGCCAGCGTTTCTTACTCGTTCTGACCTTGTGATAAAAAACGCTCCGGCGATCTCTCGCCGGAGCGTTTTCCTTTTTTACATTCGCCGGAAATTCTCACGGCACCCCAGAGCACCTATCGGGCGAGCTTCACCATCTCATCAAACGCATAAACATGCCGCCCCATGACGTCGCTCTCCGCTGCCGCGACCATCGCCGCCGCTACAACTTCCGCGTCGATGCTCTTGTAAACAGAAGCACGCCGTATCAGCAGAGGATTGAGCAGCGGTGTCAGCTTCATCATCATGCTTTCACCGGCACGTGTATCGGCGCGGTCGCCCAGCAACAGTCCGGGCCGGAAAATATGTAACGCCTCAAAGCCCATGTCGGAGAGCGCCTGCTCCGTCTCACCCTTGATGCGTGAATAGAAAATCTTGGACAGCGGAGCCGCGCCGATGGCCGAGACCAGCATAAAGCGCGTTGCCCCTGCGGCCTTCGCCGCGCGGGCAAATTTTACCACATAGTCAAAGTCAACCTTGCGAAACGCCTCCTGGCTTCCCGCCACTTTGATTGTTGTGCCCAGCGCACAAAAAGCATCCGTCGTCTGCACGTGCGCGCTGGCGACAGCCTCTTCCGCATCGCCAAGACTGCCCACAATCTGCCGCAGTTTCGCATTGGTGCTCTTGATCTGCTTGCGCGTGACGGCAATCACTTCATCATAATGCGGCGATGCCAGAAGCAGTTTCAGTACATGCCCGCCCACAAGGCCTGTTGCGCCTGCAATGAGTGCTGATCGGTTATTTTTCATCACGCCAACATCCTTCTAAAACCATCACCTCGGACTATCGCCGATATACCGCGCCCGCGGCCTTATCATCTGCCCGGACCGGTGCTGCTCAATCGCATGACCGATCCATCCCGCCGTGCGCCCGACGACAAAAACCGCCAGCCCCGCGCCGGGCAACATGCGCAGCGTCGCCCCCATCGCGCCAATGGCAAAATCAATTGACGGTTTCACGCCGCCTGCTTCCGCCATCACTTCAATGACACGTTGTGATCGCTGAAAAGCGGGATCATCGCCATAGGTTTCCTGCATCAGGGTAAACAAAGTCTCAGCGCGCGGATCGCCGTCAGGGTAAAGCGGATGGCCAAAGCCCGGCACCGGATCGCCGTTGCGCAAACGCAGGAGCACAGCATCCTCAAGGTCTTGGCGATGTGCCATGTCCGTCAGAAACGTCTCAACGCGACTGGTGAAACCGCCATGGCGCGGTCCTTCCGCCGCGCAAATGCCTGCCTGCACGGATGCGTAAAGCGTTGCGCCTGTGCCCGCCACGCAGCGCGCGGTAAAAGCCGACGCATTCAACTCATGGTCCGCACACAGAACAAGGGCTGCACGGATCAGTTCCGCCGCCCGCCGGTCGCCCATCGTGAGCGCGCGGGCCAGCACCTCATGCACAGGTTCGGCGGAGGGTTCAACGCCCGCAATCACGCCAGTCACCAGCCGCATCAATCTTGCGCCCGTCGTGGCGAGCCCCCGCTCTGTGCGGTTGTAAACGGAAGGATCATCCATCTCGGCGACCGGCAGCAGCGACAAGCAGCGCGTGATCGGCGGCAGGTCTGCGACATCGGCGCTCATCCGCGTCAGCAGCGGCGTCATGGCGGGCACAGCGTCACGTGTAAAGGGCTGCACATCGCGGCAGCCCCAGAGAAGGGCGGCGACCTGTTCCAGACTTGAGTTCCGCGCCAGTGTCGTCGCGTCCACCCCGCGATAATGGAGGTGCCCGTCGGCAATCAGCGTGATGGCGCTGTCGAGTACCGGCAAGCCGCCAAAGCTCATCGCGGCCCGCGCATCGCCTGCGCTTGCCGGTGTCGCCGTCTGCGCCATGCGCCGGTCTTTCAGCCCACGGACGTCTTCGGCCCGATAGCGCTTGGCGCGGCTGTCGGCGACGGGTTCCGACCGGATCATGTCGCGGCTCACATAGGCGTAGAGCGTGGCGAGGCTCACCCCCAGTTCGGCGGCGGCTTCCTTGGCCGAGAGATAGAGATTTTCGGGCGCGGTTTTGCGCGTGTCCGGTTTCTGCTGCATGGGCTTGCTCATATTTTATACATTGATTAGCTTAATCAAGATTGACGATATTGCAAGCGCGAACCAGATTACCCCTCAAGGCGGACAGCTTGTTTTCGTCCACCGCCTGCCAAAACTGAGGTGTCATCATGTCGGATAGTTCCATTCTCGCCCGCGCCAGTTCCAACGGTCTCGACAAAGTCGTCGCCGCCGAAACAGCCCTGAGCCATGTCGATGGCGAGGCAGGCCGTCTCATCATCGCCGGTTATGACCTCGAAGCTCTTGTTGCCACACATGATTTTGAGGCGACGGCGGCGCTGCTCTGGTCCACAGCCGGTCTCGACCCCGCGCCCTCGGCCTCCGAAGTGCGCGCACAGCTCGGCGCCGCCCGCGTCGCCGCCTTCCGCCTTGTTCCCGTCCTTCTGGCTGCCGCAAGGGGGCTGACGGTGACGGAAGGTCTCCGTGCGGGCCTGTCTCTGCTGCCGGATGAGGATAAAGACCTTCCCGCCCATATCCGTGCGGTCGGTTCTGTCCCCGTCTTTGTGGCTGCCCTGTGCCGTCGCGATGAGGGTCTGCCCGCCGTCGCCCCCGTTGCCTATGCCGGTCACGCCGAAGACTTCCTGCGCATGCTGCGCGGTGCCCCCGCTTCTGCGGCCGAGGTCGAGGCGCTCAACGCCTATCTCGTCACGGTCACAGACCACGGCATGAACGCCTCCACCTTCACAGCCCGCGTGATTGCCTCGACGCGTGCCGGTCTGATCTCCGCCACGGTCGGTGCGCTCTGTGCGCTGAAAGGCCCGCTTCATGGCGGCGCGCCCGGTCCCGTTCTCGACATGCTCGATGCCATCGGCACGCGCGACCACATCAAGCCGTGGCTCGTTGACGAAATCTCAAAAGGCGAACGCCTGATGGGCTTCGGCCACCGCGTCTATAAGGTGCGCGACCCCCGGGCCGATGTGTTCAACAAGGCGGTGATGCTGCTGACCAACGGCAACGAACGCGTGAAGTTCGCGCGCGACGTTGAAGCCGTGGCGCTTTCAACGCTCAAAGAAATGAAGCCCGATCAGCGCCTCGACACGAACATGGAATATTACACAGCCATCCTGCTCGAAGCCTTGGGCATCCCCCGCAGCGCTGTGACAGCGGTCTTTGCTCTGTCGCGCATCGTCGGCTGGTCGGCCCATGTGATCGAACAGGAGAGAGTGGGGCGCCTCATCCGTCCGGCGTCAACCTATATCGGCCATTGGCCGGACAATCAGGCGGCGTAGATGAACACGGCAGTCAAAGCGAATGCAGAAGCAGATGTGCGTGAACGGTTTAAAGCCCAGGGCACTGCCTGCAACGCTCTGGGCTCGCCCTTCACCGCCCGCGTTTGTAATGTGCTTGCAGACCATCTGGACGCATCAGGCGGCACTTTCGCCGCTCGTATTCTGAACTGGCAGGGCAATCTTTTGGGCGACGCTCTCGCACTCCGTGCCACCGGCGCTTTGAACGCGCTCGCCCGTCGCGGTGATTGTGCTGTGCTCACGGAAGCCTATCCGCCGCATGACGTCAGCGACGAAGCGCTCTGGTCCGCAATCGAAAAAGCCATTGCGGCACATGATGTTTTCCTGGAGACCTATCTCGATAGTCCGCCCCAGACCAACGAAGTCTCGCGCTCCGGCAGCATCCTTGGCGGTGCGTTGCATCTTGCTGCTATGACCGGCCTGCCGCTCGATTTGTATGAAATTGGTTCCAGTGCCGGTCTCAATCTCAGCTTCGACCGCTATCATTATGATCTCGGCATTGCCGAATGGGGATCAGACGCCGAAGGTGTCCGCATCATTCAGGATTGGCAGGGCAACCCGCCGCCGCTCGACGCGCCGCTCACCGTGCGTCATCGGCGCGGCTGCGATCAGAACCCCCTCGATCCGTCATCAGACGAACATCGCACGCGGCTCCTGTCCTATGTCTGGCCCGACCAGTCGGCCCGCATCGCGCGTCTGAACGCCGCGCTCATCAGCACCGCCCGCTCCGGCCTTCGCGTTGAAAAGGCCGATGCTGCCGATTGGGTCGAGAATATGTTTTCACAACCGGCGGAGAAGGGTGTCACCCGCACACTCGTCCATTCCATCGTCTGGCAATATCTCCCCGATGCCGTGCAGGCCCGCATCAAAGCGGCGATGCATAAAGCTGGTGAAGCGGCGACCACGGACGCCCCCGTCGCCTGGCTCCGCGTCGAACCCGACGGCACCAATCCGTATGCGAATGTTCGTTTGACGATTTGGCCGACGGGTGAGACCCGCGACCTCGGCAAAGCCGATTTCCATGGCCGGTTTACGATCTGGAATTAATGGGGCACTAGCAAGGCGGCTTCCCGCCGAATGTCAACTCTACCAGTTCCATTGCAGGCTTACCCATTAATTCGGGATGCCACTCGCCATGATGCACCACTTGGTTTGCGAGTTGGTCATATGAGCGCGGCCCCTTCAGCATCAGGCAGTCCTGCGCATAAACAGGTATGCCCTGAACTTCGTTCGCGGCCTCGTTGCCATTCATATATTTCAGCGACGTAAAATATCCCGACAAAAACTGACGGCAATAAAGCGCCCGTCGCGGTGTCGGTCCCTGCGGGTTCAAAGCAAATTCGCTTAATTGTTTGCACGCTTCATAAAGGTCTTTACCTGTAGAAATACGGGCGGGCGAGGCTTCACCATGCGTCGCCGATGCGCATATAAAAACAATCGTCAGCGCACAAAGCATGAGCGCGCGGGCACCTCTGGTAACGATTGGTGAAATGGTCATTGCTTAGACTCCGTGTTGTCTTAACAATGGACCAACAGCGGTCGAATCTGGAAGCCCTCTCAAAGGGACCACGAGCGGAAAAGTGATGAAATCGAGATTGCTGATCTATGGCGTCGATAGCTATGCCGGCGGGTTGATCTCACGCCGCGCCGCCGAGAGAGGCTTTGGCCACATCGCCGCCGGTCATGACATTGCCCGTGTCGCTATTCTGTCGAACGAGTTGTCAAAGGCAACGCCCAATCTTGTCGAGCCGCGAATCTTCGGATTAGGGGATAAAGAAAAACTCGCCGGTCAGTTAGATGATGTCGCGGTCGTCGTGAACTGTTGTCCCCGCTTTTCAGACACGGGGATATCTTTAATTGACGCCTGTTTGAACACGCGCACGCACTATCTCGATCTCTGCTCGAAAACACTCGATCTCTCACAAGTTTTCCAGCGTGACAGCGAGGCAAAAGCGAGCGGAATTTCTCTTATCCCCGGTTTAAGTTTCGATGTCAGCGCCGCCGATGCGCTCGCCGCAAGGCTCGCCACCATGCGTCCCAACGCGACAAATCTCACCATCGCGGTCGCCCGTTCGCCGCTTTCAAAAGACGAAGCCAAGGCGATTGTGGAAGCGTGTGGTGTCACTGGCAGTGTGTTAAAAGACGGAAAAATGGTCGCTGCAAAAGCAGGTGAGCGCAGCATCAGCATTGATTTTGGCCATGGCGCAACAACTGCTTTTCTCGCGCCATGGCGTGCCGACAGCACCATCGCGATGCGTCACGGACCGTACAAAAATGTTGACGCTTATGAGGTCTTTCACTCTGCTTTGATCCGTGCCGTGACGAAATCAGGCTTGCGCCGTTTCATGTTCCGGCGTGGCTGGCGCATAGCGGCGCTGGAGCGCAGGATCGCAGGTCGCCGCGAAGGACCAAACGCTAAAAGCCTTGCAAAATCAATATGCGTTTTGTGGGGTGAAGCCCGCGACGCCAATGGCCGCGTGTCGCGTGCGCGGCTTGAAACACCCGCAGCACCGCTCTACACAGCCGATGTTACGCTGGCGCTGGCGAAGATCGTGATGGACGGAAAAGCACCGACCGGCGCGCATTTTCCCTCGCAGGTTGCCGGTGGTGCGCTTGTTGAAAACATGCCCGCCGTTCATTGGCGCGAGCTTCCCGACCCGTCAGAAATCAGCACGCTGAATGTCGATGTGGCACCTGTCGGCTCTCACTAGGAGCTTTTATTGCGCGGGCTTCTCGAGTCCCAGCCAGCGATCTTTGAGCTTCGTCATACATTCTTTCTGCGTGTACTGGCTCGTCATCATGCGTGCCATCGAATGCGCCGATTCTGGTGTCTCTCCGGGCTCCACGCCAATCACAGATGCAATTTGCCCGTAACCTTCGTCAGCCAGATCCTGCGCCAGCATGCGGCATGGATCAAGCGTTCCGTATTGAAAAAGTATAGTGCCGACAGCAACAATCACGACCAGCAGGACCGAACCAAAAATAAAACGCATGCCTCAAAGCTCCGATATTTTAAAAACCGCTGGGACCGTTGCCGCGTCCGCGCGCATCAGCCGGATAGGCGCTCGTATTGCCGCTATTGGAAGGACGACAGGCATTGAACCCTTTTTTCCACCCGGCGCGATAGGCTTTGCTTTTGCTCCAGCCTTCGGGATCGCGCAAAACCGTTGACCGGTCAGACGGATTAAAACCTGTGCCTGTACCGCATCCATCTGTGTAACCGGATGCATAAAGCGGGTCGTCGGCATATTCGCTTTTGCCCATCGCGCATCCGCTGAGCGCGGTGACAGCGCCAAAAAATAGGGTAATTGCGAGGGTTTTGACAAGGCGGCGGGACAAGGCAGAAACTCCTTACGTCAACTTTGGTGCGGCAAGCATAGTGTTCGCGACGGCGCGATACCAGCGCGAAGGTTTACGAGGTTTTAACGTCGTCAGTGGTCTTATGTCGGCTTGATCGTTAAAGACAGCAGAATATCCAATGGCTCTGGGCACAACGCAAGCAATCAACACGGGCGACGATGATGTATCGCTTGATACGCATGCGCGCGGACTGCTGTTGCGGCGCATGTCCGATCTTGCTGTGCTTCCGCCAGGACGCTTGACCGCGCAGGAGCGCGCGCTGGTCGATCTCGTTTTGGCGTCCGGCGTATCGCGCCTTGATGTCGTGTCCCGCAAACGTCTGGCGGAGCGCGTCGCGCAATTGCCCGAAGGTCCGGCGGAACTGACGCTTGCACTGGCACGCGACGAAATTGAAGTCGCCGGTCCCGTCTTGCGCGGTAGCGTCGGTCTGCCATCGGGTGAACTGGTGCAAATCATCCGCGAGGCAAGCGACGCTCATCACCTTGCCATTGCGGAACGAAAACATTTGCCGGGCGCTGTGGTCGATGCACTTGTGGAACATGCGGAGCTTGCTGCTCATTGCCGCTTGCTCGCCAATCCGGCAGCGGAAGTGTCGAACCGCTCACTCGAAATTCTGGTCCGTCGAAGCGCCGCAGAAGAAGAGTTGCAGCCTTTGCTGCTCGCACGCTCTGAAATGAATATCCGTTTGGCGCAGTTGATGTTCTGGTGGGTCTCGCCGGAAGCGCGTCGCGAAATTCTGACGCGCTATTCAGTCGAGCGGCGTCAGCTCTATACCGCTCTCGACGACGTGCTGGAAAGCGGCCTTGCGGCAAGCGCCACAGACGAAGTCCTGCAAGCGGCCCTGTCACTTGTGCGCATGCCTGTGCTTGCGACAAAGCAGCAATCAGCGCGATTGGTTGATCATGCCACGCGCCATTCACGCGATGAACTGATTGCCGAAATCTCATTCATGGGTCGCGTCAGACCCGAAACCGCCTACCGTATTTTCTCAGACATTGGCGGTGAGCCGATGGCCGTATTTGGTAAAGCGGTCGGCATGTCACGCTCTGAATTTTCAGACCTGCTCAGCGCACTTGCGTCCATGCGCGGCCTTGATCCTGATGATGTCAGATCGCAAACGCGCGTTAGCACAGTATTTGATATGATTTCAAATGATCGAGCTGACTTTGTGTTGCATTGCTGGGATTGGGCAATGTCCGCCGACGCGCAAATGCCGATTGACGGTTGATTACTCGGCGGCGCTTGCAGCCTGACGTTCAACATCGCCATCATTCAAGGGGCGCACGACCTGTTCGGCGGATGGCATAAAGCCCGGTTGCGTTACAATATCTTCAAGCGCTTTGCGCGCGCGCGCCGCCGTCGCGATAATATCGCTTTCAGCATGATCGACGAGATCAAGCACATCCCGTACACCTTTCAGCACATCATCAAGCCATGCTTCGCCGTCAACTCCATACTCAGTGCTATTGGCTTTGAGCGACACAGCATCACCCGCCAATGTCGTGACGGCGCGGCGCACCGCTGCCGTGTTGAAGTCAACGGGACCGGTGACGAGGTTCACAAGCATGCGTACCTGCGCGCGTACACCTTCGACAAGAGCGCGGCGTTCACGCGTCTTGCGGCCGTCATCGTCAATCGGCGGTGCGAGATCATCAAGTGACACGTTCAGCACTTGCGCAATCGCGGCCATGGTGCGGAAGGTGCCGTCCTTTTTGCCGGTTTCAATTTCCGAAAGATAAGCGGGGCTGATACCGGCAGCACGCGCAAGAGCGACAGCTTTGAGACCGCGATTTTCGCGCCAGACGCGCACGGGACTGTGACCCTCTGCGATACGATGAGCGACTGTTGCAGGCACACCGTCTTTGCCACCCATCCGGTCAACAATCTTTCCGGCAATAGCAGCGCGCACATTCATCAACTCGCGCGCAGCTTCAACCGTCTGCATGAGGAGCGCATAGTCCTCTGCCGTCAGGACAACAAACTGCGTTTGCCCGTCGGCACTTTTCAGAGATTGCGGCTCTTTGCCGTCTGTATTTTTGTCAACGAGGGGCTCGCTCACGCGATACTTCTCCGCTCAGATAGTTTCATTTGCCAATCGAAGCATAGCGATTGGACAATGTCCAATAAACCTCATGCGGAGATTTTCAAAATCAAATATTGAGGTGCGTCATTAAAGACTTAGCTACGCCAACGTAATGTGGCGGGCTTGACGGGGTTTTCAAACGGCCGTCCCTGATCCAGTGACGTGGACCATTCCGACTTCAACCGCTGGTACCACTTTGCCTGCACATCTGCATCGTTGATAAGCATGAGGCGCGGATCAAACTTCAGGCCACGCTGTTGCAGATTGACCATGTCGCGGTCTTGTCCGAGGAAACGCTTGAGGAAATGGCGCGCAATGGGTTTAAACGCCGACAGAAACGGGATTGTCCAATAAAAGGACTGTGTGATTTCCGTGGTCTTTTCATCAATAGGTGTAACGCTGGTAAGTCCGACGAGGCGATGCCGTCCCGCTGTGATGCGCTCAATGCGGATGCCGGGAAGGCGGAAGGTAATTTCAGTTGTGGGCTTGCCCCCCAAAATTTTGTAAGCGAGCGAATTGCTTGAGGGTTGATGTTCCACCATCGCAAAGCCAAATTCGGTCGGGGCAAACGCTTTAGCCTTTTCATGGATCGAGGCTTGCGAGCGCCACCACCACGCGCGATGCACAAAGGGGCCATGTGCCGGATCCATCAGGCCGATAACGGCATGATCGACGTGGCAGGAGAACATCATGCTTTCGCGAATATTTGCGGGGCGATCATCGAAGCCCGGCATCACCGGCGGCTCATGTGTCGGCGCAAGGTCGATACGTTTTTCGTCGGCAAAATAAAGCCAGATGTTTCCCTGAACTTCGCGCAAAGGATACGAGCGCACCTTGATACGCGCGACTTCGACGTCTTGTCCCGGCACGAGCGAGGGGATATGTGCGCAATGCCCGTCAGTGCGGAATTGCCAGCCATGATAGGGGCACTCAATGACGGACGTGCCACAGGCACTCCTGGTCGTGTCGAGCAATTGACCCGCTGACAGGGGTACGCCGCGATGCGGACAAATATCGCGCAACGCGAAGGCTTCGCCCTCAGCCGTACGTCCGATGACCAATGGTTCGCCGAGCATCACTTTGTGGATGAGGGCCCCCGCCTTCAGGCTCTCGCCCGGTATTGCGAAGTACCAAATATCTTTCAGATACATAGCGGCCTATCCGGTCATTGTTCGAACGAACATATACGTCATTCAATGCTTAAAATTGAACCCTGAATTTTTTGATATTCAAATTCGCCGTAGCGTTTGGTGGATTTAGCCTTTGCCAAGGCAGTTAGTAACAAGAAAAACCTGTATTTAGGTATCATAGTTTCCGCGAATATTGGACCTACGTGGTTTATTTCCTTATCTGGTTTGACATCTATTGATGAAAATCGGTCCTATTGATATAAGTCTCCCGTGCTTCACTTAAGTGTAATGAGTATTCCACCTCGACATAGACCCTATGCTTGTCGATTGGCACACAATCGGCGCGCCTGACCCCCCATTCCGCCCGCCTGAAAGACGATGAAGGAAAGGAATAAATGAGCGCGAAGACCGAACTTATCGATCTGACAACGGAGATCGTGTCTGCTTATGTCGGCCATAATACGGTCGCTGCTGATGACCTTGCGTCCTTGATTCATCAAGTTTACGGAGCTTTGCAGAGCGCCTCTGATGGCACAGCCAAGATATCGGCGGAGAAATCAGAACCTGCCGTTGCTATTCGCAAATCAATCACGCCGGACTATTTGATTTGTTTGGAAGACGGAAAAAAGTTCAAGTCTCTCAAGCGTCATTTGCGTACGCATTACAATCTTGGTCCCGACGAATACCGCGAAAAATGGGGCTTACCGCGAGACTATCCGATGGTCGCGCCCAACTACGCACAGGCCCGCTCCAAGCTCGCCAAAAAAATGGGTCTGGGCCAAAGCGGTAAAAGCCGCCGAGCCGGTGTGAAGTAAGCCTGCACGCATTAGCGAAAGCTAATCTGAATGTTTGTTGCATCACCCGGCTCAATTCGATTGCGCTGAGCGCGGTCCCGCTTGCATTGATACGCGGCTCGACTCATCATCATCTAAGTGATTCGTAACGCCATCTTCGTTTGGCGGAGTCGATGGAGGGTGTTCTGACACCGCAGGATCAGGCTATTCGAGCCCAACTCGTTATCCCGGAACAGGTTGACCTGTTTGATTACTGGCGTGCGAAATGCACCGACAGCCGGTTCCCGTTGCGTGCCGATATACAACCATCAGAAATCCGTTCGCTCTTGCCCTCGCTCAGCATTCTTGAGGTGATCGGAGAAGATGCTTTGCAGTTGCGTGTCCGTTTGGCGGGTACGCGTCTGCGCGATTATCTCGGCGTGGAGACAACCGGCAAATGCGTCGCCGATTTTGATCTGGGCGAACAGCGCGACTACTGGGCGGCTGCCTATCAGGAAGTGTTGTCCGGCGCCCGTCCGGCGCTTGGTGTCATTCCGTTGGTGCCTTGGGGCCAGCCGCAAATTTTTCAGTTCTGGTTGCGCCTGCCTTTGATGAACGAGCAAGGCCGGATTGTCATGGTGCTTGGTCACGATGCGTTCTTACAATCTGAGAAGGCCCGCGCTATTGCAGGTCGCGCCAATCTTCGTATGGCCTGATCTGTTTCGCGTGATTTGACCTATTTTCGCCTGACTTGAACTCTACCGTCTGCCTGAGCCACAATGGCGCCGCGCAATTTTTTTGCGTATTGTCGGGGAGCGGAGTAAAAAAATGCGTTTTCGTAGAGGCTGTTTCGTAGCGTTAGGCGCGAGTGTGCTCTGTGCCAGCGTGTTCTTGTTCGCTTCCCCTTCGGTGGCGTCAGGCAAAGCGACGCTCGCGGCCGGTGAGCAGGTCATCAAAGTCGGTGAGACCGCGCAATTTGCCATCACCTCATCAGCCGACACATCAGAAGACTTGAACGCGTGGTGTGAAGTGACAACAAGCGGGCGAGCCAGCCTGACCTTTGACGGCGATCATTACATTCCTTTGTCAGAACCCTCAGTCGGAGACGTGGTCTCATTTGCGCCCAATGAAACGCGCCGATACGAACTAGTGGGATCTGTTGAGGCCAACAGAGGCGATGCCTATGTCGCATTCGCATTCACGGGTGTCCCTTCAGCCATGTGCTTTCCGGGCCAGCAATGCGACGGCGCTGCCGCAGGCGCGCAAGATGTCAAAGTGGTTTGCGCCAATAACTAATCAGAGATGCCTGATAAGCATGACGACGGGGGCCACCCATTCCGGCAGGGGAAGGTGGCGCGCGTCCGTGCCGGGTTCGGGCGGGATCAATAAATAAGTTCCGTGACCTGACGAAACGAAGCGGCCAAAGCCACTGGCTGAACCTTTGATACCGACAAGACAATCGCGCCCCAAGGCGCGTGGCAGATCGTCGGCAGATATGCGGTCGGCAATCACAATGTCGCCTGCTTGGTAGGTACCGAAGGTCTCGCGGATACGGAGCGCAACCGGATTTCGGGCCATCGTTTCAAGCGTCACGTCTTCCCTGTCATCATTGTCGTCCGCCGACAAGGTGCCGGTGCCATCGATGAACCCGACACAAGGAACGGTGGTCGCCGCGCGCGTCTCATCAAGGAGTGCTGCGACCGGCACACCAAATACATCAGCAAACTTTTCCAGCCAGTCCATGGACACATTCATGTCGGCCGTCTCAAGCCGCGAGACAGTCGCTGCCGTCGTGCCCACCTGACGCGCGAGGTTGGCCTGGGTCCAATGCCGCAACTTCCGGTGGTATCGAATACGTGTCTTCACAAAGGGCCTCCGTCGGTTGGTGCGGCTATGTAAAATTTACATGAATTTATCCCCACTATGTACGAAAGGCGTAATTTTATCATGGGAATCCAATTGATGTTCTTTTAATGTTCTAAATAATTATCGGAAACCGGGGAGTTTCAAGATGCAGGAAGAAGGCTGGAGCAAGCAGGACGCCGGCACCGGATTTCGCGGAGTTCTGCAGACACCGCCACCGGGAATCACCCGCGCCGACCTGAGACGGTCATGTGAAATTGAACGGGCGTCGCAGGTAGCTGTCACACAGGAAGTCATTGCGGGTGCCTTCAGAGTGTCGGTGTCCGAGATGCGCGCACCGACGCGCCGCACAGCTCCCGTTGCTGAAGCGCGTCAGATTGCGATGTATCTCATGCATGTTGTATTCGGCTTGAGCCTGTCCGCAGTGGGACGTCATTTCGGTCGGGACCGGACAACTGCCGCGCATGCCTGCCGCCTGATCGAAGACCGCAGGGACGATCCTGATTTCGACATATTGGTGGGCCGCCTGGAGTTTGCGGTTCGCCCGATACCCGATGAAGGGCTGCATCAATGACAGTCATTTCAGATCGGGAGTTTGAGAGGGAGGCCCGGCGTGTGTTGCGGCATTTTTCGGAGCTGGAAAGCTTTGTCGTTCAGTCTGGTCCGACAGAATTTGCGCTCTATGCAAAACGGGACAATCGTAAAAAGCCTGTATTGCGCATTTCAAATTCCATTTGGCAGGCATTCGCGCAGCGCGATCTCATTGACTTCCATGACGATGGCATACGCGTTGAGTGGCGCTTGAGCGAAACAGGGCGGGCCTATTGGCGGCGTCTGGTGCATGAGCATAGTGCCGACCCATTCCGCGCCCAGCATCATCTGCGGGCAAGCCGCGTGATCGTGAGTGACAATAAGGCCATCAAGGTGGACGTGAACGATGCCGAAACACCGCTCGTCTGGCTCTATCGGCGTAAAGGAGCCAACGGCAGGCCGCTTATCAGTGAGGATCAGTTGGAAGCGGGCGAGCGTTTGCGGCGCGATCACATGCTATCGGGTATGAGCGCCAGAGTGACAACCAACTGGTCATTTGAGCTCGGCATAAATATAGACGGCAGCCGCCTGCGCGATCCTGCAAACGTCACCGATCGAGCGCTTGCGGCACGTGAACGCCTGGCGCGTGCGTTGAAAGATGTTGGCAGCGGTCTTGCCGGCGTGCTGATGGAAGCGTGCTGCAATCAACGGGGATTGGAAGAGATCGAGCGTTTGTTCGGCTGGCCACGACGGTCAGGCAAGGTTGTTTTGCAAATCGCGCTGGATCGTTTGGTGGAGCATTATGTGAGTGCCAATATTCAGCGTCGCCGCCCTCAATGCGGTGAGGCAGCGGCAAGTGCTGTAGCCGCTTCGGTTTTGACGCGCTCGACCATCGAATAAAGGCCGTTCGAACGCTGCGGGCTCAGATGCTCGTTGAGTCCCAGCCGTTCAAATATTTCGCGGGCATCAATCGAAATAATGTCCTGCGCTGTTTTGCCGGAATAGATGCGCAGAACAATTGCTATGAGGCCGCGCACGATGAAGGCATCACTGTCGCCGCGAAATTCAATGATTGGATTGCTGTTTTGTATGTGAGGTTCGGTCACCAGCCAGACCTGACTGACGCAACCCTGCACTTTATTGGCAGCCGAGTGCTCCGCATCGCTCAGGGGGGCGAGCTCTTTACCGAGCTCGATCACATAGCGATAGCGTTCTTCCCAATCGTCGAGGAAGGAAAAGTCTTCAATCAGGCTGTCGATGCTCATTGCTTATCCTGTGATGCGCTAACAGGAGATAGCGGGCGGAGCCGAAATGCACAAGCGCCGCCCGGCATAAAGCTGGGCGGCGCAAGGCGGAAGAGCTTAGGAAGAAGGGTGGGCGACAGTCCTCGGTAGATTCCAGTTAGGCTATATCAGGCCCCGGTATAATCAGTTTTCCCGGTCAGGCGTGGCGTGCTCGCGGCAGAAGCTGCATCAGGTCCGGCTTTTTGCGTATCGCGGGCTTTTTCGGTGAGCCACAGGAAGGCTTCAGCACCGTAATAACTGCCCTGTCGGGCGATGTGGCCGACAATGGCCCCGCCTCGTGAGCAAACTTCAGGGTTGCGGTCACAGAACCCCAAAACGTCACCGGCAGATTGGGCGGCAAGGCCCAACATCTCACCGGCATTGATGTCGTCGGCTGGCTGGCCCTCAGCGTAGCTCGCGGGCATTGCACCGCCTTTGCCATCGTTTTGGGCAGTCACCTGGTTTCCTGCTGTGGGCAGAAGGAAGGCCAGGACCGTAAGCCAGAAGGCTGCTCGAAGGATGAATGACATGTTGCTGTTCCTTGTGCGTCTCGTTAGGCACAAGCTACGGCGACATCTGTAGTTACCAAGTTAAGTGAATAGATAAAATGCGTTGTTACTTCGATATTCGTTTGAGTTCTATTGTCTATGCTTTAAATTAAGTCGATTTTATACTTGAATATTGAGATTAATTAGCTTCGAATTTTGCGAAATTACTATAAAAATTTTCAGATGTTTTTTGTCAAATCCGATTCAGACTTATTTCAAATTGGAGGAATTCAGACAAAAGGCGCAGGCCGCCTGATGTTTTGAATGTTTCGGTGCGGCGACGAAGAAAAACCCCGCAAAGCGCGAAGACTTTGCGGGGTTTGTTTCGGATCGCGCCTTGCGCTCAGTGCGGGGCGGAACCTGAGCCGGGAAGGGCTGCGGCCCAGCAGGCGCGCACTTCTTCAACGGCATGTGTGCCGACGCACCAGGCCTCTTCCGACGGAAAATGAGCTGCGGCAATGCACTGATTAAGGTTGAGACGTGACCAATTCAGGCAACTCGTTGTCTCATCCTTGGCACCGGAGATTGGAATAATGGGAGCCGACATTGACTCACGTGCGCCGCGGGCAAGAATCTTGGCCATGACCGGCACTGAATAAGCGTGGGCTTCGCTGACGGGCGACAGGGCACTGAAGAACTGGCGCATGGCGTCTGACGGAGTCGTGGTGACGGCCGCCGCTTTGGTGACCGGTTCGCTCTCAAGCGGCTCAGTCATACCCCATTTCTGCTTTTGGAAATTGAAGGCTGTGTCGATGAAGCGTTTGCGCAATTTGGCAAGGCGCTCATCTTCTGCTTTGCCGGAGGCCATGACGGCACTCATTGCGGCACTCGCACCGGGAATGAGCAGGACATAGTCCGGATCATCCAGAAGCGTTAAAACTTTGTCTTTGCCCTTGATGCGCACTTCGTTACGCACACCTTCAGCAAATGTCGCAGTATTGGCGGCGGCCATGGCACGGACGGCAATCCAGCCGTCAGCCAATGTTTCGGGCTCCTGAATGCGCATGATCTTGAGCGCTTTGCGCACATCTTTCGGCGTTTTCAGTTTGCTCGCCTCAACCGTGTCCATTGTCTGGTCATAGGTGAGGTAAACACCAGCAAGCTGGGCCATCGGCACGCCGAGCGAAATGGTGCTGACGCCGGCGCGCGGGTCAATGGACGCGATCTTCACGTCACGGTGACGCGGCGAAATGAGCGGAATGGGAATGCCCGAGCTTGCGATGCTCGCTTCAGTGACGCTGCCTGTAATGAGCGCATCATTGGAAACGGCGGCAGGCGCGGCTGCTGTAATGGCAGGACCCGGTGCGGCGCCGGCGGCTTTCATATTGTCGAGAGAAGCCGTGTCGCCCTGTACAACAGTGCAGCCGGACAAAGCGACCAATAACAGGGCTGCGGTCAAAGTATAGTGACGAGCGGTGTTTCGGACTGCCCGGTCCTGACGCACTTGGTTACGCATATAGACTTCCCTTCTACTGAGACTTCGTTCGCTCATAGCGGTCAGATGGGTCTGCCCGACAACATGCACATTGAAATTGTCCGATTTCAGGCCAATTTCCGACATATGAAATAAGTCCGCTGCAAGTCTAGTGCCCGACGGAAAATACAGCAAATGTATAAGCGAGCGCGTGAAGTATAAGGTCTGCATTAGCTATGATGGCGATTGGTCAGATTGACCGGTAAAGGAGATAGAGTATGGAAGCCGCGCCACGCCTCAAGGCCGAAATTTGGGTTAAGGCCTTGATCCGTCGCTGTGAAGTCGAGGGCGCGAGCGCCATGGTCGTACGCCGTGGCGATGCTACTTCTGGCGTGGTCTTGATTAAAATCAACCGGCTGGACGGCACGGCGACGATATTGACGCCAACGCGCGCGGGCGATGGTTCTTTCCTTTGGCTTGCCGGAACGGGACCAAATCCTGTGCCGGAAGCGGACGCCGACGCGTATATAGAGCGTCAGCGCAAGTTTGACCCCGATCTTTGGGTGGTCGAAATCGAAGACAGGGCAGGAAGGCATTTTCTTTCAGAGCCGGTGGCTTAGTAGGGCCACTAAGGCCTCATAAATGCAAAGTCTTCATTCGGATCGAGGTGCTCGATCGTGGCTTCAAGCTCCTCGCGGATATCATCCAAGCTGCGGCTTTCGCGCCAAATGCGCAAAACCTGCTCCAGCAGAATGCGGCCGAGAACGTCATTGGGGATCTGGAGGGCGCGGGCCTCTTCAAGAATGGCATCCATGTGAGGGGTTATGATATCGCGGGCACTGGTCATGACTCAGGTCTCATAGTGGTGATTTGAATATGGCCATGATGTCGCGGTTTGCGCACCCTGTCTCTAGGTAGTGCCCGCATGGGGTGACAGTTCCCCTCGCTATAGAGTAGGGTCCGCCGCAATCGGAACTGGAGAATACAGTGAACACGACCGCGGCCCCTCGCTCAGGCAGCATTGACGATGAAGTCGGCACACGTCGCACTTTCGCGATCATTTCCCATCCTGACGCCGGCAAAACAACGCTGACAGAAAACCTGCTTTTGATGGGCGGCGCGATCCATCTCGCCGGTCAGGTCAAAGCACGTGGTGACAGCCGCCGCGCGCGCTCCGACTTTATGAAGATCGAACAGCAGCGCGGTATCTCGGTGTCGTCCGCCGTGATGACGTTTGAATATGAAGGCATCACTTGCAATCTGCTCGACACGCCGGGTCACGAAGATTTCTCCGAAGACACCTATCGCACACTGACAGCCGCCGACAGCGCCATCATGGTGATCGACGCGGCCAAAGGCATCGAAGCACAAACGCTGAAGCTCTTCGAAGTTTGCCGCATGCGCGATGTGCCGATTATCACCTTCATCAACAAGATCGATCGCGAAGGCGTGAGCCCCTTCGATCTGATGGATGAAATCTCATCGAAGCTCGCGCTCGATTGCGCGCCGATGATGTGGCCTGCCGGCATGGGCGGTTTGCTTAAAGGTATTTTTGATCCGGAGCATGATCGCTTCATCCCCTATGATCGTAACAGCGAGGGCATGGAAGCCGCACGCCTCTCAGGCGATGAAATTAAGAACTATCTCACCGCGGCCGAGCTTGCCGAGTTCCGCGAAGAGATGGAACTGGCGCGTGAAGGTTCGCCCGCTTTCGATCTTGATGCTTACCGCGCCGGTCACATGACACCCGTTTATTTTGGCAGCGCGCTGCGCAAGCTCGGCGTGCGCGAATTGCTTGATGCGGTGAAACGTCTGGCGCCTTCGCCGCGCCCGCAGCCATCGTCGGCGCGCCTCGTGCAGCCAAACGAACCCAAAGTGTCGGGCTTTGTCTTCAAGGTGCAGGCGAATATGGACGCCAATCACCGTGACCGTATCGCCTTCATGCGCATTTGCTCCGGCCGTTTCAAGCGTGGCATGCGTCTGCGTGTGTCAGGTTCCGGGAAGACCATCGGTATTCACAATCCGACACTCTTTTTCGCACAGGACCGCGAATTGGTCGATGAAGCATTCGCTGGCGACATTATCGGTATCCCAAATCACGGTACGATTCGTGTAGGCGATACGCTGACTGAGGGCGAGGAAATGACCTTCACCGGCATTCCGAATTTCGCGCCGGAAATTTTGCAGCGCGTGCGCCTTGATGATCCGATGAAAGCAAAGCACATGCGCCGCGCGCTTGAAAGTCTCGCCGAAGAAGGCGTGACGCAAGTGTTCAAGCCGCAGCTTGGCGCAAACTGGATTGTCGGCGTTGTCGGTCGTTTGCAGCTCGAGGTTCTGGCCGCCCGCATCGAGAGCGAATACGAAATCAAAGTCGGCTTTGAGAACGCGCCCTTCGAGACTGCGCGTTGGGTTACAGCAGAAGACCCTGCCGAGATGAAACGCTTTGTCGAGGCGCATCGCGGCAATATGGCGGATGATCGCGATGGCGCGCCGGTATTCCTCGCCAAGAGCAATTGGGAATTGGGTTACACGGCTGAGAAATGGCCAAACATTAAATTCTCAGCGACGCGCGAACGCGCACCGGTGGCCGCCTAGGCCACACCTGCATCAATCGCGCGCTTAAGAACCTCCACCATATGGTCGAGTTCGCCGTCTTCGACATTGAAAGCGGGGCCGATGCAAATAATGTCTCGCACCGCGCCCGTGCCGCCGCTGTAAAAAAACACACCATCTTTGAGGCCCGCGGCAACGATGCGCTGTGTCATCGCTTTTTCAATAGGATACATATCCAGCGTCTCGCGGTCGGCAACAATCTCCAACCCGAAGAAAAGCCCGCGTCCGCGAATTTCAGCGACATTCGGATGCTGACCAAGCGCTGCTTCAAGGCGCGTGCGCAAGGCTTCACCTTTTTCAGCCGAACGTGCAACGAGGTCTTCGCGCTCCATGATTTCAAGCACTTTGTCAGCCGCAGCGCAGGCACCAGGATGGCCGCTATAGGTGTAGAACATCGGCGCAATGCCTTTTTCGGCGAGCGGCGCGACGACGGCATCTGTCGCGAAGACACCGCAAATAGGGGCGTAGCCGGCAGCCAGTCCTTTGCCCGCAACCATGATGTCAGCTTCAAGACCGAAATGCTCGGCAGCAAAGCGTTTGCCGGTGCGCCCGAAGCCCACCATCACTTCGTCCGTGATGATCAGTATGCCGTGACGGCGACAAATCTCCTGCACCATCGGCCAGTAACGCGGTCCCGGCATGATCGCGCCGCCCGATGACCCGTTGATCGGTTCGCAAACGAAAGCCGCAATCGTTGAGGGATCGTTGGCGATGATGACATCTTCAAGTGCCTTGGCCGCAGCGATATCGAAATCGGGATGATTGCGGCCTCGCGGCGAGCGCAGCGCATAGGGCGTCGGCGCATGCAGCATGGCGGGCAATACACTTTCAAAGCCGACCTTGCGCGCGACATGGCCGCCGACTGCAAGCGTCAGCGCCGTTGTGCCATGATAGGAAATCTCGCGTCCGATGATTTTCGTCCGTTTTGCCTCTCCCTTGGCACGAAAATGCTGAAGTGCGATTTTGATGGCGGCATCCATCGCTTCCGAGCCGCCGCTCGCGAGCCACACGCGCGTGAGATGCGGCGGTAGCCAGTAGCGCCGCAACCGTTCAACAAGCCGCTTGCGCTCCGGCGTGACAAAGGGCGGAACTGCATAAGACATGCGTTCCATAGCAATCGCGGTGGCCTCTGCCACTTCGCGTCGTCCGTGCCCGATGTTTGAACAGATCGCGCCGCCGCTGGCGTCGAGAATTGTGCCGCCGCCGCTTAAATGCAATGTGCGCCCTTCGGCATAGTCCACGTCGATAACGCGGGGTGACGGGACGAACGGCCAAAGTGAATCAGACATGGAAGGCTCCGGAAGTGAAGATCAGAAATCATGGTGTTGGTTTATAGCTTGGAGAAAGTATCGCAAGCCGCCGGATCGCCCGTGTCGAAGCCGCGACGCAACCACTCAACGCGCTGCGCACTGGACCCATGCGTGAAACTGTCTGGTACGACGCGGCCCTGAGTTTCTTTTTGCAACGTATCATCGCCAATGGCTCGCGCGGCGCGAAGCCCGTCCTCAAGATCGCTGCGATCAATAGTGATCTTGCCTTTAGCCACAGCGGGTGCTTGCGCCGCCCACACGCCTGCATAGCAATCAGCCTGCAATTCGAGCGCGACGGAATAGCGATTGGCTTCTTTCTTGCTGCCCGCGCGCTGCATCGCTGATTGAACTTTTGCGGCGGTACCTAAAACATTCTGCACGTGATGGCCGACTTCATGCGCGATTACATAGGCTTTGGCGAAGTCGCCGGGTGCGCCGAAGCGGGTCGATAATTCATTGAAGAAGTCGAGATCGATATAGATGCGTTCATCCGGTGGGCAATAGAACGGCCCCATCGCTGATTGTCCCGTGCCGCATTCGGTGCCGGTCGCTTGCGTATAGAGCACGAGCGGTTGTGGTTCGCGATAGGGCTTGGCAGTATCCTGCAGTAGTCCGGTCCAGACGCGCGTTGTTGAAGTGAGGATCACATCGACAAATTTACCGGATTGATCGTCCGGCGCGCCTTGCTTTCCGGTTTCCTGTGTATAGCTGCCGCCATCTTGTCCGGCGACGATCTGCAACAGAGTGCCCGGATCAACACCAAAGACGAAATAACCGATGAGCACGACCGCGATGCCGCCAATACCGATGCTGCCGCCGCGACCGACACGCGGACGCATTCCGCGCCGGTCCTCGATATTGCCGCCTTGCTCGCCATCTTTCCAACGCATGTCTTGTCCTTCCACAATGTCGCAGAGATACATTATGCGCTAAGCGCCTCTGCGCTTCCATGCCGGAAGTCGGCAAGCTAGAGTGTCGCCTTCTGGAGGTTCACCTTGAAAATTGTCGTCGTTGGCGCAGGTATTATTGGCGTCACCACCGCTTATGAATTGGCGACGCGTGGTCATGAGGTCACGCTGCTGGATGCGCGCGCCGGTGCGGGGCTGGAAACAAGCTATGCCAATGGCGGGCAGTTGGGTGCAAGCGAAGTGGCACCCTGGGCCGGACCTGAAGTGCCGTGGCAGGTATTGCGCTGGCTCGGCCGCATTGATGCGCCGTTTCGTCTGGCGCTGAAATCTGATCCGGAACAATGGCAATGGCTTTTGCGGTTCCTCATGCGCTGTCGTTCATCGGCGCGCGCAGAGCGCATCGCGCCAAATCTTGCGCTTGCGCTCCTGTCGCAAGCGCGCATGGATGAAATCTCCACTCACCTGAACAATGATCCCATTACTTTTGATGAGAAGCGTGCAGGGATATTGCAAATTTTCCATCGACCCAAGGGGCTGGCAGCGGCTGCTACGGCTATCGATGCGATGAATGGTGACGGCTTGGAGCAGAAAGTGCTCAGCCCGCGCGAATGTGTCGAGCTTGAACCTGCATTGGAACATGCCCTCGCTTCAGGGAGCATTGCCGGTGGCATTTTTTGCGCCAGTGACCGCAGCGGGGACGCTTATAAATACACAAAGCAATTGGCCGAACGCGCACAGAAGCTTGGCGTTGCTTTCGTGACGGGAGCCGAAGTCACCGGCTTTGAAGCGCAGGGCGATCGCATCACCGGCGTCAAAACACGTGCATGGATGTTTAGCGCTGATGCGGTTGTCTTGGCTGCCGGTGTTCACACGACGCGGCTTGCGCGCGAATGCGGCGTGCGCATTCCGGTCTATCCGCTCAAGGGCTATTCCGTGACCTTGCCCGTCGATGGTGTCGTCGCACCGCAAGTGAGCCTCACGGATGAAGCCCGCAAAGTTGTGGTGAGCCGCTTGGGCAACCGTTTGCGCACAGCAGGCACAGCCGAAGTGAGCGGTTATGATACAGAAATCGACATGCGACGTGCGCGCTCGGTCCTCGATGCGACAATGGCGATCTTCCCCCAGATGGCCCCCGTTGCTGACAAGGCTGAATACTGGACCGGGTTGCGTCCTATGAGCTCAGACGGAAGCCCAATTCTTGGGCAGGCAGGCCGATTCAAAAATCTTTATCTCAACACAGGGCATGGCTCTTTGGGTTGGACTCTCGCCCATGGAAGCGCCGTCGGATTGGCTGATCTGATATGCGGCAGTCCGACACTCATTGATCTAAGTCCTTTTGCAATAAAGCGTTTTTCTTTCATCTAGCCCCACATTATGAGTGGTTTTTGTGCATCGCACAAAAACCACTTGACGATAGGGCTATTGCTCCCTATTTCATTGTGCAGCGCACAAACAGAACGACTTGATTTGTGCAATGCGCTGCATCTTATTGCAGCGCCTCGCAAAGCAGGAGATTTGAAATGACTGAAGCGACAACCGCCCCCAAAGCTAAAAAGGCCACAAAAGCCAAACCCGCTGCCGCCAAAAAGCCGGCTGCTGCTGCCAAAGCTGCGACGTTGAAAGCAAAGACGTCACTGGAATTGGCTCAGGGCATCATCACTGAACTCACACGCACCAATTTCGAAGAAACCGTTGAAACGGCCAAAGCCGTTCTGAAGTCCGGCGACATTCGTGCGGCCGTTGAATTGCAAGGTGAGTTTGTGCGTGCCGCGCTGAAGCGCAACATCGACGCCGCCCGTGAGATCAATGAACTCGCCGTGTCGGCCGTCAAAGACGCCACAGCGCCCTATACCGCGAAATTCACAGAAGCCTTCGAAAAGCTCCGCGCTGCTTAATAGCGCCAAGCTCTGAGTAGTCTTGTTGCGTAATGGCCCGCTTCCCGAAAGGGAGGCGGGTTTTGTACTTTGTTAATGCGATGCGACTCCAAATACCGCAAGGCTTTACGTTGAAATAACGAAGCCACGTTAGATTGGCACTATGACAAGCATTGGCCGGTACAAATCAGGACTGTCGCGGGCGCTCGCATTTTGTGCGGCGCTCATGCTGGCGGCCTGCGTGCGCCAGGGGGACCTAGGTCGTGACAGCCCTGACACCGGTTGGGCGAAGCTCGCCAATTTGGCAGCGGGCAGTGGCGAACAGGCGCTGGTGCAAACACCTGCCGAGCAAGACCTGCGGGCAGTGGCCACCGCCATCAGTGCCGCGCCTTCTGCAACTGAGCCCGATTTTCTCACACGCGTAAGCCGGAGCTTTGAAAAAGACGGTTCCGTTGCGCCGAGTCTTGTCTATTACACGAAACTTCGCGCCGCCCATCCGACGAGCCTCGTCTCGCTCGTCAATACAATCGGCGATGATGTGCAGATCGATACGGTGCGTCTCGCGCAGTTCTCAAATATTTGCGATGAGGTCAATAGCACAGACGCTGTTCGCGCCGAAAGTCTGATCGGCGCACCATCTGCCAAGACCACAATCGCCAGTGAGGATCCCGTCGCCTTTCGCGGTGTGCGCATGCGCCTCATCGAAAACGGTCAGGTGATGGACAATACATTCGCGATGATGGAGGCGCGGCTTGTTTCGTACCGCACGGCGCTTGCCCATGCGCGTCTCGATAGTGACGGCACCGTTGATATGGATGTGGTCGCTGCCGCTATCACACGGCTCGACGATGAGCTGACGCGTCTCGACCATGCGGCCCGGCGTCATCAGGCGATCCAGCTCTCTCTTATTTCCGGAACGGAATCTTAAGTGGCCTTCTGAGCGGCAAGGCGGCGCTGACGCAGCGACAGAACTGCAGGCTTGCTATCGGCACTCGGCTGATAGTCATGCTCGAACGCGCTGACCGAGAGCTTAAAAATTTCCGGGGTGATGTTGTCGCGCACTTCATAGGCATCAAAGCCCACACGCGCCAGATAGTTGAACTGGTCGCGTAAGACCGCACCCACAGCCCGCAACTCACCCTTGAAGCCATAGCGTTCGCGCAGCAGATAGGCATAGGAAAACGCGCGGCCGTTGCGATAGGCCGGAAACTCGAGGGCCACAAGGGCGAGACGATCAAGAAAGTCTTTGATCTGCTCAGGCGCTTCGCCGCTCTTTAAGCGGATGCCAAGCTTGTCCTTGCGGGCAAGTAACAGATTTTGCTCCAGCTTGAAGCGGTCGAGGCTCACAATGACCGGACCCGTGGCGGGCAGTGCATCCTCATCGGCGAGCGCCGTCCACTCATCGGCGATGATCGCACCGTCTTTAATGAGCTGCATAGAGTTTATCCTTGAACGGCTGCACACCGACGCGGCGATAGGTGTCGATGAAGATTTCATCGCCCTGACGCAGGTCGAGATAGATTTTGACGATGGTGTCGATGGCATCGACGATTTCGCCTTCGGTGAAGGCAGGCCCGACAATGTCGCCGATAGCGGCTGTTTCATCTGCCGCGCCGCCGAGTGTCACCTGATAATATTCGACGCCTTTTTTGTCGACACCGAGAATGCCGATATGGCCGACATGGTGATGGCCGCAGGCATTGATGCAACCGGATGTATTGAGATGCAGACGACCGATCTTCTGCTGGAACTCAATATCCTGAAAGCGTTCGGACAGTCGCTGCGCAATCGCGATGGAGCGCGCATTGGCAAGGTTGCAATAGTCGAGACCGGGGCAGGCGATCTGGTCGGTGATGAGACCGATATTAGGTGTGCCGAGATCCGCCGCCTTCAAGGCGGTGTAAACTTCATAAAGATCTTTGCGACGCACATGCGCCAAGCAGAGGTTCTGCTCATGCGCCACGCGGATTTCCGAGAAGGCATATTTCTCGGCAATGTCGGCGACTACGTCCATCTGGTCGGCGGAGCAATCGCCGGGTGTAAGGCCCACGGGCTTCAGTGAGATGTTGACGATCGTGTAACCGGGTTGCTTATGCGCCGAGATATTGGACTTCAGCCAGTCGGCAAAGCCTTTGTCCTTGGCTGCCGCGGCGTTGATCTCCGGGACATCGTCGCTGAGTGTTTCAAATTCAGGCGGCGCGAAATATTTGCGGATGCGGGCGACTTCTTCTTCGGGAAGCTGCAATGTGCCACGCGCTTTAACTTCCTTGAATTCGGCGGCAACCTGACGGCGGATTTCATCGGCGCCGACTTCATGCACAAGGATCTTGATGCGCGACTTATAAAGATTGTCGCGGCGGCCGAACATATTATAGACGCGCAGTACAGACTCGAGAAACGCGAGCAGATCTTCGCGCGGTACGAAATCGCCGACCTTCTTGCCGATAATCGGTGTGCGGCCAAGGCCACCGCCTGCCCAGACTTCATAGCCGATCTCACCGGCGGCATTCTTCACGATCTGAATGCCGATATCGTGGACGCGGATGGCGGCGCGGTCATGCTCGGTCGCCGACACAGCGATCTTGAACTTGCGCGGCAGGAACGAAAATTCAGGATGGAAAGTGGACCACTGGCGGATCACTTCGCAAATGACGCGCGGGTCTTCAAGTTCGTCCGGCGCAGCACCGGCATGATGATCTGACGTCGTGTTGCGGATGCAATTGCCTGATGTCTGGATGCAATGCATTTCGACGGATGCAAGCTCGGCCAGCAAATCCGGAATGTCCTTGAGCGCAGGCCAGTTCAGCTGAAGGTTCTGGCGCGTCGTGAAATGGCCGTAGCCCTTGTCATACTTACGCGTAATATCAGCGAGTTTATGCACCTGACGTGACGACAGCGTGCCATAAGGAATGGCGATGCGCAGCATGTAGGAATGAAGCTGGAGATAGACGCCGTTCATCAGGCGCGACATTTTGAATTCGTCTTCCGACAACTCGCCCGCGAGGCGACGCGTGACCTGGTCGCGGAATTGTGCGACGCGCTCATTCACAAGCTGCTGGTCGAATTCGTCATACCGATACATGAAACGTCCTATCTACTTTGTCGGTCCGGCCAAACTCAGGCATGGACCCCGTCAAGTTCCGCCTGCTTGCCAAGATCTTTGCGAACCGTCGGGCCGGCCTGACGAATGATTTCGCGCACGCTGGATGCGCGAATGCCGGCATCTGTCTGTTCGACTTCGAAGAGATAGACATCGATCACAAGATTCTTGGGTTCAAAAAAGAGGGCGCCGCGCGCAAGCAGAGCGTCCGCCGCCTCTTTGCCTTCGGCAACTTCGGCGTCCTGTAAAGACTCCGACCAGTCATCGTTCTTCGTCAGATAGACGACAATGCCATCAAGCAAACGGTTCGCTGTGACGGCCTGAAACTGGGCGCCTTTGCGCGAATGTTGGGCCAAAGCGCCCTCCTTGAAACAGAAATGCGGAGGGGCAACCTTGCGGAAAGACCCCTCTCTGATTGCGCGTAACATGGGATTTTTTATATTGCGCGTCAACCGCGCTGTAAAAATATATTATTCACTTGATTTTATGTGAAAATGGATATGGGTTCCAAATTTATCAAATATTATAAGAAGTTAGCTCTCACGCTTAAGCGCACTCTCATGCCAACGACGAAGTAGCCTGTGCTCGGCCCATGTGAGAGCGAAGAAGATGGCGATGCCGAGCGCGGAGAGGAGCAAAAGGGCGGCGAACATTTTGGGAATGTCGAGCCGGTTGCCCGCTTCGATGATGCGCCATGCGAGTCCGGTGGACGTGCCTGAGCCTGCGACGAACTCGGCAACGACGGCGCCGATGAGCGCGAGGCCGCCTGAGATTTTCATGCCGGCGAGCATATAGGGCATGGCGGAGGGGAGCAGAAGCTCACTCAGAATTTGCCAACGCGATGCGCCGTAAAGACGGAAGAGGTCGCGCAGATTGTGATCGGCGGAGCGAAGACCGAGCGTGGTGTTCGACAGGATCGGAAAGAAGGCGACGATCCACGCGATGATGAGCAATGCAATCTCGACATTGTCATAGCCGACCCAAATCAGAATAAGCGGCGCAATGGAGACGACAGGCGTCACCTGCAACACGACGGCGTATGGAAAGAGTGCACCTTCGATGAGGCGGCTCTGCGAAAACAAAATCGCGAGGCCCACACCGCCGATGACCGCGAGCACAAATGCGGAAAGCGTGACGCGCAATGTGATCCATAGCGAAAACATCAGCGAGCCGAAATTCAGCACGAGACTTTCCCAGATGCGGCTCGGCGCGGGCAAGACAAATTCCGGCACGCCTTTGACGCGCACAAGCATTTCCCAGATGAGAAGAAACGCGATGCCCACGAGCGTCGGCACAAGAATACGAAGGAAGCGCGAATTTTCCATCACACCGCTCCCGCATCGTGGCGCAACGCGTCGGAAATTTCCGCGCAGCGCTGACCGTAAGCCGCCGTCGCGCGGAAAGCGCGGCTGCGTGGATGAGGCTCATCAATTTTCATATCATGCAGGATGCGACCGGGCCGCGCTCCCATGACGAGCACACGTTCGGAGAGATAGACGCTCTCATAAACACTGTGCGTCACAAAAATCACAGTCCAGTTCTCGGCCTGCCAGAGCGCCAGCAAATCATCGTCGAGCTTTTCGCGTGTAAATTCATCAAGCGCGGCGAAAGGTTCATCCATCAGAAGCACAGGCGGGCGCGTGACAAGCGCGCGGGCAATCGACACGCGCATCTTCATGCCGCCGGAAAGCTCGCGCGGAAATGATTTGGCAAAATCAGCAAGGCCGACGCGGGCCAGCGCATCCATGATCTGCGGCGCAACATCCTTAAGTGCGCGGCCCTGAAGTTTGAACGGCAAATAAACATTGTCGAGCACACTCGCCCAAGGCATCAGCGTCGCGTCCTGAAAGACAAAACCGATGTCAGCGGGGCGTACGCCACCCGTTGAAGGCCATGACACTGTGCCTGTGGTCGGCTGAACGAGACTCGCGATGATGCGGAGCAACGTGCTCTTGCCGCAACCCGACGGACCAAGCAGCGACACAAACGAACCTTGCGCTATCGACGTCGAAACACTTTGCAGCGCCTGAGTGCCGCTGTCATAGGTCTTCGATATGTTTTGCAGGTCGATGAGCGATGTGCCCGACGCTTGGTTCACGAACGCGATACCTTTACTTCTTCGTCAGCTCAGACTTCAAATCATTGCCGACACCCTGATTGACAAATTCAAGCGTGTAGGCCGCATGAATGTCGAGGTCTTTCGGGTAGATGCCGGTGGCGGCCATTTCATTGTGGAAAGCCAGCCAGCGTTCCGTCGTCATTGCGCCGATGCCGAGCTTTTCTGTGTCACCACTGTCGATGATGCCGTGTTCTTTCAACGTGGCAAGACCATGTGCGAGAAGCTCGTCGGTCATGTCAGGATTGTCGGCTTTGATGAGTTCATTCGCTGCGGCATTGTCACCGTAGAGATAGTCAACCCAACCTTTGATACTGGCATCGACAAATTTTTGTACGACGTCGGGATGCTCTGAAATCATTTCATTCGTCGCCATGATGAAGGCGGCATAGCCCGGATAGCCATTGTCCGACAGCAAGAAAACCTGCGGCTTGAACTTGCCTTCCTTCTCAATCGTATAAGGCTCGGACGAGAGATAGCCCTCCTGTATCGCCATTTTGTCGGTGAGGAAGGGCGCGAGGTTGAATGTGTATTTGCGGATCTGATCGTCTGTGAAACCGTATTTCTCTTTGAGCCACGGCCAGAAGCTCGTGGTGGTCGCGTCTGCAATCAGGATCGGCTTGCCCTTCATGTCAGCGACAGATTTGATGTCGTCGCGCGGATGCGTGATGAGAACCTGCGGGTCCTTCTGAAAGCTCGCCATCACAGCTTTGGAGCCTGCTTTGGCGACGACGATGTTCAGCGGAATGAAGCTGTTGGAGCCCATACCGAATTGAATTGTTTGCGTGGCGAGAAGTTGCGGAACATTGACGCCGGGGCCGCCCTGTTGAATCGTGACGTTCAATCCGGCGTCTTTGTAATAGCCTTTGGCAACAGCCTGATAGAAGCCGCCATGTTCGGCTTGCGCTTTCCAGTCGGTCGCAAAAATGATTTTCGTCGAGCCGTCACCGGCATCTTTGGACGGGCTCATCGCAAGCACGATGATGATAGCAACGGCGACAATCGCACCTAGTCCGCCGAGCAACAGATTGCGGTTCATTTCGTAAAGCCCCTCATGTCTGCAAATCAATCGGCGGCAATGCTAGCAGCGCAATTCGCGTGAAGCTAGATCAACTATTTCAGTTGCCGCCCGCGATGCTGGCGAGTGCGAGGACCGTACCGATATGGATGATGCCGATGCCGCAAAGCGTGCCGACGATCCAGAAGAGCGTGGGGTTCATAGCGCGCTCCTTCCGCCCGGCAGAAGATCGCGGACCGCATAGGCCGCGCGTTCATAAGGGTTGGACGACGCGGCGTCGGCCTTGCCGGTGCTGTAAAGCGCGACATAGGCCGAGCCGAGACCGAGGACGACGGACAGAAAAACGGATGCGGTGAGTTTGAGAAAAAATGCCATGAACGCCCCCTTTGCCCGTCATGTTATTGCAATAATAACATCTGACTCTTTTGAGAAAATCTCAAATGAAAATTAGTCAGGAGCCGGAGAGTTCTTCGCGCTTCATCTCAAGTTCAAGCCATTGCTCTTCGGATTGCCCAAGTTCTGTGCGCAATGCATCAAGACGCGCCGTTATGCGAGCGAAGGACGCGGCGTCGCGCGCGTAGAGCGTGGGGTCGGACAATTCACTTTCGAGCTTTGCCATTTCACTCTGGAGCTTTGGCATTTTTGTCGCGAGTTCTTCGAGCGCACGCGTTTCTTTGTAAGATAATTTGGTGACGGATTTTACCAGACGTTCCGTCTTCGGAGTATTTTTCGAGGCTCCGTTTGAGGCGGAATTTTCGCTCCGGCGATTGCGCATGAAGGCCTGCCAATCGGAGTAGCCGCCGGGATATTCCTCCGCGCCACCCTGCCCATCAAGGGCGATAACGGAGCTTACAACCCTGTCAAGAAAGTCGCGATCATGGCTCACAAGCAGCACTGTACCCTCGTAATCAGTCAGCATTTCTTGCAAGAGATCGAGTGTTTCCATGTCGAGATCGTTAGTCGGTTCGTCGAGTACGAGAAGGTTCGACGGTTTTGCTAATGCCCGGGCGAGGATAAGCCGGCCCTGCTCACCACCCGAAAGCGCCCGGACCGGCTGGCGCGCCTGCGCTTCACGAAATAAGAAATCCTTCAGATAGGAGACAACGTGGCGAGGTTGTCCCCGCACCATGACCTGATCGCCGCCACCCTCGCATAGCGTGTCCCAAAGGGTCGCATCGGGATCCAGGGTTGCACGGCTCTGGTCGAGGATAACCGGCGTGATATTTGTCCCCAGTCTGAAGCTTCCGGTGTCGGAGGCAAGCTGTCCCATCAGCATTTTGAGCAGCGTAGATTTCCCCGCCCCGTTGGGACCGATGAGGCCGACTTTATCCCCGCGCATGATGCGGGTCGAGAAATCAGAGATGATTGTTCGCTCACCAAACGTCTTGGAAAGGTTCTTCGCCTCAATGACGAGCGTGCCGGAGGCGGCCCCCGTTTCAACCGCAAGAGCGGCGCGGCCGGTCTTGTCGATCTGGTTCGCGCGCTCGGAGCGCAGATCGTAAAGACGACGCAGCCGACCCTGATTGCGTTTGCGCCGCGCGCTGATGCCTTCGCGCGACCATTGGGTCTCGGCGATGATCAGACGGTCGAGCTTGTGCTGGACGATTTCTTCCTCAGCCAATATCTGCTCGGTCCATTCCTCGAACATGCCAAAGCCCTTGTCGAGGCGGCGGACCGTGCCGCGATCGACCCACAAGCAACCGGCAGTCAACCGGCGCAGGAACGCGCGGTCATGCGAGATGAGAACGAAGGCCCCGCGAAATTGCGTCAGGCGCTCTTCAAGCCATTCAATCGAGGGAAGGTCGAGATGGTTTGTCGGTTCGTCGAGAAGGAGAATGTCGGGATCATCGGCGAGCACCCGCGCGATGGCGGCTTTGCGCGCTTCGCCACCGGAGAGATTGGTGGTGGAAGAATTGGGATCGAGACCCAATTCGCCAAGCACGGCTTCACCTGCATAAGCGGGCGCGCCGCCCGCCATGACGTAATCGAGAATGGTCGCGGCGCCACCGAAGTCGGGCGACTGCGACAGATAAGAGACGCGCGTGCCGGGCTGAAGGAAAACTTCGCCGCCATCAGGATCGACAAGACCGCCCGCGATTTTCAGGAGCGTCGATTTGCCTGCGCCATTACGACCCACAAGGCAAAGCCGGTCGCCCGGTGCCAGCGCAAAGCCCGCGCCGTCGATCAGAACCTGATCGGCGAAGGCGACACGGATATCACGCAAGGCGAGAAGCGGAGGGGCCACGGCTGAGTACACATATAAAGGGGCGGAAACTGCCGCCTATATGGCGCATCGGCGGGAACGAGGCAATGAGGCGATTGCGCCCGATTGCTTCCAATTCCTTAACGATCCGGGCAGGCAGTGTTAAAGCCGCAGACATTGTAAGGGTATATCGATAATGGCGGGAAAGGTATTTCATCTTCTCCATGCTGCATGAAAACAGCATCGCCAATTTTGGGGACATAGATATGGCAAAGGGACACGTTCAACCTTCGGGCAGGGAAAGCCCGTTTGGCGAAAACGAAATCATCGTCAGTAAGACAGATCTCAAGGGGCATCTGACTTATACCAATGACGTTTTTCTGCGCGTCGCGGGATACAAGACAGCCAAGGAAGTCATTGGCCAGCCGCACAGCATCATCCGTCATCCGGACATGCCGCGCTCAGTGTTCAAGCTTCTCTGGCAGACGATCGAAGCGAAGGGCGAGATTTTTGCCTATGTCGTCAACATGGCTATCAACGGCGATCACTACTGGGTGCTTGCGCATGTGACACCGAGCTTTGACGCGCAGGGCAATGTCGTCGGCTACCATTCCAACCGTCGCAAGCCGGATCCCGACAAAGTGGCGAAAATCGTCCCCATCTATAAGGCGCTGCTGGCCAAGGAAAGCGAAGTCGCCAACCGCAAGGATGGAATGAATATGGCCTATGATTTTTTGATGACAGATCTGCAAAACAAGGGGATCGGCTATGACGAATTTGTCCTTACTCTCTAAGGCGTCTCTTTTCGCCGGCGCCAGCGGCGTCATCGCTCTCGCCGATGCGGGCCTCGTGACGGTCGGCGTGGATTTAGGGATGGTTGGCCTGTTCGCTGTTCCCGCCCTCGTTCTGGCGACGACAGCCGGTTGTTTGTTCTGTCTTTATCGTCTGGCCGGCACCCTTGATCGCGCCGCGAAGGTCTGCGAGGCCGTCGCCAAAGGCGATCTCGAAAAGCGTGTTCTGGACGAGATAGATTCCGGTGCTGTGGGCCGTATTCAATCCGGCATCAACAACATGATCGACATTGCGGACGGCTTCGTGCGCGAAGCGGCCGGCTCGGCGTCCTACATCGCCCGGAGCAAATATTTCCGTAAGGTTCTGCCGCGCGGTCTGCCCGGCGCTTTCGCCAATGCGGCGAAGATTCTCAACGATTCGACTGAGACAACGGAAGCTAAAGTTCAGGACTTCATGGACTTTACCAGCAACTTTGAAGAAAAAGTCACCTCCATTGTTGCCAACGTCTCGTCTTCTGCCGCCGAAATGCGCGGCGGCGCAGAAATTATGTCGCGCAATGCTTCCAGCACGAGCGAACAGGTAACTTCCGCCGCTGCGGCGACAGAAGAAGCCTCCACCAATGTGCAGACAGTGGCCTCGGCAGCGGAAGAGCTTTCATCCTCCGTCGGTGAGATCGGCAAACAGGTTGCCCGCTCAAGCGCGGTCGCAAAAGAAGCTGTTGATCGTGCCGCGCAGACGAATGTGACCGTTCAGAGTCTGGCTGATGCGGCACAGCAGGTCGGCGAGATCGTGACGCTGATTTCGGATATTGCCGCGCAAACGAACCTTCTGGCGCTTAACGCAACCATCGAAGCGGCGCGAGCCGGTGAAGCCGGCAAGGGTTTCGCCGTCGTTGCCGGTGAGGTCAAGAGCCTCGCCTCGCAGACAGCCAAGGCGACCAATGATATTTCCGAACAGATCGGAGCTATCCGCGTCGCCACGGATGCCGCGGTTGCCACGATCAGGGCCATCGGGGAGACCATCGGCGAGATGGACGAGATCACTGCGGCGATTGCCGCCGCGATCGAGGAACAGGGTGCGGCGACGCAGGAAATCGCCCGCAATGTCGATCAGGCCGCACAGGGCACCAGTGAAGTGGCGATCAGCATCAGCATGGTGCGTGATGTGGCCGTTGAAACCGGCACCACGGCGAGCGAAGTTCTCCACTCAGCCGAAGGCCTGTCACAACAGGCTCAAGGCCTGGCCGACTGGCTGAAGGTGGAAGTCGCAAATCTGATGGCCAAGGCGAAAGCCGCCTGAGACAGGGCGTCATCGTGATAATGAACAAAAGGCGGTCGGCAACGACCGCCTTTTCTCATATGGGCGGCATATTTACCGCGGACGTCCGCCGCCGGGTTGCAAGCCTTCGGGCGCGTCGCTGCGGCCGGAGCTGAAATTCTGGTCCTGCGGCGCATCAAGGCGGGGCGAGAGGCTGAACAGGTCGGCGAGTTGGCCCATGAAGGAGCGAATGGGCGCGGCGACCGTCTCACGCACTTCCGGCGCGGCGATGCGCTCGGCACCCGCAAGCGTCACGGGCGGCACGCCTTTCTGACCGGCGACCATATAATCATGCCATGCGGGTGCGGCAAAACCGCCGCCTGAGGCGCGACCTGTCGGGTGATTGTCATCATTGCCGAACCAGACGCCTGCGGTTTCGTTAGCCGTGTAGCCGATGAACCACGCGTCGCGGTAATCCTGGCTTGTGCCGGTTTTGCCTGCTGTCGTGCGATCATTGAGGGCGGCGCGGACGCCCGTGCCGTTGGTCATCACCTGATGCAGCATATAGGTCATGTCCTGCGCATGGACTGATGATGTGACCGTGAAGCTCGCCGGTCTGTTCTCATAAAGCGTTTCGCCCTCCATCGAGATGATCTCGACGACACCGAAGGGCACGGCGCGTTTGCCGTCATTGCCGAAGATGGAATAGGCGGATGTGAGTTCGAGCAGCGTGACTTCCGAACTGCCGAGCGCCACGGAGAGATTGGACTGGATGGGCGAGGTGATGCCCATGCGCGCCGCCATGTCGGTGATGTTTTGCATGCCGACCTTGTCGGCGAGTTTCACCGCAACCGTGTTGATCGACTTTGCGAGCGCCTGTGTCAGCGTCACGAGACCCGCATAGGAATTGGTCTCATAATTTTGCGGTGTCCATTCGCCAAGCGTCACGGGGCTGTCGTCGATTTTGTCGGATGGCGAAAAGCCGTTTTCCAGAGCGGCGAGATAGATCACCGGCTTGAAAGCGGAGCCGGGCTGGCGCTCGGCCTGCGTGGCGCGGTTGAACTGGCTTTCAATATAAGATTTGCCGCCGACCATGGCGAGGATCGCGCCGTTTTTGGAAAGGGCGATGGCGGCACCCTGCGCGACATCGCGGTTGGCGCCGTCTTTCAAGGCTTTGGCGATGGCGGCTTCAGCGGCGCGCTGGCGCTTGGGGTCGAGTGTTGTCTTGACCGTGAGACGGCCTGTCGCTTCCGGCAGAAGGAGGCGGACTTCGCCTGCGACCCAATCGACAAAATACTGCTGACCGTCACGCGCGCCGCGCGGTGCGACCTCGGCGGGATGTTCGCGCGCATCGGCCATTTCGTCGGGCGTCAGATCGCGATTGGCCAACATGCGGGCAAGCACGACATTGGCCCGCGCACGGGCAAGGGCGAGATCATTGGTGGGGGAAAAGCGCGACGGCGCTTTGGGCAGACCTGCAAGCATGGCGGCTTCGGGCAGCGACACATCGCGCGCGCTCTTGCCGAAATAATAATGCGCGGCGGCGTCGATGCCATAGTTCCCGGCACCCATATAGATGCGGTTCAGATAGGCCGAGAGAATTTCGTCTTTGCTGTAATTGCCTTCGAGCCAGAGCGCGATCAAGGCTTCCTGTGCTTTGCGCCAAAGTGTGCGGTCGCTGTCGAGATAGAGATTTTTCGCCAATTGCTGCGTGATAGTCGAGCCGCCTTCGACAAAACCACCGGCGCGGATATTGGTCCATGTGGCGCGCGCAAGGCCGCGCCCGTCAAGGCCCCAATGGCTATAGAAGCGGCGGTCTTCGGTCGCGAGAAATGCTTTGACGAGATAAGGCGGCATTTCGCCGATGGGAACGACAGGGGCCATTGTGCCGCCGCGGCTGCCGATTTCATTGCCTTCCGCGTCAAGCACCGTGAGCGCCAGCGAATTGGCGGGGGCGGCCTCCATGTCTTTTTTCAGACGCGGCAGCGTGACGAAAACGAGAAGCGTGGCTGCGAGCAGCACCGCAGTGAGGCCAAATGTGGTGAGGCGCAGCCATAGCGGCGGGAGGGGACGCTTGCGCACAGGCGCGGCACCGGCTTCGTCACCCTCAACGGGGTCGTTCTGCGGCTCAATGGGCGGTTCGGTATGCGACAAGGTTAATCAGTTCCTTCAGATGCTGGCAGCAACGCAAAGACAGGCAAGGTTTGTGCCTCGCATGACGCGCAGTATTCCGCCCCATTGTGCCCGCATTGCGGCAGGATTTGGAACAGGGCGCGCGAAAATTGTATCAGGACGGGAAGGGGCTTGACGGGCGGGGGCGTTCGGGGCTTTCTCTCGCTTTATGACAGACGTGCCCTTCTGGAAGCGGAAAACGCTTGAGGAAATGAACCGCAAGGAGTGGGAATCGCTCTGCGACGGCTGCGCGAAATGCTGTCTGGTGAAGCTCGAAGACGAAGACACGCTGGTGATTGAATATACCAATGTCGCCTGCCGGTTGCTCGACTGCACCACCTGCCAATGCTCGGACTATAAAAACCGCAAAAAGCATGTGCCCGATTGCGTCAAGCTCTCGCCCAAGGTGATCGAGGAAGTGAGCTGGATGCCGCCCTCCTGCGCCTATCGGCTGATCTCGGAAGGCAAGGACTTACCCGACTGGCATCCGCTGGTGTCGGGCGAGACGGAAAGCGTGGTTGAAGCCGGCATGTCGGTCAGGGGCCGCGTGGTCTCCGAGACCGAGATCGAGTTTGACGATATTTGTGACTATATCGTCGAGTGGCCGAAATACGTGGCGGAGTAGAAGATATCCCCGCTTGTCAGCGTAACGCCTGACCCCCACCTTCCCTTTATCTCCGAAAATGTGTCTATCTCGAAGTGAACGGAAAAAACTCCGTTCACTGAGATATCCCCGCTTCACAAGCGCAACCCTCATATCCATATTTCAGTCACATGAAAAAACCCGTCATAACAGAACCGGCCACAGGGCCGGATTGGGATTCTATTCGCCCGCGCTACGAGGATCTGTCGGTTAATCTCGTCGCGCTCGCCGATGAATACGGAGTGGCCTGGCAAACACTCGCGATATACGCCGCGAGGCACGGCTGGGCGATGCGCAAGACGCTGCGCACGCCCGTACAAAAAGCGGCAGATCTTGTCAGCTCACAACTGATGCCGAGCAGGCTTGCCTCGCGGCTGAAGCGCCTGATCGCGCGTGAGATTGAGGCGATTGAAGGCGAGACACTGGAAGACCGTCCGGCGGTGGAACGTGAACGCGATGCGCGCCGCCTCGCCTCGCTGGTGCGGTCATTGGAAACACTGAACGAAATCAAAGCACGCAAAGACAAACAGGAAGGCAACGGCAATGGTGAACGCGCGACAAGCGAAGACCTCAGCGCCGAGCTTGAGCGGCGCTTCGCTCTCTTCCATGCCACCGGAGAAACGGGCGGCGTTTCTGGACAGTCTGAGCCGGGCGGAAAAACTGTGGCTCACTGAGCATTGGCCCTATTGGGCACGGGCCGACCAATTGCCGCCGCGCGGCGAATGGACGACATGGGCGCTGCTGGGCGGGCGCGGCGCGGGGAAAACACGCGCGGGCGCGGAATGGATCCGCTCGCTCGTGGACCGGAATCTCGCGGGCCGCATTGCGCTTGTGGGCGAGACGCTGGGTGATGTGCGCGAAGTGATGATTGAAGGTGCATCGGGTCTGACATCGCTCGCGGGCACAAACCGTCCGCGCTATGAGACCTCGCGCAAAAGATTGCTCTGGCCGAACGGCGCTGTGGCGCAGGCATTCTCTGCGTCAGAGCCTGAAAGTTTGCGCGGGCCGCAATTTGATGCGGCATGGGCGGACGAAGTGGCGAAATGGCGCTATGCCGAAGCCGCATGGGACATGCTGCAATTCGGGCTGCGGCTCGGCGCACGTCCCCGTCAGGTTGTGACGACAACGCCGCGCCCCGTGCCGATTGTGAAACGCCTGCTGAGTGACGAGGCGACCGTCATCACGCGGGCGAGCACCTATGCCAATCGCGCGAATTTGGCAGACGCCTTTTTCCGCTCCGTCATCACGCGCTATGAAGGCACGCGGCTGGGGCGGCAGGAGCTGGACGCTGAACTCATTGAAGACAATCCCGATGCGCTCTGGTCGCGCGAGATGATCGACGCAACGCGGGTGGCGCGCGCACCGGACCTTGTGCGCATTGTTGTCGCCGTCGATCCGCCCGCAACAAGCGGACCCAATGCCGATGAATGCGGCATCGTCGTCGCGGGCATGACAGAGAGCGGCAGCGCCTATGTGATTGATGACCGCTCGATGGGCGGATTGACACCGCTCACCTGGGCAAGCCGTGCGGCGAAGGCCTATCGCGATCATCGCGCCGACCGGATCATTGCCGAAAGCAATCAGGGCGGCGAAATGGTCTCGACCATTATGCGCCAGGTGATGCCGCAGGCTTCCATCCGCCTCGTGCGGGCGACGCGCGGCAAATGGGTGCGGGCCGAACCTGTCGCGGCTTTATACGAACGCGGGCTGGTGAGCCATGTCGGCTCGCTCGCGCGGCTCGAAGATCAGATGTGTGATTTCGTGCCCGGCATGGGGAAAAGCCCTGACCGGCTTGATGCGCTCGTCTGGGCCTTGACGGATCTGATGCTGGGGACAGAGGCAGGCGCGCCGAAGGTGAGACGGCTTTAGGGGGGCGCATATTTTTCTAATTCCCCTCCCCCCATCCTTTTCTTTGCGCCTACGCGCAAGGTGAGGGGGAGGGTAGGGAGGGGGGTAAGCGTCAAATTCTGAATCTGCGGTTCACCCCCCTCTCTAACTCTCCCCCTCAAGGGGGGAGAGGACTAGACAGTCAATCGGGAGATAATTTTGAAAAATTGGATGTCGTTTCTGACGCCGAAATCTGCACCCGACACAAAGATGAGCCGTGTCGCGCCGCTTTTCGCGTTGCATATGCAGGGCCGGGCACAATGGACGCCGCGCGATTATGCGCAACTGTCGCGTGAAAGTTTTGAGCGCAATGCGGTCGCCTATCGCTGCGTGCGCATGATTGCCGAAGCCGCCGCAAGCCTGCCATGGTTGCTTTATGATGGTGCGCGCGAGATCACCGCGCATCCGTTGCTGTCGCTCTTGGAGCGGCCCAATCCGCATGAAAGCGGCGCGGATCTGTTTGAAGCCTGGTACGGCTATCTCGAAGTCGCGGGGAACGCTTATCTTGAACTCGTGGAATTGGACGGGCAACCGCGCGAGCTTTATGCGCTGCGCCCCGACCGGATGAAGGTTGTGCCCGGTCGCGCCGGTTGGCCGGAGGCTTATGAATATGCGGTGGACGGACGGGTGGCGACATTCGCATACGATCCGGCGCGGGGTGAGAGACCCATTATGCATATGCGGATGTTTCATCCGACCGACGACCACTATGGCCTGAGCCCGCTCGAAGCCGCCGCCTTCGCCGTCGATATTCACAATGCGGCGGGGCAGTGGAACAAGTCGCTCTTGGACAATGCCGCGCGGCCTTCGGGCGCACTCATCTATAAAGGCGCTGACGGCTCAACGAACCTCACCGAGGATCAGTTCGCGCGATTGAAGATCGAACTCACCGACAATTATCAGGGCGCGGCCAATGCGGGGCGGCCTCTGCTCCTTGAAGGCGGCTTAAGCTGGACTGCGATGGGCCTGACGCCGAAGGACATGGATTTCATTGAAGCCAAACGCGCGGCAGCCCGCGACATCGCGCTCGCCTTCGGCGTGCCGCCGATGCTGCTCGGCATTCCCGGCGACAACACTTTTGCTAATTACGCCGAAGCCAATCGCAGCTTCTGGCGCCAGACCGTGCTGCCGCTGGCGACCCGCACCGCACGCGGGCTCACGCGCTGGCTCGGCGACCGCTATGGCGAGACCCATCTGCGGCTTGGTTTTGATTTGGACGGCGTCGAAGCGCTGTCGGGCGAACGCGAAGCGCTCTGGGCGCGGGTGGGCCGCGCGGATTTTCTCACGGATGATGAGAAACGCGCGGCGGTGGGATATGGGAAGGGTGAAAGGTGACGTGATGAAACTCGGCGAAAACACAGGCTGGCGCATGGACCGGCATGTGCCGGTGGCGCTTGTCATCACCATCATCATGCAGACGGGCGCCGCCCTGATCTGGTCCGGCGCGGCGGCGGAGCGGCTGACGTCGCTGGAGCAACGCGCGGGCCGCACGGATGAAGTTGTCGAGCGCACGGCGCGGCTCGAAGAACAATCAAAAGCGATGCAGGCGTCGTTGGTGCGGATTGAAGAGAAGTTGGATCGGGTGGTTGCTGAAAGAAAGTAAGACCCTCACCCAACCCTCTCCCGCAAGCGGGAGAGGACTAAGACGAAATGCAAGCACCCCACGGGGTGCTTTTTTGTTGCCTCACAGAAGGAGGACGCGTGGACGGGATAGCGGAAAAAATTGAGCGCAAGGCGGTGCGGGCGGACTTCAAAAGTGTCAATGGGGACGGCACTTTTGAGGGCTATGCGTCGCTCTTCGGCGCGGAGGATCTGGGCCGCGATATGGTGATGCCCGGCGCGTTTCGCGGCACGCTCAAACGGCGCGGGCATCGGGGCGTGAAGCTGCTTTATCAGCACGACCCGCTGGAGCCCATCGGCATCTGGACGAAAATTGTTGAAGACGGGCGCGGGCTCTATGTGCAGGGCCGGCTGCTCGGCGATGTGGCGCGCGGCCGCGAGGTGTTGAGCCTGATGCGGGCGGGCGCGATTGACGGGCTTTCGATCGGCTATCACGTCGTCAAAGCGCAGTCGGACAAGAAGACGGGATTGCGCCGTCTCATCGAAGTGGACTTGTGGGAAATCTCGGTTGTGACGTTTCCCATGTTGCCGCAAGCGCGGATCAGCTCAGTCAAGCAGACCGCCAAAATCAATGCGGGACTGGCGCGGGCCTTCCGCGTCGCTTCGCTTATTTTCAAACCCTGACCTAAAGGAGCACCTATGAGTGCATTTGACCAAGGCGTCCCGCGCATCGGGGCGTCGCTGAACCCCCACGTCTCCGAACCCAAAAATCTTGAGACAAAATCTGTTCCCGCCGCGCATGACGTGCGCGAGGCGCTTGATGATTTTCTCGGCGCGTTTGAAGATTTCAAACAGGCGAACGACGAGCGCCTCGGCCAGATCGAGCGCAAGCTCACGGCCGATGTTGTGACCGAGGATAAAGTCGAGCGCATCAACCGCGCGCTCGACCGGCAGAAAAAGACCGTGGACGATCTGGCACTCGCCTTCGCCCGCCCTGAATTGGGCGGCGAAGCACGCGTGGCGCTCGATCCCGCCAAGCGCGAACACAAGCGCGCCTTTGATACCTATGTGCGCAAGGGCGAGACGCATGAGCTGCGTGTCCTTGAGGCGAAGGCACTCGCCGCGCAATCAGACCCTGATGGCGGCTATCTGGTGCCCGCTGAAACTGAACGCATGATCGACCGTATCGTCTCGCAGGCCTCGCCCATCCGCGCCATTGCGGGCGTGCGCCAGATCGGCGCGGCGAGCTACAAAAAGCCGTTCACGACATCGGGCTTTGCGAGCGGCTGGGTCGGCGAGAGCGAAAGCCGCCTCGAAACGACAGGCGGTAAACTCTCCGAGATCGAATTTCCGGCGATGGAACTCTATGCCATGCCCGCCGCGACTTCGACATTGCTGGACGATGCTGCTGTCAATATCGACCAGTGGCTCGCCGAAGAAGTGCAGACGGCTTTTGCTGAACAGGAAGGCACGGCCTTTGTCACCGGCGACGGCATCCGCCGCCCGCGCGGCTTCCTCTCTTATCCGAGGGTGGCGGACGCGAGCGCCGTGCATGGCAAGATCGGCTATGTCGCCACGGGCGTTGCCGGCGCTTTCCCCACGTCAAACCCGTCCGACATTCTGATTGATCTCATCTACACGCTGAAGGCGGGCTACCGCGCCAATGCGCGTTTCGTGATGAACCGCGCGACGCAATCGGCGATCCGCAAGTTCAAGGACGTGGACGGCAATTATCTCTGGCAGCCCGGCATTGCCGCCGGAACGCCGCCGACATTGCTCAACTATCCGGTGACGGAATCCGAAGACATGCCGTCAATTACGACGGATGCGGTGGCGATGGCTTTCGGCGATTTCAAACGCGGCTATCTGATCGTTGACCGGCTCGGCGTGCGCGTGCTGCGCGATCCCTATTCGTCCAAACCCTATGTGCTGTTTTACACGACCAAACGTGTGGGCGGCGGCGTGCAGAATTTTGAGGCGCTGAAGTTCCTCAAATTCGGAACGGCTTGAGGAGGGCCGCCTATGAGAGACATTCATTCACGATTGAAAACTGTGCAGACGCTTGATCCGGCTGTCACCACGGGTGCCCGCTCCGGCGCGCCGGTGGACCGGCAGGGCTTTGAGAGCGTCGAGCATATCGTCCAGTTCGGCGCGAGCGGCGACACGCTGTCGGGCTCGAAGAAGTTTGACGTCAAACTCGAACATTCCGAAGACGGCAGCAACTGGGCCGCTGTCACGGACGCCAAGGCTGTGAACGGCGGGCCGGTGGACGCGAGCGGCTATTTCGCCACCGTCGATTCAGCCGGCACGGCGCAGAAGGAATACCGCATCGGCTATGCGGGCAATGCGCGCTATAGCCGCGTGTCGCTGGTGCTGACGGGTACACATACAAACGGCACGCCGGTTTCGGCGCTCGCCATTCTCAGCACAGCCCATGTGAAGCCCGTCGCCTGACGGCGGGTTTTTTTCCTGTCGTCCTACGACGACGGGGCATCGCCGCTCCGGCCCCGTGGCCCCTCGGCGGGCCGGAGCGGCATTTCTCTTTATTCATGGATGGTGACGACATGACATTGATGCTCCTGAGCGGGCCGGTGAGTGAGCCTGTCACGCTCGACCAGGCCCGCGCGCATTTGCGGCTGGATGCGCATGATGAAGATGATTTGCTCAATGCGTTTCTCGTTGCCGCCCGCGCGGCGCTGGAGGGACGCACGCGGCGGGCCTTCATCACGCAGAGCTGGCGGCTGATTTTGAATGCATGGCCCGCGGGCGCTGTCTTTTTACCGATTGCGCCTGTGAGCGCGGTGACTTCTGTGACCATGAATGATGCAGAGGGCCCGCGCGTCCTTGCCGCGACGGATTATGAAACGGCGTTGGGGGAGAGGGCGCGCCTGCTGCCGTCGATTGTCTGGCCAGCGCCCACGCGGCGCATCGGCGGCATTTATATTGATGTGGTTGCAGGCTATGGCGCGGCGGGCGATGTGCCTGAACCTTTGCGTCTGGCGATCCTGCTGCTTGCTGCTCATTGGTTTGAGTATCGCGAGCCGGTGAGCCTTGGCCCGCATGGGGATGAATTGCCCTTCACCGTCTCGGCGCTTATCGCGCCTTATCTGAGGCTCCATCTGTGAGCGGCGCGGGCGATTTGCGCGAGCGCGTGACGATCGAAGCGCGCTCACGCGTGAGCGACGGCGCAGGCGGCGAGGTGGTGACATGGGCGGCGCTCGCCACGGTGTGGGCCAATGTGCAGGCGCTCAGCGGCGCGGAGGTGACGCTGGCCGAACGCATTGAGGCGCGCCTCCCATATAATGTGACGATCCGTTTTCGCGATGATCTGCGCGCCGACATGCGGCTCATCCGGCGCGGTGAGGTGCTCAACATCCGCAATCTGCGCGACACAGACGGGCGCAGACGTTGGCTCGAGATCCGCGCGGAAGGAGGCGTGGCATGAGCTTTGATTTTGCGAGCGACGCGGACCTTGCACTACAGAAAGCGATTTTTGAATGCCTGACGACAGATGCGGGCGTCAGCGAGTTTGTGGGGTCGCGCATCTATGACGCGGTGCCGGGCGATACGGGCTTTCCCTATCTCACGCTTGGCGAAGCGCAGGTTGACGACTGGAGTGCGGGAGAGGCGGAGGGCCGCGAGCACTGGCTCAGCCTGAATGTCTATTCACGCAGCGGCGGGCGCGCGGAAGCCAAGGCCATCATGGGCGCGGTGCATCGCGCGCTGCATGACGCAGAGCTGACGCTTGACGGCTTCGCGCTCATCAATATGCGTTTTCAAAGCGCCGAGACGCGACGCGAAAGCGATGGCGCAACCTGGCGCGGCACGATCCGCTTTCGCGCTGTCACTGAACCCTTAAGTGAATAGGAACGATCATGGCCGCTCAGAAAGGCAAAGACCTGCTCATCAAACTCGATGCGGCGGGATCGGGAAGTTTTGTGACCGTGGCAGGGCTGCGCGCGCGCTCGGTCTCGTTCAATGCGCGCAGCGTTGATGTGACCAATGCTGAATCAAGCGGGCAATGGCGCGAGCTGTTGGCGGGCGCGGGCATGCGCATGGCAAGCATTGCAGGGCGCGGGATTTTCCGGGATAGCGCATCGGACGCCGATATGCGGCAGGTGTTCTTTGATGCGGCGATCAAAAATTGGCAGGTCATCATTCCCGATTTCGGCACGGTGGCGGGCGCCTTTCAGATCACGGCGCTTGAATATGCAGGCGAGCATGACGGCGAGGTGACATTCGATCTGGCGCTGGAAAGCGCGGGCGCGCTGACCTTTACGGCGATGTGAAAATGGTCAACCGGCATCGCGGTGAAATTGAAGCAGAGCTTGGCGGGGAGCGGCGCGTGCTGGTGCTGACACTCGGCGCTCTCGCTGAACTTGAAGACGCATTCGGCGGTGAAGACATGCTGGTGCTGGCGACACGCTTTGAGACGGGGCGTATCAGTGCGCGCGATGCGATCCGCGTGATCGGCGCGGGCTTGCGCGGCGCGGGCGCGAAAGTGAGCGACGATGATGTGGCGCAGATGAGTGTGGCGGGCGGCGCGGCGGGCTATATCGCCATCGTCGCGGATTTACTGACCGCCACATTCAGCGGGGATGAGGCGTGACACGCTTCCCATGGGCCCGCGCGATGGAGCTTGGGCTTGGTCAGTTGCGGCTTCCACCGGATGCGTTTTGGCGTATGACACTGCGCGAACTCAGCGCGGCGGCGAAAGGCGCGGGGGCGGGCGCAAGCGGAGAGGGGATGACGCGGGCATCGCTCTCGTCGCTTGCGCAGAGATTTCCGGATTGAATCCCGTTACTTTGGAGCTGTGGCGGGCGTTGCGGGAGGTGTCGCGGGTTGGCCGAGTTGTTCGGGCGTGAATTTTTTACCGACGGAAAAGATGAGATCAACTTTGGGATAGGCGATTACACCTGTTGAGGCTTCCTCGATCCAGAACGGAAGTACTGAGGTGAGATGGCCTTCGGAGAGTTTGTCTTGAGGTTCTTCAAACCTGACCACGTAACTCGTTTTTGGCTTTACATCGAACATCATCGGAAATGTACAGTACGTGGTACCGTATGCCACTCTGAGAGCAAGACCATGGCGACCAGGTGCGAGCGGAACAGCATATTCAGGTCGTCCGTCCTCTCCTTCCATAACTGAAGCCCGACCATCGCCATCGACGACAAAGCCATCAACCATTTGCGTATAGGCGACAATTTTGTCGAGGAGCTCTCCGTTGGTGGAACCGGTGATAGTGGATGTGGAACCGGCAGGAGCAATATAGCGGTTGTTGCTGTCATAGATATTGGATGCAATTTTTGGTGAGATAATTTCGCCCGATTTTTCATCTTCGATCCAAAGCGTTTTATCCGGACCAATTTTGTTGATCGAGTTCAGCGTCAGGCCAGTATTCTCATACTTGATGACATAGGAGCGACCGGGTTTGAGATCGACATAAGCCGGAACCATTGCAGATCCGCTCTCGAGTGACACACCAATGGCCACCATGTGCTTGCCCGAAGGAACAGGGAGGGCGGAGTGATCATCCGGATCAGCGTGGAACTTTCCATCTATCGCCACCAAGAAGGTGGTGGAAACTCTCGCGCCAAAAATATCTGGAGTTTGGGTGTAGACGCCTTTGATCGTTGCCATGTCGCTTGTGACTACTTTGGGTGGCACATAGTCTGACACTGTGGCTTCCGATAGCGTTTTGGGGTCGATCTGCTTCGCGCAAGCCGCGAGCGACGCGATGACAGCGAGAAGGACAAGTTTGGCGACGACAGTGCGCGGCATTGCTGATCCTGAATGTGAGTGCTCGTTTTGCGGCAACTTTAGTTGAAGAAAGTAAAGCCTGTCGATGGGTACAGAGTGTCCGCGTAATAAATATGTCTTTTAGAGCGATGATTTTGAAAATGTGTATTTATGCGGATTATCTTTTCTTTTGGACTATTGCGCGGGCGAGCCGTTTGATTTGTAGTGGCAGCCTGATACGCGCTGAGTCTGTTGCCCGTGGGGGGTGCTCAGGCGGCGCGGGGTGAGATGGGGGTCTCAATGACATTTGGTGTACGCGGCCTGTTGGCCGCAATGGTGATGCTTTGTGTGTCGGGTTGTGTAAGCGGGCCGACTGCTGTGCCTTTCGACAGCACTCAAGCCGGTAAAATCAAGACCATCGGTATCCTGACGCCTGGCACATCGGCAGAGCCGCGTGCCATTCTCGCCACGACAGTGGGCCAGAGCTTCGGCCTGATCGGAGCGATCATTGACGCCGGTATGCAGGAATCGCGTGAAAGTGATCTTAAAGCGCTGTTGAATGGTCAAAATTATGATGCACGTGCAAAATATCTTGCCGACCTGAAAGCATCGCTGGAAGCACGCGGGTATAAAGTCGTCGATGTTCCCGTGGCACGAACCGATCAGTCAGACTTTAAGAAGTCCTATCTTGAAGTCTCGGCCTCGGGTGTGGATGCCTATCTCGATACTGTGTACCACTACGGCTATATCTCGGCCGGTGTTGTCGGCTCAGCGCCTTATCGTCCGTTTGTCTATCTGGGTTGCCGATTGGTCAAACCTTCGGACGGAAGCGTGCTGATGGAGGATCGCATTTACTACAATGCGCTGAACAACCCCAAGAATGTCGTGACCCTGCCGCCCGATCCGGCTTACGTCTTTCCTGATTTTGCGGACGTGACGAGAGATCCGAAGAAGACAGCCGAGGGGCTCGACGTAGCGTTTAAGGCATCGACGACAGCGATCGTCCAGTTGATACAATGAAGAGCTGTGCGCGCTTCACATTTATATCGCTTATCGTGTTTGGTGCGATCCTTGGTGGTTGTGCCAAGCGTGATCCTGTGATGCCTATTCTCGCCTTGCCGCAAACCAAGGCATGTGCGGCGAATATCAATGTCGGTAATCCGACACCACTGGCTTTTGACCCGGAAGATGCAAAAGCCATTGATATGAATATCAATGAAGGAGCATCCTGCTACCTTCATCCGGACGGATCAAAGAGCCTCTACGGTGTCGTGGCTCTGCCGGAGCCGGGATATGAGTACATTCTGACGGTGGAAAGCTATCCTCAGGGATCGTCGATTTTTTCGCCGCGTCTTCTGCTGCTGGATGCGAACGGAAAGCTGTTGCGTGAATTCGACCGCAAACGTTTCATGTTTCGGGGTGCCGTATTGGCGGGGCGTTTGCGTGTGCAACCCGGCGAGCGTTATCTCATGGTGGGGACTGATGCCAAGGGCGTCGGCACCGACGAGCAACGCATCACCGGCATGACGCATCAAAATACGTCGTCGGGTGTAACATCCAGCGGTGTGTATTATGCGATGACACTGAACACCGCGAGCGAGACTGTGCAGAACCTCACTTATTCCTATGGCGGAAGAGTGAAGGTCGTGTCGCAAGCGATGCCGTCCGAGTAACGAATGCGGGCCTGCACAGGCAGGCCTAAACTTAAAGAGACAAACGCTCTCCATTGAAAAATGGGGGGCGTTTTTTATGGCGAAAGGAAACGACGATGCATGACATTGATTTTGGTGCGCTGCTGCCGCTGGTGAATGAGTTGCTTCTGGCCACGCTGACGGCGCTCGGATCGCTGGCGGTTGCGAAAGTTTGCGGCTGGCTCAAAGCAAAGCGCGACGGCGAACTGGGTGTGATCCTCGACAAGGCGCTCGCTATGGGCATTGCTTTTGCCTCGGCGCGGTTGACGGCGCTGGGTGGCAAGAGGATGACGGTTGAGACGAAGAGCGAGCTGGTAGCGGATGCGGCGAACTATGTGCTGGTGCAGGTGCCCGACGCCGTGAAAGCGCTGGGCCTTTCGGGCGAGCATCTGACGCGCATGATCGAAGCGCGCTTGCAGGCGCGTGCGGATGCGGCCTCGTGATTGATCTTGTCGGCAAACTCATTGCGCTGCTGGCGGAACTCGGCACGAGCGTCGTGGCTTACATGTGGGCGCGGGATCGCGCGCGGCTGGCGGCGCTTGAGCATTTGAGGGAGAGAGATGATGCGATACGCAAAGCAGGCGCTGCTGCTCCTCGTGATGGTGCTGGTGCCATTGAACGGTTGCGCAACGGAACGTTCTGACGGCCCGTGCCTCACCGTGCAGGACTATCCCGCCGAGATACAAATGCGTGTCGCCGATGAAATATCCTCGCTCGGCGCGCAATCGGAGACGGCAGCGATGATGGCGGATTACGGACGCCTGCGCGCGGAGGCGCGGGCTGTATGCCGGTAGCTGTTGTTTATTTCCGGCGACCGTGAGCGGGTTTCACGTCCATATCGTATTTGAGCACGCGCACAGGCACCTTGGTTTCGGGGACGACGCGCTTGTTTGTCGTGGCGTTTTCAACCCAGAATTTGAAAATGGGAGCGGCCTGTGATGAGAAACGGCTGTCATCGATCTCATAGCCGATGACATAGCGGTCGCCTGCCTTCACGTCGAGCATCACGGGAAGATTGGCAATGATCCTGTCGCTGGCGAAAGAGATAAGAAGTGCGCGCGGACCGGCGGCGAGCGCCAGGGGCACGGCGCGGGTAACGTCGGCGATGCTTGTGGGCAGGCCGTCAACCGCGCGGGCAAAGGACGCGCCCATGCGATCCGTTGTGGCCTTGCCCTGAATAGTCGCTGTGGCACCGCTTGCGGGCGGCACATAGGTGATTGCGGGTTTTGCATCCGGCCAGATCTGGCGCTTGGGGACGACGATTTCGCCGCTTGCTGCGTCTTCGATCCAGACCGTGCTCACCAATTCGTCACGGGTCTGACCGGTCTGCTCGAAACGCGCGACATAAGAAGCGCCCGCTTTGGCATCGATGCGGGCAGGCAGCAACGCATATTTGCTGGCATTGAAACCGATGAGCAGTGAGTGGGCGCCGGGCGTGAGCTCGATCGGGTTTTCATACATGGGCGGGGAGGGATGAATCATCCGTCCGTCGATGCCGTAAATATAGGTGCCGACATTGCCAAGCGAGATGCGCTCAAGATCGCCGCGAACTGTGGCTGTCGAGGGGTCTGCGGCGGCGGGAGAGGCGAAGGCGACACTGAGCGTCAAAAGGACGAGCGCGGTGCGGACAGCATGCGGATAAGACGTCAAGTGAACTCTCCAGGTCGGGCAGCGGCCCAATATACCGCTGACGGAATGTAGCGGCTCACCTGAGCCGACCGCAAGTCATCAAACGAAAGCAAAGAACAATGACTGATCCCCATGATCCTGTCGCGTTGACGGCTGCGATGGAGGCGGCGTCGGCGGCGACGCGCGCCTTTGGCGCGGAGACGGTGCGCACATTGAGCAATGTGTCAGGCGAATATCGCCGCGCGGGGACGAGCGGGCGCGATTTTGGCCGCACACTGACAAGTGCCTTTGACGATGTGGCGCTCAAGGGCAAATCGCTGTCGGACACGTTGCAGAAACTCGCTTTGAGCCTGTCACGCATGGTTCTGAACCGAGCGGTCAATTCCATCGGCACATCGATCGGCAATTCAATCGCCGGTGCGTTCAGCGGATCGGTGACGGCGAGCGCCGACGGCAATGTCTTTTCCGGTGGGCGCGTCAGGCCTTTTGCCAAAGGCGGTGTTGTGTCGAGCCCCGTGCTCTTTCCGCTGCAAGGCGGCATGGGGCTGGCGGGCGAAGCGGGCGCTGAAGCGATCATGCCTTTGCAGCGCGGTGCAGACGGACGGCTAGGCGTCGCAGCGGCGGGCGGAGCGGGCACAAGCATTGTGTTCAACGTGACGGCGCGGGATGCGGAAAGTTTCAAACGGTCTGAAACGCAGATCGCCGCGATGATCGCGCGGGTTGCATCACGCGGGCAGCGAAACCTCTGAGGAGAGCAGCATGGTCTTTCACGACATTCGCTTTCCGCTCGAAATCGCCTTCGGCGCAACGGGCGGGCCGGAGCGGCGCACAGAGATTGTGACGCTCGGATCTGGCTTTGAAGAGCGCAACAGCCCCTGGGCCCATTCACGCCGGCGCTATAATGCGGGCTATGGCTTGCGCTCGCTTGATGATGTGCATGAGGTGATCGCTTTCTTTGAAGCGCGCCACGGCAGGCTTATCGGCTTTCGCTGGAAGGACCGCGCCGACTGGAAATCCTGCGCCCCTGCCGCAGACATTGCGCCGGACGATCAGGTGATCGGCACGGGGGACGGCGAGACAGTCACGTTTCAGTTGCAGAAAACTTATGTGTCGGGCGCGGGGAGCTATACACGCGTCATCACGAAGCCGGTGGCGGGTAGCCTGCGCGTGAGCGTGGCGGATGAAGAACTGACAACCGGAACGGATTTCAGCGTTGATGTGACGAGTGGTGTCGTCACACTGGCGGAGGCGCCTGCGGCGGGCGCGATTGTCTCGGCGGGATTTGCCTTTGATGTGCCGGTGCGCTTTGACACGGATTTTCTGGAAATCAGTCTGACGGGATTTGAGGCGGGATCTGTGCCGCATATTCCGATTGTTGAAGTGCGGGTATGACAGATGAAAAACATATCTCCCGCCTTGCAGGCGCATCTCGACACGGGCGCGACGACGCTTGCCCATGTCTGGAAGCTGACGCGGCGCGACGGCGTGAGCCTTGGCTTTACGGACCATGACAATAATCTGGTCATCGGCGGCATCACTTATGAAGCCGCTGCAGGGGTGAGCGCCAGCGCCATTGAATCGACGGGCGGCTTGTCGGTGGACAATCTCGACATTCTGGGTGCGTTGATGTCGGACCGGCTGAGTGAAGGTGATCTCATCGGTGGCTTGTTTGATGATGCCGAAATTGAAATCTGGCGCGTCAACTGGGCTGACACGAGCGAGCGCGTGCTGATGCGCAAGGGCAATCTCGGCGAAGTGACGCGCGGCGCGACTGGCTTCAGCGCGGAACTGCGCGGGCTGGCGCACCGGCTCAATCAGCCGACGGGGCGGCTCTTTCAATATGCGTGTGACGCGGATCTCGGCGATACGCGTTGCGGGCTTGAGATTGTGCCGGTCGCGGGTGTGGTGGTCAGTGCGCAGGATGATCGTGTCATTGTCGCAAGCGGGTTGGATGCAGCGGCGGAAGATACATTCACGCGCGGGCGGCTCATCTTCACCCGCGGCGCGAATGAAGGCGCGGCGATGGAAGTGAAGCTGCATAAGCTCACCATTGACGGCGCGGTGATCGAACTGTGGCAGGCCATGGCGCATGGGATTGTCGCGGGCGACACGTTTACGGTGACGGCTGGTTGCGACAAACAATTTTCGACGTGCCGGACAAAGTTCAGCAACGGCCAAAACTTTCGCGGCTTTCCGCATATGCCCGGCAATGATTTTGTTATGTCTTACCCATCGCAGGGTGACGACAATGACGGAGGGAGCCGCAATGTCTGACGCTGAATTGATTGTGGCTGAAGCACGCAGATGGATCGGCACCCCTTATCAGCATCAGGCGAGCTGCAAGGGCGCGGGCACGGATTGCCTCGGCCTTGTGCGCGGCGTCTGGCGCGAGGTGAAGGGGTGCGAGCCGGAAGTGCCGCCACCTTATACGCCTGACTGGGCCGAGCGGCCGGGCGGCGGCGTCAGTGCGGAGACGATGGCGGACGGGGCACGCCGTCACATGAGCGAGATCGCAGTGGCGGAGGCGCGCGCGGGCGATGTTGTGTTGTTCCGCATGCGCGCGGGTGGTCCGGCGAAACATGCGGCGATCCTGAGCGGGGCGGGCCACATGATCCATGCCTATTCGGGGCGCGCGGTTGTCGAAAGCGAAGTGACGCGCTGGTGGGCGAGCCGGATGGCATTTGCATTTCGGTTCTGAGAAAGAAAATTCATGGCCACTCTTGTTCTTTCAACTGCCGGTTCGTTTATCGGCAGCGCGCTGCTGCCTGCGGGCGTCAATATTCTGGGTGCGCAGATCACCGGCGCGGCGATCGGCAGTGCGATCGGCGCGGGGCTTGGCGCTTATGTTGACGCCAAATTATTCGGCACCACCATGGCGAGCGGGCAGGGACCGCGCCTCACGAGCTTGCAGGTGCTCGCCTCCAGCGAAGGCGCAGCGCTGCCACGGCTTTATGGTCGCGCACGGCTCGCCGGACAAGTGATCTGGGCGACGAAGTTTGAAGAACATGCGAGCACGACAACAACAGGCGGTGGCAAAGGCGGCGGGGGCGGCGGCGCGAGCTATACCGAATATAGTTACACCGTGTCGGTGGCGGTCGCGCTCTGCGAGGGACCTGTGACGCGCATCGGTCGCGTCTGGGCAGACGGCAAGCCGTTTGATCTGTCGGACACTGTCTGGCGCTTGCACAAGGGCGATGAGACACAAAGCGCCGATCCGCTGATCATGGCGGTGGAGGGCGCAAGCCCTGCCTATCGCGGCGTCGCCTATATCGTTCTTGAAAATATTGACCTCGCGGCGTTCGGCAATCGCGTGCCGCAGCTTTCCTTTGAGGTGTTTCGCTCGCTGAACGAGGTCGAGAGCAAGATACGCGCTGTGGCGATTATCCCTGGTGCCGGTGAGTTTGTTTATGAGCCGACACCGCAGCGTGAATGGCTCACCGAGACGTCGAGCCGCGCGATCAATGTCAATACATCGCAAGGCCCGTCTGACTGGTCGGTCGCTATCGATCAGTTGCAGGCGACATGTGAAAATGTCGGATCGGCGGCGCTGGTCGTTTCGTGGTTTGGCGATGATCTCAGATGCGGGCAATGCACGTTGCGGCCCAAGGTGGAAGTGGCGACGAAAGTGTCACTGCCGCTGACATGGCGCGTGGCAGGCCTGACACGGATAACGGGTGCGCAGGCTGTCAGCACGATTGACGGGCGGCCCGCTTATGGCGGCACACCGTCTGATGCGTCGGTTATCGCCGCGATCCGTGATTTAAAAGCCCGCGACCTGCGCGTGATGTTTTATCCCTTTGTGATGATGGATATTCCTCACGCCAACGGAAAGCCCGATCCGTGGAGCGGTGCAGACGACCAGCCCGCCTATCCCTGGCGCGGGCGCATTGCAGTAACGCCGGAGGCCGAGATGAGCGCGGCGGCGGCAGAGGAAGTCGCGGCTTTCTTCGGTGCAGCGTCAGTGGATGATTATTCGCTGAGCGGCGATACGGTGATTTATGACGGGCCGGAGGAGTGGTCCTATCGCCGGATGGTTCTGCACGATGCAATGCTCTGCGCGGCGGCGGGCGGGGTTGAGGCGTTTCTCATCGGTTCGGAATTGCGCGGGCTGACCTGGTCGCGCTCGGCATCGGGCATCTATCCGGCCGTCACTGCGCTGAAGGCACTGGCGGCTGAAGTCGCTTCCATTCTGCCGGACACGAAAATTTCCTATGGCGCGGATTGGTCGGAGCTGGTGGCCCATGCGGCCAATGACGGATCGGGCGATTTGTTCTTCCATCTCGATCCCCTATGGTCGGATGCAAACATCGATTTTGTCGGCGTGGACAATTACGCGCCGCTGACAGATTGGCGCAGTAACTCGTCGCATCTTGATCGCGCCTTGACGCAATCCATCTACGACAAGGACTATTTGCAATCGCGCATTGCGGGCGGCGAAAACTACGATTGGTATTATGCGAGCGAGGCTGACCGCACCGCGCAGACGCGCACGCCCATCACCGATGGGGCTTATGGCAAGCCATGGGTCTGGCGTGCAAAGGACATAAAATCGTGGTGGGCGAATACGCATTATAATCGCCCCGGTGGTGTTGAAAGCGCGACGCCGACGGGATGGGTGGCGCAAGGCAAGCCCGTTGTGTTCACCGAGATTGGCTGCCCCGCCATCGACAAGGGCGCGAACGAACCCAATGTCTTCACCGATCCGAAATCATCGGAGAGCGCTGCCCCGCATTTCTCCAACGGTACGCGTGATGATTATATGCAGCGCGCCTTCATCGACGCGCAGATGGACTATTGGTCGTCAGCGGGCGCCCATAATCCCGTATCGTCTGTTTACGGGCAGCGGATGCTTGATCCGGCTGACATCTACTTTTGGTGTTGGGACGCGCGACCCTTTCCGTCCTTTCCTGAACGCACGGACATTTGGGCCGATGGGGAGGTTTGGTCGCTCGGCCATTGGCTCAACGGACGCATGGGGGCGGCACCGCTCGGCGATCTCGTCGCGCAGGTGATAAGTGAGGTTGGCTTCACGGCGTATGATGTCGGTGCGCTGGCGGGCACGGTGGAAGGATTTGTGATCGACCGCATCATGTCGCCGCGCGATGCGCTGGCACCGCTGATGCTCGCGTATTTCTTTGATGCCTGTGAGAGCGAAGGCGCGATCCGCTTCATGCATTTTGGCGGTGAAGTGGTGGCGACGATTGCGCCCGATCATCTCGTTGTGGCGGATGATAGTGCGGCGGCGGGGTACACTCTCACGCGCGGGCAGGAGACCGAGCTGCCAGTATCAGCAAAGCTTACCTTCATTGACGGGACGTTGGAATATAACCAAGCGGCGATTGAATCGCGGCGTCTGTCGGTGCGCAGTCAGCGCGTGGCGAGCGCCAATCTGCCGCTCGTTGTGGCGCAGGAAGACGCGCAACGCATGGCCGATGTGTGGCTGCAAAAGGCATGGAGCGAGCGCGAAAGCGTGAGTCTCACTTTGCCGCCAAGCCTGCTGGCGCTTGATCCGGGCGACGTTGTCGCGCTGGAGCTTGGCCCACGCACGCCGCGCTATCGTATGACAGCGGTGACCGATGCGGGCGGGCGCGAGGCGAAGGGCGTGAAGAGCGAAGCGAGCCTTTACGGACCTGTGCCTGCCGCAAAGCGCAGGGGACACGCGCCTGCTGCGCCGACTTACGGTACGCCGGTTGTCGCCTTTATGGATCTGCCATTGCTCACAGGCACCGAGACACCGCATGCGCCGCGCGTCGGCGTGGCGGCGGAACCCTGGCCCGGCGGCGTTGCGTTTTTCAAAAATGCAGGCGGTGGTTTTGCGTTCGATCGCATTGTGTCAAAGCAAGCGACATTGGGGCGGCTGACATCGCCGCTTGGGTCGGGCGTCACGAGCCGCTGGGATTATTCGGCCACGATGCATGTGACGCTCGCGTCGGGTGCATTGGCGGGCGCGGACGCGTTGTCGGTTTTGAACGGCACAAATGTGGCGGCGGTCGAAGCAGCTGACGGCGCGTGGGAAGTCATCCAGTTTCGCGAGGCGGTCCTCGTCGCGCCCGATGCTTATGAGCTGCGCGGATTGTTGCGCGGGCAGGCGGGGACGGAAGCGGCGATGGGCGCGTCGGCGGGCGCGCGGTTTGTGCTCATCAATGCGGCTGTTGCAGAACTCGGTTTGAGCGAGAGCGAGCGCGGGCTTCCGCGCCAATGGGCTTTCGGGCCGCAACGCAAGCCGATGGACGATCCGAGCTTTGGCGAAGTGACGAAGACATTTGCGGGCGTGGGCCTCAGGCCCTTGTCGCCGGTACATCTGCGTGGGGTGCGCACGAGTGGCGGCGACATTGCTCTGTCATGGGTGAGGCGCGCGCGGCAAGGCGGCGACAATTGGGAAAGCGTTGATGTGCCGCTTGGCGAAGAAGACGAACGCTATGCGCTCGACATTATGTCAGACGGTGATGTGTTGCGCAGCGTGACCGTGACATCACCCGCCTTCGTCTATGACGCCGCCGCACAGATCGCTGATTTCGGCACGTCGGATTTTCCGGACCTGACCATCAGGGTCGCACAACTCAGCCGCATCTACGGACGCGGCACGGCAAGGGAAGCAACACTCCATGTCTGACACGACACATTTATCTTTGCCCTATCTCGAAGCGGCACAGGCGCAAAAGCATGTGACGGTGAACGAGGCGCTCAGGCGTCTCGATGCACTGGTGCATCTCTCCGTGCTTGATCGCACATTGACGACACCACCGGTAACGCCGGACGAGGGCGACCGCTATATTGTGGGTACCGACGCGAGTGGCGCGTGGGAGGATGAAGGCGGACACATCGCGCAATGGAGCGATGGCGCGTGGATGTTTCTCGTGCCGCGCGCAGGTTGGCGGGCCTTTGATGAAAGCGACGGGAGTTTCCGGGTGTTCACCGGCGCAGGCTGGGTGGCGGAACCGGCGGGCAGCGGCGCGGTGAGCGCCCACGGCGCGGCGATTTCGTTTCACGTGCTTGAAGGCGACCACACGATCACAGCGGGCGCGACGAATGACACGGTGTTTGAGATTCCCGAACGCGCGATTGTATTGGGCGTGACAGGACGTGTACTGACGACTATCACCGGCGCGACAAGCTGGAAGGCAGGCGTGGCGGCAGATGACGGGCGCTACGGCACGGGCCTTGGCGTCGCGTCGGGTTCAACGCTACTCGGACCATCGGAGCCGGTGGCCTATTGGAGCCCGACGGCGCTGCGTCTGACCGCAACGGGTGGAGACTTCACGGGCGGCACGGTGCGGCTCGCCATTCATTACGTGTTGCTGACGGGGCCGGGGGCTTGAAAAGTGCACGCAGGACGGGCTTGACGTGTTCTTTATTTGTTCCTATATTGGGATTATATTCCTAATAATGATATGGGAGGATTCGATGAACGCGATGGCAGGTTTTGGGCGTTTGGCGCGGGCTCAATCGTCTTTCGGGGTTCCTTTTACGTCGGATCGTTTCCAGCCTTTGCCGCCTCAGGCGGTTGAGTTGGCGCGGCTGGCTGTTGCGGTTTGTGAGGTTTTGGCCGATGAGGACGGGGCCTCAAGCGAAGAGGCGCAGGTGGCGCTCGCCTGCGCGATGCTGAACCGGATGCGGCGTTTCGGGCCCGATGAGGGCGGCGGAGGCGCGGCAGCGCGGGCGGGCGTGGCGGATTTTGGCAATCCGGCTTTTTGCCGGGCTTTTGCGGTCGCCTGTCTCGTTATGTCAGGCGATTGCGAGGACCCGACAGGCGGCGCCACGCATTTTCATCATCATCGCAAGAACCCGAAATGGGCGCGTCGCGCAGAGCCCAGGGCGCTGATCGGAGCACATGTTTTTTATGTTTTGGGGTGAGGGGCCGTTCAGTTCAAAGCGGATGAGCCGGGACATGACCGGATTATGGCCAAAAAAATCGGGTTTTTTCATTCTCCGTTAACGGAAATTTGGCACTTTAAGGTCTCAAACGACGCTGAATTTTGGGGGAAATGGGAAATTCAGCGAAAGACAACGTTCGCCCATTGGCATGAGACACAGGCCACTGAATTATGGCACGCAAGATTTTTTATGCGCGACGCTCCAAGCGTCCACTCATCATCATGCTCGGCATCGCGAGCCTGACGCTCTGCACATTTTATGCGGGCTTTGAAACGGGTCGCAGCGTTCCGAATATGTTTGCGATAGCCGTATCACCGGACGTTGTTGTCGCCGAGCGCTGACTTTCCATTTCCACAAGAACCGGATCGGGCGTTTTAAACGAGGGGCGAGCTATCGCCCCTTTTTATTTACCTGATTGGGCACAAACAGCATGAATTTAGCGAGTGTGCGCTTGAAGAGCAGCAGGTAGGTCACATGCAGACCGACGAAAAGCATCAGGAAATTTGCAAAAAATTCGTGCACTTCCGAAAGTGCGCTTTCGTCCCCTCTGTTTTTTTCATGTCCGTCGCTATCTGCATAGGCAAGGGTGCTCAGACTCGCATTGGCAAGACCAACGGCTTTGCCTCTGTCCATGGCGATGCCGGTGGTTGTTACGGCCAGAAGGCTGAGCGCGATGCCAAGCATGAAAATCTTTGTGATGGCCGGATGCGTGACGGCATTGCCGAGGTTCAGACCATCAAAGGATGGATAAAACCGCATCAATCCAACCTGACGCTCGCCGCTCAGCGCCCATAAAAGCCGAAAGGCAATGACGGTAGCGACTCCGTAGCCGAGCCAGGCATGAACGATCCCCAACTCACCCGTCATATAAGCAAGTATCGACAGGACGGCGAGGAAGGCGTGGTAGATACGAATGCGGCTCATGATGGCCATGTGGGACGCTCTGAGTTGAAATCAGGAAAATATTTCGCGGCTGTCGGTATAAACATAACGCCTTCATGCGCCTCTTGTGCCGCTAAATCTTCTCTATCGGCGAAGGTGTGCGCTCTTGGCGCAGCAGATCGAGACGTGACGTCGCCTGCCTCTGGCCCTATAACGGGTGGAATTGCAATTCCGCTTGAGTGTCTGAAGGAGGTGGCATGGCCCGTGGCCGTATTTTTTCGTCGCGACGTATGTTCTCAACGCGCCGTGATGCCTTCGCCGAGTCGAGCAGAAATGCCGGACCTTTGGGTGTCGTTCTTGGAGTCGCCGCCGCCGGTATCATCATCTTCGTCATCGGCGTTTATGTCGGCGCGTCCTTCCCCTCAATCTTCGGGCTGCAAGCAACAGCACCAACGCCCGCTGCGATGCCCGCACCTTTGACGGGTGAGGCGCCTGATATGGAAACGCCAGCCGTTACATTTGCGCCGGAACCTGACCCCGTGCCCGAAGCCGTGCCGGAGTTTGTGCCGGCACCTGATGCGACCGCGCCGACATCTGTGGCGCCTCTCACGCCGACAGAACCGGAACCGGCTCCTGCATCCACGCCATCCCCCGCGCCCGCAACGCCCTAAGCCCTTACCGCAAGGGAATTGCGGTTCTTTGTGTCTCCGGGCGTCCCCTGTTCCTTTTTGCGCTGTCGTTTTTCGTGAAACGCATCGCTCAAGGCTTGCCGCCTAGTGCAAACACGCCCAATTATGGGCGGCAAAGCGGCAGGCGACATGTCGCGCATCAGGGCGGACGAACATGGACCTTCAACTCAAAGGCAAAGTGGCGCTTGTGACCGGCTCTTATCGGGGCACGGGCCGCGCGATTGCGCATACGATGGCACGTGAAGGCGCTGTTGTTTTGGTGCATGGCTTTGCACTGGCCGATGCTGAAATTGTTGCTGCTGAAATTCGCGGGCAGGGTGGCGTCGCGCATGCAGTGGCAGGCGACATTCTCACTGACGCAGGCGCGGCTGCGTTGCACGAAGCATCGCTGAAAGTGGCCGGTCCTATCGACATTCTCATCAATAATTACGGCACGGCAGATGCGGGCACCTGGGCTGCCACTGAAACTGCCGGTTGGATTGAAGCTTACGAAAAGAACGTGCTGTCGGCCGTGCGCATGACGCGCCTCACCATGGGCGCGATGCGGGAACGCGGCTGGGGTCGCGTGATTATGCTCGGCACGATCGGCTCGACGGAACCTGCGGCGCGCATGCCGCATTATTATGCGTCGAAAGGGGCTCTCGCGACGATGACCGTGTCGCTCGCGAAAGAACTGTCGGGCAGCGGCATTACAGTGAATATCGTCAGCCCCGGATTGATCCGCACGAAGGAAGTGGAAGACCGTTTCATCGCGCAAGGCAAAGCCAAAGGCTGGGGCGAGACATGGGACGAGGTGGAGCCGCATGTCCTGAAAAATTTCATGGGCAATCTCACAGGCCGTGTGACGGTAACGCAGGAAGTGGCGGACCTTGTCGCGTTTGTTGCCTCGCCGCTGGCGGGATCATTGATGGCACTCAATATGCGCATTGATGGCGGCACAACGGCACTCGTGGTTTAAGGCGCAAGGGACAGAACATGCAGACTTTCCGATTTGATCTTTGCGAGTTACCGGAAGAGACACGCGGCCTTCGCGAAGAAGTGCGCGCCTTTCTCGCCGAAGAACTGAAAACTATTCCGGCGGTGATCCGGGCGCAGACATGGAGCGGTCACGATCAGGCTTTCAGCGCCAAGATGGGTGCGAAGGGCTGGATCGGCATGCGCTGGCCGAAAAAATACGGCGGTCATGAACGCTCGGCCTTTGATCGCTATGTGGTGCTCGAAGAAATGCTCGCCGCCGGTGCACCCGTGGGCGCGCATTGGATCGGTGATCGCCAGTCGGGGCCATTGCTGCTGAACTTTGGCACCGAAGAACAGCGGCAACTGATTTTGCCGAAAGTGGCGAAGGGTGAGTGCTTCCTTTGCATCGGCATGTCGGAACCGGATTCGGGCTCCGACCTTGCCGCGACGCGCACCAAGGCCGAGAAGGTCGATGGCGGCTACAAGGTCAACGGTACGAAGCTTTGGACGTCGGGCGCGAACCGCGCACATTACATGATTGCGCTCTTCCGCACTGACCCCGAAAAGAAGCATGACGGGCTGACGCAGTTTCTTGTCGATCTGAAATCACCGGGCATCACCATTCGTCCGATCAGCGACCTTGCAGGCAATTCGCATTTCAATGAAGTTGTGTTTCAGGATGTGTTCGTGCCGGACAGCATGTTGGTCGGCAGCGAAGGGTCCGGATGGGCGCAGGTGGGTGCGGAGCTCGCCTTTGAACGCTCGGGACCGGAACGTTATCTCTCATCCTATCTTCTGATGAAGGAACTCATCCGCGAATTGTCAAAGCGCGGCGGTGAAGAAGGCGCGAAAGAGGTGGGTCGTCTCATCGCTCATCTCGTGACGCTGCGCCAGATGTCGCTGTCGGTGGCGGGCATGCTCGACAAGGGTGAAAACCCAGCGCTGGAGGCGAGCGTGGTGAAAGATTTAGGCGCGGTGTTTGAGCAGGATATGCCGGTGAAGGCCCATGAGCTGATCGGTGCGGAGCCGACGATTGGCGGCGGCGACGATTTTACCGAGGTGCTTGCCTATCTCACACAAACCGTGCCGTCCTTCTCTCTGCGTGGCGGCACACGCGAAATTCTGCGCGGCATTATTGCCCGTGGCCTTGGACTGCGGTGAGGAGAAGGCCATGAACGAACTTCAAACAATTCTGTCCGACAGCGTCAATCGCCTGCTGGCGGATTATTCAACGAAGCAAACCATCGTGGCCGCCGAACAGGGCGAATGGCCCAAAGCGCTGTGGGACGAGCTTGTCGCCAATGGTCTGACGCGCGTGCTGGTGCCCGAAGACATGGGCGGGGCGGGCGCGACCTGGAGCGATGCTTATGTTGTGCTGAAGGCGGCAGGCGAGCATGCGGCCCCCGTGCCGCTTGCCGAAGCCATTGTGGCTGGTTGGATTCTGGCGCGTGCGGGCATTGCCATTCCCGACGGCATTGTCACGCTGATGGAAGGTGACTTCCTGCTGAAAGAAGGTCGCCTTTCGGGCAAAGCAACGCGCGTGCCTTTCGCGCGGCATGCGACGCATGGCGTGGCGCTGGTGAAAAGCGGCTGGGGCGTTGAGGCGGTGCTCGCCCCGCTTGATTATGCACGCCTCGATAAGGATCAGAACGTGGCGCGCGAAGCGCGCGATACGCTTTATTTTGAGCGCGTGGTGGTGGAGACAGGCTGGGTTGAACTGCCCGAAGACGGTTTGCGCCTGTTCGGGGCGCTCGCACGTTCGGTTCAGATGGCCGGTGCGCTTGACTATCTCACCAAGCAGTCAGTCGCCTACGCCAATGAGCGCACGCAATTCGGCAAGCCCATCGGCAAGTTTCAGGCAATCCAGCAGCAGCTTGCTGTTCTCTCGACGCAATCCGCAGCGGCGGGCATTGCGGCAGCACATGCCTGTGCGGCGGCAGACAAGGGCGAAGCGTCATTTGAAATTGCGGTTGCCAAAGTGCGTGTCGATGACGCGTCAAGCATTGCGACCTCAATTGCGCATCAGGTGCATGGCGCGATCGGTTTTACCTATGAGCACGGGCTGCACTTCGCGACGCGGCGCCTTTGGGCGTGGCGGGCTGAGTTTGGCTCCGGTGCTGAATGGGCCGAGGAGCTTGGCCGCGCGGCGATGGAACGCGGTGCGGATGAGCTGTGGCCCTATGTGACGGGACGATAATTTTTTAAGGAGAAGCCCCATGAAAGTATCCGAAGCCCTGAAGTCGCGCATCACGTGCCGCGCTTTCACTGATAAGCCCGTAACGGAGGCGCAGGTGCGCGCGGTGCTGGAGGGTGCCAAATGGGCCCCGTCGGGCGGCAATTTGCAACCCTGGCATGTCTATGCACTGGCCGGTGCCAAACGCGACGAATTTCTTGCGCTCATAGCTGAGAAGCAAAAAACGACGCCGATTGGCGAGGGCAGCGAATATCCGATCTATCCCAAAGACCTCAAAGACCCTTACAAGGCGCGCCGTTTTAAATGCGGCGAGGACATGTATGCGACGCTTCAGGTGCCGCGCGAAGACAAGATGGGCCGCCTGATGCAGTTCTCGCGCAACTTCCGCGCCTTTGATGCGCCGGTGATCCTGTTTTTCGCCATTGACCGCCAAATGGGTATCGACCAATGGGCCGATCTTGGCATGTTCACGCAATCGGTCATGCTGATGGCACGCGAGCAGGGTCTGCACACGGCGGCGCAGGAAGCCTGGGCGATCTGGCCCAAGACAATTGCAGAGTTTGTCAAAATGCCGGATGACCTTATGCTCTTCTGCGGGATGGGCCTGGGGTACATGGATGAGACGGCACCGATCAACAGCTTGCGCACCGACAGGGCGCCGCTGGAAGAATGGGCCACTTTGTCCGGTTTCTGAGCCTGTTCATCAAAGGTTCAGCCGCAGGGGTCTAAACCGGACCACATGAATAAGACGCGCACATATTTTACCACTCTCACGCTTTTGGGCCTTATGGCCCTCGGCGCGGGAGAGGCGCGTGCCGCGTCTTATGGCATTGATATGGCCAAAGGTTTCGGCACAGGTCTTGGCCGCGTCATCGAAAAGACCGGCATGAATTCCGATCAGGACGAAGCCCGCAAGGCGGTGCGCGAAGGCCGTATTTTGCCGCTCGGCAAAGTTCTGGCGAAAGTGCAGCGCCAGGTGCCCGGACGTTTGCTTGACGCCAATCTGGTCAATGGCAGCGGACAGGCAATTTACATTATCAAGTTGATGACAAATGACGGCAATGTCGCCATCGTCTCGGCAGACGCCGCCACGGGCAACATCCTCAACGTGCGGCAGGGAGGACACTGAATTGCGTTTGCTTGTCGTCGAAGATGATCCGGACCTCAATCGTCAGCTTGTGACCGCTTTGCAGGAAGCGGGCTATGTCGTTGATACGGCAAGCGACGGAGAGGAAGGGCATTTCCTCGGCGACACAGAACCTTATGACGCTGTCGTGCTCGATCTCGGCCTGCCCGAAATGGACGGCGTGACGGTCTTGGAAAAGTGGCGTCGCGCGGGCCGCACCATGCCTGTGCTGATCCTCACTGCCCGCGACCGCTGGTCCGATAAAGTCGCGGGCTTTGACGCGGGGGCCGATGATTACGTTGCCAAACCTTTTTTCATGGAAGAAGTGCTCGCCCGCATCCGCGCGTTGCTGCGCCGCGCGAGCGGCCATGCGACATCCGAATTGGAATGCGGTCCGCTGCGCGTCGACATCCGCACATCGCGCGTGACCGTGAACGGCGCTGCGGTGAAACTCACCTCGCTCGAATATCGCCTTATCGAATATCTCATCCATCATCAGGACCGCATCATCTCGCGGACCGAACTCGTTGAGCATTTGTACGATCAGGATTTTGACCGTGACTCGAACACGATTGAAGTCTTCGTCGGTCGTCTGCGCCGCAAGCTCGGCAAGGATATGATCGAGACCGTGCGCGGGCTCGGCTATCGTCTGTCAGCGCCTGAAGATGCGGTTTAAACTTGACCGCATTGGTCTGAACGGCGGCACGGATAGTCTCGCCTTTCGCCTTGTGGCGGGCGCGGCGCTGTGGAGTTCCCTCGCGCTCCTTGTCGGCGGTATTCTCCTCTCCTCCATTTTCCGTCAATCGGTTGAGCGCTCGTTTGATGCGCGGCTTGATGTTTTGCTCGGCAGTCTCATTGCGACGACCGATGTGGACGCCAAAGGCGAAATTACGCGGACACGCGACCTCAACGAAACCCGTTTTGATTTTGCCTATTCCGGCTGGTATTGGCAGATCGCGCCGATTGCCGAACGCCTCGCGCTGCGTTCGCGCTCACTCTTCGATCAGTCGATTGATCTCGAACAAGGCAAGGACGCGACACGCGACATTTCCGGCGCGCGGTTTTTTGATGCGGGCGGGCCTGATGATCAGCATCTGCGTGTCATAGAGCGCCGCGTGATGTTACCGGGTTATGACGTGCCGGTGTCGTTCACGGTGGCGGGCGACAAGGCGGAGATGGAAGCCGATATTCAGAGCTTTAACGGCACGGTGTTTGTCGCCATGACGGTGTTGGGCTTTGGTATTCTCGTCGCGTTGCTCATTCAGGTACGCTTTGGTTTGCGGCCACTGGAAGGTGTGCGCCGAGCGTTGACACTGATCCGTTCCGGCAAGGCGACGCGGCTCGACGGCAATTTCCCGACCGAGATTGCGCCGCTCGCCGAAGAAATCAATTCACTACTCGAAGGCAACCGCGAAGTACTGGAACGCGCGCGCACCCATGTCGGTAATCTGGCTCACGCATTGAAAACACCTCTGTCGGTGCTGACGAATGAAGCACGCACGCATCAGGGCGAGTTCGGCGATCAGGTGGGGCGTGCGGCAGCGAATATGCGCGAGCAGATCGACCATCACCTGGCGCGGGCCCGCATGGCGGCGTCTGTCAACGTGTTCGGCGCGCACACGCCGGTGGAGCCGGTGCTGGCGCGGCTCGCCCGTGCGCTGGAACGGATTTACGCAGAGGGCGGCATCAAGGTGGTGATCATCTGCCCTGATGATCTCGGTTTTCGCGGCGAGGCGCAGGATCTGGAAGAGATGGCGGGAAATCTTCTCGACAATGCGTGCAAATGGGCGAAGTCCAAAGTTGTGCTGCGGGCCACGACATTAAGCGAGCCACGGCGCGGGCGACCTGTGTTTTTGATTTCAGTGGAAGATGACGGCCCCGGCGTGCCGGAAGAAGATCGCAAAGCGGCGTTGAAACGCGGCGGACGGCTTGATGAGACGAAACCCGGATCGGGATTGGGTCTCTCCATTGTCACGGAAATTGCGGAACTCTATGGCGGCGAATTGCGGCTGGCGGAGTCGGCGCTTGGCGGCTTGCGGGCGGAACTGACTCTGCCGCAATCGGCGAACTAAACACTCCCTAAAAAGGCGAGGCCGCCGCGCTCCTTTTCGAGCGTAGCGGCCTCATGTTGGAACGGCTGCGACGCGCCCCCGCATCAAATACAGCTGGGCCGCTCCGTTTGTCGCTCTGTTTCATTCGCTCGCATCGCCGAAGGAGCGCCGCTCCCACCGCGAAGAGGAAGTATCAATCAGACGGCAAGGCCTTTGGAAGTATCCGACCTAACCCGCCCTGCGCTACGACCCTCTGTCGAGATCAAAATGCTGGCGATAGCAAACGGCGTCATCAAACCGTTAGACATCGGATCACCTCCTTTCAGTTGTTAAAACCAGTTGGGAATTAGAGCGTGAGGCGCGCCGCGTTTGCCGTCAAGATATTGTGTGCTGCGCGGTAGAAGGCGCTGTCGCTGTCAAAAGAAACCCAAGAAATGTGCGATTTTTGCTTTGTCGCGGGACCGTCACAGGATGGATTATGGAATCCGCTGGCGGGGGGCCGGAGCGGGTCGGTGCGTCGAATCAATTTGAGCGGCTCAGAGCTGTGCGCCGGACACGGATGAAGGCTCCGGCTCCTGCATCAGATCGGCAATCGTCGTGCCGGTGAGCAGTGTCGCTTCGGCCTCGTTGACGCGGTCATAAAAGGTCCGAACTTTTGGCAGATGGGTCAGCATGGCGTCGCTGACGCTGCCGACCTCGCGTTTGGCGCGGATGGCAGCCATGACGTCCGAGATATAAACCTTTTGAGCAGGCCGTGCGGGCACAAGGCGCGGCGGCTGACCATCGGAGCGCGCGATGAAGCCGCCTTCGACCAGCAGGTTCTCGATGGAGAGCATGGATTCCGCCGGCATGTTGAGGCGGCGGGCGAGGGTTTCCTCTGTCCACGCCTGACCGCCGCGCTCATAGGCTTCATGGATCAACACAAGCGCCTGCACGGCCATGCGCGATTGCTGGCGCGGCGTGAGGAGAGCGAGGCCGATACTGGCGGAGAGATGCTGGCGTTTCTGATAGTAAAATGAGATCGAGCAGCCGACGAGTAGAATGAGCCAGGCGGCATAGATCCAGATCATAAAGACAACGAGGCTGGCAAAGGCCGAATAGACCGCCACATATTGCGCTGACTTCACAACGAACATGGCAAAGCCCCAACCGGCAATGCCCCATGCAATGCCCGCAACCAACGCACCGACAAAGGCAGACGACACTTTGACCCGTGTATTGGGGATCACCGCATAAATGAAGGTGAATGTCGCAATCAGGATCACGTAGGGCACGATCTTGCTCGTCTGCTCAACGGCAAACTTGATCGGGCCATAGTCAACGACGGTGCCGACATAGGCGTTGGACAATACGCCTGCCATGATGCCCAGAGCTGTAAAGAGAACGAGCGGGCCGAGTACGCCCATCGAAATGAAATCGGTGACCTGGCGCGCCAGCGATCGGCTCGCTTCAACGCGCCAGATATCGTTGAAGGCCGCTTCGATTTTTTTCACCATCGAAATGACGGTGTAGAGCAAAAAGACAAAGCCCACAGTGCCAAGCACATTGGCATTCACGCGGTCGACAAATTCCATGATGCGTGCGGTGATCTCCGCGCCTTGCTCACCCAGCGGTTCCAGCAATTGCGTGAGAAAATCCTGCACATAGACGGCATAGCCAAAGGCGCGAAAGACTGCGAAGGCAATGGCAATGGTCGGCACGAGCGAAAGCAACGTCGTATAGACGAGGCTCATCGCGCGCAGGCTGAGCCGCCCGTCGAGCAGATCGCGACCCACGACCCACGCAATTTGCGCCGTCTGAATGAGTGCCGCCTGCCAGAAAGGCGGCGGCCCTGCCTCTTCATCGTGAAGCGACGTTTCCCAAATTCTGCCACGAAGGCGCGTGAAGATTGCTTGCACAAACATGGCGCAATGTTAGTGCGCGAAAGCGGCGGACGTAAGACCAAAGACATAAAATTTCGCAGAAATCCGGCTAAAAACCTTTAAGAGCCTTAAGCTTTAAGAAAGCTCACGCCGTCGCCATGAAACAATTATTAAGTATGTCTGGGTAGTCTGAAAAGAGATGGTGTCTCGCGGGAGAGACGTCATTTCTTGATGAGATGGCTGTAAAATTGACGGATACAAAGCACAACCCGGACATGGCTCAACGCTTGTCGGCGCTGCTCTTGCGGCTAGCGCCCACGACAGCGCGCAAGCTCGCCTCCGGTTTGGAGCGTCAGCGCCTTCAGGGTGCGGACGGTTTGCCCTATGATCTCATTCTCCAGTCTTTGCGCCCTGTGCTCGAACGCGCAAAAGGCCCGCGCCCCGGTTTGCCTGATCCGCTGCGCCAGTTTTGTTTGCCATTCGAGGATTTTCTCGTCAATCGTCGCGATCCCGCGCGCCATATGCGCCAGATCGCGCGCTCGTCGATTGACCCTGTATGGATTTGGCTCTCGAGCGAATTACTTCCCGACGCGCTGCATGACATCACCGCCCGCGTGGTCGAGCATACGCTCGACAATGATGCCGTGGCGCTGGGCGGCTCGGTTGCGGTCCTCCATGCGTCTTGCTCGGCGGCCCTGCTTGGTGCGATTGAAGAAACACGCCGCGACATCGGCCATCGCCGCAAGCTGGAGCGTCAGCTCGGTGGTGACAGCATCCTGGAGGATGCGCGCACTATGGGCGAGGCGCTGGCCGTCGCGCCGTTCCTGCTGCGTCTCCGTGCTGACCTGCCAAAACATATCGGCGATTTTGATGATCAGCATGTGGCTCATGTGAGCGAACTTTACGAAGATGCGCGCACAGCCCTGCCGGAATATGCAGTCTATATTCCGCTCGCTGCGATGAATCGCCTGGCGGCGCCATGGCAGGTTTTGCGTTTGGCGCGCAAACTGTCGGGCTTTGGAAATGAAGCGGCGGTGAGCCGCTCCGGACTTGCCGAGCTTGGCGAAATTTTCCTTGGCGAGATGGAAGACATTGCCGGTGGATTTGAAAGCATGCGTCCGGGCAAAGCCAATCTCGGTCAGATGACGCAAGACATCATGCGCTTTGCTGAAATCTCGCAGGGCTTCCTCAAAGAAATTGATATTCGCCGTGTCAGCGATTGGGGCCACCGCATTCTTGCGGCTCGCGCTAAATTGTCCGCCGCTATCACCGAAGAAATGTCGCGTTTTCAGCAAGACCTCGGCAAAGCTTTGCCGCTGCATCAGGTCGGCACCTACGGCAAAAACGGCCCGCGTCGCCCCGATGTATCGCATGCACCGAATAACGAACGCATCACTAAGGCGCTCAGCGCATTGCAATTCATTGCAGGCCTGGCACCTGCGGCTGAGTCCATCGGCGTACAATCGCATAGCCGCACAATCACGCAGCAGATTGAAACATATCTCGTGGCCTATGAAGACGGGTTGGTTGAAGAGATCCGCCGCGCCAAAGGCGACGAGCGTGACAATGCGCTGACCTATCTCGACATCGTGGTCGACTTCCGTGAAACAATGGGCGAGAGCGCCGCCGCCGAAACGCTGCGTCGTCGTGGCCGCGTGGCCTCTCAGGCCGCCTGATTACGGCGCGACAAACTCTTCCTGATACGCAAACAATCCCGGCATGCCGCCCGTATGTAAAAAGACGAGCGTATCATCGCGCTTGAAGCGACCTGCCGCGATGAGAGCGAGCATGCCCGCCATGCCTTTGCCGGTATAGACCGGATCAAGTAATATGCCTTCGGTGCGCGCAAGCAGCGTGACGGCATCGGTCATGCCTTTCGTTGGCACGCCATAGGCCTCACCCACAAATCCGTCTTCAAGCACAATGTCATCAGCCGCAGGCGTGGCAAGGCCAAGCCGCGTTGCTGTCTCTGCCGCGAGCCGCGTAATGTCGGCGCGCATCTTGTCGTGATCAAGCCGATAGACATTAACACCAAAAACGACGGGACCATCGGGCCGCATCATGCGACCGGCGATAAGCCCGGCCTGCGTGCCGCCGCTGGATGAGGCGTGAATGAGCCTCACATCTTTGAGACCCAGTGCGTTCAATTGATCGGTGAGTTCAGCATAGGCATTGGCATAACCGAGCGAGCCGGTGACAGTCGATCCGCCTGCGGGTGTGAAGTAAGTTTTTGCGCCTTGTGCTTTAAGCTCACCCAGCACCGTCTTAAAAAATGCCGTGGCGTCCGCACCTTTAGGAATGATGCGGACATCCGCGCCAAAAATGTCATCAAGCAGGCGATTGCCGGAGCGGCGATAGGCGGCCCCCTGATAGGGCACCATATCCATCAGAACGAGAACGCATTTGAGACCAGCTGCCGCCGCCGCTGCTGCCGTCTGGCGCGCGTGGTTTGATTGGAGTGCTCCTGTTGTGACGATGGTGTCCGCACCCTCGGCCAGTGCCTCGCCGACAATGAATTCCAGTTTGCGCGTCTTGTTGCCGCCGCCGCCGAGGCCGGTGCAGTCATCGCGTTTGATGAAGAGGCGCGGCGCATCAGGGCCGAGCGCGGCGCGCAGGCGTTTCATTTCGCCTAATGGCGTCGGTAAATGCGCCAGCGGGAAACGCGGAAAGGCCGCAAAGACATCAGCCATCAGACAACGCCTTCCGCACGGAAGCCTGCGATCTCAGCGGCGGAATAGCCGAGCGATGTGAGAATGCTATCGGTATGTTCACCGAGAAGCGGTGCGCGCGTATGGAGTGTGCCCGGTGTCTCAGACAGGCGCACGGGTGTTTCCATGATCGGGGCAGGGCCGGGCAGGCCTGGAAAATCCATGCGTGTCAAATAACCCATCGCTTGAATATGAGGATCGTCCAGTGCCTCTTGCGGCGTGTTGACCGCCCCGGCGGGGATACGCGCTTTTTCTAAAAGGGCGAGCGCTTCATCAGTTGTACGCAACGCCGCCCATTCCGATGTGCGCTTGGACAAATGCTCGCCATTGTCGCCGCGCGCCAGATCGTCTTTAAAGCGTGGATCGGTGAGCCAATGGTCTTCGCCCATCAGCTTCGCCCAACGCTTGAACAACGGTGCGCCGATGGCTTGTACCAATATCCAGCCATCTTTGGTCCGCACAATGTCGGCAGGTCCGGCATAGGGCGAACGGTTGCCGATAGCCTGCCGGTTTGTTTTGCGCAGTTCCTGCTCGATCAGATGGAAATTGAAATAGCCAAGTGCAGTCGAAAGCAGCGAGCCTTCCACGATCTGGCCCTTGCCGGTCTTCATCCGTTCCATCAGAGCGGCCATTGTGCCGAACGCGGTGAGCGACGCCGTGCCGAAATCGACCCAGGGTGCATAGCTCTTCACCGGCTCGTCAGGCGTGCCGGTGAGATAGGCTGCGCCGACCATCGATTGCGCCACGCCGTCAAAGCCCGTGCGTTCGCTATAGGGTCCGCCGTGACCGAAGGCTGAAACCATGGTGAGTATGATGTCAGGCTTCACAGCCTTCAGACTCGGATAGTCGAGACCCATGGCAGTGAGCGTTGAGGGAGGTAGATTGGCAACGACCACATCGGCAGTGGCGACGAGACGTTTCACGATGCCGCGGCCTGTCTCGGTCATCGGGTCGAGCGTCAGCCCGCGTTTATTACGGTTCATTTGGAGGAACATCGCCCCTTCGCCGCCTTCGCCTGCGCCGCGTTCGGGCACGATGGGCTGGACGAAGCGGTCTTCGCTGCCTTCGCGCTTTTCAATACGGATGACATCGGCCCCCATATCGGCGAGCAAGGCCGCGCAATAAGGGCCGGCAATGTAGCGGCCAAAGTCCAGAACCCTGATGCCGGACAACACACCGCCTTTACTCGCTCCGCTGGTCATTTTCTGCCTTCCCATCCTGATTTACCGGCTGTTCTGATCGTTGCGCCGTGTGGTCTGGGAGAATAGTTGGCGTTGCTGCCCAAAGAAAGCCTGAGCAGGGTAAAAAGGTCAGTATAGCTTTCCAATTTCTTTAGAGTTTCGCCCTAGAGTTTTCCTCATCGCTAGTCTTTGCGCCTGGCGAGAGGGGGGACGCGTGGCCAGTTTTGCCATTTCAGATTCAAATGTTGTACGCGACGGGGTAGGTGGTGACCTGCTGCGCGTGGAGCCTTATCGCTGGAGCGGTGAATTCGCTGATCCGGCGCGTGAATCCGCTTTTCGCGACGTCACTTGGGGCGAAACACTGGAGCGCACGCGCAGTATTCAGCTCGCAGCCTATGCCTTTGTCGCCTTTATAGCGATTGACTATCTGGCCCATGGCTTCACGCCGATTTTCTTTGTTTTGGCATTTGCCCGTCCGTTTGCTCTTTTCGTTTCTCGCATTCCGTTGATTTTCTTTTCCGCGCCGGACAAGCAGAAGCAGTTCTTTGCGGCGATGACACTAAGCCAGCTTTACATTTTTGGTGTATTTCTGATTACGGTTTTCGCCGGTGGCTTTCAGGCCTCCGAGCAATCGTTAAGCGCACTGATGCTGGTGTTTGCTTTTTATTTTGGCGTGCCCAATCGCCTGTCGCTCAATGCGCTGGCGACGCTTGGCGGGTCATGTGTCTTCATTATCATCATCGCGCAATATGATGGCATGTCCATGCGGTCTGTTGGCCTCATCTCTACTTTGCTCATCATCGGCAACGGCATCGGCATTCTGTCGGTGCGTGTGACCAACCGCTTGCGCCGTGCTGAATTTTTGATATTGCAGCGTCAACGTGATCTCAACGCGCAGTTGACGACTGAAATAGCCAACCGTCAGGCAGCTGAACGCGCCATGGTGGCGACGGAAGAAAATTTTCAGAGTATCTTCTTTGCTGCACCTGAGGCCATGGCCCTTGTTGATCCTTCGACGCATCGGATCATTCAGGCTAATCGCAAGGCCGCAGAACTCTTTGGTGCAGGTCACGATCTCGCGGGCATTGATTCACGCACACTCTTTGTCGATCAGGATGTGCGCCGCCGCCTTGACGAAGCCGCTATCGGCCAGCGCGCGCGCAATGCCATCGAAGCGCGTCTCAACAACGCAAATGGTGACATTCTCTGGGTGCATATTTCGGCGGCCCTCGTGCGCTTCCACGGGCTGCCCGCAATGCTTGTCGCGTTGCAGGACGTTACTGCGCGCCGCCGTGAAGCGGAGGCCTTGCGCGAAGCGCGCGATCAGGCGACGGACTCCAGCAAGTCAAAATCCGAATTCCTCGCCAATATGAGTCACGAACTGCGCACGCCGCTGAACGCCATTATCGGATTTTCAGAAGCGTTGGAACGCGAACTTTTCGGACCTGTAGGCAACCCGCGTTACCGCGAGTACGCCACCGATATTCACGATAGCGGCGTCCATCTCCTCAACCTCATCAATGACATTCTTGATTTGTCGAAGATCGAAGCCGGTCATTTCAAACTACATGAAGATGAGACTGATCTCGATAGCATTGTGGCCTCCGCCTGCCGCATCGTGCGCCACCGCGCGCAACAGGCATCGATCAACATCGAAATCCATTTGCCAAAACCCGCGATCAGCCTCACAGCGGACGAGCGTGCGCTGAAACAAATTCTTATCAACCTCGTTTCTAATGCCGTGAAGTTCAGTAACGACTGCGGTACGGTGCGCGTTGAAGCACGTGTGAGCAAAGATGGGTTGCGTCTTGCCGTCATCGATAACGGCATCGGCATAGCTCCCGACGATATTCCCAAGGCCCTGTCACCCTTCACGCAACTTGACGGCACGCTGTCGCGCACGCATGAAGGCACCGGCCTCGGTCTGCCTCTCGCCAAACACATGACCGAGCTGCATGGCGGAAGCCTCACGATTGAGAGCGATCTCGGGCAGGGCACGAAAGTCTATGTCGATCTGCCCGCCTCGCGTCTCACGGGACTGAAAACAAGCCTTTTCGCGCGTTCCTGATGTCTGCCTGATCGCATGATTGACAGCGTGCGGCGGCTCCCCTAAAAGCGCCGTCCCTCGTCAGTTGTTCCGTTCATATGCATTGCTGTGACCGCACGCCGAATTGCGTGACGTCAGACGGATGTAAAGGAAAGCTAAATGTTCATCGGCCTCGATTTCGGGACGACCAACAGCGCGATGGCGCTCGCGCCAGCTGAAGGCGCGGCGAGCCTCGTGCCTGTGCATTATAAGGGCGACGTGCTCTCAACCTTCCGCTCTATCCTCTATTTTGAAGAAGGTCACCGCGACGCCAACGGGCGCTCCGATGCCTTCGCCGGACCTGCCGCCATCGACGCCTATCTCGATGGTGCGGACGGGCGCTTAATTCAGTCGATCAAATCCTATCTGGCGAATCCTGACTTCACTTCAACGCAGATTTATTCGAGCCGCTTCACGCTGGAAAATCTGATCGGTCTTGTTGTGGCGCGTCTTGTTGATGCGACGCCTTATTCGGAAGAGCTGATCGAGCGTCTCAAGCAATCGCCCGTGGTTGTCGGCCGACCGGCGCGTTTCGTGCGCAACTCATTGGGGCAGGCGAGCGATGAGGCAGACATTTTTGCGGTGGGGCGCCTGGAAAACGCGCTCAAAGGCGCCGGCCTTCCCGACGTGCATTTCGAATTTGAACCGGTGGCGGCCGCTTATGCCTACGAATCCACTTTGAACAAGGATGAGCTTGTACTGATCGGCGACTTCGGCGGCGGCACCAGCGACTTTTGCCTGCTGCATGTCGGCCCCGGTATGCGCGATGTGAAGAACCGCGCCGAGACAATCATTGCCGTGAGCGGCGTCGGCCTCGCGGGCGATGCGTTTGATGCGCGCATTGTCGAGCATTGCATCGCGCCCCAATTGGGCAAGGGCACGTTCTACACAAGCGAAGGCCGCAAGCGCCTGCCGACACCGTCATGGATCTATGAAAATCTGAAGCGCTGGCATCAATTGAGTTTTCTCAACACATTCAAGACGCGCAAAATGCTCGAAGATATCGGGCCGACATCGGATGCGCCCGACGACATTGCGGCTCTCCTGCATCTTATCGTTGAGAACCGCGGCTTTGATATGTACCGCGCCGTTGAAGCCGCCAAGGTGCAGCTTTCTGTCCATGCAAAGACGAAGCTTTCGTTCCGCTCAGGTCTCATCAACATCGAGAGTGATGTGGCACGCACCGACTTCAATGAGTGGATCGCGCCGGAACTTGAAGAAATCGCGCAATGTGTTGATCAGTTGATGGCAAAAGCAAACATCGAAACGGCAAAAGTTGACCGTGTGTTTCTCACCGGCGGCTCATCCTTCATTCCCGCCGTGCGCGACATATTCGCCACGCGCTTCGGAGCCGAAAAGCTCGCAGGCGGTGGCGAATTAACATCGGTGGCAACGGGGCTGGCGCTCTCAGCCCGTCAACGGTTTAGGGCGTGACGCGCGCCGGGCTTGTAGGTTTCGGCAATATGGCCTTCAAGGTCCGCCGCTTCAAACCACACGGGCTTTGTCTGCATCCCGACAAACAGCGGGGCCTGATCGGCATAATGCGGTGACTTCATGTCCAGCGTGGCGCTGCCAAACTGATGCACACTGCGCGATGACAATTTGCCGTGTTGATCCCATCTCACAAACATGATGAACGTATCGCCTGCTCTGGCGGTGAGTGTGCCGTCAGCTTGCGGTTCGCCATAGACAGCGCGGAACGTGTCAGGTCCGCCGTCAATGGCCTCATCAAACGTACCGCGCCGGAAGCGGTTGACCTCTCCCCATGCGGGATCAAGCTCCCCGAAATGGGTTTTGAGCGTCGTGATCGCCTCGCGCAACGTGTCGATGGGTTTCGGCACAGGTTTACCCTGAAGTTCGGCCATCACAACAGGCAAGCCCATCAGCACGCCCAGCGCCGCACCTTTGCTTTCCTTGTCCGTGCTGAGGTTCCAGCTTTCCAAGATCTCCTGCGCCGCCTTCAGGTCTCCGTCGCTACCAGCATCGATCGCTACGACATCAGCGATCATCGCCGCGAGCTGCGAGCGTTTGCTGTAGAGGAGGTCATATTTGTAAGCGTTGAAATCCTCTTCCGTGATCGATGCGTCCGCACCATACATTTCCTCGGCACGATAAGCGCGGTTGGTCATGTTGGTTTGGATACCAAGCGTCGGTGAGAAATTTTCGGCCTTCAGATTGTCAGCGTCGCCGGTCGCGCGGAACGGTGTGTTGTTGGAATTGAACACAAAGCCCGAACGCGGGTTGACGAGTTGCGGGATTTTGTCGAAGGGCAGGTAATCTTTCCAAATGAGATCGGAACGATCACCCGGCAAAACACCACTCCAGTCCGCACCTTCTTTGCGCACAGGGAAGAGACCATTATAGACATATGAAATATTGCCTTGGTTGTCGGCATAGACGTAGTTGATGCTCGGAATAGCCTGCATTTTCAGCGCCGCGCGCCATTCTCCGAGATTGCGTGCCTTGTTGAGCGCATAATATTGGTTGGCATATTTCGACAGACCTATACCCGCATAGCGCACAGCAAAAGTGCCCGCTTCCACCTTGAGCACGGGCCCGTGTTCAGAGCGCAACACCTCGCGCGTTACGGTCCACCAGAACGGACCCCAGAGTTTTACGCGGATTTTGGCCTCTGACTTTTCAAAGTCGCGCCATTTACCGTCGAGCATGTATTGATTGTCATTGTCGGGATTGAGCTTCAGCTCATAGACATCCACGAGATCAGGTTCGTTGACCGTATTCGCCCAGCCGAGATGCCGGTTATGCCCGTGCAGCATGAAAGGCGCACCGGGGAAGAAACCACCCGCCACGTCCCAGCCTTCTTCGCTGTGCAGCACCGCTTCATACCAGGCAACGGGGCCGGTATAGGGCTGATGCGAGTTGACGAGCAGGCGCGTCGCATGATCCGCGTTGCGGGCAGGTCCGACGGCGACAGCATTAGAGCCGACGGGCAGCGGGGCATTGGTAGGCAAAAAAGCATCTTTGCCGCTTTTCGACAGCGACCCCTTCTTGGCTTCAAAGAGGCCCATCAGCGTTTTGTCGAAACCATAGAAGAAGGGTGACTTGAAAATAAAACCTGCCGCAATGTCGCGGCCCGTGACCGGCTGAAAGCCCGGTGTCACTTTGTCGGGATGGAGCGCCATGTAGTAATTGACGCCGTCGGCATAGGCTTCAAGCACCTTGCGCGCCTCCGGCGTGATGTCGCTTTCATATTTCGCGTCCACCGTTTGCCACACGCCCATCAGATGCACGATATAGTCCGTGACCGCGCCGTCCATGCCTTTGACCGAGGCAAGCCCGGCGCGGACCGCAATGGCCGTGTCTTCAAACGTGCGGTAGTCATCTTCCGATTGGGCAAAGGCAAGACCGAAAGCCACATCGGCGTCGCGCTTGCCCGACATATGCGGCACGCCATAAGTATCGCGTTTTATGGTGACGTCATACTGGGCGGCGCGCTCTTTCAGCGGGGCCACATCAAACGGCGCGGGGGCTTCAATGGCGGCAACCACGAACACGCCGATAAGTGCAACAAACCCCAGTGTGAACAGGGTTTTGATCCCTGTTTTGATGATCGTCAGCATTATGCCCCCTCAGTTTCGGTTGGTCGCACACTAATGGCCTTTGGCATGAGCGCAAGTCAAGATTCCCCTGCGGCTCGTTGCTTGCCTGCGGCTATGCTGCTCTTTGCGGACAGGGCCGAAGTCTCTATATAGGGGCGTCTAATTTTGAAAGTGCCGTATCCGTGTCCTTCCTCACTTCCGGCTTCATGCTCTGGCTTTTCTTTGCAGTGCTCACAGGCGTCACCGTCTGGGCGCTCCTGTCGCCGTTCAAGGCGCGTCAGCGGACCAGGTCGAAGGCGCGTGAGACATCGGAAGAAGTGGCGCTCTATCGCGATCAACTGGCCGAGGTCACACGCGATCAGGAACGCGGCATCATGGGCGAAGCTGAAGCCGAAGCCGCCCGCATCGAAGTCTCGCGCCGCCTGCTTGCCGCCGTCGAGGCTGAAAATCTCAAAGCGGCGACAAAGCCCGCCACCTCGCCGCGCCGCGTTGCCTTTGCCATGATGCTGTTTGTCCCTGTGCTGACGGTCGGCTTCTATCTGGTTCTCGGCTCGCCCGATCAGCCCGATGCCCCGCTGGCCGAGCGCCTCGATCACTCTGCCCAGACTTTGCCGCTTGATGCGCTGGTTGTAAAAGTCGAGCAACAGCTGAAAGAAAAGCCGGACGATCTGCGCGGCTGGGAAGTCATCGCACCTGCCTATATGCGTCAGCAAAATTTCCCGATGGCGGTTACGGCATGGAACCGCGTGATCGCGCTTGGCGGCGCAACGGCGGAGCGTCTGGCCGCGCGTGGCGAAGCACAGGTTTATGCCGGCAGCGGTTCGGTATTCCCCGCCGCGAAAGACGATTTTCTCGCCGCCGAAAAGCTCGATCCGTTGGAGCCGCGCGCCCAATACTATTTGGGCCTTGCCGACATTATGAGCGGCAACAAAGAAGCGGCTGCCACGCGCTGGCAAAAAATGCTCAACAACGCGCCCAAAGACGCGGGCTGGCGTCCGAGCATCGAAGCGGAGTTGAAGGCCCTCACAGCGCCCGGCCCCTCGCAGGATCAGGTCAAGGCGGCAGGCGATATGACGCCGGAAGCGCGCAACGACATGATCCGCGGCATGGTGGCGGGTCTGGCGAACCGCCTCGATGAAAACCCTGATGACATTGACGGCTGGTTGCGCCTCATCCGCGCTTACGGCGTGCTTGGCGATTCTGATGCCAAAGCCGGTGCCGTCGCAAAAGCCCGCGCAACATTTGTGGCTGACCCTGCCGCCTTGGCGAAGATCGACACGGCGGCGAAAGCGCAAGCCCCGCAATAAACTATCCCCGCCCTTTATTCATGTCGGATAGTATGGCGTGAACGGAACGAACGGGGACTTACCATGTTGTCGGAACTGCAAAAACAGGCCGCGCAGGCGATCATCAATATTTTTGAGACCGGAAAAACGCTCGGTGATTATGCCCGCGTCACGCTGCTTACCAACGATCCGGGCCACCTCACCTATGGCCGCTCGCAGACCACATTGGGTAGCGGCAATCTTTATCTGCTCATCAAAGCCTATTGTGCCGCGCCCAACGCCGCCTGCGCAAAAGCGCTGAAACCTTATTTGCAACGCCTCGCCGACATTGATCTCTCGCTTGACCGCGACACGAACCTTCGCGCTGTGTTGAAAGAAGCAGGCGGCGACCCCGTGATGCAGGACACGCAGGATTTGTTTTTTGATCGCGTCTATTGGCAACCCGCCATGAAACTCGCCTCCGATATGGGCTTTGGTTCGCCGCTTTCTGTTGCCATCATCTATGACAGCCTCATTCACGGCTCATGGAACACCATGCGTGACCGCACAATCGCCAAAGCGGGTGCTGCAAAGACCACCACCGAGAAAAAATGGGTGGCGGCCTATGTGACCGAGCGGCGCCAATGGCTCGCAACCCATCCCAATTCTTTGCTCCGGCGCACCGTCTATCGCATGGATGCCTTTGCAGCTCTGATCAAAAAAGGTAATTGGACGCTCGGCATACCCATGAATGTCTGCGGTGTCACGCTGGACGAGGGTGCTTTGTCCTGTCGCGCGCCTGTGGTCGTGTCTGCAGACGATGCGTCGGTCCGCAATCTCCGCCTCACCAATCCGCCCATGACCGGCAATGATGTCAAAGCCTTGCAAAAAGCGCTGGCGGGCGAGGGTTATGCGGTCAATGTCGATGGTGTCTTCGGTGAAGGGCTCGATGGCGTCGTCAAGGCATGGCAGGACGACAACGGCCTTGTCGCCGACGGCGTCGTGGGCCCCGCCACGCGCATCATTTTGAAATTGTAAGTGAGTCCTGCATCCGCAATTGTAAGTGAGTCTTACACTACTTTCAGCGATTGACTTCGGACTTCGCTCTCATAATCTTCCGACGGACTATTTCAGTCTGCCTGTGGGAACGAGAGTGAGATTCACTTTGACTGCGAAGATCAGATTTGTTTCGGCGAAAGACGATCCGTTTCTTGCGACGCTGAGAACCCGGGTCAATCACTATTTGAGCCAACCAAATGTGCGACTGCGTGGTCGCCACGCAATGACGGCGAAATGTCTGTTTCTTGGATTCGCGGCAATTTCTTTTTATATAGGGCTGTTGTCGAGCGATAGTTCCGCCATTATGGCGCTATTCTTCACAGTCGCCTTTGGCTTGTCGGCACTCATGTTGGCGTTAAATTTAGGTCACGACGGTGCTCATGACTCAGTTGCGCGTGCATCGTCCGTCAATCAACTTCTGCAAGCGGCGACGTTCACTCTGCTGGGTGTGGACGCCTATCTTTGGCGGCTCAGACACGCAAGGTCGCATCATATTTTTCCAAACGTAAATGGTTGCGATATCGACATAGACGAGAATCCGTTTTTCCGTCTTTCGCCCAATCAGCCTGTACGTTGGTATTTTCGGTATCAGGCGATTTATGCGCCGGCGATGTATTGTCTCGTCGCGTTGCATACGATCTGGTGGCAGGACTTTGTTTATTTGCGGAAAAAGGAACTGGCAAATCTGCGCGACATTCGTCACGGCTGGGCCAGAGGCGCACAGTTTTTTCTTTGCAAGGCCATCTATCTCGCCCTCGCAATTGTCATTCCTTTATATGTTCTTCCGCTGCCTTGGTGGCAGATCGCCCTCAACTATCTGATAGCAAATGCAGTCGTCTCGCTTGCCTTTGTATTCTTGCTGATCGGAACGCATTTTTCGATGGAGGCTGAATTTCCCGTTCCGGCGGAGGACGGGCAATTGCCGTTCACTTGGGCGGAACACGTCTTGCGGACATCTGTTGACTGGAACGCGTCGAGCCCGCTGACGACGTTCTGGATGGGCGGGATCAATGCGCATGCCGCGCATCACCTTTTCCCGCGTCTGTCGCATGTCTATTACAGCAAAATAGCGTCGATCATTGAGCAAACTGCCAGAGAATTCGGATTGCCCTATCACAGCACGGGACTTCTCCGCATTATCCGGTCGCATTTCCAGTTTCTGCGCCGGATGGGAGCCTCTTCCGCGACCATTTAGCGGTTTCGGCTCCTTGACCCTCCGGCTATAAGAAACGTCAAGAAACAAGCGCCGGAGCCTCAAGCACATGACGCGCAAACAACGCCGCGCCACATTCATTCTCCTCAGCCTCGCCATCTTAGGAATGGCGGCAGGACTCGTGCTTTATGCGATGCGCGATAATATCGTGTTTTTTTATAGTCCCAGCGACATCATCGAAAAATCCGTGACGCCGGGTTCGCGCATCCGGATTGGCGGCATGGTCGAAAATGGCTCACTGAAAAACACGAGCCCGACAAGCATTGAGTTCAACGTCACCGATTACGCCAAAACCATGCGTGTCGCCTATACAGGCATTTTGCCCGACCTCTTTCGCGAAGGTCAGGGCGTCGTCGCCGAAGGCACGTTGCAACCCGATGGTTCCTTTGTGGCAGACACAGTGCTCGCCAAGCATGATGAAAAATACATGCCGCCCGAAGTCGCTGAAAGTTTGAAAAAAGCAGGCCGCTGGAAAGAGGGCGAAGAGATGCCCGCGCCCGACGGGGCTTACACCAAATGATCGCAGAGCTCGGACATTTCGCGCTGATCCTCGCTCTTGCCGTAGCGCTGGTGCAGATGGTTGTGCCGATGATCGGTGCGCATCGCGACGATGAAGCACTGATGGGCGTGGCGAACAAGGCAGCGCTCGTTCAGTTCGTGCTCATTGGCTTTGCGTTCGCCGTTCTCGTCCACGCGTTTGTCACCTCGGATTTTTCGCTGAAGCTCGTCGCCGACAATTCTCATTCAGCCAAACCCCTCATCTATAAAATCTCCGGCGTCTGGGCCAACCACGAAGGCTCGATGGTGCTCTGGGTGTTGATCCTCGCGCTCTATGGCGCTTTGGTTGCGTTTTTCGGAGCTAACCTGCCGTCGGCCTTGCGTGCTCGCGTGCTCGCCGTGCAAGGCTCCATCGGCGTCGCCTTCATCGGCTTCATTCTCATCACGTCCAATCCCTTCATGCGCCTCATGCCCGCGCCTTTCGAAGGCCGCGGCCTCAACCCGCTGCTGCAAGACCCCGGCCTCGCGTTCCATCCGCCCTTTCTCTATGCGGGCTATGTCGGCCTCTCCATGGCATTTTCATTTGCCATTGCTGCGCTCATTGAAGGACGCGTCGATGCAAGCTGGGCGCGCTGGGTCCGGCCATGGACGCTCGGCGCGTGGGTCGCGCTCACCATCGGCATCGCCATGGGTTCGTGGTGGGCCTATTATACATTGGGCTGGGGCGGTTACTGGTTCTGGGACCCGGTTGAAAACGCCTCGCTCATGCCATGGATCGTTGCGACCGCTTTGCTTCATTCCGCCATCGTTGCCGAAAAACGCGGCGCGCTGAAAAGCTGGACGATCTTACTGGCGATCTTTGCCTTCTCGCTCTCACTTATCGGCACATTCCTCGTGCGCTCCGGCGTACTGAATTCCGTTCACGCCTTCGCCTCCGATCCGATGCGCGGTGTCGTCATTCTCGGCATCGTCACCGTCTTTATCGGTGGTGCGCTGGTGCTTTACGGTTGGCGAGCGCCCGCACTGAAGGCGGAAGGCATGTTCGCGCCGATGAGCCGTGAGGGAGCGCTCATCGTTAACAATCTGCTCTTGTCCGCCGCGGGTGTCGCCGTCTTCATCGGCACGCTCTATCCGTTGTTTCTCGACGCGCTCGGCGGCCCGAAGATCACCGTTGGCGCACCCTTCTTCAACATGACCTTCGTGCCGATCATGCTGCCGCTGCTTATTCTCGTGCCGCTTGGACCTTTGCTTGGCTGGAAGCGTGCCGATCTTGTGGCCGCCCTTGAACGTCTGATGGGCGCAGGCGCACTCGCCGTTCTCGTCAGTCTTTGTGTTTTTGCTTTCGTGTCCGAAGGTCCGTGGCTTGCGGCGCTCGGCATGGGCCTTGCGACATGGCTTGTCGTCGGTGCCTTCACCGAATTTGCCGCCCGCATCGCATTGTTCTCAGGTCCGCTCACAACCAGCCTGCGCCGTGCTCGTCTTTTGCCGCGCGCCCAATGGGGCATGGCCTTCGCGCATGGCGGTCTGGGCATATTGGTTGCCGGTCTCGTTGGTATGACGGCATGGCAGAGTGAACTGGTGACAGCGCTCAAAGAAGGCGAGAGCGCCACAGTCGCCGATTATACGCTGACGCTCGAAAAAGTAGGTCTGCGTCAGGGGCCAAATTACGAAGCGCTGGTGGGCGTCATCCGTGTAAAGAAAGACGGCAAAGACCTCGGCTTTATGATGCCGGAAAAACGCCGTTTCCCCGTTGAGCGTCAGGAAAAAACTGAAGCCGCCATCCGCACCAACGGCATGTCGGATCTCTATGTCGTCATCGGTGACGATAACGGTCATGGCGGCTATACGATCCGCGCCTATGTCAATCCGTTTGCACCGTGGATATGGGGCGGGGCAATCATCATGGCCTTTGGCGGCCTCATCTCACTCACCGACCGGCGCTACCGCGTCGGGGCACCTACGCGCGCGCGTCTGCGCCCGCAGTCGCAACCGGCACAATGATCATGCGCCGCGTTGTTCTCACCCTCTCATTATTCATGGCGCTCGTCTCTCCGGCGCTCGCCGTCAATCCGGGTGAAGCTCTGAGCGATCCGGCACTGGAAGCGCGTGCGCGGACAATCTCCAAGGAACTCCGCTGCCTCGTCTGCCAGAACCAGTCGATTGATGATTCTGACGCCGACCTCGCAGGCGATCTGCGCAAACTCGTGCGTGATCGTCTTGTTGCCGGTGATTCTGACGAACAGGTGCTCGACTACATCGTCGCCCGCTACGGCGATTTCGTGCTCTTGCGCCCGCCTTTTGATGTCACAACCGCGCTGCTTTGGCTCACCCCCTTTGGTGTGGTTGTCTTTGGCGGCGTTGGTCTGTGGCTGGCCTTCCGCCGCCGTAGTGTCACAAGAGCCCCCCAAGCTCTTGATTCAGAAGAGAAATCAAAGCTTGCTGCACTTCTGAATGAAACCACCCCGCGCGACTGATCCTGCCTTTATTCTGCCAAAACCATCTGTAATGTTTCGGACATGAATTGGTAAGGTCTGGTAGCCAAGGTTAGGCTCACCCCCAAGACTTATCGGGCAAACGCCTTATCGGGCAAACGACTTTTCGGCCACGGCAATCCAGTTAGCAGGAGTTCTCTCTATGACGTTTAGCGCAAGATTTGGCAGCGCAAAGCCCCGCCGCGCATCCCCCCGTTCTCTTTTGCTCAAGCCCGCCGCTTTGGCGCTGATCGGATCGATGAGTTTTGCCGCGCCCAATGCCTTTGCCGAAACCGCGCCGCTCAATGCGCCGACAGCGTTCAAATCCGAACTTTCAAACCTGCCGAGCTTTGCGGATCTGGTTGAGCGCGTGTCGCCCGCCGTGGTCAGCATCCGTGTCGTCGAAGAGGCCCCCGTCGAAGCCGAAGGTCAGCCCGATCTGCCTTTCCCGCCCGGCAGTCCTTTTGAAAAATTCTTCAAGCAGCTTCAGCCCAAAGATAAAGACGGCAAGCCGCTGACACGTAAAGCAATGGCGCAGGGGTCCGGCTTCTTCATTTCTGCTGACGGCTATGTCGTGACCAACAATCACGTCGTTCAGGGTGGCAAAGAAATCACTGTCGTTGAAACAGACGGCACCGAACTCAAAGCAACGCTTGTGGGTCGCGACCCCAAGACAGATCTTGCGTTGGTCAAAGTCAAAGTTGATAAGCCGATGCCTTATGTGACCTTCGGCGACAGCGACAAGCTGCGCGTCGGCGATTGGGTGCTGGCGGTCGGCAATCCCTTCGGCCTCGGCGGCACAGTGACCAGCGGCATCGTTTCGGCCCGTGGCCGTGAAATCGGCGCCGGTCCCTACGATGATTTCCTCCAGATTGACGCCTCGATCAATCGCGGCAATTCCGGCGGCCCCACATTTGACATTCACGGCAACGTGATCGGCGTCAACACGGCGATTTATTCGCCCACAGGCGGCAGCGTCGGCATCGGCTTTGCGATCCCGTCCAAAATCGCTGAAAAAGTCATCAAGCAACTGCGTGAAAACGGCAAAGTCACGCGCGGCTGGCTCGGCGTCGCCATTCAGCCCGTTGATGCCGACATGGTCGCAAGTCTCGGTCTCGACAAGCCCAAAGGCGCACTTGTGGCGGAAGTCACAGCAGGCAGTCCCGCCGAGAAATTCGGCATTCAGGCCGGTGACGTCATCGTCAAAGTGAACGAAGTGGCGATGGTCGATGTGCGCGCGGTGAGCCGCACCGTGGCTGATCTCAAACCCGGCAGCACGATCAAAGTTGCCGTCTGGCGCGCGGGTAAAGAAAAGAACCTGAACGTCGGGATTGAAGCCTTCCCTGAAAAGCTTGATGAAGTGGCCGCCAAAGAAGATGCGCCCGCAGGGCAAAACACAACAAAGGCGCTTGGCCTTGATCTGGCAACGACCGATGCCGGCGTGACCGTGCAGAATGTCGATCCGTCGAGCGAAGCCGCCGAGAAGGGCATCCAGCCCGGCGACGTTGTGCTCAGCATTTCGAGCGTTGACGTGAAGTCGCCCAAGGACGTGGTGGATGGTGTGACGGCGGCTGAGAAGGCCGGCAAGGCATCCGTCATCCTGCGTTTCAGCACGCAGGATCAAAAGCGCTTCGTCGCGCTGTCGATCAAGAAAGGCTGATACCAGCCCATGCGTATCCTTGTCATCGAAGACGACCTCGAAGCGGCCGCCTATGTGGTGAGGGGGTTGCGCGAAAGCGGACACATTGTCGATCACGCGTCGGACGGCGACGAGGGGCTGACCCTCGCGCTGTCCGGCCCGTTCGATGTGCTGATCGTGGACCGCATGTTGCCCAAGCGCGACGGTCTTTCCGTTGTCTCGACGCTTCGTCAGGAAAATATCCGCACCCCCGCGCTCTTTCTCTCGGCATTGGGCGAGGTGGATGACCGCATCATGGGCCTTAAAGCCGGTGGCGATGATTACCTCACCAAACCCTACGCCTTTGCCGAATTGCTCGCCCGTATCGAGGTGCTGGTGCGCCGCTCAAACCCCGAACAGGTGCGCACGCGCCTCACGGTCGGCGATTTGGAGGTGGACCTGCTGGCCCGCAAAGTCAGCCGTGGCGGGCAGGAGATCGACCTCCAGCCGCGCGAATTCCGCCTGCTCGAATACATGATGAAACATGCAGGCCAGGTCGTCACACGGACTATGTTGCTTGAGAACGTATGGGAGTATCATTTCGACCCACAGACAAATGTGATCGACGTGCATATCTCGCGGCTTCGGGCGAAGATCGATAAGAACTTCAAGCAACCGCTCCTGCACACGATCCGAGGGGCCGGATACTCACTACGTGCTGCCGATTAACCTCCTCAAGACTTCGACATTCAGGCTCGCCGTCCTGTATCTGGGGCTGTTCGCGGCCTCAGCGATTCTGTTGCTCGCCTATGTCTATTGGAACACGGCGGGCTTCCTCGTGCGTCAGACCGACGAAGCCGTGCAGGCCGAAATCACCGGCCTCGCCGAACAATATGCGCAGGGCGGTCTGCCGCTCCTCGTCCACACCGTTATTCAGCGTTCGCGCGATCCGGGCGAGAGCCTCTACCTCGTGCTCGATCCGGCGGGGCAGGTGCTCGCAGGCAATCTCGACGTGCGCCCCAATGTGCAGCCGGGCGCCGATGGCTGGATGGATTTCGTCTATAGCCGTCGGGCGCTGAACGGCGTTGAGTTGAAGGCCGCGCGTGCCCGCGCCTTCGTGCTGGCCGAAGGGTTCTATCTTCTCGTTGGCCGCGATGTGCAGGAACGCCGCGAGATCGAAAGCCTCATCACCAATGCGCTCGTCTGGGCCATTGCATTGACGCTGATGCTCGGCCTCATCGGCGGCTTGTTTATGAGCCGCAACATGCTGGCCCGCGTCGATGAAATTAACAAATCGAGTCAGGACATTATGGGCGGCGACCTGTCGCGGCGCTTGCCGATTGCAGGCACGGGCGATGAGTTGGATCAGCTTGGGCGAAACCTCAATGCTATGCTTGATCAGATCGAAGCCCTGATGATCGGCATGCGGCAAGTCACCGACAATGTCGCGCATGATTTGCGCAGCCCCTTAAACCGCATGCGCAACCGCCTCGAAGTGACGCTGCTGCAGGACATGTCACCCGACGAATACCGCAACGTGCTGGAGCGCACCATCGGCGAAGCCGATCACCTGCTCACCACATTCAATGCCCTGCTGATGATCGCGCGCGCCGAGGCCGGGTCTTTGCGTGAATCCATGACCAATGTGGATGCGTCGGCCATCGCGCGTGACGCTGCCGAACTTTATGAGCCTGTGGCGGAGGAAAGCGGCTTTGCCATTCGCGTGTCGGTCAAAGACGGTCTCTTCGTGCGGGGCAATCGCGAGCTACTGTCGCAAGTGCTGACCAATCTCATCGATAATGCGATCAAGCACGGCAAACCGGACAATATCGAAACATCAGTGCCCACTATCGACGTCGCTGTGGACCTCGACGCCGAAGGCCGCGTTGAAATGAGCGTGGCCGATCATGGCCCAGGCATCCCCGCGCATCAATATGCCCGTGTGCTTGAGCGTTTCGTGCGTCTGGAGGAAAGCCGCAACACACCGGGCAGCGGTCTCGGTCTCAGCCTCGCCTCTGCTGTCGTACGTCTCCATGGTGGCCGCATCACCTTCTCCGACAACGCACCGGGCCTCAAAGTGAAACTCTCTTTGCCGCTGGTCTCCGCTTGACCCAACGCAGGCCAAATCTGCTACCTTCCGGCAGCAGGTGAACGAGGAGCGGGCGAGTGAGTAACGGCAAATTGCGGCAGCGGACGACATTAACGCCCAAGCCCTATGACAAAGAGCGCGCGCTCGTCGAATGGCAGGATCTTGTGTCATCGGTGGCAGAACTTGACGACGCCGCGCTTCGCAAGCAGCTCGAAATCCTGCTCGCCGACGCAGGCACGCGTCCGATCCTTGAAGCCGTTTTCGGCAATTCATCCTTCCTCACACGCATCATCCGTCGTCACCCCGATTGGCTGCCGCGCCTTCTCGACGCCGCGCCCGAAGACACATTCGCATCGCTGCTTATCCGCACGCGTCAGGCGTCCGACCTCACCACGCAAGCAGATCTCATGCAGGTGCTGCGCATCGCCAAAGCTGAAGCCGCCTTGCTCATCGCGCTTGCTGACATCACCGGCGCATGGCCGCTCGAAACAGTCACCAAAGCATTGAGCGATTTCGCCGATGCCGCTGTCATCGCCGCTATTGAATGGTTGCTGCGTGATGCTGCGCGTCGCGGTCAGGTGCTGAAGGACGCGACAGGGCTCACCGCCGCCGATAGCGGCCTTGCCGTTCTGGGCATGGGCAAATACGGCGGCTTCGAACTTAATTATTCAAGCGACATCGACATTGTCGTCTTCTACGAGCCGGACCAACTCCCGTTAAAAGACGGTCTCGATCACGGCGAGTTTTTTGTCCGTCTCACCAAAGCCCTCGTCAAAATCATGCAGGAGCGCACCGAGGAAGGTTATGTCTTCCGCACCGACCTGCGTCTGCGTCCCGATCCCGGCGGCACGCCGATTGCCGTCTCGTTACCGGCGGCTGAAAACTATTACGAAAGCCGTGGTCAGAATTGGGAACGCGCCGCCTTCATCAAGGCGCGCGCCGTCGCCGGTGATTTCATGGCAGGCGAGCGTTTCCTGAAAATGCTCACGCCCTATATCTGGCGTAAAAATCTCGACTATGCCGCCATTGACGATATTCATTCGATGAAGCGTCAGATCCACGCCGTCGGCGGTCATGGCGTCATCGCGGTCGCGGGGCACAATATCAAACTCGGACGCGGCGGCATCCGCGAGATCGAGTTCTTCGTGCAAACCCAGCAACTCATCGCCGGTGGCCGCGACCGCGATTTACGCGGCCGTCAAACTATTGTGATGCTGGACGAGCTTGCGAAAAAACAATGGATCGCGCCCGAAGCCGCCCGTGAAATGCAGGACGCTTATCGCTTTTTTCGCGGCCTCGAACATCGCCTCCAGATGATCGGCGACGAACAAACCCACACCCTGCCGTCAAGTGACATCGGCCTTGATCACGTCGCCTGCTTCTATGGCTTTTCCGACCGCGCAAGTTTCGCCGAAGTACTCACAGGCCACATGCGCCGCGTGCAGAGCCACTATGCCAAACTCTTCGAGACCGCGCCGCCTTTGGGCGAGGGCGGTAGCCTCGTTTTCACCGGCACAGAGGACGATCCCGAAACGCTTGAAACCCTGCGCGGCATGGGCTTTACGCAAGTCTCCGAAATGGCGACAACCATTCGCGGCTGGCACACCGGTCGCTTCGCCGCCACACGCAGCCCGCGCTCGCGTGAGTTGCTCACCTCGCTCATGCCCGCACTTTTGAAGGCGTTGTCAAAAACCTCAAACCCCGACACGGCTTTCACGCGCTTCGATCAGTTCCTGACGAAACTCGGTGCAGGTGTCCAGCTCTTCTCGATGCTCTATTCCAATACGGGCCTCCTTGATTTGATCGCCGGCATTTGCGGCACCGCGCCGCGCTTGGCGTCATACCTCGCGCAAAACGCGGCGGTGCTTGAAGCTGTGGTTGATCCCAATTTCTTCACGCTGATCCCCGACAGCAAGGCGCTTCACGAAAGCCTCGAAATGTCGCTGAGCCACGCGCGTGATTATCAGGACGTACTCGACTTCGCCCGTGTCTTCGCGCGCGAACATCGCTTCCGTCTCGGTGTGCGTGTTCTGTCCGGCAATTCCGACGCCGAGGAAGTCGGCCCCGCTTATGCCGCGCTTGCATCCGAACTCGTCATCGCGCTTGCCGCCGTCGCCGAACAAAATGTTGCCGAACGCTTCGGACATATTGCAGGCGGCGCCGCTGCAGTCGTCGCCATGGGCAAACTCGGCAGCGAAGAAATGAGCGCGTCGTCTGATCTTGACCTCATCGTGATCTACGACGTCAAAGACCCCGACGCTCAATCTGACGGCGCGAAGCCTCTTTTTGCTTCTCAATACTATGCCCGTGTTTCGCAGCAACTGATCGGGGCGCTCACGGCGCCGACGACAGAAGGCAAACTTTACGAGGTCGATCTGCGTCTGCGTCCCTCCGGCAATTCCGGTCCTATTGCCACACATCTCGACAGCTTCATCAGCTATCAGGCAACAGAAGCATGGACATGGGAACATATGGCGCTGACACGGGCCCGCGTGCTGACCGGCTCCGATGATCTGAAAGCCCGCATCAAAGCAGCGATTGATGACACGCTGCGTCGCCCGCGCGACGTCGGCAAAACCGCCTTCGATATCGCCGACATGCGCGAACGTGTTGAGCGTGAGTTTCCGAGCAACGACCCGTGGAACCTCAAATATGTGCGCGGTGGTTTGGTTGATCTCGAATTTATCTGCCAGTACCTCCAGCTCATCCACGGCCACAAGCATCCGTCAGTTTTGCAGCATCACACGCGCAGCGCCTTCCTCTCGATTGCGGAGGCGAAGCTCCTGCCCTCCGAGACGGCGGCCATGCTCGTCGAAGCGATTGCGCTGACGCATAATCTCACGCAGGTCGTGCGCATCTGCGTCGAGGGTGACTTCAAACCCGAAGAGGCAACGCCGAGCCTCAAAGGCCTGTTGGCACAGGCGGGCAACGCGCCCAATTTCGAAATCCTCGAAGCGCAACTGCGAGAGGCGCAGGCCAATGTCCATGCGGCTTTTAACGATATCGTGGTCGCCGCCGCCAAATCCTGACCAAACCCGGAAATGGCCAAACACCAAATTGGTCAAAAAATTGCAGAACTCTCTTGCCGGTCAGGATAGGTCATGCATTTTCGGCATGGCTATGGTGATGTGAAAAGCACCATACGCCTGATGATTTGTGGTTAACGCGACATTTGCTCCGGCGCAAATGCTGAGTTGTTTTCGTGGTGAGCGTCCCAATGCGGTACGATTTCACCCGGAGTCCGCGCAAGCGGCATGTTGAGTTGGGACAGACGCATGGAGCGTCATGACGCAATTGTCATCGGTGGGGGCCTTAATGGTCTCACAGCTGCCGCGTATCTTGCGCGCGCAGGCGTCGATGTATTGCTTGTCGAACGCAACGAGCGGCTGGGCAGTGCGGCGGCGGGCTATGACATCCGCCCTGGTTTCCGCATGCCGCGATTTACATTGGGCACAGTGAGCCTGCCTGCGCATACAGTCTCTGATCTCGAACTCACAAAATTTGGTCTCCGCCTCATGCGCGTCGATGGTGGCATTAGCCTCACGGGCGAGGGGCGCTATCATGCAAGCTACCGTGACGGGCTGATGCATCGCCGCGAACTGGCGCGCTTGTCCGTCAAAGATGCCGACGCATGGACGCGCTTCCGCCGCGACATGCTCCGCGCCAATCTTGCTCTGCGTGACGTGCTGGCTCACCCCATGCGTGATCCCTCGCGCCGCACGCTGGCCGCCTTTCGCGGGCTATTGAGCGGTGCCGACAAAGTCGCGGCCAAGCCGTCGGAAGATATGCATGATCTCCTGCGCATCTGGTCGATGCCTATGGCCGATTTCCTCGACAGTTATTTCACCTCCGATCTCATCAAGCTGCATCTCGCAGCCAAAGCGCTGGCGGGTACAACCCTCGGCCCCTATTCCCCGTCGAGCGCCCGCTTCCTGATGAATGCCTTCATGGGCGAGGCTGAAGGAGCGGCAGGCGGCGCACCCGCGACCGTGCTTGCCATGGGCGGTCCCGAAGCCGTCGCCAATGCCCTTGCCGCTTCCATTGAAGCGCATGGCGGACGTGTGCGCACAGAAGCCGAAGTCACCGACGTTATTCTGCGTGACGGTAAAGCGCGCGGTGTCGCGCTCGCCGATGGCGCAGAAGTCTATGCCAACGCTATTTTGTCTGACCTCGATTTGAAGCGTACTTTTCTAGCGCTCTTCCCGTGGAATGAATTACCCAAGGGCTTCGTCGAGCGCGTCAGCCGTTTCCGAATGCGCGGCGTCACGGCCAAAATCAATCTCGCACTTGATGCTATGCCGGAATTTCCCGCGCTGCCTGATGGCTGTCCCGCGTTGCAGGGCGGCCTGCGTCTCGTCACGTCGATGATGTCGCTTGAACGTGCCTATGATGATTGGCGCGATCACCTGCCGCCGCGTTTGCCGCTTGTCGAAATGCTGATCCCCTCAATGACGGATCGTTCACTTGCACCCCAGGGCAAGCATGTGATGTCTGTCGCCGTTCATTATGTGCCTGAATTTTTGCACGATGGTCCGTGGTCCAACGAGCGCCGCGATAGGCTCTCGGATCTGGTGATCTCCGAAATTGCTGCGCATAGTCCGGACTTCAAAGACAAAATTCTCTCAACCGAAACGCTGGTGCCGCCCGACATCGAAAGCGAAGTCGGGTTGACGGCAGGTGATTTCGAGCAGGGCGAGATGACGCTCGATCAGATGTTTTTCAACCGGCCCATGCCGGGTCTTGCGGGCTATGACACGCCGATTGCGAATTTCTATCTCTGCTCCGGCAGTGCGCATCCGGGTGCTTTGGAAACAGGCGGGGCAGGGGCGGGCGCTGCGGCGCGTGTCGCCGTCGCGCTTGGCCATGCGCCCATTCATCGGAAAGGGTCGGTACTATGAGCCTTTCCGACCGTCATTTCGATGCGATTGTTATTGGCGCAGGTCACAACGGTCTCATCGCGGCAAGCTATCTGGCAAAAGCCGGACGCCGCGTGTTGCTGCTCGAAGCCTCAACACGTCTCGGCGGCGCGCTCACGACGGCAGAAGTTTCGCCCGACTATCGCGTCTCAACGGCGGCGCATCTGCTTGATGCTCTGCCGCGTCGTATCGAAAAAGATTTGAAACTCGCCAGGCACGGGTTGCGCTACGCCAAACGTACTGTGCAGACCATTGCACTCGATCACGACCTCAACCACATCACGCTGTCGTCAAAACGCAGCGATCTCGACATTCTCCGCCGCCACAGTCCGGCAGATGCCGCAGCCTATCCGCGTTTTGCCGCGCGGATGAAATCTTATGCGGGTGTCCTTGGTCCGCTGCTGCAGGATATGTTGCCCGCCGGAGCCCCTGAGCCATTGTCGCGCCGCCTGCGTCGCCTCATATGGCGGGCCGAACGCCTCGGCAGCGAGACGCTCGAAGATCTGATGCGCCAATTGCCGGGCAGCATCGGCGATATGCTCGACGACGCATTTGAAACGCCTTTGCTCAAAGGGGCGCTGGCGCTCGATGCTGTCATCGGCACGGGCGAGGGACCTTATTCAGCAGGCACGGCTTTGAATGCGATCACGCGCAAGGGCCTGCGCTCCATATCCAACGGCCCGCACATCGTTGAAGGCGGCCTTGGTGGCTTCACCGATGCGCTTTCTGCCGCTGCCGCCAGTTTTGGTGTGATCATCCGCGCCGCCACAGACGTTAAACGCATCCTCATTGTAGATGGCATGGTGCGCGGCGTCGAAACGCAAAGCGGCGATGTCTATGAAGCACCGCTGGTGCTCTCAAGCGCGCATCCGCGTGAGACCATGCTCGGTATGGTCGGTGCAAAATATCTCGACGCAGGGCTCGTCAAACAACTGACCGAGATCGTGGACACAGGCGCGACGGCGAAACTCAATCTCTCCCTCGACGGATTGCCGACCATTCAGGGTCTCTCGCCGCAGGAATATGGCGCGCGCTTCCTCATCACGCCCTCGCTCGCTTCGCTTGATGGTGCTTACGCGGCGTTCAAGCATGGTGGTTTTGCGACTGACTTGCCGCTCGAAATGACAATTCCGAGTGTGACGGACGCACCGCTCGCGCCGCCCGGCCAGCATGTCATGTCCATTGTCATACAATATGTGCCCTATCAGGCGACCGGTGGCTGGGAGGGTTCGCGCGACCGCCTTGTCGATCACGTCATCGAAACCCTGTCGGAGTTTGCGCCGGACCTGCGTGATCGCATCGTTGCAGGCGAGCTGATGTTGCCACAGGATTTCGAACGTAAGTTCGGCCTCGTCAATGGTGGTTGGTATCATGGCGACATGCGCCTTGATCAATTGCTCACCTCGCGCCCGGCACCGGGCCTTGCGCGTTTTTCCACACCGCTGCGTGGTCTCTATCTTTGCGGTGCAGGCAGCCATCCCGGTGGGGGCATTTGCGGTCTTCCCGGTGAATATGCAGCGCGCCTTGCATTGAGTGAGGGGGTGCGCGCATGAGCGACGACACAGACCTCACAACATCAACAGACATTGAGCCGCCACCCTTGCCGGTGACGGAAAACGAAACGGCTGCACCTGCCGAACCTGTCGGCCGTATCGACCTCGCCATGCTCGATGAAATGTCGCGCGTCGATCCCGCTTTGTTTGAGCAGAACCATCAGGACCCGCCTTTCTCGCGTCAGGTGATGACAACGCCGCTGCATTTCTATGTGGCGAGCGAGAGCCTGACCAATCTCTGGTGCAACTGGAACGGCTATTCGGTCGCCGAGCGGCTCACAAGCATCGACGACGAATATGCGACGCTTCGTCATAGCGCCGTTATGACCGACATTTCGCCGCTGGTGAAATATCGCATCAGCGGACCGGATGCGCTCACATGGCTGCGCCGCCTTGTGACGGGCAATCTTGTCTCGCTTTCGGTCGATGAAATAACGCCGGTCGTTTTCTGCGAAGATCGCGGCCATGTCGTCGGCGACGGGCTGCTGTTCCGCCTGGGCGCCGCGGAGTTCCGCCTTGTCACCGAGGAGGCGCATCTCGCCTGGCTCCTAGACAGTGCCATCGGCCATAATGTGCGCATCGAAGATGTGTCCGCGACGCTTGCGGCTGTCAGCCTGCAAGGCCCGCTTTCCTGCGCGGCGCTCGCCGCGGCCGGCCTGTCCGGCATCGAAAATCTGCGCCCCTATACGGCGCATTGGTTCGATCTTATGGGCATGCCGGTCTATGTCAGCCGCAGCGGTACATCAGGCGATCTGGGTTATGAGCTTTGGGTCGAGCCCGATGACGCGCCCGCTTTATGGTTGCGCCTTCTCGACAAGGGCAGGTCTTTCGGTGTGAAGGCGGGCGGCTTTGCCTTGCGTGAAATCGCACGCGTCGAAGCGGGCATCGCGCGCGCAGGCGTTGATTACATCGGTGCCTTCTCCGCGATTGATCCGCAGACCGCCATGACACCTTATGAGCTTGGCTTTTCCTCGCTTGTCGATCTCGAAGGTGAACATTTCACCGGACGCGATGCGCTGCGCCGCGTTCATGCGCGCGATCCGCGTCACATTCTGGCGACTGTCGCCATCGACTGGCACGAACCTCTGCGCTTTACCGCGATCCGCGACGCGACGGGTCTCGCGGGCCTTGCCACCAGCACCGTGTTTTCGCCCGCCTTGGGCTGCAACCTCGCCATGGCGATCTTGCAACCGCATGCAATATCGAGCAGCACCGTGTTGCATGTCGAAGCAGAAATCCGCGAAGAGCTTTCGCTCCGCCTCATCCATGCGCCCGCCCATATCATCGCCGGCGCGGCGTTAATGTTGCCTGCGCGGCATTTGGTCCCGGCGCCGCTTACCATTCGCGGCTGAAGCCTCAGGGATTCCGCCATATTTTTTGCGACGGAATATGCTCTGTTCTCCGTTAGACTATATGAGAAACAGGCAGTCGTTTTTCCGGCCTCCCCCCCTTGGATCGGAAAGCCGCCTGTTAATCAGGCCGGGGGCGCGGCTCTCCATGTATGCGTATGACGCGCTCCCGGCTTTTGTCGTTTTTTCGGGAGGTTCCATGCGCGGTTTTAAAGCAGAAGTTTTACTCGGCGTGTCAGCGATTGTCATCGGACTGTCGCTGCCTGTGTTTGCCAATGCCGCGCCGCCTGAAGGCGCGCGTCACGAGGCAAGAGCAAACCTTGATACCGACAAGGACGGCAAGGTCTCGCAAAGCGAATGGGATGCGGCAACTGAGGCCCGCTTCATCAAAACCGATGCCAATGGCGACGGCTCGATCAGCCGCGAGGAAGCCACCGCCGAGCGTGAAAAGCGCGAAGCCGAAATGCGCAAAAAACGCGGCGATGCCATGTTCAAGCGCGCTGACACCAATGCCGACGGAAAACTCTCAAAGGCTGAATACGAAGCCGTATCCCAGAAAATCTATGAGCGCATGATGAAGCGTAAAGCCGATGGTGCGCCGCCGTCTGAACAGGAGTAGGCTTGTGCGTCCGCATCTCTCAGCTAAGTCAGATGATGCGGTGATGCTTGCCGACAACCGCAAAGGCATCGTGATCGGTGTCGAATTTAAAAAGGGGCATGGCCGCTTGAGTGTAGCGACCAACACTGCATTAAGCGCAAAGGCGGATGATGAACTTGTAGCCCTTGTCGCTGCGGGCAATGAAGCCGCTTGCCGTTTGCTCGTTGATCGCCATTTGCCGCGGATGCTCGCCGTCGCGCGCCGCATGATGGGCAATCAGGCCGATGCGGAAGAAGTGGCGCAGGAAGTCTTTTTGCGCGTCTGGACCCATGCCGCGCGCTGGGAGCCGGGCCGGGCGCAATTCACCACATGGCTCCACCGCGTCGCGACCAATCTCTGCCTTGATCGTTTGCGCCGTCACACGATGGACGACATTGACAGCATTCCCGAACCGATGAGCGAAGAGCCCGGCCCCGATGTAATGCTGGAGCAGCAGCAGCTCTCGGAACGTGTCGAAATCGCCTTGCAGGCTTTGCCCGCGCGCCAGCGTGCCGCTGTCACACTGACGCATTTTCAGGGCCTGACAAATATCGAGGCCGCAGAGACGCTGGAGATCAGCGTTGAGGCGGTTGAATCATTGCTTGGTCGTGCGCGCCGCGCCTTGCGGGACAGTCTGGCGACGGAACGAGACAGGGTATTGCGTTAGATAAGAGCGGTGGGGGTTCCGCCGAGAGGATATGGTTATGCAGAGTGAAATGACATTTGAGCGATTGCGCGACATCGTGGAGGCCTACGGGGCCGCCCCGCGTCGTTGGCCCGCTTCTGAACGCGATGCGGCTTTGGCTTTCATCGCGGATAGTGCTGAGGCGCGCGATCTCATCGCAGACGCCTTGCACCTCGATCTCATGCTTGATACCGCGCCCATGGCCGAACCCGCGTCCGATATGCTTGTCTCGCGCATTATGGCCGCGCGCCCGCGTGCGCTGCCGGCCTTTGTCGCGCAGAAAAAGACAAGCTTCTGGAAATCCCTCATCACCGAAATCTGGCCCTATGGCTCACCGGCTTTCCCTGCCGGTGCCTTGGCCGCATCCATCGTTCTCGGCGTCAGCTTCGGCTTCACCGTACCCAATGCCGTATCGGCAATGGGTCTCAGCACAGCTCAGACCGCAACAGCATCAGGCGATGTCGGCGAACAGCTTGTGGCTATGGCGCTGGTTGAAAATAACTATTCTGAGGATTGGCAGTAATGAGCGACACACCTCCCGTACCAGCACCTCGCAAGTGGCTCGGACCGGCCTTGCTTGTCTCGCTTGTCGTCAATTTGTTTCTGATCGGTGTCATCGCCTCTTCCGTGTGGATGCGCCATGCTGATTTTGAGCGTGGCGGACCTGGCGGACCCGGGCCTTTGTCGTTTCTCTTCGGCGATATAAAGGGCGCAAAATCAGACATGACCACCGATGATCGTGCCGCCTTGCGCAAAATGATGATGGGCCAGTTCAAAATGATCCGGCCCCATCTCGACGAAATTGACGATGCCCGCAAATCATTGGGTGTCGCCATCGCGCTCACGCCCTACGATCCGGCAAAAGTGGCCGAGAGCTTTGCGCGCATGGAAGCCGCACAAATGTCCATTGGCTCCGAAATGCGTGACGTGATGATCAAAGGCTTTGGCGAAATGGATGACGCACAGCGCCAGCGCCTCGGTAAAATCATGGAGCAAAATGCCGAACGCGATTGGCGTCGTCGTAAAAACCGTGGCCCCGATGATGGACCGCCGCCTCCGCCGGGCGAATGAACTCGCACCGTTAGGTCTCTGCCGCTAAACTCCCGCCCGAAATGAGCGGAGCTTGGCGATGACCCGGTACCACAAGAACATGTATCACGCGAATATGTATGACGCAGCTGCGCCTGCGGGAAGCTATTGGGAAGATGATGCCCCGCCGCTCAGCGCAGGCACCGATCTCGGTCCCCTCAGCGGCGATACGATCTGCGATGTCGCCGTCATCGGTGGTGGCTATACAGGACTCTCCGCCGCCTATCATCTCGCCCGCGATCATCACATTGATGTGGCGCTATTGGAGTCCGGCCCGCTCGGCTGGGGTGCCTCAGGCCGCAATGGCGGCTTTTGTTCTCTGCCGCCGATGAGCCTCACCTATACGCAACTGATCAAACGCTATGGTCTTGACGAAGCGCGCCGCTTCATGGCCTCGCAGGTCGAAGCGGTTGAGCTGGTCGCCAATCTCTCAGCTGACGAAGGTTTCGACATCGCGCGTCAGGGCGGCGGCACCATGCATGTCGCCCACGCGCCGGGTCGTTTCGCAGAACTGGTGGAAGAAGCCGAAATCCTGAGCAAGACCTTCGGCCTCTCCGTCGAACTGTTTTCGCGCGAAGCCTTTGCCGAACAATTTTATGACTCCACCGAGCAATTCGGCGCGCTTCATAACAAGCTCGGCTTCGGCCTTCATCCCCTGCGCTTTGCCCGTGGCCTCGCTGCCGCTGCCGCGCGGGCAGGCGCGCGCCTTCACGGCCGCTCCGAAGTCATCGCATGGGAAAAGACCGGCAACGAACATCGCCTCATCACCTCGTCGGGCACATTGCGCGCGCGTCGCGTCATCATCGCCACCAACGGCTTCACAAAATCCTCGCTGCAGAAAAATCTCGCTGACCGCCTCATTCCTGTTCTGTCCAACATCATCGTCACACGACCTCTGACAGCGGATGAACTGGAAGCGCAGAAATGGAAGACAGAACTTCCCTGCAGCAACACGCGCCGTTTGCTTTATTATTACCGGATGCTCCCTGATCATCGTTTTCTCTTCGGCGCGCGCGGCGATCTCACGGGCAGTCCCGAAGATGGAATTGCGATGCGGGCGCAAATGGAAAAGCAAATGGGCACTGTCTTTCCGCACTGGAAGGACGTTGAAACAACGCATTACTGGCGCGGTTTCGTCTGCATGACATCGCGCCTGACGCCCGCCATTGGTGAAATGCCGGACGATAAATCCGTCCATTTTGCGCTGGCTTATCACGGCGATGGCGTTGCCTGTGCACCTTGGGCCGGTCGCGCGCTTGCAAATCTCATCGCAAATAAAATTTCTTTTGCAGAAATTCCCGCGCCTTTCTTGGGGATTCCGCCAATTATTCCGTTTCCTTCATTGCGGCGCTGGTATCTTCGTGCCGCTCTCGGCTATTATCATTTCCAGGATAAACAATAATCTGTTTGGAAGTGAAAATGAGCGACCGCAAAAAATCGGGCGTGAGTGGCCGTGCGAGTCTGGCGGAGTTTAAAGCCTTTCTCGCTGAAAATGGCGACATCGACTATATCGACGCTGTTTTCGTCGATATGTGCGGCACAGTCCGCGGCAAGCGTTTCCCCATCGAAGAAGCCGAACGCATATTCAATTCCGGCGTGCAAATGCCGAAATCGCTCTATTTCTTCGACGTCACCGGCGTCAACGAAGACATTTTGGGCATGGGCTTTTCCGACGGCGATCCGGATGCCCAGTCATTTCCCATTTCAGGCACGATCGTGCCCGTGCCATGGGCTTCGATGAAGCAGGCACAAGTGCTGATGACGATGTCCGACGATGACGGCGCGCCCTTTGCACTTGAGCCGCGTGTTGTGCTCGCGCGCGTCGCTGCGAAACTTGCCGAGCTTGGGCTCCATGCCGTGTCGGCCTGCGAGTTTGAATTTTATGTGCTCGACCGCGAGCGTGATCGCAAAGGCCTGCCGCAGTCGCCGATCAATCCGGCCACGGGCCTGCGCGAAACAGCGAACGAAGTTTACGGCATCATCGAGCTTGATGGTTTTATGGCGCTGCTCAAAGACATTGACGAAGCCGCCGCTGCGCAGGGCGTTCCCGCTTCGGGTGCCACGGCTGAATTTGCGCCGGGCCAGTATGAAATCAATTTGAACCACGAAGATGATGTGCTGGCCGCAGGCGATCACGCCATCATGCTGCGCCATTTGATTGGGGCGGTCACACGCAAGCACAACTTCGTGTCGAGCTTCATGGCCAAGCCCTTCGCCAATCAAACCGGCAATGGTCTCCATGTCCATTGCTCCATCCTCGATGAGGCAAACAACAACATTTTCGACGACGGCACGGATGAGGGCAGCGACCGCCTGCGTCATGCCATCGGCGGCTTGCAGGCGACCCTGGGCGACGCCATGGCGCTCTTTGCACCAAACCTCAATTCCTATCGCCGCTTCGGTCCCAATCTCTTCGTGCCGGTCAATGCCGCATGGGGCTACAACAACCGCTCGGTCGCCTTCCGCGTCCCCGCAGGCTCACCCGAAGGCCGCCGCATCGAGCATCGCGTCTCGGGTGCCGACGCTAACCCCTATCTCGTGCTCGCCGCGATCTTGGCCGGCATCCATTACGGCATCGTCAACAAGATCGAACCGACCGAACCCGCCGAAGGCAATGCCTGCGATGAGATGGACGACAACATCCCGTTCTTTCTGCCGAGCGCCCTGAAGCGCCTGCGCAACTCAACTGTCATGCGCGAATATCTCGGCGACCATTACGTTGAGGTCTATGCCGAAACCAAAATGCTTGAATTTGATAAGTTCCAAAAAACGATTTCACCGTTAGAATATGATTGGTACCTCTGATCAAATTTGAGCGTGAAACGTGACACCTGAACTCGGCATTATCGAAGGCTTCTATGGTCGCCCGTGGACGTGGGCAGAGCGTGAAGAAACAGCCGCCTATCTGTCAGGCCACGGCTATCGCTTCTATCATTTCGCGCCCAAGGCCGATCTGTTCCTTCGCCGCCGCTGGGCCGAGCCGCATCCCGCCGCCGATGCTGCGGGCCTTGCGTCCCTCTCGCGCACCTGCCGCGCCCATGGCGTGCGCTTCGGCGTGGGCCTCAGCCCTTACGAGATCTATCGCGATTTCAACGATGCCGCCCGCGACGCCCTCGCGCGCAAGCTCGCTTTCCTCGACGAGACCGGCATCGACGATCTGGCGATCCTCTTCGATGACATGCGCGGCGACTTCCCCGATCTTGCGCAGAAGCAGGCCGAGATCGTCCATTGGGTGAAGTCCCGCAGCGCCGCCACGCGCCTCTTGATCTGTCCGAGCTATTACACCGACGACCCGATCCTCGACCGCATCTTCGGTGATCGTCCGGCAAATTACCTTGAAGACTTAGGCCGCGCGCTCGACCCGGCGATTGAAGTTCTTTGGACCGGCGAAGAAGTCTGCGCGCGTGAATTTTCGGTAGGTCACTTGGCGCGCGTGACAAAACAACTGGGCCGCAAACCCTTCCTCTGGGACAACTATCCGGTCAATGACGGCCCGCGCATGTCGCAATTCCTGCACATCCGCGCCTTCACAGGCCGCCCCGCCGCCATGGGCGCATATATCTCAGCTCACGGCGTCAATCCCTCATCGCAGCCCATGCTCGCCCGCATCCCGGCGCTGACGCTCGTCGATGCCTATGCGCAGGGCGACAAATATCAATACGGCGCGGCGCTCGCTTCAGCGGCAGAGCGCGTGCTCGGCAAAGACCTCGCCAAGAGTCTTGTGAACGACCTGCTGGTGCTGAACGACAGCGGCCTCGACCGCCTCACCGAAAGCGCATCCGGAAAACTCCGCGCGCGTTACTCAGCCTTCGACCACCCCGCCGCCCGCGAAATCACGGACTGGCTCGACGGCGGCTACCGCATCACGCAAGAGATCATGGATAATCAGTAAAAGCCCTCTCCATCGCATCTTCCTTAACCTCCCCCCTGTGGGGAGGTCAAAAAATTCCCTATGAATTTTTTGGGTGGGGGTTCTTGCTTTCCACTCATTGCGAACCCACCATCGCTGCAATCGTGCTGCGTTGCAGCAGCACTTGCCGCGTGACACGCTCCGCGCGCGTGCTAGCCTTTCCCCATAGATAAGAAATTGAGGAAGGGAACACGGCCATGCATGTTGGAATGAGTGTGATTTTCCAGGGACCGGACGGCGCGGGCGCGGATCGTCAGGTCTATCGTGACGAGTTGAAACTTGCTGATCTCGCCGAGCCGCTCGATTTTCATTCGATCTGGGCCGTCGAGCATCACTTCACCGATTACACAATGTCGCCGGACGTGCTGCAGTTCCTGTCTTATATGGCGGGCCGCACCAAGCGCGTGAAACTCGGATCGATGGTCGTTGTCCTGCCGTGGCATGTGACACCCATCCGCGTTGCCGAGGAAGTGTCGCTTCTCGATCATCTCTCTGACGGGCGCTTTGTCTTTGGCATCGGGCGAGGGCTGGGCCGCGTCGAGTTCGAAGGCATGGGAGTCAATCAGGAAGAAAGCCGCGAAAGATTTGTCGAATATGCGGGCATGGTCCTTGAGGGTCTGGAAAAGGGCTATTGCGAAGGCAAAGGAAAATTCATCGACCAGCCGCGTCGTGATATTCGCCCGGCACCGTTCAAGACCTTCCGTGGGCGGACTTATGCCGCCGCCGTTTCGCCTGAAAGTTCGCAGATCATGGCCCGCCTCGGCGTCGGTCTTCTGATCGTGCCGCAAAAGCCGTGGGACATGGTGGTCAGGGAATTGGAAGCTTACCGCGAAGTCTATCGCGACGTGAACGGCACCGAGCCGCCGCCGCCCCTCGTCGCAGGCTGGGTCATCGTCAACGAAGACGCGGCTCAGGCCGAAGCCGATGCCAGAAAATATATCGGCAATTATTATCAGTCCGTCGTCGATCACTACGAATTTGCCGGCACGCATTTGCAGGGCATGAAGGGTTACGAAGCCTATGCGCCGATGCAGGCGGCGATGCAGCAGAAGGGCGGTCAGGAAGCGATGACCGATGCCTTCGTCAATCTTCATCCTTGGGGCACGCCCGATCAGGTGGTCGAAAAAATTTCCGCCATCCGCGATCTCGTCGGCGCCGAAGGTTTCGTCAGTGTCTTTTCTTATGGCGGCATGTCATCGGCAAAGGCAGAAGCCAATATGCGCCTCTTCGCCGACAAAGTTATGCCGCGTTTGAAGGCGCTCGGTGCGTCCGGTGATATTGTCGGCCTCGCGGCGGATTAACGGGGATAGATTTATTTTTCGGAAAGCTGGTCTCCTGACCTCTCCCTTAAAGGAAGGTCGGAAATCTGCCTTGGAATAGTCCGGGTGGGGGATATTTTCTTTGAGCCCCGCGCGATGCCTGTCCCCGCCTGAGGATTTCATTTTTCGGGACACGAACGGACACTCAACGAACCGGACTACGATCTCTGCATGGAAACACTCGATCTCTCGCAAGAAATGCTGACTGTTTCGAGCTGTTTCGAGCCTAAATTTAACTTATCCCCTCCCCATTCTTAGTCCTCTCCCGCTTGCGGGAGAGGGTGGAGCGAACGAAGTGAGCGGAGGGTGAGGGGCTTTCTTCTTCCGTATAATGACGAAAAAATCAAACCGGCAGCGTGATCGTAACGCGTGTCCCGACGCCTTCGGTGCTTTCGATCTTCAGCGTGCCGCCATGCATTTCCACAAGTGAGCGCGACAGCGCGGTGACGAAACTCCGCGCCCGCTACAGTGCTTTCGATCATCCCGCCGCGCGCGAAATCATCGACTGGCTTGATGGCGGCTATCGCATCACACAAGAAATTATGGATACGCAGTAAAAAGGGCGCTCCCCGAAAAGGGAAGCGCCCCGTTTGTTCATCCCGTCCTTGTCAGAACTTCAAAGTCGCCGTCACTTCGACCGTCTGAGCAAAGAGGTTCCCCGTCGGCAGGATTGCGCGATAGCCTGCGTGCAGGCTGAGTGTGTCGCTCACGTTGGCGTCGATCCCGGCTCCCGCCGTCACACGGTTGCGCGAGGGTTCGAGCCCGTTGACGATGAAGGTGCCGCCGCCCACCGAGACGGTGCTTGTCGGCGCATTGTTCATCGTCTCGTGGCTATATTCGAGGCTGAGCTTCGGTGTGAGCCTCGCGCCACCCTCGGTCTTGAAGCTCTTGGCGACGCTGACGCCGACGAAGGGCCGCAGGCTGTCGGCATTGCGGCTGGCAACCGCGAGGTTGAAGCCCGGCGCGCCGCTTTCCGTGAAGCTGTCGTCCTTGAGGTGGGTGTAGTGGATGCCCGCTTTCGGCGTCACGCTTGCCCCACCCATGTTCAGACGATAGCTCGCCTGCAATGCCGCGCTCAGCTCGTCGCTGCCGTAGCTTGCTGTCGCCGTGCCTGTGGCGGTGGGCCTGCGCGTGTCGACGAAATCATGCGCATAGGCCAGTGTGCCGTCGAAGGCGAGGGGACCCGTCTCATAGCTGCCATAGATGGCGAGGCGCGGCGTGCCGATATGGCCGCTGTTGCCGTTGCTTTCGTCGAGATAGGTCTGGTCGAAACCGATGGCCACGCCAGCGGTGATCCCCGTGCCGAAGGGCCGGTCGATACCCATCATCGCGCCGCCGCTCTTGGTCCGGAAGCCGCCCGTCGTGGCATTGCCATCCATTGAAGATAGCCGTCCCGTCGCGCGGAACCAGGCGCTATATTGCGGCGTTGCAGGAGAGGAGAGGAGGCCCTTCAGTCCCTCATTTCCGGCCATGGCGATGCGGATCGGCTTGCGCAGCATCGCCACGCCGTCGCCGCCCGAGCCGTCGTGCAGCCCGCCGAGATAGTCGAACAATGTGCCGGTCGCGTTCTGCGATCCGTCGAGCATGTTGCTGCCCACGGACGAGAAAGTCGTATCGTCTGTTGGCGTCACGGTCCTGCTTTCACCCAGCACCAGATCAACGCTTGTGTCGCTATAGTCGAGCGACTGGTCAAGGGTGAAGTCTTCCGGTGTCTTGCCCTTCAGGGTCTCGAACGTACCGCTGACGTTCGATGCCGTCAGGATCGTATAGCGTGTCGCCGTATAGACACCCGGCGCATAGATGGCATTCACCGTGCCGCCCAGCGTTGCCGTGCCGGTGACGGCGAGCTGCGAAGCACTTTCCGGCGTGACGAGAACCGCGAGCGTCCCGGTATAATCGGAGCTATCGCCGATCTGCGTATAGTTGCCATCAATGGTGAGCTTGCCCGGCGTTCTCTCGAACCCCGGCATGATAATGCCATCGAGATAGTTGCTGACATTGCCTGTGATCGTGCCAAGGCCCGCTAACGTGCTGTCGGCTTTAATATTGACGCTGCCGACGAGATTGGTGTCCGTATGGTCCTCATCACCGACGACAAGTGTGCCTTGCTTAATAGCCCAGGACATCGGATCGATATCCACGTTAGCCGCGCCACTCAGCGTCCAGATGCTATTACCGTTCTTTTCGAAATCGGCGAAGCTGAGATATTGCGTGCCAATGGTTGAGAGGTCGAAGCTCTCGTTGTCGCCGCCGCCGAGCGCCAGCGTGTCGTTGCCATCTTTGGTCGCTAGGACTCTGCCATTGATCGTCGAGCCTGCTTCCAGCGTCAGGCTGTTCGTGCCGCCGGTGAAGCTGATGCCGTCGTTGATCGTGCCGCTATTGGTGATGCTGAGGTCGCTGCCGATAACGCCATAACCGACACTGCCGGAACCTCCCGAGTTTCCTCCGTTCCTGCCTTCTCCAGCCGCACCGCCAGCGCCCCCGGAAATAATGCCTGAGTTGATAAGGGCCCCCCCGGTGGCGATGAATTTGACGCCAGCGCCGCCTGCGCTTCCGTTGCCTCCATATCCGCCTCCCAAACCGCCATCGCCACCGCTGCCGCCTTTGCCACCGATGATCGTGCCTGCATTGATCAATGTTGTACTCTCACCGACGATCACCACACCGTCACCGCCCGCGCCACCCATGCTGCCACGGCCAGCTTGATCGTCATTAGAATTGCCTTCACCGCTGGCGCCCCCATCGCCACCTGCGCCGCCAGTGCCGCCGGTGATGCTGGTGTAATTGGTGATCGTTCGGCTCGTGCCAGTCGAGAGCAGGCCAGCGCCGCCGTCGCCGCCATCGCCGCCTGCGGCACCATCGCCGCCGAGCCCGCCGCCGTTGCCGCCGCCGCCGCCTGCGCCACCATCGCCGCCGGTGAAGGATCCCATGAGATCATTGGTGATATCGCCGGAGATTACGCCACCAAAGCCGCCCGCGCCGCCGCCACCACCGCCAGTGCCGTCTGCATCACCCATACCGCCGCTATCGCCGTTACCGCCCTTGCCACCATTGCCGCCGACATACTCGGTGTGATTGGTCAGGTCACCATCGACAATAGTTCCGTGATAGCCGCCACCGCCCCCGTCACCGCCCAGACCTTCCTCGCCGTCTGTGCCGTTTCCGCCGTCGAGACTGGATGAGGTGCCGCCTGTGCCGCCCAAGCCTTCGAAACCATAGGACGCGCCCCAGCCGCCGCCCGCGCCGCCGCCGCCCGCACCGGCGGCGTGGTTGCTGCCTTCATTCCCGTCTTCGCCGAAAGCGCCGCCCGCGCCGCCCTCCCAGCCGCCGCCATTGCCGCCCTGCCCATAGCTTGCGGAATCGGCAAAAGCCGGACCCGCAAGTCCGACCATCAGCGCGCTTGTCGCGCAACCCGCCAGAAAAAAAGCACGCAGATTCTTATGCCGATTCCGCAGTTGGAACCGGGCTACCCCAGCATCAGATGACATTTGAACTCAGCCCCGTTATGCCGCTGACGGATCAGTGGCAATTCACAAACACATTTTTTCTAGAGGACGGGGCGGTCGAATTGCTGATTTTTTTTTGGGTGCTTCTCGGATCGATGCAGGCCTGTATCCATCTTGCCACGCACAAAATCACCCGCGCGCTCTTTGGCGATGGAATCATGACACGGAAAATCAGCGCTGGGATGGCAGGGCGGTGGAGAAGGAAGCGTCAGACCGGCAGCGCGATCGTCACGCGTGTCCCGACGCCCTCGGTGCTTTCGATTTTCAGCGTACCGCCATGCATCTCCACGAGTGAACGCGACAGCGCTAGGCCAAGCCCCGTGCCCTTGTGCTTCTTGGAATGCTGGCTTTCCACCTGTTCAAACGGACGACCGATTTTCGGCAGCGCATGAGCGGGAATGCCGATGCCTGTATCGACAACAGCGATGGTCACTTGTGTCTCGTTCGCCGTGGTTTCAATGCGGATGTCGCCGCCCGCCGGTGTGAACTTGATGGCGTTGGACATAAGGTTCAGCAACACCTGCTTGATCGCGCGCTTGTCGGCGTCGATCATCGGCATCGCGCGCGCACTGTTGATGACTTTGACAGCAGCGATTTCCGCGCGGCCCGAGACGAGACGCAGGCTTTCGTCGATCACCTTGGCAAGATCGGTCGGCTGTTTTTCCAGCGTCATGCGACCGGCTTCGATCTTCGACATATCCAGAATGTCGTTGATGAGTTCGAGCAGATGCTGACCGCTCGAATTAATATCATGCGCGTATTCAGAATATTTCGGCGAGCCGAGCGGCCCGAACATCGCGCCTTCCATGATTTCCGAAAAGCCGATGATCGCGTTCAGCGGCGTGCGCAATTCATGGCTCATATTGGCGAGGAATTCAGACTTCGAGCGATTGGCGCTTTCGGCGCGCGTCTTTTCTGCGGCGTATTTTTCAGCGAGATCGACAAGCTGACGCGCCTGATGTTGCAGCTTCAGACGCGATGCTTCGAGATCGCGCACCGTTTTTTCCAGCGCCGATTTGTTGGTGGTCAGCGCAGATTCCTGCACCTTGATCGCGGTGATATCAGTGCCGACATTGACGTGCCCGCCTTCACTTGTCGGCCTCTCGCTGATCTGTAACCAGCGACCGCCGGGCAAACGGATTTCCCAAACGCTTTCTTCAAGTCCGCCTGCGCGCGGCCAATCAGAGCCGATGCCCGCTTGCGTCATCACATCTTCCAGCGTCGAGCCTTCATAGATGCTGCCATGCGGCACTTGCAGAAATTCAATGAATTTGCTGTTCGCTGTTACGAGCTTGTTGTCAGCGTCCCACAACGCAAAGGCTTCACCGATGCTTTCAATAGCGTCGCGCAACCGGTCGTTCGCGCCATGCTCGCGCGCTTCGGCCCGTTTCTGTTCGGTGATGTCGATGGTGATGCCGACAAGCCGCTCGCCGGAGATGCGCCCGCCGCCCCAGACCTGACCCTTGGCGCGCACCCAGACCCAGCCGCCATCCGCATGGCGCAGACGGAAGGCCGTGTCGTAAGAACGCGTCGGGCGCGACGCTGCGCCGATAATATCGTCAATCGCGCCAATGTCGTCAGGATGCGCGAGTTGTTTGATCTCATTGGGCGAGAGACGCTTCGACGGCTGGCGCAGTCCCAGCATGTCGAACATGGCCGACGACCAATAGACGCGGTTGGCCGTGAGGTCCCAGTCCCAGATGCCGCAACGCGCGCCGGCAAAGGCCATGTCGAAGCGCAACTGGTTTTCAACGAGTGCCGCCTCGGCATCCGCTTTACTTTCCCGCAGACCCACAAGCACGGTGGCGAGCGCGACATAGCCGACCGAGAGGAACGCGGCAAAAGCAAGTCCGCGCGACAGACCGTCCTGCATATAGATGGCGCCGGTGACGCCGAAAAGAGCGAGGCCGGTGATGATGAGCGTCGCGCGCGTGATCAGGGTCGCTGAAAAAAGCGACCGCTTGCGCTCAGACTCGCGTTGCTGCCAGGCGAGCGATTCTGCCCGGTTGCCCACTTCAGGAATACTCATACTCACCACATGAGGCAGATGTAGCTCCGCCTCGTCTTGACTGCTCCGGCCATGTTCGGCCCTGCTCGGATCGAGCGGTGCGGGCATCGGACGACGAAACGCCCGTTCAGCACCCGACCCACCCGAATCACCGAAGGAAATCCGATGATTGGAGGTGGTCCGGCCTTTGTCCAGCGTGCTCTGAACATTTGCCGAAGCGTCACCGTCGCTTTTTGGTATCCGATGCATTTCAGACTCACTCATCAGATCATCATCAGGATTCATTCGTGCCGAAAACGTGATTGGCTTTAGGCAAGCGTTTTCGTAGCAATTTCGAACACGTCCCTCGATATGCCCTCAGCGCTGGCAATGCGCGACAGGTGCCGCGACATCAGCTTGCGCCGCTTCGACTCAAATTGCCGCCAGCTTTTGAACGCACCAAGCAAACGGGCGGCAACCTGCGGATTCAGCGCATCAAGCTCCAGCACCTTGTCCGCCACCAGAGCATAGCCTGCTCCGTCGCCTGCATGGAAGCGAAGCTGATTACCCGTGGCAAAACTAGTGATCAACGCCCGTACTTTATTGGGATTCCGTATGGTAAACGCGGGATGCCGCAACAAGCTATAGACATTCTCAAGCGTACCGGGCAGCGACGAGGTCGCCTGAATGGCCAGCCACTTGTCCATGACAAGGTGATCGTCCTTCCACTGCTCATAAAACTGAGCCAGCACCTCAACGCGTTCAGGGCAGTCGATATTGGCGAGCACGCCGAGCGCCGCGATCTGATCCGTCATGTTGTCAGCGTCGCGGTAATGCGTTTTGGCCAGCGTGATGCCTGCGTCGCCGGGAATGGCGGCGAGATAGGAAAGACAGATATTGCGCAACGCGCGCCGTCCCGCATGTGAGGCATCGGGGCTGTAGGGCCCGTCGATCTTGGAGCGCATGTAAGCCGCGCGCAGCTCCTTCTCGCAGGCCATGGCAAGACCGACGCGCAAATGCTCCCGTGCAACGTGGATAGCATCAACGTCCACATTCTCGCGAATGATCTGTGCAATCGTCTGCTCACCTGGCAGCTGGATCATCTGCGCGACAAAATCCGGATCATATTTTTTCGAGCGCAGCATATCGCGCATCATCTCGGCAAAGGCCTCGCCCTTGCGCAGGCGTCCGCCCGTCTGCACCGCTTGCACCATCGAGACCATCAGGCCCGTGGCATAGCGTTGCGCCGCTTCCCAGCGGTTGAACGGATCGCTGTCATGTCCCATCAGGAACACCCAGTCGCGCTCTTTCATGTTGGAGGTCAGCGTCACGGGTGCGGTGAAGCCACGCAACAGCGATGGCACAGGCCGCTCCGTTACATTGCGAAAGCGGAATGTATCGCTGCGCTCTGTGAGGTTCAGCACGCGCGTTGTGCCCTTGGGCCTATCTTCACCATCGAGCTGCAACATCATGTCCTTGCCGTCGGGCCCGACAAGACCCACGGCAATCGGAATATGGAACGGCTCTTTGTGTTTCTGCCCGGGCGTCGGCGCGCAGATCTGGCTGATCTTCAGCGTGTAGGTTTCGCGCGCGGCATCATAGCGACCAGACGTGAGAATTTCCGGCGTGCCCGCTTGTGAGTACCAACGCTTAAACTGCGTCAGATCAAGCTTCGCGCCGTCAGCGAGGGCGCTGAGAAAATCTTCAACCGTCGCCGCTTCACCATCATGACGTTCAAAATAAAGGTCCATGCCTTTGCGAAAGCGCTTGGGCCCCGCCAGTGTATGAATCATGCGGCAAAGCTCCGCGCCTTTTTCATAGACGGTCGCCGTGTAGAAGTTGTTGATCTCAATATAGCTGTCAGGCCGCACCGGATGTGTCAGTGGTCCTTGATCTTCGGGGAACTGATGGCTACGCAACAGACGCACATCGGCGATGCGCTTCACGGGCCGCGAGCGCATGTCGCCGGTAAATTCCTGATCGCGGAAAACCGTCAGGCCTTCTTTCAGACAAAGCTGAAACCAATCGCGGCAGGTGATGCGGTTGCCGGTCCAGTTGTGAAAATATTCATGCGCGATGATCGCTTCGATGGAGGCGTAGTCCGCATCAGTCGCCGTGTCAGGTCGGGCCAGAATATATTTATCGTTGAAGACATTGAGACCTTTATTCTCCATCGCGCCCATATTGAAGGCGCTCACCGCAACGATCATAAAAATATCGAGATCATATTCGCGGCCAAAGGCTTCTTCGTCCCAGCGCATTGAGCGTTTCAGCGCGTCCATCGCATAGGCGCAACGGTCTTCATTGCCGTGCTCGACATAGATGCGCAGTGTCACTTTGCGGCCCGATGCGGTCGTGAAAAAATCTTCCACATGGGCGAGATTGCCTGCGACCAGAGCAAAGAGATAAGCGGGCTTGGGGTAGGGATCATGCCATTCGGCAAAATGCTTGCCACCGGGCAGCTTGCCGCTCGCCTTCAGATTGCCGTTCGACAACAACACCGAAGCGATTTTTTCATCCGCCACGATCCGCGTGGTGAACACGGCCATCACATCAGGGCGGTCGGGATAATAGGTAATGCGGCGAAAGCCCTCCGCCTCGCATTGCGTGCAATAGATGTTGCTGGAGAGATAAAGCCCCAACAATTGCGTGTTGGCTTCCGGCCCGCATGTCGTCACTGTCTCAAGCGTGAATGTGCCATCCGGCGTTTCCGGCACAGTCAGATGCTCGCTATCGACCTGATAGGCATTGCTGCTCAGCGTCTCATTATTGAGTTTCACCGATGAAAGAGTCAGCTTCTGCCCGTCGAGCACCAGCGGCCCGCCTCCGTTGGCGTCCGGATTGCGCCGCATCTTCATCACCGAGCGCACGCGTGTCGCGCTGGGATCAAGCTCGATCTCAAGGCGCACATCATCGATCAGAAAAGCAGGCGGAGTATAGTCTCTCAGCAGGATCGGGCGGGGGTCTTCAGCTCTCATGGAACAAGCAGCCTCATGCGCGGCGTCCCGAAGGGTAAGGGGGGCGGGACCGGCCGGTCAGAATATATATGCTTGTGTGATATGCCGAATTTAAGGCGGCGGCAAATCGCGGGGTGAGAAACCGCGCTTTTTGCGGAAAGTTAGTTCTTACGCGGGATTAACAATCATAATCTGCTTGAGGGACGTCTCGGCGTCCTGCGCCAGTTCCATCAACTCGTTGGGCAGGTTTTCAGGATTGGACGTTGCATAGTCCACAAGACGACGCAGCAATCCCATGAACTGCGGACCTGACGCCATGATGCGGGCCTGAAGCTCAATGCGTTCTGGCGCGAAGTCATATTCTGTGCCGGGCACGCGCCAGCCGCCGCCTTCTTGCGTGTTGGTCATGATGACGGGGAACGTGCCGGGATAGGGGTGGCTCGAGCATTCTTCTGCCGAGCGCCATTTATTCTGCGCCCGCACCACATGCCATTGTTCAAGCGTCGGATCGATCTGCGTGAGCGTCGTGCTTTCTTCAGTCTGGAGCTCTGTCGCCACAAAGTCACGGCCAAGTCCTACATCGTAGAAGACGCGCAACGGCTCAGGTACATCCTTCACCCATTGCGGCACGACGCGTTCGATGACGGCCCATGTCCCCACGGGACGCACAAAAACACGCTGATTCTTATGAAAGACTGCTTTAGCCATGCCCGGTGACTGCCCAAAGAGAAAGTGATCTGTCCAAGGGTGTCAGTATGTCGTGGAGGCGGTTAGCGGGAGATTAAGCTTTGGCCGGACCCAAGGTTAATCGCCCGCAAAATGCAGCTAATCGCCTGAATTTGGCAGCGGGTGAGCCGGTGTGTCGCCCTCCGGCATAGTGCCGATACCCCGTCCGGCGAGCCATATCCGTGCCCGCAAAATGCCGCTGCTGGTGCGTTGGTGGGCGCTTTCAAGCAGCAGATAAGCGACCGGCACCACAACGAGTGTGAGCGCCGTCGATGAGATCAGCCCGCCAATGGCCACGAAAGCCATGGCGTTGCGCATTTCTGCGCCCTGGCTCGTCGAGATGGCGATGGGGATCATGCCGCAAATCGTGGCGATCTGCGTCATCAGCACGGGGCGCAGCCGCACGGGGCCGGCTTGCAACAAAGCCTCTTTGAGTTGCAGCCCTTTTTCGCGCAGCTGGTTTGTGTAGTCCACCAGCAGGATACCGTTCTTCATCACAAGGCCCATCAGCGCGAGAAGGCCGATCTGCGTGAACATCGTCATCTCAAGTCCGGAGAGCTTGAGCGAAATGAATGCACCCACAAAAGACAGCGGCGCTGACAGCATGATAACGGCAGGCTGCGCGAAGCTGTTGAACTGGCTTGCAAGGATCATGTAGAGCGCGGTCAGCGCCAACAGAAAGGCAAAGCCGATAGCTGCTGCCGATTCCTTCATGCTCTTGGCCTGACCTTCGGCAGACCAGACATATCCCGTCTCCAGATTCAGCGCGCCGAGATATTTTTCAACCTGTGCGGAGGCGGGTCCGAGCGAAACGCCGGGCGCCATATTTGCAAGGATTTGAATGCGGCGTGAGCGGTTCTGCCGTTCAATTTTGGCAGGGCCGGACGCCACGTCAAAGCTCGCCACATTGGTAATGTCGATGAGTTGCCCACCGGGTCCGCGCACCTGAATGAGCGAAAGCTTGGCAATGTCGTCGCGCTGATCCTCGGCAAGGCGTACACGCACATCGTAGCGCTGACCATATTCTTCAAACGACCCGGCTTTGACGCCGCCTACCATCGTGCGCACGGTTTCCGCAAGCGCACGCACCGGAATGCCGAGGTCTGCCGCACGGTCGCGGTTCACACGCACCTGAAGTTCCGGCTTGCCGCTATCATAGCTTGATTTGACGTCTGAATAGAGCGGGTCCGCCCGCAACCTGGCGATTACGTCATTGGCTTTTTCTTCGAGCACGGCAAGGTCCGGCCCGCTGATCGCATAGTTGATTTGATAAGCGCCAAATCCACCACCCGAAATCCATGGCACGTCAGAGACCGACATATGCTTTACTTCAGGCGCAGCCGCAATCATCGCTTGACGTGCTTCCGCCATGATCTTTTGGAAGTTCACATCCCGATCTTTCTTGGCCGTCATGCCGATATAGAAAGCTGCTTCATTGGCGTTTTTCTGTGCGCCGTCGCCCACGGTGAAAAACACTGTTTTGATATGTTCAACTTTTCTGAGCGCAATGGAAATCCGCTCTGCCACCTGCTGTGTTTCGCTGAGACCTACGCCTAGTGGCAATTCGATATTGGCGAGAAACTCCGAGCGGTCGGCGCGGCTGTCAAAAGCGGACGGCAGCGTGCGTGCCACCATGACACCGATAACAATGGTGAGCAGCGCCAACCCCATCACCGACCAGCGCCAATTAAGAGCAACGGTCAGCAAGCGTCCGTAACCCGCATCAATCTTGTCATAAGACTGCGCGAAGAACCGCGCCACACGATTCATGTTGGCCTGATCGTGGTCATGCGCCTTGAGCATGCGTGACGACAACATCGGCGTCAGCGTCAGCGATACGAGGAGCGAGACGAGCACCGAGAAGGTGATCGCGAGCCCGTATTGATAGAAGAAACGTCCGACAATGCCATCCATGAAGGCGATCGGCACAAACACGGCACAAACCGACAGAGTGGCAGCGAGCACGGCAAGCCCCACCTCTTGCGTGCCGAGCGAGGCCGCTTCCATCGGTGAGTAACCTTCTTCGAGTTTCCGGTAAATACTTTCGAGCACCACAATGGCGTCGTCAACGAGCAGGCCCACCGCCATGGAGAGCGCCATCAGCGTCATCATGTTGATGGTGAAGTCGGCGACATAGAACGCAAAGAAGGTTGAGATAAGTGATGTTGGCATCGCAATGGCGACGATCATTGTCGCGCGCATCGAGAGCAGGAAGGCAAGTGTCACCATCACGACAAGCGCAATACCGATCTGGATATCAACGAAAACGTCTTCAGCAGAGCCTTCAATAAAGAGCGCACTGTCGCGTGCGATCTTCATGCTGACGCCATCCGGTGAGAGCCTCTGCAGGTCAGCCACAGCCTCGCGCACAGCGCGCGCAACTTCGACCGTATTTTGGCCCGACTGTTTGCGGATTTGCAGCGACACGCCGCGCTGGCCATCAAGATCGGCATAGGACGTTTCGTCGGCCATACCGTCTTCAATCATCGCCACATCGCGGATTGTCGTTGGCGCACCGTCAGGGCGAAACGTGACGATAATGTCGCCAAAGCCATCGACGGTTGAAACCTCGCCTTTGGTCTTCACTGAAAATTCGGTCAGGCGACCGGGCGTATCGAGCTTACCGCCGGGAATGTCGGCATGTTCGCGCCGGATCGCTGCCGTCACATCGTCAGCGGTGATGGCATAGGAGCGCATCTTGTCAGCATCAAGCCAGATGCGCACTTCGCGGTCGCGCCCGCCGACAATGGTGATCGAGCCGACACCGGCAATACGTTGCAGGTTTTCTTTGACGGTCTTGTCGGCAAAATGCGTGAGGTCTTTGATCGGCATATCGCCCGCGATCATCACGGTCATGATCGGCTGCGCGTCAGGATCGAGTTTTTCGACGATGGATTGCTTTGCGTCATCCGGCAGATTGGCGCGGGCGCGGGCAACCTTGTCGCGCACGTCCTGCGCTTTGGTGTTCACATCCTCGGAGAGTTCATACTGAATCGACACCTGGCTCACGCCCTCGGCACTCACTGAGATCAGGTTGTCGATGCCCGATGTCGTATTCACCTCTTCTTCGATCGGGTCGGTGAGATCGCTTTCGGTTGCGTCAGGCGATGCGCCGTCGAGCGTCGTGGAAACGGAAACAATCGGAAACTCAACCTTGGGGAAAAGGTCAACGCCCAATCGCCCGAGCGAAATCCAGCCAAGCACCACAAATGCCATAATAATCATCACGGCGAAAACAGGCCGCCGAATGGAAATATCTGAAATCCACATGGGTTCAGTCCTCAGTCAAATTCGGTTGTCACTCGTTCAGCGTGTTTCTGTTGTCGTGGCCACAGCCGCAATCGTCTCGATCTTCACAGGCGACCCGTCGAGCACCAGCGGCAGATTGGGACCGGCCAGCGCGACGTCGCCTGCTTTGAGGCCGCTCAGCACTTCAACGGTCGTGGCATCAATCTGGCGCATGGTGATCGGCATGCGTTTGGCTGAGCCGTTCTCAGCGACATAGACATAACGCTGGCTTTCGGTGCCTTGCACAGCCTTGCGCTCCATCGACAGAACTTTGCGGGGTTCAGGATAGAGTTCGGCGCGCGCGAAAAGTCCGGGTTTGATTTCATAGTCGGGATTGCGGATCGGCAGACGCAATTCAATGCCGCGCGTTTTGACGTCGATCAGATCGTTCAGAATATAAACAACGCTGTCATAGCTCTTGTTCATGCTACCGATAATGACCTTGCCCTTGGTGCCCACTTTAATGCGCTGCAGGTCCACTTCGGGGATTTGCACAATCGCAGCCACAATGTCGATCTTCATGATCTGCATGACGGTATTGCCGCCACCGCCGCCGCCACTACCACCGGGCATCATGCCCATGCCGCCGCCCATCGTGGTCATATACTTGCCTTCGTCCACATCGCGGCGTGTGATCACACCGTCAAAAGGCGCGCGCACGGTCGTGTCGTCCAGCATCTGCTTGGCAGTGGAGAGTTGCGCGGTGGCAATGCCAAGCCGTGCATTGGCGGCGTCGCGTGCGCCCTGTGCTGTGTCGAGACCGCCATTGGAAACGAAGCCACCGCTATGGAGTTCGTTGGCGCGTTTGAAGGCGCGGCTCGCGGTACGCACTTCGGCCTGCGCCAGCTTCACCTGATTTTCAAGTTCGTGAACGCGGTTCACAATATCCGTGTCGCGCGTGTGAAACAGTGGATCGCCTTCCTTGACGCGGGCTCCGACATAAACGTGGATTTTATCAATGATGCCGGTGACGCGCGGTCCGAGGTCAGTGGTCTTGGCCGCCGCAATTGTGCCGGTGCCGATCACAGGTTCAACGAGATCTTTTTCCGTGACGGGCACGGCGACAAGGCTGATCGTTTCGGGAGCTTTCGCCGTGATGACATCTTCCTTGCCGCCAAAGACGACAAGGCCCGCTATGGCTAATACGATTATGACTAAAATTCCTCCGGCAACGGAGGTTTTTGTCTTTGACGCAAGGACGTCCTTGTAAATATCTGTGATGCGAGACTTCAACGCCAACTTCATTCCCCAAAATTCGATCCGCGCGATACCCACTCTCTCGGTCTTTCGTGCGCAAAAACTTGCGCAACGCGAAAGAGGCCAATAGGCTACATGGGTACAGTATCCTAGGTTACAAGTTCGAAAGGCGCAAATTGTCTCTGGGTTCAAAGCCGGATTTTCCACCACCGTTGAAGGACGGAACAGACGATGTGCAGCGCCAGTTTGCCTGGACGCTGCATGACGTTTTCCGCCTGTTTCAGCGGGCATGGAACCGCCGCCTGCGCGGCTCCGGCCTCGGTATCAGCCCGGCCCAGTCCCGTGTGCTGACGGAAGTGTACCGGCAGGGTGGGCTCACCCAGACTGCCTTGGCCGAATGCATCGAAATGGAGCGCGCACCCTTGGGCCGCCTTCTCGACCGCATGGAGGAACTGGGCCTTGTCGAGCGCAGGCCCAACCCTGAGGACCGCCGTGTCCGCCTCGTTTTTCACACTGAAAAGGCTTTCGGCCTCGACGAGCCTATGTGGGATACGGCGCGCGGATTGTTTGATCAGGCTCTCAAAGGCCTCAGCCCCGAAGAAATCACCTTTCTTATCTCGATCCTTGAGCGGCTGAAGCAGAATCTTCTGGTCGAAGAAGCGGTTGCAGAACCAGTGCAGCGCACCCCGAACCACAAGAATGACGTTTAAGGCCAATCCGCCCCAAGCCGACGCAACGTCAACAATGAAGCCCTTTTCAGCGCCCTGATTTACAGGGACAATAGAAAAAAACAGGGTGCAAAGCCGTGAAGCGGCTGCGATCCATCAGATCAATTCGATCACAGGTTCCATCAGGGTCAGGCGAGAGCGTCTGTCCGTGGTGACCACCGGAGGACACATGAATTTCGATTTTTCAGATGACCAGAAAATGCTCAAGGACCAGGTCCGCAAGTTTCTGTCAGACAAGAGCCCGCTGAGCGTCACACGCAAGGTGCTTGAGAGCGATCAGCCCTACGAGAAGGCCGTATGGAAAGGTCTCGTCGATATGGGTCTCACAGGCACAGCCATTCCGGAAGCTTACGGTGGGCTCGGTCTTGGCGCGCTGGAGCTTTGCGTCATCGCGGAAGAACTTGGCCGCGCGGTTGCCGCGACGCCGTTCTCGTCCTCTGTCTATCTCGCGTCCGAAGCCATCAAGCTCTTCGGCACCGAAAAGCAGAAAGAAACATGGCTGCCGAAACTGGCCGAAGGCTCCATCATCGGCACACTCGCCGTGTCCGAGGGCCTTAATGCCGCAAGCCCACGCAACACCACAACGAGCTTCGCCAATGGCAAGATCAATGGCACCAAGAGGCCCGTTCCCGATGGTGATGTTGCAGATGTCGCCGTCGTTGTTGTGAACTCAGGCGGCACAGGCGAACAGGCGATCTCGCTCGCTATCGTTGATCTGAAAGGCGCGGGCATCACACGCGAAGTTCTTCGTACGATTGATCCCACCCGTTCGCAGGCGACAATCACTTTCAAAGATGCCGCCGCTGAACTCATGGGTCCCGCCGGTCAGGGCTGGGGCCAGCTTCAGCGTGTGCTCGATGGTGCAGCCGTTCTCTTTGCCTTCGAGCAGGTTGGTGGTTCCGAGGCTGCTATCGAAATGGCACGCGACTATTCACTGGAGCGTTACGCTTTCGGTCGCCAGATCGGCTCCTATCAGGCGATCAAGCACAAGCTTGCTGATATGTACGTGAAAAAAGAACTGGCAAAATCCAACGCCTATTTCGGTGCGATGATGCTGAACGACGAAGGCTCCGAATTGCCGGAAGCCGCCGCTGCTTCGCGCCTCGCTGGCAATGACGCCTACGTCTTCGCCGCACAGGAAAGCCTCCAGACACATGGTGGCATCGGCTATACATGGGAAGCAGACACGCAGTTCCATTACCGCCGCGCCAAGCTCCTGTCGCTCACCGTCGGCAGCAGCGCCCAGTGGAAAGAAAAACTCGCCACGCGTCTTGAAGCCAAGAACGCCGCTTAACATCAGCGCGAAAGAAATTTGGGAGAAATTAAGATGGACTTCAATGACACACCGGAAGAAGCCAAATACCGCGCCGAAGTGCGCGCCTGGCTCGACAAAAACGCCGTCCGCAAGGCCGACGCCAAAGACGCTGAGCAGTCAAAGACACTCGAGGAACTGCTGAAGCGCTCCAAAGCATGGCAGGCTAAAAAAGCCGAAAATGGCTATGCCTGCATCACGTGGCCCAAAGAATGGGGCGGCGGTGGCGGTACCACGATCAACAACGTGATCTATGGTCAGGAAGAGTCAAACTACGCCGTCACAGGCAGTGTGTTTGCGATCGGTCTTGGCATGTGTATTCCAACGGTCATGTATTGGGGCTCCGACGAGCACAAAGCGCGTTTCGTAAAGCCTGCCGTGCGTGGCGATGAAATCTGGTGCCAGCTTTTCTCCGAGCCCGCTGGTGGTTCTGACGTTGCTGGTCTGCGCACGCGCGCCGAAAAAGACGGCGACGAATGGGTTATCAATGGCCAGAAAGTTTGGACATCCGGTGCACATTATTGCGATTACGGCATCGTGCTGGTGCGTACAGACCCTAATGTGCCCAAGCATAAGGGCCTCACCATGTTCTGGGTGGACATGAAGAGCGCCGGTGTCGAAGTGCGTCCGATCAAGCAGATGTCGGGCGACGCCAATTTCAACGAAGTCTTCTTCACCAATGTCCGCGTGCATGACAACCAGCGTCTCGGCAATGTCGGCGACGGCTGGAAAGTGGCGCTCACCACATTGATGAACGAACGCCTCGCGGTCGGTGGCTCACAGGGTAATGCCGACGTCGCCGAGTTGATTAAACTCGCTCGCGAAACCGAAATTGACGGCAAGCCCGCCATCTCTAACGGTGCCGTGCGCGAGCGCATTGCCGATTGGTATGTGCAGGCGCAGGGTTTGAAGTTCACACGTTTGCGCACGCTGACTGCGTTGTCGAAGGGCGAAACACCGGGACCGGAAAGCTCGATCTCGAAGATCATTGCCGCCAAGAAGATGCAGGATCTTGGCTCCTTCGGTATGGACCTTCAGGACATGGGCGGCATTATCCGTGACCGGAATATATCTCCGGAGGAGGGTGCCTATACCGAACAATGGCTGGGCGCTGCGGGCTACCGTATCGCTGGCGGCACGGACGAAATCCTGCGCAACATCGTTGCGGAACGCGTTCTGGGCATGCCGTCCGACATCCGCGTGGACAAGGATTTGCCCTTCAATCAGGCACCCAAAGGCAAATAATCAGTCTAAACATTGCCTTCACCATGAATATGAAGCCCGCAAGTTTGCCGCTTGCGGGCTTTACCTTTGCCACAATCCCCATGATAACTGGCGCATCTGAAGCAAGACGGCTGGTTAAGCGTGACGAAAACTTGGAATAGGCTTGTTGAAAGGCTTCGCGCTGTACTGCCGCCCTGGCAAAACGCGCGTGCCCCTTGGGCCATTTTTGCCGCGCTTATCGCCTTCGGCATCGGCAATTATATTTTCTGGTCCAGCTATGTGCCGTCTGTTCCGCAAGGGCTTGAAGCGATCAAACGCGGCGGAACTCTAACCGTCCTCACGCGCTTGTCGCCGACCACCTTTTATCTTGGTACCGAAGGCGAAACCGGCTTTGAATATCTCGCCATGGAAGCCCTCGCCAAAGATCTAGACGTCAGAGCTGAATACCGTTTTTATGACAGTGTGCCCGATCTCATCGAAGCCTTGCGTGCAGGCAAAGGCCATATTGCAGCGCCTGGTCTCCTTGTCGAGGACACATTGAAAGAAGGCCTCAGTGAAGGCCCCGGTTATCAGACCGTAAACGACATCGTTGTTTGTCGCCGCGACCGTTCGTTGCCGAAATCCGTGAAGGATTTAGCGGGTCTCAAAATATGGGTTCGTTCCGGTACGTCTGCTGCCGAGCGTCTGTTGACGCAGCAAACCGAACTTACAGAAGCTGCCGCTAAGGCACAGACCGAGGCTGCGGCCAAAGCGGAAGGGGTAAAAGCCAAAGCCATTGCTAAAGGCAAGGAGCTCAAGGAAACAAAACCAACGGAGTCGACGCCCGCTTTCAACATCTCCGATGTCGATCAGCCCATTGAAGTCCTCTTTGCTGCGGTCGCGTCAGAAAACCTTGATTGCACGGCAGCAAACAGCATCGAGTTCAAGATCAATAATCCCTTTTTTCCAGAGCTTATTGGGGCCTTCTCTCTCGGTGGCGATCAACAATTGAAATGGCTCATTGCGCCGGGGTCCGAAGACTTCGCCGACTACGTCAGAACATGGCTCGCCGCGCAAAAGAGGTCCGGCGCTCTCGACAATATCTCGCGCCGCTTTTTCGGCTTCCTGCCGCCCTTCGACTACGTGGACGTGCAGGCCTTTAACCGCGCGATTGAGACGACGCTCCTCTCTTATGAAAAGACGATGCGCGACGCTGCACGTAACACAGGCCTACCGTGGCAGTTGATTGCCGCTGTCGCCTATCAGGAAAGCCACTGGAATCCGCTCGCCAAAAGTCCGACAGGCGTGCGCGGTATCATGATGCTCACAGCAGACACAGCCGAACACCTGGGCGTTACTGATCGTCTCGATCCTGTGCAATCCATTCATGCCGGCGCGCGCTACATCGCTGATCTGCGTGCAAAAATGCCCGAAGATGTGGCAGAGCCTGACCGCCTCTGGCTCGCGCTCGCGGCCTACAATATGGGCTACGCGCATTTGCTCGACGCCCGTGCGGTTGCAGAGAGTATGGGCCTCAATAAAAATCGTTGGACTGATCTGCGCCGCGCCATGTCCGTGATGGGGGATCCCGCCTATGCAGGAAAGCTCCGCTCAGGGCGTGCCAAAAGCGGTCAGGCGCTGCGTTTTGTCCAACAGGTCCGCGCTTATCAGCACATTCTCGACGCACCTCACTGAAGCAATCCGCGTACGGCATGCTCTGACATAGGTAATGCCCCTTATGTGACAACGCTTCGCAGGGAATGCGACAGTATGCACATCAAATTGTTTTCCGAACGGCGTGATAGTGGGTCGGAAGAATGTCGCAAACGCCAAGCGGTCGAAATGATACGCAGGCGATCAATGGAGTTGATCATGCCGGTCAAAAAAATGAAGAAGGTTTCTGTGCTGACGGTTGCTGCACTGCTTGGTTCAGTCGGTCTTTCTGCGGCACAGGCTGCGGACGCTGGTTTTGTTCCCAAGTCGGCGGGCGATTTTGTTGTTCGCGCCCGTGGAATTTATGTGGCACCGGACGAGAGCTCTAGCCTGTCAGTCGCAGGTGGTGATGTTTCGGTCTCCAATGAAACTGTACCTGAAGTGGATTTTAGCTACTTCCTGACCGACAACATCGCACTCGAATTGATCGCTGCTACCAACCGCCACGAAGTGAACGGCGCTGGCACGTTGAGCGGCACCAGTCTCGGCAAAGTAAGCTTGCTGCCGCCGACGTTGACATTGCAGTATCATTTGATGCCCAAGCAGCGCTTCAGCCCCTATGTCGGTGCGGGCCTCAACTACACATTCTTTTATAATGAAGATGCACCTGGCGGCGGTATCACGTCGGTTAATTACGAAAATAACGTGGGTTATGCCCTGCAAGCCGGTGTTGACTATGCGATTTCCGGCCCTTGGTCGGTTAACGTTGACGTGAAGAAGATTTTCTTGAGCACCGACGTATCGGTGAATGGCGGCGCCGTCACTGGCGAGGTTGACCTTGATCCTTGGATTGTTGGCGTCGGTATTGGTTACCGCTTCTAAAAGGATTCCGATGAGCCCGCAGGGACTTGATGCGCCTGCGGGCTTTTCCCCCGAACTATCTCCGTATTATCCCGAAACAGCGTTCTGCTGTGGTCCGAGTTAGGGCGCCCACCCTAATTGACCCGAATGAGTCATGCCATTACAAGTGCGTGAGCTTATTCATGGGAGAGAGATGTGACGCTTGCGATTAGCCGGGGCCCTAAGGTCGAGACGAAAACCGTAGAGATTGCCATTCTTGGTGCAGGCATGGGTGGTCTTGGCATGGCTGCTAAATTGCGCCGCGCAGGCATCGACAGTTTCGTCATCCTCGAAAAAGGCAGTGATGTCGGCGGCACCTGGCGTGACAATCACTATCCGGGTTCAGGCTGCGATGTGCCGTCTCATCTCTATTCGTTTTCGTTTGAGCCGAAGCTGGACTGGACGCGCAAATTCGCCAAGCAGCCGGAAATTCACGACTACCAGTTGCACGTGACGAAGAAATATGGCCTGCGCCCCTTTATCCGTTTCAACACGGAAGTCACTGAGAGCCGCTTCGATGAAGCCTCGGCGCTCTGGCACATCACGACCGCAACCGGCGAAACGTTCAAAGCCAATCTCGTCGTTTCGGCCCTGGGCCAGCTTAATCGTCCCGCTTATCCCAAAATCGATGGCATGGACAATTTCAGGGGCGAGAAGTTTCATTCCGCCCGTTGGGATCACAATGTCGATCTCACCGGTAAAAATGTCTCCGTCATCGGCAATGGTGCAAGTGCCATCCAGTTTGTGCCCGAAATTGTCGATCAGGTGAAGAAGCTCAACATCTTCCAGCGCTCACCCAACTGGGTCGTGCCGAAAGCCGACCGTCCGTACACGGCTTTTGAGCAGACCATGTTCAATCGCTTCCCTTTGCTGGTCAAACTCCACCGCTGGATGATCTACCTCACGCTGGAGCGCAACTTTCTCGCCTTCATTCGCGGCAGCTTTTTCTCCAAGCTGTTTGAAAAGGCAGGTCTCAAAGAGCTTGATACCTATATTACCGACCCCAAGCTCAAGGAAATCCTGACGCCCGACTATCCGGCTGGTTGTAAACGTGTCCTGATTTCAAATGACTGGTATCCGGCTATCGCCAAGCCGAATTGCGAAACGCTGACAAGCCACATCGCGAAGATCACGGAAAATGCCATTGTTACCGAAGACGGCGTCTCGCACCCCACCGATGTGGTGATCTATTCGACCGGCTTCCAGACGATGGATTTTCTTGCACCCATGAAGGTCATCGGCCTCGGTGGCAAAGACCTGAACGATGTCTGGCGCAACGGCGCGGAGGCCCATCGCGGCGTTGCCGTATCCGGCTTTCCTAACTTCTTCATGCTCTATGGCCCGAACACGAACCTCGGTCACAATTCGATCATCTTCATGCTCGAATGTCAGATCAACTACATTCTGGATGCGGTCAGCACATTGCAAAACCCGAAAGTCCGCTGGCTTGACGTGCGCAAAGTCGCAGAGACGGAATTCAACAAAGAGTTGCAGGCTGATATGCAGCGAACCGTCTGGGCCGGCGGCTGCTCAAGCTGGTACAAAAACGAAGCGGGAAAAGTGACCAACAATTGGTCGAGCTTCACGGCAAAATACTGGTGGCAAATGCGCCACCTCGACCTCGACGAATACGCGTTGGTGGGTTGAGGGCGGGAGCCCTCAATCAATCTGCCCTTCGCGCACGATGCGTTCGTGACCGTCCGTCGTGTTCTTCACGCGATACTGAAACCCGTCGCCCTCGGATGGTAGCAAACGCACGACTTCATACTGACCACGCGTTTTGGCAAGGTAAGACCCGCCGGGGTGAAACTCGACCAATTCACCGACTTTGAATTTGTGGTTCTGCATGGAAATCTCCTGAGGCGCGGGCCTGAGGGTCCACGTTTTGCGACTTTTGCCGAAAATCAACAGGGGGGCGCTGATCGAGCAGGCGCATCTATGCGGCTAAAGGCCCGAAACTGCAAGATTTATCGGCTTCCCGCGCGGTTATGTCCGAAAAATCAGGCAGTTAACCGTGTAAATCGTTAAACTGCAGACTAGGCGCGATTGCGCGCCGAGTCGCCAAGGAGAGTTATCGTGGCCAAAGGTCAGATGAAGTCGAACAAGGAAAAGAAGAAACCGAAGCAGGACAAAAAGGCGAAAGCCGCAGGGTCCACAACAACGTCGGTTTTCGCCAATGAAGCCAAGCCCGAAAAGGGCCCCAAAGGCAGCAGGTAATAAACCTCTTCCGTCCTGGAACCCCTTTCCCTCCCCCTTTTCTGTTCGCGTGCGAGGGGGGAGAGGGCAAGGGTGAGGGGCTTACTTAGCTAGGCTTGCCACTAATCGCGGTAAAATCCGCGCCGCGTTCTCATGCGCAATAGCGCAGGCATCAGCAGCACTCAATGTCTCGGCCTCCTTTAACTGCGCCACATTGCGCGCCACGCCGAATTCCGGCGTGAAGGGCCAGTCGCTCCCGAACAGAATATGTGAAATAGGCGCGATGGCCCGAAGCGCCGCGAATGGCACAGGATGCGCCGACAATGCGAGGTCATAATAGAGCTTGCTCAAAGCTTCCCATACTTCCTCCTCGCTCGCCGGTCGCGGATTGACGAAGGGCACATTGGCAAAGACGGCGATCCGCGCGGCCAATGCCGTCAGAGCCGCGCCTCCATGCGGTACAATCACCTTGATGTCAGGGTTTGTTTGCAACACGCGTTGATACAGCATGTCCACAATCGTGCGCGTCGTATCGAGCGGAAATTCCAGCAGAGGCGCTGGCCGCCCCAACGCCAGTTGCTCAAAGCAGGCAGGGCTGGTCGGATGCAGAAAGAGTGTTGCACCGCGCCGGTTAAGCTCCGCAAATACCGGCGCAAAGCGCGGTGAGCCTAAATACTCCCCGTTGATATTCGTCTCAAGGATCACGCCATCGACACCCAGCGTCTCAAACGCATATGTAATTTCAGCAAGCGCCGCTGTCACATCCGGCATTGGCAGACTCGCGAAAAATCCAAACCGTTTGGGATGCGACCGCGTGAGTGTTGCTCCCGCCTCGTTCACCTCACGCACCAGCTTGGCCCTTTTCGCATCGGGTAGAAAATGCGTGGAGGGCGACGACAGTGAAATCACAGCTGTCTCTATGCCCTGCCGGTCCATCACGGCCAGCGCCTCTGTCTCGCTCCAGGCGGGCACAGGCATCCCGCCATCAAGCGTTTTCAATCCCGCCTTGGTAAGTGCATGACCGTAACATTCCGGCAAAAAATGCGCATGAACATCCACAAGCCCCGCGCCGCAACCGCATGTCCCGCTATGGCCCATTCTGTCCGCTCCTATAAATCCGTATAAGGACGGTATTCTGCACCCCTCGCTCAACTATAGCGCGGGACAGGGCCAAATCCAGTGAACGGGCGTTCAAATGACCAAAGGTCACGGCGTCTTTCAATTCTGCTTTGTTGGTTATTGGTTCGGCGTTGCGAGTGCAGGCGGCTCATCCATGTCAGCACGCGTTACTTTTACGGAGTGGTAAATCCCTCCACATGCCAGTCCATCGCCCAGAGTTCCGCACGGCTTGGTGTTGGACCTGCAATCGGCAAGGGCATTCCATTTTGGTCCAGCGCCCCGACGAAGACGTCCTTTCCGTCGAACAGCGCCTGCCGCTCTTTCATCACCCTCCGCGCAAGGTCTTCGGGCACAAGCGTCATGTTGAGGACTATGTCGGTCGGCCCGTCGCGAAACGAGGGCAGGTCACCCTCCGGGTCCGGTTTCCAGTTTCCCGCCATGATCTCTTTCAGTTCCGGCAGTAGATAGCGGCCCCAGCGCCATACGGATGAACAGACCGTTGCTTTGGGTGCCGTCTTGCTCATGTCACTGTGATGGCCCGTGCCCAACGCACCTCGCGCTTGTGCCACAAGTTGCGGCGTGGGTGTGTTGACATGCTGCCCGATTACGTCAGCGCCAAGATCAATGAGCGTATTTGCATTGAAGGCTTCCTGTCGCGGATTGGCCCAGTCATTATTATAGCGTGCCATCACTGTGCCATCGGGATCGCTTTGTCTCACGCCAAGTATGAAGCCGTTGACACCCCAGTTGACAACCGGAATCTCCCGCGCCGCCACGTAGCCGATCTTGTGATGCTTTGACATAGCGCCCGCCACCATGCCGCAAAGATAGTGGCTGTCAAAAGTGCGGCCATAAAAGGATTGCAGGTTAGGCCCATTGGAGGTGCCGGCCGCATTCAGAAAGGCTATGTCAGGGTTACGTGTCGCCAGCGTCTGAAAAGTGTCGGAGTAGTAAGAGCCCGTACCGATGATGATGTTGTAGCCTTCGCTGATGAAGCGTTCCGACGCTGCAATCGCGTGGGCAGAACTCTCCGTCACGTTTTGCTCATAGGCGATTTCAACGCCCAGCTCTTTCTCCAGCTGCAACCGCGCGGTTTCGAACGCCGCGATCCAGCCGCCATCCGATTTCCGGTCGTAATAGATCATGGCGATCTTGGGCGGCGTTTTGAGGCTGAAGCCCTGTGTCTTTGGTGGGGAGGGTGTGTCCGAGCTCAAAGCCACTTCGGTCAGGCAAAGGAGGAGAGGGGCGGCAATGGCAAAGCCCCCTAACGCCCGGAACGCTCGGCTGGTTTTCAAATCAAAACTCCTGCTTTTGAGCCCACCCGATGCGGCGTCGGGAAATGCTTCCCAAAGGATAGGCCTTTATTGGCCCGAAGCTTTACACAGTAGGTTGATTTCAAGCGCGACAAAAATACAACGAATTTCGGGGGTTCTTAGGCAGCCCATAAGTTCGTATAAAGCGGGAATGACAATCCGCCGCCAAATCTCTGTTGCCCCCATGATGGACTGGACAGACCGGCATGACCGGTACTTCCTGCGTCTCATCTCGTCGCGCGCGCTGCTTTATACCGAGATGGTCACAACCGGCGCTGTGATCCATGGTGACCGCGAACACCTGCTGGGTTTCGATGAAAGCGAGCATCCCGTCGCTGTCCAGCTTGGCGGCTCGGAGCCCGAAGCGCTGGCCGAGGCCGCGCGCATAGCCGAAGGTTTCGGCTATGGCGAAGTAAACCTCAATGTCGGCTGCCCGTCTGACCGCGTGCAATCAGGACGCTTCGGTGCCTGCCTCATGCGTGAGCCCGCACTGGTCGCCGACTGCGTGAGCGCGATGCGCAAAGCCGTCTCCGTGCCGGTCACCGTGAAATGCCGCATCGGCGTTGATGAGCAAGACCCGGACGTGGCGTTGCCTGAGCTTGCTGAACGCGTGCGCGATGCCGGTTGTAAAACGCTCATCGTCCATGCACGCAAAGCCTGGCTCGAAGGCTTAAGCCCGCGCGAAAACCGCGACGTGCCCCCGCTCGAATATGCGCGCGCATACGCCCTGAAGCAGGCCATGCCCGATATGGAAATTTTGATCAATGGCGGCATCCTCACGCTCGATGAAGCAGAAGAGCATATGGCGCATGTCGATGGCGCAATGCTCGGTCGCGCGGCTTATCAGACGCCTTACGTCCTTGCTGAAGTGGATCGTCGTTTTTACGGCGCAACAACGCCGGTGCCGACACGCCACGATATTCTCGAACGCTTCATACCTTATGTTGAAGAGCAACTGTCACGCGGCATCCATCTCCATGCCATGTCACGCCACATTCTTGGCCTCTTCACCGGCATGCCAGGTGCCCGCGCCTACCGCCGCCACATCTCCGAAAACGCCCCGCGCAAAGATGCTGATGTCGCGGTGATCCGCGACGCAATGGAATTCGTTCCGAGAGAAGTTGAGCTGGCCTGATCCGCTACTTCAACGCCGCCACAATCTGAGGTGCGCTTAACAATTCCCTGAGTTTGTCTTGGTAGGTCTGTGCAACGCCGCCGTCCCCGTACTGAGTTTCCTGCCCCAACAGCAGTTTTACAAATTCGCCTTTGGCTGTGACGGTGTTTTCACCCAGCAGTTTTCCGCTCTTGTCGAAAACCTGTGCGCTCATATCGAGATATATCATCGGATCCCGATAGGGATAGAGATCGGTTCTCCATTCCCGAACCGCAATGCTGAGCACTTTGTCAGCCCCGCTTTTGGACAGAGCATCAAAGGCTTTGTCGCCGGATTGAGTGCTGCTCAAGACGGTGCCGGTGACATGCGCCCCGTTTTCTTCAAGAGCGCGGCTGATGGCATCTACCAAATCATTTGCCAGTGGTTTTTCAGATCTTGTCGTCAGATATGCCGCCACGGCGCCCAAGCCGTTTCGAGTGGTGGTAACGTATGATGGCTTACTTTCACCGGAGAGCACGTAAGGGCGCACGTCTTGTACGCCAAGTGCAATCGATTGGCCCGCGCCGACGGTTGGAATACGGGGAGCCTGGGCCGCATAGTCGATGCGCCCCTGGACGGACATTCCGCAACCCGCAAGCAAACCCGCAGCAATGACAATCCCGATAAATTTCTGCAGCATGATTTGGCCTCTTACTGCAACGCGGCGACAATTTGCGGAGCGTTCATCAGGTCCCGCATCGTATTTGTTGACGCATCCGTGATGCTGTTGTTGCTTTCACTTCCGGCATAGGCCGCACCGGCGGTCACAGCATCCTTGCCTTGCAGGCTTTTCTCGCCGAGCAGCTTGCCGCTCTTGTCGAACACTTTGGCGGTGATGTCATACATGACCCAGGCGTTCATGAAAGAGTCGCTTTTCCATTCTCTGAACGAGATCAGCATCACGCGGTCTGATCCGTTTTTTGAAAGTTGTTCAATAGCCTGCGCGGTGCTCCGGGTTCCGGGGACCATCGCCGATGTCACATTGGCTCCGCCTCGCTTCAGCATTGTCGAAAATGTCTGCAACAGATCATCGGCCAGAGGCTGTCCGCTTGTCGTTGTCACATCGAAGGGATTGCCGTACCCGCCGCGCTGCAAGCCAACAAAGCTCGGCGCCTTGTCGCCGGATAAAACATAGGGCCGCGCATCCTGCACGCCGAGAGATACAGTCTTCCCTTGCGTGATCGGTGCCATGGCAGGCATCTGGCCGCGATAGTCAATCTTGTTGCCGATAGCGCAACCCGCCAGCAGGCTCGCCGCAAAGGCAAGTCCGATTAGTTTTGTAAACATGAAATCCCCCCGTATCTCCGGCAACAGGCCGGAGCTTTCCCCTATCAGAGAGAATTGCTCCGTACCCGTCAACGATTCATACGAGAGGATGGCTTGCATGTCGGAGGGGTAGGGCGCGAGAGATCTCCCACTAAATATTCAGATTGCACTCATCGCCGCCGGATAGGCCGAAAGACGTGTGTTGGTTTCAGATCGACCACAATAGGCGCATAGAGCCGTTTCGCCCGATCTCATCAAGCCTGTTTTGCAGAGAGAGTCGGTCGAGCTTGTCTATCGGCAAATTGCAGAAAAGGGTGATGCGGTTCTGCAGCATGCGCCATGCATTATCGAAGGCGAAGGCAACTTCGGCACCCGTGCCGCGCGCAGCGGTCGGATCTGGCACGCTCCAATGTGCTGTTATCGGTTGACCTGGCCAGATTGGGCAGACTTCATTGGCAGCGTTGTCGCAAACGGTGAACACAAAATCGAGTTCAGGGGCATCGCGTCCGGAAAATTCTTCCCAACTCTTCGGGCGGAAGATGTCAGGCCTGTAGTTCAGGTTTTTCAGCTTCTGCAAAACAAGCGGATGCACATAGCTCTTGGGCCGCGAACCCGCGCTGAAGGAATTGAATTTGTCCGCGCCGAAGCGTGAGAGAATAGCTTCGGCCATGATCGAGCGGGAGGAATTACCTGTGCATAAAAAGAGCACGTTATAAGGTCCGGCGCGCATCGCGCGATCACATGTCATTCCGTACCGAGTTTGTCATTCCGTACCGAGTTTGCGGGCACCGGCGATGGCCTGTGCCGCGAAACCGACCAGAGCAACGCCGAGAGGAACATGAACCCACATGAGGTTGGCACCGTTTGCGGATAATTTGCCTAAGGCAGTCTGGAGAACGAGCACGGCCGCCAGCATCAAAAGTGTCAGACCGAGTTTCGTTCCGTTCGCAACACGGCGAAGGGTGATGACGGAGACGAGGCCCGCGATGAGCGCCAAAGCGATCAGTATAGTGGCCGTTGCCGAATGTGCTTCATGCGCAAAGCTGATGCCTGACAACATGGCACCTGCTAAGATCGCCTGAATAAAGATGGCGACCGCAATCAAGCTTGTAATGACACTCCACCATCGCCGCAGATTGCGCATTGGCTCATTCCAATCAGTTTGTCCGTCCAGATGGACACTCACACCGCGCTGATCTGTATTCATCTTTTACCCCCTCATTCGGTCATCGTGTCGGGTTGACAGCGGCTGGTTGGAACAGTTCGACGACGTTGCCGGAAGGGTCGCGGAGCAGGATTTGTTTGCCGCCCGGCCCTTCGAGAATGTCATTGCGAAACGTGGCACCGGCGTTTCTCAGGCGTGCGACTTCTGCTTCGATGTCATCAACGATGAGGTGAATGCGGTTCCAGCCGCCGGGTTCCGGTTTGACGCCGTCCGGCATGGGCCGCCCGGCGGAACTGGTCGGCCCGCTGAGCAACAGCCGCAGGTTGCCGCGCGCGACGTCGGCGAAGGCTGGTCCGAAATGGGTCAAGACTTCAAAGCCGAGAAGCTTCGTGTAGAAGGCAATCGCGGCGTCAACGTCATGAACGATGTAGCGAACGCTCACAGTGTCTTTGCTGATAGTCATGACAGCGCCTCTTAAATCTCAGGGAGCGGATGTTTGGTCGGCGAGTTTCGCGATCAGAAATTCAATGCGGGTTTTGATTTCAGTGGCTGTTTGCTGAAACAGAGGGTAGGTGGCCTCGTCGGAGCCGCCGGTCGCGGGATTGATGATGCTCCAGTGGATAGTTTCAGGATGTCCGGGAAACGGGGGGCACACTTCGCGCACTTGGTCACACAGGCTGATGACCCGATCGAAATGCTGGTCGGCGAACACATCCAGATGCTTAGATACATGGCCGCTCAGGTCGAGCCCGTGCTCGTCCCGCATCACGCGCACCGCGTTGGGATGCATGGGCTTGGGGTGGCTGCCCGCGCTATAAGCCTCAATCGCCCCGCCTGACATGGCACCGGCCAGCGCTTCCGCCATCTGGGAGCGCGCGCTGTTACCGGTGCAGAGGAACAGCACCCGCGTCATAGGCAGAGTGGCAATGTTGCGTGCGGGCGGGTTGAGACGAAGGCCGGGATGGAGCGCCCCGCCTGCCGCCGATAACAGATCACCGATACGCGGCAGATTCAGCCCGTAATAAGTATCCCGCCGATCCGCAGAACTACGCTTGGCCGAGACCAGACGGCCGTCACGCAGTTTGGCCAAATGGTAGGAGACCAGATTCTGCGGCTCGTCGATCAACGCGGTGAGTTCACTCACCACGCGGTCGCTCCGGCCCAGCTCAACCAGCAGACGCCAGCGCAGATGATGTCCGGCCAGATGCAGGAACTCAGGCGGGGTGCTCTCAGGGTGAAGGGGCTGTGTGCTCATAAAATAAATATACATCAATTAAATTTGATGTGTCAATTTATTTTGATGTATTTTGAGACTGACCTGGTCGCAGGGGTAAAATGGCATGAAAAAAACCCTCCCTCTTTTCAGAGGGAGGGCTGAGAGGGGGGCTAAATACCGCCCTCAAATCTTCTGGTCGTATTCTCCGACTTCCGGATAAGCGCTCAGCCGTCCGTCGATCTCTTTGAACATCGCATGCATATTCGCTTCCGATGCCGGGCTTTCAACGACAACCACCAGACCCGGCTTGTTGGACGAAGCGCGCACGAGGCCCCATGTGCCGTCGGCCACGGTCACACGCACACCATTGACGGTGACGACGGAACGGATCTTCTGTCCCAGCAGTGTTTCGCCCTTGGCTTCCATATCGGTGAAAAGTTTCACGACGCGCTCAACGACCTGATATTTCACTTCATCGGGGCAATAGGGCGACATGGTGGGCGAACCCCAAGTCTTGGGCAGTGCCTCGCGCAGATCGCTCATGGATTTCGTCGGGTTGCGGTCCAGCATATCGCAAATGGCAATCGCCGAGACGAGACCATCGTCATAGCCGCGCCCGATCGGCGGATTGAAGAAATAGTGGCCCGATTTTTCAAAGCCAACCAGCGCCTTCAGCTCATGCGCGCGGCGTTTGATATAGGAGTGACCCGTCTTCCAATAATCCGTCTTCGCGCCATTAGCGATCAGCACAGGGTCCGTCAAAAACAACCCCGTCGATTTCACATCGACCACAAATTGCGCATTGGGATGACGCGCCGAGAGATCGCGCGCCAGCATCACACCCACTTTGTCAGCGAAGATTTCCTCGCCCGTATTGTCCACAACGCCGCAGCGGTCGCCGTCGCCGTCAAAGCCGAGACCCACATCCGCACCTTCCGCCAGCACCTTGTCGCGCAGCGCATGCAGCATTTCCATGTCTTCAGGATTCGGATTGTAATGCGGAAATGTGTAATCAAGTTCGCAATCAAGCGGGATCACGTCAACGCCGATACCGGCCAGCACTTTCGGGGCGAAAGCGCCCGCTGTGCCATTGCCGCAAGCCGCAACCACGCGAAGCTTGCGCCCGATCTTCGGCCGGTTGGTGAGATCGTCGATATAGCGCTGCGCCATGTCGGCGACATGAATATATTTGCCGCCCGCCACTTCTTTGAATGTACCGCTAAGCACAATCTCCTTCAGGCGCGTCATTTCATCAGGGCCGAATGTCAGCGGACGCTGTGCACCCATCTTCACGCCGGTCCAGCCGTTTTCATTATGGCTCGCCGTCACCATGGCGACGCAGGGCACGTCGAGCGCGAATTGCGAGAAGTAAGCAACCGGCGACAGCGCGAGACCAATGTCATGCACCTCGCAACCCGATGCGATGAGACCGATGATGAGCGCATGCTTGATTGAGGCGGAGTAGGAGCGGTAATCGTGACCGACAGCGATCGCGGGCTTCACGCCCATTTCGCGGATCAGTGTGCCGAGGCCGAGGCCCAGCGCCTGAATGCCGACAAGGTTGATCTGTTCAGGATAAAGCCATCGCGCGTCATATTCGCGAAAGCCCGATGGCGCGACCAGCGCTGTCGTTTCAAAGTCATAGGAATTCGGTTTGAGGTCGCCACGCGGCTTCGACAGCATCAATCTCTCCTGATAGGTCCGCCCCGGTTCGGGGTGTTGTTGTCTTGGGGCCTGATTGGGTCAAGTTTGTGGCACAAATTATCCATATCGCAAATAATCCGGACGCTGCCCTGCGTCACTTTCTCAGGACCAGCCGGTCCCCTTTGAACTCATAGGAGCCCAGCGCATTGAGAAAGCTCATGCCAAGGAGGCTCACACCATCCTCTTTCATCACCGAGCCGCGCACATTGCGCACGGTGATGCCGCCCACCTGAATACTATCGAGCATCACCCGTGCGCCCATCGTGACGCCGTTGGCGGTCTGATAGGGCTGATTGAATGTGAGCTTATTGACATCAATCCCGACACCGCGCGCCGCCGATAGGGTGAGGGCCACATCGCTTGCGCCTGTATCAATGAGAAAGCTCGTCACATGCCCGTTGACGACCGCATCGACATGGAAGTGAGCACCCTCCATCCGCCGCGTTAGATAGACCGTCCCGTCGCCCGCCGTCACCGGCTTGGCGGTCGCAAGCGACGAGGCCACCCGCGTCCCGAGATCACCGCCGACATTCATCAGATCGTCTTTGACTGAATAGATGACGACGAACAGCATGAAGATCGCAATCCATGCCAGCGCCTGCTTCAGCGCCAGCCCCGCATTATGCCGCCACCCCATAATGACGCTCGCGCCGATGACGGTCAGCCAGATCAGCCCATAGACAAGCCGCATCCGTCCGTTCTCATCGCCCAACGCATCGGGAAACTGCGCATCAAGCAGAAACACCAGCGCCAACAGCCCCAGCAGCACCAGCGCCGCCCATGTCCATGAATTTTGTCTCATGCCGCTGACTTTAATTCCGATCCGTGATTTTTGACTAAAGAGAAAAGATCCATTTGAAACAAACCGCACCAAAAACTCAGGGTTGCCTTTCTTAGTCCTCTTCTGCTTGCGGGGTCGCGCTTGCGACGGTTGGGTGAGGGGCTTTCCCCCTGCGCCTTGACACCGCGTCGCCATCGTCCCACGTTCATGTTACACTGCAACATAGACGCTAAACATCAGTATTCATTCGTAAAATGTCCGACAGCAACATCATAGACTTGGGAAACGCCGCCGCGCAGCGCCTCAGCCTGCCTGCGTTTGAGCCCGGCTGGGTCTGGCTTGTCGGTGCCGGTCCGGGCGATCCGGGCCTCCTCACGCTCCATGCGTTTCATGCGCTGCGCGAGGCCGATGTGGTTGTCTATGACGCGCTGGTTGATGAGACCGTGCTGCAATTCGCCAACCCGCGTGCGAAGCTTGAATATTCCGGCAAGCGCGGCGGCAAGCCCAGCCCCAAGCAGCGCGATATCTCCTCAAAGCTCGTCGAACTCGCGCGCAAAGGTCTCCGCGTGTTGCGTCTCAAAGGCGGCGATCCTTTCGTTTTCGGTCGCGGCGGCGAAGAAGCGCTCGCCCTTGTCGATGCAGGCATCCCCTTCCGCATCGTGCCGGGCATCACCGCAGGCATCGGTGGTCTCGGCTATGCGGGCATCCCCGTCACGCATCGCGATGTGAACCACGCCGTCACCTTCATCACCGGCCATATGGCAGGCGGCGCGGTGCCCGAAAATCTCGACTGGCCGTCCATTGCCAAAGGCTCGCCCGTCCTTGTCCTCTACATGGCGCTGTCGCATCTCTCTGCGATCAGCCATCTGCTCATCAGCAACGGCCGCCACGCATCCGAACCCGTCGCCCTTGTGCGCAACGCCTCGCTGAAGGATCAGCAGGTGCTGGAAACAACATTGGGCAGCGCCGCCGCCGATGTCGCAGCCGCAGGCTTCAAATCGCCTGCCATCATCGTCATCGGCGAAGTCGTCCGCCTGCGCCAAAGCCTCGACTGGCTCGGCGCGCTCGAAGGCCGTATCCTGAAACCCGACCCCTTCAACACCCGTCGCAATCAGGATGCGGTGTAATTGTCCTCTCCCTCTGGGAGAGGGTAGGGTGAGGGTCTTCCTTCCTTGACCCTTTCCTTTTCACATAAGGCACAAAATGACCGACACCAAAGACAGCAACGGCAACATCCTTGCCGATGGCGACAGCGTCATGGTCATCAAAGATTTGAAAGTCAAAGGCACCTCCGTCACAGTGAAACGCGGCACGGTGGTCAAAAACATCCGTCTCACCGGCGATCCCGCGCTCATTGAATGCAATGCCGAAAAAGTCAAAGGCCTGGTCCTGCGCACCGAGTTTCTGAAAAAAGCCTGAGAGACAAAATGCTCATCATCCTCAGCGGCCTTCCCGGCACGGGCAAAACCACCATTGCCCGCGAACTTGCCCGCACGCTGAGCGCCATGCATCTGCGCATCGACACGATTGAGCACGCATTGCTCACCTCGACGCTTAGCATCGAAAACGCCGCTGATGCGGGCTACCGCGTCGCGTTTGGTCTTGCCACCGATAATCTGAAATTGGGCCACACCGTCATCGCCGACAGCGTCAACCCGATAGCATTGACGCGCAACGCCTGGCATTTCGCCGCCACCAGAGCAGGCGTCAAATCCATCGATGTCGAAATCATCTGCTCCGACAAAGAACAACACCGCAAACGCATCGAAACCCGCGACAATGATCTCACCGGTTTCAAAATGCCGGACTGGAACGCCGTCATCACGCGTGATTATGAGCCATGGACGACCGAGCGCGTGCTGATCGACACGGCCACAATGACCATGCCGACCATCATCTCCATGCTGGTGCTGCAAACAGCAGAGTAATGGTCGTTTCCGATAATTCACCCATCACATTCGCGTCTCAATTGCCTCATTGAGAACAAATCTCCATGCCATAAACCTCCTCCCGTCATTCAAAAGAGCGAGGTCTCAAAATGGCTCACGCAAAATCATCCGCCGCTAAAAAAACGGCCCTCCCGCAAATGCCCGACCCGCTGGCCTTTCCCCTGCCGGAACTGCCCTATGCGCTGGACGCGCTTGAACCGCATATGTCAGCCATCACGCTTGATCTGCATTATGACAAGCATCATCGCGGCTATGCGACCAAGCTCGATGAGCTGGTGCAGGAAACGCCTTATGCGAAAATGACGCTCGAACAGGTCGTCTGCAAATCGCATGATGATGCCGCTGCCACTGCGATCTTCAACAACGCGGCGCAGCATCTCAATCATTCGTTCTTCTGGACCTGCATGACACCGGACGGAGAGGATGCGCCCGAAAATCTGCGCACGGCGCTCGCCAAAAGCTTCGGCGCGTTTGAACGGTTCAAGCAAACCTTCATCGAAGCAGGCACCGCGCAATTTGGCAGCGGCTGGGTCTGGCTCGTGCAGAACGGCGATCAGCTTGAGATCGTCAAAACGGGTAATGCCGAAACCCCGATCACCGACGGCAAGCGCCCGCTTCTCGTCTGCGACGTCTGGGAGCACGCCTATTACGTGGACCACCAGAACCGCCGTGCCGAATACCTCAAACTCTTCCTCGACGAACTCGTGGACTGGAGTGCCGTCGCAAAACGCCTCGGCGTGAAGTAACTCTCTTTTTCTAAAGCCCTCTCCCCCCTCTTTCCTGTTCGCGCCTACGCGCGAGTGGGGAGAGGGTTGGGTGAGGGGCTTTCTTACTTCCTCACCCCAAAATCTCAAAATCCCAACCATCCGCCAGCGGATGAACCTTCATCACCACGCCATTGCCCGCGTGAACATCCGGTCCCAGCCCGATATGCCGCGCGACGGACCAGAACACACCGCCATGCGCGACAATCAGCAGCGGATCATCGCAGGTCCGCGACAGCGCCTCGTTGACGCCCAGTAAAGCGCGCTCCAAAAACCCGTCATAGGTCTCAGCGCCTTCCGGCGTATAGGTGCCCGCTCGCCAATCCATAAACCACGGACCCCCGTCGCGGCCTTCATCCGCGCCGAGCCCGCATTCGCGCAAATTCTCAACCACATGAATATCAACGCCCGCGACCTCCGCCGAATGTCGCGCCGTTTCAAACGCACGGCTCAGCGGACTGGCGCAAATCGATTTGACGCTCAACCCGCGCACAACCTCCGCCGCGCGCTTTGCCTGCGCGATGCCGGTCGCGTTAAGCGGAATATCAATCTGCCCCTGCGCCTTGCGGTTGAGATTCCAATCCGTCTCGCCATGCCGCAAAAAATAAAACGGTCTCCGTATCAGCAATTTTCTTTTCCTTTTAATCCCGTCATTGCGAGGAGCGCAGCGACGCGGTAACCCATCTTACTTTCCTGTCGCCGTCTCATCCCTCAACAACACAAATGACAGTCCCCAAATCGCGAAACCCGCCGCCGCCGCGATCCCCGCGATCATCATAAAGAAATCGCCTTTCTCCATTGAGCTCCAGAAGATACCCAGATAACCCCCAATGAAACTCCCTGTGAAGCTTGTGGCGAGCCAGATACCCATTAGCATTGATAGCAATTGCGTTGGCGCAATTTTCGACACGAGTGACAGTCCGATGGGCGAGATATAAAGTTCGCCCATCGTGATAATGGCGAAATAAGCAATGAGCCAGAGCGCGCTTGCTGTACCCGCTGCGCCTGCATCCCAAGCGGCTCCCACCATCACGATATTTGCGAGTGCCACACCGAAGCAGCCGAATGCCATTTTCACAATTGTTGAAGGCTCTCGCCCGCGCTTGGCCTGCCATGTCCACAGGGCAATCACAAAAGGCGTGAAGGTGAGAATCATAAACGGATTGAGCGACTGGAAGAGCGATGTCGGAATCTCACCGGCCCAGAACAGCAGATTGATATGCCGGTCCGTCTGCGTGTCGATCCAGATCACCATCGTGTGACCCTGCTGCTCATAGGTCGCCCAAAAGAACGTGACGAAGACGCAGAGGATGAGCAGCGACGAAATCGCGCGCCAGTCATCCCGCGTCAACGGTTCACGTGGCACGCGCGCCACGTTCCGTACGGGCATATTGTCCACCGGCAGATGCCTTGTGCCCCAGAGATAGATCGCAAGGCCGATCATCATGCCGACGCCCGCCGCACCAAAGCCGAAATGCCAGCCGAGTGTTTCGCCCAGCGTCCCGCAGACGAGCGGCGCGAAAAAGCCGCCGAGATTGATACCGACATAAAAGATGGAGTAAGCGCGGTCGCGTCGCGCATCATCCGGCGCATAGAGCATGCCGACTTGGGATGATATATTTGGTTTAAACGCACCGTTGCCGAGAATGAGCACAAGCAGCGCGATGAAAAACATCGGCTCGAACGCCATCAGAAAATGCCCGATGGCCATCAGCACCGCGCCGAAAATAATCGTGCGCCGCCGACCGAGCCAGCGGTCCGCGATTAGCCCGCCAAAAAGCGGTGTGAGATACACAAGTCCCGTATACCAGGCATAGATACTCGACGACATCGGCTGAATATCGAGCGGTCCGTACAACCAGTTGAAGAATGACGCGACACTCGCATAGCCGATGACATTGGGCGTGGTCTCCGGTTGCAATAAATGCTTGACCAGATAGAGCGTAAGCAGCGCCCGCATTCCGTAATAGGAAAACCGCTCCCAGAGTTCCGTGCCGAAAAGAAAACTCAATCCGCGCGGATGGCCGAAAAGATCATTGCTCTTCGTTGTCGCTGAAGTCGTCACGCGTCCGCTCCGTCTTTCCGGTTCAACACAGTTTCAATCTTCGCCAGCGCCTCTTCAGGGGCCGCCGCGCGTGCACCCAGTGCGATAATCCGCGCGGGCAGGTCCGCCATGATCCCGCGCCGGTCTTGCTCGTTCAATGCACCCCAGCAGGCAATCTCGCGCGACGTGCGCGCGCAACCAAGACAAACCCCGCCAACGCTCGGGCTAACGTTCGCGTCGAGGTCGCAAATGTCGATACAAGGGGATGAAGCGTAAGGCATGGGCGCGGCAAAAAGGGACAAACTGGCAATTCCGTTTCTCTTGGGGCACGGGGCAGGGTATAGGAAACCACTTCAAACGCAGAGATATAAGTGATGACCCGTTCGCTCACCGGCATGCCCTTCGACGACATCCGCAACCTGCTCGACACTTTGCCCCCCGCCAATGATCAGGCGGGCGACGATTGGCGCGCGCGCAATGTCTCATTGGCAAAACCGGCGGGCAGCCTCGGACGTCTGGAGGAACTGGGCCACCACCTCGCGCGCTGGCAGTCTGTCGCGCGCCCCACGCTCGACCGCCCCCTCATCGCAATCTTCGCCGCAACGCATGAGGTGGCCAAACGTGTGCCCACAGGCTTGCAGGCGTCTGACACCCGTGCGGCGGTGGAGCTTTTTGCATCGGGCGGCGCAGCGGTCAATGTTCTGGCGCTTGCGCAAAACGCCGGCCTGAAAGTGTTTGACCTCGCGCTCGATCTGCCCACACCCGACATCTGTGTCGAAGATGCTCTGTCAGAACAGGCCTGCGCGGCCACCATGGCCTTTGGCATGGAATCAATCGCCGGTGGCACAGACCTTCTCTGCGTCGGTGCCGCAGGCGGGGGCAACCTGATTGTCGCCGCCGCCGTCGCCGCCAGATTATACGGGGACAAGGCATCGGACTGGTGTGAGGACGGGAGCCTCATCGACACCATCGATCTCGCATTGGAAACGCACGCATCCGCGCAGGACCCGCTCGAAATCCTGCGACAGCTCGGCGGGCGTGAACTGGCCGCTATAGCGGGGGCCATCATCGCGGCCCGCTTCCAGCGTATCCCGGTTCTGCTGGACGGCTTCGTCGCCTGCGCCGCCGCCGCCGTGCTTCACAGGGCCGAACCCGCCGCGCTCGACCATTGCCTTGCCGCCCATGCGTCGGGCTCGGCCCCCCATGCCAGACTTCTGAAAAAGCTCGGCAAAGTGCCGCTTATTGAGGCTGGCATCAGCCTTGAGGACGGAACGGGTGCCGCCTTATCCCTCAGTTTGTTGCGCGGTGCCGTCGCCTGCCACAACGAGATGGCGACCCTTGAACAATTGGGGGCAAGCGGCAGTACGTCCGTTTGAGTTCACCGCTCATCCGGCCTCGGTTTGCACGTCAGGTTTATAGGATAACCAATGATCTGATCGCCACCTTCGGCGGTTGATTCAGTATAAAGAATATAGCGTCAACAACCTCTCGGTTGCTCAGAGTTTGGTCATTAGCCACCGGCTCGTCCCAAGCCGGATCATTGGGCGAAACATCTTCGAAGTCTCCGGGATACACAGCCGTCACTCTGACGTTGGTTGCCGCAAGTTCATCCGCCAATCCGTGAACAAATCCCGCCTGCGCCGATTTCGCCGCCGCAAAGGCGACCGATGCACCGCCAAGTGGTCGATTTTGCAAACCGCTGGTTGAGACCACGGTGAGGATGTCCGCTTGCTCTCTTGCCTTCAGATTTTGCAGAAGATGGCGCGTCAGGATCAGCGGCCCGATGGCGGCTGACGCGATGCACGCCTGAATGTCGATATCCGATAGTTTGTCCATCGACCCCGGCAGCCACATCGCGCCATTGTGAATGATCCCGTCCAGATCGCGATGCTGGTCAGTCAATTGTTTGCCGGCCGCCGCTGCGCTGTCAACCTTCGCAAGGTCACACGCGATGACGTCAACCTGTTGGCCAGTCCTTCCAAGGATGGTGCCCGCGGTGTCCTGAAGCGCCTCTCGGCCGCGCGCGAGCAACACGAGCTGCGCTCCGGCATCAGCCATCTTGATTGCCAATGCAGCGCCTAAGCCGCGACCGGCACCGGTAATGGCAAATTTTCGCTTCGAAATCCGCATGTCTTCATTCTGTCTCCGTGCGCCGTGCCGGTCTATTGAAAAAGCGGGGCAAACAGCCGCCCGTCGGGGCTCTCGTCAAAGCTGCGTCGGCATGCCACAACGAAATGGCCACCCAAATGCAACTCGGAACCACTCTCAACACTTGACACGGGCCATTGAAAATGAAATTCGTTCGCAACAACTTTTGATGCGAAGGGACGGACCATGCAAAAACGGCAGAAAACTGGGATTTTCCTCGGCGCGCTTTTCCTTGGTGCGACGCTCACCTCCGCCTCTTTGCCCGCTCTCGCGTCGGCGCCGGGCATCGTTCCGACAAACTTTGCGATCCCCGGCAGCGCTGCGCCGACCTATGGTGCCGCCGCCGAAATTGTGTCGTACACAGAGCTTGCTCATCGCTCTTACGATGATGCCTACAACAAAGCCATCATCTTGCAGAAGGCCATCGGCACTTTTCTCGACAAGCCGACAGAAGCAAATTTGAAGGCCGCGCGCGCCGCCTGGACCGCCGCCCATGTCAGTTATTCGCAGACAGAAGCCTTCCGTTTTTATGAAGGCCCGATTGACTACGCCAAAAATGCCGAAGGCGAAGAAGGCCCCGAAGGCCGTCTCAATGCATGGCCGCTCAACGAAGCTTTCATCGACTATGTGAAAGACCAGCCGAAATCCGGCATCATCAACGACACCTCGATCAAGATCAGCGAAAAGAGCATCCGCGAACGCGATCAGGTGAGCGACGAGTCCGATGTGACAACAGGCTTTCATGCCGTTGAGTTCCTGCTCTGGGGTCAGGATCTGAGCCTCAAAGGTCCGGGCGCGCGTCCCGCATCGGATTATAAAGCAGGCGACACCGTCACCGAGCGCCGTCGTCTCTATCTCAAGACCGTGACCGACGGCATCGTCGATGATCTCCTCTGGCTCAACGCCCAGTGGGACACGCGCTTGCCGACCGTGTTTGTGCACAGCTTCACCGCGCTCGATCAGCGCGACGCGCTTGGACGCATCATCATCGGCATCGCCACTCTGTCCGGCTTTGAACTGTCATCCGAGCGCATGAGCGTCGCGCTTGATTCCGGCGATCAGGAAGACGAAACCTCCTGCTTCAGCGACAACACCCATCTCGTCTATCGCGCCGACCAGCAGGGCATTGCCAATGTCTGGTTCGGAACCTATGGCGATTGGAAAGGCACAGGCCTTCAGGCTCTTGTCGCCCGTGTCGATCCGGCCTTGGAAAAGCGCGTGACCGCACAGGTCAACGCAACGACCAAAGCGATTGCTGAAATTCCCGCCCCCGTTGACAATATTCTCGCCAGTGAAAAAGGCAGCGCCGGTCGTCAAAAACTGGAAGCCGCTGTCGAAAATCTGATGGCCGAGAGCAAGGCCTTTGTCGAAGTGGGCAAGGCATTGGGTCTCGTTGTTTCTGTGCCCACGGAGTAAATGTGAAGTGGATAAAAGGGTAACGTCGCCGCTGGTGCTTGCGGCGATTGCTTCGGCAATCATCATCGCGGTCGGAGGTGCTGTCGTCTTTATGCGACCATCGCCGTTGCCTGATGTGAGCGCCGTTGAGATGCCCGCTCCCGCCTCGCCGCCGGGTGGTGCCTATACGACAGAACTCAGCAACCGCAATGCGTTTGCAGCGCCCGGACCCCTATCGGATGCCGAGCGCCGCATTTTCTTTTTCGGCAATCGTCTCTTCAACACCAATTGGACAACGGCGCCGGGCTCCGTCAAATCCTTTGACGGTTTGGGTCCGGTCTTCAATCGTGTCTCCTGTTCGGGTTGCCACACACGCGACGGTCGCGGTCGCCCGCCACTCAATGGCGAAACCGATTTTGACTCGATGCTCATCCGCGTCTCTGTGCCGGGCGTCGCCGCTGATGGCGGACCCAATCCGCATGCGGCCTATGGCGACCAGATCAATGACAAGGCCATTCTCGGCGTGCCCGCCGAAGCGAAGGTGAGCGTGTCATGGACGACCGTCGAAGGCACCTATGCCGACGGCTCAAAATATGAATTGCAGAAACCGGCTTTCACTCTGTCCGAACCGGCTTTCGGTCCCTTCGGTGCTGATCTGATGACCTCGCCGCGTGTCGCCAATCAGGTCTATGGGCTCGGTCTTCTCGAAGTCGTCTATGCCGACGATATTCTGACCCGCGCCGATCCCGACGATAAAGACGGTGACGGCATATCCGGTCGCCCCAACTGGGTCACGGATCCCGAGACCGGCAAAAAGGCACTCGGTCGTTTCGGCTGGAAAGCCAATCAGGCCTCGCTTGTCGCGCAGGACACAGGGGCCGCGCGCGGTGACATCGGTCTCTCGACCACGCTGCGCCCCGGCCAGAATTGTGAAACCGTGCAAACCGCATGCGCCGCTGCGCCCGATGGTGACGAGCCGGAAATCTCTGATGAGTTTTTAGAAAAGCTCGTGCTCTATAGCCGCACGCTCGCCGTCCCCGCGCGCCGCAATCCGACCGACCCCGATATCATGGCGGGCGGGAAACTCTTTGCCTCATCGGGCTGTGCGGCCTGCCACACACCGACCATGGTGACGGGCCATGCCGCCGATCCGATTGGGTTGGCAAACCAGACGATCCATCCCTTCACCGACATGCTGCTCCACGACATGGGGCCGGACCTTGCCGATGGCCGCCCCGATTATGAGGCGACGGGTTCGGAATGGCGCACCCCGCCGCTCTGGGGCATCGGTCTCATCCCCGCCGTCAACGACCATGACCGTCTGCTGCATGACGGCCGCGCCCGCGGTGTTGCCGAGGCGATCCTGTGGCATGGCGGCGAGGGCGAGGCATCGCGCGAGCGTTTCAGGGCTTTGAGCGCCAAAGAGCGCGATAGTCTCGTGGCTTACGTCAATTCACTCTAGCCGCCGTTGCGTCTGAACGTATTTGAATCGATACCCGTGCATGAATGCACAACGAGGTGTCCATTCTTCTATGCCCAATGGCCTTGCAACATGGCGCATCGTGGCTAATATCACGCCCAAAATAGGGTAACGCGAAACCGGGCCTTGTCTGGTCCCTTCGTCAGGTTGCCCGTGAACCATTTGCCACCACAAACCGTACACAAGTCCGGACCATTGGCGGCTTTAATACGCTATCCGGTTGGCCTCATGTGCTCCCCAACATGTCGTCAGCCGCTAAGGAGGACACCCCATGGATATGAGCTTTTCACCGGAAGAACTCGCATTTCGCGAAGAAGTCCGCGCTTTCATCGCCGACAACTACCCCAAGGATCTCGCCAATCGCCGCACACGCGGTGAGATGTCGAAGGAAGACATCCTGACGTGGCACCGCATCCTTTACAAAAAAGGTTGGGTCGTCCCGCATTGGCCGGTGGAATACGGCGGCACGGGCTGGACAATCACGCAACGCTTCATCTGGAACGAAGAGAATGCGCGCGCCGAAACACAGGCGCTGCTGCCCTTCGGTCTGTCGATGGTCGGGCCTGTGATTTTCAACTACGGCAACGAAGAACAGAAAAAGCGTTTCCTGCCGGGCATCCTGTCCGCCGACGATTGGTGGTGTCAGGGTTATTCCGAGCCGGGTGCCGGTTCTGACTTGGCCTCGCTCAAGACGCGCGCCGTGCTGGATGGCGATCACTATGTCGTCAACGGTCACAAAATCTGGACGACGCTCGCCCAATACGCGGACTGGATGTTCTGCCTTGTGCGCACCGACAACAATGTCAAAGCGCAGGAAGGCATTTCGTTCCTCCTCATCGACATGAAGACACCGGGCATCACCGTGCGTCCCATCATCACGATGGACGGCGCGCATGAAGTGAACGAAGTCTTCCTCGAAGACGTGCGTGTGCCGGTTGCCAATCGCATCGGCGAAGAAAACAAGGGCTGGACCTACGCAAAGTTCCTGCTCGGCAACGAGCGCTCGGGCATCGCCGGTGTGGCGCGTTCGAAGAAGGCGATCGAACGCCTCAAGAGCATCGCAACCGCCGAACTGATGGACGGCCAGCCGCTCATCAAGACCGACGAGTTTGCGCGCAAGGTCGCCGAACTCGAAATCGATCTCTCCGCGCTCGAAGTCACCGAACTGCGCACACTTGCCGCCGAAAGCAAAGGCAAGGGTCCGGGACCGGAAGCGTCGATCCTCAAGATCAAAGGCACCGAAATTCAGCAGCGCATCACGGAACTCGCCGTGGAAGCTGTCGGCAATTACGGCTCCGTTGAAGTGCCGACAGGCGAAATGGCCGGCAACGACTTCATCGCCGGTCCCGCTTACTCAAACGGCGCGGCACAAAACTATTTCAACATGCGCAAGACCTCGATCTATGGCGGCTCGAACGAGATCCAGCACAACATCATCGCAAAAATGGTGCTCGGCCTCTGAGGCTGAAGCATCTCACAGAAACCAGCTAAACGGTTGCAACACGCAGCCAACAAAAACGGGAAGGGTAGGACATGGATTTTTCGTTCACCGAGGAACAGACGCTGTTGCGCAACTCAGTGCAGGGCTTGCTTGCTGCCAAATATGACTTCGACACACGTCGCAAGATCGTGAAGTCGGCCGACGGCATGAGCAAAGCCGTCTGGGCGCAGTTCGCCGAGATGGGGCTGCTCGCAGCGCCCTTCAGCGAAGAGCAGGGTGGCTTCGGTGGTGGTGCCATCGAAACCATGATCGTCATGGAAGAAATGGGCCGCAATCTCGTCGTCGAGCCCTATGTCGAAACCGTTGTACTCGCCGGTGGCTTCCTCCGCGAAGGCGCATCGAAGGAACAGCAGGCCGCCCACATTCCGGGCATCGTTGATGGCTCCGCCATTTGGGCCTTCGCCTATGCCGAACCGCAGGGCCGCTACAACCTTGCTGACCTCGTCACCACTGCCAAAAAAGACGGCGCCGGTTACACGCTCAACGGCTACAAGGCCGTCGTGCTCGGCGCGCCCTGGGCCCAAAAGCTCATCGTCACAGCCCGCACGTCAGGCGGCCAGCGTGACCGTGACGGCATCTCGGTCTTCATCGTGGACAAATCCGCCGCCGGTGTTTCGACACGCGACTACCCGACAGTGGACGGTCGCCGCGCGTCGGAAATCACTTTCGAGAATGTGAAGCTCGGCGCCGACGCGCTGATCGGCACCGAAGGCAAGGGTCTTCCCCTCGTCGAAAAAATCACAGACCAGGCGATTGCCGCTCTGTCTGCCGAAGCTGTCGGCTGCATGGGCGAGCTCAACAAAGCCACCGTCGAATATTGCAAGACGCGCAAGCAGTTCGGCGTGCCGATCGGCAAGTTCCAGGTGCTCCAGCACCGCATGGTCGATATGTTCATGGCCTATGAGCAGTCCGTTTCGATGACCTACATGGTCAATCTGAAACTCGAAGAAAACGAAGCCGAGCGCATCAAAGCCGCAGCCGGTGCCAAAGTGCAGATCGGCAAAGCCGGTCGCTATGTCGGCCAGCAGGCCGTGCAGCTTCACGGCGGCATGGGCATGACCGACGAACTCAATGTCGGCCACTACTTCAAACGCCTGACCATGATCGACACCCAGTTCGGCAATGTCGACCACCAGCTGAAGCGCTACTCGACAGCTGCCTGATCGCTGTCATCTCCGAATACGAAAAGGCCGCAACTTGTGTTGCGGCCTTTTTCTTTTCTTTTCTTCATTCGGGTGCCGGGCGGATATGTCTGGCGAGGAGCAGTAAGGCGGCCGTGCAGAGCGCGACTTCGAGCAGGAATGTCCAGTGAAGCACGAAATTCCATACCCACCATCCATGGACGGCCGGAATGTGGAACAGGCCAAACTCGGCATTCGACAGCGGCCATAGCCATTTGATCTCAGCTGCGATGGAGTCGAGGACCATGTGCAGCATCAGGTTTGCGAGCGCCACGCCTATATAGAGCGGTGCCGATGTGATCCGTGCTGCCTTGGCTATAAGCCATGCAACACCCGCAAGCCCGATCCAGAAAGCAGGCATGTGAGTGACATAGGCGTGATGGACATGCTGTCGGTTATCGACGAGGTAGAACCAAAGGAGATCTGCATCTGGCAACACGCTCGCCGCGAGCCCGGTCGCAAGCAGGGAAAGCGACTGGTTCCGCGAGCGGGTCTGGATCGTTGAGGTGAGGAGATATCCGGCGGGCAGGTGAGCAATGAACATCGACAATCCCAGAGTTGATCCGGCTACGGAGCCTCCTGCTCAGCAACTCTTTCAATGTTCCCGATATCTGTGGCGGAGCTATGCCGGAATTACGGCATTTTTCGAATGCCGCGATAGCGACCTTGGACGGCCGCTCTTTTGTCAGGGGTGGGTCACCCCTTGACCCGCACGGCAATGTACTTTAAAAAACAAAGTACATTGCAGACGGGAGATGGTAATGGGCGAAGACAAGCTCCGCGAAGAGATCGCCTTCATCAAAAACGCGCTTGAGGACGGGCGGGATTACGCCCGCCTCCGCAGTCCCGATTTCACCGTATGGGGCCTCGCGATAGCGCTTGGCTATTTCGGAACCTATGCCCATGTCACGCATCTCTGGTCGGTCGATCAGGGGCTGATCTGGGTTGTGCCGGTTGCGCTTGCCTGGGGCTTCTCTCTGAAAGGGTGGATTTGGGGTCTCCTGTCCGGCCAGCGGCGGGAGCCGGTATCTTCACCAATGATCCGTACACTGAGGTCCGTCTGGCTCGGCTACGGCATCACCACGACGATGATCGCCATCGTCGCTTTCACCGGCACGCCCCATCCCGATTGGTTCGATACGGTGACGGCGGGCATGCTTGGCCTGTGTTTTTTCATCAGCGCGGCGGTGAGTGACATCCGCTGGCTGCGCATCCTCGCTGTCGGCTGGTGGGGCGCGGCGATCCTGCTCTTTCTGATCCGCGACAAGCCCGAACAACTCCTCGCAGGCGGCTTCTTCATGCTCGCACTTCTGTTTGTGCCGGGCCTCGTGCTCTGGCTGCGGCGTCCGACCGCGCATGGCTGACTTCGACCACACAGCCATAGACGACGTGCTGCAGGGGCGCGTGCGTCTCGCCATCGTCGCCTTTCTCGCAGGCGCGGGCTGCGTTGACTTCACGACGATCCGCGACGCGACGAAAACGACCGACGGCAATGCAAGCGTGCATTTGAGAAAACTGGAAGAGGCGGGCTACGTCACGATGGAAAAGAAATTCGTCGGACGCAAACCGCAAACGACCTACACACTGACGAAAAAAGGGCGGCAGGCGCTACTCAGTTACGTCAATCACCTTGAGACATTGCTGCCACGCGGCAAAGCCGGATAACGGGAGAAGACGATGAAAGAGTTTTTGAACGACATGCTATCGACGATCTTCTTCGTCGTTCTCTACCTGATCATCGGCGATATTTATATCGCGACAGGCGCGGCCATCGCCGTCGGCGTCGGCCAGATCGGTTATCAGAAAGCGCGCGCCCGCAAGATCGACCTGATGCAGTGGATGAGCCTCTTTCTTGTCATCGTCTTTGGCGGCGCAACACTCTATCTCCACGATCCGCGCTTCGTCATGGTGAAACCCAGCATCATTCATTTTGCCATCGGCTTCGTGATGCTGCGTCGCGGCTGGATCGGCCGCTACCTGCCGCCGGTTGCGAAGGAAAACCTGACGCAACGCATGATCGATGTCTGGGGCTATATCTGGGTCGTCGTGATGTTCGGCCTCGGCATCGCCAATATCTACATCGCCATGACAATGAGCCCGCAAATCTGGGGCTACTTCATCGCCTTCGGTGCCACGGGCGCAAAGCTCGCGCTCTTTGCCGTGCAATATCTGTCAATGCGTATGACGGTTGTGAAAAACATCCGCGCCGGCGCCGCCATCGCCGCTGACTAGGTCAGGGCTTCGGCGCGGGTGTGGTCGCAGCCTTCTCCGTCGCAGGCGCCGAAGCCTTCGTGTCAGCGGACGGCTCTGACGGCTTTTCTGTCGGTGCAGCCTCAGATGCCTCCGCCGGTGCAGACTCTTCTGTCTCTTCTGCGTCCTCCGGCTTTGCCTCAGGCTCTGACGTTTTCTCCGTCGCCTCAGGCTCGGTCACCTTCGTCGCAGAGGCCTTTGCGGGCGTCACAGTCGGTGCCGGTGCGCCCGGTCCCGTGGCCGGAGCCGTGCCGGGTGACGTCGTCGCCGTTCCGGCCTTGGTCTGGACCGGAGCGGGGACAATGATCGTCTTGGCCGGAGCGCGCTTGGGCTGGGCGGTCGGTTTTGGCGACGATGCGGCAGGTGCCGTGCTCGCCGGCGCGGCTGTCGTTGCAGCTGGAGCCGCCTTAGCCGGTTCGTTCGCCGTCTCAGCCGGAGCATCGCTTGCCGGTGTGGCCGCAGCCGCCTCAGGCTCCGGCACAATTGTCGTGCCCGCCGGAGCCGGTGTCGGCGTCGCCGCCCCGGACGCAGGCGCTGCTGCCGGTGCCGCGTCCTTGTCCTTGTCTTTCATGCCTTCAGCCGTGACCGCCGTCACAGCGGCAGCCGCCGCAGCCCCTGCCAATTGTTCCGTCGTGCTTTGGGGCGTCGGCGCTGGGGCCGACAGCGGCGCGGAATCCGCCGCCTTCGACACATCAGGCTTTTGTTCGTTCGGCGATTTCGGCTTGTCATGCGACGCGGCCATGTCCGTATCGACATGTTCGGTATAGTCGTCAACGATCCGCGCCTGAGAGCCCTGAATGAGCAGCACGCGCTGCCCGACTTTCAGCGGCGTCGCGTCCTTCTGCGTCACCGACAACAGATCGCCCTTGGCGTTGCGCACAATATATTCGTAGCCGTAAGTGTCCTGCATCTTGTGGCCCGCTTCGCTGCCCGCGATACCGCCCACCACCGCGCCGCCAAGGGCACCCAATGCGCTATAGGCCCCTTCGGCCACTTGGCTACCGGCAATGCCGCCCGCTGCCGCGCCTGTTGCCGAGGCAATCGTCGGATCGGCGCTGATGATGACCTTGCGGACCCCAACCACCACGCCGGACTCGACCTTGCTGGCCTGCTGCACGGCGGAGCTTGCATAGGTATCAGGTGAATAGTTTTTACCGCAGGCGGCCAGCAGAAGGGCAAGCGGCAACAGGATGAGGAGGCAGGTGCCGGTATTTTTGGAGCGCAGCTTGGTTTCGGACATTCCAGAACTCGATTGGCCAGAACTCAAAGGAAGGGCAGGGGTACAAGCAGGCAGGGGTACAACCCGATTGTGTCGGCTTTATGCCGAATCTGCACCCTGTAATTGGCAAAACGGTACGATCTGCCGCAGGCGTGAAAGAAAAATAGAGGGACGTGGCGTCGAGGCGACAGGGGGGAGCCCGCAGGACGCGCGCTTCCGGTTCGCTTGTGTGGCGGCGCTGTCGTTCAGAGGTTGAGCGCGAGGGCAGGCTCGGGATGCGCAGGCAGCAAACGCTGTTCGGGGAACACGGCTTCGGCCTGTGTGCCCTTGCCAAGCTGGCTGTGGATTTCAAAACTGCCGCAATGAAGCTGCAACAGGCCTTTGACAATCGACAGGCCAAGGCCGGAGCCCTTGCCGGGTTGCGCAATACCGGCAGCACCCTGCGTGAAGGCTTCTGTCACGCGTCCGATTTCACTTTCCGAAATGCCGGTGCCCTGATCATGGACGCCAAAGCGCAGGTCGCCATTGCTGTCAAGCTTTGCCAGCAGCGTCACAGTTGTGCCGCGCGGTGAGAATTTGATCGCGTTGGTCAGCAGGTTGATCCAGATCTGGCGCATGGCGCGCGCGTCGGCATAGAGCAACGGTAGGTCAGGTGCGAAATCTGTGACGACCTCAACGCCTTGCGCCTCGGCGCGGATATTGAGCAAATGGCGGGCTTCTTCAGCAAGCGCCGTGATCTCGACTTCCTCTTCCACAATGTCAAAGCGACCGGCTTCGATGCGTGACAGATCGAGAATGTCATTGATAAGACCAAGCAGATGCTGGCCGGAGCGGTTGATGTCGTTGGAATATTCTTTATAGACGGGCTTGGCATGGCCGCCGAAAATTTCCGTCGCCATGACTTCCGAAAAACCGATGATCGCATTGAGCGGTGTGCGCAGCTCATGGCTCATATTGGCAAGGAAATGCGACTTGGCGCGGTTGGCCTCTTCGGCACGCGCCCGCGCGGCGTCGCTCTCGCGTTTGGCACGGAAGAGTTGTTCGATCAGAGCGTTCTTGTCGGATTGCAGATTGATCGACCGCGCCATCGTGCCGTGGACCGACAGAGCCAGACTTCGCAGCATGAAACCAAAGACGACGAGAACAAGAGCCACGACAATATGTCCGGGGTCTCCCGACGTAAGGAAACGCAGCGCAAGTCCGCCGATCAGGGGCAGAAGCGTGCGGTAAAGCACCGGCACATAGCAGATCGTCACCAGCGTCATGGGCGCGAGTGAGATCGCGATCGTTGAGATAATATAGTTTTGATAAAGGATGCTGTCGGGCAGCCAGAACAGAAACAGGACGGACGAAAGCGTCAGCGAAAAGGCGAGCGACACGCCTTCAAAGCGCTGTGCCCAGAAATTGACGTCAATATTCTCGCCGGTCTGTTGCAGGAATTTGCGGGCATTATAGCCTGAGTAAAGATGCAGGCCGATCATCAACGTGCCCCAGGCAACCAGACGCGGCCATTCAATGACGGGCAACAGGCTACTGCAATAAGCCACAATGAGAATGGGCAGGACGAACGGCACGGCGTTTTGCGATTCGGCCAGAACGCGCATCTGCGCAAGGCGCGAGATGTCGGACGATGCCTGGCGGTTGTGTCTGAGTCCGGCGCGCAAGTTTCTGTGCAGTGAAACAAGCGGTTTCACGCCACGCCATTTGGAGATGGTAAAGCCGCGAAACCGGAACCTGTCCGTCATGCGCGACACATCAGCCCAACTCATTACCCGCTACCCGATTCCCGAAAAAATGTCAGCGCGCACCCAGCGCCACGCTGATTCCATCATTCCGTCTTGCATCAAGGTCGTCTAAAATTGTTAACGTCGGTTTCAGACACTTGGTTAATTAAATCCAAATTTCGTCGTAACCTCACAATTATGAGGCGCGCTCCATGTAGAGCGGGCCCGCCAAAGGCCCAACGCTTCCCAGGAAGGAAACTCTCTGCCATGTCCGATGCCTTGTTGTTTGAAAAAAACGGCCCCGTCGTAACCTTGACGATCAACCGCCCCGAAATCCGCAATCCGTTGGGCGCGGCAGACGATCCGGAAAATTTCAGCAAGGCAGCAGCGAAGATCAACGCAGATCGTGATGTCCGTTGCGTCATCCTGACCGGCGCGGGCAAAGCCTTCTCAGCCGGCGGCAACGTCAAGGCGATGAAAGAGGGCACCGACGGCTTCGGCGGTGCAGGCGTCCATATCCGCGAACACTACCGCACCGGCATCCACCGCATCGTCCGCGCTGTTTGGGGCATCGAAGTGCCGGTCATCGCGGCGGTCAACGGTCCGGCCATCGGTCTCGGCAATGACGTCGCTTGCTTGTGCGACACGCGCATTGCGGCGGACACCGCGATCTTCGGCGCGACCTTCCTCAAGATCGGCCTCATCCCCGGCGACGGTGGTGCATGGCTCCTGCCGCGCATCATCGGCATGGCGCGGGCGAGCGAGCTTCTCTATACCGGCGACACAATTGACGCCGCGACCGCCAAAAGCTGGGGTCTGGTCTCCGAGGTTGTGCCTGCCGCCGAACTCATGGACCGCGCCCGTGGCGTCGCCGCTAAAATCTGCGGTCAGGCCCCCGACGTGCTGCGCATGACGAAACAATTGCTCCGTCAGGGCATGATGCAGTCCTTCGACAACATCATGGAACTCTCAGCCTCCATGCAGGCTTTGGCGCATCACACGGCAGACCATCAGGAAGCATTGGACGCCTTCTTCGAAAAGCGCCCCGGCGTTTACAAGGGCGAATAGGCCACTGTTCATTTTCGGATGGTGTAGGGGTGGGATCGGCGTTGATCCATGGCCCCAATGCCCCTAAAGTCCCGCCATCCAAGCTATAAAAGCAGATAAAATTCAGGGAGAAATCTAATGACCATCGGTCTCGTTGCCACATTAAAAGTCCAGCCCGAAAAAGCCGACGAATTTGCCAAAATCTTCGCCGAACTGCGCAATCAGGTGAAGGCGAATGAAAAAGGCTGCCTGCAGTACGATTTCTTCAAATCCAAAGCCAATGACGGCACGTTCATCGTCATGGAACAATATGCGACACAGGCCGACCTCGACGCCCACGGCAAGACCGATTACTTCAAAGCCGCTGGCGCGAAGTTCGGTGGCATGCTCGCCGGCGCGCCCGGTCTCGTGTTTGCCGACAAGGTTGAATAAGGGAACACCATGGATCTGAATTTCAGCACCGAGGACGAAACCTTCCGCAAGGAAGTTCGCACCTTCATCGAAGAAGCCTATACGCCCGCGATGCGTGCCAAACACGCCCGCTCCAAGCATGGCTATATCGACAAGGCGAGCCATGTTCAGTGGCAGAAGTCACTGGCCAAAAAAGGCTGGCTCGCACCGAACTGGCCGACGGAATACGGCGGTCCGGGTTTCTCACGGTCGCAGAAATACATTTTCGACGTCGAAATGGGCCGTGCGGGCGTCCCCCACACGGTCCCTTTCGGCCCGACCATGGTGGCACCCGTCATCATGAAATTCGGCACGCCCGAACAGAAAAAGCGTTTCCTGCCTGATATTCTTGAAACCAATGTTTTGTGGTGTCAGGGCTATTCGGAGCCGGGAGCCGGTTCCGATCTCGCCTCGCTGCAAACAAAGGCCGAGAACAAGGGCGACCACTATCTCGTCAACGGTTCCAAAATCTGGACGTCTGTTGCTCAGTGGGCCGATTGGATTTTCTGCCTCGTGCGCACCTCCAAAGAAGGCAAGCCGCAGGAAGGTATTTCATTCTTGCTCATCGACATGAAGACACCGGGCGTCAAAGTTGAGCCGCTCGTTCTTCTCGATGGCACGCCCGCGCCGCATCAGGAAGTCAATCAGGTCTTCTTCACCGACGTGAAGGTGCCGATGGAAAACCGTATCGGCGAAGAAAACAAAGGCTGGACCTACGCCAAGTACCTGCTTGAGTTTGAACGCGGCAATCCTTATTCGGCGGGCCTTTATCGCTCACTGAAGAAAGTCCGCCAGATCGCCGCCGACACCAAAGTCGGTGACAGCACATTGGCGCAGCAGCCGGAGTTTCAGGCCGCTGCCGCTGATCTTGAAGCCCAGATCGTGGCGATGGAATTCACCGAGCTTCGCATTTTCGCAGCGCTCTCAACCGGCGGCAATGTCGGTCCTGAAAGCTCATTGCTGAAATGCCGTGGCACGGAAATCCAGCAGGCGCTCTCGCAGCTCGCCGTTGAAGCGGTTGGTTCCTACATCACGCCCTTCGTTGAGGACGGCATGGTCGAAACCAACGAACCTTCGGTTGGCCCCGCCTACGCAATGACCGTTGCGCCTTACTACTTCTCGCTCCGCAAAGCCTCGATCTATGCGGGCTCGAACGAAGTTCAGCGCAACATCATGGCCAAGGCTGTGCTCGGCCTTTGAGTGATACGTCAGATATAGAGATACGACTTGCGGGCGCCGGAGATATTCCGGCGCTCGCTCGCGTTTGGCATGACGGCTGGCATCAGGGCCACGCCCATCTCTCGCCGGATGTCGCTGCGGGCCGCCCGTTTGAATTTTTCCTGCCGCGCATAGAGACAGCATTGCCCGATTGCGTCGTCGCCACCGTCAACGGCGTGATTGTCGGCTTCGCCGGTTGGGACGGCGACGGCATCGGTCAGGTCTTCGTGCTGCCCGAATACCACGGCCGCGGCGTCGCGCCTCTGGTGCTGGCCGCCGCCGAAGCAAAACTCAAAGAGCAGGGCCATACCCGCATCTGGCTCCAGTGTCAGGTCGGAAACATCCGTGCACGAACCTTCTACGAAAAACACGGCTGGCACGTCGCCCGCGAAGTGGACGTCACCATCGGCACAATGGACGGCCGCAAACCGCAACTCGTCTGGCGCATGGAAAAAGTGCTCGATTGACTTATCTTGAACCCTCCCCTCGAGGGAGGGTCAAAAAATCACTTTGATTTTTTGGGGCGGGGGCACCGCGCTCACGTCGACCACGGAATTTGAATTGACCACCGTTCCCCGCCCCAAACGGCGAAGACGCCGTTTGACCCTCCCTCAAGGGGAGGGTTCAAGGTCAGTGCGCGGTCGTTTCAATTCTTCAACGATCAGTTCGACAACGCCTTCAATATTGTTCACGACATCATTGTTCCAAAAGCGAATGACGCGAAAACCTGCTTCATTGAGCCATTGTGTGCGTTTTGCATCATGCGCGAGTTCGGTCGGCAGACTGTGTTGACCGCCATCGACTTCCACAATGAGGCGACGTTCCAAACACGCAAAGTCGGTAATGTAAGGGCCGAGCGGATGTTGCCGTCGGAAATGAAAGCCGAGTGCCCCATTGCGCAAATGCAGCCAGAGACGAAACTCCGCCTCCGTCATATTCCGTCGCATGTGTCGCAATCGTGAATCGGTCATCCTCCGCCTCCGAATGCATATTGGAGGAACATCGAAAAAAAGGGGAGGCCGTAAATCGCAGATGATCTGGCATTCTTCCTTAACCCTCCCCTCGAGGGAGGGTCGAACGACCGAAGGGCGTTCGGGGCGGGGGCACCGCGCTCACGTCATCCACGGAATTTGAATTGACCCGCGTTCCCCTCCCGTTGCGAGAAGGAAAGATGCGGGAGAGCAAAACATAAACTGGAAAAATAACCTCTATCCCCACCTGATTATTTCTCTCAACCCGGCACCCGCTCGACACTCAACGAACTGAACAACGATCTCTGCATGGAAACACTCGATCTCTTGCAAGAAATACTCGAAATCCGTGTCTCAAAGTTGATGGATAAAATGTCTATCCCCGCTTTTCAGGCACGAAAAAGGGGAGCCAAGAGACTCCCCAATTCATGTCGAAATCAGCAAAAATCTTACTTGTCGCCGGCGATGAGTTTGAAGAATTTGCCGGTCTGTTCGCCACCCATGAAATAGGGCGAGGCGTTCGAGAAGTCGGAAATTTTGGCCCAGTTCTCGGCAACTTTTTCAGCCGTGAGACCTTCGCGACCAAGGTAGATGCCTTCGGCTTCTTCCATGCGCGTGGCAGCGAATACACCGGCACCGGCGCAGAGGATGACGCCTGTCGGTGCGTCTTCCGACACGAGATACATCACGCCCGGCGAAACGCTTTCCGGTGTCAGCATCTGTTCTGTTTCCGGCGGCATCAGGTCCGATGTCATGCGCGTGTAAGCAACAGGCGCGAGCGCGTTGCAACGGATATTGTTCTTCTGGCCTTCAAGCTTCAGCGTGTTGATGAAGCCGACAACAGCGAGCTTCGCTGCGCCGTAATTGGTCTGGCCGAAATTGCCGTAAAGGCCCGTGGATGACGCTGTCACAACGATGCGACCGTAGTTCTGGGCCTTCATGATTTCCCAGACGGCTTTGGTCGGCTTCACGGTGCCCATGAGATGCACGTCAACGACGAGCTGGAAATCTTCCATCGTCATTTTTGAAAATGACTTGTCGCGCAGGATGCCCGCATTGTTGATCAGGATGTCAACGCGACCGTATGCGTCCATCGTCTGCTGAACGAGATGGGCAACGCCCGCATCGTCAGTGACGCTCGCGCCATTGGCGATGGCCTGTCCGCCCAGCGCTTTGATTTCTTCGACGACCTTGTTGGCCGCGTCAGACGAGCCGCCTGAGCCGTCGCGCGAACCACCGAGATCATTGACGACAACCTTGGCGCCGCGACGTGCGAGTTCAAGCGCATGGCTGCGGCCAAGGCCACCGCCTGCACCGGTCACAATGGCAACCTTGCCGTCAAAACGAATGCTCATGGGGTATCTCCCGTTATGTGTTCCAGATTGTGCCGTGGCGGTTTCGCCGACCGGCTGAAGGCATGTTTCGGGAGAGTTTGTGCCCAAAACGCGCGCCCCGGTCAAGGGAGGGCAGGCACGCGCCGAACCCGCGTTGCGCGACTTCTCCCCACCCCTATGATATGTGCCATATTTGCGTGCCCTTGCCTCGCCACCGGAGCCCCTTCATGCCTTGGCTTTCTATCCAAAGTGCCTTCGGGCTCGCTGTCATCGTGTGCATTTCATGGGCTTTAAGCGAGCGCCGTGGCGCTTTTTCCATGCGTCAGGTCGCAGGTGGCGTGGCCATCCAGATCGCCGTGGCGCTCGTCATGCTGAAGCTGCCGCCCGCCCGCGAAGCCCTGCTGGCGCTTAATGCCGCCGTTGACGCATTGACGCAGGCGACGCTCGCAGGCACAGGATTCGTTTTCGGTTATCTTGGCGGCGGCGCCGCGCCCTATGACGTGACCCATCCGCAAAACAGTTTCGTACTGGGCTTTCAGGCGCTGCCGCTCGTCCTCGTCATGTCGGCTTTGTCGGCGCTTCTCTGGCATTGGGGCATCCTGCCCCGCGTCACGCGCGGCTTTGCTTTCTTGTTGCAAAAGAGCATGGGCCTTGGCGGCGCTGTCGGTCTTGCGTCTGCCTCCACCATGTTTGTCGGCATGGTCGAAGCGCCGCTGCTCATCCGCCCCTATCTCGAACGCATGACGCGATCCGAACTCTTCATCATGATGACGGTGGGTCTCGCGTCAGTGTCGGGCACAGTGCTCGTGCTTTACGCCAGCGTGCTCGAACCCGTCGTGCATGGTGCATTGGGACAAATCCTCGTCGCCTCACTCATCTCATTGCCCGCAGGCATTACGGTCGCGCGTCTGATGGTGCCGGAAGATGCCGACTTCAAAGGCACGAAAGTCGCGCATGACGAGCCGCTGATCCATTATGAAAGCAGCATGGACGCGATCACGCGCGGCACAGTGGACGGCTTGCATCTCCTGCTCAACATTCTTGCCATGCTCATCGTCATGGTGGCGCTTGTCGCACTCGTCAACATCATGCTTGGCGCGTTTCCCGATCTCTGGGGCGCACCGATGACGCTTCAGCGTTTCTTCGGCTGGGCCTTTGCGCCCTTCGTCTGGCTCATGGGTATTCCTTTGAGTGAAGCTGAAACGGCGGGCCAACTCATGGGCACGAAAACGATCCTCAATGAGTTCATCGCTTATATAAACTTGAGCCAACTGCCTGAAGGCGCGTTGTCGCCGCGCTCCGCGCTCATCATGGTCTATGCCATGTGCGGCTTTGCCAATCTCGGCAGCGTCGGCATTCTGATCGGTGGGCTCACCGCGCTTGCCCCGTCGCGCCGTTCCGACATCGTAACACTCGGCACGCGCGCCATCGTATCCGGCACACTTGCAACCATGATGACCGGCGCTGTCATTGGCCTTATGACTTAAAAACAAAAAAACCAAACGGGGAGAATACAATTGAAGCTCTATAACGAAAACATGCCCGCACCCAATCCGCGCCGTGTCCGCATGTATCTCGCCGAAAAAGGCATCGACGTACCGCTCGTGCATATCGCCATGATGAAGCGTGAGCACAAGTCACCGGAGTTTCGCGCCAAAAATTCATTGGGTCAGGTGCCTTCATTGGAGCTTGATGACGGCACGGTGATTTCCGAAAGCGTATCCATCTGCCGCTATCTTGAAGCGCTCCATCCCGAAAAGCCGCTCTTTGGCCGCACACCATTGGAGATCGCACAGATTGACATGTGGCTGCGCCGTATTGAGTTCGTGATCATGACGCCCATCGGCAATTACTGGCGTCACGCCCATCCCTACACATCGAAATTGCTGACGCAGTTCAAAGACTTTGGTGAGTCGAATGTCGAGGCCGCATCGCGCTCGCTGCAATGGCTCGACCGCGAATTGGAAGGCCATGACTATGTGGTCGGCAATGATTTCAGCGTCGCCGATATTATGATGCTCTGCTCAATCGATTTCGGCATCTATACAGGCCTCAACATTCCCGACGATTGCGGCAACGTCAAAGCCTGGCACGAGCGCGTCTCCGCGCGGCCAAGCTCCAAAGCATAATGTGAAGAGATGAATGGCGGCGCTCATGGGGTACGGTCTGAGCGCCGCCATCACGTTCCGCCTTTAAGCACCCGAATACGGTTTGGCGGAACAGTGTCGAGAGCCTCATCAGCCATCGACATGTATGAAACTACTGGCCCGCACATGAACGGTGCCTGAAGGCTCAATTCACTTTCGCGATAGCAAACTAATTTCGTAATTGGTGAGGTGACGTCGGGGCATTTGCGATTTCTAATGCGTGCAAGCCGTTGCTTCTTCATTGCTTTTCCGCCGGGGCAACTAGTATAGTCTCTTTACTAAATTGAGTAGCGTCGGGGAGGGCGTGAGGATGGATGCGGGACCGATCGGGACCAAAAAACTAAGCGGTTGGCAGCTTTTTTCTTACGGACAGCTTGTCGTACCGCTTGCAGTGATCGGTCTTCCGGTTGCGATTTACATTCCGCCCTTCTATTCCGGCACGCTTGGTCTTGATCTCGCGGCAGTCGGTTTCATCCTGATGTTGGCGCGACTGTCAGATGTTGTGACAGACCCGCTCATCGGCCGGTGGAGTGACCGCACCCGCACACGCTGGGGCCGCCGTCGCCCTTGGGTGGCGCTTGGCGTTCCCATCATGATGATCTCAGCCTACATGCTCTTTGTGCCGCAAGGCACTGTGTCGAACCTGTATCTGCTGATTTGGATCGCCTCTATTTACTTCGGTTTTACGCTCATCACCATTCCTTACGGCGCATGGGGTGCCGAAATTTCCGGCGACTATGCCGAGCGCAATCGCATCACCGGTAGCCGCGAAATTTTCACGCTGATCGGGTTGTTGGTGGCAATCACTGCACCCATCATCGCCGCTTATGCGCTGGATCAGGGTGAAAATTCAGCGAGCCGCGGCGCTATGGCCGCGCTTGGCTGGCTCACGGTCGGACTTATGCCGGTTTGCGCCATCATAATGTTTATCTCTGTTCCTGAGCCGCCTATCGAAGAAGTGCGGCAAATTTCTTTCGTGCAGGGTATGCGCGTTGTCATGCGTAATGGCCCTCTGCGTTTGATTCTCTACACCTCAATTCTTGGTGCGCTGGCGGGCTCGATCAATGCAGGTGTTGCAGTGATGTTCTTCGAACACGTGGCAGAACTCGGCAAAGCGAGTGTAATTCTCATATTCGTTTTGTTCGCCGCCGGAGTGATAGGTTCGCCTTTTTGGGTGACCATCGGCAGCCGCATTGGCAAGCATCTTGGCATTGCCTATGCGGGCATCATCAGTCTCTTTGTCTTCTCTCTGGTGCCCGTCGTCATCTATTGGGTAAAGCCTCACTTTCCCGACATGGTCATGCCCGCGATGTTTGCCATCACGCTGATTCAAGGCCTTACTATCGGGGCGGCTCCCATTCTTGGTCAGTCCATTCTCGCCGATGTGGTCGATCTCGACACGCTCAAAAGCGGTGAACAACGCACGGCATTCATTTTTGCTTTTCTCGCGATGGTGCGGAAGGCCTTTGAAGCCATTGGTGTCGGTATCGCCTTGCCTGTGCTGGCTTGGGTTGGATTCAATCCGGCGACAGAGATAAATTCTCCGACGGCGCTGTTCACTCTGACCGCGATGTATTGTCTTGTGCCGCTGGTGCTCTGGATCATTTCGGTTGCCGTCATCTGGCAATATCCGATCACCAGGGATCGTCAGGTGCGACTACGAATTGCCCTTGAAAAGCGGATTATAAGGCGCGCACGTGACTAAGTTAAGGTGCGGTCAGGCAGTAAGGCCGAACACGTCGGCGAGAAGTTCGTAGGATCGCACGCGGTCGGCATGGTCATGTGTGATCGTAAGGATCACGAAATCATCGACGCCGTATTCCTGACCAAGCGCGAGGAGTTTTCCGCGCACCTGCTCGGGCGTGCCGACAATGCCGCGTTTTTCAATGGCGCGGAGCATGACTTTTTCTTCATCGGAATAATTGTAAGCCAGCGCTTCGTCCAAGCTCGGAAATGCCCCCGCGCGGTTTTGCAGCAGATGCAGCACCCAGAGATTGCGCGGCGCAGCGAGGCGCTTGGCATCTTCTTCGGTGGCACCGACTGTCACCGACACGCCGATAGAGCCATAGGGTGATGAAAGCTGACGCGATGGTTTGAAATTGCGGCGATAAAGCGCCAGCGGTTCAACGCCCGCATCCTGATTGATGAAATGCGCAAAGCAATAGGCCATGCCTTGCTGCGCCGCATGGATCGCGCCGTCGCCGCCGGAGCCGAGCATCCACATGGTCGGCATGCCGGGGCCGCGCGGCGTCGCATGGATGCCGGTGTAAGGATGCCCGATGGGAAAGCCGCCCGCTTCGCCGCCGAGACCGGTTGAGTCTTCGAGAAACTGAATGAGCAGTTCCACCTGCTGCGGAAAGACGTCAATCGGATAAGCCTGCGGTCCGGGTTGAAGTGCGCGCGCCGTGCGCTGGTCTGATCCGGGCGCGCGGCCAAGGCCGAGATCGATGCGGCCGGGATAAAGCGTTTCAAGCAATCGGAAAACTTCGGCGACTTTGAGCGGGCTATAATGCGGCAGCATGATACCTGCCGATCCCACGTTGATTTTTTCGGTGGCGGCGGCAACCGCTGCGATCATCACTTCCGGCGCGGAGCCCGCAAATGAACTGGTGTTGTGGTGTTCAGCGAGCCAGTAGCGTTTGTAACCGAGACGTTCAGCATGTTTGGCGAGATCAATCGTATTGCGCAACGCATCTGCGGCGCTGCTGCCTTTGCTGATCGGTGATTGATCGAGAACGCTGAGAGTGACCATCGGATTTTCTTTCTAGATCGGCCTGCGCTTCACGCGTTTCACGATGCCGCTGAAATTAAGGAGAATACGGTCCTGGCCTTCATTGCTTGTGAAAACCTGTCCGCGCAGAAAAACCATGCTGCCGGTGTTCTGCACGATCTCGCCGCGCGAATAGACAATGCCCTCACCGGCGGATGCTGCCGTGAACTCAGAACTGAATGACACAGTGACAGCGGGACCGTTGAGCACATCGGTGGCAAAGCAAAAGAGCGAATAGTCGGCAAAGGTCATCAACGCGCCGCCATGCAAAAAGCCACCGCCATTGCAATGATGAGGCTCCGCTTCAAAGGCGCAGATGACATGACCTGCGTCGTCTTTGCGGTAGAAATAGGGGCCGGCGTAATCTTCAAAAGGGTCCGTGCCGTCCCAGCCTTTAAAGCCGGTTGAGGCGAGACGCGCGCTTGGTGTTTTCGACATCGGGGAGGAACCTGTGGAGTAGACAATTGATGATTTTGAATTGCCAGCTTCATATCAGGAACTTGGCCGGAACCGAAACAGACTGTTGCTAACGATTTGACGATGAATTCGCCGCATTCAAGTGGTCGATGCGGCCAAATGTTGCTTTTCAGGCTTTGCCCTCCCGCGCCGCATGGCCTAAATTCCGCCCTGCCCACGATTTTTCTCAATATCCATGCCGGAGCGACTATGGCCCTCGACGTCGAAACACGTGACCAACTCATTGCCACCATTCGCCGTTTTGTGAACGAACGCTTGCGGCCTATTGAAGACAAAGTGTCTGAAGAAGACGCGGTACCCGATTCGATCGTCAATGAGATGAAGGAACTCGGGCTCTTTGGCCTGTCGGTGCCTGTGGAATATGGCGGACTTGGCCTCACCATGGAGGAAGAATGCCTCCTGATGTTTGAGATGGGCCGCACCTCGCCCGCATTCCGTTCGGTCTTCGGCACCAATGTCGGCATCGGCAGTCAGGGCATTGTCATGCATGGCCGTCAGGATCAGAAGGAAGAATGGCTGCCAAAAATCGCAAGCGGTGAAGTCATTATCAGTTTCGCACTCACTGAACCCGAAGCCGGATCAGACGCAGCATCGCTCCGCACAACAGCGATCCGTGACGGCGACCACTACATCGTCAACGGCACAAAGCGTTACATTACCAATGCGCATAAGGCCAATGCCTTCACGCTGCTTGCGCGTACTGACCCCAATACGCCCGGGGCCAAAGGTGTCTCCGCCTTCATCGTGCCGCGCGACACGCCGGGCCTGACGCTTGGTAAAAACGAAAAGAAAATGGGCCAGCAGGGCGCCCATATTTGCGACGTGATCTTCGACAATGCCCGCATTCACGCCTCATGCCTGCTCGGCGACACCGAAGGCAAAGGCTTCGTCACGGCAATGCAGGTGCTCGAACGCGGGCGTCTGCACATCTCCGCCGTGTGCATGGGCGTTGCGGATCGTCTCGTCGCGGACTCAACCAAATATGCGGCGGAGCGCAAACAATTCGGCGCGCCCATCGGCAATCTGCAACTCGTACAAGCCATGCTCGCAGACAGCCGCATGGAACTCTATGCCGGTCGCTGCATGGTGATCGACGCTGCCAAACGCCGCGATGCGGGCGAAGACGTCGCGACCGAAAGCTCGTGCTGCAAACTCTTTTGCTCCGAAGCTGTGGGCCGCATCGCCGATCGCGCCGTGCAGATCCATGGTGGCGCCGGCTATGTCGCTGACTATGGTATCGAACGTTTCTACCGCGACGTGCGCATTTTCCGTCTTTATGAGGGAACGAGCCAGGTGCAGCAGGTCATCATTGCCCGCAATATGCTGAAGGAAGTGAGCCAATAGGCCAGTTTACCATCATGGATCAGGGCGGTGACAAAGCCGCTCTGCCTTATCCCTGCCACATCCTTCCTGCCGAATTGAAGCAAGTGGAAGCAACGCGACAGTGTTGGTTTCTTGCAAGAGATCGAGCGTTTCCATGCAGAGATCGTTGCTCGCAAGTTGGTGCATACATGACGCGTCTTTTCAGACTTATCCTCGGCTCTTCCGTGGTGGCAGGACTTATCATTGGTTGTGCGCCGCGTCTCATGGCAACCGGCGATCCGCTTTATCCCCCGAAAATGGAACCGTCATCAACAGCGCAAATGATGAACGCCGCGATGTCGGACGGCGCGCGTTTGCCCATGCGCGTCTGGTCGGCAGAAAATCCGCACGCCATCATCATCGGCCTGCATGGCATGAACGATTATTCCAATGCCTTCGACATGCCGGGCAAGTGGTTTGCGACACGCGGCGTCACGACTTTCGCTTATGACCAGCGCGGCTTCGGGCAAGCGCCGGGGCGCGGGCTTTGGGCGGGACCGGCGCGTATGGCGGATGATCTCAACACGGTCATTGCTCTCGTGCACAAACAATATCCGGGTCTGCCAGTTTACATCATGGGCGAGAGCATGGGCGGCGCGGTCGCGATGCGTGCTTTCACGACGGCCAACCCGCCGGATGTTGACGGGATCATTCTGGCCGCACCCGCAGTCTGGGGTTGGCGCGCGATGAATGCGTTTTACGAAACCGTGCTCTGGATGAGTGCCCATCTTATGCCATCCATGACGATGACGGGCGGCGGCTTGAAAATTCAGGCGTCCGACAATATCGAAATGCTGAAAGCATTGGGCCGCGATCCGTTGGTCATCAAGGCAACGGAGATCGGCACGATTTATGGTCTCGTGGAGCTGATGGACGAAGCGGCCATCGCCGCACCGCGCATCACGGTGCCGGTTTTGTTGATGTATGGCGCCCATGATCAGGTCGTCCCGCCCGTTCCGGTCGGTGACACGTTGCGCGATATGCAACACAGCAATGTCAACGTGACGTCCGCTTGCTACAAAAACGGCTATCACATCCTCTTGCGTGATCTGGAGCGTGAGACGGTGTGGAAGGATGTGGAGAGCTGGATGCTCGCGTCCGAAATGCCATTGCCGTCGGGCGCACAAAATCTTGAGCCCTGCCCGGCGCTCACCCGGAACCCGATGAACTAGTCAGCGGCGGCCGCCTCGGTCAGCTGTTCTTCGTCGCTGACGTTTCCGAATTTTTTGCTGATCTCGTGCTCAAGGTCTTTGATGAGATCGGGAACGCTTGTGAGGAACGGCTTTTCAGCTTCGATGACCGCGCGGAACAATCGTCCTTTGATCTCATCGAATTTCAATTGTTCAGCGGCATGGCCGCTCAGTCCTGCACTGGCGACAATATCGACCAACCGGTCTGCGGCATGAAGGCGTCCCCAGAGATAATCGTTCTCGCGTGCCCGCCGACTGAAGAAGGCCGCGAAATGTCCGAGGTTGCGCCCCATCAGAGTTGCGAGCGCACCGCCTTGCCGAATGGCCTTGGCATCTTCAGGGCTGATGCGGTCAACCCGCATCGTATCAACGTCGTCGAGATCGTCCCATTTGTTGAGCGGTAAAGTCAGCACGTCAAAAAACGGAAAGCCGACATAAGCCTGCAACAAATGGGCTCTCGCATCGGGCGGCAAATAGGTTTGCGCCATGATGGCAAAACTCTCGTCCACAATGCGGTCAGCCCCGATAAGATCAAGCGCCGGTCCCATCATCTGCACGAGTTCTTCGATCTCTTGCGGCTCGGCTATGCCATCATCAAAAATGCGCACACACATTTTTTTGATGTCATGTGTCTCAAGGCGGTTGGTCGCGCGAGCAGTCAGAAGCTCAAGGCTCTCATAGGCACTTGCCTTAAATTCATCGAGAGCGTTTGTGTTCTCCGCACCCACTTTGTCGTCATAAAGCTCATTGAGGCGCCGCACGACAAAGCGCATGCGCCGGATGCGAAAGTTCAGGTCGAAGTCACGCAGAAACTTCACCCATGATGTTTGCGCCGTCGGCGCACCTGAAACACCATCCACCTGTGTCCAATGCACGGGAAAAATATCCTGACACTTGGCCCAGGCTTCAACCGCGCGTGACAGGCTGAGGAGTTTTGCCGGATTGTGAACGACGCCGCTGGTCTCTGCGATGAATTGCGTGAGCCGGTCAAGCACCGAACTCACTTTGAGCTGGATGTAACCATCATATGCATAGCCTGCTTCAACGGCGGCCTGCGTGTTGGCGCGGTTGCGCCACGCGGACAAGGTTTCTTTTGTCGGGACGGAGTCCGGATCGAGACCTAAAATCTCGCGCACACGGGTTGCGACATGCGGTCGTGTGGCGCTGACGATCTGCTGATACTGACGCACGCGTTCTGAAAACTTGTGGATCGATTCCAATTCGTCGCGCACGGGCTGATTGCGCGGAATGTCCGACAGCGCACCGCGAATAGTGTGAAAGAAGCCCGGCGCGGCACCGCCTGCTTCAAGATGACCGCCTTCGGGGTCGGGATCGATATAGACGATGCGCCGGTCAACTTCGCGGTAAGCGGGACGTCCGCGCAGTGAGGCAATGGCTTCACCGAACGGCTTGTTGTTGAGAACGCTGCCGTCAATGAAGGACGCTTTGGCGGGATCTGATCCTGCAGCCAGCAGAGGCTTGAAATTAGAGGCGATAAATTCCGCCCGCGTCGGCCAGCTTTCGCGTCGTGCCACGAGGCATTGGTCGATCTCACCGATTTGTGTGGGCGGGAATGCACCGGGGAACGACGATGTCGCGCGGGCCGCAAAGGCGAGGCCGGGAATATGTGCATCGTCAAAATCGCTTATCGCCCGTCCGCCCGTGTGCTGCACATATCTGAATTTCAAAACATGGCGATGCTCACGCTCGCGGATCGAAACCGGATCGTGCAGGGGGATGTCTTGTGTGTAGCCGTAAAAATCCGTGACCGACACGATGAGTTCGAGCTTGTGTCCGATGGGCAGCAAAGATTTGTTTTTGCCGTTGGTGGGTGCATCATCTGAATTCATGGCCCGAAAGGCGTTGAGCAAGAGGTTCGACATGATGCGGCCTGAAAAGGGCGGCTTGAACCAACGCGAACGGGTGAACAGCAAAAGCTTCTGGCGCATTTCGGCGTCGGGCGCAAAGCGGGTCAGCAACCGGTTATTGAGCACCCAGAAGATCGGCTTCATGAAGAGCTTGCTCCATTTGCCGGCCAGATGCTCATCGTCCATCAGTGCGAGAATGTCGGCCTCTTCAAGCCACATCTTGCGATGGCTGTCGAGCGAGAGGTCATGCGCAATGGCGCGGGCAAGCAACACGCCGTTGATACCACCGGCAGATGCCCCGGCGATTGTGTCCACGAGCACACGCAGTTCTGATGTCTCGCCGATGATTTGCAGAAGGTCGAAATAGATGCTCTCGGTGTCGCGTTCGCCGGACGGATTTTTTTCCAATTCGGCAAAGCTTGCCGTTTGACGCCGCGCATAGGAGCTCTCGCCGTGATAAATCCGCGAGGCACGCACCAGTTTCAGAATTTCCTTCGTCACGCCATGCATGTACACGGCAAGCGAGACGCCGCCGTAGCACACCAGAGCCAGCCGAAGTTCCTTTTCCTTCATGGGTCGCGTTTATCCCGTTTCGGCCAGAATCGCGGCGTCATTAAACCTTGTTCCGTAACAATACCTATCAAAGCCTATACGGGCATTAACGATGTTTGTGTTTCATTTGCAGAAACATTGAATAGTTCGACGAAAAATAATGACCCAGTTCCCTAAAGTTTTAACTTTTATTGCAAGCCCCTCTTAAAGGGACTGGTGAAAAGATGAACGCAGGGACGCGAGGGGGGTGGCTTCCGGCGGACCTATGTATGAGTAAAAGGTTGGCCGCTATGGATTCCATCACGAATTCTCAAGAGCATATCCGCCGTAAAGTCCTTCTCTATTGGATTTCCATGGAGGATCGGCTTTACCTCTTCAGGTGCTCCTTTCCGTTGGCTCTGGCGCTGACGACTTTGCATGCCAATGGCGTCAGCAGTGCGCTTGGGTGGTTCTTTTCCGCCATCGCGCTCGACACGGGCACGCTGATCTGGCGGCGCAATGTCAAAAAACACATTATGATGATCGACACAGAGCGGTGTTGGCAAGACGCCGGACTGTTTCATGTGGCTGCCGTCGCGACCTATACGATTGCCGGTTATAACTGGGTGCTCGGAGCGCCCACCAATTATGTTGTGACCGCCATTGTCTTCGGCGCGAGCCTGATGACCCATTGCTCATGGGTGCCGACCATGCGCGTCTGGTCAAACACTGTGGCGCTTTTGCTGCCGTTCTCGCTCATCATTTTCGCGGCCAATCAGGCCGGTCTGCTCAATCCCACATCCGGCATGTTGTGTCTGATGCTGCTCGGTACTGCGGCTGTCATCATGCATTTCAACCGCCAGAAATATTTTGAGACCTTCTCACAGTTGCAGGCCGAGCAAGACCTTGCCGCCAAGGCCGACGAGGCGGTTAATATTGCGGTTCAGGAGCGCGCGCGGGCCGAAGAGGCCAATCGCGTGAAGTCCGATTTCATGGCCACGATGAGCCACGAAATTCGAACACCTATGAATGCCATTATGGGGTTCTCCGATCTCATCACCCGCATCAGCAAAGAGCCGAAGACGCGCGAATATGGCGGCTATATTCAGGAAGCGTCGATCGGCCTGCTGACCGTGCTCAATGACGTGCTGACATTTTCGAAAATGGAAGCGCAAAAGGTGGAGCTCGACATAGCGCCGCTTGAGTTTTCGGGTCTGTTTGAATCGCTGCTCTTCTGGTCGGCCAAAGCGCGTGACAAGAATGTCGATCTCAAAATGCTGCTCGATGATCTGCCACAGGAAGAAATGCTGGCCGATGAGGGGCGTCTGCGTCAGATCCTGTCGAACCTCATTTCCAACGCACTCAAATTCACACCGGAAGGCGGGCGCATTGTGGTGCGCGCCCGTACCGTGTCGCGTCAGTACAGCACCCTGCGTCTGCGCTTTGAAGTCAGCGATACAGGCATCGGTTTTGCCGAAGGTGTCGCCGACAAGCTCTTTGCGCCGTTTGTGCAGGCCAATGGCGAAATTTCAAAGACCTATGGCGGCACGGGCCTTGGCCTTGCCATCTGCTCGCGCCTCGTGACGCTGATGGGCGGCGATATCGGGGCCAATGGCAAACTTGGCGAAGGAGCGACCTTCTGGTTTGAAGTGCCGCTGGATTATGCCGTCACGCCGCTGCATCAAAGCGCTTAAGAGATTCGGGAGCCTTGCGATCTCGGAGGTCCGGGACTGAGCGCAACGGCATTGTCAACGAGCGCGACTGATCCTGTTCGATCTTCAAGCGCTTTGTTCACCGCAACAGCACAGCTAATCTGTATGGCCACGCGCATGTGCCAAGCTATTGATCTTGCAGTGAAAACAGATGGTGGACGATGTTGGACTCGAACCAACGACCCCTGCGATGTGAACACAGTGCTCTACCAACTGAGCTAATCATCCGTTGGGCCAGTTAATAGGCCTTGGGCAACCCTTCAGTCAAGCGGGCGGGTCAATTTTCAGGCGGGGTTTTCTGTCGCGGTAAGGGAGATTAAACTGAACTGAATCGGTCGGATTGAAGGCGGAACAAACGGGGTGGGGAAGCATGGCGGATGTTTCGGACAAGAGACCCATATCCGGCGCGCGCAAAGAGCCGGGTCTGGCAATTTTTCCCACCTTGTTGCGGCTCGCGCTGCGCGCATTTCTCAGCCGGCTGCGGACAGCGGGCGAAGACATCACCCAACAGGAACCGGATTTTGAAGCGAGCATGAAGCGCCTCACGGGCAATCCGGATGTCGCTACGCATATCGCCCAGCTTCGCGTTCTGACGCTGACCGGCGATGCCTCCGGTTGGCAGGCGGCGGGCATCAACGTCAATGCGGGTGACAAGGTCACGGTACTCGGTACCGGTTCGCTCTGGGCTTCAAAGCTCTTCAATCTGCGCTTTGGACCGCGCATCGGTCTGTGGCTGCGCATCGGCGAGGCGGGCGCGATTTTCAAAACGCCGAGCGAAGCCTCGACGCTGACAATGGCGTCCGGTGGCCCGCTCCACATGGTCGCCAAACCGCCGGGTGAATGGGCTGATGCTCAGGGCCGTTTTGATCCCGCCTATCCGCGTCAGGACATATCGGGCGAGATCCGTGTTTGCGTCATTGTCTGGAAGAGCGATCCTGTCGCCGGTTTGCGGGCTATGCTGAAAGCTGATCCGGCTTGCGACCAGATTATCGCGAGTGCACTGGAAGAAGCGATTGTACCCGTCAGCACGCCGCGTGGCTGGACCTATCTCTGGCGTCTGGGGCAGGGGGCGATTTACCGCGACGTCAAAACAAATGACAGCCGCCACATTCATTGCCACACGCATCAGGATGTCGGCATCCTCCAGTTCCCTGCCGACTTCGCGCTCACAGAAAACACGCGCCTTACATGGCGCTGGAAGGCCGATAAACTGCCCTGCGACATGGCTGAAAATATCATGCCGACACATGATTATCTCTCGATCGCCGTTGAGTTCGATAATGGTCTCGACCTCACCTATATGTGGTCGAGCACGCTGGCCGAAGGCACGATTTTTCAATGTCCCTTGCCCTTTTGGGACAAGGTGGAAACCCATTGGGTGCTGCGCTCAAACCCCAAGGAGTTGGGCAAGTGGTTGAGCGAGGAGAGACCTGTGCGCGCCGACTATGCCCGCGCCATAGGTGAGCCGCCGGCGCGCATCGTCCGCGTCTGGCTCATCGCCGTCAGTGTTTTTCAACGCGGCGAAGGCATATGCGATTATGCCGATATTGAACTTGTCGATGGTGAACGGCGTCTCAAAATCACTTAAGTCCAGTCACGGAAATGATCGGGCAGGATTTTGGTAAGCGCGGTGGGAAACTCATCGAAATGATCAATGATGACAGTTGCCCCAAGCTCCGGCACAGGCAGGCGCGAATAGCCAAAGCTGACACAAATCGACGGCATCGCTGCGTTGATTGCGGCATCAATGTCGGCCTCGCTGTCACCCACCATGATGGTTGAGGCATTGTCGCCGCCAAGCAGGCGCACCGCCGCAAATAAATGTTCAGGGTCCGGCTTTTTCACCGGCAATGTATCGCCGCCGATCACCACCGGAAAATACTGATCGATACTGAGCGCGCGCAAAAGCTGTCGCGCCAGATGTTCGACCTTGTTGGTGCAGACCGCCATCTTCACACCGGCATCGTCGAGCCGCGCCAGCAGCGGCTCCATGCCCGGCCACAAAACTGTGTGGTCGGCAATGTGATCGCTGTAATAGGCAATGAATTCCTGAAAGGTTTGTTCAAGCTGCGCTTCGCTCGCGGGCGCGCCCGTCTCCGCAAACCCGCGTTCCATCAGCAATCTTGCGCCGCCGCCGACCAGATGGCGCACGCGCGCTTCCGGCACGCGATCGCGTCCGTGGCGCGTAAGGATGACATTCATGGTTTCGCAGAGATCGCCCGCCGTGTCGGCAAGGGTTCCGTCAAGGTCAAACAGAAGCGTGGCAGGGGTCATGTCATCAACATCAATGAAGTTTCGCTGCCATGATGTCTCGCATGACCTTTCAGGACTGGCAAGGCTTCATAGTTTGGCGAGCCGCGCGACCAGCCCGTCGCGCACGGCGGGCCATTCTTCGCGGATGATCGAGAAGTAAACCGTGTCACGGACATGACCGTCCGGCAAGACCATATGACGACGGAACGTGCCCTCGCGCACAGCGCCTAGCCGTGCGATGGCGCTTTGCGAACGTTCATTGCGCGCGTCGGTTTTAAGCTCGATGCGATTGAGCCCCAGTGTCTCAAAGCCATATGCCAGTAGCATGAATTTGCAGGCGGGGTTGACGACGCCTGCCCAGACATCGCGCGCATACCATGTGCCGCCGATCTCAACGCGCTTGTCATGCGCGGCAATGTTGAGATAGCGCGTGGTGCCGACAACCGCGCCGTCATCCGAACGACAGACTGCCCAAATGGCTTCTTTGTGTGACTGTGCGAGTGCGAGAGTTGCATCAAACCAAAGATCGAATTTTCCACCCGATACATCATAGGGCAGGAAGCGCCAGATGGCGGGGTCGCGGCCCGCCTCGGCCATGCCGGCACGATGAGCTTCGGTGAGCGGTTCCAAAGCAACGCCGAAAGCGTTTAGGGGCACTGCAACAATTCCGGACAAGGTGTTCAACTCCTGAAAGGTGAGCCCGCGTTTTATCGTGTCTGAACGAAAAACGCACAGAGCCAATTTTGATTTGTGTAACAGGCAAGACAAGGCACAAATTTTCCGTCATAGTTTGAGTATGACCGTGCTCACGCGATACCAGATGCGTATGGCTAACCCTGAGCAGGATGCGCGAGTGATCGCTCATCTGAAGGTTGTCTGTTGGCGTGAAAGCTATACAGGCTTACTGCCACAAGAACTTCTTGACGATCTGAACGTTGATCGCGCCACACGCAGTTGGACCGATAGTCTGCGCGCGGGCGTCGCATGGATTGCCGAACACAACGGCGAACCTGTCGGCTTTGGTCACACGCGCGGCGCGGAAGTCACCACACTTTATTTGCGCAAAGCCGATCATCGCCACGGCGTCGGCAAGGCCTTGCTCGGCCATTGTTTTGATGAAATCGCCTGCCTCGGCAATGATCAGGCGCATCTGTGGGTGCTTGAAAACAACTATGCCGCGCGGCGTTTTTATCAGCGTCAGGGCGGTCACGGCACGGCGCGGCGCGCGGTCGGATTCAGGAAATGGCCCGACATTATGGAAGTGCGTTACGACTTTGACATTGCCGATTGGCTCGAAAAGTAGCTCGAAACACTCGACATTTCTTGCAAGAGATCGAGTGTTTCCATGCAGAGATCGTTAGTCCGTTCGATGAGTATCCAACTTTACCCATAAGAAAATAATCCTCAGGCGGGGATAGGCCAAAAATAAATCTATCCCCGGTTTTCTGAGACAGGCTGGATTGCCGCGTCGGCTAAGCGGCCTCCTCGCAATGACGGATGACGATCAATCCGCCGCGCGTAGACTTTCGCGGTTCCATTCGCTCATGCCGATGAGTGTCGTACGATAGCATTCCAGCGCATTGCGGATCACGTTGACGTGCCACGATTTGCGATGGGGCGCGTAGTCCTCGCGGATCTCGGCGAAATATTGCTCCGCCTCCGGAGCATCCAGACCGCTCTCAAAACGCAGCCAGCGTTCAAGCACTGAGGCGCGAATGGCTTTGGCCGGATTGACCTTTTGTTGCGCGGAGCGAAACTCGATGACCGCGCCTGCAAATTGCGCATGCGGCGCAAGCTGTTCTTCCAAACCCCAAAACATGATACCGCGACGCGACGGGCGCCTGGAGCCCCACATGGCGTTGATCGTTTTGGGGTCCAGTGCATCGCGGCCCCACCAATGGGCGGCGCGCGCGAACTCGGCGCTGTCGGGTTTTGAAAAACAAAGATGGATCAATTCGCCGTCACCCGCCGGACCGGAATGCCAGTCGATGAAACCGACGCGCAAAGCCTGTGCGAGTTCGCTCTTCACAATGTCGCGGATCGTGGTGTTGGACCATTCAGGCGCGTGTCCGCCGAAGTGATAACCGTCGGGATGCGTATATTGCCCGCGGCTCATCGCGTCTTCGAGCGCCCATTGCCCGTGGCGCTCAACAAAGTGCGCACCGGCGGCGAGCATCTTGTGCATCGAGGCTTCATCCAATGATTTCGGGCAGAGGAAACTGTGAAGCTCCTCATAGAGTTCGTTCTCAGGATGGGGTGCTGCGTGATCCAAGAAGTTGCGGTTGATATCGACGTTGTTTTCTGTCGCGCGCAAGCCCCATGCAAAGCCGAAGGGATTGACCGCGTGAACGAGAAGCGCCGCCGTATCGCGCGGCAGGTCCTGCGGTCCGCATGTGGTCATCCATGCAAGCTGCGCGGCTGATCCCGCATAGCCCTCTGCGCCATGTGTGCCGCATGTATTCAGCAAAACAGTTGTGGCATCGGCAGGCCCGAACCACGCCGTGTCGAGACTGAGCGGAAGGCCGCCCGGACCACGCGCAACGGGGTTGTCATAATGGTTGATCCGCGCGCCAGCGAGCCTTGCCGCTTCCAAAAAACGGGAGCGGGCTTCGTCATAGGTCTCAGAGAAGAACTTTTCTGCGTCCATATGCTCTGCGTCGGCCTTTTTTATCATCGCTGCGAGTGCTACTTAGAGGCTCCCCTTAGAATAGCAATTCTAAGAGAAATGCGCGCCTCCCAAAGGATATTAGCATGAAACTCGCAGAACGCCTGAAGGACCAGAGCCTCCTCAAGACCCAATGCTATATTGATGGCGAATGGGTCGGCGACAACAAGACCGGCATCAGGGTCACGGACCCCGCGACGGATGAGCTGATTGCCATTGTGCCCTCGCTGGGTGCCGCCGAAACACGCCGCGCGCTGGAAGCCGCAGACCGCGCCGGTAAGGCATGGGCCGCGCGTCCGGCCAAGGAACGCTCCGCGCTGATGCGCCGCTGGTTCGATCTCATCATGGCGAACCAGGATGATCTTGGTGCGATCCTGACGGCGGAGCAGGGCAAGCCGCTGGCCGAAGGCAAAGGCGAAATCGCCTATGCCGCCGCCTTCATTGAATATTATGCCGAAGAAGCAAAACGCGTTTATGGCTCCATCGTGCCGTCGCCTTCGGCTGACCGTCAGATCATTGTGCTGAAACAGCCGATCGGTGTCTGCGCCGCGATCACGCCATGGAACTTCCCTGCCGCGATGATCACGCGCAAGGCCGGACCTGCGCTCGCGGCCGGTTGCACCATGGTCGTGAAGCCCGCCTCGCAAACGCCGCTCTCGGCACTGGCGCTTGCGGTGCTTGCTGAACGCGCAGGCATCCCGAAAGGCGTGCTGAGTGTCATCACAGGCAAGGCGGGCGAGATCGGCGGCGAAATGACATCAAGCCCCATCGTGCGCAAAGTGACCTTCACCGGCTCCACCGAAATCGGCAAGAAGCTGATGGAGCAGGCCGCATCGACCGTGAAAAAGGTCGGCCTCGAACTCGGCGGCAATGCGCCCTTCATTGTGTTTGATGATGCTGACATTGACGCCGCCGTCGAAGGCGCGGTGGCGTCCAAGTACCGCAATACCGGCCAGACCTGCATCTGCACCAACCGCTTCCTTGTGCAGGAGAGTGTTTACGATGCATTTGTTGAAAAGCTCACCGCTAAAGTGAAAGCGATGAAGCAGGGTGGCGGCTTTGAAGACGGTGTCGTGCAGGGCCCGCTGATCGACATGGCGGCGGTTGAAAAAGCCGAGGAGCATGTGGCGGATGCGGTCGCCAAAGGTGGCCGCGTTGTCATCGGCGGCAAACGCAGCGCTCTTGGCCATTCGTTTTATGAGCCGACGATCATTGCGGATGCCACATCTGACATGCTTGTCGCGCGTGAAGAAACATTCGGTCCCGTCGCGCCGGTCTTCAAATTCAAAACCGAGGCCGAGGCCATTCAGCTTGCCAATGACACACCATTCGGCCTTGCATCCTATTTCTATGCACGCGACATTGGCCGCGTCTGGCGGGTGGCGGCGGCGCTTGAAACCGGACTTGTCGGTGTCAATGCCGGTCTCATCTCGACAGAAGTGGCTCCCTTTGGCGGCGTCAAAGAATCTGGTATCGGTCGCGAAGGCGGTCCCTGGGGCATCGAGGATTTTCTCGAAGTGAAATATGTAGCGATGGCGGGGCTCTGAGCGATGGCTGGCGATAATCAAAAACAGGCGGCCGCGCGTCGTGCTCTCGACTATGTCGAAGACGGCATGAAGCTCGGTATCGGCACGGGCTCGACGGCGGAAGAATTTGTGAAGCTGCTCGCCGAACGCGTGGCGGGAGGCCTCAAAATTGTCGGTGTGCCGACATCGGAACGCACGGCTGTGCTTGCCACCAAACTCAACGTGCCGCTTTCAACCCTCGATGAGACACCCCATCTTGATCTCACAATTGACGGTGCGGATGAGCTGGACGCCAAGCTCTGTCTGATCAAAGGCGGCGGCGGTGCGCTGCTGCGCGAAAAGATCGTGGCGACGGCCTCGGATCGCATGATCGTGATTGCTGATGCGTCCAAAGTCGTGACGACACTCGGCGCTTTCGCCCTGCCCATCGAAGTCATTCCCTTCGGCGCGGTCTCGACCATCCGCCGGGCGGTTGACGTTGCCAAAGCCTGTGGCTGCACCGGCGAGATCAAACGGCGCGGTGACAGCTATGGCGAACCGTTTTTCACGGACTCTGGAAATTACATTTTTGATTGTGCTTTCGGCAAAATCCCTGATCCGGTGAGCCTTGCGCGTGAGCTGAACCTCATCGCCGGTGTTGTCGAAACCGGATTATTCATCAACATCGCCACTTTCGCCCTTGTCGGAACGGCGTCGGGTGTCGATATCATCAAGCCAGTTTGAGAAAATTCAGAAATAACATGACGCATAAATTTGACTACGACCTCTTTGTCATCGGTGCCGGTTCCGGCGGCGTCCGCGCCAGCCGCATCGCCGCCGGTCACGGCGCGAAAGTGGCCGTCGCCGAGGAATACCGCGTCGGCGGCACCTGCGTTATTCGCGGCTGTGTGCCGAAAAAATTGTTCGTTTATGCGAGCCAGTTTTCTGAAGAGTTTGAAGACGCCGAGGGCTTTGGCTGGACGGTGGGGGAGACGAGTTTCTCGTGGGAGAGGCTCATCGAAAACAAAGACCGCGAAATTGACCGGCTCAACGGCATCTATATTCGCAACATGAAAAATTCCGGCGTTGAGATTTTTCAGACCCGTGCTTTCCTTAAAGATGCGCACACGGTTCATCTCGTCTCCGAAGGCCGCGACGTGACGGCGGATAAAATTCTGATCGCGACGGGCGCCACGCCTTTCAAGCCCCACATTCCGGGCATCGAACATGCGATCACATCGAACGAAGCCTTCCATCTCGACAGGCTGCCCAAGGCGGGCATCGTTGTCGGTGGCGGCTATATTGCTGTTGAATTTGCAGGCATCTTCAATGGCCTCGGCGTCGAGACGACACTGCTTTATCGCGGCCAGAAAATCCTGCGCGGCTTTGACGAAGACCTGCGCGACGGCTTGATGGAAGAAATGCCCAAAAAGGGCGTGCGCCTTGTCACTGAAAACGACATCACGTCGATTGAGCGCAAAGGCGAGAACCTTGTCGCGACATTGAAGGATGGCAGCAAGCTCGATGCTGGTTTCATCATGTATGCGACAGGGCGCGTGCCCAATTCTCACGGCCTTGGCCTTGAAGCGATTGGCGTGAAGCTGAAGAAAAACGGCGCGGTTGAAGTCGATCCCTATTCGCAGACCGCTGTGCCCAATATCTATGCGGTCGGTGACGTCACAGACCGCGCGGCGCTGACGCCCATCGCGATCCGTGAGGGCCAAGCCTTTGCCGAAACCGTGTTCAACAATAATCCGATTGCAGTGGATCATTCCGTGATCCCGACCGCTGTGTTCTCGCAACCGGAGCTTGGCATTGTGGGTCTCACGGAAGAAGAAGCGCGCAAGCAGTTTGGCGAAGTTGATATTTACAAAACATCCTTCCGTCCCATGAAGCACACGATGACGGGACGGACGGAAAAAACCTTTATGAAACTCGTCGTTGATACAGCGTCGCAGCGCGTGCTCGGCGTGCATCTGATGGGTCATGCGTCGGGCGAGATCATTCAGGCCATCGGCATTGCGGTGACGATGGGTGCCACGAAAAAGCAGTTCGATCAGACGGTGGCGGTCCATCCGACAGCGGCGGAAGAACTCGTGACACTCAAGGAAAAGTGGAAGTAGCGCACCGCTTAAAGCGGCCCGAACAAGGTAAATGCGGCAAAAACCTTGTGTTTTTGGCCGTTTATGAACCCTTTCAAGGGCTTATGCTTCCCAAGTTGCCCCTTTGTGGATTATAAACCCCGCTCCATATTGGAAGGAGCGACGGGTTCCGGACGCATGTTTCGGACCGTGCTTGTTTGCGTTTCTTGGAGTTGAGACCATGGCAGAGAGCTGGACACCGGATAGCTGGCGGGCAAAACCCGCAAAGCATCTGCCCGACTATCCTGATGCGGCCGCGCTGGCGTCCGTCGAGAGCCGCTTGCGCTCTTATCCGCCGCTCGTTTTTGCAGGTGAGGCGAGGAAGCTGAAGAGCGATCTTGCCGAAGTTTGCGAAGGCCGCGCGTTTCTCCTTCAGGGTGGCGATTGCGCCGAAAGCTTTGCCGAATTTTCTGCCGACAATATCCGTGACACGTTCCGCGTGCTGCTGCAGATGGCCGTCGCGCTGACCTTTGCCTCGGCCACGCCCGTGGTCAAAGTCGGCCGCATTGCCGGTCAGTTTGCCAAGCCCCGTTCCTCACCCGTCGAGACCATCGACGGCGTAACGCTGCCGTCCTATCTCGGCGACAATATCAACGGCATCGAGTTCGACGCTGTGCAGCGCGTGCCCGATCCCGAACGGCTGCTGCGCGCCTATTCGCAATCAGCCTCGACGCTCAATCTCATCCGCGCTTTTGCAACGGGCGGCTATGCTGACCTTGATTTCGTGCATCGCTGGAATTTGGGTTTTGTGGCGAACAGCCCTGAGGGCGAACGCTATGAAGAGCTTGCCAACCGCATCACCGAAGCGCTCGACTTCATGCGCGCTTGCGGCATTGACAGCGAAACGCAGCCGCAGCTCCGCACCACGGAATTTTACACGAGCCACGAAGCGCTGCTGCTCGGCTTTGAGCAGTCGATGACGCGCATCGATAGCACGACCGGCGACTGGTATGACACGTCCGCCCATATGCTCTGGATCGGCGACCGCACGCGTCAGCCCGATCATGCGCATGTCGAATTTTTGCGCGGCGTGAAAAACCCGATTGGTCTGAAATGCGGCCCGTCGCTTGATCCCGAAGAGCTCATCCGCCTCACGGATATTCTCAATCCGGCAAACGAGCCCGGCCGTCTCACGCTGATCTGCCGCTTCGGCTATGACAAAGTGGAAGACCACCTGCCGCAGCTTATCCGCGCCATCAAGCGTGAAGGCAAAAAGGTTGTGTGGTCGTCCGACCCGATGCATGGCAACACGATCAAAGCCTCAAGCGGCTACAAGACGCGTCCGGTGGACCGCGTGTTGAAAGAGGTGCAGAGCTTCATGGCGGTGCATCGCGCCGAAGGCACACATGCGGGCGGCGTCCATTTTGAAATGACCGGCCAGAACGTCACCGAATGTATCGGCGGCGCGCAGGCGATTTCGGAAACCGAATTGGGCGACCGCTACCACACCCATTGCGACCCGCGCCTCAACGCCAGTCAGGCGCTGGAGCTTGCGTTCCTCCTCGCCGAAGGCCTCAAGGCCGAACGGATGGAAGTGCGCAAGAAAGAACTTGCGGCGGCGGGTGTCGGGTTCCGCTGAGTGATTGAAGATTGAAATGAAAAGGCCCGGAGCGATCCGGGCCTTTTTTCTTAGCTCACTTTAATCAGCCTGCGCCCGTGGTTCTCACCGTCAAACAAGCCGACAAAGGCTTTCGCGGATCCTTCAATCCCGTCCGAAATATCTTCGGTGTAGATGAGCTTGCCCGCATGAATCCATGCAGCCATTTCCGCCTGTGCGGTGCGGAAGCTTTTGAAATAGTCAAACACAACAAGCCCTTCCATGCGGAGCTTATGCGTGATGAAGCGTGTCACATTGCGGATGCCGACGAGTTCATCCGGCCCGCGATTATACTCGCTGACCTGGCCGGAGACGACGATGCGACCATGGTCTTTCATGTTGAGGATCGCGGCATCGAGCATTGTGCCGCCGACATTGTCGAAATAAATATCAACACCATCAGGGCAGGCGGCTTTGATCGCTGTGACCATATCTTTCGTCTCGCGGTAATTGATCGTCGCGTCAAAGCCGAGTGACTTCACGTAATCGCATTTCTCTTTCGAACCTGCGATGCCGACAACGCGGCAGCCTTTCATTTTCGCGATCTGGCCCGCGGTCGCGCCGACGGGGCCTGCGGCAGACGAAATCAGAACCGTGTCGCCGTCTTTGGGTTGGCCGAGATCGAGCAGACCGAAATAGGACGTGAGCCCCGGAATGCCGAGCACGCCGATGGCGGCGGTGGGGCGGAGCTTGCCGTGATAGATGGCGGGGTCGAGCACCTGCACGCCGCGCCCGTTCGAGACCGCATGGCTCACCCAGCCGAAGCCGCCGGTGACGCGGTCACCCACTTTGAATTTCTCATTGTTCGACGCTTCGACAATGCCGACCATGGCGCTGTCCACTGTCTCGCCGAGCGGCAGCGCCGCCGTGTAGCTGTCACCCGACAGGCGCCCGCGCATGCCGGGATCAACGGAGTGAAATTCTGTGCGGATCAGAATGTCATGCTCACCAATATCCGGCAGCGTCACATCTTCGAGCCGGAAATTTTCGAGCTTCGGCTTGCCATCGGGGCGTGACGCCAGCACCCATCTTTTTGCTTTTGTCGGCATGGTTCTCTCTCCCTCTTCGTCATTGCGAGGAGCTAAGCGACGAAGCAACCCAGTCTTCCTTTGCGGCTCTGGGTTGCTTCGCTACGCTCGCAATGACGAGTATTAAACCGCCTTATCAGGACCGATCTTCACCAGCATCTTGCCGGTATTGCCGCCTGTGAAGAGATTGAGGAATGCCTTGGGCGCATTCTCAATGCCGTCTTCAATCGTTTCCTGCCATTTCATTTTGCCCGCTTTGATGAGCGCGCCCATTTCCTGATAGAAGGCGGGCAGAATGTCGAGATGGTTTGAGACGATGAAGCCTTGCAGCTTCAGGCTTTTGCCAACGGCCATGATGAGGTTTGACGGGCCGGGGCGGGGCGCTGTGTCATTGTACTGTTCGATCATGCCGCAAAGGGCGAGACGACCAAACGGCTTCATGTGATTGATCGCCGCTTCAAGATGCGAGCCGCCGACATTGTCGAAATAAACGTCAATGCCTTTCGGGAAAGCCGCGCCGACAGCGGCATTGAGATCGCCGCAGGTCTTGTAATTGATGACCTTGTCAACGCCCTGCTTGAGAAGCCATGCGCATTTGTCATCCGAACCGGCAGAGCCCACGACATAGCAGCCATGTGCCTTGGCGAGCTGGCAGACGATCTGACCGACCGCGCCGGACGCCGCCGACACAAACACCGTGTTGCCGTCTTTCAACTCGCCGACTTTGATGAGGCCCGCATAGGCCGTCATGCCGGGCATGCCGAGCGCGCCGAGATAGGCCTGCAAAGGTCCGAGCGAGGGGTCGATCTTCTGGAAGGTCTCGGCCTTGTTGGTTTCATATTCGCGCCAGCCCCACATGGACTGCACGAAATCACCGACCTTCAATTTGTCTGATTTGCTCTCGACGACCTGACCGAGCGCGCCGCCTTGCAGCGCTTCGCCGATCTGGAACGGCGGCACGTAGCTTTCGCGGTCCATCATGCGGCCGCGCATATAGGGGTCAACCGACATCCAGATGTTACGCACGAGCACGTCGCCCGCACCGGGCTGGACGACGGGCTTGCTGGCGAGTTCAAAATCTGATGCTTTCGGCATGCCCACAGGACGTGCCTTCAGCCGGATTTCTTTCGATACGAGGTTCGACATGGTTCTCTCCCTTAATGTTTGTAGTTTTGTTGGGAGAGAGTAAACACGGATTTTGTCCGTGCCGAAAGGTTTAGCTGTGAACAGGCCCTGTTCAGGACTTCCAGCCGCCGCCCAGTGCAATAAAGAGGTTCACCGCCGCCGTATATTCAGCGAGCCGCGCCTGAGCCTGACTGTCCCGTGCTGACAACCATGTTCGCTGGGCTTCCAGCACCGAAGTAAAGTCGATGGCGCCCGCCTTGTAGCTCGCCTGTGACAGGTCATAGGCCTTGCGTGATTCTGCGGCTGCGACCGCCAGCGCCGCCTCGCGCCGCGCATTGGCGTCCGCACTCGACATGGCATTCTCGACTTCGGCAAAGGAGGTCAGCACGGCCTTTTTATAATTGGCCGCGAGCTCTACCTTGCGTGCATTGGCCGACTGCAAACCGCCTTCAAGCGAGCCGCCTGAGAAAATAGGGGCGAGCAGCGAGGCTGCAATCGACGTCGCATTGCTTGTGCCGAGGCCCGCGATCCAATCGACCGACTGCGAGGCCGAAAGATTGATGCTGGGGAAGAAAGCCGCGCGCGCCGCGCCGATGTCGGCATTGGCCGCAAGAAGCTGCGCTTCGGCGCGTTGAATGTCCGGGCGACGCTCAAGCAGGCTCGACGGCTGACCCGCCGCGATAACGGGGAGGGTGGGGGCGGTGGCATCAGGGCGATCAACGGCAAAGCCCTCCGGTGCGCGGCCAAGCAGGATCGCCAGAGCATTGAGATTGGCTTTCAGTTGATCCTCAAGCGAAGGGATGCCCGCCTCAATCGAAGCGACGTTGGCCTTTTGCTGTACAAGATCGAGTGCCGAAATCGCGCCATAGTCGAAACGCGATTGCACGAGCTTCAGCGTCTCTTGTGCGGCGGCGAGTGACTCTTGCGAAATCGCAAGACGCTCGCGGAAGCTCAGCACGTTGAAATAGGTGCTGGCCACCGACGACTGAATGAGAAGCACAGTCGCATCATGGTCAAACTGCGTGGCGCGATAGGTCTGCTCCGATGCCTCGCTCTGCGAGCGATACTCGCCCCAGAGGTCAAGCGCATAGCTGATCGAAATATCGCCGCCGCCGGACTTTGTTGTGCCGCTGGTCGAGTTGCTGCTTTCGCTGCGCGATGTGCTGCCGCTCGCATCCACTTGCGGCAGGAGCGATGAGTTCGTCGCGCGCAACGAGCCCTGCGCCTGATCGATGCGGGCAAGTGCTGCGGCGATGTCGAGGTTATTGGCAAGCGCTTGCGTCATCAGCGCTTGCAAAGTCGGATCGTTGAACTCGGTCCACCATTCTGCCGACACGGTGGCATCCGTTGCGTTACCCGGCGCGCCGCTATAGCCCGCCGGAATTTCCATCGCGGGGCGCTCATAGTCGGGGATCATCGTGCAGGCACTCAGCATCGACGCGAGAGCCAACATACTGACAGATGAGCGGAGAAAGCGGGAGGTCGTCATCTCAAAGTCCTATTCCGAGGCAAGGGCAACAACAGGGTCAAGTCCCGCCGCCTTGCGGGCAGGAAGATAGCCGAACAACAGGCCGGTTGCGAAGGCGCAAGTAAAAGCAAAGAGCGGCGGTGTCAGCGAATAAGCAATGGGCAGGCCGAACAAGCCGCAAATCGCTGCTGTCAGCAAGCCGCCCAGCACACCGATCACCCCGCCGACACCGCAAACGACCAGTGCTTCGGTATTAAACTGCAACATGATGTCCGTTTGCCGTGCGCCGGTTGCCATGCGTATGCCGATCTCACGCGTGCGCTCCGTGACGCTGACGAGCATAATGTTCATCACACCGATGCCGCCGACAATGAGCGATATGGCGGCTACTGAGCCGAGCAGGATCGTCAGCGTGTTTTGCGTCTCGGTGGCCGTCTCAAGGATCGAGGCGGTGTTGCGCACCTGAAAATCCTGCGTCCCGTGTCGTGTGGTGATGAGGCTGGTGATTTTTTCCTGCGTCGCGTCGATCTGGCCCGCATCCGTGACCTTAATTGAAATCGTGCTGACAAATTGTTTGCCGAAGAGACGCATATAGCCCGTCGAGAGCGGCACGAAGCCGACATCGTCCTGATCGCCGCCAAAGCTTGACGAGCCCTTGCCTTCCATGACGCCGATAACTTCAAACGGCACGTTCTGCACGAGAATATATTTGCCGATCGGGCTGTCGCCGTCCGGAAACAAATTGTTTTTGATCGTTTGTCCGATGACGATCACCGGCGCATAGCCGTCAATATCGGCCTTGCTGAAAAACGCACCTTCAGCGGGTGTCCAGTCGCGCACCTGCGGATAGGCTGCCCATGTGCCCGTCACCTGTGTGCGATAATCAATGTTGCCATAGCGCACGGTGACGCTGGTTGAGCGCTCCGGCACAGCGGCTTCCACATTGGCGAGATCAGCCACGGCACTCGCATCGCCAGGTTTCAACGAGGCGTTGTCGCCGCTGGAGCGTATGCCCGGTGCGCCGGGGCGGATCATCAGCAGGTTCGTGCCCATGGCCGAGATGCGTTCCAGCACATTCGCTTTGCTGCCATTGCCGATGGCAAGCATAGCGACGACAGCACCCACACCGATAACAACGCCGAGCAGCGTCAGTGCCGTGCGAAAAATATTCATACGCAGCGAGCGAAATGCCATTTTGACCGCTTCACCAAACTCGCTGCCAAAGAGCTTCTTCTTCGCGGCGACCACCGGCGTAGTCTGCACAACCAGCGAAGGCGTCGCCATTGTCTTGCGCACGTCATCCAGCACTTTACCGTCGATAAGCCGGATCAAACGATTCGCATGGGCCGCGACTTCCGCATCATGCGTGATGAGGATAATAGTGCGGCCTTCCCTGTTGAGTTCGGCAAGCAGCGCCAAAACTTCCGTGCCGCTCTGACTGTCGAGTGCGCCCGTGGGTTCGTCGGCCAGAATAACAGCGGCATCGTTCATCAGTGCGCGCGCAATCGACACGCGCTGCTGCTGCCCGCCTGAAAGCTGCGTCGGCTTATGGTCGCCGCGTGTCTCCAGTCCCAGCCGCGCAATCAGCATCCGAGCCCGTGTCAGGCGTTCTTCATGCGGTTTGCCCGCATAGACCGCAGGCAGTTCGACATTCTCCGTCGCGGTCATGGTCGCAAGAAGATTGTAACGCTGAAAGACGAAGCCGAATGTATCGCGACGCAGGCCCGCAAGCTCGTCGCTGCTCAGATCAGCAACGTCGATCCCCTGCACGAGATAGTGGCCCGCGCTTGGCCGGTCGAGGCAGCCGATAATATTCATTAGCGTTGATTTGCCCGAACCCGACTGCCCCATGATGGCAACGAATTCACCTGCTTCAATCGTCAGCGACACATCATCAAGCGCACGTACTTCACTCTCGCCTGTGACGTAGGATTTAGTGACGTTGCGGATTTCGATAAGGGGACGGATTTCGCTATGGGGTCGGGTTTCAATCAGAGGTGTGTTCATAATGGCGGGCCCCCGCTGCTGCCGATCCTGCTGCTATTGCTGCTGCGTTGCGTGGTGCTGGTCGCGCTCTGTGTGCCGGTGACAACCACATCACCGACTTTGAGACCAGACAGCACCTGCGCTGAAATGCGATTTTGCAATCCGACGGTGATCTCGGTCATTTTTGGCCGGCCATTGGCCATCACAAGCACGCGATAGGCACCCTCTTCGCCGGACGTTGACGGCTTCAGCGCTGCGACCGGAACAGTGATCGCGTCTTTCGCTTCACCGAGCACAAAGAAAACTTGTGCCGTCATGCTGGTCATCAGCGCCTGATCGGGGTTTTCAATGTCAATCAGCGCATTGTAGAGAATGACGTCGTTGATTGTTTCCGGTGTCGGCAGGATCTGGCGCACGGTTGAGTGCCATTTGCGATCCGACATGCCAAGCGTCGTGAAATAAACCGGCATGCCGGGTTTGAGTTTGCTCACATCCGCTTCCGCGACCTGTGCCTTCACCGTCATCACGGTGAGATCGGCAATCTGCAGGATCGTGGGAGCAGATTGCTTGTTGTTCAGCGTCTGGCCCTGCAGCGTCGTCTGTGATGTCACGGTGCCGGCCATCGGCGCATAGATTTTCGTGTAGCTCAAATTTGCCTCGTCGCCTTCCAGCGTCGATTGCGCCTGTTCAACCTGCGCGCGCGAGGCTTCAAGATTGGCTGTATAAAGCTGCACCTGCGCGGCGCTTGTCTCGGCCACGTCTTTGCTCACAGCGTCGATTTTCAACAAGCCCTGATTGCGCTTGTTCTGCAAGACAGCAAGAGCAAGCTGCGCCTGCTGGCCTTTGATCTGCGCTTCAAGGTCTTTCAACTGCGCTTTGTCAGACGCCACAGTCGCTTCATACAAGGTCGGATCGACTTCAGCGAGCAACTGCCCCTTGGTCACCAGATCACCGATATTGACATGCACTTTTTCTAATGTGCCCGACACCTGCGCGCCGACATCAACATAGTCTTTCGGCTGCAAAGCACCGAGCGCCGTCACGGCCTGTTCGATAGAGCCTTGCGTGACAGTGGCCGTGCGATAGGTTGTCGCACTGTCGCCGCCAAAAAAAATGAAATAGGACCCGGCGAGAAGGACTAAGGCCGCGACGCCGCCGACGACGGACCACTTCAGACGGGGCGATAGGTCGCGCATCTGCGCGGGGATCGCAGCCCCGAATTTTCTGATGGGTGACATCTGGTTCATCGTGTCGTCTTTCGCCGGAACAGGTTGGGTCTCATATTCTCAAACGAGTGGCGCATGAATGTCCGTCGCGCAGACGCCAACAATAAGGCGGCTGAAGTTTCCTCCAGCCGCCCCAATATCGCCGCAATGTCGGTGCCTCAGCCGAGCGATACCATCCGCTTGCCGATATTCTCGCCTGCCAGCAACCCGATGAGGGCGTTTGGCAGGCTTTCAATGCCGGTCAGAACATCCTCGATCACTTTGATCTTGCCGGACTTCACCCATGATTGCAGATCGGCGAGCGCCTCGGCCTGCTTGTCGAGGAAGTCGGTGACGATGAAACCCTGCATCGTGAGACGCTTCACAACGATGAGACCGGGAATGCCGCGCGGGCCATGCGCGGGGGCCGCGCCGTCATATTGCGAAACAGCGCCGCAACAGGCGATGCGGCCCTTATTGTTCATGCCGAACAAAACGGCCTCGAGAATGTCGCCGCCCACATTGTCGAAATAAACGTCAATGCCCTTGGGGGCCGCTGCGCGCAGCGCCTTGCCCACATGTTCTTTTTTGTAATTGATGGCATGATCAAAGCCGAGATCGTTTTTCAGCATGGCGCACTTGTCGTCACCGCCCGCAATGCCGATCACAGTGCAGCCTTTGAGCTTCGCAATCTGCCCGACAATGGTGCCGACCGATCCGGCAGCGGCCGAGACGACCACCGTGTCGCCCGCCTTGGGTTTACCCACATCGAGCAGCCCGTGATAAGCGGTGAGACCGGCAATACCATAGACACTGAGAAGATGGCTCAGCGGTTCCATGCGTTCCATCTTTTGCACGGACTTGGCGGGCAGGGCGGCAAATTCCTGCCAGCCCGTATCACCAAACACAATGTCGCCTGCCTTGAGATCCGCTGCTTTGCTTTCGACCACTTCGGCAATCGCGCCGCCCGCCATCACCGTTCCGGCTTCGACCGCCGAGCGGTATGTCGCGCCCTGCATCCAGGCGCGGTTGGCCGCGTCGAGCGAAACGAGCTTCACTTTGAGCAACACTTCGCCGTCTTTGGGGGAGGGGATTTGCCCCTCATTAAGTGAAAAATGATTGGGCGCGAGCTTGCCCGAAGGTGTCTCCACCAAAAGAATTTGCCGGTTCGTGCCTTTGCCCATCTTGTCCTCCGCTGATTTTGTCCTTGATACCCCTGCGGGCCCCGGTTTGGCCATGACCTTAGCCATTTTGCCGGAGCGGCGCGACCTCCCGCTTAATGACCAGTGCAACCTCCGGCTCCCTATTGTTAGAAACCCCGCCAAAGGCTAGAAACCGTGAGAGGTAACTCCCATGTTCAAGGCCAGATGACCGACAAACTTTGCATCGCGCTCGCCCAGCTGAACCCCACCGTGGGTGACATTGCGGGCAATCTCAAAAAAGCCGTCGCCGCCCGCCGCGAAGCGGCCATGTCCGGTGCTGACCTCGTGGTTTTCAGCGAGCTGTTTCTGGCGGGCTATCCGCCGGAAGATCTGGTGCTGAAACCGGCCTTCCAGCGCGCCGCCGCCGAAGCCGTGGCAAGTCTTGCGCGCGACACGGCAGATGGCGGACCGGGCATTCTGATTGGTGCGCCGTGGATGCATGAAGGCAAGCTGATGAACGCCGTCCTTTATCTCGACAAGGGCGAGATCAAAGGCCACACGTTCAAAGTCCATCTGCCCAATTACGGCGTCTTCGATGAGCCGCGCGTCTTCCAGCCGGGCAATCCGCCGGGACCGCTCAACATTCGCGGCGTCCGCGTCGGCGTGCCGATCTGCGAGGACATCTGGCTCACCGATGTTGTCGAATGTCTCGAGGAAACCGGTGCCGAGATTTTGCTCGTGCCCAACGGCTCGCCTTATGACGCCGACAAGTTCGATGCCCGCGCCCAGCTCGTTGTCGCCCGTGTGCGCGAGAGCGGCTTGCCACTGGCCTATGTGAACCAGATCGGCGGACAGGACGAACTCGTCTTCGACGGCGCATCTTTCGTCATCAATGCCGATTATTCACTCGCCGTGCAGATGCCCGCATGGGTTGAGAAAGTGACCATCACCAATTGGTCGCGCACTGACAAAGGCTGGGTCTGCGAGGCAGGCGAAAAAGCTCTCGTCGAAGAAGGTTTGGAGTCTGTCTATCTCGCCCTCGTGCAGGGCTTGCGCGACTACGTGAATAAAAACCGTTTTCCCGGCGTGGTCCTCGGCCTCTCCGGCGGCATCGACAGCGCTTTGGTGGCCGCCATTGCAGCCGACGCACTCGGACCCGACAAAGTCCATTGCATCATGCTGCCCTATCGCTACACATCCGACATCAGCATCGCGGACGCGCAGGAATGTGCCAAAGCCATCGGCGTGCGCTACGACGTTGTACCGATCGAAAATCCCGTTGCGGGTTTTACATCGGCGCTTGAGCCGATGTTTGCAGGCACGCAGACCGGCACGACGGAAGAAAACCTCCAGTCTCGCACACGCGGCGTCATCCTTATGGCCGTGTCCAACAAGTTTGGCGCGCTGGTGCTGACGACAGGCAACAAGTCCGAAGTGTCGGCGGGCTACGCCACGCTTTACGGCGACATGAACGGTGGCTTCAACCCCATCAAAGACATTTACAAAATGCAGGTCTTCGCGCTGTCGCGTTGGCGCAATGCAAACAAGCCCGCAAGCTGCCTCGGGGCCACAGGCGTTGTGATCCCCGAACGGATCATCACGCGGCCGCCCTCTGCTGAATTGCGCCCCGATCAGAAGGACGAAGATTCGCTGCCGCCTTATGAAATGCTCGACGCGATCCTCGAAGGTCTCGTCGAAAAGGAAATGTCGATCCGCGATATCGTGGCGCTGGGGTTTGACCGCGCCATCGTGAAACGCATCGAGCATCTGCTCTATATTTCCGAATATAAACGCCGTCAGGCCGCGCCGGGCGTCAAAATCTCGGCCCGCAATTTCGGCCGCGACCGCCGCTATCCGATCACCAACGGTTTCCGCGATGCGGATTGAAATGATTTTGTAAAATGACCAGTCCTGTCCCAAGCAGCGTCATCGTCCGCTTCGCGCCCAGCCCCACCGGCAATCTCCACGTCGGCAATGTGCGCGCTGCGCTGTTCAATTACCTCTTTGCCAAAAAGGCCGGCGGAAAATTCATGCTGCGCCTTGACGACACGGATAATGAACGCTCAACCGAAGCTTACGCGCAGGGCATCGAAACGGATCTCGCATGGCTCGGCCTCACGCATGATATTTTTGCGCGCCAGTCCGACCGTATCGCCGACTATGAAGCGGCCGCCACGAAGCTCAAAGCTGCTGGCCGACTTTACGCGTGCTACGAAACCGCAGGCGAACTTGACCGCAAGCGCAAGCGCCAGCTCGCGATGAAGAAGCCGCCGGTCTATGACCGCGCCGCGCTTGATCTCACCGCCGACGAGGTGAAAGCCTTTGAAGCCGAAGGCCGTAAACCCCATTGGCGGTTTAAACTGGCCGACGAAGAAACAACCTTCGACGATCTGATCCACGGTCACACGCGCATCGACCCTGCCTCGCTGTCTGATCCTGTCCTGATCCGCGAAGATGGCCGCTTCCTCTACACGCTGCCAAGCGTCGTGGACGATATCGACTTTGCCATCAGCCATGTCATTCGCGGCGCCGACCATGTGACCAATACCGGCGTGCAGGTCCAGATCACGCGTGCGCTTGGGGCCACGCCGCCCACCTATGCGCATTATTCGCTGCTGCTGAGTGTCGATGGCCGCCCGCTGTCCAAGCGCCTCGACGCTGATTTCTCTCTTCAGGCCATGCGCGCTGAAGGCCTTGAGCCTATGGCGATCAACGGATTGCTGGCCCGTCTCGGCACATCTGATGTCGTGGAAGCCAAACTCACGCTTGATGAAATCGCCGCCGGTTTTGACATCGCGCATCTGGGCCGTGCCGACATTCGCTTCGATCCTGCCGATCTCGACAAAATGAACGCGGCATTTCTCCACATGCTGCCTTATGCCGACGCGCAGCCGCGTCTTGCCGTTGCCGGATGTGATCTTGGAGAGAGCTTCTGGGAAACCGTCCGCCCCAATCTCGCGCGCTTTGCCGATGTGAAGCTCTGGGCCTCGGTGGTTGAAGGACCGGTCTCCCCCGTCATTGAAGATGCTGCTTTTGCCGCTGCCGCGGCTTCCGTTTTGCCGTCCGAACCATGGACGGGCGACACATGGAAGCTCTGGACGGACGCTGTCAAAGAGAAGACGGGGGCCAAGGGCAAGGCGCTTTTCATGCCGCTCCGCCTCGCACTGACCGCGCATGAGCATGGACCGGAGCTGAAAAACCTGTTACCTCTCATCGGAAGAGAGCGGGCTTTGGCCCGTCTTTCCGGCGCAAGTCACTGATTTAACAGGACTTTCGCGATTTTAACGGCACGACGCCACAACATTGACTGGCATATATCATGGCGCTTAAACGCCGAGCCATCATCTGGACCGTCATTATTACCGGCTGACTTCTGTCTGCCGCCGCCGTAAAAGCTCGCCTTAAATATCATGTGAGAAAACGGGACCGGTCGCGGCAATGAGCCTCCGCGCGACTTTGGAAACCAAGAGCAAGATCATGAGCACGTCCGATAAAAAAGCCCGCCTCTATCTTTTCGACACCACGTTGCGCGACGGGGCGCAGACGCAGGGCGTCGATTTTTCGGTGGAAGACAAGCGGCTCATTACAGGCCTCTTGGACGAGCTTGGCCTTGATTACATCGAAGGCGGCTATCCGGGCGCGAACCAGACCGACACATCTTTTTTTGCAGATCGTCCGTCGCTGAAACACGCGAAGTTCACCGCCTTCGGCATGACCAAGCGGGCAGGGCGCAGCGCGTCGAATGATCCGGGTCTGGCACAAATCCTTGATGCCGACACAGACGCCGTCTGCCTCGTTGCGAAATCATGGGACTTCCATGTCCGCGTCGCGCTCGGCATCACGAATGAAGAGAATCTTGAATCGATCGAGGACAGCGTCAAGGCCATCGCCGCACGCGGTCGCGAACCGATGATCGATTGCGAACATTTCTTCGACGGTTACAAAGCCAATCCGGCTTACGCGCTTTCCTGCGTCCGCACAGCGCTTGATGCCGGTGCGCGTTGGGCCGTGCTCTGCGACACCAATGGCGGCACCTTGCCCCATGACGTCACACGCATCGTCGGCGAAGTCATCGCGTCCGGCATCGTCGGCGACAAGCTCGGCATCCACACGCATAACGACACGGAGAATGCGGTCGCCAATACATTGGCCGCCGTCCGTGCCGGTGTGCGTCAGGTGCAGGGCACACTCAATGGTCTCGGCGAGCGTTGTGGCAATGCCAATCTGTCCTCCCTCATCCCGACATTTCTGTTGAAGCCCGAATTTGCCGATCATTTTGAAATCGGCGTATCGCTGACACAGCTGAGAAGGCTCACCCATGTGTCGCGGACGCTGGATGAATTGCTCAACCGGGCACCTGATCGTTACGCCCCCTATGTCGGCGAAAACGCTTTCTTCTCGAAAGCCGGCATCCATGTGTCGGCAATCCTGAAAGACCCAACAACCTACGAACATGTGGCGCCTGAATCTGTCGGCAACGCGCGCAAGATTGCCGTGTCTGAACAGGCTGGCCGGTCCAACATCCTGATCAAGCTCGAAGAAGCCGGGATCAACATTGATCCGAAAGACACGCGCGTTCAGCGTCTTCTCGATGAAGTCAAAGACCGCGAATTTCTCGGCTATTCCTATGACGGCGCAGGCGCATCATTCGAGCTTCTCGCGCGTCGCCTCCTGGGGCAGGTGCCTGAATTTTTCACCGTCGAGAGCTTCCGCGTTCTCGTCGAGCGCCGCTACAACGCGGTGGGCGACATGGTCACGGTCTCCGAAGCCACCGTCAAAGTGAATGCTGATGGCGAAGTGCTGATCTCGGTGGGCGAGGGCAACGGCCCCGTTAATGCACTTGATCAGGCTTTGCGCAAAGACCTCGGCAAATACTCGCCCTATATCAGCGACCTGACACTCGTGGATTACAAAGTGCGTATCCTCACGTCGGGCACCGAAGCCGTCACCCGCGTGATGATCGAAAGCCGCGATGCCAAAGGCAACCGATGGTTCACCGTCGGCGTGTCTGAAAACATCGTGGACGCATCGTTCCAGGCGCTCGTGGACAGCATCACCTACAAACTTCTTCGCGACGGTGCTCCGGCACGCAAACGGGCTACCAAGTTCTAATCTAAGCAGAGCGCCGATCCTCGTGTGACGCTCCGCTTTCCGGAGCACACACGGGGACCCGACGATTGAAAGCGCTTTCCGATGTCTGAACCTTCCCCATCCGTCCCGTCGCCCACCGAAACAGAATTCCGCAGACAAGCCATGCTCGGTAGCATAGCCGCAGGCAGCGGCTATCTCATCTGGGGTCTGTCGGTGATGTATTACCGCCAGCTCGCGGCGGTTCCCGCCTTTGAAATTCTTGCCCACCGCGCCGCATGGAGTCTGCTCCTCCTTGTCGGTCTCGTCATCGCCTTCGACCGCAAAGCGCAGCTCATGGCCGTGCTGCGAGAGCCCCGTACAATGGGCCTCTTCTTCATCACGGCCACTATCATTGGCAGCAACTGGCTCGTCTTTATCTGGGCGGTCAATTCCGGCCGCATTCTTGAAACAAGCCTTGGCTATTTCATCAATCCGCTGATGAGTGTCCTCATCGGTGTCGTCGTCCTCGGCGAGCGTCTGTCGCGTGCGCAAGGCGCTGCCATCGTGCTCGCTGCATTGGGCGTACTCTATTTCACCGTGGCGCTCGGCTTCGTGCCGTGGATTTCGTTGTTTCTGGCGGTGAGCTTCGCAGGCTACGGCTATCTGAAAAAGACTATCAAGATTGACGCGCTCGACGGTCTCTTTATCGAGATGCTGTTCATCACGCCCTTTGGTCTTGCTTACCTTGCATGGATTGCTGGCACAGGCGCGAGCATCGTGCCGTCAACGCCGCTCACTGGCATATTGCTCGTGCTCACCGGTCCCATGACGACGCTGCCACTGTTTCTCTTTACCTATGGCGCGCAGCGCATCCGCATGACGACATTGGGGCTTCTCCAATATCTCGTACCCACCACGTCATTCTCGATTGCTGTCTGGGTTTACGGCGAGCCGCTGGGTCACGGTCAGATGATCACCTTCGCGCTCATCTGGACGGGCCTTGCTATCTTCACGCTTGATACATGGTGGCGAGAGCGCCGTGTGGCAGCGGCTTAGGCTTCAATCACTGTCATCCATTTTGCTGTGATGCCAACAGGATATTCAATGCCCAACCCGTGGGCGAGAAATCCCTTGGGCGAAATCACAGGCAGCGCACGGCGGCAGAAAAATCCACCCCACCATGACAAAGTGGAATTAGAAATAACGCCGCCGTCGCACAGTGTCATCATACCGAAATCTTCATACACATTCGCACCACGAAAAACACGGACACCCTCAAGCGTCGGTGCGACGGTGTTCACATCATCGCTGATTAAAATGAATTGGACGTCCGGCGCGTGCGCGCGGATCGCCTCCATCCCGCGCTTGAAGTAATCGAGCGACAAAAGCGGCGAGCGTCCGAAGATCGTCCATTTGGCATAGTCACCGCGTCGCACATGCACAAAGGCTTTTGGTCCCGCAGGCAACGTGCTCAGAAAATCCCGCGCCGCATGGCAATGCACATCTTTCAACTTGAACGACGCTGTATTCGCCAGTTCTGCATCCTGATAATAGCCCTTGTCCACATAAAGGACCGAGCTCAGAAGCCCGCGCGTGCGCTCAACGCTGCCACCATGCGCCTTATATCTTTCGCGCCCCACCGTAAACATCTGTCGCGGCTGGCTCACACCATCAATAAGCCTGAGCTTCGTCGCGAGCCGCCCCAACCGCCTGATCCAGCGTTTCGCGCTTTGATGTGCGCGCGAGTCTCTGCGGTTCACAACAACAGGTCGCGTCCAGTCAAACCCTTCGAGCATTTCCTCCATGCCCGTCGTGTAAATCTTGTCGCCCGCTTCTGTGAACCCGTCGAGAAACGCCGCCTGAAAAAGCTGATTGCCGAGCCGTCCGTCGCCCGTGAAATAAACTGTGCGATACGCGCTCATAGCGCTGCCTCAATGCGCGGCAGAATATCCTCGACTTTGTCAACCACGCCATAAAAGCGGCGGATGCTCGACGCCATGAATTTCGCTTTAATCATATGATCGAGCAATTCAACCAGCGGATCCCAGAAGCCGTTGAGATTGGCAATGATGATCGGATGATTGTGCCGCCCCAACTGCGCCCATGTCATCATTTCGATCAACTCTTCCAGCGTGCCTATGCCGCCGGGCAGTGCCACGAAAGCGTCAGACCGTTCAAACATGATGTGCTTCCGCTCATGCATCGATTGGGTGACGATCATCTCGCTGAGGCCCGTCATCTTCACTTCAGCTTTAGACAGAAATTCGGGGATCACCCCCGTCACCGTCCCGCCGCCTGCCATCACGGCGCGCGCCACCGCGCCCATAACACCGATGCTCGCCCCGCCATAGACAAGGCCGACGCCTGCCTCCGCAAGGAGGGTACCAAAGCGCGTGGCCGCTTCCAGAGTGGTGGGATCGGCCCCGTCGCTGGAGCCACAATAGACGCAAACATTCGCAGGTTTCATGGAAAAGTCCGGTTTCGGGCCGTTTCTAAAGACATAATTTCACCAAATGGAGCGCCGAATCTGGAATTTCATTATGGTGCCGTAATTGCAGGATAGTGGATAATTGAACCGCTTGTCCGCCGGATGTTCCGGCTTGGCACGTCTTACTGTGTAATGAGGTCGGGTAATGAGAAATAACGGGATTGGAATTATTGCGGGTGTGGCCGTCGCCGTGCTGGCGCTCCTGATCGGAGCCTGGTTCCTCTTGTTCCGCCAGGCCGCGCCGGAACCGACACCCCCGCCCGCCGTCGAACAGACCGTGCCGGGTGCAGAGACCATTGTCGAAGACAAATCCATTCCCACCTTCGACATCGTGCGTGTCGAGCGTGACGGCTCCACCATGGCGGCGGGGCGCGCCCTGCCTGATGCCAAGGTTGAAGTGCTGGCCAATGGCGACGTGGTGAGCATCGCCAATGCCGACGCCAACGGTGAATGGGTGGCTGTGCTTGATAAGCCGCTGGCACCCGGCGAATACCAGATCACGCTACGCGCCACGAACCCCGACGGCTCGGTGAAACTGTCCACGCAATCGGTCGCGGTCTCTGTACCGTCGCAGGGCGATAAGCCCGCGCTGGTGGTGCTGTCCGAGGCAGGCAAGGCGAGCCGCGTATTGCAAGGTCCGGGCGTACCGGCTGACGCGGGCAATCTTGTTCTTGAATCCGTGGACTATGACGAAAATGGCAATCTCATCATCGCAGGCAAGTCTGATGCGGGTGCCCGTGTCCGCGTCTATGTCGGCGGCAATGCGGTCGGCGACACGACGACCAACGATGCAGGCAAATGGGAACTCCGCCCGACAGTCGCCATCGCACCGGGTCAATACACAATGCGAATCGATCAGCTGGATGAGGCTGGCAAAGTCGTCGCCCGTATCGAACTGCCCTTCGAGCGCGGCGAACCGGGAGCCGTCATTTCGGCCCTCAAAAAAGGTCAGGTTGTGATCCAGCCCGGCAACAACCTCTGGGGCATCGCCCGCCAGCTCTACGGCTCCGGCTTCAGCTACACGGTCATTTACGAAGCCAATAAGGACCAAATCCGCGATCCGGACCTCATTTATCCCGGACAGGTATTTGAGACCCCGCAGAAATAAGGCCGGAGCCATCTGACGCACTTGCGTCAATATCCGGAAGGCTTATGTAAGAGGCACCCCGCCAAGGCAGATCGCTTTGGCGGGGTGTTTCACATGAGAATGGCTTAGGCTCGGACGATGCGCGGAATGAAATCAGGCAGGGGCACAGAGAGCGGCGCCCATCCGGTGACGGGGGGAGCAGTGCCTGCGGAGCATAAGCGTCTCGATACGCTGCGCTCGCTTGCGCCTTATCTCTGGCCGGTGGGTCGTTTGGACCTGCGCGCCCGTGTGGTGATTTCGCTCGTGGTCCTCGTCGCGGCCAAGCTCATCACCGTCTATGCGCCCTTCTACTACCGTGACGCGATCAACGGCCTCACCGTGTCGCCGACGCATCTCGCCGTCGCCGTGCCGCTCTTTGCCATTCTCGCTTACGGCCTCGCTCGCATCCTTATGGTCGGGCTCAATCAGATACGCGACGGTGTCTTTGCGCCGGTGGGTCAGAATGCCGTGCGCATGCTGGCGCTCGAAACCTTCCGCCATCTCCATGCGCTGTCGCTGCGCTTTCATCTGGAGCGTCGCACGGGTGGCTTGAGCCGCGTCATCGAGCGCGGCACCAAGGCGATTGATCTTCTGCTGCGCTTCTCGATTTTCAACATCATTCCGACGATCATCGAGCTTGCCTTCGTCGTCGGCATTTTCGCGCTCTATTTTGATCTGCGCTATGCCGCCGTGCTCGCTGTCACCATCGTCATCTACATGGTATTCACCTTTGGGGTCACCGAATGGCGTACACGTTTCCACCGTCAGATGAATGCGCTCGATACCGAAGCGAACAGCAAAGCCATCGACAGTCTTCTGAATTTCGAGACGGTCAAATATTTCGGCAACGAAGAGTTTGAGGCAACCCGCTTTGACGCGTCCATGCGTCGCTATGAAAGAGCGGCGATCAAAACCATGACGTCGCTTTCGACGCTCAATGGCGGACAAAATACCATCCTGACCCTCGGCTTGATTTCGCTGATGGTCATGTCCGCCTTTGACGTTGTGGCGGGCCGCATGTCGGTCGGTGACTTTGCCATGATCAACATTTACTTCACGCAGATTTCAGTCCCGCTCAACATGCTGGGCACAGTCTATCGTGAAATCCGCCAGGCCTTGATCGACATGGAAACCATGTTCGATCTGCTGCACATTCCCTCCGAAGTGCAGGATGCGCCCAACGCCGTCACGCTCAATCCGCATGGCGGCGAGATCATCTTTGAGAATGTCTCGTTCCATTACGACAAAGAACGCAACATCCTGAACGATGTGTCCTTCCGCATCCCCGCTGGCAAGACGCTGGCCATTGTCGGTCCTTCCGGTGCAGGCAAATCCACCATCTCGCGCATCCTCTTCCGCTTCTATGACATCGCGGGTGGCCGCGTGTTGATTGACGGTCAGGACATCCGCGACGTGACGCAAAAGTCGCTCCGCGCAACGGTCGGTATGGTTCCGCAGGACACTGTGCTGTTCAATGACACCATCCGCTATAATATCCGTTATGGCCGCCCCGAGGCGACGGACGCCGAAGTCGAAAGCGCCGCCGCGCAGGCCCAGATCGCCAGTTTCATTGCGCGGCTTCCCAACGGTTATGAAAGTGCTGTCGGCGAACGCGGGTTGAAACTTTCCGGCGGCGAGAAGCAGCGCGTCGCCATCGCCCGCACGATCTTAAAAAATCCGGCGATCCTCATTCTCGACGAGGCGACGTCGGCGCTTGATACCCATACCGAAAAAGAAATCCAGGCGGAGCTGAAACGCATCTCCGAAAATCGCACCACGCTCATTATCGCGCATCGTCTGTCCACCGTGGTCGATGCCGACGAAATCATCGTGCTCGATCATGGACGCATCGCCGAGCGCGGCCGCCACGACGATCTGCTGGCACAGGGGGGCAAATATGCCGCCATGTGGAGCCGCCAGCGCGAGGCCGACGCTGCCCTCGAAATCCTTAAGAGCACACAAAGTGCAGCTTCGGCCCTCGCCGAGGATGCATGACGGGACCGAAAGGTCTAGACTGACCCTAACGATAACAAATCACCGGAAGCCGGACTTATGGACAGCCTGACCTCGATCCTCGTGCCCATCCATCGTGAGGGCCACCGCTTCGCCATTATCTTTGCCGCCGTCACATTTGTCCTCTTTCTGATCTGGCAGCCGCTGGGTTGGATCGGTGTCATCCTCACGCTCTGGTGCCTCTATTTCTTCCGCGATCCTGATCGCGCCACACCCCAGCGCGACAAGCTCATCATCAGCCCGGCTGACGGCGTTGTGAACCTCATCACTGAGGCGTCGCCCCCGCCGGAACTCGGTCTTGGCGACATGCGCCGCACCCGCGTCACCATTTTCATGAATGTCTTCAACTGTCACGTGAACCGCGCCCCCGTTGCCGGTCGCGTCAAACGCATCGCCTATCGTCCGGGCCAGTTTCTGAATGCCAGCCTCGACAAAGCGTCCGACGACAATGAGCGCAATTCCATGGTCATCGAGCGTGCCGACGGGTCCGAGGTGGTGGTCGTCCAGATCGCAGGCCTCGTTGCCCGCCGCATCGTTTGCGATGTTAAAGAGGGTGACGAATTGAAAGCCGGTCAACGCTACGGCCTCATCCGCTTCGGCAGCCGCCTCGATGTCTATCTGCCCGAAGGTGCGGTGCCGCTTGTGGCGCTCGGCCAGACGGCCATTGCCGGTGAGACAGTGCTTGCCGATGAATTGCTCGACGCGCCCCACCACATCTGAGTGAAGCGCCAAAGTAAGTAAAGCGCGAGCCCAAGTGAGCAAGAAGGAGATCAGCTATGGCGAAATCACTCCCTCCTTTCGGACAAGACGGCGACAAGCCCTTCTCCAATCGCCGCTCGCGCGCCTTCGGCACTATGCCCATCCGCACCGTGATCCCCAATGCGCTCACCGTGCTGGCACTTTGCGCAGGCCTCACGGCCATTCGCTTTGCGCTGGAAGGCCGCTTTGAAGCCGCCGTCACGGCCATCATCATCGCATCGGTGTTCGACGCGCTTGACGGTCGTGTCGCCCGCTTTCTCAAAGGCACATCAAAGTTCGGTGCCGAGCTCGACAGCCTTACCGACTTTGTGAATTTCGGCGTCGCCCCCGTCATCGTGCTCTATCTCTGGACCCTGAGCGCCATCGGCGGCATCGGCTGGATCGCTGTTCTGGGTTATGCAGTGTGCTGCGCTCTCCGCCTCGCGCGCTTCAACGTCGCGCTCGAAGATCCTGACAAGCCTGCATGGTCGGCCAATTATTTTACCGGCGTGCCCGCGCCTGCCGGAGCGCTCATTGTGATGCTGCCGCTCTATCTCGATTTCATCGGCCTGTCATTTTTGAAGGCGCTGCCGCTCATCGTCGCGATCCATTGCTTTGCGGTCGCGTTCCTGATGGTCAGCCGCGTGCCGACCTTCTCAGGCAAGCGCATGGGCCTGCGCATTGAGCGCGATATGGTCCTGCCGATTTTGGTCTTTGTGGGGTTTGTTGCAGCGGTGGTACTCAACTATCCGTGGTACGCCTTCACCGCCATTGCGCTGGCCTATCTCGCTGTCCTGCCGGTCAGCATCATGCGCCATCGCCATCACATGTTGCGCTCCGCAACCGTGGTCGAACCTGTCAGCAACAATCTTCCGATCGACTGATCCAGGCTCTGCTTATCAAATCAACGCGGCTGAAAGCCCGTCTGACGGTCGCTGTTGCGGCTTGTCGGCTCGCTGGTGCTGCCCGGTGCGCCTGAAACATGGCGCAGCGTGCCTGACGCATCGAAAATCGGTTCGATGCGGCGTTGGCTCGATTGGGGCTCTGCCGGTGTCGCTTGTTGTGGTTGGTTGCTCATGGTCTCGGTCCTGATCACATCACTCGGGGGAGGTACTATCTGAATCGCGGGTCGCTGAATAGAGTCTCTTTCGTCTATAGACGTCCGGTTTACGACCCGGATCACTGGGTTGACATCGCATCCGACATTGAACGCACGGGGCGCAATGCACCCTTTATGCTGATTAACCGAAGCTGGCCGCTTTCCAGCGCCTTGCATCGTGCCAACCAGACATTGCCTTCATTCATCAACATAGTTGCTGTTTCGGGCGAAAATTTGGCGGTTTGAAGGTATGCATGCAGCCTTTTCCAGCCACTTTGGATAAAGGCGATATATTCAGTGCTCAAATCGTCGCAGGCCCGCACCGAAAACTTGTTCTGGTCCAGAAGCTCGGAATATTCGTCAACCGTATAAGGCATGGGACGCACAGGCTCGGCGTCGCGCCAGGCCTTTATTTCCGGTATGCCGGATTTGCGGTCGGTCAGCATGAAATCGGTGAGCACAATCGTGCCGAGCGGCTTCAGCGCAGGCACAATATTGGCCAGCAGCTTCTTGCGATCCGGCATGGTAAAGAGCGTCTCGCGCGCAAAAATCGCGCTATAGGTTTTCTCTGTGAACGTCTGAACCGTAGGATCCGCGCAGATCACTGAGGCATGGGTCGGCACGCCCTTGGCGGTCGTCCAGCTCTGTCCGGCTTCGGCCAGATCCGGGTCTGTCTCATAGCCTTCGACAACAACGTTGAGTTGTGTGGCAATGGCGCTCGTGCCGCCGCCGAGACCGGCCGAGATATCGAGTAGCGGCGCGCCCTTCGGGAGTTCAACGCCGGTCATCAGCTTCGCTGTAAAATCTTTACCGCCCGGCAGTGCAAACCCGTCGCCCCAGATCATCTGGAGAAGTTCCGCGCGGTTCAGCGTCGGCAGCATTTCTTTTTCGGGAACGGTCTCAACCGGCTTGCCCGTGCTTTTCGCCTCGATGGCCTTGTCGGTTGTCGCATTGGCACTCGCGGCTTTGGCTTTTGCCTTGTCGTAAGCTTCGAGATCTTTGACAGCCACACCGACCCACCAGGCCCGCATTTGTTTCGTGATCCCGTCAAGCGGCGAGGGGCCGCTGGGCTTTGCCGGTTTCGCCGCCGCAGGTGCTGCTTTGCTGCCTTTGGCCGCTTTGGCCGCAGGCTTTGCAGCTTTCTTGTCCTTGGCCGCTTTCGGCGCCGGAGCCGCCGCTTCGCCGCCGGGCATTTTTTCGGGATGCTCATCAAGATATTTTTGCAGCGCCGAGCGATGGGCCGCTGACAATTTGCGCAGGCGCTTGAAGCGCGCGATAGCTTCGCCGGACATCCCGTCAAGGCACGAAGCAAAGACCTGCGTTGACATCGCTTCGAGTTCTGCGGTGCCTACTGTCGCAAGGTTTATGGTCGCGCCTTCGCTCATATCTATCCTGCTTCGCTTCTGGAAGCCTGGGGTCCGCCCTTCCGCTTTGTCCCATGACGAGGCGGAGTCGGGACATGCCCAACATCTCCTTATGCCAAAATTTGTTTAAGAACCTGTTGACCCTAAAAAACGGAGGGCTTTGTCATTCGTTCACGAACCGCCTAAACTGCCCGCAATATTGGGGGCGGGGCAGGGTGATCTGACTATGGGTGGTGTGTGGGTTCCGGCGCTAAAAGCGCCGCGGTTCATTATGTTCGTGTGTCTGGCTCTGTGCATGACGGCTGTGGCCGGGATGCCGCGTCTCACACTTTCCTCCGATAGCCGTGTCTTTTTCGACCCGCGCGACCCCCAACTCGTCGAACTTGAGAATTTCGAGCACAAATACGGCCAGAACAACGGCGTGCTTATGGTCGTGTCTGCCCCCGGTAAAAAAGTCACCGACCCGTCGGTGCTGGCCGTCATCGGCGACACCACCAAACGCGCATGGAAACTGCCCCATTCAACCCGCGTTGAATCGCTGACGAACTTCCCGCATGTCATCTCCGACGCCGACAGCTTTGCGGTTGAGGAGCTTGTGCCCGATCCGTCGAAAGTTTCACCCGAACGCGCCGCCGAAGTTGAACGCACGGCGCTCGCCGATACGCTGGTCGTCAACCGCCTCATCTCAAAAGATGCCAAAGCTGCGGGTGTCCTTATCAATTTCAACCTGCCCGAAGAAGGCTCCGCTCAGGTCCGCGAGATCATTGCTGCGAGCCGCGCCTTGGCAATTGAAGTTGAAAAGGATTATCCCGGCATCGACGTCAAGCTCACCGGCAATGTGATGCTGCTCGGCACCTTCGCCGAAGCCGCCGTCAGCGATGCGCTTCTGTTGATTCCGATCAGCCTCTTGGTCTCCGGCCTCATCATGGTGCTGTTCGTCCGCGCCATCCGCCCGAGCCTCGCCATTGTCACATTGCTCATCCTCTCCAGCGCCTCTGCCATGGGCATCGCCGGTTGGCTCGGCTATGTGGTGAACCCCGCCAGCATCGCCGCCCCCATCATCATCATCACGGTCAACATGGCCGCCGCCGTGCGCATCGTCACGACCACAATGGCCTTTCTGGGTCAGGGCATGACCAAGCAGGAGGCGATCCACCGCTCGCTTGTCATCCATATCCGGCCCGTGACGCTGACAAATTTCACCTCAGCCATCGGCTTTCTTTCGATGAACCTTGCCGAAGCGCCGCCCTTTCGCGACCTGGGCAACATGGTCGCCATCGGCATCGCCATTGCCTATGTGCTGACTTTCACATGGCTGCCCGCGCTTCTTGTCCGCATGGACCTGAAGCCCGCGCAAAGCCGCTCCGAGCGCGCCATGATCGGGCTGGGTCATTTCGTCAACAAAAACTATATCGGTCTCTTCGTTCTTTGCGGCCTCATCGTTGTGGCATCGAGCTTCTGGATTCAGCGCATCGTGCTCGATGATGATTTCGCCCGCTATTTCGACCAGCGCTTTGAATATCGTCAGGACAGCGACTTTGCCGAAAATCATCTGACCGGCCTCAACATCGTTGAGTTCGATGTCAGCTCCGGCAAAGACAACGGCGCTTACGATCCCGCCTATCAGCGCAAGCTTGCGGAGTTCCTCGTTTGGATGCGCGCGCAACCTCATGTCGTCAGCGTTCTTGGCATACCCGACATCACGACGCGCATTGAGAAAGCGATGAATGCCGGAAGAGGCGAGGGGCATATTCCGACCGACGCCGATCGCATCGCTCAGTATTTCCTGCTCTACGAATTGTCGCTGCCCTATGGCTCATCCCTGAGCGATCAGATCAACGTTTCGCGCTCATCGAGCCGCGTCACCGTCATTCTCGCCCATGTGAAATCGAGCGAGATCCGCGCCTTCTCTCATCACGCCGAAGGCTGGCTCGTCGCCAACGCGCCGCCCGAGATGAAAGCCCGTGGCATCAGCATCAATGTCCTTTTCTCCAATGTCTCATGGATCAACATCCGCTCCATGATCGGCACCACCATTGCTTCCATGCTGGTCATCGCCCTCATTGTCGGCATCGCCTTGCGCAGCACCGGCTACGGCCTCATGTCCATCGTCATGAACGTGCTGCCTTCCATCGTCGGCTTCGGCATTTGGGGCCTGCTTGTCGGCCAGATCGGTCTTGCCGCCTCCGTCATCACAGCCATGACCATCGGTCTTGTGGTCGATGACACAATCTACTTCCTGCTGATGTATCAGGCGGCGCGCAAGCGCGGGCTCAATTCAGAGCAGGCGATCAACGAGGTCTTTGAGCTTGTCGGCACAGCAATGCTTGTCATTACAGTGTCGCTCGCAGTGGGCTTCGGCGTGCTCATCGCTTCGGGCTTTGAGGTTAACCGTTCGCTCGGCGCGATGACGACAGTTGTTATTCTCGCCAACCTCTTCATTGATTGGTTAATGCTGCCACCCTTGCTCCGTATGATCGACCGCAAGTCAGTCATCGCACCGAAGGCTGGAGAACATTCCGCTGCTTAGGCCGTTCTGCCCGCGCATATGGTCACAGTCAAAAAATAATCATGGTTAATCGTTGATTAACATTTGCAAGCCGAACTTGTCTGTGATTCCCTCGACACGTGTACAGAGTAAGTAGTGTAAGTGTAATAGAGGCCGAGATATGAGGACGTATGAAGAGCTGACAGGTGCCGAAGGTCGGCGCATGTTTTATCGCGCTGAGCGGTTTAAGCCCGACGCCCTGTTCCGGGAAATCCTGCCGGGCGCGACGCTCGGTGGTGAGCGCGCCATACTGAAAAACCTCTCCATGACCGGCGCCGCTTTCCTGCCCACAACCTCAGAGGGCTGGGAAGCCCTTATCGGCAAAGAAGTGCCGTTTGAGTTGAGCGTTGGCGGAGATCATCTTTATTCAGGTGCGGGCCTCGTCCGCCGTTGCGAGCCGCATGGCAGCCGCACGACCGTCGCCGTTGAATTCACCACCGGCTATCTCGATATTCCCTCGATCATCACCGATCACGACAATCTCCTGCTGACCCATGCGCTGGCCAATCCTGCCTTTGCGACGTCAGAAGGCATCCTGCCGGAATTCGTCCAGCTTTGCGCCGAGATCATCAACACCTTCCGCTCTTATAAGCAGGTGCTGGAGAGCTTTGAGGCAAACCTCAAAGCGACCGGCGAGGAGCGCGAAGCCAAATTGCTTGAGGCGCTGATTGCGTGCGAAGACCGCATCGTGCCGCAATGGAAAGACCTCTGGTATCGCGGTAGCGACATTCTGGAGCCTGTTTTCAAAGACGCGAAGATGCTTACCGCGCACAAGCTCTATGCCGAGCGCGTGCTGACGCCGGATTTCATGCCGGGCGCGGTGATGAAGCGTTGCTATGAAAAGCCGCTGGGCTATCCCGGTGACTATCAGATCATGAACTATGTTTACGAGTGGCAGCGCGTCGGCAACACGAATTACGAAAAGCTTCTCCATCGCATCGGCATCGAGACGGGTGCCTGTGTCGGCACACGCCTGCGCATGACGCAAAAGATTTTGCGCGCGCGCATTGCCGAAAATCCGGGCGATGTGCCCCTCAACATCGCCAACCTTGGCTGCGGTTCGGCTTACGAAATTTATGACTATCTCAAGATCGATCACCTGCCGCGTCCGGTCAACGTCACCCTGATTGATCAGGATCAGGGCGCATTGAGCCACGCTTATGAAAACGCCTACCGCGAAGTCGTGCGCCATGCGGGCCGCGCCAAGCTCAAATGTTTTCAGGCCTCCTTCGCGCAACTTCTGAAAGCCGGCGCGCTTTTCAAAACCCTGCCGCCGCAGGACGTCATCTACAGCCTCGGCCTTTTCGACTACCTGTCGCATCGCCGCGCCAAAGCGCTCGCGCATGATCTCTACGCCCAGGTTGCACCGGGCGGCAAACTCATCATTGCGAATGTGAAGACAGGTCGCGAGACCTGCCAGTGGCCGCTCGAAATGGTCACCGACTGGTCCCTCGTTTACCGCACTGAAGCCGACATGCGCGCCATGTATGAAGGCCTCGACATCGAGAATGTCGAAGTGATCGAAGACGAAACCAAATGCGTTTACATGATCATCGGCGATAAGCCCGTCTGAGATTTTTCCGGTCCTCTCCCTCTGGGAGCGGAAGGTGAGGGTCTTTCTTACTTCCTGACCCATCCCGAAAAACAAAAAAGCCTGACATCATCACGATGTCAGGCTTCTTCATTTCATCCGCTGTCAGAGCAAAACCTACTCCGTCTTGCGCTGCCACCAACCGCGACGCGTCACCTTCGGCTTGTCATCAACAGCCACATCGCCGTCAGTCTCTTCGACCACAGCAACAGGTGCCGCCAAAAATTCCGCCACAGGCTCCGGCGCAACATCGGCCACCGCAACCGGCTCCGGCGTCACGACAACAGGTGCTGCCGCCACCGGCGCCTCAACCGCTTTCACATCATCGCGCGAATAGGCGAGCAACACCGGCGCTTCGGCTTCGTCACCAGCCTCCTCATCGCCGTCTTCGCCATCATCCGAACCGGCAACGCCTTCCGCATCATCAGCGATCAGCTTGCCATCGGCATCACGACGATTGCGGCGACCACCGCGACGACCGCGACGGCGACGCTTGCGCGGACGCTCTTCGCCGTCAGCACCGATTTCCGTGCCTTCGCCTGCAGTCGCTTCTGCGGCATCGCTGTCACCGGCTTCACCGGCCACAGCATCTTCCGCATCATCATCTTCGTCCGCCTCACCAGTCTGAGCGGTGCCGCCTTCAGCGCCGTCCTCGCCTTTTTTCTTACGACGACGGCGACGACGCTTGCGCGGGTTTTCCTCATCGCCGCCGCGCGCTTCGCGATCACGTCCGCCACGGCCTTCACCGCGCGGCTCACGCGGCTCGCGCACTTCCGCCACAACTTCAACTTCGTCTTCTGCCTCGTCCTCATCTTCGTCGATCACATCTTCGATGATGGGGTCTTCTTCGTCGGCATAGGTGTTTTCAATATTGATGGCACCGGCCGCCGGACGCGTGCGCGTCTTGGCGCGGGCTTCGGCCTGTTCCACGCGATGCTCGGACCCTTTGAGCGTGTGGTCAGCTTCGATATAGACCGACAATCCGTAGCGGTCTTCGATGTCGAGCAGGTTCGAGCGCTTCTGGTTGAGAATGTAAACCGCACATTCCACCGGCACTTTGGCGGTCAGCGCCGCAGCGCGGCCCTTCATCGCTTCGGCTTCCACGCCGCGCAACACATGCAGCGCCATGGATTCAACCGAGCGCACAATGCCCGTGCCCGTGCAATGCGGGCAGATCACGGTCGAGCCTTCAAGCACGCCCGAACGCATCCGCTGGCGCGACATTTCCATCAGACCGAAATGGCTGATACGTCCCACCTGAATGCGCGCGCGATCCGTGCGCAGACTGTCTTTGAGTTTACGTTCCACCGCACGGTTGTTGCGGTTCTCGTCCATGTCGATGAAGTCGATAACGATGAGGCCGGCCAAGTCGCGCAGACGCATCTGACGTGCAACTTCTTCCGCTGCTTCAAGATTGGTGCGCAGTGCCGTCTGTTCAATATTGCGCTCTTTTGTTGAGCGGCCGGAGTTCACGTCGATCGAGACGAGTGCTTCCGTCGGATTGATGACGATATAGCCGCCTGATTTCAGCGTCACAGTCGGGTTGAACATCGAGTCGAGCTGCTGCTCCACCTGATATTTCTGAAACAGCGGCTGCTTGTCCTTATAGGGCTGCACGTTTTTGGCGTGGCTCGGCATCAGCATCCGCATGAAGTCTTTGGCTTCGCGATAGCCTTCGTCGCCTTCAACGAACACAGCGTCGATGTCTTTGTCGTAAAGGTCGCGGATCGAGCGTTTGATCAGGCTGCCTTCTTCATAGACGAGGGCAGGGGCGGTCGAGCGCAGCGTCAGTTCACGCACGCTTTCCCACATACGCAACAGATATTCATAGTCGCGTTTGATTTCCGCTTTGGTGCGCTTGGCGCCCGCCGTGCGGATGATGAGGCCCATGCCTTCCGGCACATCGAGCGACTCCGCAATACCTTTGAGTTTCTTGCGATCAGCGGCCACTGTGATCTTGCGCGAAATGCCGCCGCCGCGCGCCGTGTTGGGCATCAGCACGCAATAGCGTCCGGCGAGCGACAGGAACGTGGTCAGCGCCGCGCCCTTGTTGCCGCGTTCTTCTTTGACAACCTGCACCAGCATGATCTGGCGGCGCTTCACAACTTCCTGAATCTTGTAATTGCGGAAATTGTGGCGCTGCTTGCGCGGCTCGGCTTCTTCCTGCGCTTCTTCATGCGGGTCTTCCGCACCGACCGCTTCGATCACCTCATCGGCATGCGGTACGTCAAGACCGGCATGGTCCGCGTGATCGTCAGCGCCGTGCTCTTCCGCCACGCCGTCGCCGGAGGTCTCGTCCCCCGACATATCATAAGAGGTCCCGGCGGTGGCTTCCGCTTCCGCGCCTGCCTCTTCCGGCGCTTCGGGGGCGTGATCATCATCATCGTCGTCGGCGCCTGCGCCCGCTTCGCTGACTTCGCCGCGACCTTCATCGTCGGCAAGGTCATCGTCGTGATCTTCGCCCAGCACTTCCGCTTCGACAGTGGCATGCATATTGGCGGCAGAGGCAGGCTGCGTGGAAAACGCGATATCATCGCCGTCGGCGTTTTCTTCTTCCTGAGCGCGGCGCGCTTGCGCGGCCTGATGCTTCAGGATCGCTTCGCGGTCCGCGACAGGGATCTGATAATAGTCAGGATGGATTTCGCTGAAGGCGAGGAAACCGTGACGGTTGCCGCCATATTCAACAAAGGCGGCTTGCAGCGAAGGCTCTACGCGCGTGATTTTTGCGAGATAGATATTGCCGCGAAGCTGTTTGCGCGATTCCGACTCGAAGTCGAACTCGTCAACACGGTTTCCATTCACGACCACAACCCGGGTTTCTTCCGGGTGGGTCGAATCGATAAGCATCTTGTTTGCCATGAGGCAGTTCTCCGAAACATTCGCGGCGGCGCAGAGCTGGTCGCAAGGTCATGCGGCCGAGCGGGCGCGGGCGAATGTTGATTGTGTGAAGCCGATGACGCGCAACCACCTCAAGGAGGGGTGTCGGCGCGCCAGCGATCTGGCTATTGAAAAGTGGTGTGAGGGGCTGAGCGCTCACGTCAGACAACGAGGTCTGCGCCCGCTTCAAAGAGCGAACGTGATTTCCCTGTGTGTTATCCGACTGCGTATTCACTTGCGTGATGGCTCTCAACCTTGGCACCCCCTGAGAAGTCGCCGGGGGCGGGCGGAAAATTCGGGCATCGGTGTGAGGTGTTGTGCGCGGAATTTACAAGCGCAGTCACACCTCGCCGGTTTGTTTGAAGGTTCAGCCCGCGATTGCCGTCCGTCACTTCAGGGATCTAAATCCCGGCATGTTGGGGGCGATCAGGACTGGCAACACAGGACGCTTAAAGGAGGGCGACCCGATAGGGCTCAGACCCGTTCATCATGTGCCAGATACCAAACCGGCAAGCCCCTGCTTTGTACGTTTGCGGGCCCGATTTGGCAAGCAAAGGGTTCGGCAGGGATTTGACATCCCATTAACCAGCCTACCTATTGATAAATAGTGAATTTTTAAGTCCGCTAAGGCTTTATAAACCAATTTAGTCACAATAGTTTAAGCACATCTGGCGAATCAGTTGCGCACCGTTTTCGGGCCTTTTCGGATCTGTTGGCCATGCGGTAGTCACTCGCAGACGGGTAGGTTGCGACGATCATTATGGTAAACAAAACGCGCAAGACAACATGTCGCTGGAGAGGTCTCTCCGGCAGAGGAGTGGCTGCTTTGGCGGCGGTCCTGCTCTGCGCGTCCTTTGCCGTCCCCGGGCCCGCCCATGCCGAAAACGGCTTTCTCGCCGTTCCGGTATCGCGCCCGAAACCCGTTGAAGTGACACCGGCCAGCCCCGCGCCCGTCACGCCATTATCCGGCATGCAGGTCGTCGAACTCGACCAGGCCCTCGGTGCAAGAGAACTCAGCGCCACCCCCCGTCCCGTCGCGCCTGTCGCCGGGAGCGCTGCTGTCAGTGGCCCGCGCGCCAATATTGCGGGCATCCGTTTGGGTGACCGGGGTGCCGAGACCCGCTTTGTCATTGAGATGTCCGGCCCCCAGCCCGTCAAATATCAGGTCTTCACGCTCGCCCAGCCCTATCGCATCGTCATCGACTTTCACAATATGAACTCGTCTTTGCCTGATGTGGCCGGCGTCAAAGGGCAGGGGCTCGTCGCTTCCTATCGTTACGGCGTTTTTCAGGAAAATACGTTTCGCGTGGTCATTGACACCAATGGTCCGGTGAAGCTCTCGCGTGATTTCACTCTCGATCCGCAATCGGGTTTTGGCCGCCGCGTCGTTCTCGACGTGGCCTCAACTGATCTGGGTAGCTTCATGTCGGCGCTGAGCGTACCGAGCGCGACGCAGCCGGCCGCCGTGCCCGCCACCGTTGTGCCGCCAAACCCCGAAATCAAACGCGCCTCGCGCCGTGTCATTGTCATTGATGCCGGTCATGGCGGCGTCGATCCGGGCACCCATGGCAAAAGCGGCGTGCTCGAAAAAGACGTGGTGCTGGCTTTCGCCAAAGAACTCAGGCGCCGTCTGAAAGACACAGGTCGCTATGACGTCTATCTCACGCGCGACCGCGACATTTTCATTCCCTTGCGCGAGCGCGTGGCCATTGCCCGCCGTCACAAGGCCGATCTTTTCATCTCCGTTCATGCCGACTCGATTGCCAGCTCAACCGTCAGCGGCATGTCGATTTACACATTGTCCGAAACCGCTTCCGACAAAGAGGCCGCGGCTTTGGCGCGCAAGGAAAACCTGTCTGACGCCATCGCCGGCATCGACTTTCGCGGCGAGTCCCCCGAAGTCGCAGGCATCCTGATCGACCTCGCCCAGCGCGAAACCAAAAATTACTCGTCCCGCTTTGCCAAATCCGTTGTCGATTATTCACGCACCACCACCAGTATGCTCGACCCCGCCCACCGCTTTGCAGGCTTTGTGGTCCTCAAAGCGCCGGACGTGCCCTCAGTGCTGATCGAGCTTGGCTTCCTGACCAACCGCGCGGACGAAAAAAACATCACCTCACCCAAATGGCGCACCAAGGTCGCCTCGAGCTTCGTTACCGCCATCGACCGCTATTTCGGCGAACGCCGCGCCGAAAACGGCAACTAAACCCACCTCCCCCTTGTGGGGAGGTGGAAGTGCTCCCAAACTCCACACCCCCATCCCCGGCCATATCGGTGCCATAATCCTCGTCCAAATAGTCCCGAATGATGGCCCGCGTTAACAATAGATCATCGCTTTTCCACTAATTTGATACGCAGGTTTTCGCCCAAGTTTGTGCCATTGTTGCAATGGCTAGAGACGCCGTGGGGTGCTATGACGCGACTTGATCCGTTGTCGTCTGTTTTAAGGGTGGGGCTATAGCCCGATGCTGAGAGTTCTGACCGCCATTGCGGCTGTGTTTCTTGTGGTTCTGTTCGGTGGCCTGCTCGCGGGCGGCTACATGCTTTGGCAGATGAATCAGGACCTGCCTGATTACACCAAGCTCGCCAATTACGAGCCGCCGATCATGACGCGCGTGCATGCGGGCGACGGCACACTCATTGCCGAATATGCCAAAGAGCACCGCCTCTATGTACCCTACAACGCCATCCCCAAGCGCGTGGTCGAAGCCTTCCTTGCCGCCGAAGATAAAAATTTCTTTTCCCACGGCGGCGTCGATGCCACGGGCATCGCGCGCGCCATGGTCGATAACGTCGTCAACTACATGAACGACCGCCGCCTTGCCGGTGCCTCCACCATCACGCAGCAGGTCGCGCGCAACTTCCTTCTGAACAGCGACCGCACCATCACGCGCAAGCTCAAGGAAGCCCTCATCGCCATGCGCCTTGAGAAGGCTTACACCAAAGAGAAAATCCTCGAACTCTATCTCAACGAAATTTATCTCGGCATGGGCGGCTATGGCGTTGCCGCCGCCGCGCAGATTTACTTCGACACCTCGCTCGACAAACTCACCATCGCGCAGGCGGCCTATCTTGCGGCATTGCCCAAAGGTCCGGCCAATTATCAACCCTATCGCTATCGTGACCGCGCCATCGCGCGCCGCGATTGGGTTGTGAGCCGCATGCAGGAAGACGGCTTCATCACCAAGGAAGAAGCGGAACTGGCGCGTCAGGACCCCTTCGTCATCTCGCAGCGCGTGCCGGGCGCGAAGCTCGTTGATGCTGAATATTTTGTCGAAGAAGTCCGCCGTGAATTGTTGGCCAAATATGGCGAGCAGAAACTTTACGAAGGCGGCCTCTCGGTCCGCACGACCATTGACACCAATATGCAGATGATCGCTGCCAAAGCCCTGCGCAAAGGTCTCGTGGACTATGACAAGCGCCACGGCTGGCGCGGCCCGCTCGCGAAGCTCCCCGCGGGTGCCAATTGGCAGACCGCGCTGCAACAGCAAAAATATGCCGAAGACCTCGCCCCCTGGACGCTGGGTGTCGTGCTCGATATTAACGACAAGGGCGCTGACATAGGTGTGCTCGCCGACAAATTACCGAGCGGCAAATTTTCCGAGGCCGTGAAAACCGGCAACATCCCGCTGTCTGAAATCACATGGGCGCGCGCCTCCATCAAAGGGCAATATCTCGGCCCCGTGGTCAAAAAAGTATCTGACGTGCTCGCGATCGGCGACGTTGTCTATGTCGAGCCGGTCTATGTCAAAGACAAAGCCGAAGTTGACCATTACGCGCTGAAACAGGCGCCCTCCGTCAATGGCGGCGTTATCGCAATGGACCCGCATACAGGCCGCGTGCTTGCCATGCAGGGCGGCTTCTCATTCGATCTGAGCGAGTTCAACCGCGCGGTGCAGGCTTTGCGCCAGCCCGGCTCGGCGTTCAAACCCTTCGTCTATGCCGCCGCGCTTGATCACGGCTTCACGCCTGCAAGCCTCATCCTCGATGCACCCTTTGTGATGGATCAGGGCGCGGGCCTTGCACTCTGGAAACCTGAAAACTACGAACGCAATTTCCATGGTCCCTCCACATTGCGTTTCGGTCTTGAACATTCGCGCAACGTGATGACGGTGCGCCTTGCCCAAAACATCGGCATGGAAACCGTCGCCGACTATGCCAAGCGTTACGGTATCTCCGACAACATGATGCCGGTGCTTTCCATGTCGCTGGGCGCAGGCGAAACGACGCTGCTCAAACTCGCATCCGCTTATGCCATTTTCGACAATGGCGGCAAGCGCGTGACGCCCACCATCATCGACCGCATTCAGGACCGCATGGGTCGCACCATCTACAAGCATGATGATCGCCCCTGCGCGACATGCAACGCCGACTGGGCGGACGGGCAATTGCCGCCCGAATTGCCCGACACGCGCGAACAGGTCGAAAATCCGCAAACCTCTTATCAGATGACCTCGATCCTTGAAGGCGTTATTCAGCGCGGCACAGGCTCGTCCGCCAAAGCCGTGCCCGTACCGCTCGCAGGCAAGACCGGCACATCGAACGAAGAGCGCGACGCTTGGTTCATGGGCTTCTCCCCCAATCTTGTCGTCGGTGTTTTCGTCGGCAATGACAACCCGACACCGCTCGGCAAATCCGAAACCGGTGGCCGCACCGCCGCGCCGATATTCCGCGACATCATGATGGAAACAGTGGGCAAAGAGCCCGCCATTCCGTTCCGCATCCCGCCGGGTATCAATCTCGTGAAGGTCAATGCAAAGACCGGCCAGCTTGCTTCCGCAGGCAGCCCCGGCGTCATCCTCGAAGCCTTCAAAGACGGCACAGATCCGCAGCCCGACAATAGCGGCGCCATCGGCGTCATCACCGGCTCGCCTGTTTCCGGCCTCGACAATTCGGGCTTCTCAGCGCCCGCTACGGCGGCCTCCGACTCCGACGTCAACACAGGCACCGGCGGCCTGTACTGAAAATCCAACATGAACCTCAGATGAATATCTTGCTCACAAGAGGTTCAATCCCATCCGTATAGGCTTCCTCATTCCTGGGGGATTGGTCGGCGCGGGTTTATTTTAGCCATCACGCGCTCACCGTCTAAGAAGGAGCGCCTGGCTATGTGGATGAAAATCACTCTGTTACTTGTCGGCATATTATTATGGGACGCCGCAGGTGCCGAACGCGGACAATCAACGCTGGCCCGCAGCAGTGCGGCCCTGATGCAAACCGCTCCCGCGCAGAACTTCTCTAAATACGTTGAGAGCGGTGACTTTATGCGGGATCTGAAGTCTGTCGGCGCATCCGTTACGGCAAGCGTATCCGGTGCGGCGGCAGCGCACGGGCTCATCGCCACGCGTCAGAATAGTACGGTAACGGATCAAAATGCGAATGCTGCGCTTGCTGACCTCAGCAAAGCCAATGACACGCTCATCAAGGCCGCTGCCGCTTTGGAGCAGGAGCGGGCAGAGCGTCGCGCCGCGCGTGAAAAGCGTCGCGCAGAATTGCGGTTGTCACAGGAAGATGTGGCAAAGATTGCTGAAGCCGTGAACGAACTTTATCAGCAGGAAAAAGAGGCGGCCGTTGATGCAGCACAGCCTGACGCTCAATCAACCGCCATAGCGCCACCGGCTCCGGGGCCCGTGCCTTCTGTTGACGCCGTTGAGAAAAGCGCTGCCGCCCTTGGCCCCGACATTCTGGGGGCCATCGTCAAAGCCTCGGAAGAAACGGGTGCCAATTCCGGTTATCTCCTGCATATCGCGCTGCGTGAAAGCGGTCTCGTGCTCGGCGCAAAAGCCCCGACCTCGTCCGCCACCGGCCCGTTCCAGTTCATTCAGCAAACCTGGTTCCAGATTCTCGGCAAATATGGCGCAAAGCATAAGCTCGATGCTGAAGTGGCTTTGCTCACCAAACAGTCCAACGGCACCTATAAGCCCGTCTCCGACGAAGCCCGCACAGAGGTTCTGGCACTCCGCACGGATCCTTATGTGGCCGCCCTCATGGCCGGCGAACTCACAATGGAAAACAAAGCGGCGCTCACCAAAAGCCTCGGTCGCACACCCGCTCACGGCGAGCTTTATGCCTCCCATGTATTGGGTGCAGGCAATGCGGTGAAGCTTGTCGAGACGCGTGACAAAGCGGCAGCGACATCGGCAGCCAGTATTCTGCCATCCGCCGCTGCTTCCAATCGCTGGCTCTTCTATACCTCCGACGGCAAGGCGCGCAGCGTCGCTTCGCTCTTCGATGAACTCAGCCGCTTCATGTCCACCAGAGAAGTCGCCACCGTCTGCAAAGCCAATCTCGATTTCTTCAAGAGCTGATCCGGTGACCTCTTCCGTTTTCTTCTGACCTCCCCACCCAAAATATTCGTCTCCGGGTATTTTGGGTGGGGGTATTTTCTTCCGTCATTGCCGACGAAGCGAAGCAATGATGTGAGAAGAGGGGGGATAAATTATTTCAGGCCATTTCAGCCCCTATCCCCGCCCGGGGATTACGTTTTTCGACCAGGGCACGGACCCTCGACGAACTGACACACGATCTCTGCATGGAAACACTCAATCTCTTGCAAGAAATGTTGAGTGTTTCGAGCCTCTGTTGAGCCCCAAATTTACTTATCCTCCCCCGAAGCAACGGGTTTACACCTGCCCCCAATCATCCTATTTTCCGCCCGCACTTAACCGGAAGGCCCCGTTCCATGCGCGCCGAGACCCAGACCATCGCCGATGAAATCAAGCAGTCGCTCGCACTGCTGAGGAGGCATCTTTGACTGGGATTCAGCCCGCAAACGCCTCGACGAATTAAACGCGAAGGCCGAAGACCCCAACCTCTGGAACGATCCCGCCAACGCACAAAGCCTGATGCGCGAACGCACACGCCTCGAAGGCGCGATCAACGATTACCTTCGTCTCGAAAGCGCATTGAACGACAATCTCGAATTGATTGAGATGGGCGAAGCCGAAGGCGATGACAGCATCGTTGTTGAAGCCGAAGCCGCGTTGAAGCTCGCGCGCGAAGATGCCCGCAAAGCCGAAATCGAAACGCTGCTCGCAGGCGAAGCCGACAGCAATGATTGCTATGTCGAAGTCCATTCCGGTGCAGGCGGCACGGAGAGTCAGGACTGGGCGTCGATGCTGTTGCGCATGTACACGCGCTGGGCCGAACGCAAAGGCTACAAGGTCGAATTGATGGAGCGCCATGACGGCGAAGAAGCGGGCATCAAATCCGCGACCATCATGATTAAAGGCCATAACGGTTTCGGCTGGATGAAAACCGAAAGCGGCGTCCACCGTCTCGTGCGCATTTCGCCTTATGACAGCAATGCGCGTCGTCACACATCTTTCTCATCCGTCTGGGTCTATCCCGTGGTCGATGAAACAATCGATATCGACATCAACGAAAGCGATTGCCGCATCGACACCTACCGCTCATCCGGTGCCGGTGGTCAGCACGTCAATACGACAGACAGCGCCGTCCGCATCACACACGTGCCGACCGGTATCGTGGTCGCTTGCCAGAACGAACGCTCGCAGCACAAAAACAAAGCGACCGCATGGAACATGCTCCGCGCGCGTCTCTATGAGTTGGAACTTGAAAAGCGCGAAGCACAGGCCAACGCTGAAGCCGCAACCAAAACCGAAATCGGTTGGGGTCACCAGATCCGCTCCTATGTCTTGCAGCCCTATCAGATGGTCAAAGACCTGCGCACCGGCGTCGTCAGCCCCGCACCCGCCGACGTGCTCGATGGCGACCTCGACGAATTCATGGCCGCAGCCCTTGCAGCGCGCGTGAAGGGCGGCATCGAAGCGGTTGAAGACATCGACTAAGTTTCTTTCGAATTCAAAAAACAAAAGCCCCGGTGAAGGCAATTCCACCGGGGCTCTTTTTGTGTGCGCCTCAACCGGAGGCGAAGGCGAAAGTCTTACTGTGCGGCAGGACGCTTCACGACCACGCCATTGTCACCGACGACAACGGGCGAGCCATGGGCATCAGCCGGACGCGCAACAGGGCGCGGAGCGGCGGAGAGGGGCGAGGGCGCTGCGATGGTTGGTTTATGCGCGCTGGCCTGACCGATCGGATCGTCGGAATGGCGGCAATTGCCTTCAAAGAAGGCACCGGTTTCAACGGCGAGCGCTTCATGCAGAATGTCACCTTCGACATGGCATGTGGACGAGAGCTGAACGCGACGGCCGCGGATCGTGCCGATGACGCGGCCACGGATGACGATGTCTTCGGCGACCACTTCGCCGTTGACGGAAGCCTTTTCGCCGATGGTCAGCGACTGGCTGCGAATGTCGCCTTCGACGGTACCGTCCACCTGAATATCGCCGGTGGCGACGAGATTGCCATGGACCACAAGGTCGCTGGAAATAATAGAAGGCGCTGTGCGTGCACCTGTGCGCTTGGCTTGTGCCGCGGGAACGGCTGCGGCGGCCTGAATCACGGGAGCGACGGAGTCTTTATCTTTTCGAGAAAACATAATGCCCTGCCTCGATGAACTTGGTGGGATCGCGGACAATGCCGTCGAACCAAACCTCGTAGTGTAGATGGGGTCCGCTAGAACGGCCGGAGGACCCAACTCGGCCTATGACCTGTCGAAATGCAATTTTCTGGCCAACTTTGACATTTATCGCGCTTAGATGACCGTATCGTGTCTTAAAGCCATTGCCGATATCAATTTCAATCAACCTTCCATAAGCACCGCGCCAGTCGGCATAGGTAACGGTGCCGGACGTGGTGGCATAGACCGGCGCGCCGTAGGAGGTCGCCATATCCTCGCCGGCATGGAAAGCCATGCGTCCGTTGAAAGGGTCACGGCGCGGGCCGAAGCCGCTGGTTTCGCTATAGCTGAGCAAGGGTTCGGCCAGAGGCATTTTCGCAATGGTTGTCTCCAGTTCACCCATTGTGTTGATGTTCTGGCTGACGCGGGCGAGCTGTTTGCTGAAAGCACTTTCATTGGCCGCTCCGGCCAGCGCTTCGCCATCCGAAAGACCGAGAAAGGGTCCCCCTTCGGCGGCGCTCGCCTTCTTCGCTTTGGCGTCTTTGGGGCCGCTGGCGCGCACCAGAGTGTCCACATCGGCCACTTTGGTCATGTCGATAATGGAGGTCAGTTCGCGGATACGTCGGTCGGTCGCTTCGTCAATCGTGTTGATGAGACTCTGTTGGGCGTGATCCAGATTGGTCAATTTTGTATCAACCAGAGACGATGTGCCATTTTGACTGGCACCTGAAGCGGGCGCGCCCGCAAGACCCACAATGTCGATCCCTCCGGGTCCGCCATTCGGGGCGCCGTCCGCAATATAACTGCCATCGGCGGCCATGCGCTGCGGGCGGGCGGTCGTCTGGGCGACGTTAATGCCGCCTGCGTCCTGATCAACTGACATGAGGATGGTGTTGCCCGCCATGTCGCTCTCGGCGGTATTACGAAAGGTCGCGGCAAATTGCTGGCGCATTTGATCGAGGCTGTTGCTGGCCGATTTGCGCTGGCCCATCAGGGAGGTCAGCTGGCGGTGCTTGTCTTCGAGATTGCGCGCGGTGGCAAGGAAACGTTCCTGCGAAATCACCAATTGCCCGTTCAACTCGTCGAAGGACGATTGCAGATGGGCGAGACGCTCTTCATAAGCGCCCTGCATTTTGGTGTAGCGCTGATCCTTGGACGCAATGATCTGTTCTTTGAATACAACGTTGACGGATGAAAAAGCGATCCAGCCGAAAAAGAGTGTGCCGATGCCGAGGAAGATGGCCTGGGTGAAGGGCGAGAGCGAGATGAACTGCACCTGGCCGTGGCTGCGCAGATAAATCTGGCGCTCGACATAGTGATGCTTCAGGAAACGGCGCACCGCTTCTCTAAAGTCAGAACCATTATGGTGCACGCCCCTCATGCGCCATTATCCCTTCATCATCGTCAAAGCTTTGGAGTGGGTTTCATTTTCGGCACGTGGGATACAATCCCGCATCATGGTTAACAAACCCTCTAACCACGCCTTCGCCGATAGCCCCAATGACACCACACTGACACCAACCCCCTCGTTACTGTCCCATTTAGTGTCACTCATAAGGGCCGCGATGAAAAGCCTCTTTTACGGTTTAGTTGTCAGGGGCAGATAAAAATTCCCCGATAAACCGGCATTTTCACGCGCTTTTGTGTTGAAGGGCTGTTTCAGCAGCCCGCGAAAATGTTTTCGCACGAGATGATGAAATGTCAGTTCCGCATCGAGACCACGTATCGCGCAAAGGTAAGTGTACCAGCGCGTGCCCGCCGCCACATGTTGCTGTTCATCCGTATAGATCATCGTAAGTACGGCTGCGCTTTCGTGGTCGCCCGCCTCTTTGAGCTTTTCGATCATGCCGGGCGTCACATCGAGACCGCGCGCTTCCAGCACCATCGGCACGATGGCGAGCCGCGCGACGAGATCGTGACGGGTCTCTTCAGCTGACTCCCATAATCCGTTATGGGCAGGCAAATCGCCATAAGTCCCCTCCATGGCGGCAAGGCGTGTCTGGAGCGCGAGGAAGTGTTTGGCCTCTTCGTCGCCCACCTTCACCCAATCATCATAGAAGGTGCGCGGCATGTCGGCATCGGCCCATCTGCCCGCCATGTCAAAAGCCAGATCAATCGCATTGAGTTCAATATGCGCCAGCGCATGCAGCGTCGCAAAGCGCCCGCGTTCGCCCTTGAACGTGCGCTTGGGCATGTCGCGATGGGAGAGGAGTTCCGGCTTTGCCGGGCGGGCAGGGCGCGTCGGCATGGCCATGTCGTCCGCCACCATCAGCGGCAAATCCCCCTGCCGCCAGCGTGCCGCCACGCGCTGTCCCGTCCGTGCCTTCTCGTCAGCATCAGCACAGTTCAAGACGGCCAGCGCACCATCGGCCAGAGACCGGAAACCGCTCACGCCAAAGCTTTCACAGCGGCCAGCACCTCGTCGGCATGACCTTTCACCTTCACCTTCGGCCAGATTTGCGCGATCACACCTTTGGCGTCGATCAGGAAAGTCGTGCGGTTGATGCCCATGAACTTGCGGCCATAGAGGCTCTTTTCGGCCCAGACCCCATAGGCCTCCAGCATCTCGCCGGTCTCATCCGACAGAAGCTGGATTTTCAGCCCGTGCTTGTCGCGAAATTTGCCATGCTTGGCGACCGTATCCTTGGACACACCAACAACCACGGCGCCTGCGCGGGCAAAGGCGGCCTTTTGCGCGGTAAAATCGAGCGCCTCGGTGGTGCAGCCCGGCGTGTCATCCTTGGGATAGAAGTAAAGGACGAGGGTTTTACCCTTAAAGTCTTTAAGGCTGGCCGTGCGGCCATCATCCGCAGGCAATGTAAAAGCGGGTGCCTTGACACCTGCCTCAAGCCCCGATCCGGTCACCTTTTTCGCCGTCGCCATGCTCACTCCGTTTTCCGCCGCATTTCTGTTTCATCATAGTAAACGGCCCACGCGTTTCTGCCAGACCGTACATGCCTTTTCCTGAGACAAGAGCGTTCTGCCCGTCTAAAAAGTGGAGCGGTTTCGCTCTGGCCGTAGTTTTGCTTGGCAAAGTGCTCCCGCCCGCGCATTTCCGCGTCCGGCGTCGAGTTGTTGGAGACCGCCCGTTCCTTGATCCGTCGTGTGAGTAAGATCGTTCTGGAAGTGGTTGGCGTTGCCGTTGCGGTGACGGCGGTTCTGCTTGCCTATCTGGCATGGAACCTCTCTTCCGGTCCGGTCTCGCTTCCCATTCTCAGTCAGATTTTCGAAGACACGATCACCGGTGAGCTGGACGGCGGCACCATCGATATCGGCGACACGATTCTCAAATGGTCGCCGGAGCGCCGTCAGGTCGATCTGCGCGTTGTTGATCTCAAATTGATGGGCGCCGACGGCAATGAAGTCGCGGCCCTTCCCGAACTTTCTTTCCGCTTGTCCGTCACTGCTCTGATGCGCGGTCAGATCGCGCCGACGACGGTTGAGCTCTACGGTGTCAAAACCACGCTCATCCGCCGCGCCACGGGCTTCACTCTCGGCCTCGCGCCTGCCGATGCACCCGTTGACACCACGCCGCAGGACGACATTATCGGCCCGATGATCGAAACACTGGTGCAGGGCAAACCGACTGTCCGCGTCCTGTCCCATCTGCGCCGCTTTGCTGTCCATGACGCCACCTTGCATGTCATTGATGAGGTCAACGGCGTCACGTTTGAAGCGCCCTATGCTGATTTCGAAATCTATCGCGGTCGCGGTGGTCTCGCCGCCCGCCTCAACGCAGATATGACGTTTGCGGACAAAACCGCCAGCATCCAGCTTGAAGGCGCGCTACCGCAAAACGAACCCGTGGCCACGGTGCGCATGACCGCCACCAATGTTGTGCCTGCAGACCTTGCCCGCATGTCGCCCGCCTTCCGCAACTACGGCATGATCGACGCGGCCATGTCGGCATCGGGCGAACTTGACATCACGCGCGAAGGTGAAGTCCTCTCCGCCCGCCTTGTCATCGACAGCGGCAAAGGCCGCTTCACCATTCCGGGCCTCGCCCAGGCTCCCGTCGATCTCGAAAAGGCCCATGCCGAACTGACGCTCAATGCACAAGCCAATCGCGTCGATGTCAAAGAGCTCTCGCTTCAGGCTGGCCCCCATAACATTGATCTCACCGGCCACGCCAATTATGTGATGGGCGAGGGGGCCAACGTCTCTGCCGTGACGCTCGACCTCAAGGCCGGCAAAACCACCACCGAAATCGCGGGCTTTTTTGAAGGCCCGGTCACCTTCGATGACATCGCCTTTCTCGGCACGCTCAATCTTGATGAGCGCAGTATCAATGTCGAAAACGTCACTCTCGGCGTTGCCGGTGGCAAGATCTCCGCGTCGGGCATCGTGAGCGAAGGTCCGCGGTCTCCTGCGATCAAGGCCAAAGCTACTATCGGCACAATTCCGATCAATGAAGCGCGCAAAGTCTGGCCGCTTGTCCTCTCCAAAAAATCTCGCGCCTGGGTGGTGAAGAATCTCAGCGACGGTACGCTCGAAGGTGCTGATTTTTCCATCGACGTGCCTGTTGATCTTCTCGCCATTGTCGAAGAAGAACACATCCCCATTCCCGATGGCGGCCTGCGTTTTGCCTTCCGAGCTTCCGGCGCGACGGTGCGCTACATCGAAGCCATGCCACCGCTGATGAGCGTCACAGCCAATGGCGTTGTCGGTGACAACCGCTTCGATGCCTGGGTCACATCCGCTATTGTCAATGTTGCGCCAGGCAAAGTCCTCGCCGTATCAGCCGGTCATTTCGCTGATGCTGAATTGTCCAACCGCAGAAGCATCGGCGAGATCGAATTCACCGGCACCGGCAAAACCGCCGACATTCTGGAGCTGCTCAATCATGAGCCGCTCAATCTTCTCAGAAAATTCGGCATCGATCATTCGACCATCGGCGGCGAAGGTTCCGTTAGTGCCGCTCTGCGCCTACCGCTCGTCAAAGGTGTGACGCTTGATGAGATCGACTTCAAGGGCAAAGCCCATGCCGATAACGTCTCAATCCCCGATCTCCAGCCGGACCTCTCCATCACCGCAGGCACGCTGGACGTTGAAGTCTCGCGCACCGGCCTGAAGTCTGTCGGCAATGTCACGCTCAACGGGGCAGCCCCCCTCGATCTCGTCTGGACCGAAAGCTTCGTCAAAGGCGCGACGCCGAGCTCGTCCTATACATTGACCGGCAATATCGACAATGCAGGCCGCAACGCTGTCGGTCTCAAATTCGATAAATTCATCGATGGCCCCGCAACAATCAACGCGACCATCACCGGCAACGGCTCGCGCATCAACCGCGCCAAAGTCCATGCCGACCTCACGCCCGCCACGGTTACGTTCAACTATCTCGGCTGGGTGAAACCCGTCGGCGAAAAAGTCATGCTCGACGTGGACATTGCGCTTGAGCCCGAACACTACGCTTTCAATAATTTCAAACTCGTCAGCGACGAGACCGGCCCCAAATCCAGCCGCAGCGTTGATACGCATGGCGACTTCGTGATGAATAAGTCATGGGACTGGATGAGAATGAACTTCCCTCAGGTGAAGCTCGGCCCTAAGAACGATATCAACATGCGCGGCCGCCGCGATGAGGCGGGAACGTTGATTGTCGATATCAACGGACCCAAAGCAGATGCCAGCGGCTTGCTGCACAATTTCGTCGCGGGCGACGGCGACCAAGCCGCTGCCGAAGAATCCGCGCTCCGTATCATCACACCTGATATGATTGCTGACCCGGCGCGCCGCACTGTGCTGCGTGCCGCCATCGGCGATGTGACAGGTCTCAATGACACACGCTTTGCCAATCTTGATGCGAAATTCACGCTCACTGATGATTTGGTTTATGCCTTTGTCATCGATGGTATCGACGGTGCAGGCGCGCCGCTCAATGTCTCAATCCAGCCATCCGGCCTCCGGTCGCGTGAATTTCTGATGTCATCGACCGATGCAGGCCTCATCTTCCGCGGCCTTGATTTTGCCAAGGGCATCACGGGTGGCACGCTTGATGCCAAAGCCACGCTCGATGACACATTGCCCGGCTCGCCGATGAAGGGTGAGATCAATGTCACCAAATTCCGCATTACCAATGCGCCGGTCCTTGCCAAGATTCTGACGCTCGGCTCCTTCACCGGCATTGGCGACACAATGGCAGGCGAGGGCATCTGGTTTGAAAAGCTTGTACTGCCCTTCCGCGCATCGGGCCACCGCATCTATATCGAAGAAGCCCGCATGAGCGGCCCCGCCATCGGACTATCCGCTCAGGGACAAATCGACCGCACCATCGACGTGCTTGATCTCGAAGGCACCGTTGTTCCCGCCTATACGATCAATTCGGTGTTGGGCAATGTGCCGCTTCTCGGCCCGCTGCTTGTCGGCCGCGATGGTGAAGGTATTTTCGGCGTTACCTATGCCGTGAAGGGCGCGACCGACAATCCGTCGGTCATCGTCAATCCGCTCTCCGTCATCGCGCCGGGTGTGTTGCGCCGCCTCTTCGAATTCGGCTCCTCGCTCCCGCCCGAAAAAGCGCCGTCTTTGCTACCGCCTGCCGAATCGACTCTGCCTCCTTTAAGGCCATCAGATACTGGCAATCCACCGGTATCTGCCCCTCTTGGTGCACCCGTCGAAGTCACAAAGCCTCCGAAAGCCCCCTAAAGCCTGGCCAAAATAATGCGGAGTGCCGAATAGGCATTGCGGAGTTCAACTCCGCATATCAGACTTTCCTCACCGATATTGAGTTTTTGGGAGGAAACGAAATGTCACTCGAAGCCAGCAAGCCACTCGACGCCAGCAATAAGAGCATGACGATGGATGCGGCCTATGAAGCCGTGTCACCGGACGATTTCCCCGCGATGATGGAAATTGACCGCTACGGCAAACGCTCCACCGCCTTCGACAAAATCATCTCGGCCACGCACGATCATTTCTGGGATCCGCTCGATGTGAAATACATCGACTTCAACGAGCCGTGGAATCTTGACCGCGATCTGCTGATGCCGATGGATTTCAATCTCGAGCTTCAGTCCGCTGTCTCCGACAAGCTCGACGAAGGCCAGAAGATTTATCTCGTCAACGAGTCTGTCCGCTGGACCATGTCGTCAATCCTCCATGGCGAGCAGGGCGCTCTCGCGCTGTCGGCCTCGCTTTGCCACATTCTCAAAGACCCGGGCGCACAGGAATATGCGGCCAATCAGACGCGCGAAGAAGCCCGCCACGTCACAGGCTTTGCCAAATACATTCAGGCCCGCTGGGGCAAGCCCACAGCCTGCGGCCTCGTGCTGGAAAAACTCCTGACCGAAATCGTCGCAACGCCGCTCGCATGGAAAAAACTCGTCGGCATGCAGATGATCGTCGAAGGCCTCGCCATGGGCACCTTTGCCAAGTTCTATTCTGAAACGCATGACCCGCTGATGAAGAAGCTCATGCAATTCGTGATGACGGACGAAGCCTTCCATCACAAGTTCGGCAAGATCTGGGCCGACCGCACGGTCCCCAATCTGCCCGAAGCCGAACGCGACATGATCGAAGACTGGGCGCTCGAAGTTTTTATGACCCTGCTGCGCAATTCGACCGGCCCTGAGCAGAAGAAAGTCATCTACGAAAAAGTGGGTCTCGACTGGCGCTGGGTGCAGTCAGCACTTCTTGAAGCCATGACCGACCGCAAACTCCGCTCTGTCATGCAAGACGGCACAAGCGTCTTCCGCGTCCTCATCAAGACATTGCTGAAAGCGGGCATCATCACCAACCGCACAGCAGGTCAATATGCGGCTTACGTGGACATGGAAGAACTTCACGGCGAAGGCGACCGCATGATCGGCGACGAAATCGCCGAACTTGGTATCCGTAACCTGCTGGCGATCAACGGTGCCGGTGGCGAAGCGGCGATCTACGCCATGGGCAACCATCAGGCGGCTGAATGAAATTTTGAAAGTTTAAGCAAACCCCAGAGCGGTTTGTTCCCCCTCAAGGATCAAACAAACCGCACCCCAAAGGCCATCTCCCCCAAGGAGATGGCCTTTTTGATTTTAGAGAACGGCGGCGCGTTTTTCCCCTCCCCCCTTGAGGGGGAGGGTAGGGAGGGGGGTGAGCCACGAGTTCGGAAATCGCGGAGAAAGTCCTCTCCCTCTGGGAGAGGCGGAGAGGATCAGAAATTGGTCCCGTGGACCAATTTCCCGACGACGGGTGAGGGGCTTACTTGCTCAAGCAGCAGGCCTCAGTAACACATGCCGCTTCTTACCCATCGACAGCTTCACCACGCCGTCAGCCGTCAGGTTTGCCCGCGTCAGCACCGCACGGTCATCACTTACAGCCTCGTCATTCACGCGCAAAGCGCCGCCCTTAATCTGACGCCGCACATCGCTCGTTGACGCGCAAAGTCCCGCCAGAACGAACGCATTGAGCACACCAAGCCCGGCATCGAGCAGCGCCCCGTCAATCTCAATCGTCGGCAGGTCCGCGCTCAATGACCCCTCCTCAAACGCCGCTTTCGCAGCGCCCGCCGCGCGGTCGGCTTCCGCCCGCCCATGCAGCATCGCGGTGGCTTCCGTCGCCAGCACCTTTTTCGCCTCGTTCAGCTCCGCGCCGGGCAGAGCTTCAAGCCGCGCGATTTCATTGAGCGGCAATTCGGTGAAGAGACGCAGGAAGCGGCCCACATCGGCGTCCTCCGTATTGCGCCAGAACTGCCAATAGTCGAACGGCGAACGCATGTCAGCGTTGAGCCACACCGCGCCCGACGCCGTCTTGCCCATCTTCGCGCCCGATGACGTGGTGATGAGCGGGCAGGTCACGGCATAGAGATCAAGGTTCGCCGCGCGGCGGCCGAGGTCGATGCCGTTGACGATATTGCCCCATTGGTCCGAACCGCCCATCTGCAAGCGGCAGCCATAGCGTTTGCCAAGTTCGACGAAATCATAGGCCTGCAAAATCATGTAATTGAATTCGAGGAAGGACAGCGGCTGCTCGCGCTCAAGGCGCAGCTTCACGCTGTCAAAGCTCAACATTCTGTTCACGGAGAAATGGCGGCCATAGTCGCGCAGGAAAGCGATATATTCGAGCTTGTCGAGCCATTCGGCATTATTGACCATGATGGCATCGGTCGGCCCGTCGCCGAATGTCAGGAACGAGGTGAAAGCCGTTTTGATCGACGCCATGTTGGCCGCGATCACCTCGTCGGTGAGCAACTGGCGCTGCTCGTCTTTGCCGGACGGATCGCCCACTTTGGTTGTGCCGCCGCCCATCAACACGATTGGCTTGTGCCCCGCCTGCTGCAAGCGGCGCAGCATCATTATTCCCATAAGGTGCCCGACATGGAGCGAAGGACCGGTGCAGTCGAATCCGATATAGGCCGTCATTGTTTCTTTTGCGGCATAAGCGTCGAGTGCTTCCGCATCTGAACATTGATGGATAAATCCACGCGCGGAAATCTCGCGGAGGAAGTCGGACTTAAATGCACTCATTTTGAGGTCTCTTTTGGTTCAAGCAGCTCGCTCGAATTTCGCTCGAACTCGACATGGAAACGCTTAATCTCTCGCAGGAATTAGCACGTTTTCGCGTGCCGCCAAACTGAGGTTGATCGGACTTATGCGTGCTTTGGGATTAATGAGTGGAACATCGCTCGACGGCATCGACGCCGCGATTATCGAAACAGACGGCGAAGCAGAGCTCACTCCCGGCCCGACCCTCTCTGTGGCCTATACGCCCGAAGAAAGGGCGGTTCTCCGCGCCGCTTTGGAAGTCTCAAAGGCATGGAAACCCGACGAGCCGATGCCCGCTGAGGTTGCTGAGGCCGAGCGGCTTTTGACGCTGGCGCATGCTCAGGCCGTCCGCGCGCTCCTAAAGGAAAGCGCATTCGGTCCGCAAGACATTGATATTATTGGCTTCCACGGTCAGACCGTGTTGCATCAGCCCGCCATCCGCCGCACCGTCCAGATCGGCATGGGGGCCGAGCTTGCACGTCTGACGGGTATTGATGTGGTCAATGACTTCCGCTCCGCCGACGTCGCCGCCGGTGGCCACGGCGCGCCCCTCGTGCCGCTCTATCATCAGGCGCTCGTGCGCGCTGCAGGTATCAAAGAATCCATTGCAATCATCAACATAGGCGGTGTTGGCAATGTGACTTATGTGGGAATCGACGGAAGTTTAATTGCGTTTGATACCGGTCCGGGCAACGCCTTAATCGACGATTGGGTCTTCCGCCATACCGGTGTGCCATTGGACAAAGACGGGGCCATGGCCGAGATCGGCGAGGTCGATGTCGATGCGCTGCAAGCCCTTATGGCCAATGAGTTTTTTGACCGAAAGCCGCCGAAATCCCTCGACCGTTTTTCCTTCTCGCCCGCCGCTGTGGAAGGTCTGTCCCCGCCCGACGGTGCAGCGACTCTCACCGCTTTCACCGTCGAAGCGATAGCGCGCGGCATCGCCCATATTCCGGGAATGCCCACCCGTTTCGTGGTTTGCGGTGGCGGTCGTCACAATCCCACGTTGATGGCCATGCTGTCGCGCCGCCTTCAGGGCGGTGTGCTTCCGGCCGAGGATCTCGGGTGGCGCGGCGATGATGTGGAGGCCGAAGCCTTTGCCTATCTCGCGGTGCGCTCACTTAAAGGGCTTCCTTTAAGTTTGCCGACAACGACAGGCGTGCCGAAGCCGATGCCCGGCGGAATCATCCACAAGGCAAAGGCTTAAGCTTTTCAGCCTCTTGTGGGTTGGCCTTCCAATCGCTTGTCGAGATAAGCGCCCGTTACTGTAGCGAGCTGCTCGACATGCGTGTCGAAGAAATGGTTCGCGCCTTCGATCACCGAATGCTCGATGACAATGCCCTTCTGGGTTTTGAGGCGATCCACCAGCTTCTGCACATCGCCCGCTGGAGCCACCTGGTCCGTGGAGCCGTTGACGATGAGGCCTGAGGACGGGCAGGGCGCGAGGAAGGTGAAGTCATACATATTGGCGGGCGGGGCAACCGAGATGAAGCCCTCGACCTCAGGACGGCGCATCAGCACCTGCATGGCGATCCATGCGCCGAACGAGAAACCGCCGATCCAGCATTGCGACGCATCGGAATTCTGCGCCTGCAGCCAATCGAGCGCCGAGGCGGCATCCGACAACTCACCGATTCCGCTGTCAAACGCGCCCTGCGAGCGGCCGACACCGCGGAAGTTGAAGCGCAGAACCGAAAAGCCGCGCGCCACAAAATCCTGAAACAGTGCGAGCGTCACAGGGTTGTTCATCGTGCCGCCAAACTGCGGATGCGGATGCAAAACCAGCGCAATCGGCGAATTCGCCTTGCGGCTATGATGGTAACGACCCTCGATGCGGCCAGCAGGGCCATTGAAGATGACTTCAGGCATATGTTTCTCAATTCACCTTTAAGGCCACGCAGCGGACTGCGGCGTAATAACCCAGTGTAGCGGCGGGAATTAATCCCATGATTTTTTTGGCTTTTCCTCTGGCAATTCGGCCAAAGGATCGCTAAATAGTTGACAGCCGTAGTAGGTAATAACCCGACGAACGGCGCGCCTATTCCGTCTGAGATAGGATGGGCGATGGTTCTTTAACACAGGCAAGTGCCAGTTAGGCAAGGCTTTTGGGTGCGTGAGTGCGTCAAGGGCCGCTTTCTATAGGAGTAGGTCCCCCATGAAGCTCACCACAAAAGGGCGTTACGCCGTCATGGCGATGTCCGATCTCGCGCGTTTTGGCACCGGCAAACCGGTCGCGCTGGCGGACATCGCCGAGCGTCAGGAGATTTCGCTCTCCTATCTGGAACAGCTCTTCGCCAAACTTCGTCGCGGCGATCTCGTCAAAAGCGTGCGCGGTCCGGGCGGCGGTTATCTGCTCGCGCGTCCCTCCGAAGAGATCAGAATTTCGGATGTGATTCTCGCCGTCGATGAACCTATCAAAGTGACGCGCTGCGAAGTGGGTTCGCCGAAAGGATGCATGGAGCATTCGTCGAGCCGCTGCATCACACATGATCTGTGGGAAGAGCTGAGCCATCAGATCCAGGTGTTCCTGAGCGGCGTCTCCCTGAGCGATGTCATCAATGGTCGTGTCGCAAGGTCCACACTTGAGACGACCCTCACCGCCAACGCTGCCGATTGAAGAAGGACGGACAAGTCCATGACAACGAAGCGCATCTATCTCGACCACAATGCCACAGCGCCGGTTCGCCCCGAAGCTGCGGCTGCGGTCGCGCATGCGCTGACGCTGACGGGCAATCCCTCCTCCGTCCACGGAGAGGGCCGCCGTGCGCTCGCCCTCATCGAAGGCGCGCGCGCTGAAGTCGCATCGCTTGTCGGCGCGAAGACAAACGAAGTCATCTTCACGAGCGGCGGCACGGAAGCCGCGAACCTCGCGCTTCATCTGGCCAAGACCTCGCTCGGCATTGAGCGTCTCATCATCTCTGCGATTGAACATGATTGCATCCGCGCCCCCGCACTCGCATCGGGCCTGCCGCTCGACATCCTTCCGGTTGATGCAAACGGTGTTGCAGATCTCGCCGCGCTTGAAGCCCTGCTCGCAAAACCCGGCAAGGCGCTCGTCGCGTTGATGCATGCAAATAATGAAACCGGCGTGATCCAGCCTGTGAGTGAAGCCGCAACGCTCGCGCATGCGGCGGGCGCGTTGCTGCTTGCGGACACTATTCAGACAGCCGGTCGTCTCTCCGTTGACATGAAGGCGCTTGGCGCGGACATGATCCTGCTCTCTGCGCACAAACTTGGCGGACCGCAGGGTGTCGGCGCATTGGTCATTCGCGCATCGCTTCCGTTCGAGTCCTTTATCAAAGGCGGCGGACAGGAAAAGCGCCGCCGTGCGGGCACAGAAAATCTTTCCGGCATTGCAGGCTTCGGCGTTGCGGCGCGTCTCGTGCGCGACGAAAACATGAGCGCCGATTTGCGCGATTATATGGAAGCTGAATTGCGCAGAGCCGTGCCGGACATTTCGATCTTCGGCGCCCACGCACCGCGTCTCGCCAATACGAGCCTCTTTGCCGCATCGGGTCTCGCCAGCGAAACCCTTATTGTGGCCCTCGATCTCGACAGGCTTGCGGTCAGCGCAGGTTCTGCCTGCTCATCGGGCAAGGTCGCGCGCTCGCATGTCTTGTCCGCGATGGGCGTCAGCGATGATCTTGCCGGTGCCGCGATCCGCGTGAGCCTCGGACGCGAAACGACAAAAGAAGATATCGACCATCTGGTCACAAGCTGGACGCGCTATGTGAAGCGCGCGAGCGACAAAGTGAAGAACACGAACACAGGTGCATCCTCCCCCGCACTTGCAGAAGTGGAGCATTGATATGGTGGCTGTCCGCGAAACAGTCGAAACGGTCGATAAGGTCGCCGGTGAAAAATACAAATACGGTTTCACCACCGACATCGAATCCGAACGCGCACCCATCGGGTTGAGCGAGGATACGATCCGCTATATCTCGGCCAAAAAAGAAGAGCCGCAATGGATGCTTGATTGGCGTCTTGAGGCTTACCGTCGTTGGCTGACGATGGAAGAACCGGCATGGGCGAAGGTTGAATATCCGCCGATTGATTTTCAGAGCGCTTACTATTATTCCGCGCCGAAACAAAAAGCGAAACTCGATAGTCTCGATCAGGTCGATCCGAAACTTCTTGAGACTTACAAGAAGCTTGGCATTCCTTTGCTTGAACAGCAGATGCTGGCGGGCGTCGCGGTCGATGCTGTGTTTGACAGTGTGTCGGTTGTCACGACCTTCAAAGAGAAGCTCCGCGAAGTCGGCGTGATCTTCTGCCCGTTCTCGGAAGCCGTGCGCGAGCATCCCGAACTTGTGCAGAAATATCTCGGCACCGTTGTGCCGACGACAGACAATTATTACGCGACACTGAACTCGGCGGTCTTCTCCGATGGTTCGTTCGTTTACATTCCGCCGGGCGTACGCTGCCCGATGGAACTGTCCACCTATTTCCGCATCAACGAAGCCCAGACCGGTCAGTTTGAGCGCACGCTCATCATTGCTGACAAAGGCTCCTACGTTTCATATCTCGAAGGCTGCACCGCGCCGCAACGCGACGAGAACCAGTTGCACGCCGCAGTCGTGGAACTCATCGCGCATGATGATGCCGAGATCAAATACTCGACCGTGCAGAACTGGTTTCCCGGCGACGAAAACGGCAAAGGCGGCATCTACAATTTCGTAACGAAGCGCGGCGATTGCCGTGGCGATCGGTCCAAGATTTCATGGACGCAGGTTGAGACAGGCTCTGCCGTCACATGGAAATATCCGAGCTGCATTTTGCGCGGCGATGATTCACGCGGCGAGTTTTATTCCATCGCCATTTCCAACCACTATCAGCAGGTCGATAGCGGCACCAAGATGATCCATCTCGGCAAGAACACGTCGAGCCGCATCATCTCCAAGGGGATCGCGGCGGGTAAGTCGTCGAACACCTATCGCGGTCTTGTGTCGGTTCACAAGAAGGCAGAGGGCGTGCGCAATTTCACGCAATGCGACAGCCTGCTCATCGGCGATCAGTCATCGGCGCATACGGTTCCTTACATCGAAGCGAAAAACCCGACCGCGATTTTGGAACACGAAGCGACGACTTCGAAGATTTCGGAAGATCAGCTTTTTTATTGCATGCAGCGCGGTGTTCCTGCCGAAGAAGCGGTCGCGCTCATCGTCAACGGTTTCTGCCGCGATGTGCTTCAGCAACTCCCGATGGAGTTTGCCGTCGAAGCGCAGAAGCTCGTTGCTATCTCACTTGAAGGAAGTGTCGGCTAATGCTTGAGATCAAAAACCTGCACGTCAAAGTGGGCGGCAAAGAAATTCTTCAAGGCATCGACCTCACGGTCAATGCAGGCGAAGTGCATGCGATCATGGGCCCGAACGGTTCGGGCAAATCGACGCTCTCTTATTTGCTGTCGGGTCGCGAAGGCTATGAAGTGACGAAAGGTTCCGTGACGTACAAAGGTCAGGATTTGTTGCCCTTGAGCGTTGACCAACGCGCTGCGGCCGGTGTGTTCCTCGCGTTCCAGTATCCGATCGAAATTCCCGGCGTCACGACCATGACGTTTCTGAAAACGGCTTTGAACTCGGTGCGTAAAGCGCGCGGCGAAGAAGAACTTGATGCGCCGCGTTTTCTGAAACTGGTGCGCGAGAAGGCAAAGCCGCTGAATGTCGCCGACGACATGCTGAAGCGCGCGCTCAATGTGGGCTTCTCCGGTGGCGAAAAGAAACGCGCCGAAATTTTGCAAATGTCTTTGCTTGAGCCGACGCTCGCCATTCTCGATGAGACAGATTCAGGGCTCGATATTGACGCGCTGAAAGTTGTGGCGGACGGTGTCAACGCGCTGCGCTCGCCTGAGCGTGCGATGATCGTCATTACGCATTACCAGCGCTTGCTCGACTATATCGTGCCGGACGTTGTGCATGTTTTGTCGAAGGGCAAAATCGTGCGCACGGGCGGCAAGGAACTTGCCGGTGAACTTGAACGCACCGGCTATGCCGAATTCGCGGCATAAGGAAGACCTATGACTGACGCGGCCAAAACATTTGTCGAGACATACGAGCGCGAGCGCGGATCGCTGCCCGCGAGCGGTCTCGTCTGGCTTTCCGCGCGACGCGACGCGGCGATGAAAGAATTTGCGGCGAGTGGCTTGCCGCATCGTCGCCTTGAAGACTGGCGCTATACCGATCTTGCGCGCGCTCTGGAGAAGGCGAGTGTCGTATCGGCTCCGTTGCATAAGGGCGATGTGGCGCTGCCCGACGCGACTGCAATCAATGTTTTTGGTGCCGTGGATCGTCATGTCGTTGTTTTCGTGAATGGCGTGATGCAGACAAAGATCTCTGATCTGCCGTCCGGCGTCACCGTCGTTTCACTTAGCGATGCATTGAGTGCTGATTGGGCGAAGACGCTGGTTGAGACGCGCGTGAGTGATGCACAAGCTGCGAACGTGACGGCGCTCAATCTGGCGCTGATGCGCGGTGGCTTGGCTTTGCATCTCGCCAAAGGCGTGAAGCTCGATAAGCCGCTGCATCTTATTCATCTCGCGGGAGATGACGGCGCATCGCACCGGCGCAATCTTGTGCGGCTCGATGATGGCGCGGAAGCAGTGATCTACGAAAGCTATGTGAGCGCGGGCGCGACGAATTATTTCGACGATGTGGTGACGAATGTGTCGTTGGGCGCAGAAGCGCGCCTCACGCATATTAAGGTGCAGGATGAAGCAGCGGGCGCTGTGCATCTGGCGACGCTGACAGCGGCGCTTGCGGCAAAATCGTACTTCTCATCTTTCACGATGACGCTGGGCAGTGCTTTGTCGCGCAATCAAACTTTCGTGCGGTTCGACGGCGAAGGCGCGCAAGCGCATGTGAACGGCGCGACAGCTTTGCGCGGGCGTCAGCACGGCGATCAGTTCTGCATTGTCGATCATGCAGTGCCCAGTTGCACCAGTGCGACGCTTTACAGAACAGTTCTGGATGATGCGTCAACCGGCGTGTTTCAGGGCAAGGTTATTGTGCGCCCGTATGCGCAGAAGACGGACGGACGGCAGATGAGCAATGCGCTGCTTCTGTCGCGCGATGCGGCGATGAACGCGAAGCCCGAACTCGAAATTTATGCTGACGATGTGCAATGCGCGCATGGCAGCACGATTGGCGAGTTGAACCGTGAAGCGCTGTTCTATCTGCGTTCGCGCGGTATTGACGAACAATCGGCGCGGCAGCTTTTGATTTCTGCTTTTCTTGATGAAGCCTTTGAAACGGTGCCGGACGACGCGGCCCGCGAAGGTCTGCGCGCACTGGCGGCTGATTGGTTCCGCCTGGCGCTGAAGGAGGATGCATGACCATCATCCCGAAACTTTCTGACATTGCCTATGACGTGAACAAAATCCGCAGCGACTTTCCGATCCTGTCGCGCGAAGTCTATGGCAAGCCGCTCGTCTATCTCGACAATGGCGCGTCGGCACAGAAGCCGAAAATCGTGATCGACGCGATGCGCAATTCGCTTGAGCATGAATATGCCAATGTGCATCGCGGGCTTCACTATCTGTCGAACACGGCGACGCAATCATTTGAAGATGCGCGCGAGAAGGCCCGCGCCTATGTGAACGCGCCGACGACCGAAGAGGTCATCTTCACCAGCGGTTCAACCGATGCACTGAACCTTGTTGCATCAAGCTTTGCCGCGCCGCTGATTGAGCCGGGCGACGAGATTGTGCTTTCGGTGATGGAGCATCATTCCAATATCGTGCCGTGGCACTTTCTGCGCGAGCGTCAGGGCGCCGTTTTGAAATGGGTGCCGGTGACGGACGAGGGCGACCTCGATATGGATGCCTATGCAAAGCTGCTGGGACCGCGCACCAAGCTCGTTGCCATCACGCATATGTCAAACGTGCTCGGCACTGTGACGCCGCTGAAAGAGATTGTGCGTCTCGCGCATGAGAAGGGCATTCCTGTTGTTGCTGACGGATCGCAGAGTGCTGTGCATCTCGACGTTGACGTGCAGGCGCTCGACATTGATTTCTATGCGGTGACGGGTCACAAAATTTATGGTCCGACGGGCATCGGTTTTCTCTATGGCAAGAAGCATCTGCTCGCCGGTATGCGCCCCTATCGCGGCGGCGGCGAGATGATCCGCGAAGTGTCGATGGAGGCTGTGACCTATGCCGCGCCGCCGCATCGCTTTGAAGCGGGCACGCCCGCGATTGTTGAAGCTATTGGTTTTGGTGCGGCGCTTGACTATGTACGCAATGTGGGACGCGAGAAAATTGCGGCGCATGAAGCGGACCTGCTGGCCTATGCAACCCGCAAGCTCTCGGCGATCAATGATCTCAGGATCATCGGCACGTCGAAGACAAAAGGCGGCATCATTTCATTCACGATGGGCGAAGCACACGCGCATGACATTGCAACGATCATTGATCGTGCCGGTGTGGCGGTGCGCGCGGGCCATCATTGCGCGCAGCCATTGATGGAACGCTTTGGTGTGACGGCAACAACGCGCGCATCATTTGCTATGTACACGACGCATGAGGACATCGACCTGTTGGTCGCGGCTCTCGAAGATGCACGCAAGTTTTTTGTTTGAGGATTGTCCATGTCGGAAGACGCGAGCATGAGTGAAGTGCCGGTTGAAGCGGCAGACCTGAAACCTTCCGCCATTCCGGAAGACGAGTTGGCGCGACTGACCGATGACATTATCGCGGCGATGAAATCTGTCTATGACCCTGAGATTCCCGTCGATATTTATGAGCTTGGCTTGATCTATAAAGTCGATGTGTCGGATGACCGCGACGTTGTGATCGACATGACTCTGACGGCGCCGGGCTGCCCTGTCGCGGGCACCATGCCGGAAATGGTGGCAGACGCTGTGCGTTCAGTTGACGGCGTCGGCGATGTGAAGGTCAACATGACGTTTGATCCGCCCTGGGATCAAAGCATGATGTCGGATGAAGCGCGCGTTGCGCTCAATATGTATTGACCACTTGAACGAGAGACGTTGAAGGCTCATCTTAAAGCCTGAAGGATTTGAACCATGGCACGCGAACGTCCAAAAGCGATCAAACTGACCGACAAGGCGGCTGACCATCTGCGCGAGATCATGGCGCAGTCGGAGGGCAAATATATCGGCCTGCGCGTCGGCGTGAAAAACGGCGGCTGTGCGGGCATGGAATATACGATGGAATATGCTCAGGATCAGAAGCCATTGGACGAAGTGGTCGAGGACAAAGGCGTCCGTATACTGATTGATCCCAAGGCGATCCTGTTTCTGATCGGCACCGAGATGGACTATCAGACGGAGAAGTTTTCGGCCGGTTTCAAGTTCAATAATCCGAACCAGACCGACGCCTGCGGCTGCGGCGAGAGCGTGACTTTGGTCGCCTCCGAAGCCTGATTTTACCCGATTATTAAGAACGGTTCGCACGAAATCACTTGTATTTCTTGCAAGAGATCGAGTGTTTCCATGCAGAGATCGTAGCCTTGTTCGTCGAGGGTCTCGCGTCGGCGCGCGAACGCCTATTCCCAGTCGGGGATAGATTTTCACTTTTCCGCAGCTTATCGGCATTATCCCGCAAAATAATCCGCAGGCGGGGATATCAGCCCAGAGAATTCCATTTTCGGTCGCCGGTCGCTTCGGGTGCGATGAAGCGACTTTTGGGGAAGGTGGCGGTTGCTGTTGTGCCTTCGCCGACAGTGCTCTCAAGTTCAATCGTGCCGCCATGCAGATTCATGATCTTGCGCACCAGCGGCAGGCCGAGGCCTGTTCCCTGATGGGTGCGGGACATGGCGTTTTCGACCTGTACGAAAGGTTCGAAAATGCGCTTTACGTCTTCGTGCTTGATACCGATGCCGGTGTCTTTGACGGAGAGCGCAAAATTGCCCAGATGATCGAGACCGATTTCAATCCAGACACGTCCGCCTTCGGGGGTGAATTTGAGCGCGTTGGAGGTGAGATTGATCGCCACCTGATTGAAGAGGCGCGGGTCGGCGATGATCCACGGAATATCATCGCGGACGCGGAAGGTGAGATCGACACCGATTTCAGACGCACGCTGACGGAACATATGCATTGAGCGGTTAAGCGCATCGACGGGGTCGATGGGTTCTTCCTCGAGCGAGAGCTTGCCGGCTTCGGCTTTCGAGATGTCGAGAATGTCGTTGATGATCGAGAGGAGATGTGTGCCGGACGAGCGGATGTCGCCCGCATAGTCGGCGTACTTTTCCTGACCGACCGGACCGAACATCTGGTTCGCGATGATTTCCGAAAAGCCGATGATCGCGTTGAGCGGCGTGCGCAGCTCGTGGCTCATAATGGCAAGGAAGTCGTTCTTGGCGCGGTTCGCCGCTTCCGAGCGCGAGAGCAGGCGTTCGGAGCGCATCTGCTCGGCGCGCAGCTTTTCCTTGTCCACAAAACTTTTGCGGAGCTGGTATTCCTGAATGTAGTTCACAAAGACGCTGACCCCGATGGCAAAGCAGAGGAAAGCATTGTTGTTGAGCAGGATATAATCCGGCAACGGATTGATGAAGAACACAACGATTTCGTAGCAGACGAGCACCAGCAGCGACATGAATGTCGAATGCATATAGCCCAGACGCCAGAGGCAGTTGTTGTAGCCGATAATGATGATGATGCCCGCGTAGTAGAGGTGATTGCCGGGGGATTCTGCAATCGCCGCCATCGCGACAACACCAAGGCTCGGCAGCGCGAGCGACAGGCCGAGCACGCCCTGATGCCGGTAGGAAAATGACGATGTGTAGGAATAGGCGACAATCGCCATCAGCAGCGGGCAGACAATGCCGAGGCGGATGGCCCATGCCTCATAAACAATGTCGGGAATGATATAGGGATCGAGCAGGGCATAGATCGCGAAGATGAACGCACCGCCGGCGATGGAGAAGCGCGTCAGCGGGACATTCTGCGCGAAATTGCCGACCTGATAAGTCTCTTCAATGACGGGATCGCGGAAGCGCAGCGTGGCCAGACTGATTGAAAAATCCGGCATGCGATCAGGCATAGCTTCGCTCGCAGCCGAAGAATTGCCCTGCTTTGAATCGAAGCGTTTACTGACCTTGCCGTGGCCCAACATTAAGGTGACTGCTTCCGTCTATCATTCTCCGGACGAGACCCCCTCTCATCCGTCTCTATTGATAAAGCAGAAACGTCTAACACGAGGTTAAGCGTGATTTACCTTTGGGTAAGACCTGCGGCGAAAATCAGGGAAAATTAATGAAATAGACCGCGAGCAATGTGCCAAAAATGATCCGGTACCAGCCGAAAACGGTAAAGCCGTGATGGCTGACGAAATTGACGAGCCAGCGGACGACCAGCAGAGCCGATAAAAACGCCGCCGTGAAGCCAATTGCGATAATGGCGCTGTCATCAAAACTGAGGTCGCTGCGTGCCTTCCAGAGATCAAGAGTGCTCGCGCCGAGCATGGTCGGGATCGCCAGAAAGAATGAAAATTCAGCCGCCGTTTTGCGCTCAACACCGAGCATCAGCGCGCCGAGGATGGTCGCGCCGGAGCGCGACACGCCCGGGATCATGGAGATGCATTGGAACAGACCGATTTTGAGAGCGGTCAGCGGCGTGAGGTTTTCAACTTCGACAATTTTGGTTTCCGGCTTCCAGCGCTCAATCAGCAAAATGGCGACGCCGCCGATGACGAGCGAGGCGCAGACGACCATCGGCGAGAACAGAACATTTTTGATGTAGTCATGAAGGAAAAAGCCGAGCAATGCCGCCGGCAGAAACGCGATGACAACGACAATCGCAAAGCGCCGCGCCGCCGGGTCGCTGGGGAGGCCGAAGGCGACGCCCGCGAGCTTGCGCGCATAAAGCACGCAGACGGCCATAATGGCACCGAGCTGGATCACAACTTCAAAGACATTGGCCTTCGTGCCCTCAAAGCCGATCAGCTTGCCCGCGATGATGAGATGTCCGGTGGAGGAGACCGGTAGAAACTCTGTGACGCCTTCAACGATGCCGAGAAAGATCGCCTGAAACAGTACAAAAAAGGTCATGAAATCCGACTCACACGCTGGGGGCTCAAGCAAGGCTAGCACAGGCATCTGTAGATTATGAGACATCCGCGATAACAGACTATTTCACCCGTATTCGGTTCATCCTGCGTTCAGGCTCGCAGGCAGATTGTGTCCATCTACCGGATTTTGATTTGGGGTATCACGTCCGGGGTCAAACAGGAGCGACCAATCGTGAAGACCTTCAGCACCATTCCCTCTTTCAGTACTATTCAGCGCGTCGGACTGGCCGCCGCTCTCGTTTTGGGGTCGGCAGGACTTATGTCCACAACAGCCATAGCGGGTTGGCGCGGTGGCGGAGATCAGCAAGCGAACCAAGGCGAACAGAATAATCAAGGCGGCGGCGGACGACGCGCTATGAACGGCGGCGGCGGCGAACAACGCCAAGAGCAGCGTCAGGAACGGCAGCAACAGCGTCAGGAACAACGCCAGGCTCAACAGCCACAGCCCCAATACCAGCAGCCGCGCCAGGAGCGTCAGGCCCAGCCTGATTATCAGCAGCAACGTCAACAGCGGCAGGAGCAACGACAGGCCCAACCGCAACAACAGCAGCAGCGCCAGCAGAGGCAGGAGCGTCAGGCGCAGCCTCAGAATGATAATCGCTGGCAACAGCGTCAGCAGGCGCAGCAGGAGCAAGGCCAGCGCCAGCGCGCCCAGCGTCAGCAGGAGCAGGGCCAACGTCAGCGTGAGCAGCGTCAGAACCCGCAATGGGGTCAACAGCAGCAGCGCCAACAGGAACAGGGTCAGCGCGCGCAGCGTCAACAGCAGGATCAGCGTCAGCAGGCGCAGCGCGAACGCGGCAACTGGCAGCAGGGCGATCGTGACCGCAACCGCCAGCAAGGCCAGCAGCAGCGTCAGCAGGCCGATCAGCGCCAGTACGATCAGCGTCGCGGTGATGGAAACCGTGACAATAATCGCAACTGGGATCGCAACGATGGTCGCAATGACAACCGTCACGTCAATCGCAGTTGGGACAATGACAGAGGCGGTGACCGTCATCAGCAGGCGCGCCACGTTTCGCGCGGTCGTGACTGGGATCACTGGCGTTCGCGCTACTACATTTCCAAGCCGCGCTATAGCTGGGCCTATGACCGTCGCTCACGTCCTTGGTTTGACTATAACCGCGTGACCTATGTGTCGATCTACCGTCCGACCTATGTGGTTCCGGCCTATGGCTATAGCAGCTATGGCAGCAACTATTACGGACCGATCGGATGCAACCGCGATGTCGTGGGCGCCATTCTCGGTGGTGTTGCCGGTGGTTTGATCGGCTCACATCATGGCGGTGACGGCGCAACAGTCGGTGGCGCGATCATCGGTGCGTTGCTCGGCGGCACATTGGGTCGCGCGGTCGATCTCAGCGATCAGGCCTGCTACGGACAGGTGCTTGAATATGCCCCGTCCAATCAGCCGGTCTATTGGGAAAGCGATGGCGGCCAGTATCAGGTGACGCCAATGCGGACCTATCAGGCAAGCTCAGGGCTCTATTGCCGTGAGTACCAGACCTACGTCTATATCGATGGCCGCGAAGAACAGGCTTATGGCACGGCTTGCCGTCAGCCGGACGGTGCATGGCGGGCGATGAATTAGTCGCCTGATGATCTGAGGGCACGCTCCGCCGTGTCGGCCAGATGCGGTGTCGATGAGGAGTGAGCGTGGAGCGGCGGTCTGAGGGGATTTCGGACCGCCGTTTCTTTTTGGATTATTTTCCATCTGTACACGAATTGTCGCCGCTGCCATCGGCTTTCAAGCGAGCAACTAAAACAATTCCGAATGAGAGCCCAAGCGCACGAGTTTCAGTACGCCTTCTTGCTCAATATTGTAGATGAGGACGAGATCATTTTTGATATGGCAATCTCGGTAACCTTTCCAGCCACCAGTCAAACCATGATCCTTATAGACGGCATCCAAAGCCTGATCATTGACCAATGCTAAAAGAACCGGCTTCAAGCTGTCCGCTAAAGTCTTGCCGTGCTGACCTTTTAATTCTCGCTTGTAGTCGCGTTTGAATTGCGTGGCGTGCTCAGTCGTCCGCATTCAGGTCGGCCATAAGATCATCAATGCTTGCGTGGGCAACACCATCTCCGGCCTCAAGCTCGGCACGAGCCATCTCGGTGGTCTGATTGGGAACGCGAATTTCAAAAGGAACTCGCTTTTCAACAGCGATCCTCTGAAAAAGCATCCGGATCACATCACTCGTGGACAGGCCCATCGCATCAAGCGCGGCGGTTGCCGCTGCCTTGGTTTTATCGTCCAGGCGGGCGCGTACATAATTTGTCTGCATTTCAATCACCAATCACCAACATAAAACTTGGTGCAGGTATGTAGTCACAATGAGACTACAAAATCAAGTGGCAATCACTCTGAAGAGAGTGATTGCCACTAAAAAATATATTAATTTCAATAGGTTATTGAATTATTTGCTGCCGCGCTTGTGCAGACCCGCAAGCATCGAGACATCGCGGACGGCACCTTTGGCGGCGCTTGTCGCCATGGCGGCGTAAGCCTGAAGGGCGGGCGAGACTTTGCGCTTGCGCACTTCCTTCGGCATCCAGCCATCGGCTTCTGCTTTTTCGCGACGGGCCGCGAGATCGGCGTCCGAGACCGCGAGATGGATTTTGCGGTTCGGAATATCAATCTCAATCGTGTCGCCGGTTTCAACGAGACCGATGGCACCGCCTTCGGCAGCTTCGGGTGACGCGTGACCGATGGACAGACCTGACGTGCCGCCGGAAAAACGTCCGTCGGTGACGAGGGCGCAGGCTTTGCCGAGACCCTTGGATTTCAGATAGCTCGTGGGATAGAGCATTTCCTGCATACCCGGTCCGCCGCGCGGTCCTTCATAGCGGATGACGACGACTTCGCCGGACTTCACTTCGCCGGTGAGAATGCCGGAGACGGCGCTGTCCTGACTTTCATAGACGCGCGCCTTGCCCGTGAAGGTGAGGTTCGCCTTATCGACGCCTGCCGTCTTCACGATGCAGCCATCTTCCGCGATGTTGCCATAAAGAACAGCGAGGCCTCCGTCTTTGGAATAGGCATGTTCGATGCTGCGGATGACACCGCCTTCACGGTCGAGATCCAAGTCAGCATAGCGGCGCGACTGCGAGAAGGCTTCTGTCGTGCGGACACCACCCGGCGCTGCACGGAAGAACTCATGCGCGTGATTGTTCTTTGAACGACCGATATCCCAATGCTCGATGGCTTCGCCGAGCGTTGTGCTGTGGATCGTCGAGACGTTGCGATGGATGAGACCACCGCGATCAAGCTCGCCCAGAATGGCGAAGACGCCGCCTGCGCGATGCACATCTTCCATATGAACATTGGCAACGGCGGGCGCGACCTTGGCAAGGTTCGGCACGCGATGCGACAAACGGTCGATGTCTTTCATCGTGAAGGGGATTTCGCCTTCATGCGCGGCGGCGAGCAAATGCAGCACCGTGTTGGTCGAACCGCCCATGGCAATGTCGAGCGACATGGCATTTTCAAACGCTTCAAAAGTCGCGACATTGCGCGGCAACACGCTCTCGTCGTTCGTTTCGTAATAGCGGCGCGTGATTTCGACGATGACGCGGCCTGCTTCGAGGAACAGCGCCTTGCGATCCGAATGTGTGGCGAGCGTCGAGCCGTTGCCGGGCAATGACAGACCCAAAGCTTCGGTGAGGCAGTTCATGGAATTGGCTGTGAACATGCCGGAGCATGAGCCGCATGTGGGGCAAGCGGAGCGTTCGACCACGGCGACTTCTTCGTCGGAGATTTTGTCGTCAGCGGCGGCGACCATCGCGTCGATCAGATCGACTTTGCGCTCGTCCTGATCTTCCCATTTCACCTTGCCGGCTTCCATCGGACCGCCGGAGACAAAGACCACCGGAACGTTGAGGCGCATGGCGGCCATCAACATGCCGGGCGTGATCTTGTCGCAATTGGAGATGCAGACGATCGCGTCGGCGCAATGGGCGTTGACCATATATTCAACGCTGTCGGCAATGAGGTCGCGCGAAGGCAGGCTGTAGAGCATGCCGTCATGGCCCATGGCGATACCGTCATCGACAGCGATGGTGTTGAACTCTTTGGCGACGCCGCCTGCTTTTTCGATTTCGCGCGCGACGAGCTGGCCCAGATCTTTCAGGTGGACGTGCCCCGGCACGAACTGCGTAAACGAGTTTGAAATGGCGATAATCGGCTTGCCGAAGTCGCTGTCGGTCATGCCGGTGGCGCGCCAGAGGCCGCGGGCACCAGCCATGTTGCGGCCATGGGTCGATGTACGTGAACGATAGGGAGGCACTGGACTAATCCTTTCGACCGGAAGCAAAGCGCACCGCTCTATATAAAGAGCGGGGCGGGTATTTCTATCTGCGCGGAAGCAAACAGACAAATACCACAGAATCGCTTTCGCGGGGAGGCCTTAATCCCCTGAATTGAAAGGGTTATTCGGATGCTTAGTAAAGGTTGTCCTTGGCGTCTTTCTGGAGCGCCATATCAACAATCTTGGCCGGCATCAGGAATTTCATCTGATCGCGCATAATCTGGCCGAAACTCGGCATGGTTTCGCGCGGGACGTGCTTTTCGGGGTTCCAAAGCTCAGAGCGGCGGAGCGCCTTTGTGCAATGGAAATAGACTTCCCTGATCTCGATGACCATGACGCTGCGGGGCGGCTTGCCCTCCACGACAAAGCGGCTCATCAGGTCAGGGGCCGTGCTGAGCGTGGCCACGCCGTTCACCCGCAGCATTTCTTCAAATCCCGGAATGAAGAAGAGAAGGCCTACGGCAGCGGAATGGGTGACATTGGTCAGTGTATCCAGCCGGTTGTTGCCGGGGCGGTCGGGCATGGCGAGATGTGTGTCGTCGATGACGTGGACAAAGCCCGCCTCACCGCCGCGCGGGGAGACATCGGCGAGGCCGTCCGGGCGGCTGGTGCCGATGCACAGGAAGGGCGAAAGCTCGATGAAGCGGCGGCTGTGTTGCTCAAGCGCCGATAGTTGCTTATCGACGGCACCACCGGACGGCACGGGGTAAACGGTCCGCAGCGCGGCCTCATCCTGCATTACTTCGCTCATATTCAAACTCCCCATGTGCTCTGACGCTTTTTGATTGGGGGAGTTTATTGAGAATTGTTCTCAACTTCAAGCGAGTCGGTACAAATCAACTGCCACCGTCCCGTCAGGAGAGATGAAAGCGATCGACGTTATTTCATTTGCGCGGGGTCGTAGTAGAAGCGCTCGCGCCAGACCTTGTCACCCTTCCATTCCTGCAGGGCGACCTCGTTGATGCTGCGCGTCTTTCCGTTTGCTTCGACAAATTCAAAAATCCAGTTGATCGCCACATGGTCACCATCGACGAAAAACGGTGCGACGCAGGTCGTCCGGATTTCCTTGAATGCGCCCATCGTGGCGCGCTCGCGGGCGACGAGACCATCGCGCCCGCAGCGTGGCTCTCCGAGATTCTCCTGCATGCTTGCGTCCTCGGTATAGAAGAGTTCAATCGCTTCATCATGCCGCCCTGAAACGACGACATCGATAAATTTCTGGACTGTTTCGCGGCTCGGCATGGTGCTTCTTCCCTGTCTTGGTCGTTCCGGCATCCCGGCAGCACGGAACTTTTGATAGTTTGTTTCATGTAGGTGCTTCGTCTTCCGCCCGAAAGGCTGCGGCGACAGAATCCCGGTGACAGAATCATTGTGTGCTGCTCTTCCATAGTGATTTGGTTCTGTTAGCGCCCCGGATACTCCGTGTAAGCCGGTAACCGGAGCACCGGCTGAAGGGAGCACGCCCGTATTTTGTGCATTTCCGCGACCATGCCGCTATTTGGAGACACACGGATATATTTTCGCTGAGATGCCGGTTTTCCACAGGCGGTCTCACAGGCTCTTCCCGCGAAAATCAGCAAATTGATTTACCGGACTCGTCAATTTCCGGTGTTATGTCGCGCCGATATAGAGTTAACTTATTATGAGAGCCGGGGGCGGGTGGTTGAGCCATGATTGGTTGAGCCGCCGCATTTTGTTTCTCTTGAGCTGAGCTACCTGAAATCTTGGGGCGGGAAACTGCCATTGCACAGCAAATGAAATCAGAACGGAGCTTCTTTATGAGTTGGAAAATCGGGACCGGGATCGCAGCACTGGCAGTTGCCGGAATGATCTCCGCCAATGCCTATGCCGAGGAAAAAGTCCTCAACATCTACAATTGGTCAGACTATATCGCAGAAGATACCGTCGCGAAGTTTGAAGCCGAAACAGGCATCAAGGTCCGCTACGACGTTTATGATGGCAACGAGACGATGGAGGCCAAATTGATGGCCGGTTCGTCAGGCTATGACATCGTGGTACCGACAGCTTTCCCGTTCCTTGATCGCCAGATCAAGGCGGGCGTCTACCAGAAGCTCGATAAGAGCAAAATCCCGAACTACAAAAACCTCGATCCCGATCTGATGAAGCGTGTGGCCGCCGCCGATCCGGGCAACGAACATGCTGTCATCTGGATGTGGGGCACCACCGGCATCGGTTATAATGTCGATGCGGTGAAGAAAGCTCTGCCGAATGCGCCGGTCAATTCGCTCGACCTGATTTTCAAGCCGGAAAATGCAGCCAAGCTTAAGGGCTGCGGCATCACCATTCTCGACAGCCCGACCGACATTGTGCCGATCGTGCTCAACTATCTCGGCATCGACCCGGATTCATCAAAGCCTGAAGACCTGAAAAAGGCCGAAGATCTGCTGATGTCGATCCGTCCCTACATCAAGTATTTCAACTCATCGCAATATATCAATGACCTCGCCAATGGCGATGTCTGCGTGTCGCTGGGTTGGTCAGGCGACGTCTTCCAGGCGCAAGCCCGTGCGGAAGAAGCCAAGAACGGCGTGAACATCGAATATGTGATCCCGACCGAAGGCACGATGATCTGGTTCGATAATCTGGTCATCCCGAAAGATGCCCCGCATCCGCAAGCCGCTCTGGCCTGGATCAACTTCAACCTCAAGCCGGAAATTGCAGCGGCCAATTCCAACTACGTGGCCTATGCCAATCCGGTGCCTGCCTCCAAAGAGTTCATGGATGAAGGCGTGAAGGACAATCCGGCGATCTATCCCTCAACCGAGGTGATGAATAAGCTGTTTGCCGTGCCGACCAAAGAAGCGGCCTATAACCGCATTCTGACGCGATCCTGGACGACAATCCGTACAGGCGAATAATTGATGAGGTGGCCCCGGAACAAAAGTTCCGGGGCCATTTTTCTAAAGTGATAAAGCGTAGCAAGCGGGTGGGGTTATAGAGTGACAGATGTGCAAGTGCAGAGAGCATCGCTCGCCGAACAGATCATGGGCGGGTTGGCGCGCATAGGTATCACGGGGCGTCGTATCGTCATCGGTGTACCCCTCATCTGGCTGATGGTTTTCTTTCTTCTGCCATTCCTGATCGTCCTGAAAATCAGCTTTGCCACACAGCTGATCGCGATTCCGCCATTCTCGCCCTTGTTTGTATGGACAGACGGTTCGTTCCTGCCGGGCCTGCATATCGACTGGTCGAACTACCAGTACATGTTCTCGGACAGTCTCTACATCAAAGCCTATTTCAACTCGGTGCAAATCGCTTTCTTCTCGACCTGCATCTGCACACTCATCGCCTATCCGATGGCCTATGGTGTCGCACGCGCGCCTGAGAGCTGGCGCAATCCGCTGCTTCTCCTCATCGTGCTGCCGTTCTGGACATCACTGCTGCTGCGCGTCTATGCCTGGATCGGCCTTCTCAAGACCAATGGCGTCATCAACAATGTGCTGCTGACGCTCGGCATTATCGATGATCCGTTGCCGATGATGAACAATGCCTTCTCGGTCTATGTCGGCATCGTCTATTCCTATCTGCCCTTCATGCTTCTGCCGCTTTATGCCTCGCTGTCGCGCCTCGATTTTACGTTGCTGGAAGCCGCAAGCGATCTTGGCGCATCGAAGGCGCGTGCCTTTTTGTCCATCACGCTGCCGCTGTCGCTGCCCGGTGTCATTGCCGGTGCGATGCTTGTGTTCATTCCCGCCGTTGGTGAGTTTGTCATTCCCTCGCTGCTCGGCGGCACAGGCGTGACCATGATCGGCCGCGTCATCTGGGATGAGTTCTTCAGCAATCAGGCCTGGCCTGTCGCGTCAGCCGTTGCCGTGACGCTGATGATGTTCCTGGTGGTGCCCATCATGCTCTATCAACATTTTCAGGCACGGACGGAGACAAGATAATGAAAAAGACAGGTCTCTCGCCCTTCATCATCGCCTGCCTGTTATTCGGCTTCACGTTTCTCTACGCGCCGATCATCATGCTTATCATTTTCTCGTTCAATGCCTCTAAGCTCGTGACCGTCTGGGGCGGCTTCTCAACGAAATGGTATTTCGAGCTGATGCATGATGAGCAGATCCTTGGCGCTGCCTATCTCAGCTTCAAGATCGCCTCGATCAATGCCTGCCTGTCTGTTGTCATCGGCACAATGGCTGCCTATGCGCTGGTGCGCTATGGCCGGTTTCGCGGGCGCGCGATTATGATCCAGTCGATCTCGTCGCGCCTCGTGCTGCCCGATGTGATCCTCGGCCTCTCCATCCTGATGTTGTTTGTGTCGCTGCAAAATCTCATCGGCTGGCCGGCGCAACGCGGCGTCATGACGATCATCATCGCCCATGTCACGTTCTCATCCGCCTATGTCGCGATTGTCGTGCAATCGCGCCTCGCCGGACTGGATCGCTCATTCGAGGAAGCGGCCTTCGATCTTGGCGCCGGACCCTTCACGGTGTTCCGTACCGTGACATTGCCCATGATTGCGCCCTCGCTGGTGGCGGGTTGGTTGCTCGCCTTCATCCTGTCCTTCGACGATCTCGTGATCGCAAGCTTTGCCTCCGGCCCGAGCGCCACAACGCTGCCCATGGTGATTTTTTCCAAGGTGCGTCTCGGCATCAATCCCGAAGTCAATGCGCTTGCAACCATCATTGTGTTTGCCGTTGCCGTCGGTGTGATCTTCGCAGGTGGTCTGTTGCAGCGGCAATCGGACACGCGGGCAGGCGGAAAGTAGCGCTAACCCTTTGGCGGCCAGGGCAGGAACGCGCTCGTGCGGCGCATATAATCGGCATAGGCGGGACGTGAGCGCTGCACGCGACGCTCAAGCAGGGCGGCACCGCTCCATTTGATGAGGAGGAAACTCATCATCAAGGGTCCGGGCAGGCTCATCCAGCCATAGGGCGCTTCGCAGGCGATGAGATAGGCACCCCACCAGAAACACAGATCGCCAAAATAATTCGGGTGACGCGTGTAACGCCACAGACCTGTGTCGAGCACCTGACCCTTATTGGCGGCGTCGGACTTGAAGCGCATGAGCTGCCAATCGCCGATACTCTCAAAGGCGATACCGATGACGGCAAGCGCAGCACCGATGAGCGCGAGCACGCCGAGATCGCCGGTCGCGCCGTAAGCGCCCAACTGAACGGGCAGCGAAACAAGCCACATCAGCACGCCCTGCAAGCCGAACACTTTGGTCAGAGTCATAAGATGCGGATTGCCTTTGGCCTTGTTGCGCATGGCGACATAGCGCCCGTCAGGTCCCTCGCGGAGCCAGCGGGCGAAAAGATAAATGCCGAGGCGCAACCCCCAAACAACCACCAGCGTCGTCAGCAGGCTTTGATGCGCGCCGCCAAAAGGAAAGAGCATTTGCGTAACGCAGACGACAAGGACAAAACCAAGGGCCCAGAAACTGTCAATGAAGCTGACATCGCCGAGCACAAGGCTGATGCCCCAGAGCACGAGCATCATGGCCATGACCGCTGCCAGATTATAAAGCAGCAGCATTTCAACACTGATGGTTTCGAGTACCATTTGGCCCTCCGGATCGCCTGAGTTTCTAATTTTGTCTGAGCGTATTAGGTTGTCGCTCGTTGCTCCCGTCAAGGCGAACAACGGCGATAGTGAGGACGCGGAGTGGAAATGCCCGAAATTTTTGTCGATGCCGATGCCTGCCCCGTCAAAGACGAGGTGTTGCGCGTGGCCGAGCGGCACAATCTCAAAGTCCATATTGTCAGCAATAGCGGCATGCGGCCGAGCCGCAACCCGATGGTGCAGCAGGTGATCGTGCCGCAAACGCCGGACGCCGCTGACGATTGGATCGACGCGCATATTCAGCCCGGAGACATCTGCATTACGGCTGACATTCCTCTCGCCGCGCGCTGCATTGAACGGCAGGCGTCCGCGCTCCATTCCAACGGCAAGCCCTTCACGCAAGAGGGCATCGGCATGGCGCTCGCCATGCGCGACCTGATGCAACAATTACGTGAGGCAGGGGACGTCAAAGGCACTAATCCGCCTTTTACGAAAGAGGATCGCTCACGCTTTTTGCGCGCACTGGAAGATACAATTCAGGCGCGCTTACGCAAGCGCTGAAGCAGCCTTGCCATTCCCGATGGGGAGTGGAGAATAGAGAAAAACAAACGGGGAAACGCGCATGAGCGGCATCACAGAAAAAGCATTCCGGTTCAAGGGCGCAGACGGTCATTCTGTTGCGGCGTGGCGTTGGTCAAAGCCGGTGCCGGTGCGCGCTGTGCTGCAAATCGCTCACGGCATGGGCGAACATTCATTGCGCTATAAGTCAAAGCTCGAAGCCCTGATGGATGCGGGGATTGTGATCTATGCCAATGATCATCGGGGGCATGGCGCAACTGCGCCGACACCTGCTCACTATGGTGATTTCGGCGCAAGCGGTTTCCCCGCGCTTGTGAGCGACATGGCTTTGCTGACAGCTATCGCACGCGAAGAAAATCCGGATGTGCCGGTGATCCTGTTGGGGCACAGCATGGGATCATTCGCGGCACAGCTTTATGTCATCGACCATTCACATGAGATTGACGGGTTGGTGATCTCCGGCTCGTCGGCGATGGATGAGATTGTGAAAGTCCTGCCCGCCGATCCTGATGCACCGGCGCTCGATGCGTTTAACGGTGCCTTTGAGCCTGCACGCACGCCTTTCGATTGGCTGAGCCGCGACGAAGCGGAAGTCGATGCCTATGTCGCCGATCCAATGTGCGGGTTTTCTGTGACGCCGGACTCGATGGGTTCGATGGTTGTGGCTCTGCTGCCGACGGCGGAAGACGGGGCGCTGAAGAAAATCCGTGCCGACCTGCCGGTCTATTTTTTCTCAGGTGATAAAGATCCGGTCGGCGGTCCCGATCTTGCGTTTTTGAATGTGCTGGTTGATCGCTATGCCGCGCGCGGTCTTAAGGTGAGTAAGGACTTTTACAAAGGCGGTCGTCACGAAATGATCAACGAGACGAACCGCAATGAGGTTGTCGCCAATTTGCGCAAGTTCATTGAAGGCATTTCGGCATGAGTGTCGCGCCGTCGCTTGCGGGCTATAAAGCCATATCGAAGCTCTACAATGCTTTGATGACCGGCCTCGTGCTGACGCTCGTCACACGAAAAAGCGCTGATGCGGCAGCGCAATTTGTTGAAGGGCATTTTCGCAGGCAGCATCTTGAGAAGTTTTTGCCCGGCCTGAAAAAGCTTGGCCTTGATGGTTTGCCCGACGCTGTGGCTTGCGCGCAGTATCATTATTTTTCCAACGCGCTTGGCGGCGTGAAGACCGAATATTTTGCGGAGAGTGATCGCAAGGCATGGGTGCGCTATCCGCCGCCGCGCTGGATCTGGCAGGGCGCTGCGATCTGCGGCATCCCCTCCCACGTCAATGCCGGCATGTTGCATGGCTGGCACGGCCACAATGGCGTGTCGCTCGGCAATAACCGCTTGGGTTTTGTCTGTACCGGCCAAACGGTCGACGGCTCGTCGGGCCTTGAAGGTTATTACTACGACCATGGTCACGAGATTTCCGAGCGCGAGCGCGTGCGCTTTGCTTACGATGAACCGACGCCGGACTATGACCCCGCCAAAGCGCCCAAACTTGATATGGTCGATTGGCCGGAAGAGCGCTTAAAAAAAGTCGAACGCGCCTATGCGATGGAATATGTGCGCTCGCTCGTGCCCACGATGCTCGCCTTGTTTGGTCCTGACGAAACGGCCAAGCATCTTGGCCATGCTGCGCGCCTCATCGGCATGCAGCTTTATGACGAAACGGCCTCGCTGCTTGGTGTCGAAGCGGGGAGTGCGCAAGCTTTTGCGACATATCTCAGCGCGCTTGCAGCGGCGCAGGGCGAGACCATCGAGATTGCATCAGGTGGCGGTGCTGTTGTGCTGCATCAGACCGGCTGGCGGCTGATGGACGGGATCAATCCGCACGATGCTGCTTTTGAAGCATGGAACCGGCTGTGGGAGGGTGCACTCGCCGTTCACAACCGGCGTCTGACGCTGATAACGAAGCGGACAGGCGATGGCATCGAGTGGCGGATCACGGGCTAACGCGGGTTCGGGCGTTTTCCCTTTTCGGCAAATTCCTGAATGAGGGCCGGATAATCTTCCATCGTGGGGAACGTGTCGTAACGATGAACGGCTGGTGTTGTCACCCAGGGCAGACGTTCGGGCCAGCAGGATTCGATAAAGGGTTCAAACCATGTCGCATCATCAAGCATCGTCGCGCGGAGATTCATGAAGGGTGACGTCTCGTCGAACCGCGTGAAGACCCAGCTCATGCAATGGGCGCAGAAATAGTGAACGGGTTTGGCATGCATACCGCCGATAACGGGCTCGCCTTTGGTGATCTCAAATCCTTCATGCGAGATGAGCACGCTCAGTGAATAGGCGCTTGCCGTCATTTTCTGGCAGCCGACGCAATGGCAGGCCATCGTGATAAGGGGAGGTGCCGTAACTTTGAAGCGCAATTGTCCGCAGCGGCAGCCGCCTGCCCATGGCAGGTTCCATTCGTTCATCAGCTTGCTCCTTCAATGATGTATGGCCCTGAAACTTATGCAGAGTCGCACCCTGCGCCTATCCGGTTGACAAGGTTCCTTTTTAGAACTTATATATGGCGCAAGTCCAAAGCGGAGGAAACAGCATGGCGGCCAAACGAAATGCAACCGTTGCCGTTATCGGCGCCGGTGACTATATCGGCGGCGCCATCGCCAAGCGTTTTGCCGCTGAAGGCTATACCGTTTTTGCCGGACGCCGTACGGCGGACAAGCTCCAGACACTGAAATCTGAAATTGAAGCGGCGGGCGGTGCCTGCGAAGCGCGTGGCCTTGATGCACGCAAGGAAGATGAAGTCACAGCCTTCCTCGCCGAGGCCGACGCTTTCGCGCCGCTTGAGGTTTGTATTTTTAATGTCGGTGCGAACGTCAATTTTCCGCTGCTTGACACGACCGAGCGCGTCTTCCGCAAAGTCTGGGAGATGGCATGTTACTCAGGTTTCCTCGCGGGCCGCGAAGCTGCGCGATTGATGGTGCCGCGCGGGCAGGGCTCTATTTTCCTGACGGGCGCGACAGCAAGCCTGCGTGGCGGTATCGGCTACGCCGCCTTTGCCTCCGCCAAATTCGGCCTGCGCGCTGTCGCGCAAAGCATGGCGCGCGAGCTTGGGCCGCAAAACATCCATGTCGCTCACCTCATCATTGATGCGGGCGTCGATACGGCTTTTGTGCGTGATCGCATCAAAGCGGCGCAAGGCGAGGAAGCAGCGGCCAATATTCCGCCGGATCGCCTGATGAATCCGTCATCCATCGCCGACACCTACTGGATGCTGCACACGCAGACGCGCGATGCATGGACACATGAACTCGATATCAGGCCTTACGGGGAGCAATGGTAATGGCAAATGTAAAAGTGGAACACCACTTCGATTTCGGCAGCCCGAATTCTTATCTGGCGTGGAAAGTTCTTCCTGAGATTGAAAAGCGCACGGGTATCGCGTTTGACTATGTGCCGATGCTGCTTGGCGGCGTGTTCAAGCTCACCGGCAATCAACCGCCCATGATCGCCTTCGGCAATATCAAAAACAAACCGCAATATGAGGCGCTGGAGATGCAGCGCTTTATCGCCAAGCACAAGCTCGACAAATTCAAATTCAATTCGCATTTTCCTGTGAACACCGTGCAGATCATGCGCGGCGCTGTCGTCGCGCAGATGGAGGGCAACCTGCCGAAATATCTCGACGTGGTTTTCCGCGCCATGTGGGAAAATTCCAAAAAGATGGATGACGCCGACGTGATCCGCACCGAGCTTGATGCCAGTGGTTTGGACGGCGCGCATTTCCTCGCCCGTATTCAGGATCAGGACGTCAAAGACAAGCTGATGGCGAACACCACGGCATCCGTCGAACGCGGGGCGTTCGGTGCGCCAACCTTCTTTGTCGGTAGCGAGATTTTCTTCGGTAAAGACCGGTTGCGCGATGTGGAAGAAGAAATTGAGAAGGTAAAGGCCGCCTGAGGCTCAAAGACCGGTTGCCGACGGGGGCCGATTGTCTATCATTCTCCTTAAACAACCTCAGGGAGAGAGACATGAAAGACCCCGAAATCGGTGCGGTACTTGAGTTCCTGTCCGGTGCCAACTTTCCGCAAGACACGGCGGCACTTCGTCAGGCCTATGATGATCTCGGTAAGGTGTTCCCGACATCCGCCGACGTGACGCTCGAAAAAGTGAGCGCCAACGGCGTCGCCGCCGAATGGTCATCGACACCCAACGCGGCCAAGGACCGCGTCATCATGTATGTGCATGGCGGCGGCTACGTTATCGGCTCGGTGGCGAGCCATCGCCATCTGGTGAGCGAGCTTGGTCGCGCCGCCGGTACGCGCGCTTTGTCACTTGATTATCGTTTGGCACCTGAACATCCGTTCCCCGCTGCGGTCGATGATGCGCTGGCCGGATACAAGTTCCTGCTCGCACAGGGTTTTGCACCCGGCAATATCGCGATTGCCGGTGACAGCGCAGGCGGCGGTCTGACAGTCGCCACATTACTTGCGATCAAAGCGGCAGGGCTTGAGCAACCTGCTTGCGGTTTCTGCATCTCGCCCTGGGTTGATCTCGAAGCGCTGGGCAATTCCATGACAACGCAAGCCGCACGCGACCCGATGGTCCAGAAAGACGGATTGCTCGGCATGGCCGCGGCCTATCTCAGTGGCAGCAACGCGCGCGCACCGCTCGCCGCGCCGCTCTATGGCGATTTCGCAGGTATCGCGCCGCTGCTCATTCAGGTGGGTGCCGCTGAAACATTGCTCGACGATGCAACGCGCCTTGCCAGTGTGGCGGGTGCTGCCGACGTAGAAGTCAATTTGCAGGTCTGGCCGGAAATGATCCATGTCTGGCATTTCTTCCACCCTATGCTCGGTGCAGCGCGTCACGCCATCATCGGGGCAGGTGAGATTATTTCCAAAGCGATGGACCGCAGCGTCCCTGTAAGACAAGTCGCGGAATGAAATCACAAACCCCGGGGCAAGCTCCGGGGTTTGTTTTATTGGGCGAGGAATTTCGTGAACGTGTCGCCGACCTTGCCGCCGCTCATTTGGTCGAGAACGGCGGCCGTGTCGAGCGCCTCGAAGACTTCGTGAATGCCATCGGCACCGCTGCGGGCAAAGAGCGTATATTCATTCGTATATGGACCGCCACTGGCCCGATAACGCGCGCTATAGATGAAGCGCACCGCGCTTAAAGTGTCATTGCCGATCTCATCGAGAATTTCGACTTTGCAATCCGGAAAATAAGTGTCGCTCCAGACGCCGGTGTTGAAGGCCACCACTGCATCAAAGCCCTTCATCGGGCGCGGGAAGGGTAACGAGGCGGACAGGCTCCACTCAATCGTCGGCGCATACATCGCCTTCATTTTATCGACGTCGCCAAAAGCTGAGACGAGCCTGCCTGCGGGTGTTTTCACCATTCTTGTCTTCCTTATCAATCCAAAATAATGCCGATAGAGCCGACAAGCGCTCGCGGTTGAGAGGCTTTACGTGAAGACTTTTCAAACAACCCGTCTTCCGGTGGGGCTTCGAGCATCACTGTCAATGACTGAACAAAATGTGGCAGCGTGTCGGGCGAGTTCCACATCGGATGAGACCTTGTGCGGTCGGTCAATGCTGCTTCGCGCATGCTCAACACGCTGCTGAGATAGCCACCCATAAAGACAAAGCGCTGGCTCTTTGCAGCCGATGGCATGTCCGGCATCAGACGGCGCAAATGATCGAGCGCGCGCAGATAGCCGGAGTTCCAGCGCTTTTCGAGTGCATCCATAAAAAGCGCGCGATGGTTCAGCGTCAGCATGGCGATGAAGCGGATATAGGTGTCTTCCTCGTCTTCCGTATTGCCAAGCCCGATGGAGGGATAGACCAGTGCTTCCACAACATCGCGCACGGAGCGCGGCCCGCCGTCTGCTTCCAGCTTGTCGAGGAAGGCATTGCGGCGCACATCAATGAGCTTTGCGCCGTCAGCAACAAGCTCGCGCACAAGCGCTTCCTTGGTGCCGAAATAATAGGTGAGCGATCCGTGGTTCTTCTGCTGGGCGGCATCGACAATTTCGCGCACACTCACGCCGTCGATACCGGAAATGGCAAAGAGGCGGCGCGCGGCAAGTTTGATCTGCTCGCGCGCTGAAATCTTTTCGGGCTGTTTCCCTTGCGTCTTCGCCATACCAAAAAGAATGCCTTGCCAAGCCGGTTGCGTCAAACTTATTATCCAACTGACCTAATTCGAAACGCGACATAAAGTACCTTGGGGAGCCCGCCATGTCTGAACTCGATTTTTCGGGAAAAACTGTTCTTGTCGTCGGCGGTTCCAGCGGCATCGGCAACGGCATCGCGCAAGCGTTCAAAGACAAAGGGGCGGCTGTTCACGTCTGGGGCACGCGCGCGAAGGCATCTGATTATTCTCTCGCTGATGGCTCGGACCTGCGCGGGCTTCATTATGACCGCATGGACGTTTCCGATTTTGACGCGATTGAAAGATATGACGCGCCGTTCAAATCGCTCGACGTGCTTGTGCTGAGCCAGGGCACGGTGATCTATCAGCGCGGCGAATTTAAAATGGATGGTTTCCAGAAGGTGATGGACGTCAACGTCAACAGCCTGATGGCCTGCGCGATTAAATTTCATCCGTTGCTGGCAGCCAGCAAAGGTTCGCTCATCACAGTGAGTTCAACGGCGGCGTTCCATTCAACGCGCGGCAATCCGGCTTATAATGCGTCGAAGACCGGCGCAGTCGGTCTCACGCGCACGCTCGCGGAAGCCTGGGCGAAAGACGGCATCCGCGTCAACGGCATTGCGCCGGGTCTTGTCGATACGAAACTCACAAAAGTGACGACGGAAAATCCTGAGCGCCTTGCAGGCAGCATTCAGGGCATTCCGATGCGCCGCCTTGGTACGCCGCATGACATGGCCGGTGTCGCTCTTTTCCTTGCATCGCCGCTCGCATCTTACGTGCTGGGTCAGACGATCCCCGTGGATGGCGGCCTCATTCTCTGAATTTCAGAATAAAATATTCAACAAACTAACGGGAGAGAGACATGGCTTGGGATTTTGAAACTGATCCGGCGTTCCAGAAAGACCTCGATTGGATTGCCGATTTCGTGCGCACAGAAGTCGAACCGCTCGATCATGTGCTGGGTTCGCCTTACGATGTGAAGAACCCCAACAACATCAAGCTTGTTCGTCCGCTGCAAGCGAAGGTGAAAGCGCGCAAGCTTTGGGCCTGCCACCTTGGGCCGGAACTTGGCGGTCAGGGCTATGGTCAGGTGAAACTCGCGCTGATGAACGAAATTCTCGGTCGCTCGCATTTCGCGCCGACGGTCTTTGGCTGTCAGGCACCCGATACGGGCAATGCGGAAATTCTGGCACATTACGGCACCGAAGCGCAGAAGAAGAAATATCTGCAACCGCTGCTCGACAATGAAATCGTCTCCTGCTTCTCCATGACTGAGCCGCAGGGCGGCGCCGATCCGCTGATCTTCACGACGACCGCCGTGCGTGAAGGCAATGAATGGGTCATCAATGGCGAGAAGTGGTTTTCATCCAACGCCAAATATGCGGCGTTCTACATCGTCATGGCGATCACCGAACCCAATGCGCCGCCTTATCAGCGTATGTCGATGATTATCGTGCCGGCGGAAACACCGGGCATTGAAATTCTGCGCAATGTCGGCTTCGGTGCGGAAGCAGAAGGCAGCCATGCCTATATCCGCTATACGAATGTGCGCGTGCCGCTCGATCACGTGCTGGGCGAACCCGGCGGCGCATTTGTCGTGGCGCAGGTCCGCCTCGGCGGCGGTCGCATCCATCACGCGATGCGCACGATTGCCGACGCGAAGGTCGCTTTTGACATGATGTGCGAACGCGTCATCTCGCGCGAGACGCAAGGCTCCAAGCTTTCTGAAAAACAGATGGTGCAGGAAAAGATCGCGGATTCATGGATCGAGATTGAGCAATTCCGTCTGCTCGTGCTGCGCACGGCCTGGCTCATCGACAAGCACAAGGACTACCGCATTGTGCGTAAGGACATCGCTGCCGTGAAAGCGGCCATGCCCAAAGTGCTGCATGATGTGGCCTCGCGTGCGCTTCATCTGCATGGCTCGCTCGGCCTGTCGAATGAAATGCCCTTTGCCGGTCAGGTGATCTCGTCTTATTTCCTCGGCCTCGCTGATGGCCCGACGGAAGTGCACAAGGTGACGGTCGCCAAGCAGGTCTTGCGCGAATATCGCCCTTCCAATGAGCTGTTTCCGGCCTATCATCTGCCCAGCGTCAAACGTCGCGCTTTCGAAAAATACGGCGATCAGATCGAAGATCTCGACGAAGCGGTCTGAACCAAACGGGGAGATGAGACATGAGCGATGCAAGCCGGTCAGTCAAAGGGCTGACAGCACTCGTCACAGGTGCGGCCAGTGGCATGGGGCGGGCAACCGCTGAAGTCTTTGCAACCGAAGGTGCCAATGTCGCCGTCACGGATTATACGCTCGAAGGCGCAGAAGCCGTGGCGAGTGCCATTGTCGCCAAAGGCGGCAAGGCGAAAGCGTGGAAACTCGATGTCGGCAACAAGGCTGAGATTGAGAAAGTCATAGCGGAAATTGCTGCGCATTTCGGCGGGCTTGATGCTGTCGTCAACAATGCGGGCATTTCCGGGTTTTTGCAGATCGACAATGAAGGTTATGACGCTCTCTTTGAGCGTATGGTGTCGGTCTGCCTTTCGGCCCATCAGCGCATCATCCGTGCCGCTCTGCCCTTCCTGCGCAAATCCAAAAGCCCGCGCATCGTCAATATCGCATCAACCGAAGCTCTGGGCGCCACCGCGCTCGACAGTGCCTATTCGGCAGCGAAAGCAGGCGTCACCGGTTTGACACGTGCGCTCGCTGTTGAACTTGGCAAGGAAGGCATCACGGTCAATTGCGTTTGCCCAGGTCCGATCCTTACCGGCATGACGCAGGCCATTCCCGATGAGCAGAAGGAAATCTATGCCAAGCGTCGCACAGCTTTGCGCCGTTATGGTCGCCCTGAAGAAGTGGCCCATATCACGGTGAGCCTCTGCATGCCCGCCGCGTCCTACATTACCGGCGTGTCGATCCCCGTCGATGGCGGGTTGATGGCGCGCAACGCCTGATATATTTGGAGACGAGACAATGAAGGCACTTCTTTATCAGGGCCCGCGCGACATTCGCTATGAGAGCTTTGACGATCCGAGACTGGCCGCTGACACAGACGCCATCATCAAGATGGATAAATGCGGCATTTGTGGCAGCGACCTGCATATCTATCACGGCGAAGGGTTCAGCCCGGATATGGGTTTCTGCGTCGGCCATGAAGCGGTTGGCGAAGTGGCCGAAGTCGGGCGCGGTGTGCGCCGGTTGAAAGTCGGCGACAAGGTGATGTTGTCGGCAGCGGTTGGTTGCGGCAATTGTGTTAACTGTCTCGCAGGCAATATCAATCAATGCACATCCGGCGGTGCGGGTTGCTATGGTCTCAGTCACCGCCTCGAAGGCTGCCAGGCCGAAGGCATTCGCGTGCCCATGGCCGATTTCAACGCGCATCATATTCCCGAAGGTATCAGCACCGATCAGGCCCTGATGCTGACCGACAATCTGCCGACGGCATGGTTTGGTTGCGTCAACGCCAATATCCGTCCCGGCTCGAAAGTCGGTGTCGTTGGTCTTGGCCCTATCGGCCTGATGGCAGTGCAAAGCTGCTTCGTCCTCGGCGCGTCGGAAGTCTATGCCATCGACCTCGTGCCGGAGCGTCGCGCTATTGCCGCCTCGCTCGGTGCCATTCCCGTTGACGGTGCGAATGCGCTGGAAGTCATCGCGGCGGCCACCAAAAATCAGGGACTTGATAGTGTCGTCGAAGCGGTCGGCGCGGACGCGACCATCAAAATGGCGATCATGCTGGCGGGCAAACGCGGCCATGTCTCGGCCATCGGCGTCAACCAGACGCGCGACTTTGCGTTTCCGATGGGGCTTGCCTTTATGAAGGGGCTGACATTCCACATCGGCACCTGCTCGGTTCAGTCGCATTGGCCGGACCTTGTGCCGCTGATTCAAAGCGGTCGTCTCACGCCTGAAAAATTCATCACGCATGAGATGAGCCTGTCTGAAGGGGCGGAAGCCTACCGTTTGTTCGACGCCCGCCAGCAGGGCGCGCTCAAATCTGTCATGGTGCCCTGATGTCGCTTGAAAGCTGGACCGATCTTGTCGATCTGGAACGCCTGACCGGCTGGATGGACGAGCAGCGCCTCGAAGCGGGGCCGCTGAAAGATGTGACGGCGCTGACCGGCGGCACGCAAAATATACTGCTAAAGTTTCAGCGCGGGGACCGGACGTTTGTGTTGCGTCGTCCGCCGCACCGTCCGCATATGAATGGCAGCGAAACCATGCGGCGCGAAGCCCGTGTGCTCGGCGCGCTGGCGGGCAGCGATGTGCCTCATCCGGGATTGATCGCCGCTTGCCCTGAGGAAGATGTTTTGGGCGCGGCTTTCTATCTTATGGAACCGGTTGACGGGTTTAACGCGACGGTCGGCCTGCCGGAGCTTCATGCCGGTGACGCAAATATGCGCTACCAGATGGGCATGTCCATTGCCGATGGCGCGGCGGCGCTTGGCCGTGTCGATTACATCGAGGCAGGTCTGTCCGATCTTGGCAAACCGGAGAAATATCTCGAACGACAGGTTGCCCGCTGGCAGGGGCAGCTCGAAAGCTACAAGGAGTATGAAGGCTGGGCCGGTCCCGCCGAAATTCCCGGCGTTGACCGCGTGGCCAAATGGCTCGACGAGAACCGACCGGCGGGTTTCAAACCCGGCGTTATTCATGGTGACTATCACCTCGCCAATGTCATGTACCGCTTTGACAGCGGCAAGCTCGCCGCTATCGTCGATTGGGAACTGACGACCATAGGCGATCCGCTGATCGATCTGGGCTGGCTCATGGCGACATGGCCGGATGCCGAAGGTCGCGGCAGCACGGGTTCGGTCGGTGTGAAACCCTGGGACGGCTTCCCGACGGCAGCCGAGCTTGTCGCGCGTTATGCCGAAGGCAGTTCCCGCGATCTTTCGGCGATAGACTGGTACGCCGTCCTTGCCTGCTTCAAGCTCGGAATCATTCTGGAAGGCACCAACGCGCGCGCCGCGGCAGGCAAAGCGCCCAAAGCGACCGGCGATATGCTCCATGCCTCCACCATTGGCCTGTTCAATCGGGCGCTTGGCTGGATCGGCGCTTAGGCGACGGCAAAAAACGCGATATTTTTGAATCCTCCGTGTGCCGCGCCACAATCCTGCCATTGGTCGGGCGCAATATCTGTGGAGAGACTTCCGCTGGCCCTGTCATGTGTGTTTGCAGCGTGTATGCTCTGCCCATCACATTCGGCCCACCGCGAAGGTTCATATCATGGCTTCGTCTTTCCGCTCGTTCCTGCGTGTCATTTTTGTATTGGCAATCGTGGGAGGCGGGGGAACGGCTTCCGCACTTGCTGCCGACGGCAACCTTCAGGTCGCGCGCATCACGCCATCAGGTCAGGACGTACCGGCAGGACGCCAGCTTGTTGTGGAGTTTGATCGCGCTGTTGTTCCTCTCGGCCGGATGGAGCGTAGCAGCGACGAAATCCCGATCGAGATTTTACCCAAGCTCAATTGCGAATGGCGCTGGCTGAGCGACCGTGCCCTTGCCTGCCAACTGGGTGAGAAAGACGCGCTGGCGGCATCCACACATTATACTATGACGGTGAATGGCGGCATCATTGCGCAAGACGGGACAACGCTCGACCAGCCTTTCCAGCATGAGTTTATAACGAGCCGCGTCGCGCTCGACCGCGCCGAGTTCAGCGGCTGGTCAGGGCCGGCCATGCCGTCGGTACAGGTGACGTTCAATCAGCCCGTGCGCCGCGACAGTCTTGTGCGCAGTCTTCAATTCGCCTGGGAAGAAAATGGCGGCGGCACGCAAGATGTGCATGTTGCCGAAGGGCCGGAATGGTCGCAATCAACCGACGATGCGCTCGTCGATGTACCGCGCGAACCCGGCATCCTCGGGTTCTTCAAACGTCTCTGGTCCTATATTGCATGGTTCCGCAGCGACGCGACACCTGCGCCTAAAGAATGGGCGCGCCGTGCATGGATCGTGACACCCTCGGCACCCTTGCCGCCGGACACAAACGCCGAACTCAAAATGATGCCGGGTCTTGTCTCGGCGCATGGCGATGAGCCGAGCATTGTTGATCAGACGATCAAAAAATTCGCGACCTTCGGCCCGTTCAAATTTCTCGGCGCGCGCTGCGAAACCAATGCGGGCGAAACCGTCAATATAAAGCCGGACGAGAAAGCCACAGAGCTTTGCGGTCCGTGGAACATCGTGCGTCTTGTTTTTTCATCGCCCGTTCAGTTGAAGCAGATCAAGGATCACGTGGAATTGTCACCCGAGCTTGGCAAAGCGACACCCGAAAGCGACCCTTGGGCTGACGTTGATCTGGAGCGGACGGAAGGCTTCTATGACTGGAAAGGCCATGACAAGACCGACGAGTTCACAACGCGTTTCCCGATCTATCTGCGTTCGGATCGCGACTATGAAGTCGGCTTGAAAACCGATGCGAAGATCGTCGATGTGTTCGGTCGGCCTTTGGAAGGCGGCATTTCAGCGCGTTGGCGTATGGACAATCGTCCGCCGAATTTCGAGCTGCCCAACCAGATCGCCGTACTTGAAAAATCAATCGATAGTGACATACCGCTTTACGTTAACAATCTGACGGGACGGACGTTTGATTTCTCGCGTCTGTCGGCCACGGGTCCGAAGGACGGATTATCATTCAGCGAGACACTCGATCCGATCCGCAACCTGCAATATGCGGTGCCCTTCGGCGTGCGCGGTATGCTCGACGGCAAATCAGGGGCCGTGCTCGGCTGGCTGAAGACCGAACCGACGACGCGCAAAACCGCGCCGCTGGTGTTCGCGCAGGTCACACCCTTTGCACTTCATACCAAGATCGGACATTTCAATACGCTTGTCTGGGTTTCCGATTTGGTGACGGGCGAACCTGTCGCCGGTGTGCGCGTGTCTCTCAATGCCGACACGACATTGTTCACCGCGCTTTGCAATGCCACGTTTAACGGCACATGGGCTCCGGCTACCGAACAAGCTTTTGCGATCACCGACGCCAATGGTCTCGCCAATCTGCCGGGCAAGGCGCCCAAGGCGGGTGTTTGGGAATCGCCATGCGATACGGCGCTCACCATCAAAGCGACAAAGGGCGCTGACATTGCGGTCCTGCCGCTCTATTACCAATTCGAAGCGGACACCTACCGCGCATCCGGCGAGCAAATCTGGCCGAACAATGTGTCAGCGCAAGAGCATATGCGCGTGTGGGGCACGACTGCTCAGGGCGTCTATAAAGCGGGCGACACCGTTCAGTATAAAATCTATGTGCGTGGTCAGGGCAATGAAGGTCTGACCGCTGCGCCGTCCTCGCTCTACCGCGTTCAACTGATCGACCCGACGGGTAAACTGGTTGGAGAGACGAAGGACATTTCGCTCAACGAGTTCGGCGCAACCTCCGGCGAGTTTGCTTTGTCGAAGACAGGTGCCGTGGGTTGGTATCGCTTCCGCATCCTGCAAAAGCTCTATGCAACGGCCAAAGCCATCGACAATTTCGATACGGAAGAAGGCACAGTCGGCGACGGTTGGTTTGCCTGGAAGCCGATGCAGGTGTTGGTGAGCGACTTCACGCCCGCCTCGTTCCGTGTTTCGACATCGGTCAACGGCACGCTTTTCTCCGGCGATCAAATAGCGGAAGTGGAGGGCAAGGCCGCTCTCCATTCCGGTGGTGCTTACACAAATGCGACGGCGCGCATCACGGCGATGTTCGAACCGCAGGTGATGCAGTCAACGCATCCTGTCGCTGCGAGTTATAATTTCTCCGGCAGCGACGAGGTGCAATACGCATCGCAACGGATGGTTGCGCAGTTGGAGCAACCGCTTGATGGCAACGGCGTAGCAAAGGTTTCGGTCAAGATTCCCGAACAGACCGACCAAAGCTACGGCAACCTGACATTTGAAGTTGCCGTGGCCGATGATCGCGGCAAGTCGATCGCGAGTTCAGCAAAAGCCACCTATGCCGCGACAGATCGCTTTGTCGGATTGAAGCCGACGGCCTGGATTTTTCAAGCGGGCAAAGAAGCTTCTTACACCTACATTGTTGTCGATCCGGCGGGTGCACCGGTCGCCGACGCCAAAGTTGAGTTGGAAATTCTGCGCAAAAACGTGACGGCCGCCCGCGTCAAATCGGCGGGCAATGTCTATCAGACGATTTACAACACGACATGGGACAAGGCGGGCACCTGCTCCGGCACCTCCACATTGCAACCTGAAACCTGCGCCTTCACCCCAAGTGAAGCGGGTGAATACAAGATCACGGCAATCGTGACCGGCACGACAGGCAAGACGCATAAGGCACTGAGCAACTTCTGGGTGACGGGCCGCAATGTCGTCTTGTGGGAGAGCGAGCCGGACACAGCCTTGCAAATGTTCCCTGAGCAGCCGAGTTACAAGGTGGGCGATATCGCGCGCTATCTCATCAAAAATCCTTATCCGAACGCCAAAGCCCTCATCACCATTGAGCGTTATGGCGTCATTGATAGTTTCGTCAAAACCTTCGACACATCGACGCCTATCGTCGAGTTCCCTGTGAAGCCGGAATACGCACCCGGATTTTATGTCTCCATCGTGCTTGTCAGCCCGCGCGTTGATAAACCGCTGGACGAGAATATGGTCGATCTCGGCAAACCTGCTTTCCGCATGGGTTATGTCTCTGTGCCCGTCACGGACCCGTTCAATGAAATGGTGGTGACGGCATCGTCTGATCGTCCTGAGTATCGTCCGGGCGAGAAGGTAAGCGTGAAACTTCATGCCGCTCCGCGCCATAAGGCGGATGGCAAGCCGATTGAATTTGCGGTCGCCGTGCTCGATCAGGCCGTGTTCGATCTGGTGACGGGAGGCGATGCTTACTTCGATCCCTATCGCGGCTTCTATCGCCTCGATGGATTGGATGTTCGCAATTATAATTTGTTGCTGAACCTCGTTGGGCGTCAGAAGTTTGAAAAGAAGGGTGCCAATCCCGGTGGCGATGGCGGCGTTGATTTCAAATTCCGTGACGTATCGAAATTTGTTGCCTATTGGAATCCGTCGATCAAAGCGGATGCAAAGGGCAATGCGTCGATTGACTTTGTCTCGCCCGACAATCTGACGGGCTGGCGTGTGCTTGCTCTCGCCGTTACGCCTGAAGAGACGGCGGGACTTGGAACGGCAGATTTCAAAGTCAACCGGCCCACCGAAATCAGACCCGTGATGCCTAATCAGGTTTTGGAAGGCGATGATTTCTCGGCGGGGTTCAGTGTGATGAACCGCACAGACAAAGCGCGCAGCATCACTGTGAAGGTTGAAGCTCAGGGTGACATTGACGGCAAAGAGAAGGTGAAATCTGTTTCTCAAATCGTGAAGCTCGAACCCTTCGCCCGCACAACTGTTTTCATGCCGATGAAAGCGGGCGTCATTGCCAAGCGGCGCGATGTCAGCGAAGGCAAGATCACCTACAAAGTAACGGCGGGAGATGTTGTCGATAAAGACGGCTACATATTCACCTTGCCGGTCGGCAAGAGCATTGATCTCGTCACGGCTGCCGCCTATGGCACGACCGACAAAGACAACGTGACGACGCCGATTGAGTTTCCAAAAGCGATCCGTCCTGATGCGGGCGAGCTTTCGGTGACACTGAGCCCGACGGTCATCACGGATGTGTCCTCGGCCTTCCGCTACATCGCGGCCTATCCGTTCCTGTGCTGGGAGCAGCGCCTCACCAAAGGCGTGATGGCGGCGAACTTTGCCGCGCTCCGGAAATATCTGCCTGACGATCTGCGATGGGCTGACGCTCCGGCGACCCTGAAATCGACAATTGATAGCGCGGCGGATTTCCAGGCGCCCAATGGTGGCATGTCCTATTGGGTCGCGTCGAATGATCGTGTGGACCCCTATCTCTCCGCTTACACGGCGCTGGGATTCACATGGCTCAAAGATCGCGGCACGGATGCGCCGTCGCCTGTGAGTGAGAAGCTGGATGCCTATTTGCAAGAGTTCCTCCGCAAAGATACCGCGCCGGACTATTACTCAGACCGGATGACCGCCTCGGTGCGCGCTGTTGCACTCGCGGCGTTAGGACGCAACGGGCATGTGACCGCGCGTGACATTGAACGCTTGCGTCCCGACTTCAAGACAATGGGCATCTTCGGCAACGCGATGTTGCTGCAAGCGTCTCTGTCGTTGAAGGACGACACAGGAAATAAGCTCGCGCGTGAAATGACGGACATCATTTTGGCGCATTCCAATCAGACATCGGGCAAGTTCCTTTTCTCAGAAGAGAGAGGCGAGGGCTTCGCGCGTATTCTGGCGACACCGTTGCGCGACAATTGCGCGATCCTGTCGAGCCTTGTGGCCTATTCCAAAGGCAGTGAGGAACGGAAAGACATTTTTGACGTCGCGTTCAAACTTGTCCGTTCGATCTCGCAGAGCCAACGCAAGGAAGGCTATTGGGGCAACACGCAGGAGAATATGTTCTGCGCCAATGCCCTTGCTGACTATGCGGCGGCCTATGAAAAGACAGAACCGAAACTGACTGTCGCTGTTTCTCTCGGCGACAAGCCGATGGGCGACGCGACGATTGACGGTTTGAAAGCAAAGCCGGTCACGGTGACACATGAGATCGATGCCAATGATGCAGGCCGCAAAACGACACTTGATCTGAAACGCGAAGGTGAAGGCCGTCTCTACTATGCGACGCGCCTGAGCTATGCGCCGACGGAAGGTGTGACGGAGCCTGTCAATAGCGGTATCGAGATTCACCGCGAGTACAGCGTCGAGCGCGACGGCAAGCGCGTGTTGCTCGCTGACAAAGCGGAGATCAAACGCGGTGAGCTGGTGCGTGTTGATCTCTTCCTGTCGCTGCCGGCTGCACGTAACTTTGTTGTCGTGGATGATCCGGTGCCGGGTGGGCTTGAACCTGTCAATCGTGATCTGGCAACGACGTCGGTTGTCGATGCCGACAAAGCCGATTTCGTGATGCCGGAAGGAAGCTGGATCGAAAAATTCAAAGACTGGATTCCATACGCGTCGGGCTATTGGTCTTTCTATCATCAGGAAATGCGTGACGAGAGCGTGCGCTTCTATTCGGACTATCTCACCGCCGGCAATTATCATCTGAGCTATATGGCGCAAGCTGTGGCGACGGGCGACTTTGCACATCGCGCGGTGAAGGCCGAAGAGATGTACGATCCCGACGTCTTTGGTTTCGGTAGCGCGGGACGATTGATCGTCACGGAGTAAGCCATCATGGAATGGTTGCGCTGGAGCATCGGAGCGAGTGAGTGGCGGTTTGACGTCTGGCGGCGTTGGCGTGTCACGCATTGGCTTTTACTTTTAGTTGTTGTCGGGGTGATCACGCTCACCGGCGCGACATGGATGAGTTTGGCGGATACGAAGGACCTGCGCTTGCAGGTCATTGCGTCGCGGCAAATTCTGCTCGACCGCGATGGTCATCCGCTGGCGGAAGATGTGAGCCAGTGGAATGTGCAGGATCAGATCCCGCTCTACAAAGTGCCGCAGCGTTTGCAGCAGGCGGTGCTGACAGCGGAGGACCAGCGCTTCTACAATCATCGCGGTGTCGATTGGTTGGCGCGCGCGCATGCTGTGTGGCAAGGCTTGAAAGCCGGACGCAATGTGCGCGGTGCGAGCAGCATCACCGAACAGGTGGTGCGGATGCTGGTGCCGCGGCCGCGCACGCTCTGGTCCAAATGGGTTGAAGGTTTCGACGCAAAGCGTCTTGAGCGCATGGTGACGAAGACGGACATTCTGGAGTTCTATCTTAATCAGGTTCCATACGCCGCGAACCGGCGCGGCGTTGTCTCGGCGGCCCATTACTATTTCAACCGTGATGTCGATACGCTGGATGGGCGCGAGATGCTGGCGCTTGCCATTCTGCCACGTGCGCCATCGGGACTGGACCCCTATCGCAACGGCGCGCGCTTTCTCGACAAGCGAAGCGTGCATCTGGCAAATGAAATGCGGCATGATGGGTTTCTCAATGGCGACGAATGGGAAAACATTATCGAGACACCGCTGACGTTGGAGCGGCATCGCGAGGAAGTGACGATCGGCCACTTCCGGAATTACGTCGAACGGCAGTTGCAGAAGTCCGCTGACCTCACCAAACCGCAACGTGTGACGACGACGCTCGACGGTGGTTTGATGCAGTTCACACAAGCGCTCGTTGATCAGCGTATCGCGGCACTGAAGGGACGCCGCGTGCGCAACGGCGCGGCTCTCATTGTGGATCGGCGCACGGGCGAAATTCTCACCTGGGTGGTGGCGGGCGCGTCGCCCAACACGAAGACACCCGGACGTTATCTCGATGCGGTGCTCATTCCGCGTCAACCCGGATCGGCGTTGAAACCTTTTCTCTATGCCGCGAGTTTTGATGCCGGATGGTCGCCCGGCACGCGCATTGAAGATGCTCCGTTGACGGAAGCTGTCGGCACCGGCATGCATCAGTTCAACAATTACAGTCGCCAATTTTACGGCGACGTGTCGGTGCGTCAGGCGCTTGGCAACTCGCTGAATATACCAGCGATCCATACGGTGAACTTTGTCGGACCTGAACATTATCTGAACCTCTTGCATCGTCTGGGTTTCAACTCCCTCACCAAAAGCGCGGGCTTTTACGGCGATGGATTGGCTCTTGGAAATGGTGAAGTCTCACTTTTAGAAATGGTACAGGGCTATACGGTTCTTGCTAATGAAGGTGTCGTAAAGCCTTTGGTGGCAGTGAAGAATAACAATCCGTATAAAGAACAATCAAAACGCATATTCAGTGCTCAGGCGACATCGATGGTCGGCAATATCCTGTCTGATCCCTGGGCGCGTTCGTTGGAATTCGGACGCTATTCTTTGCTCGATCTGCCGATCCAAACGGCTGTCAAAACAGGGACTTCGACGGACTACCGCGACGCCTGGGCGATAGGATATGACAGCCGCTATGTGGTGGGGATATGGATGGGGAATTTGGACCAGTCACCCACGGACGGAATCACGGGTTCGACGGGTCCGGCACTCGTCCTCAGGGGACTGTTTGCCTATCTCAACAGGGACCAAAACAGCTCGAAACTGACACTCGATTCCGAGCTTTTCTTGCAAGAGAATCATAGGTTTTCATGCAGAGATTGTAGTCAGATTGTTGATCTGAAATCGGCGTCAACAAAATCGCAATCCTCAGGTGAGGATAATTCTGCGCCCTTCATTCAGCAGCCGTCGCAAAATTTGCGCCTTGCTTTCGATCCGCGCCTGCCAGCCGACAAACAATCGTTCCGTTTTATCCTCGGGTCGGTCGGACCTGAGGATAAAGTGACGTGGATCGTGAATGACGAAATCGCGGGGATCAGCCAGGGCGGGGATTATAATTGGCGCGTAGAGCGGGGACAGTATGTGCTCGACGCCGAAGTGGAGCGCGCGGATGGGGATACTGTCAGTCTCGGCCCCGTGAGCTTCACGGTGCGCTGAAATCTAGACGGGCGAAATATTTATCCCGCAAATTCTGAAACCAGCGAAATATTTATCCCGCAAATTCTGAATCCATGGCCGGAAACGGTCAAACCATGCGTTTTGGCGGCCGCGAGAACGGGGGCAGCGTCACGCACGGCGATGTCGATGCCGATAACGCCGGTCCCGTCCGCGTCAACCGGCGGGACGAATCGGATCTCGCCTTTGGTGAGCGTGACGCTGGTTTTCCCGCTGACGGATGACGCGAGATGTGCGGCCCAACGTTTGGCGGCGGCTTCCGGATCGCGCGACTGGATGGTGACGGCGGGGAGGCCCAGCACATTGGCGGGGCTGAGATGCGCGCGCCAATCGGGACCGGCGGGCGGCCAGTCGCTGTCGCTGACGAGATGGTCGGCGACATTGCCAACACTGTCGATGGAGGTGAGCACACCGTCGAAGTCGCCCGGATGAAAATGCGTGAAGGTGTAGCGACCTTCATGTTCGGCGATCTTGCGGACACCGGCGGCGAGGAGGCGGGCGCGATGGGCGAGCGCGTCCTTGTCTTGCAGGATGACCATGTAGCCCGCGTCGCCATTGCGGCGTTTCAGATAGCGCGCGGCGGAGGCATCATCGCGGACGGGCTGGACGATTTCAAGAAACTCACCGCCGACCGGCATCACAACATTGACGAGGCCGAAAACGGCGACACCCGGATCGCGGAAGGCGACGTTGAGGCCGAGCGTGGCGTGAAGGGCGGTGGCAAGCGGTTCAAGGTCGTGAGCGACGAGGGCGATCTGGCGCAGGCGCATTTGTGGTCCTCCCGTTTTGGGGAGAGCGTGGGGGAGGTTGGGGCGGGGGTCAAGGGTTGAGTAATGTGATATGATTTATGCGGAGCAATGGAGGACGCATATGTCGGTCGAACTTTGGTGTTTATTTGGCGCGATGGTTTTGGGGCTGGTGCATCTGTCCGCGGCGTCGTTCACGTTTAAGGCGCAGGTGGGAAACCGCTATACGGTCGGGGCGCGGGACGAGGAGTTAAAGCCGACGGGTGTTGCGGCGCGGCTCGATCGGGCGCAGCGGAATTTTCTGGAGACATTCCCGATCTTTGTCGCGGCGGTGCTGATGGTTGAGCATTTGGACGCGGCGGGTGTGTTGAGTTTTTGGGGCGCGACTATTTATTTGTGCGGGCGCGTTATTTTTCTGCCGCTTTATGCCGCGGGCGTGCCGTGGCTCCGGACGTTTAGCTGGAACGCGGCGACGCTTGGTCTTGTGTTGGTGATGGCAGAGATTGTTGTTTAAGGAAGTTAAGTAAGCCCCTCACCCAACCCTCTCCCGCAAGCGGGAGAGGACTCAGGAGCCGCTGAACCAATTATAGCCCTGATCTTCCCAATAGCCGCCGGGATAGTCGTTGGTGACGAAAATCTCTGTGATGAATTTCGGATTCTTGAAACCGAGTTTCGTCGGGATGCGGATGCGCAACGGATAGCCGAGTGGTGTGGGCAATGGTTCATCGGCGTAGTCGAGCGCCAAAATGGTTTGCGGGTGCAGCGCTGTCGGCATGTCGATGCTTGAGTAATATTTATCGGCGCATTTGAAGCCGACATATTTGGCGGTTTTGTCAGCGCCGATGCGGTCGAGAAAGACGTGGAGCGGTACACCGCCCCAATGGCCGATGGCGCTCCAGCCTTCCACGCAGATAAGGCGCGTGATCTGGCTCTCCTGCGGCAAGGTGCGCAGATCAGCAATGGACCACGGTTTTTTGTCCGTGATTTTTCCCGACAATTGGAGCTTGTAGGTTTTGCCGTTGATAACAGGGGCTTCCGCTTCGGTGTAGAAGGCGTTGAAGGGAAAGTTCGGCGTGATGTCGGACGGGGCATAGGTTTTGGCAAGCCGCGTCTGACTGAATAAAGCGGCCTGCACGCCGTCATTCCATTTGGACATGGCATCGAGTGCGCCCTGCACGGCATTGCCGCTGCCGAGGTCGCAACCGGATAGCATGGTGAGGGCGCCGAGCGAAAGGCTTTGGCGCAGGAACAGACGGCGCTCAATGCGTTTGAGGTCGGGCGCTATGTCTTTCAGTGTTGCAGCGATGAGGCTTTTGTCGCGTTTCATTCATTGGCCTCATTGGTTTTAGGTGCGGGCGCGCGGCCTGTGATCATCGGCAGGAAGGTCGCGGGCACGAGGAAGACAAGCGCGAGATGGACGATGACGAAGGCGACGATGCCGGACATGCAGAAGAAGTGGACAAGGCGTGCGCCTTCATAGCCACCCATGAGGGCAGCGAGCCACCAGAGTTGCACGGGCTTCCAGACGGCGAGGCCGGAGAGAACGACAAGGACGCCGAGCGCCAGAACACCGAGATAGAGCAGCTTTTGCACAGCGTTGTAGCGGCCTGTGGTGTGATCGAGTTTGAGCCTGAGGGCGGCAACTGTGTCGGCCCAGACAGTGCGCGGCGACAGGGGCAGAAGGCTCGCGCGCAAATGGCCGGTGACGAGGCCATAGATGAGATAGACAAGGCCGTTGATGACCAGCAGCCACATGGCGGCGAAGTGCCATTGCAGCGCGCCGCCGAGCCAACCGCCGAGTGTGATCTCGCGCGGAAAAGTGAAATCAAACAGAGGCGATGCATTATAGATGCGCCAGCCCGAACCGATCATCAGGATCATGGCGAGTGCATTGATCCAATGGGTGATGCGCACAAAGAGCGGATGAGATTTTGGCGGCCCGGCTTTTGACATGCTTTAGCTCCCCTTGCGGATCATGCTAGCATAAATACGATGAGCGCAGACAGAAGGTTACAGGCTGTGGCGACGATTTGTATTGGGGTGCCGAGTTACCGGCGCGCGGACAAGCTCTATGACTTGCTGAAGCGGCTTGTGCCGCTGGTGATTACGCGGCCTCATATCCGCCTTTGTGTGGCAAATGACGGGAGCCATGACGCGGCTTATGAGCGGGTAATGGGCGTTTATACCGGCATTGTGGATTATCGGGTCCTGCCCCGGAACGGAGGCTGCGGCGCGGCAAGGCGGGCAGCTTTTGAGGGGGCCACGGAAGATTATCTCGTTTGCATTGATGATGATTGCATCCCGTCGCGCGACTGGCTTGACTGGCTGGAGGCGATGATTGCAGCCCATCCGTCGGTTGATTTATTTGCCGGTGATGTGCGGCCCTATTTCGAGACAGAGCCCGGCGATTGGGAGCGGGCCCTGTCGATTTTGGATGACAATGCTTCGCAGGTTGTTTTTGCCGATGGATTGATGACGGCGGTGACGGCCAATCTGGTGATGAAGCGCGAGATTTACGAACGCGCGGGCGGCTTCTCCGCCGATCTGCGCGGCACGGAAGATTGCGACATCACACAAAAGCTGATCCGTGCCGGTGCGTCTTACATGGTTGTGCCTGACTGGCAGATTTTTCATGTGGCGAAGCTTCGCTACTGGCCGGTGGCGCGGCGGTTTCGCCAATACGGGTCGCATGCGGCGGCCTATACATTGTCGCGCGGGTTCTGGAAGCTGGCCAAGCGGCACGGGACGGGCTCTGTCGCCCAGGCGGTGACGCGGGCGGCGGAGCGTTTCGCGGCGCAGCGGCGCGAAGACGAGGGCGACAAGACCCTGTCGGGACGTGCGAAAATCTATCGTGCTTTTGTTCTGGCGGCGCTGACATTTGAATTTGAAACAGGCTGGTACCGTGTGATGCGCCGTGCGGGCATCAGGGACAATAAAGCCCTGCCGCAACCGCCACGGCTGGCCGAACGCTATGTCGATTTTTCAGACGCAGATGCAGCGGCGCTGCGGGCACATTAGGATTTACTCAGCAGGCTGATGATGATCTGCGCCGTGTCGCGGAGCGGGGCGGCGGGAAGGCCGAGGCGGGCAAGATCGCGGGCCTGAGTGAGTGTTGTTGCGGCAATGGTTTCATCTGTCGCGACCTGCCCGATGGCGCGGCCAAGTGCAGTCGCGTCGATGTCGCCATGGGTCGGATCAAAGCAGATGCCGGTGCCCAATTTTTCAATCTGACGCGCAATCATCTGGGATTCCGAATGGATTGGCACGACGACCTGCGCGCGGCCACTGGCATAGGCGGCCTGAGACAAGCCTGCGCCTGCATGGGAGACGACAACGGAGACGCGCGGCAGAATGTCGGTAAGCGCCGGGGCGCTTGAGAGCATCGTGACGCCCTGACGTTTGAGAAAGCTCGTCGTCTCACTTTCATTGCCGGGCATAAAAGCCGTGACCGGAAGTCCTGTTTGCACAACCGCCTGTACGAGTTTAGGTGCGAGCGGAAGATTGCTGTGGCTGTAGAGAAAAACAGACGGGGCCGCGGGCGGGGGTGTCGGCGTGAGACCTGTCTCATAGGTGCCGAAAAGCGGCGTGTCGCGCAAAGGGCCGTAAGGATCGAACACGGGCAGCATGAAGACGGCGCGCGCGTCGCCCGCCATGACCTGAGGCAGATGCGCAATCTCCTTGCCGTTGCGCTGCCGGATGGTCTCGTTGACGATTGAGAGCATCGACTGCTGGATAGGCGGGGCCGATGCATGTGCGAGCAGGGCGGGATATTGCTTGAGGTTCACGGGTGGCGCGTTGAACGCATTGCCTGTGACGAGCGTGGGGATGCGGCCGCGGGCGGCGAGGACTGCAAGCGGGCTGTGATCGGCGACGAGGACGGAAGGCGCGGTGAGCGCGAAAATATCATCCCATGTGGCAAGGCCCGCTTCGAGATCGGTTTTGCGGGCAAAGCCGGCAAGCGCAAGGATTTCGGCATAGCTCGCCGTATGTGAACGGATCTCGCCCTGAGCGACGGGGCGCGGGGCCGACAGTGCGAGGTCGCCGTGCCGGAGCTGGCTGCGGATCAGATGGGGATCATGGAGAACATAGACGGCGCGGAAATCTTCTTTGCCTTGCGCCTTCAACGCGGCGCGCAAAGCCGAGGCGATGCGCAGGAGCGGGATCGCATGGCCCATGCCGGCACCGAGTTCGGCGACAAAGAGGATGGTTTTCATAAATGTTCAAGCCGGACAGAGAAACGGCCGGTGAGGACACCGGCCGTTTGTAAGTATAGCAAACAGGCGGTTGCCGTCACGTTTCGTAAGGCGCGGTATAGTTATTCTTCACGCTGCCGCCGGAGATCGACCTGAAGGTGTTGAGCGCAAGGTTTTCTTCCGGATCATCATAGCGATGGCGATCTTTGAGGGTCTTTTCCTTGTCGCCGAAATAGAAGCGGACGCCAACGGAAGCCGTGGCAAAGCCATCGTCACCCACCGCACCATCGGCGAAGAAGGAGAGGCCTGCCACGCCGAAGAGGCCCGGCTGGAATTCAACACCGGCGCGGCCCGTTGTGTCGAATTGCGGATCGTTGGCGGCACCGACGGAGAATTTCAGATTGTCCGTGGCGTACCAGGAGATATCGAGGCCTGAATAGGTGCCGTCATCGACATTGGAGCCGAACTGATAGCCGCCACGGGCGGACACGGTGAACTGGTCGAGATAAAGCTCGCCTTCGGCACCGAGGCGCGAGGCGGACTGATCAGATGCGTTGTCATTGTTTTTGACAACATAAGAGCCGGTGAGGCCGACCAGCGCCTTTGTGGGATCGCGCCAGAAGAAATGGCCGCCAACGCCCGCGACATGGGAATCGTGATCAGTGCCGAGAACACCGTCGAACTGCACGCCGAAGCGGTGGTCGCCGGGGATGGTGAGCGAACCGGCAGCGATACCGCCATAGATGTCTTCAACGGAGTCCGTGTCAGAATAATTGCCCATGATGGCGATCTTGCCGTTGATGGCCGAGACGGCGGGGGCGGACGTGTCCTCAGCGGCGGCAGCAGCACCCACCGAGCCGAAGCCGATCATGGCGCCGAGCGCCGGGATCATCAGGCTGCGCGAGCGCAAGACGCTGAACAACGCGCGGGCGGCCTGCGAGCGGGCATCAATCGGCACCAGCGCGATGGAGGGCAGCTCGAAGGAGAGACGCAGCGCAGGTTTGAAATCTTCACCGAGGCCCGACGTTGAGGCAACGAGATTGCGCAGGGCCACTTCTTCCATGGCGGCAAGTTCGGCCTCACGCAACATGCCGTCGCGGATGAAATGCTTGTGGTTGAGCACGATGTAAGCGGTGCGCCAGCGCGGGTTCCAATAGAGACCGGCGAGCTTATCGCCAAGCTCGGCGCGCATGGCGCGTGAGAAGGCGACGAGGGCATGGCCGCGATCAATCGCGCCGGTGGCGTCATGCAGAGACGTGGCATGGCCGAACATTTTGACGAAGCTCTCGATGGAGCGGGGACGCGCCAGACGCTTGTCGCTGTGGCGGCGCAGACGGATGGCGGCGGTGAGGCCGCGTTCGCGCATCCCGGCGGCAAGGGCGGTCATCTCGCCCGCGCTCACCACGGATTTGGCGGCATGGACAGTGACGACAGAACGGCCGAAGCGCGTTGTGTCGGCACCGATATAAAAGGCTTTGGTGGCGGTGCTGAGAAGTGCGCCACCCACGGGATGGCCTGCAACTGTAACGGGTTCATTCTGTGATTTGGTCATCATGGGTCCTCACGGCGGGTCTGTTGCAAATCCGGGGTGGCGAATCGACTGGATGGAGTTTGGCGCTGGTTCCGGGCTTAGAAAAGAGGATGAAATACTTATTGTTGCGATGGCGGGATTTTGTGCCGAGACTGTTACTTTAAGGCACACCAGAACAGGTTTCAGTCGCCCGAAAGGGTGAGGTGATGAAGGATCAGAATATGAGCGAACTCACCGTGGCCGCGACTCAATGGGCGGCAAGCACCGACCGTGACGAGAATATCGCCAAGGCCGAAGCCATGGTCGTCAAAGCGGCGGAAAAGGGCGCGCGCTTCATCCTGTTGCAGGAGCTTTTTGAGACCCATTATTTCTGCAAGGACACGGCGCCGGACCTGTTGCATCTGGCGGTGCCTATCGAGGACAATCCGGCTGTCAAAAAAATGCGGGAGGTGGCCAAGCGCCTCGGCGTGGTGCTGCCCGTCTCGGTCTATGAACGCGCCAATTCGGCGCTCTTTAATACGCTCGTGATGATCGACACGGACGGCGAGGTGCTGGGGCTTTACCGCAAGTCGCATATTCCCGACGGGCCGGGCTATGGAGAGAAATATTATTTCTCGCCGGGCGATACGGGGCTCCAGGTCTGGAACACCAAGGTCGGGCGCATCGGCGCGGCGGTCTGCTGGGACCAGTGGTTTCCCGAAGCCGCCCGCCTGCTGGCCCTGAAGGGGGCGGATATTATCTGCTATCCGACCGCGATCGGTTCCGAACCGCATAATCCGAAGATCCATTCGCGCGATCATTGGCAGCGGACCATGCAGGGCCATGCGGCGGCGAACCTGACGCCGGTGGTGGCATCGAACCGCATCGGGCGCGAAGTGGGCCGCAGCTGCGAGATCACCTTTTACGGCTCGTCCTTCATTGCCGACAATACGGGCGCGAAAGTGGCCGAAGCCGGCGAGACCGAAGATGCGGTGCTGACCCATACATTTGACCTTGAAGCGAACCGCCGCACACGGATCGAGTGGGGCGTCTTCCGCGACCGCCGCGTGGACCTCTATGGCGACCTGCTGACCCTTGATGGCACACACAGACATCCCGAAGTCTGAAGATTGGCATCCGTCTGCCTGAAGGCTTTTGTGAGGCCGTGATTTTCTCTATGCTGAGCGTATCCGGGCGGGGGGGATTCGCATGGCTCAGTTGGGACTGGTTGAAGAATTTTTGTTGCTGACGCTCGAAGATGAGGGCGGCGAGTTTGATAGTATTCCTGATACGCAACTGAATTGCGGACTGGCCGGCGCGGTGCTGATGGACCTCGCGCTCAAGGGCCGGATCGACAGCGACCTGCATCAGCTTTGGGTGAGTGACGCGGCACCGACCGGCGCGAAAGTGCCCGACGCCGTGCTTGCCGAAATTGTCAAAGAACCCGTGCCGCTTGATGCGCGCGGCTGGATCAGCCGCTTTGCCAAGGATGCGTCCTTCATCCGCGACGGGGCGCTGGCCTCGCTCATAAATCAGGGTGTGCTGCGTCAGGAAGACCGCACCTATATGTGGGTGATGAAGGGGCGGCGCTATCCGACCAGCGGCGGGACGGAACGGCAGGAAGCCAAGCGGCGTATTCTGACGCTGCTGTTCAATGATGAATTGCCGGACCCTGCCGATATTTGTCTGGTCGCGCTCGCAGACGCCTGTGGTGTGTTCGAGCGCATCCTGTCGCCGTCGTCTCTCAGGGAAGTGCGCCCGCGCATTGCGCAACTCGTGCGGATGGACCTGATCGGCGGCATCATCGCGCAGACAGCGCAGACGATGAATGTCGAACTCAAGCAAGCCGAGAGGCGCACGGTGCTCGCCGGTCTCGCGGGCAATGTGGTGGAGTGGTACGACTTCGGCGTCTATGGTTTTTTCGCCGCTGCCATCGGCTCGCAGTTTTTCCCGTCTGACAATCCATCGACATCGCTGCTCGCCTCGTTCAGCGTTTTCGCCGTGGGCTTTTTCGCGCGACCGCTGGGCGGCGTGATGTTCGGGCATATCGGCGACCGGATGGGGCGGCGCTTTGCCGTCATCGCCTCCGTTGTGCTGATGGTCGTGCCGACATTCCTCATGGGCCTGCTGCCGACCTATGCGCAGATCGGCGTGGCCGCGCCGATCATTCTTATTCTGCTGCGTCTCGCGCAAGGCCTCGCGGTCGGCGGCGAATACACAACGTCGATGGTGTTGCTGGTTGAAGAAGCGCAACCCAAACGGCGCGGGCGCGTCGGCAGTTTCGCACCTTTCGGAGCCTTTGGCGGATTGTTGCTCGGCTCCGCCATCGGCGCGACGATCACCAGCATCCTCTCGCCGGAAATGTCAGCCGTCTGGGGTTGGCGTATCGCCTTTATCCTCGGCATGGTGATCGGCATTATCGTCTATTTCATCCGCCGCCGTCTGCCGCCGGAAGATGTCGTGCTCGACGCCGAAGCCGCCCGCAAAGCGCCTATCGTCGAGGCATTCCAGACGCAATGGAGAACCATTCTGCGCGTGATCGGCCTCAATCTCGTCAATGCCATCGGTTTCTATCTCTGCTTCGTCTATGCGACGACATGGCTCAACATGGTGGCGGGTATCCCGCAGGCAGAAGCTCTGGCGCTGAACTCGGTGGCGCTCTTCATGCTGATGGTGATGACGCCCCTGTCGGGTATTCTGTCCGACCATATCGGGCGCAGGCCCATGCTGCTGATCGGCACGGCGGGTATGGCGATTTTTGCGTGGCCGCTCTTCTGGCTGATGAGCCTAGGCACGGTTCCCTCTATTCTGGCGGGGCAACTCGGCTTTGTGCTTTTCCTCTCATGCTTCACCGGCGCAAGCCCTGCTTTCATGGTGGAAGCCTTCCCCAAGCATGTGCGCTGTTCCGGCCTTTCAGTCGGCTACAATCTGGCCCTGACGATCTTCGGCGGCACCGTGCCCGTGGTGGCCGTGCTTCTGATTTCAGAAACAGAAAACGTGCTGTCGCCCGCTTTTTATCTCGCTGCCGCAGGGGTGATCTCGTTTTTTATGGCCTCCATCCGCGGCCCTCATGAAAAAGCAAATTCGTAAGCGCAAAGGCATCGGCTTGTCTGCTATAAACCCCCAAAGAAATTTTGATTGGGGTGGAGACTATGGACTTTTCTTTTTCGCGTGCGGACCAGGAATTCCGCATGGAAGTGCGGCACTTCTTTGAGCATGAGTATCCGCAAGACCTGATCGCCAAAATGGCGAAAGGTCATTCGCCGTCAAAGGCGGATTATCAGCGTTCGGAACGCGCGCTCGACAGCAAAGGCTGGGTCGCCGTCAACTGGCCCAAAGAAGCGGGCGGCACCGGCTGGACGTCGAACCAGAAATATATTTTCGATGAGGAACTGGAACGCGCAGGCGCATTGAACGTCGTGCCGATGGGATTGCTCTATGTCGGACCCGTGATCTACACATTCGGCAGTGACGCGCAAAAGGCAGAGTGGTTGCCCGGTATTTTGAACAGCACGACATTCTGGGCGCAAGGATACTCGGAGCCGGAGTCAGGCTCAGATCTCGCCTCGCTGCAATCGAAGGCCGAACCTGATGGCGATGATTACATCGTCAACGGTACAAAAATCTGGACGAGCCTTGCGCAACATGCCGACTGGATTTTCTGTCTCTTGCGCACAGACAATTCCGGCAAGAAGCAGGAGGGGATCACCTTCCTCTGCATCGATATGAAAACACCCGGTATCACCGTGCGCCCGATCATCACGATTGACGGCAAGCATTCGCTCAATGCCGTTGATTTCGTCGATGTGCGCGTGCCGCAGAAAAACCGGATCGGTGAAGAGGGCAAGGGCTGGACCTATGCCAATTATCTGCTTGGCCATGAGCGCACGTCCTATGCGCATGTGGCGGGTAAGCGGAAGCAATTGCGCAACATTCGCGCGACCGCGATGAAGACCGGCGCGGACGGCGCGAGCCTCATTGATGATGCCGCATTTGCGGCCAAGCTCGCCGCATTGGAAGCCCGGCTTGATGCGCTGGAACTGACAGTGCTGCGCGTACTCGCCTCGGTGGCCGATGGCGGCGCGCCCGGCGAAGAGTCCTCGATCCTGAAAGTCATTGCGACGGAGCTTGCGCAGGACATCACGGAGCTGGGGGCCGAAGCCTTCGGACCCTATGCGCAACCGGCCTTTCCGGACTCGGTTGTGCCCGACGGCTCCGATAATTTCGCTATTCCCGCATCTGCCGCCCCGAGCGTCGCGGCTTACTTCGGTGCGCGGGCGCAGTCGATCTATGGCGGGTCCAATGAGATTCAGAAGAACATCATCGCCAAACGAATCTTGAATCTCTGACGGGCCGCAAGCAGGGCGTTAAGCAAGACGCCGGACGATTGCACTTGCCCGCGCTGCGGTCTAACGTCGCTATTATGCTGTTTTGGTGCCCGAAAGCGCCGAATTGAGGCGTTTTCGGAGGGTTGCGTCAACTTCGTGCGTGACTGGGAGGCAGGCTCGCGCTATTGCCCGCTTCTCCCGACTGGCGTGTGCTTTAACCGCCCCTTGGTGTGCGGGACCCTCTTGGCAAATAAGGCTGGAACCCCGTGGCATTTCCCCCGACCGTAGCGCCGCTCGCGCGCGCCCTCGTTGAAAAAGAATATAACGAACCGACCCCCGTGCAGCTGGCTGTGCTGGAACCCGAAGCCGCTGAACGCGATCTGCTCGTCTCGGCGCAGACAGGCTCCGGCAAGACAGTGGCTTTTGGTATCGCCATCGCCTCAACGCTGCTCGGCGATGAAGAATATTTCGGTCGCGCCGAAGAGCCTCTGGCTCTCGTGGTCGCGCCGACACGTGAATTGGCGTTGCAGGTTCACCGCGAACTGACATGGCTCTATGCCCATGCGGGCGCGAAAGTCGTCTCCTGCGTCGGCGGCATGGACCCCAAGGGCGAAGCGCGCCGTCTGAACGAAGGCGCTCACATCGTTGTCGGTACACCCGGTCGCTTGCGTGACCATCTGGAACGCGGCCGTCTGCGCATCGGCTCGCTCCGCGCCGTTGTGCTCGACGAAGCTGACGAAATGCTCGATCTCGGTTTCCGCGAAGACCTTGAATTTATTTTGCAGGCGACACCGAGCGAGCGCCGCACGCTGATGTTCTCGGCGACGCTGCCCAAAGAAATCGTGCATCTGGCGAAAACCTATCAGCGCGACGCGCATCGCATTCAGGCCGGTGGCGGCGAACGCGGCCATGCCGATATTGAATATCGCGCGATTGCGGTCGCGCCGCGCGATCTCGAGCACGTAGTTGTCAACGTGCTGCGTTATATCGAGTCTCCCTCGGCCATCGTGTTCTGTAACACGCGTGAATCCGTGCGCCATCTCCATGCGACTTTGCAGGAGCGCGGTTTCTCTGCCGTGTCGCTGTCAGGCGAACTGAGCCAGAGCGAACGCAACCATGCGTTGCAGGCTCTGCGCGACGGACGTGCGCGCGTTTGCGTGGCGACCGACGTTGCCGCGCGCGGCATTGACTTGCCGAACCTTGGCCTTGTGATCCATGCCGATCTGCCGCATGACCCTGAAGTGTTGCAGCATCGCTCAGGCCGCACAGGCCGCGCGGGCCGCAAGGGCGTCAGTGTTCTGCTGGTGCCGCATTCGCGTCGTCGCAAGGCCGAAATTTTGCTGCGCAATGCGCGCGTATCCCCGAGCTGGCCGCTCGCTCCGTCATCTGACGACATTCGCAAGCTTGACCATGAACGTCTGATGGACAGCGCGATCTTCACCGGTGAAAACTCGGAAGAAGATCAGGCGATGGCTGCGTCATTGCTCGCCGTGCGTTCCGCCGAAGACATTGCGATGGCCCTGGCGCGCATGTACCGCGCGCAACTGCCCGCTGCTGAAGACGTCAACGATTCCGGTCCGGCCCCGCGCGATATGCGTGACTCTAATCGGGAAGATGGGGGCCCGCGCGGCGAACGCAAAGGCCGTCGCGAGCGTGACGCTGATCGTGGTCCGCGTGAAGAACGTGGCCCCCGTGAAGATCGTCCCCGTGAAGAACGTGCGCCCCGTGCGCCGCGCCCCAAGGCGGGAACGCCGATGGAAGGTGGCAGCGTTTGGTTCAAGCTCAATGTGGGCAGCGACAAGAATGCTGATGCACGTTGGCTCCTGCCGATGATCTGCCGTCAGGGTGGCGTGACAAAGCGCGAGATCGGCGCGATCCGTATTTTTGAACATGAAACACGCGTGGAAGTGGCGGGCGTTGCGGCGGATGGGTTCCTTAACTCCGTGCGCGAGGTGCCCAAAGGCGAAGTGCGCATTGAGCCGATGAAACCGGGCGAAGAGACGAGCGAGCCGAAGGCCGCACCAGCGCGCGAAGAACGTGCGCCCCGTGAGGAGCGTCCTGCGCGCGAAGAAGCGCCGCGTTATGAAGATCGTCCGGCGCGTGTGGAGCCTCGCGCTGAGCGTCCGTCCAAAGAAGCCAGACCTTCCAAAGAAGATTGGACGAAGCGTGCCCCTTCTGAAAAGCAGGGCGGCGGCGAGAAGCGCGACTATGCCGCGAAGCGTCCCTTTGGTGAAAAGAAGAATTACGAAAAGCGCGAAGACGGCCCGAAGAAGAAATGGGAGCCGCGCGATCAGCGACCCGCTTTCACACCGGAACCGGACTTCAATCCGTCGGCTGAACGCTCAGAAAAGCCAAAAGGCAAATATGAGGGCAAACCGAAATATGAAGGCAAGCCGAAGTATGAAGGCAAACCCAAATATGAGGGCAAGCCGAAATACGAAGGAAAGCCTTACGAGGGTAAACCCAAGGCAGAAGGCGCGGCGCGTCCCGACTCTTCTCGCCCAGATCGGGGCGACGCGCGCAATCCCGGTCAGCGTCTGAGCTTCTCGGATCGCCCTAAGGCTACATCGAGCAAGCCTGCTTATAAGGGCAAGCCGAAAGGCGCGGGCGGCGGCAAGCCCGCTCATAAGGTCGGCGGCAAGCCGAATTACAGCAAAAGCAAATAAGAGAATGAGGGCACCCTGGCGGTGCCCTTTTTCTTATGGCTCGAAGCCTTCGACGAAATCGATGATGCGGTCGAGGGTCGCGCTGTCCTGCGCGATGAGGCGGTGGCCGAGTTCATCCGTGAGGATGATTTTGGAACGCGGCCACAGGCGCTTGAGGCTTTGTGAGTTCTCGACGGGGCAGGCATCGTCGTCGAGCGAATGCACGAAGAGCGCGCGCGTGGTCATGTTTTCGGCTTCCGCTTCCATGTCATAGGGCGCGGGCACACTCTCCTCGGCGTCGATCATCGCCTTCACACGTTCGATCACATCATCGGGAATGCCCTTGGCGGCGATGCGTTCCCAACGCTGGGACGTGCGTGCAAGCGGCGTGGCGATCATCACGATGCGTTTGACATCAAGACCTTTGGCAAGGGCGATCATCGAGACGAGGCAACCGAAAGAATGGGCCACGATCGTGTCGATCGGTCCCTGCGCGGCAGCAACCGCGATGAGCGCCTCGGCGATGAGATGCGGGCGCGCCATGTCGGCTTTGGTGAAGCCGTGACCGGGCAGATCGACGGCCACAACGGCGCGGCCAAGCTGAGCGCATTTGTCGGCGATGGGCCCCCAGAGGCAATTGTCGTCCTCCCAGCCATGCACGAGGAGCGTTGCCGGACCTTTGCCGAGGCGCCAGCTCATCACAGGGCCGCAGGGTGTTTCGACCTCAATGTCGATAGCGTCGCGAAAGGCCTCGGCAATGCGCGGGCGGACGCGGCGCTTAGGCGTGTTCATCGCGTCCAGCACCTGTTGGGCCAGCGTCTCAATCTCGTCGGAATTGGTGTCGCTCATGTGGAGATTTCGTCCCTGAATTCGTTTTTTGGGTAGCATAGTCACATCTGCGGAGGCTGCGCTTCTGATTCCATTTTGATTGTTTGCGGCTGGCTGTGGCAGAGAAGTCAAAGGCTGCGAATATTTCGCATTTTCCATCAAAAAAACGCACAATTTTTGGGCGGCACCCTTTTGGAGCTCAGAATTGATACATATATCTTTCGGGTTGTTTGCTCTGAATCCCGACGTTTGGCCTGACCTTTGACGGTGGCAATAGCCTTGCTGACTGTCTGGTTTTTCTGCCGGACAAATCGCGGTTGGGGCATCGCCATGTGACGTGGTGCCCAATGTTTGACCGGCAGAAAGACGAAATGAAAAAAGTGTTCGGCGGGGGGCTCCATCGCTCTCATTACATTGCCATTGGTATCGGGGCGGTGATTTTTCTGTGGTTTCTGTCGGGCATGCTGGGCGGATCGTCGCAAGGTGAGAATGGCGTGACGGCGGCGGAAATCGACGCGGCCAGTGATGCCGCGACGCGCGTGCGCGTCGTGCAATCGGTGGCGAGTGAGCGGCGCGGAGCTATTGTCATTCGCGGACGCACAGCGGCCAAACGCGCTGTGCAGGTGCGGGCCGAAACGCAGGGCACAGTGAGCGCGCTGCCGGTGGAAAAAGGCGAGCGGGTCAAGAAGGGGCAGATTTTATGTCACCTCAATGTGGATGCACGCGGCGCGCAGCTCGCCGAAGCGCAGGCTGTGATGCGCCAGCGCCAGCTCGAACATGATGCCTCGCGCCAATTGGCTGCGAAGGGCTATCGCGCCGCAACAACGGCGGCCGGATCAAAGGCGGCTTATGATGCGGCGTCGGCTCACCTGAAGCGTATGCAGATCGAACTGAAACAGACCGAGATCATCGCGCCGTTCGACGGTGTGCTTGATGAGCGCCCTGTTGAGATTGGCGACTATATGCGCATGGGCGACCCTTGTGGCCTTGTGGTTGAGCTTGATCCGCTGTTGGTGGTGGGGCAGGTGGCCGAAGACCGCGTCAATACACTGACGATCGGGTCCAAGGGCAGCGCAAAACTTGTGACCGGTGATGTGGCGGAAGGCACGATTAGCTTTGTGGCGAAGTCGGCAGACCCCGAGACGCGCACATTTCGCGTGGAACTCGAAGTGCCCAATAAGGACTTCGCGATGCGCGCCGGTGTGACGGCAGAAATCACGGTGCCGGGCAAAGAGATTATTGCGCATCGTATTCCGAGCGCGGTCATCACGCTGGATGATCGCGGCATTGTCGGCGTGCGCACCGTGAATACGCAAGGTGTCGTCGAGTTCAACCGCATTGAGCTGATCGACGACACGCCGGAGGGCCTCTGGGTGACAGGCTTGCCGCCCAAAGTGACGCTCATCACTGTCGGGCAGAACTATGTGAAAGACGGCGAGAAGGTGGAAGCGGTGCCTGCTGATCAGGCGGGAGACGCCTCTTGAACGCCTTTATCGATGCCGCCATGTCGCGCACGCGCATGGTGCTGACGACGATGCTTCTGCTCGTCGTGGCGGGGTATGTGTCCTATATCAATATTCCCAAAGAAGCCGATCCGGATATTCCGATCCCGATTTTCTTCGTCTCCATCGTGCATCACGGCATTTCGCCGGAAGACGCCGAGCGTCTGCTGGTGCGACCGATGGAAACGGAACTGCGCTCGCTGGAAGGGCTTGAAGACATCACAGCTTTTGCCTCGCAAGGCTATGCGGGCATCCTGCTTGAGTTCGATATCAATTTCGACAAAGACGCGGCACTGCAGGATGTGCGCGAGCGGGTCGATATGGCGCAAGCCAAACTGCCGAGTGACACCGAAGAGCCGACCGTGCGCGAATTCAACACGGCGCTCTTTCCTGTGCTCATCGTCACGCTCTCAGGTGATGTGCCTGAACGCACGCTCTATGAGGCCGCGCGCCGTCTGAAGGACGAAGTTGAAGCTGTGCCGACGGTGCTGGAAGCCGAGCTTGTCGGGCACCGCGAAGAAGTGCTCGAAGTGGTGGTCGATCCGGCGAAGCTCGAATCCTATAATGTCTCGCAGGGCGAACTCATCAATATCGTGTCGATGAACAACCGCCTTGTTGCTGCGGGCAATATCGATACGGGGCAGGGGCGCTTCTCGGTGAAAGTGCCGGGCTTGTTTGAGACGCGTGAAGACGTGCTCAGTCTGCCGATCAAAACATCGGGCGACGGCGTTGTGACATTGTCGGACATTGCCGATATCCGCCGGACCTTCAAAGACCCGGACGGCTATGCCCGTTTCAACGGGCATCCTGCCATTGCCATTGAAATCACCAAACGCATCGGCACCAATATTATCGAGAATAATTTGCTGGTGCGTAAAGCCGTGGAAGCGGCGACCAAAGATCTGCCTTCTTCGATCAAGGTGAACTACACGCTCGACGCCTCGAACTGGATCCATCGTTCACTCGGTTCACTTGAAGCGTCGCTTTTTACCGCCATCATTCTGGTGATGATCGTTGTCGTGGCGACGCTTGGATTCCGCTCTGCCCTGCTTGTCGGCATTGCCATCCCGACGTCATTTCTGATCGGCTTGTTCTTCCTTGCCACCGCCGGTTACACGATCAACATGATGGTGATGTTCGGCATGTTGCTCGCGGTCGGTATGCTCGTCGATGGCGGCATCGTCGTGGTCGAATATGCTGACCGTAAAATGTCGGAAGGGCTCGACCGCCGCGAAGCCTATACGCAAGCCGCCAAGCGCATGTTCTGGCCGGTTGTCTCTTCCACAGCGACGACGCTGGCCGCCTTCCTGCCCATGCTCCTTTGGCCGGGGGTGAGCGGCAAGTTTATGAGCTATCTGCCCATCACGCTTATTGTCGTGCTCGCGGCGTCTCTTTTGACCGCGCTTCTGTTTACGCCTGTGCTCGGTGCATTGTTCGGAAAGGCAGAATCTGCCAACAACGCCGTATTGAAGCAGCTTGAAGACGCAGAGACAGGCGACATCCGCAATCTGTCCGGCCTGACAGGTGCCTATGTGCGCCTGCTCGACAAGCTTGTGCATCACCCTTTGAGAGTGCTGAGTGCTACAGGCGCGGGGCTTGTGGCGGTCATTGTGCTGTTCAGCATGTTCAACAACGGCGTTGAATTTTTCGTCAACACCGAACCGGAACGCGCGATTGTACTCGTCAGCGCACGCGGCAACCTCTCGGCCAAAGACACATTGGCGCTCGCACAGGATGTCGAAAAAATTGTCATGAACACGGAAGGTGTCTCAACCGTGTTCACCCGTGCCGGTCCCGGCATGGCGTCCGGCAATAACGGTGGCGACGATGTGCCCAAAGATCTTGTCGCGCAGATGATGGTCGAATTGAAACCCTATGAGGAGCGCCGCAAGGGTGAGGTTATTCTGGAAGAAATGCGCCAGAAGACCAAAGACATGGCGGGCATCAAAGTCGAACTGCGTAAGCAGGAGGACGGGCCGCCGACCGGCAAGGATATTCAGATCGAGCTGACGGGGCTTGACTATAACGCCCTGCTCAATCTGACGGGCCGTATCCGCGATCACCTCGACAAGGAGGTGCCGGGCCTCATCGACGTTGAAGACGGGCGTCCGCTGCCCGGCATTGAATGGGTGCTGACAGTGGACCGGGAGCTTGCCGGACGCTTCGGTGCAGACGTGACCTCTGTTGGTGCAGTCATTCAGCTTGTCACCAACGGCATTATGATCGGCGAATACAGGCCTGATGACGCGCAGGACGAACTCGACATCCGCGCACGTTTTCCGGCGGATTACCGCGTTCTCGATCAACTGGACAGTTTGCGTGTGCAGACTTCACAAGGACTCGTGCCGATTTCGAACTTCGTGAAGCGCGAAGCCGCACCGCAGGTGAGTTCTATCGAACGTATCAACGGCTTCCGCCGCATAGAGATTAAGGCCAACACAGCCATTGATCCGGCAACGGGCGAAAAAATCAATGTCGATAAGGTCGTGGGTGAATTGTCGGAATGGGTGACGGCGCAGAAATTTGATCCCAACGTCAAAATCGCCTTTCGCGGCGCAAGCGAAGAGCAGGATGAGAGCGCCACCTTCCTTGGCGGCGCGCTTCTTGGCGCATTGTTCCTGATGTTTATTATTCTGCTGACGCAATTCAACAGCTTCTACCATTCCATCCTGACGCTCTCGACGGTCGTGCTTTCCACGATGGGTGTGCTGATCGGTATGGTTGTGACCGGTCAAACATTTTCGGTCATTATGACCGGCACGGGCATCGTGGCGCTCGCGGGTATCGTAGTGAACAATTCGATCATCCTCATCGACACCTATCAAATCCTGCGTAAGGAATCGATGGACGTGGTTGAGGCAGTGTTGCGCACAGCGGGACAGCGCTTGCGACCCGTTCTGCTAACAACGATCACCACGATGTTTGGCCTGTTACCGATGGCCTTGCAGATCAACCTTGATTTCGCCAATCGCGAAATCATTCTTGGCGGGCCTGTGGCTGTGTGGTGGGTGCAGCTTTCAACATCCGTGATCTTTGGTCTTGGTTTTGCGACCTTGTTGACCTTGGTCCTTGTTCCTGTTTTGCTCGCGGCACCAACGGTGATCCGTGAGGGGCGCAACCGGCGCCCCCGTCATGAGGCCATCGTGACGCGGTTCACGAGCGATGCGGCAAAAGCGGCCGACTGAAGCGATTGACAGGATTTTGGATGCCGGGACTCTTGCGACTCTATAAAAAGCTGCGCCGGGTCCCGAACGATCTTCAGTTTTATGACGTGGTGAAGGCAGGGCGCGTGTCGCCGTCGTTGGCGATCACCTGTCGCGGCAAGCGGGACGGCGGCGGGGCGCAGGCCAATGCCTGTATCTCGGCCATGGCCTTTGCGAGGGCAACGGGGATCACCTACCTCCATACACCGTTTCAGTTTGTCGAACATGCCGAGGGCGATCAGACGGCTTGGACAACGAAGTGGGAAGAGTTCTTTGGACTGGGCGTTGGCGAGCGCGTGATTGCGCCCACTGAAGAAGCAGTGGGCATCAAAACATTTCTTGATCAGGCATCACTTTGGAAGCGCGACGGGCTCGTTGTCGAGGCGCAGCATTTTCAGGGCATCTGCAATGCGCATCCGGAAATGTACGCCGCCATCATTCCGGCTTTGCGGGAAAAATATCACGCGCATGATAAGTCGGGTATTGCTCTGGATCGCGGTGCGGAAGATGTAACCGTCGCGGTGCATATAAGGCGCGGCGATGTGTCGGTGAGCGACGCGGCAACGGCGGAGCGATTTACGAGAGATGAGCGCATCGCGCATACAGTGAGCGAAGTTCTGGCGGTTCTGAAGGCCAAGGGAAAGACGGCGCGGGTCAATATCTATTCGGAAGGTCGTGCGGAGGATTTCAAACTCTTCGCCGATATGGGGTGCCATCTTCATATCGGGCGTGACGTCTTTGAAACCGTGCATAACCTTGCGATGAGCGACGTGCTGGTGACGGCGAAAAGCGCCTTTAGCTTTGTGGCAGGCTTGATTTCAACGGGTGTCAAACTTTATGAGCCCTATCAAAGCATTGCACCTGATGATTGGTTGAAGCTCGACGCGGACGGAATCTTTGACGTGCGGGCTTTGTCGGCCAGGTTTTGAGTAACAGGCCGGTTTGTGATACGGATTCCCCATCAAAATTGCATCATTCGGGGAGTTGAGATACATGGCCGATTTATTTGAGCCGCTGGCCTTTACGCGCGGCAAGCCGATGAAAAACCGTTTTATGCTGGCGCCGCTGACGAATAGCCAGAGTCACCCCGACGGCAAAATGTCGGATGATGAATTCAACTGGCTCACATACAGAGCGACGGGCGGTTTCGGCATGGTGATGAGCTGCGCCGCGCATGTGCAGCGCATAGGGCAAGGCTTTCCCGGTCAGCTCGGCGTGTTCGGTGATGAGCATTTGGCGGGGCTGACGCGGCTCGCCGCTGAGATCAAGGCGCGGGGCGCATTGTCATCCGTGCAGCTTCATCATGCGGGCATTCGCAGTCCTGAAGCGCTGACAGGAGAGCGGCCTGTCGGTCCGTCGGATTTTGCCGAGACTAATGCACGGGCGCTGACGACGACGGAAGTCGAAGCATTGATAGAGGATTTCATCGCCGCAGCAGTGCGCTGCGAGAAGGCGGGCTTTGAAGGCGTCGAACTGCATGGCGCACACGGCTATATCCTCTGTGCGTTTTTGAGCAGCGAAACGAACCAACGCACTGACCGCTTCGGCGGCTCACTCGAAAATCGTTCGCGTATTGTCTTCGACATTATCAAAGGCATTCGCGCACGCACGGGTAAGGATTTTCAACTCGGCCTGCGTCTGTCGCCGGAACGCTTCGGCATAAAGTTGGCTGAGGCTTTGCAGGTTGCAGAACAAGTGATGACGTCCGGCGACATTGATTATCTCGATATGTCGCTTTGGGATGTGTTTAAGGCGCCGGTGGAAACGGACTTCGCGCATAAACCTCTGATTGATTGGTTTGCCGCATTGCCGCGCGGCAATACGAAGCTCGGCGTCGCGGGCAAGATCATGAGCGCGGAGGCCTGCCGCAAGGTGCTGGCGCATGGCGCTGACTTCTCACTGATCGGACGCGGCGCGATTTTGCATCACGATTTCCCGCTATGCGTGAAGGCAGATGCGGATTTCAAAACAATTGCTTTACCGGTGACGCGCGATTATCTGCGCAGTGAGCGGCTGGGCCCGGCCTTCATTGAGTACATGAATACCTGGAAAGGGTTTGTTGTGCAGGACGAGGCGGCAGAAACGGCAGCAGAATAACGATCTTTATCTCTTGGGGGAGAACATGTCTGAAGATGTGGTGTGGCCGACCAAGGCCCGTGAAATTCACAGCCATCATTTTGACTCGACGATCTGGAATGAATTTGGCTTCCGCGATGATGACATCATCATCTCGACCTATGCGAAATCCGGCACGACCTGGGTGCAGCAAATTGTCAGCCAGCTGATTTTTAACGGTGAAGCGGGGTTGCAAGTGGCTGACATGTCGCCTTGGCTCGATTTGCGCGTGCCACCTAAGGAAGTGAAGCTCGGCGCGTTGAATGAACAAGCGCATCGCCGATTTATTAAAACGCATTTGCCCGTGGACGCGCTCGTCTTTTCGCCAAAGGCTAAATACATCTATATCGGCCGCGACGGACGCGATGTTGTGTGGAGTCTTTATAATCACCACACTCATGCTAACGCGCTTTGGTATGAGGCATTAAATGACACGCCTAATCGCGTTGGCCCGCCGATTGATCCGCCGTCCAAGGACGTTGTGGCCTACTTCAATCAATGGCTGGCGGAGGATGGATTTCCATTCTGGCCGTTCTGGGAGAATATTCGCTCGTGGTGGGCGATCCGCAATCTGCCTAATGTGTACATGTTGCATTTCGCTGATCTGAAACGCGACATGGAAGGTGAGATCTGGAAGATTGCGGAATTTCTCGGCATCAAAGTTGATGAGTCGAAATGGCAGACGATTCTGAAGCATTGCAGCTTTGATTATATGAAGGCGAATGCAACGCCGTCCGTGCCGCTGGGCGGTGCCTTCTGGGATGGGGGTGCAGAGACCTTCGTGCATAAAGGTATCAACGGACGTTGGCAGGGTATGTTGAACGCAGAGGAAAGTGCTGCTTACGAGGCGAGGGCGCTGAAAGAACTCGGACCCGGCTGCGCGGCATGGCTTAAAGGCAGTTAGTGCTTGTGGCTGCGGCGGTTCCATGCCCAGACAATGACGGCGACGGGCGCGAGCAGGCCGACCCATGAAATGATGTCCCATAGGCCTGCGCCGAGAAGCGCCGTGACAAGCCCCACACCCGTTGCGATGAACAGGATGAGCGGCACAAGAAAAATCTCGCTGAGGGAGAGGCGACGACTAAGTCTCATTCGGCAGGTTTCACTTGTGCCGTCACGGCGATGCGCGGTGTCGAGGATTTGCGTTTAGCGAGCCAGAGCCAGACACCTGTCGAGAGCATGATGATTGTGGCGATGTCCAGAAGCGCCCAGAGGATCTTCATGGGCATGCCGCCATAGTCACCAAAGTGCAATGGCTGCGAGAGGCGCAGCGCCAGCATGTACCATGGCATTTTGCGTATGTCGGTGAGTGTGCCATTGGTCGCGTCGATGAGCGCGGGCGTAAGGATTTGCTCCGTCGCGGGCGTCGCGCCCTTGAGCCACACAGCATAGTGATGATTGGAGCTGAAGCGCACGCCGGGGAAGGCAACGAATTGTGGGCGTGTGCCCGGCGCTGCGGCTTTGGCGATGAGGACCGCTTCGTTGAGCGAGGACATTTGGGTCGGAACGGGTTGGCCCTCATAAGGCGCGATCATGTCGGCAAGCTCAGTGAAGCGCCAATAATCCGTGAGCGGCGTGGCAAGCGTGTTGATGACGCCAGTGAGGCCGACGACGACAGCCCACATGAGTGTAACAACGCCGATGAGATTATGCGTGTCGAGCCATTTGAGGCGCGGGCGCGCGGCGCGCACCGTGCCGAAATTCAGGCGGCGCATGAAGGGTGCATAAACGACCACGCCGGATACGAGTGCGGTGAAAAAGAGAAGGCCCATGAAGCCGAGAAACAACTCGCCCTTGAGGCCCAAGAACATATCGATGTGAAGTTGCAGGATGAAATCCATGACACCATCGGTGGCGAAATTGCCTTGGGCGACAATCTCAGCCGTGCGTAGGTCCAGCGACGTGAAGTTCATGGCTTCGACGGGCGAGGTGACGGATAGAGCGGTCGTGACATTCACGACCGGACGGTCTTCGTCAAAGCTCATAAAAAGCGGAACTTCGCCGGGATGCGCCTTGAGCGCGGTGGCGAGTGCTTCGTCGAGCGAGCGCATCGGTGTGTCGGCGGGCAGAGCAGTGAGTGTCTGTTCGCCTTCCAGCAAATGATCAATTTCCTCGTGGAAGATGAGCGGCAGGCCGGTGATGCAGAGCATCAAAAGAAAAACGGTGCAAACAAGGCTTGTCCATTTATGGACCTGATACCATGCCCTGATTGCACCGTTCGTCATCTTGTTATCCTCATGCCTTGCGGCATGTTATCAGAATTCCGTCGAGACGGAGAACTTGGCTGTGAGCGGCTTGCCCTGTGTCAGGTAACCGCCGGCAGCCGACGACCAATAACCTTCATTCGTGACGTTTTCAGCCGTGAGGTTGAATGTCAGCGGACGGCCACCGGCGTCGAGCGTATAACGTGCGCCGAGATCAAGGCGTGTCCATGAGGGCAGCTCGATCATGTTTGCCACGTCGAAGTATTGTTCCGACGTATAGACCACACGGGCGAGAACTGTTGAACCCTTGAGGAAGGGCAGATCATATTCCGTGCTGATATTGGCCTGATATTCAGGGACGCCGGGCGCTGTCTTGCCGTCATTGGTACCGCTCGACGTTTTGGTCTGTTCAGCATCGATGTAAGTCACGCCACCGAGGACACGCAGACCTTCGGTGATTTCACCAAAGGCTGTGAGTTCGATGCCGGTGTTTTCCTGTTCGCCGTCAACCGTGAAGAGAGTGCCGATGCCACTATCGATACCGATGGGCTGCGCTGTCTGGAAGACGGCGACACCGAAGCCGAGTGTGCCGAGATCAACTTTGCCACCAACTTCATACTGGACGGATTTGTAAGGCGCGAAAATCTGGCCGGCGTTAGCGGCCGTGCCCGGAGCGGTCGGACCCTGTGCCAGGCCTTCGATGCGGTTGGCGTAGAGCGAGACTTCTTCCGTGACGTTGACGGCAACGCCTACAACCGGTGTCACAGCGGATTCGTCATAGTCGTCCGTGTTGATGAAGGTTGTACGGTCAAAGTTTTGCACGTGGAGTTTCTGGCTGCGCAACCCGAGTGTCAGGTGAACGCGGTCTGAAAGAAAGTTGGCCGTGTCGGAGAGATAGACGCTCGAGGTCTTGACGCGCGAGACAAGCGGTAGATCGCTGAAACTACCACCACCAAACCATGTTGCGGGATAAGCAGGGTTGCCCGGATTGTAGATATTGGTCGGGCTGGTGAAGCCGAACTCATAGGAGTTGCGGTTTTCCGTGGTGAGCGTCGAGGCGCCGAGGTTGAGCGCGTGGTTGACGCCGCCTGTGACGAACTTCGCGCGGATGCCGCCTGTGGCCGAGATGTTTTTGTCTTCACGCGGCACGTTGAGGCGCGACATGTCGGCATCGCCGTTGGCATTGTTGAGAGTGGGTGAGCCATAGACACCGTCTTCGCGCATCTCGCGGTAGCCCGCTTTGGCATAGACCATCAGATTTGCTGTGAGGTCATGCTCGACTGAAAGAATGGCAGAGGTGTCGCGCAGTGTTGAGTAGGACCAGTCGGCACCATAGTTGGTGTCGGCATCCGGCGCATCGGGAACCGAGGTCAAGCCACCGAGATAGACGACAGGACGGCCTTTTTCGATTTTGGTTTTCTGCGAGTAGAGATCAACTGCGACACGTGTGTTCTCACCGCGATAGTCGATGGCAGCAGCGCCGAGCGCGTACCAGCGCTTTTCATCGTCGATTGATGTTTCGCCATCATTGCCGCCGACGTTGAGGCGAATACCCCATTCCTTGTTGGCACCAAAGCGCATACCGCTGTCAACATGGCCGCCGAGCTGGCCGTTCATGCTGTATATGCCGGAGACGCGCGTGAGCGCTTCATCGCCTGCGCGCTTGGGCACAAGGTTGATGCCGCCGCCGATGCCGGTGCCGCTGGGGGCTGCGCCATTGAGGAAGGCCGACGCGCCTTTGAGCACTTCAACGCGCTCATACATATCAAGATAAATGACCTGACGCGGTGTGACGCCGTAGAGGCCATCGATCGAAATGTCTTCGGCATAGAGCGGGAAGCCACGAATGATAAACTGCTCCGAGAAGTTGCCAAAGCCGAAGCCCATGCGTACGGACGGATCGTTGGCGATCACGTCGGAAAGGGTCGTCGCGTTCTGATTGCGGATCAGCTCCTCGGTATAGCTCGTCGAGCTGAAGGGCACATCCATGATGTCCTGATTGCCCAGCACACCTACACGGCTGCCGCGGGCGACCTGACCGCCGGCATAGGCGGGGGCAAGCTTGTTGTCTTCGACCTTGTCGGCCTCGCCTTTGATGACGAGATCGGGTAGCTCGGTGGCTTCTTCGTCTTTCACCGGGTCGGCGGCGAGCGCGGGCGCTGTGGCGAGCGCCACCATGCCAACGGATGCAAAGAGGAAGGCCTTGAAATGGCGGATGGCTGTGTTCGACATGTCGTGTAATTGCTCCAAGAATTGCCGCGCCGCCCCCTGGGCACGGCATTTCTTCACGTCCTAAAGTAAGTAAGAGTTAGTTGCAATTGCATCTCAGTTAAAAACAGACGGGTTTCGCATTGAATGTGACTCTGCGACTTAATCGCAACAGTGGCAAACGACAGAGATTTCCTGATGTTTTTGAGCGGGGCGCGCGTGCCCTTGGACGCCGGCCGCAGCGGGTCTGTGGCTTTAGGAGAAAGACCAAGATTGTACTATGGTTAATCGCAAGGGGTGGGGCATGGCAGACGACACCGACAAGCAGAGGCGGCGTAAGAGGACGGCTTTGGTCCTCTTCTTTGGCGCGCTTATTGTGATCCTCCTGCTCCTTATGAGCTATTGCGATAGGCGCGAAACAGCGGAGGTTCTGCACCCGCTGGATAAGGGGCCGGTGCTGGCCCTTGGCGATACTGTGGTGACGGGTTTTGCGGGTGTGAAAGTGCCTGACCCCAACGCACCGCTGCCGACAGGTAAATCCAAAGACGATCAGACCTTCATCAATCTCGACGGACCGTCGGTGCGGATATTTAATCCGCGTACGCCTGATTTTGTCTGGAACGGAAAATTCTGGGCGATGCCGAAACGGCGCGATATTCCAGCGAGCGCCATCGGGCAGGTCTTTGGCGTGACGATGAATAATCGCGCTTACCCCGACCTCTACCTCACCGCGACCTCTGTCTATGGTCTCAACATTTATGTGCCCACGCTTGAAGGCCGCATTAAGCGCGCCAAGAGGGGCGAGCCGGAGGCGAGCTGGGCGGCGGGACAATTCGGACCTGACGGCGGACCCGGCAGCATTTGGAAAGTGGACGGGCGGACGGGTGCGGTGACGAAGTTTGCAGACGTCGCGTTTGATGGCACCGGCACAGGTCCGGCGGGGCTTGGCAATATTGCCTATGATGGCGGGCATCGTCAGTTGTTTGTCTCCGATCTTTCGAGCGGCATGATCCATCGCTTCGATCTCAAGGGAAAAGACCTCGGTCACTTCGATCACGGCAGGATTGTCGGTGCTGAGTTTGATGCAGGCACACGCACAAGCATTGCGGCGCGCGCATTCAATACCGAGAAGCCGGAGACATGGGGCTTTACACCGCCGACGCGAAGCGTCTGGGGCCTGGCGGTAAACGGCGGGCGTCTCTATTACGCGGTGGCCAAAGGCGTTACACGCGAGGGCCACGCACAAGATACGGAACCCGGCGGGCAAATATGGTCGGTGGGTCTCACCAAGACGGGCGACTTCGCCAAAGACGCTCGTGTGGAAATCTCACTGCCTGACGGCAGCGGCAAGGCGCAGGTCTCCGACATCGTGTTTGCGAAATCCGGCGAGATGATCGTGGCGGAACGCGCAATTATCGGCACGACATATGATTACAAACCGCTCAATGCCGACGGCACAGCGCATGTCTATCGCTTCTGGCGCGAAACGCCGGATGATAGGGAAACCGAGAGCATCTGGTATCAGGCACCGGAAGAATATGCGGTGGGCTTTGGTGACGGCCATCGTGCGAGTGCAGGCGGCATCGCGCTGGGCTATGGCTACCATTACGACAAAGACGGCAATGTCGTTATGAACTTTGATGATTGCGAGACAGCAATTTTCTTCACCGGCGATAATCTCAGGACTTTCCGCAAAGTCGAAGACGAAATCGTGGCCGAAGGCGAATTGCGTCTGACCGGATTGCAGGTGAGCCCTGCGCGGCCTGTGCGCGGATTTAATGCACCGCCGTCGATCAGCTATTTCACTAACTATGCTGACGAGATGGAGAGCGACGATCTCGCCGGTCGCGTCGGCGATGTGGCGGTCTATCGGTTGGGCTGCGCCAAGCCGTCATGCGTGGCCGTTGCGGGCGGCGTGACCACGATACCGGATGATGACAAGACCGGCGCGATCTTGCCGCCACCTCCACCACCACCTCCTCCTCCACCGCCACCAATTTGCACCGAACCGGGTCCTGATTGTCCGCCGTCGGGTGATCCCGAATGCGTCGGGCCTGATTGCGAGGAATGCATAGGCCCGGATTGCCCGACCGATGATGAAGACCCTGAGCAATGCATGATGGTGGACGGCGAGGCAGAATGCGATCCGGAAAGCGGCGGCTGGGTCTATAAGCTCACGGCTCTCGACAATGCGGGTATCGGGCTCAACACGCTAACTGTTCTGTCGGCGACAACGGGTGTGACTGTAACGAACGGACCTGACATTACGTTGGTGCCGCCGCCCGGCGTGATCTCGCTCGCGGGCACCACGCCAGGCCAAACGGTGGCGATTGATGTTTGCGGCTTCGACGCTGTCGCGCGCCAGAGCGGTGAGCCCTACGACTGCTGTCATGCGACGATCAACGTGACGGTGCCGACCGAAATGTGCGAGGTGCCGCAATGAACGCGCTGTGGGGGAGGATCGGCATTGCGGGGGTTGCGGTGGCGGCGGTCGCCTATGTTGCCATGCAGATGTTCATCCTGCCGGATCCGCAGCCGGGCACGGACTTCACCAAAACGGCTTACGATGAAAACGGCAATGTACTGACCGGTCCGACGACTGTTGGGCAGCTCATTCAATATGTGCTGCGTTATAACCCTGCCGCAATGTCAGGCCCTGTCACCATCACCGATGTGCTGAGCGCCAATCAGACTTACGTGCCGAACACGATTGTGGCTCCTGATTGGACGATCTCGACGCCCGAGTACAATGCCAACACAGAAGTTTATTCGCATCCTGGCTTGGGGCCGACGAACTTCACACTTTCGATCCCCGCTGTCACAGGCACGGTTGGTTTGAAAGTGGGAACCGGCGACGGTTATGAACCCGTGCCGGTGGTGACATCAACGGGCACAAAGGTATTCGGCATCCATCATCATATGCCGTCCGGCGGCAGCGATCCGAGGATCATGTGCTGGTATGGCGGATCGCTTGCAGCCTGCAATTCCAGTTATCCGATGATGGCGGGTGTCGGCGCCGAACGCCGCGCGACGCCCGACTTGCCGCATGCCTCCGTCTGGCAGAAGAAAATCTATTATCCGGCCGCACGCTATTACGGCAGCACGAACAACAATAATCAGGTGATTGAACTCGGCATGGGTTGCTGGGATGCGGAAAATGACGTGCCTTGCCCGTTTGTCCTGTTGCCCGGCAATCCGGTCATCAATACCGGCTCAAATCCGATCTCGGCTTATACGGGCACGTTGCTCGACGGCTATGTGACCGGTGTTCGTGCTGATCCGGCAAATCCATCGCGCCTTTATGTCTATGCACTCGACAAACTCTATTGCGTGGATGTGGCGCTCCCCGGCGCGCCGACTTGTGCGGGGTGGACCATTCAGACCGTCAGTCCCGATAGTTCGCTTGGTCGCTCGCGAGACATGTTTGTTGAAGAAAACGGCACGCGTCTTTTCATTTCAAACACTCTGCCGCGTGTCTTCTGTTATGAACTTGCAAGCGGCGCGACATGCAACGGCTGGGCTGCGACCGGCACCACCGGCGGCGCAACGATGGCGACGACATTCCTCGGGCCCGGTATCGACAGTTCAGGCGCGATGACAGCGATCTGCATCGTGCAGGGGTTCAATGCCAGCAATTTCAAATGCATCGATATTGCGACAAGCGCAGCTGTGAATAATATGTGGCCGGCTTCAATGTCCACGCAGCGTATTTTCTCGGCCTACCATTTGCCAAACACGGCGAAAGTGTTGTTTCCAGCCTATCTCGGCATGGCGGGTGCAAATTCGAAATGCTACGACTTTGCGGCTAATGCCTATTGCACACCGTTCACGCCCTATTGGGACAACAACGGGCCCTGGACGGACAGTGGTGGCAATCCTGCAAGCTATGTCGGCGACTATGGCTTTGCGGTCGACCCGCAAGCGCCGGACACCTGCATCTATGGACTTGGCGACGGTGGAACGCTGGTGCGCTTCAACCCCGATGGCACTGAAGCCAAGGGCTCATGTGTGCCGCAAACCTATGCGGAAACATTCAGCGCCGACGATCAGTATTGCTTTGCCAAACCCACTGAAGCGACATGGACCAATCTCGACATTCTGAACCGGCCAGGCGGGCTTACGGGCGGCACCATTGTCATCAAGGACAGCGCGGGCACAGTGTTGCAGACGATCACAGTCGGTTCCGGCAATACATATGCCGTCAATCTGTCGGCGGTGGGATTGAACAGCGCCGTCACGATTGAGTTCACACCGACCTATGCAGGCAACACGCCGCCGACAACCGACTATCAATTGCGTCTCGGCTATGAGACCGATGAGATGCCGCAGATTTGCTACAAGACGACGATCGAGAGCTGCGGTGAAGTGTCAAACCATGCGGTGTTGGACAACGAAGGCTCGTTGATTGAAGCTGACGTCAATCTCGGCATGGTCGAGGGCGAAGAGTGCAGTCTCATTGGTGACTGTCTTGAACTCACATCGACTCTGACGTCATTGGGCGGCAGCGGCACGCTGACATTGACTTTGAGCGGACCGCCAAGCGTTACGCCGACTGTGGTACGCGTGACGACGCAAACAGGCGGCGTGATTGTCACCAATTCAGAGCAAACCTTCAGCACGGGACAGACCGTCGGCACATGGGCGCTGACGGGTCTTGTGACCGGCACTGTCGTGACGTTCAAAATTGACGCGGTGGAACAGGGCGGGGGCAGCAAACCCGGCACCGATCTTTGCTGCTCAACGACAGTGAAGCATACGGTGTCGGAAGAAGACATTGTCATTGAGGAGCCTCCCGTTGTTGTAACGGACGACGACAACCCGCCGCCACCACCTCCGGTCTGCGAGAAGCGCAGCACGAAGCTCGAGGGTGATGAATGTGCCTGTCGCTATGAAGGTATGACGCGCAAGAGCGCGACGGCATGCTCTTGCCCAAGCGGGCAAACGCTTGTGGCCGGCGAAGGCTGCGTGAAGAAAAAGCTGCAATGCGATAAGTGGTCTACGAAAGCGAAAGGCGAGACCTGCCAGTGTCTCTATCCCGGCATGTCACGTATTTCGAAAACGGAATGCGGCTGCCCTAACGGACAGATACTCGTTGAAGGCGTCGGTTGTGTTGTGCCCAAAGTGCCGGAAAAACCGAAGCAGACGGATAAGCCGGTTGTGAAGCCCGATCTCCCTGTCAAGAAAGAAGAACCCGTCGTGACGCCACCGGTAACACCGCCCGCACCAGAATGCGAAAAGGGCATGGAGTTGAAGGACGGCAAATGCGTCAAAGAGAGTTCATTCTTTGGTGACGTGCTCGATAATGTGCAATTCGGTGTGGGCGTTGGCGGCGGCGGTAGGAAGTCATCGTCACCTTCGGCACCGATAGACTAAGTCACCAGCACGCGCCCAAGTCGCGTATTGGCAACGGCACCTAATCCAAGCATCTCACGCATCTGTGGATTGAGACTGTTGAGCGTTGTCTCCGACAAAGCCGCATTCCAGTTTTGCTGCGGCCGGATGAAGGCCGATGAATAATAGCCAAACAAAAGTGCGCGCTGTTTGTCTTTCGTGACATTCGCACCGGACGTGTGCCATGTGCGGCCGTCCATCGCGATGACGGAACCGGCTTTGGCCTCAAATGCGACGGTGCGCGCGGCAGCATCGGCGGGAAGTTCGCTGGCCCATTTGTAATGTTGGCTACCCGGAATGAATCGCGTTGCGCCATTGGCCTCATAAATGTCGTCGAGGCACCAGATAATGTTGATAGACCACGGGTTGAACCACGGCTCCGGCACGACGATCCCCTGATCGGAATGGATCTTCATCGACTTGGCACCGGGCAGAGCAATGTTGGCGGTGAGGTTCGATAGAAGAAAATCGGGGCCGAGGAGATGCGTCACGATGTCCATGGCAAGATCATGCTGCGCGATATCGATAAAAGCCGGATCAAGATCAATGAGATTGAAGACGCGGACATTGTGCTCATTGGGGTCAATGCCGATATTGCGCGTCCGAAGCCCGCGTGCTTCGCTGAGGTCAGCAGCCGCCCAGAGCTTGTCGCGGAGTGCGGTGACGGATGCGGCATCAAGCACGTCGGAGATGATGCAATAGCCTTCGTCGTTGAGTTGTTTTTTCTTGGCCGTCAAATCCATGGTCGCCTCCCTCAATCACCGGACGTAAGCATGAAGCGGCCCCGCGCAGCTTTCAAGCTGGCGGGGCCGCTCATTTTGGACGAAACGCTCTAGTTTAGCGTTTGATCTCGGTGATCTTTGTGCCTTCGATGCTGACACCGGCCATCAGGCCCTGCTGGTCGAAGATGAAGGCATAGGCATCATCCTTGAGTGAAGACGTTGAGAAGTTCTTGGCAACACCTTCGTCAACCACGACAACGGTGGGGCCCACGCCGATTTCCAAGCCATGCGTGTCGTTGAGATATTTGACAGCATTCTTGTTCATCAAGAACACGGCATAACCATAGGATTGCGCACCGGCCTGAAGGCCCCACGAGCCTGTCAGCGAGTTGTAGTATTTGTGGTTCTTTGCGCCATCCTGCAGCACGCCTTCACCATAGGCACCGCCGAAGATAAGACCGGCCTTCACAATATTGGGGAACACGAGAACCGCAACGGCCTTTTCGGAGACCGCTTTAGCTGTGGGGTTTGCTTTGTAGAGTTTCTCCAATGCCTGCTTGGCATCGGCGTTGAGATCCTCTGCGGTCGCGGCCTGCGCTGTTGTTGTGAGCGCGGCAACCGATACACCTGTCACTGTGGTTGCAAGGGCGAGCGAAGTTGCGAGAAAAAGACTTCTGATGTTCGTCATAGCAGCTCTCCAGTTTGTTTCGCAGGAGGAATTCCTCCGCTGACTGAAAGCTAGAAAACATATGAGGCGACAATGTGTTTCAGCGATGTTGGAAAAAAGTCCCGTCTCGCTAATAGACAATTATAAAATAACGATGGTTTATCATATTGCCATTGTATCGTTCGAAATAAGCGCAATGTGCTGCAAATGCAGAGAGTTATGAACATGACAACGGAGACGTCGCGTTGGAATCCAAGCTCCCAGTAATGTTTGTTTTATCATCAATTATTTTTTGTTCTCGATATGTTTGAGGAGAGTTTCCGTTCCAGCGGCGGAAGGAGCGGCGGAAATTCGCAACATCATCAAATCCGAGAAGTAAGCCAATCTCTGCAATAGGCAAACGCGTTTCACTCAGATAAGCCATCGCCATATCGCGGCGCAACTCGTCGAAGATTTCGCGAAACGATGTTTTTTCGTCTGAGAGACGACGGCGCAATGTGCGAGCACTCATTTTCAAACGCTCAGCCACAGCATGCTCGCTGGTGATCTTATTATTGGCATTAAGAAGGATGCGGCGAACCCGTGCCGCGCAATTGGCGCTGCGGCTGCGCTCAATCAATATCTTGCTGCACTGTCGCACATAAATATCCGCAACCTCGTTTCCTGCTGCAGCCAAGGGCAGGTTCACCGCGTCGCGTGGACCTATAAAGCGATTGACGCCTGCGCCGAAATGAACGGGCAAGCCGATAAAGCGTGTATAGATCTCCTCCGGCATTGTAGGTTCAAATGCAAATTCGACGCGGCATCCGGCAAGCTCCACGCCGACCATCTCGCTGATTCCGTTGATAGCGGCCATGAAGAATACTTCGGGTAGAAAATTTGGCGCGGCTGGAAGTTCGATGCCGGGTGTGAAAGAAAGAATCGCGTTGTCGTGATCGAATGCGAAATGGATATGCGCCTCCATCGTGCTCACAGGATTGTGCCGTACCAGAAATTCAGCAGCCTGACGAAGTGTCCGGCAACTCATTAGGGCATTTCCAAGAACGCCATGCGTGCCGAGGTGCAGCGCCGAACCATAGCGCAGTGCGAATGTCGGGTCGTTAATCGATTCGGCCGCTTTGTTGCACAATTGATAAAATTCAACCTCATCAATTGCCACCGTGTCGTCGAAGAAGATCGATGGATCGTGGCCTGAATCACGGATCGCTTGTTTGAATGCTGTGACGTATGCGGAATTTATTTTCATATCGCGTCCAAAATTGACCCCCCAATTGGCCAAGCCAGACCTCACCCAAGCGAACCATATTCATGAAAATCATGCGCGGTACAAGGTTGTCGATGAATCGAGTGTGCGGATGATTCAGTTGAATTGTGTTCATTTTGCGAAATTGGAGATCGTAAAAATTTTGTACGAATAAGGATGAAAATTTGCTCTGAAGAAAAACCTATACGAATTGGGGAAGAAACATGATTTCGAATAAAAATTTTCACATAACTTTACTCTCAACTTTTTTTCTCTACGTCACCTTATTCATCATGATTTCTATTTCGGGAAGGGCTTCGGCATCCGAATTTAAGATCGGCGATGTCCAGTTCAACCTCTCCAATACAATTTCCTCAAGTGCTAGCATACGCACGTCGCGTCAGAGTTGCGATCATATCTCCGTGTTCAACGGTGGCTGTCAGGGTGCCAACGGGGCGGACTATGACGTCAACTCTGACGACGGCAACGTCAACGTGCAACGCGGCGAACTGATCGCAGCGCCACAAAAAATTGTCTCTGAAATTGAAGCAAAGTGGCAGAACTACGGTGTGTTTGTCCGTGGTAAAGCCTTTTGGGATCCCGTTGCTCATGATCTCGGCACAGGCGATGGCAGCTATGGCCCCATTGCGGCGACAACACCGCAACGCCGCAATCTGAGAGATGCCTTTCGTGGTGACGATGCTTATGACCGGCAGGTGAGCCAAATCAAATTGCTCGATGCCTTCGTTTACGGCAATTACAACATCGGCGATCTGCCGCTTAATGTGCGTATCGGCAGACAGGTTGTGAACTGGGGTGAAAGCCTTTTCATTCAAGGTGGTGTGTCTTCCTATCTGCCGCTTGACGTTGCCGCATTCACGCAGCCCGGCACAGAACTCAAAGAAGTGTTCCTGCCGCAAGCAACCGCTTACGCGAGCCTCGGACTGCCTGCGAATATCACTGTCGAAGGTATGTATATCGCTGAATGGGAAAAAAGCCCGCTGCCGCCATGCGGCACTTTTTTTTCGCCGAGCGATGCAGCGGCTGACGGCTGTACATATGCGATGAGCAATGGCGAGTTTTATTCTAACGCCGATGGCAGCCCCCGTTCAACATCGGGTCTCACCGATCCGCTCTTCGTGCCGCGCGGTGAAAATCAGAATGCGAGCGATCAGGGCCAATGGGGTGCCGCATTGCGTTACTTCGCCGACTGGCTCAATCAGGGTACGGAACTTGCTGCTTACTATGTGAATTTTCATAGCAAGTTGCCGATAGGAACCTTCACTGCAAATTCAAGCACCACAACACTGGGCCTTGTCTCGCTTCTTTCATTCGGGAATATGAACAGCATCGCTTGTCAGTTGCCGCTGATCACTAACGAAGCCGGGCAACCGATCTCGACATGTGGTGGTGCTTTGGGTCTCGATGCCCGCACCAGCGGGAAGCAACTGCAGGTGCAATATGTCGATGACATTCATATGGTTGGGTCGAGCTTCAATACGACTCTGAATATTATGAACGGCACAGCGCTTTCCGGTGACATTGCTTACTATGACAACATGCCGTTCCAGATCGACACGACAGAATTGCTCGGTGCTGATTTTGAAAATGCGGGCTTCATTGCACAACCAGGCGAACCCGATATCTATCAGGGTGCGCCTGTTGCGCCTGGTGCGCTCATTCCGGGCTATGCGCGGACGAAGGCGCTGGTTGCGCAGGCCTATACGCTCAGCACGTTCACGCCGTCAAACTTTGTTGTGAAAACGACCGGCGCCGACCTGTGGATCGTGGTGGCCAATGCGGGCCTGCAATATCTGCCTGATGCGGAAGGCAACCGCTTTGCGATCCCGCGTTCGGGTGAGAGCCATGCTAATCCCGGCATGGCGGCGGTCCTCGGTGACAGTTGCATAGGGCAGGGCACTTGCAACATTGCTCCGAAATATGCCTCGTCCTTCTCATGGGGGTATCGTCTGCTCTCCATACTGCAATACAATTCCTTCCTCGGTACGCCTTACACAGTTTCACCCCGCGTTTATTTTGCACATGACGTCAAAGGCAATTCGGCAGGTCCGATTGGTCCGGGTTTTGTGGAAGATGTGAAGACCATCGGGCTTGGTGTCGACCTTGACTACCAGTCCACCTACAAGGTCAAGCTCGATTATACAAAGAGCTTCGGTGGAGAATATCGCAACGCTATGGCTGACAAGGATTTTGCCAGCGTGTCTTTCTCATACACATTTTGAGACCCCCCGCGTCGTGCAAGCCCCACCCGCCGACGCAAACATCCGGTCCGGCTTCTCCTCAAGCCGGGCCGGACCCTTTTTGAAGCACGCACTGGCCGGAAATGACCTCCTGATGGCCGCTTCCGGTCCTTGTTGTGCATGTGCAGGTTCTTACATTTGAGATGATATGTTTGTTGCGGCAGTTTTGATAACAGGAGCTTATGATATGAGAGATTCTGCGACGATCGGTGCGGCCTCACGCACGCCTGAAGGCTTCGACATCACGCCGCGCAATATGCACTTTTCCGTTGAAGCACTAAGTCACGATTGGCATGGTGGTGACGCCTTTCGCACGGCCTATTTCAATGCGCTGTCGATCATGTTTCCCATTGGCGAGCAGCATTTTATTGATAGCGTGAAATTTTATCGTGGTCAGATTACTGATCCGGCATTGCGTGAACATGCGCAAGCCTTCTCGGCGCAGGAATATATTCATCGCCGCGAGCATCAGCGTTACAATGAAGCGCTTTGCGCATTGCGCGGTTATTCGCTGGATCGGCTTGAGAAGCCTATTCGCCGTCGTCAGGTCTGGGCACTGAAACATCTCTCGTCCATTGTCCATCTTGCTTCAACGGTCGCTTACGAACATTGGACGGCGATGCTGGCGGATGCGCTGCTGCGAAAGCATGAAGCGCTTGCCGGCGCCGACCCTGAAATGGCGGCGCTCTGGCGCTGGCACGCGATTGAGGAAAGCGAGCACAAGGCGGTGGCCTTTGACGTTTATCGCGCAGTCGGCGGAACGCTCGGTTTGCGCCGCTATATGATGTTTGTCGTGACCGTGCAGTTTTTCTGGGACACGTTCCGCCACATGCGTCTGATGCTGAGGAATTATGGAGGATCCCGCACGGCGCTTTGGTTCAACGGCCTGCGATTCCTGTTCGGCAAAGGCGGTGTCTATCGTGGGCTTGGCCGCACCTATCTTGATTATTTCCGCCGTGACTTTCATCCTTGGGATCACGACAACCGCGCGGAGATCGTCAGCAACATGCAGGAATTGAACGCCCGCGCCTCAGGCGCTCCATCCTGATCCAGCAATTTAATTGACGCCATTGATGTCAGTGGTTTACCAAAGGAGCAGGGCAGGGCCTGCGCTGGTGCGTGGGTATGCGCGTAAATTCGAGGGAACATCTTGGCAGTCTTATCGACCATGACGGGCGGCAGGGTCCGCGCGATGCTGGTGTCATTGGCTTTCACCTTTGGTGCTTTCCCTACGCCCATGGCGCAGGCGGATGGCCCGCGCACGAACTTCGTGGTGTTGCTGATCGACGACGCGGCGTTGATGGACATTGGTGCCTATGGCGGCGAAGCACATACGCCCAACATCGATGCTCTGGCGGCGCGCGGCGCCATGTTCACCAACTATCGCACCTCGCCGCTCTGCTCACCCTCACGCGCCATGCTGTTGACCGGCATGGACAATCACAAGACGGGCGTTGCCACCATTCCGGAAGTTCTGCCGCCGGAACATGTAGGCATGCCGGGCTATGGCATGGCGCTGGAGCCCGGTGTGGAAACGCTGGCCGACCGCCTGCGTCCCGCAGGTTACCGCACACTGATGGCGGGCAAGTGGCATATGGGAAGCAAGAAGGGTGACCTGCCCAACATGCATGGCTTTGATCGTTCCTTCGCGCTGGACGCTTCCGGCGCGGACAATTGGGAACAGAAGTCCTACATGCCTTACTACAAGGACGCACCCTGGTTTGAAGATGGCAAGCCTGCGACGCTGCCGGAGGATTTCTATTCGTCGGAATTCATCGTCGATAAAATGATCGACTATCTCGACAAGGGATCGGACACGTCGAAACCCTTCTTCGCCTATTTGGCCTTTCAGGCGATCCACATACCTGTGCAGGCACCGCCGGAATTGACGGCGCATTACAACGGTGTCTATGACGCCGGCTGGCAGGTGCTGCGCGAGAAGCGCTGGCAGCGCGCGAAGGAACTGGGGCTTATTCCGCGGGATGCGGCGCTGGCCCCCATGCATCCATCCATGCGCGACTGGAATTCACTCTCGAAAGACGACCAACATCTCTATGCCATGCGCATGCAGGTGGAGGCCGCGATGCTCGAAGCGATGGACCAGCATATCGGTCGTCTGATCGCGCATCTGAGGGAGACGGGGCAATATGACAACACGGTCTTTATCGTCACATCGGACAACGGGCCGGAGCCATCGCGCGGCGACAATGATGGCCGCTTGAAATTCTGGATGGCGCTTAACAGCTATCACACCGGCCTTGAAGGCATTGGTGAAAAAGGAAGCTGGAACTTCATTGGTCCGGAATGGGCGAGCGCCACGGCTAGCCCGAGTGACCTCTTCAAGTTCTATGCCTCCGAGGGCGGCGTGCGCGTGCCGTTGATCGTGGCAGGACCGGGCGTTGGCGTGGAACGCATCGGCTCGGCGGCGCTGGTGACCGACATCACACCCACGATCCTGTCGCTGGCAGGCGTGAACGACGACTCTTCCGACATGACGGGACGCAGCCTTGCGCCGGTTCTGTTCGGCAAGAGCAACGAGACCTATGGGCCCGACGATACGATCGGCATTGAAGTCTCGGGCAATTCGGCGCTCTACAAGGGCGATTACAAGATCGTGCGCAATGTGGCGCCTGTGGGTGACGGCGTGTGGCGGCTGTTTAATCTTGTCAGCGATCCGGGCGAGGTCCATGATCTTGCTGCGAGCGACCCCGGGCGTCTCGCCGAGTTGAAGGCTGACTATGCTGCCTATGCCAGGAAGATGGGCGTACTAGAAATGCCGGCGGGCTATAACTCGCTGGAGCAGATTACCACGAACACACTGAAGCGGCAGATGGAGTTCTACTGGTGGGGGCCTCTGGTGCTGGTGGGCCTGTTGCTGCTGATCGGCTTCGGGTTGTGGATGATTATCCGCAAGCAACGCGCCTGACGAACACGGCGCGGACGTTGGGGCGGGCTTAAGTTCGGTGGGTCTGCAGGTTTTGGTGACGCTGGCGTCATCTTGCGAAGCTGGAATTTCATGCTGATTTTTTGTCATTTGTCTTTGACAGATGATAACCCAGAGTTATCATCCCTCCCAACGCGCGGGAGGAGGCACCCGCATCAACCGCCCGAAAGACGGCGGCCGGTAACAATGATGATGGGAGTGACGCCAAATGGCTGACGCAAATTCAGGCAACCAATCCGTAGCCGATGACCTCGGTTTTGACCCCGTAGCCCTTAAAGAAAAATATCGTGTCGAGCGCGACAAGCGTCTGCGCAAAGATGGCAATGAGCAATATGTCGAGATCAAAGGTCAGTACGCGCATTATCTCGAAGACCCTTATGTCGAAACAGGTTTCAAGCGCGAACCGCTGACAGACGAAGTTGATGTCGTTGTCGTCGGTGGCGGCTTCGGCGGGTTGCTCGCCGGCGCGCGTCTGCGCGAGGCGGGCGTCGCGAGCGTGCGTATGATCGAAAAGGGCGGCGACTTCGGCGGCACGTGGTATTGGAACCGTTATCCGGGTGCGGCTTGCGACATCGAAAGCTACATCTATCTGCCGCTGCTCGAGGAAGTGGGCTACATGCCCGTCGAAAAATACACCAAAGCGTCAGAAATTCTCGCCTATTGCAAAAAGATCGGTGAACATTTCGATCTCTACAAGGATGCGCTGTTTCAGACAGAGGCGACCGAGCTTCATTGGGACAACAATATTGCCCGTTGGATCGTCAAGACCAATCGCGGCGACGCCATCCGCGCGCGTTTCGTTGTGACGGCGAGCGGCCCGTTGCATCGCCCGAAACTCCCGGGCATCCCCGGCGTTGAAGGTTTCAAGGGCCATTCGTTCCACACGAGCCGCTGGGACTACGCCTACACGGGTGGTGATGCTTACGGCAATCTGACGGGCCTCAAAGACAAGCGCGTCGGCATTATCGGCACAGGCGCAACGGCCGTGCAATGCGTGCCGCATCTGGGCGCATGGGCGAAGGAACTCACCGTGTTCCAGCGCACACCGTCATCGATTGACGTGCGCAACAACCGCCCGACGGACCCTGAATGGCAGAAGAGCCTTCAGCCCGGTTGGCAGCAGGCGCGTATGGATAATTTCAACACGCTCGTCTCCGGCGGCTTTGCCGAGGAAGACCTCGTCAATGACGGCTGGACCGACATCATCGGCAATCTGCTCGTGATGGCGCGCAAAGGTGCGATGGGCCGCTCGCCGGAAGAGATGGCGAAGATTGTGCAGCTTGCTGACTTTCAGAAAATGAATTCGATCCGCGACCGCGTGTCGAGCGTCGTGAAAGACCCGGCAAAAGCCGAGGCTTTGAAGCCCTGGTACAACCAGTTCTGCAAGCGCCCTTGCTTCCATGACGAATATCTCGACACGTTCAACCGCCCCAACGTGCGCCTTGTTGATACGCAGGGTCAGGGCGTGGAGCGTATCACCGCAAACTCGATCATCGCCAATGGCGAAGAGTTCGAAGTGGATTGCCTGATTTACGCGACGGGCTTCGAAGTCGGCACGAGCTACACACGCCGGGCGGGCTTTGAAATCTATGGCCGCGACGGCCAGACGCTCACCGACAAATGGAAAGACGGCGTTTCGACGCTGCACGGCATGCATAGCCGTGGTTTCCCCAACTGCTTCATTGTCGGAAATTCGCAGGCGGGTTTCACCGCGAACTACCCGCACATGCTGAACGAGCAGAGCAAGCATCTGGCCTACATCACCAAAGAATGCATCGACCGTCAGGCCCGCGTTGTTGAAGTGTCGGACGAAGCGGAAAAGAACTGGGTGGATGAAGTCATCAAATCGGCTGTGTTCAACCGTCGTTATCTCGAAGAATGTACGCCGGGCTATTACAACAACGAAGGCCAGCCGTCAGATCGCGCGATCCGCAACGGGTCTTACGGTGCAGGCTCAATCGCCTTCATTAAACTGCTGGAAGACTGGCGCGCCAAGGGCGACCTGCCGGGATTGGAATTGCAGTAGATAAAGCTCGGATTCATTTGAAGGCCGGGCGGGATTATATCCCGCCCGGCCTCTTTATTTTGTGCACCTCTCGAAATGAGTAGTTTCCGAGCCTGCGCGCGCAGGACCATTTGCCATACCAATAAGGTGTCGCATTCGGTCGTGATGACATAACTCCTGCATAATTTCACGACGATCCGGCCACGCTGGCGCGCTCAATTCGGGCGCGACAATCAGAGAGGTCCTTTCCGTGAACAATGTTTTGAAGGCTGCATGTGGTCTCACAGTCGCGCTTGCGATGTCGGGTTGCGTTTATGCCGGTCCCCCTCATCAGCCGGCCTATGTGCAGGGCAGTGCGACCTATGACGGTTATTACGACGGTTACTACGGCGCATATTCCGGCGGTTATTGGCATAATGACGGCTATTTTTATTATCGCGACAGCGACAATCGCTATCGCCGCGACGATCAGCGTCATTTTCGTCGTGAGCAGTTTCATGGCGGCTCGCAGTTCCGCGCCGACCAGCGGGATCGCAGCCACTACGACCACAACAATCGCGACTATGACAATGACCGTGGACGCAACAGAAGCGGACAAGGCGGCTCGAACCGCTATCAGAAATGACACCTGAGTTGTCATCAGAATTGAATTTAATCAGGCAACATATTGAGGTTTGACATGGCTTACGAACAGAACGATTCGAACAGCAACAATGGACTCTATTTCATCGTGGGCGGACTTTTGTTCGCAGGCATTCTTATCGGCGGGCTTTTCTACACAGGCCGCATCGGCGGCGAGCCGCAGCCCGCAAACACCAGCATAACCGGCCCCGCAGGTCCGCAGGGCGCAACGGGCGACACGGGCAACACCGGTGCGACGGGCGCGACCGGTGACACGGGCAGCGCAGGTGATACCGGCAATACGGGCGCCACAGGCGCGACCGGCGATACGGGCGAAGATGGCGGTAGCACTGTCATTATCAATCCGTGATCTGTCAGACGCAGAGGGTACTTAAATGAATGAAATGATTGGGCGGATGATCGGTAACGAAATGGTGGTGAGCGAGACGCGTCTCGCTGATTTTGTGACCATTGTTTTATTCGCGGTCGTCATCATTCTGTTCGCAAAATATGTGCTCCCCTATACACGTCGATAGAGGAGTCCCGAGACAGGGCTAGTTCATCCAGTCTTCCGTATCAACCGTCGCCTGCATCGCATCTGAATAGCGAGCGCCGGCGACGGTTTTTTCGTTTATGAGTGTGTCGATCTTTCCGATGAGTTCCGGCGTTAGGTTTACCGCGACGCCTCCGAAATTTTCGGACATGTGTTTAGGGCGTGATGTGCCGGGGATCGGCACGATGATCGGGTCTTTGGCGAGCAGCCACGCAAGGCAAAGTTGTGCGGGTGTGCAGTTCGCCTCTTGCGCCAATGCTTTGAACCCATCGAGGAGTTTGAGGTTTGTGACAAACGCATCACCCAAAAAGCGTGGCATGCCTTTGCGGAAATCACCCGGACCGAATTTAGCAGGGTCGTTTGCGCCGCCCGCAAGAAAGCCGCGCGCCACGGGGCTGAAGGCCACAAACGCGACGCTCAATTCACGGCAGGCATCAAGCACGGCAATTTCCGGATTGCGTGTCCATGGTGAATATTCGGTTTGCAATGCGGCGATGGGGTGCGTCGCATGGGCCTTGCGCAATGTCGTCGCGCCGACTTCCGACAATCCGATGCTTTTGATTTTCCCGGCATTAACAAGATCAGCCAACGCACCGACGCTCTCTTCAATTGGCACGCGTTTGTCCCAGCGGTGCAGATAGTAAAGATCGATCACATCAACGCCGAGACGTGTGAGGCTTTCGTCACATGTCTGCTTGAGCCTTTCAGGCGACCCGTTGAGGTCGCGCTCTTCGCCGCGCGTCATGCCGCATTTCGATGCGAGCACGATCTTGTCGCGATGCGGCTTCAGCACGCGCCCGACAAGGCGCTCATTGTGGCCGAGACCATAGACGGCGGCTGTGTCGAAAAACGTATATCCCTTATCGATTGCACCAAGCAGCACTCGTGTCGCCTGATCTTCGGACGGCGGCGGTCCATAGGAATGCGACAGGCTCATGCAGCCAAAGCCGATGGGAGCGACGGTGAAGGGTCCGACTTTGCGTGTGTTTGACATGATGCTTCTCGACGGGAATGAAAGTTGCGCGGAAGAGTGCTTGATATGCGGCGCGCGGGCAAGTCAGGCGGGAATTGGCAACGCGAACACAACTCAACTCAACGTTTGGAAAAAGACATTATCATGGGCAATGCGCGTATCCGGCTTCAGGCGGAAAAGATGAACGTGGGATAAACAATCATTCCAACTTTTCAACACGAATTGTCAACACAAAGACGAAATCGGGCTTCGGCGGGAAGTCCCGTAAGGTGATGTTCGGTACCGAGGGTAAACGCAGCGCATCCTGGGTTTGTGAATGGCCACCAGCGCAACCATAGATGGCCCAGTCCGGCGGTAAAGACGTGATCATTGAGGGGGAGGCCAACACTTATTTAATGCGATTTTGCGATGCTTTCAGGGTTTATCGGAGGTTTCGGCGTTGCATCGGCTGCAAAATTTCATTAGGCGAACAGTTCGGCTTGCTGTTTGGCCTATTACCTGCGTGGCGACAATCTTTGTCGGCAGCGTTACAGGTGCGTTTGCAGAGATCTCGGCAAGTGTACCGACTGTTTCCGTTGAGCCGCAATTAAGCCGGGGCGAAGATTTTTTTCTCAAAGACAATTGGACCGTCTATCGAAACGTGATTATTCCGGCGGCCAGATTTGCAAATAATAGTTGCCAATTGGTCGATGCGGGGGCGGTCGCACAACAGATATCGCTTCCCGATATCTGGGGTCCTGCATTTACCTCGGATGTTTCAAGCGGTCACGGCACAGCAACTTATTGCATCGGAATCACGCTTCCGCAGGTGACGAAGTTTCTTGCGTTACGCATGGGGACAACACGATCAATCTACCAAATCTATGCATTGACGGAGGGCCCCAACGGCGAAGAAGAGCGGCCGTTCCTTCTGCATTCAAATGGTGATCCCACTTCCGCCAAAGAGGCTGTGGCGAACAATCCGACCGCTCCGGTGATTACGCTTCCTCGTGAAGTTCAGCACTTCAAGCTTGTCGTTCAGCTTGCAAACTATGTCCACAAGCAGGGTGGCATTGTCGATGTCCCCCGGATCGGCTACCTGCAGCATTTCGACTCCATGCAGCGTCGTGAAAGCGCGTTGCCGACAGCATTAATCCTGGTGCTGCTGATAGTGTCGGCTGTGACGCTCATCATCGGGCGATCGCATGATCAATACGGCGGTCATGCGATTTTTGCGATGCTGACTGCGACGTCGGCATTCCGCACTTTTTTTGTCAGCAATCTTGTCTGGGATTATCTCCCCGCATTTTCCGAAGCCCGGAAATACGATTTCGAGTATCTGTCGTTGTTTATGATGACGACCGCTTACTACGCTTTCGTCTGCTACTTGTTCCGTGACGGACGCGTGCTGCGCGTTGACAAAGTGGTCTATGTGATTTCGGCGGCGTTCTGCGCCTTTGCCCTTTTCGCCGCGCCCTTCTTCCCGCCCGGAACGATAACCCTGCTTCGCGAACCATTTCAGCTCTTATGGGTTGTGATTTGCGTTGTCCTCGGCGTGACGGTCATACGCACCTTGTTGTTTGACAAGGAGGCAAAGAGTGATGCGCTGATCGTCCTGATTGCCGCATTGTCAACGTTTGTATATGAAATTTTGTCGAGCATGAAATTCATCCACTCCTCAATGGAGTTGTCGAATTTGCTCATCATTTTTGTCACGTCTCTGCATGTGCGGGCATTTGTTCTCAAGTTCAGACGGGTCGAGCGCGAACGGAATGCACTGACACAAAACCTGCGTGACGCAAACGAAATTCTTGAGACGAAAGCCTCTGAACTTGGGCGCGCACTTCAACTTGCAGAAGTTGCCTCGCATGCCAAGACAGAGTTTCTCGCTACAATGAGTCATGAGCTGAGAACGCCTCTGAATGCCATCATCGGTTTTTCCGAAGTGATGAAACTTGAAATGTTTGGCCCCATCGGGAACGAGAGATATGCCGCTTATTCAAAAGATATAAATGATGCGGGCACGCATCTTCTTGATCTGGTGAGCGACATTCTGGATCTTTCCAGGGTTGAGGCCGGAAGCGATACATTGTTTGAGGAGCGCGTGCAGGTGCGCGATATCGCGACACAGGTTTTGAAATCCACGAAAATGCAGGCCGACAATGTCGGTGTTCAATGTGCACTTGAGGCATCAGACGATCTGCCGAGGCTCACCGCAGATGAACGCAAGATCAGGCAAATCCTGATCAATCTCGTAAGCAACGCAATCAAGTTCAACATTTCAAATGGAACTGTAACGGTCAGACTTTTTTGTGAGCCGGAAGGCTTCTATATCAGCGTGTGCGACACGGGTATCGGCATGTCAGAGAGCGACATTCCCAAAGCGCTCGCCCGCTTCGTTCAGGTCGATGGAAATCTGAATCGGAAGTATGAAGGTCTGGGCATAGGTCTTTCGATTGTGCAGGCTCTCACAGAACAGCACGGCGGCAGGCTGAACATTGAAAGTAAACCGGGCGTAGGAACGACTGTAACGGTTGTGTTTCCGACGGAGCGTTGTGTGGTCAACGCGGAAAATGCAACAGCGCTCGGTCAGTCTGTGGCGTAGACATTGTTGGCTTTGGCTGGGGGACTAGGATTCGAACCTAGATAGGCAGAGTCAGAGTCTGCAGTCCTACCGTTAGACGATCCCCCAAGCTGAAAGCGGCGCGCACTCGGCGGTTGAGACATTATCCCATAAATTGAGAATCTCAGGGCCGAAGCGGCTTGGTTGCGCGGAACCTAGTCAGGCTGAGACCGCTCGTCAACTCTCTCACGGCCAAAAACGGGCGGCTGCGGCGAGGTGGCTGGAGGACGGGTGAGCGGCTGGATCAGTCCTGGGCTTGGCTACGTGGCTTTACCATAGTCCACAACCTGTTAAGCTCCCCTCAACTGAAAAGATAAGGAGCCCGGTCGGAGGCGCGCCTTTTTGGCAATTCGCTGCTTCCCGGGTCTTGGTCAATCGTGCACCCAGAAGGTGATAAGGGTGCGGGAGGGCCGTCGGAGCCCCCCGTGTCCGATGCTGGCAGAGCGCCCACAGGCGCGCCTGCCGCCGATGCCGGCACGCCATCGCCGATGCCCCGCAAAGGGCGTCGTCGTAAGCGTGCGCGGCGCAAGGCGCGCGAAAAAGGCGGAAGTCCAAAGATTTCCCAGCCTCAGAGCCAAACGTCTCAGATACAAACCGACCCCCAACCCCCGCCGGTTGAGCAGGCTCGCCATGCTGTGGCACGTGTTATTTTAGATATTCAGGCCAATGAAGGTCCGGTCTATGGCGCACTTGATCTCGGCACCAATAATTGTCGCCTGCTGATCGCACGACGCACACGCGAGGGGTTCCGTGTGGTTGATGCTTATTCGCGCATTGTCCGCCTCGGCGAAGGCCTGAGCGCACGCGGCGCTTTGAGCAACGAGGCCATGGCGCGCGCCATCGAGGCGCTCAAGATTTGTGCCGACAAGATGGAGCGACGCGGCGTCACGCGTTCGCGGCTTATCGCAACCGAAGCCTGCCGCGCGGCATCAAACGGGGCAGAGTTCATTGCGCGGGTCAAAGCCGAAGCAGGCTTGGCGTTGGAAGTTGTATCGAACGAGGATGAGGCGCGCCTCGCCGTGGCGGGCTGTTCGCCACTGCTGGATCGCGGCTGCCGTTCGGCGCTGGTCTTCGACATTGGCGGCGGCTCGACGGAACTCATTTGGGTCAGCATGGCAGGTGAGGGTAATGCCAAGCCTCAGGCAAAACCTAAAATTGAAGACTGGGTTTCGCTTCCCTGTGGGGTGGTGACGCTCGCCGAAAGTCATGGCGGGGTCGATGTGTCACATGATCTTTATGAGCGCATGGTGGCAGAAGTGGCGGCCCGCGTTGAGCCTTTCGTCACGCGCTTGCGCGCGACGCAGGTGGATTTCGGAGCGGATTTTCACCTGCTCGGCACATCGGGCACGGTGACGACCATTGCGGGTGTGCATCTTGGGCTCCCGCGCTATGACCGCACGCGGGTTGACGGTATCTGGATTACGCCGGGCGATGTGCAGGGCGTGACGCGCTCGCTGCTCAATATGAGCTATGTTGATCGTGCGGCGCACCCTTGCGTGGGGCGCGAGCGGGCCGATCTCGTATTGGCCGGTTGCGCTATATTCGAGGCGATTGCGCGCGCCTGGCCTGCCGAGCGCTTGCGTGTGGCCGACCGTGGATTGCGCGAAGGAATATTGCTGTCGCTGATGGAGGCAGACAGCAGCGGACGCGGCCGTCGCCGACGTCGGCGCAGAGGCGGCCAATCGGGCGGTAAGTCAGGTGGCAGGCCGCAGGAAAGCAGAATATGAGCGACCAGAAAAAAACATCGGGACCCGGCGCAGGCGAGCGCAAGCTGCACATTCGCGTCAAAACCGCGAAAAAGAAAACCGTGTCTCAGGTGCGCTGGCTGGAGCGGCAACTGAACGATCCCTATGTAGCCGCTGCCCGTCGCGACGGCTATCGCGCTCGCGCCGCCTATAAGCTTCTTGAGATTGACGATAAGCATCATTTTCTGAAACCCGGCATGCGCGTCGTCGATCTTGGCGCAGCACCGGGCAGCTGGTGCCAGATCGCAGTCACGCGAACACATGCGCAGGACGGGCGCGGTGCCAAGCAGGGTCGCGTTATCGCCGTTGATATGGGCAACATGGACGATCTGCCCGGCTGTACGATTATGAAGCTCGATTTCCTCGACGAAGGGGCTGACGAGCAGATCAAAGCCGTTTTGGGCGGCGAGGCCGACGTCGTGCTTTCCGACATGGCAGCGCACGCCACGGGCCATCGCCAGACCGATCATTTGAAAATCATGGCACTTTGCGAGGCGGCGGTGGACTTTGCCGTTGATGTGCTGAGCGAGGGCGGCACCTTTTGTGCCAAGGTCTTACGCGGCGGCACTGAGAACGAGCTTTTGGCCAACCTCAAGCAACACTTCAGGACCGTACGGCACGTGAAACCCAAGGCCAGTCGCGCTGATTCCGCCGAAATGTATGTGTTGGCTCAAGGCTTTCGACGGAACAGCGAAAGCGAAGACTGAGGCGCCGGAAGTGGACTGGATTTGGTGCTTTTGGGGCCGAAAAGCACCTGAACCACTTAGATATAGTGCCTGCGGCCAAACACCCTTTGCATTATCCGGTAAGAGTGTTAGAAACCGCCGCCAACACATTATTGACGCGCCGCATTCTCAGGCGCCTGGAGGTTGGCCCCATGTTCCGCGAAGCACTGACGTTCGATGACGTACTCCTGCTCCCTGCGGCTTCCTCGATCCTGCCCAGCCAAGCCGACACGCGAACCCGCCTCACACGCTCTGTGAGCCTCGGAATTCCGCTGATTTCGGCGGCTATGGACACAGTGACCGAAGGACGTCTCGCCATCGCCATGGCCCAGGCCGGCGGCATCGGCGTCCTCCACCGCAACATGACCCCCGAACAGCAGGCCGCCGAAGTGCGCATGGTCAAGAAGTTCGAATCGGGCATGGTCGTGAACCCCGTCACCATCGGTCCTGACGCGACACTGGCCGACGCCTTCGCCCTGATGGAGCGCCATGGCATCACCGGCATTCCGGTCGTTGAAGGCAATGGCAAGCTCGCGGGCATCCTGACGAACCGCGACGTGCGCTTTGCCACCAACATGCTCGAACCCGTGCGCAACCTGATGACGAAGGACAACCTCGTCACGGTGACAGACGGTGTCAGCCAGGACGAAGCCAAGAAGCTGCTGCATAAGCGCCGCATCGAAAAGCTCCTCGTCGTGGACGACGCTTACCGTTGCATCGGTCTCATCACGGTGAAAGACATCACCAAGGCGCAGCTTCACCCCAACGCCTGCAAGGACGATCAGGGGCGCCTCCGCGTCGCTGCCGCAACGACCGTGGGCGATGAAGGTTTTGCCCGTTCCGAAGCACTGCTCGATGCCGGTTGCGATGTCATCATCGTGGACACCGCGCATGGTCATTCGTCGCGCGTTGCCGAAGCCGTTCAGCGCATCAAGAAGCTGTCGAACTCCACGCAGGTCATTGCGGGCAATGTCGCCACTGGCGACGGTGCCAAGGCATTGATCGACGCGGGCGCAGACGCTGTGAAGGTCGGCATCGGCCCGGGCTCCATCTGCACCACGCGCATCGTCGCGGGCATCGGCGTGCCGCAATTGACGGCGATCCTCGACGCCGTCGAAGTCGCGCGCAAAGCCGACGTGCCCGTCATCGCTGACGGCGGCATCAAATATTCCGGCGATCTCGCCAAAGCCATCGCGGCGGGCGCTGAATGCGCCATGATCGGTTCGCTGCTCGCAGGCACCGAAGAAAGCCCCGGTGAAGTCTTCCTGTTTCAGGGCCGCAGCTACAAGTCCTATCGCGGCATGGGTTCAGTCGGTGCCATGGCGCTTGGTTCTGCGGACCGTTATTTCCAGCAGGACGTCAAAGACCAAATGAAGCTCGTGCCCGAAGGCATTGAAGGCCAGGTGCCGTTTAAGGGTCCGGTCGGTGCAGTCGTGCATCAGCTTGTCGGCGGTCTCCGCGCCGCGATGGGCTATACAGGTTCTGCGACAGTTAAAGAATTTCAAGAGCGTGCGAAGTTCGTGCGCATCTCCTCCGCTTCACTCCGCGAGAGCCACGTCCATGACGTGGTGATTACACGTGAAGCGCCGAACTATCCCGGCATCAGTAACTAACACACCAGTCAGGCGACACCATGACCCCCGGCGCTCGTCTTCAAGCGGCCATCGAGATTCTTTCCAACATCGCGGAAACGCGCCATCCGGCCGACCGCGTGTTCGATGGCTGGGCGCGCGGTAGCCGCTTTGCGGGGTCGAAAGACCGCGCGGCTGTGGGCGAGCTTGTGTTCAAGGTGCTGCGTCACCGCTCAGAACTTGCGACCGCTATGGGCAGCGAAGAGCCGCGTCTGTTGGTGCTGGGTGCTGTGTCGCTCCTCGACGAAGCCGGTCCCGCCGCCGCCATGGCATTGGCCGATGGCACGCGTCATGCGCCCGCCCCGTTGGAGCCGGAAGAAGCAACCGCGCTGCGCGACGCTGTGATGCCGGACGATGATGCACCCGCGCATGTGCGTCTCAATTATCCCGAATGGTTGCAGAGCGAACTCGAAACAGGTTTCGGCCCGAAGCTCGAAGAAGAAATGGCCGCGCTGATGATGCGCGCACCGACCGACCTGCGCGTCAATATGCTTAAAGGCGACCGCGAAACCGCTCTGGCCGTGCTCACCGAAGCCGGTGTGGATGTTGAACCGACACCGCTTGCGCCGCTCGGTCTCCGCCTTAAAGCGCGCGCCAATGTGCAGGGGCTTGAAGCCTTTCGCGACGGGCTGATCGAATTGCAGGACGAAGGCTCGCAGCTCGCGTGTTTGCTGACAGCCGTCACGCCCGGCGAGCAGGTCGTTGACCTCTGCGCCGGTGGCGGCGGCAAGGCTCTGTCGCTCGCAGCCATGATGGCCAATCGCGGCCAGATCCATGCCTGCGACACAGATCGTCGTCGCTTGGGCAAGCTGATGCCGCGCGCGCAACGCGCCGGTGCCCGCAACATTCAAACACGCTTTCTGAAACCCGACGCCTTGGTCGGCGGCGTAGACGCAGACCTCAACGATCTCGAAGGCAAAGTGGATTGCGTGTTGGTCGATGCACCTTGCAGCGGCACGGGCGCATGGCGTCGAAACCCCGATGCGCGCTGGCGTCTGACGCCGGAATTGCTGGAGAGCTACATCGAAGCACAAAACGAAGTGCTGGCGCGCGGCGCGATTGCTGTGAAGCCCGGCGGTCGCATCGTCTATGTGACATGCTCGGTTCTGCCCTGCGAAAACGACGCGCGCATTGCCGCCTTCCTCGAAGCGCATCCCGATTTCACCTTGCGCAACTGGCAGGAGTTCTGGCCCGTGGGTCTCGATCTGCCCAATTGTCCCAAGGGCGGCGCATTGCGTCTCAGCCCTGCAAGCAATGGCACGGATGGCTTCTACGTGGCGATCCTCAAGCGGAAGGCACCGACGGCAACGGCATGAAAAATCTGATCGCCCGCCAGTTTCGCTTTCTCGCAGTACTCGCAGCAATTGCTTGTGTGACAGGTCCGGTCGAAGCGGCGAGCGCAACCATGCGGGCCGCGTCCGAACGCCTGATTGAAAAAGCGGGGCAGGCGAGCGATCAGGACAAAGCCCGCAAGTTGCTTGAACAGGCGCTTGTGGCCGATCCGTCAAACACCAAAGCGATAAGCGGCTTGGGAGAGCATTATGTCGTCGCGGGTAAGCCTGCCGTCGCACGCAAATATTTCAATAACGCCTTAATGGTCGATCCGTCTGATGTGAGAGCGTTGAGCGGATTGGCGCAGCTCGATCTTGCTGACGGCAAGCGCAGCGCGGCTGAAGAGCGTTACATCATTCTCAAAACTGTTTGCGCCACCTGCAGCGAAACACGCGCGCTCGGTGCAAAACTCAACGCAATGCCAAACGCCAGCCCGACGGATAAGCCCAGCCCAATGGATAAACAATGACCGACAATATTCTGATTATCGATTTCGGCAGCCAGGTAACGCAGCTCATCGCGCGCCGCGTGCGCGAAAGCGGCATCTATTGCGAGATCGTTCCCTTCAACAAAGCTGAAGGGATGCTCGAAACATTCAAACCCAAAGGCGTGATCCTGTCAGGCAGTCCGGCAAGCGTCATCGGACCCGACGCACCCCGCGCACCCGATTGGGTCTTCACCGCAGGGCTTCCGGTGCTTGGCATCTGCTACGGCGAACAGACTATGTGTGCCCAGCTTGGTGGCCGCGTTGAAGGCTCTGACGATGAGCGCGAATTTGGCCGCGCCGCGATCAATGTCGTGGCGGACTCAGCCTTGTTCGACGGCGTCATCAAAGTGGGTGAAAGTGAACCCGTCTGGATGAGCCATGGCGACCGCGTCGTCGCAATCCCCGAAGGTTTCAAAGTCATCGGCGTCAGCGGCAACGCACCCTTCGCGGCCATTGCCGACGAGAAACGCAAATTCTACGGCGTGCAGTTCCACCCCGAAGTCGCGCACACACCGCGCGGACGCGACATCCTGCGCAACTTCACGCACAAAATTGTTGGTTGCAAAGGCGACTGGACGATGGCGGCGTTCAAGGACATTGAAATCGCGCGCATCCGCAAGCAGGTCGGCAAAAGCAAAGTCATTTGCGGCCTCTCCGGCGGCGTGGACTCGTCCGTTGTCGCCGTGCTGCTGCACGAGGCTATCGGCGATCAGCTGCAATGCGTCTTTGTTGACACGGGCATGATGCGTGCAGGTGAGGCCGAACAGGTCGTCAATCTCTTCCGCCATCACTACAACATCCCGCTTGTTCATAGTGATGCGAGCGATCTCTTCCTCGGCAAGCTCGAAGGCATCACCGACCCTGAACAGAAGCGCAAGATCATCGGTTCGACCTTCATCGACGTCTTCGACGCCGAAGCCAAAAAAATCGGCGGCGCGGATTTCTTGGCGCAGGGCACGCTTTATCCCGACGTCATCGAAAGCGTCTCCTTCACAGGTGGTCCCTCTGTCACGATCAAAAGCCATCACAATGTCGGCGGCCTCCCCGAACGCATGAACATGAAGCTCGTCGAACCCTTGCGCGAACTCTTCAAAGACGAAGTGCGCGTGCTTGGCCGCGAGCTTGGTCTGCCGGAAGATTTCGTCGGCCGCCACCCGTTCCCCGGACCGGGCCTCGCCATCCGCATCCCCGGCGAGATTACGCGCGAAAAACTCGACATCCTGCGCAAGGCCGACACGGTCTATCTCGACGAAATCCGCAAAGACGGCCTCTATGACGTGATCTGGCAAGCCTTCGCCGTGCTGCTCCCCGTCCGCACAGTCGGCGTGATGGGCGACGGCCGCACCTACGACTACGTCTGTGCCCTGCGCGCCGTCACCTCGACCGACGGCATGACGGCAGACTACTATCCGTTCTCGCACGACTTCCTCGGTCGCGTGTCCACCCGCATAATCAACGAAGTCAAAGGCATCAACCGCATCGTCTATGACGTAACGTCGAAGCCCCCGGGAACGATTGAGTGGGAGTGAGCAGCGGCAATCACGTTTGATCACATCGTTGACGACGTGCGATCAGCTTCCGCTGAAAGCTTTCGTTGAGAGTTCTTTCACGAGATCACGCGCCGTTCGCGCCGCGCCCATGAGCGTGGCGGACCCGGGGCCGGTCCAGTCGCCGTAGCCTGCAAGCCATAGGCGGGGTTCCTTGATAGATCTCTGACCCTGGACCAGTACTCGTCCATCCGGTTCGACAACATCAAGGTCCGCGAGGTGAGCGAGCGCAGGCCGGAACCCTGTGCACCAGATGATAGCGTCCACAGCCATTTTCGATCCGTCGGACCAGATGACACCATTCGCCGTCATCTGTCGGAAGGGGCGAACGGTCTTGAGGTCGCCCCGTGCCCTGGCGTCTTTAACGGGGGGTACCATCACGATGTCACCAATGCCGCCGACCGGCATATCTTCCGGTCCCGCCTTCATCCGCGCAACCGCACGCTCGAACAGGACGCGGCCATCGACGTCGTCCGGCAGGAAAAGCGGATCCTCGGTTGTGACCCACAGCGCGTGCGCGACCGGCGCCACTTCAGCCATGATCTGCGCACCGCTATTGCCGCCGCCGACCACCAGCACCGTCTGCCCCGCGAAAGGCTCGGGATCCCGATAGCGGGCCGAATGCATTTGCTCGCCCTTGAAGATGTCGCGCCCGGGAATGTCGGGAATATAAGGGTGCGACCAGTTGCCGGTGGCACTGATGACCATCTTCGTCGCGAAACACCCATGATCGGTGATCGGTTCAAGATGATCCGGGCCGCGACGCACCGTCTGGACATGAACTGGTCGCCGGATCGGCAATTCGTACCGCGCTTCGTAGCGGGTCAGATAGTCAAGAACATCGTCGCGCATCGGATAGCCTGCATGGGTCGGAGGCGGCATCAACCAGCCGGGCAGGGAACTGTATCCCGCAGGTGAGAACAGCCGCAGCGAGTCCCACCCGTGTCGCCAAGCGCCTCCGGGACCGTCCTCGGCATCAAGGATCACATAGTCCATCCCCGCACGGCGCAGGTAGTAGCCGAGCGACAGCCCCATCTGGCCGCCGCCGATGACGATGACGTCGTGCACGTCCGCCGTCACGCCTGCAGCCAGCGCCGCAGATCATCTTCTTTGGGCAACCCTCCGGCGTGGACGACTTTTCCGTCGATTACGATGCCCGGCGTGGCGGCAATCCCGTACTCCGCGATTTCGGCGTAGTCAGTGATCTTTTCGACAGTGACTTCAAGGCCGAGCGCGTTCGCAGCTGCCCGAACCATACCCTCCGTCGCCTGGCACCGTTTGCAGCCCGGACCGAGCACCTTGATGTTTTTCATTGGGAAGTCCCTTCAGGAAAAGAGTGCGTTGAACAGGAAGCCGACGGCGAGTATGCCGGCTCCGACAACCCCCACGAACACGGCTATTAGTTTGATGCTGAGCACCTTGCGCAGGATGATCATCTCCGGGAGCGACAGCGCGATTACCGACATCATGAACGCCAGCACAGTGCCGAGCGCCGCGCCTTTGCCGAGCAACGCCTCAATCACCGGGATGATGCCGGCGGCGTTGGAATACATGGGAATACCGAGCACGACTGCGGCGGGCACCGACCACCAGGAGTCCGCTCCCATGATCCCGGAAAGCAGTTCGGCTGGCACATAGCCATGGATCAAGGCGCCAGCGGCGATACCGGCGATAATCCAGTACCAGACTTTGCCGACAATTTCTTTTACGGCGTCCCAGCCTGCCTCGAACCGGTCTATCCATGAGAGATGCGCATCCTCAATTTCGACGGTTCCGGCGCGGACTTTGAGAACCCACGGCTCCAGCCAGTGCTCTAGGTGAAGGCGACCGATGACCCAGCCCGAGACGATAGCGATGGTTAAGCCGAAGCCCAGATAGGTCAGCGCGACCTTCCATCCCACCAGAGCGAAGAGCAGGCCGAGAGCGATCTCGTTAATCATGGGCGCTGCGATCAGAAACGAAAAGGTCACGCCTAGCGGCACGCCCGCCGAGACGAAGCCGACAAACAGGGGGACCGCAGAGCAGGAACAGAAGGGCGTCACGACGCCGAGATGAGCAGCGGCGATGTTGCCGAGCCCCTCGCGCTTCCCGGCCAGCAGGGCGCGGGTACGTTCGGGCGAGAAGAATGTTCTCACAACCCCCATGGCAAAAACGACCAGCGTCAGCAGCATCAGCACTTTGGGCGTGTCGAAAAAGAAAAACTCGACCGATGAGGCGAGGTGGCTACCCGGCGCAATGGGCATTTGCGCCACCATCCACTGCGCCAGAGGAAGCAATTGTTGGTACAGGACGAACCATAGGCCGATCGTGATCGCGAGGCCGGTGAACCACACCCCTTGGGACCTGCGCGCCGCATTGATAGACGCCGTGACGCTGTTCATCTTAAGCAGCCTTCTTCTTGCGATGGGGTTTGGTGCGTGGTGGCAGGGCTGCCAACACGGCATCAACGATGGCGACCCAACTGGCCGGCAGGTCGGGGTTGCGACGATGGCGAACCCATTGGGCATCGCGCCGGTCGGTCAGCAAGCCGATCTGTTTCAGGCGTGACATGTGCCGCGACATTCTCGACTGCGTCACATCAAGCAGGTCCATCAATTCGCATACGCAATGCTCGTCGCCGTCCCAGATGATCTGCAAAGCACGCAGTCGCGTTGGATCGTTAAGCGCAGAAATCAGATCGTCGGCGGAATAAGCTTGAGGCATCCTTTCATTACATGCGGAAATGCGCATAAGCACAAATAAAAAGCAGCATCCATGCGCTGAAGGAAGGTTGCAAAACCTATTTAGTTGAAGTCTCTGTCTGATGATCTAGGTAGTTTCCCTGAGCCTAAGCAGCTGCATTTGACGCAATATCCCCCATTTCAGAAACTGAATAACTGAGTAATGTATCGGGCAAAGTGATGCGGCTTGATGTTCACAGTCGTGAAGCACAGCCCCGTCCACAAAGCAGGCGTGTATGGCGGATGAAATCGAACTGAAGCTCGAACTGACGCCGGACGCCGCCAATGCGTTTGAGGCTTCTTCATTAATGCTCGGCGAACCGCAAAGGGCCGAGCATATATCAGTCTATTTCGACACGCCCGATCACGCCTTGAACGCGCGCGGCTTGGCGCTCCGCATCCGCCGTTCGGGCAGAAAACGCCTCCAGACCGTGAAGGTGAGCAGTGCCTGTGCGGCCGGTCTGTTCACGCGCTCCGAATGGGAACGCGCTCTCAGGAGCGACAAGCCGATCCTCGACGACACGACACCGATCAGGGCATTGCTCGGCGATGCGGTCGATACGATTGCGCCTGTCTTTGAGGTGCGGATAACGCGGCATAAATGGCTCGTCAGTGAGGGCGGCGCGATGATCGAACTGGTTCTTGACCGCGGCGAGGCGCTGGTCGGCGATCGCAAATCCCCGATCTGCGAGATCGAACTGGAATTGAAGGAAGGCGATCCCGTAGCGCTGTTCGGATTAGCGCGTCGGATCGGCATGGTCGTCCCCGTCCGTCTCGGTGTGCAGACCAAATCCGAACGGGGCTATCGTCTTGCCGGTCCGGTTGCAACAATGTTTAAGGCCGAGCCGGTGGCGCTCTCCGGTGACATGACGGCAGATCAGGCGTTCCGTCATATCGTCTATAATTGTGTGCGGCAATTCCGGTTGAACGAGGCTCTGTTACTGGCGGATCGGAACGCCGCGGCCTTGCATCAGGCACGCGTGGCGCTGCGCCGCCTGCGATCAGCCTTCTCCATTTTCAAGCCATTGGTCGGCGGGGATACCAAGACAAGACTGAGCGGGGAACTGCGCTGGCTTTCTTCGCAACTGGGAGATGCGCGCAATCTCGATGTTCTGCTCGAACTTGCGACAACCAGCGCATTGCATGACCGTATCGTGACGGCGCATGAAGCTGCCTATGTCCGGGTCGGGGATGTGCTGGCATCGTCGCGGGTGCGGTCGCTGTTGTTGGATCTTGCGGAATGGACCGCGGGCGACGACTGGCTGAACGCGCCCGACACCGGCGTGGATCACGATCAGTCGGCACGTGAATTTGCCATTGCTGCGCTCAGTCGCTTTCGCCGCAAAGTGAAGAAACACGGGCGCGATCTCGTCCATGCCGATGATGCAACCCGGCATGAAACGCGCAAGGACGCCAAGAAGCTGCGTTATGCGGCGGAGTTCTTCGCAGGACTTTTCGACCATGAGTCCGAAAAGCCGCGATATCGAAACTTCATGGGCTCCCTCGAAGGGCTTCTGCATCAGCTCGGTCAACTGAATGATCTTGCGACAGCATCGTGCTTGCTGGCAGAGCTTGGAATAGCCGACGATCCTGAAGCGGTGAAGCTTTTGGCCAGAGGAAGAAAAAAGACATCGCTGAATGCCGCGGCCGGTTCATATGACGCATTGATAGAAGCGAAACGGTTCTGGCGAGCTTGAAATCTATAGACCGTCCGGCAGTTTGGACCGCATCATCTTTTTCCGGTCAATCTTTCTGCCGTCCACGACGAAAGTGCCGTCTCCGACAGCATGAATGGTTCTCTTTTCCTTGCGGGAATTGTCAATGTGGGCAGCAACACCCTCCAGCACGACAATGTTGTGTCGCTTCACGATATCGGTGACACGGCATTCGATATTGGCAAGGCATTCTTTGATGAGCGGCGCGCGGACATGCTTGGCCTTGACGGCCGTGAGACCGAATGCCTCGAATTTGTCTGTATCTTCTCCGGAGCACGTTCCCACGTCGACAATCTTGTCGATCATGTCCACCGTCGGAATTGAAATCACACATTCTTTCGATTTCGAAAGCGCGGCATAGGAAGAGTTCCATGCGCCCGTCGTGATGGCAAAGCATGGTGAAAAATCCAACACCATGGTCCATGAGATGGTCATTACATTGTTTTTTTGTCCGTCATTCGTCGTAATAAAGACGACCGGCCCCGGTTCAATCAGCGTGAAAGCTTTGCTCAGTTTCAGAATTCTCATAATGGCTGATACCCCGCATGACTGATCAGGACATCCTTTGCTCATTCGCAATCTTGTCAACCATGCGGTTCACATAAACCCGTCAACAACATTTCCGCGTGGCGCACCCGACGGGAGTGATTGTATAAGAACAATGGGAGACAGGGGGAGAAGAGACGATGAGACATTTTTTGAGAGCGGGCCTTGTCGCCGGTCTGCTGATGGCAACGCCGGTTCTGTCGGCGGACGCACCGACGGCGAATGTCGGCCTCAAGGGTAAGCTTCTTGCCGAAATGCCGCTCGCGCCGGAATTTGAAACAACCGGCAACCGCCACATGCGGATGCGCATTCTGACGCTGGAAAAGGGCGGTGTAGTTGCGCTCCATGCACATGATGCGCGCCCGTCCATCGAATATGTACTTGCCGGCACCACGATAGAAACGCGCGATGGTGTCGAGACGGTTTACAAGGCGGGCGACGTGGTATCCGCCGATCATACGGTGAGCCATTGGTGGCGCAATGACGGGGATGAAACCGTCACCATTCTCGCCATGGATATTTATCAGCCTGATGAGTGAGGCACATTACGGTCTTCATCGAGGAAGAGGCGCAACTGCCTGAGAAAGGGCAGGGCACCTGCCGCCTCGCGCTCCGGCAGAGCAGCACCCACAGCCGCCAATTGCGGCGTGAGCGCCGCGATAGATTTGTCGCGCGCCTTGCGGCCTTTGGCCGTGATGCGAACGATCTTGCCGCGTCCGTCGTCAGGGTTCGCCGTCAGCGTCGCGTAGCCCAAAGCCTCCAGCCGTTTCAGCGTATTGGTCATTGCGCCTTTGGTGATCTGAAAGGCCGAGGCGAGCTCACTCGGTGTGGCTTGCGTTTTTTCAAGCCGTATGAAGTGGTTGAGAACAGTGAAGCCCGCCAGGGACAACCCGCCGGGCATCACGCGCTCAAAAGCATTGCGGGAAAGTTGTTCGATGATGCCGATTTCGTTGAAGACTTCAAACCAAAGCAAACCGGAATCCTGTGAACCGTCGGGCATCCATTAGACTTTCAATTGTGCATCAAGCCCGCGGCGCGGCGCAGGTGGAATCGGCGGAGCGTAACCGATCCGCGCCAACATCTGAACAGGCGCGTCTTTTGTTTTGCCAAAATATCTCTGCTGCTCGGCATAGAGATCGGCCATCTCGGGATATTCCTGCAGCGCCATGCTCCAGGGATGCATGGAGAGACCTTGCGCTGTGGCCGCAAGGTTCATGCGTGCATAGCAGCGTCCGGCCTCAATCTGCGTGACGCGTGAATTGTCATCGCTCGAAATCCAGACAAAGGCAGGTGACGTGTCAGCCTTCTCTTTCCACATGGCAGCACCTTGCGCATTGGCGCTGGAGGCGGGGTCGAGCAACGCCTCGCGGCTCACAAGCCCCGTTGCGCCCATCAGGTTCATCAGGGGACCGCCAAGGGTCAATCCGTCGCGATGGGCGGCAATGGCGCGGTCGCCGATGCGCATGACATTGACGGACTCCGCCAGCGCCGCGGGCGTGCGCATTTCAAGTTCCCATCCGCGCCAGACAATGTCGCGCAAAGCAGCGACGGCCTCCGGCCTGTTCTCATATCCGCCATGGAGCCCGTCAGAGATGGAACTCGCACGGATCACCTGATCAAGATCATCCTGAGACGGAACACGCGACATATCGTAAATCTCGCGATTGGTGCGGCGGTTGAGAATGTGATCGAACAGAGGATCGTTGCGCGGCACCGCCGTGTTGAAAGTCACCCGCGCAAAAGGGCGGCTATCAAGCATTGGCTCCGGTGTGCCTTCCGGCCAAAGCGCGATATCGACATTCGCACCGAAGACGTTGGCGGCCAGCACCATCAATTCGAGAAAAGCCCCGCAGCCGAGAATGATTTGCCGCCCGTAAGGATCGGTCGCAGGCAGAAGGCGGCTCGTATCGAGCGACAGGGTGACAACGTCCGGTTGCGAAAGATCGACAAGCCATGGCTGCATATTGTGCGGGTTCGGCGCCAGAATGGCATAGCTCAGCGCCTTGCGGCGTATATCCGTTTCATCCGCGCCGGGATTGCGCCATGCCGCAGCCGCGTCCGGTACACCGGGCGGATAGGCCACAAGCCCGATGGCAGCACCTGCGGCGATGATTGTGCCGCCGCCAATGATTTTGATAAAATCGCGTCGCGTCGCCATGGCTCACCTCATTTTGTTCAACGGTAAACAATTATAGTTTAACGATGAACTAGTCAAGCGGGCTATTTCATCTTATCGACAATGCTTCCGATCCGCGCGAAGAAGTGCAACCCGCCGATGATTTCATCATCCGACATCGGGTCGATGATCTTTTGCACATAGGCCGTGCCTTGCGCGATCATGCGTTTGAGATGCGCTTCGCCTTTGGGTGTGAGGCTCACGATTTTCTCGCGGCCCGATGCCGGGTCTTCCACGAGCGTCACGAGATCAAGCGGCGCTTGTGCCATCAAGCGCAAGGCCTTGGTGATCGCGGCACCTGAAATTTCAAACCACGTCGAGAGCGATTGCTCAATCGCCTTGCGGTTCATCTCGCGGCCCTGCCGTCCTTCCGAATGTATGAGCCACAGGATCGCCACCTGATGACGGCCGAGCAGCCCGCCGCGCAAAGCGTCTTCGACGCCGATGCCTGCCTTGTAATGGATCGGATAATAGTGTTCCAGAAACAGCCGCGCCGCATCTTTCGGCGCCCTCCCTTTTGCAACGGGGTTTTTGGCAGGCTTTTTCGGTTTTGCTTTGGGTTCGGCCACGCGGGCAACTTTCAAAAATCGGCATGAGGATTCGCCCGCCAGTCTAGCGGCTGGCCTCTCGTTTCTCTCTCATTAAATAGTTTACTTTGTGAACAGTTTATGATGAAAATGATTTGAACAAAACGATCCTTGGGAGGGGCGGATGCGCGCTGCACAGATAAACGAAACACCTGATATTGCGGAACTGGTCGCCAGACTTCCGCTGGGCGACACCATCGCCTCGCCCTATGCGCTTTATGAGGCGCTGCGCCCCCATGCACCGGTCTCCGGCTATCGCGACTATCCGCCGGGCACAGTGCCGGGTGCGGATGAAGCGGTAAACGCCTGGGTGCTGCTCGACTATGAGCATGTGTCGGCCGCCTCGCGCGATCATCGCACATTCTCCTCGCGCGATGAATTGCAGGAACAGTCCTCCGCCCCGACGTTGATGCTCGTGAACCACGACAATCCCGAACATGATCGTCTGCGCAATATCGTCAATCTCGCCTTCTCGCGCCCGCGCATTGAGGCGATGGACCCCTGGGTGCGCGGCATCGTGAATGACATGGTGGCGGATCTTCGCGATGGTCCGCATGAGATGATGGATGTTTTGGCCTCGGTGATCCCGGCCCGCGTCATGGCGGGCTTGCTCGGCCTTGACGAGTTGATCTTCGAACGTTTCAGAGGTTGGGGCACAGCCTTCATGTTGTCGGCAGACATGACGCCGCAGGAGCGTGAGCTCTCCAATCTCGAACTCTTTCAGTATTTTGCCGAAACAGTGACCAACCTCAATGAGGCCATGCTGCGGGGCGAGCGCCTGCCCGACGGGTTGATCGCGGCCTTGCTGCAAGCCGAGACGGAAGAGGGCCGCCTGACATTGGGCGAAGTCATCCGCTTCTGCATCACGCTCGTCGTGGCAGGCGCTGAGACCACGACATTTTTGCTCGGCAATCTCCTTTACAATCTCGCCACTATGCCGGACGTGCGCGCCCGCCTGCGCGAGGATCGCAAACTGGTCACGGCCTTTATCGATGAGAGCCTGCGCCACGGCGGCCCGCCGCAGCGCCTCTTCCGCATGGCCACGCAGGACGTGACCGTCGGCGGACGTGAGATCAAGGCAGGTGATTGGGTCGCGCTCTTTTATGCCGCCGCCAATCACGACGCCTCGGTCTTTCCCGATCCCCAGCGGTTTGACATGGACCGGCCCAACCTCAACAAGCAACTGACCTTCGGCGTCGGTATCCATCATTGCTTAGGAAGCGCGCTCGCCCGCATGGAGGCCCGCTCGCTCATCAATGCCGCACTCGATCACTGGTCGGATATGAGCCTTGCGAGCGCCGAGCCGCAACGCGCCAGCCTGCTCAATCACGGCTATGACAAACTCACGATTAACATTACGAACAAGGACGCAAAATAATGTCGGCCGTAGAAAAAAATATTGCAGCAACGCAGAAGCTCTTTGCCGCCTTTGGCGCAAAGGACATTCCGACGATCCTGACCTATCTCGATCCCGAGATCGGCATCGAGTTCTACGGCCCCTCCGTCATTCCTTATGCAGGGTTCTATTCCGGCATGAGCGACGCGAGGCGCTTCTTCGAGACGGTGTTGTCATCTGTTGAGATCAATCAGTTCGACGCCGAGGAAATCTACGGCACCGGAGACAAGGTGATCGTGACCGGCCATCTCAATCTCAAGGCGCTTTCGACAGGCCGCATCATCGACAGCGACTTTGTCCATGTCATCACGATGCGCAATGAGCGCTGGCTCCGCTTCCGCGACTTCATGAACACAGCCGTCGCCGTCGCCGCCTTCTCATAAAGCGATCAACGCTGCGGAACGTGTTCGGGCTTGCCCTTATGTTTGGTGGAGGCAAGGTCCTCAAGCTCGCTCTCGGTCATGCTCTCCGCCATGGACTTTGATGCGCCTTTCAACTCGCTCTTTTTGATGTCGCCGCGCTTGGCCGCAAGGGCCGCGCCCGCTGCTTTTTGTTGCGCTTTGGATTTGGCTGGCATGATGTCACTCCGATTTTTGTGAGTGCTCTCACTCTGCCTTCTCAAAGCATAGAGAAGGCAGAGTAAGCGGCAATCGCGCCTATGATTTAATCAAGGGCGTGATGTGTGAGCCTGTTTACCGTTCTCGCGTTCGTGCTGGTTCTTGTTGTCCGCATTGGGCTTTGGTGCGCCTTTCAAGCCGTTCTTGTTGAGGTCTCCGCGCTTGTCGCCTGCGTTTTGTTGCGCGTTGGCGTTTTGTTGCGGATTGCGGTTCTGCTGCGCATTGGGGTTTTGCTGAGCATTGGGATTATGCTGCGCGGTGGGTTTGTCTGACATAACTATACTCCGACATGTTGGCCCCCCAACCTTCCGAAAGCAGCCCGAAGCCACAATGGGCCGTGCCTCATTAAAAGCAATATTCAATGTCAGCATTTGCGTCTTCTGCACAGGTAACCTGACAGTTGAGGGGCAAATTTCCCCGATTGCCGGAACGGCCTGCACAATTCACCAGTGAAAAGGAGTCCATTATGGTCAAGCATTATGACAAAACGGGCCATCAGGTCATTTCAACTCAGGATGCAAGGTCGGGCGTGATTATCCTCCGTACACGGGGTTTAAAGTTGTTTTTCTTCGCCGCGATGGTGAGCCTGGTGATCATACCCGCCCTGTTGGTTGTGTTCTTAATGCCCTGAGGAGCGCCATTCCCTCCTGACACAAAGACGTTTACTCTGATCATTCCTGCCATTTTGGCCCATCATTTCGGAATGTACCGATGAAGCGTCTTGCCTTTCTTGCTCTTATTGCCTTTGGTTTTTCATCCGCCGCTCAGGCCGAACCTGTTTTAGGAGAGGGCGAAGGGCAGGGTATCCGCGACAGCCTTGATTGCTACGATCAGTTTCGCAGCGGCGACATGAAGGCCGCTGTCACATTTTGTACACGCGCCATCGCCTCGGGCGAGCTCACGGGCGACGAACTCATCGGGGCTTACATCAATCGCGGCGTCGCCTTCCGGAACCTGGGCGAATATCAGCGCGCCGTGACGGACTATTCCGCCGCCCTCAAATATGCCCCCGACGACGCCATGATCTATGCCAACCGCGCCAATGCGCGGCGCGAGCTTGGCGAGCTGAAATCGGCGCTGGCCGACGCTGACCGCGCTGTGTCCCTCGACGCCACGCGTCCCGCCTCATTTTATACCCGCGGCGCGGTGCTGGAAGCCGCAGGCCGGTATGACAATGCGCGCAAGGACTATATGATGGCCCTGTCGCTTGCGCCGTCCAACATGGAGTACCAGAAGAAGATCCTGTTACTCGACGACAAGATCGCGCAAGAGACCAAAACAAAGCGGCACTAAGCCGTAAAATAAATTTGAGGAAGCGGCCTTTTTGAGGAGCGACCATGACTGACCATCCGAGAGGCCCGATGACCGATCTGCACGATGAATTCAACCCCAAGAAGCTCGACGTCGTCGCCGCGCTCACCGAGGCCTATAAAGGCGCATGGGCAAATCTGGGCGAGATGGTGCGCCTCATCTGGCTGCCGGTGGTGCTCAATCTTGTATTGAGCATCGTCGTCCTCCTGCTCCCGGCGGATAACAATGTTCTGCTGACCCTCGCGCTGCAGGCCGCATCCCTGTTTTTATGGGCGATCATTTCGGTCGCCTGGTATCGCTACATTCTGCTCAACGAAAAGCCCGCCGGGTCCTATCAGATCAATTTCGGACGGCGTGAAGCGCGTTATCTTCTGGTGCTGATCGCGCTTGTCCTGCTCGCTTTGCCGATCATGCTCTTTGGTGGCCCGCCGGAGTTTCCCCCCTCCGCCGCCATGAAATCGGCTCTGGCGTCCACAGGGTCTGCCGCCTCCCTGATTGAGTTTTTCGGCCTGCTGCTTGCCTTTGTCGGTCTCTATTTTCTCGTGCGCCTCCTCCTGCTTCTGCCGGCCGTGTCGATTGACGAGCCGGTCAATGTGCGCATGGTGCTGGAGCGCACGCGCGGCAATTTCTGGCGTCTGGTCTTGCTGACGCTCTTGTCGAGCGTGCCGGTGATGATTGTCTATGCGCTCATTCTGGCCGTCACAGCCGCGCTCTTTCTGCCCGAAGAGGTCGCTATCTTCCTGCAAACGCTCGTGTCGATCTTCTTCAACATCGTCAACATCGCGGTGCTTGCCATCGCCTATCGCGAACTCATCGGCCCGCCCGGCGCCATGGCGGCAGACCTTGATCGTCCGGATACGATCTAATCCTTATTTTGCTCAGGCCTGAATTGAGCTTGTCTGAATCGTCCCGCTCCCCCTAGTGTGTCAAACACATCTTTTTGCTCTGGGGGGAGCCAAATGTCAGATACCAGAAAATTGCCGGTTTTCGCATCGCTGGGTGAAGTCCTCAGCGGTGTCACGCGCCATTATTTCCAATTGCTCGCGGTGGCGTGGCCAGCGGTCATCATCATTCTGGCCGCTGCATTTGCCTTGGGCTGGCAGTATTACGAAGCCGGTGTCTTTCAGGCCTATGTCGCCAACAATGGCGCCCCGGATTTGGCCGCGATACTCGCCGCACAGGAAAAACTTGCGGCTCCTGAAGTGCAGGCCCTGAGCTGGACCGCACAACTTGGTTTGATGTTGGCAAGCGCTGTCGCTGCCGTGCGCTGGCATCGCTTTGTGTTGTTCGGCGAAGGCGCAAACGGGTTCGGCGGCATCAAACTTCTGCGCAAGGAAGACGGCCTGTATATCTGGACCACCATCAAGGTTCTTGCACTGATGTTTGTGGCTCTTCTTGCCTTCATCTTTTTGGTGATGACAGTTGCGGCGATGAAATTGCCGGAGACAGCGAATTTGGCGCTCGGCCTGATCGCTGTCATTGTCGCCTTCTGGGCCTATCTCGTGATCTTCCGTCTCATGCTGGCCTTGCCGGATGCATCGGTCGGGCAGGGTGGACGGGTCTTTGCTGTGTTTCGGCAGAGCGCGGGAAACAGCTGGCGTTTACTTGGCCTTGTGCTGCTCGTCGGGCTTTCGATGATAGCAATCATGCTTGTCATTGCGCTGGTCATCGGCCTCGTCGTGAGCGTGCTTGGCATCGGGTTCACAACCTCTCCAGCCGCTCTGGCTGTCGCCGCCGTCGCCTATCTCGGCATCTACCTCTATTTCCTGATGGCGCAGATCACCATGCTCTCCGTCGCCTATCGCGAGATCATCGGCTTGCCGCAGGGTGGCGCCGGTGATCATGCGGTTGCAGCCTGATATCTTATGTGTGCTTTGTCTGATTTAATTTCGGGGGGGAACACGTGAAGAAATTTCCTGTTTTTAAATCGGTCGGCGAAGTCTTCTCCGGCGTCACGCGGCATTTTCTTGATCTGATCTGGATCGCGCGCGTCCCGCTCTGTGTCTATGTTGCCGCCTATATTGCGATCCTCCTGAACAACACAGGCGGCCCGGCCGGTATGCGGTCCATGTCAGTCGGTGTATTGAAGGTTGGCATGCCTGCGAGTTGGCTTAGTTCCTGGTCAAACATTGGCGTGTTTTTCCTTGCGCTCATTGTGCTGTTTGTGTCGATCGTTGCAGCAGCGGTGCATTGGCATCGCTTCATCTTGCTCGGCGAGCGTGACGGGTCGTTGTTCGGTGAATTCAAGATCGCCTACCTTTTGACCAGCGTGAAACTCGTCGTCTTCGCGTCCCTAATGCTCTCTGGCGGCCTCGTCATGACCTATTTCCCCTTCTCCAGCATTCTGCAACTCGGTTTGAGCATCTACGGGATCGTCATTGCCGTTTGTCTTGTCTTTGGCATTTATCTCGCCGTCTTGCTTTGGCTCGTGCGCGCGTCACTTGCGTTGCCACAAGCCGCCTTGAGCAGTTCCCGCAGCATCGTGTCTGTGTGGGATAAATCGGAGGGCAATTCATGGCGTCTCCTCGGCGCGACACTTCTCATCCAGCTTTTTGCCGGCCTTCTTTATTGGGTGTTCAATTGGATATTCGCCCACATCGGACGGCTTGCCCTGCCTTCAAAAGTTCTGCAGCCGCAAAGCGAATATGTTTCAACCGTAAGTTTCATTTGGGATTTGGTATCTGTGCCGCTCGACATTTACGTCATGATGCTGGGTGTGACGATCCTCTCCGTCGCCTATCGCGAGATCATCGGCTTGCCTGCAGCGACTGCACCCGACGCCGAAAGCGCATCAGTCTGATGGAGCAACACGCATGAAAAAATTGCCGGTTCTGAAATCTGCGCGCGAAGTCTATGCGGGTGTCGCCACGCATTTTCTTGAGCTGTGTCGTCTGACATGGCTGCCTTTGCTCATCGTCATTTCATTTCAGATTTTTTCTGTATGGGCCGATACGGGCACAGAGCCGCTGGGTGAATATTCGGACCGGCGCATCGCGCAGCTTACAAATCACTATGGTCCCACACTGGCGGTGCTTGTTCTTTTGGTGGCGCTCTGCGCACCCATTATGGCAGTCGGCTTTCACAGGTTTGTGCTGCTGGGTGAAAAACGGCGCGGCTTGTTTGGTTCGGGCTTTCGGTTTGGTCGTCCGGAACTTGCCTATCTCTGGGCGGGCATTCTCGTCGGCATCGCGTTGTCCATCCCGGTCGGCCTGTCCTTTGTGGGCGCAAGCTACGGCGCGACGCTGCTGCTGTCGGCGCATGTTTTCGATCTGTCGCCGTCGATGGAAAGATTGCTCACCGGATTGACCGTGGGTATGTCGGCCGTCGCTTTCAGCGGCGTCTTCTTCGCGCGCTGGATGTTGCTGTTGCCGCATGTCGCTCTGGGCTATCCGAGCAGCCTGAAATTCATCTGGCAGGCAACACGCGGCAACGGCCTGCGCCTGCTCGCCTATTTCATTCTCGTCTTTGTGCCCATCGGTGCGTTGATTGCCACGTCCTATGTCGCGACAGGCCTCTCACCGCTGGCGTCCGTTCTGGTCGGCCTGCCGGTCTATGTCGTAACATTGATGCTGAGCATCACCATGCTCTCCGTCGCCTATCGCGAGATCATCGGCCTCCCCGATAGCGACACCGCCGACGACGCCGACGGGCAGGGCGACACCACTCCCGACGCCACCCCGACACCCACCCCCGCCTGACCCCCGTTTGCACATCGCCCCCCCATCGGCTAAAGTCCGCCCATAAGGATCAGGGAAGGTGCCGGGAGGTATCTAAGGTCTTGATATGCAAGACCTTTTCGTCGTGGCGCCAGGACGTTTCGTCATGGGTGAAAGCCACAGTCGCAAATCCCCGCGCGTGATCCTATGTATGGGACCGTGCCGCATTGAGTAAGGATGGTCCTATGTCCGTTCAGCCCAAAATCAAACGCATCACCGTGCCAGAAATCCGCGCCCGCAAGGGTGGCGAGCCGGTCGTCTGCCTCACCTCCTATCATGCGCATACAGCCCGTTTCATCGACCCCTATGTCGATGTGATCCTCGTCGGCGACAGCCTCGGCATGGTGATGTACGGCATGGAAACAACGCTGGGCGTCACCATCGACATGATGATCGCGCACGGCACCGCCGTTATGCGCGGCACAGATCGCGCATTGGTCGTGGTCGATATGCCCTTCGGCTCGTATGAAGAAAGCCCCGAAGTCGCGTTTCGCAACGCGGTGCGCATCATCAAAGAAACAGGCTGCACAGCGGTTAAACTCGAAGGCGGCAAGCGCCTTGCCGAAACCATCCGTTATTTGAACGAACGCGGCATCCCCGTGATGGCGCATATCGGTTTGACGCCCCAGTCGATCCAGACCATGGGCGGCTTCAAAACGCAGGGTCGTGTCGAAGAAGAATGGGCTGCGATTGAAGAAGACGCCGCCGCCATTGCCGGGGCAGGGGCTTTCGCCGTTGTGCTGGAAGGCATGGCCGAGCCTCTCGCCGCCCGCATCACCCACCAGATTTCCATTCCCACCATCGGCATCGGCGCATCGGCGGAATGCGACGGTCAGATTCTGGTGCTGGAGGACATGCTGGGCCTCTCCCCCAAAGCCCCAAAATTCGTCAAGGAATTCGCGACCCTTGGGGCCCAGATCGCAGGCGCTGCCGAGGCCTATGCCCGTGAAGTCCGCGCCCGCACCTTTCCGGCGGTCGAAAACACCTATGGCATGAAAAAAGTTAAATAATTTTCAGGTGTTAGCGGCGTTTTGAAGCCGCGCCCCTTGTTGCCATTGCCAGTCTCACGGGCTATTTTACGGCGCCTGCATCCGCAGGTGTCACGGGGGAGGTTTCGCGCGAGCGGGCGCATCCCTTAGGTTTTGCCAACTATCCCTCTCGGAGTGCTCACTTGACCGATATTTTCAGCGAAATCGAACAAGATCTTCGCCGCGAACAAGCGAATAAACTCTGGGAAAAATATGGCATCTATCTCGTCGGTCTGGCCGTCGCGATTGTGCTCATTGCCTCGGCCTTTGTCGGCTGGCGTGCCTGGCAGGCCTCGCAGGCCGAGGCCGCATCTGCCGCCTATGACACGGTGCTCGCCGCCACCACCGAAGACAAGCCCGAAGAAGCCGCCGCCGCGCTCGCCGCTTTCGCCGACACGACAACGGGTGGCTATGCCGCGCTGGCGCGTTTTCAGCAGGCCGGGTTTTTGCTGAAAGCGGGCGACAAGGAAGGCGCGATTGCCGCCCTCGACAAGATTGCCAATGACGGCGGCGTCTCGCCGGTCATGCAGGGCATGGCGCGTGTGAAGGCAGGTCTCCTGCTTGTCGATACAGCTTCATATGATGAGATGCGCGGCCGCGTCGCCATGCTTGATGATAACGCGAACGCATGGCGCAACAATGCGCGCGAGCTTCTCGGCCTCTCGGCCTACAAGGCGGGCAAATATGTCGAAGCCCAAACCGCCTTTGCCGCCATCATCGCCGATCAGTCAGCGTCAGCAGGCCTGCGTGACCGCGCCCATGTGATGCAGGCGCTCATCGCACCGCATATTCCGCTGCCGACAGTAACGCCCGCCACAGACGCGACACCGAAATCAGATACACCAAAAACAGACCAAAAAACAGAAACGCCCGCGCAAGCGGCTCCGGACGCTAAGTCCCCGGAAGCGAAATCGGAGTGAACTTTATGGCTGCTGAGTTTGATATGCGTAGCGCGACCCCCATCGCGCGCTTGCGTACTCTGGGATTGTTGCTTGTGGTCATGACGGCGCTTGGTCTTGGCGGCTGCACCACGGTCGGCGACATGTTTGACTCGCAGAAAAAGCCGAAGCTCCCCGGCGAACGTCTGTCGGTGATGGAACTTGAAACCAATCTCATCGTGGACCCCGATCTGGCAGAAGAAGAAATCACTTTGCCCGATCCCGAGGCCAACGCCGATTGGGCCCAGCCCGGCGGCAATGCCACCAACTCCTATGCCAATCTCGAAGCCCCCGGCACGCTCAAAAGACTCTGGACCGCCGATGCGGGTTCAGGTTCAGGCAGCACAGCGCGTCTCGTTGCCTCGCCCATCGTTGCAGGCGGCAAAGTATTTGTGCTCGACGCTGCAGCAACGGTCCGGGCCTTTGATGCCAAATCCGGCAACAAGCTCTGGACCGCCGATCTGACACCGGAAGATCAGGACAGCGACAAGGCGCGCGGCGGCGGCATTGCTTTCGACAATGGCAAGATTTTCGCTGCCACAGGCTTCGGTCTTGTTCATGCGCTTGATCCCGCCAGCGGCAAAGTCTTGTGGACCACCAATGCGGTCGTGCCCTTCCGTGCTTCGCCCACAGCGTCAAACGGCAATGTCTATGCCATTACCTCCGACAATCAGATGATCTGCATCGACCAGAATGACGGTAAGATTTTGTGGCGTCATCGCGGCATCACAGAAGCCGCAGGCATCCTCGCCGCGACCAGCCCCGCTGTCACAGGCTCTGTCGTCATTGTCCCTTATTCGTCGGGTGAGCTTTTCGCGCTGCGCGCTGAAAACGGTACGGTGTTGTGGTCAGACTCGCTGACGCGCACGGGCAATCTCACATCGCTCAGTGAGCTGAACGATATTGCCGGTCGTCCGGTCGTCTCAGGCGAGCGCGTCTATGCGATCAGCCATTCAGGCCGCTTCGTCTCGATTGACCTGCGCACGGGCGAACGCGTCTGGACGCGTGACGTGCCGGGCGTGCAGACGCCGGTTGTCGCGGGCGACTATATTTTCGTCGTGACCTCCGATCAGGAAGTCGTCGGCATGTCGAGCCGCGATGGTCGCATCCACTGGCTCGCCAAGCTTGATCGTTGGGAAGACCCCGAAGACAAGTCCGGCCCGATTGAGTGGAGCGGTCCCTTGCTCGTGAACAGCAAGCTGGTTCTGGTATCGACGCTTGGCGAAGGCGTCACGATTGATCCGCTGACCGGAAAAGTCGGCGCGAAGTTTGATTTGCCCGACACGACGCTGATCGCGCCGATCAGCGCGGGCGGCATTGTTTACATTCTGTCCGACAACGGCACGCTCGAAGCGTTGCAATAAGGTCTGGCGGGATTTCCCGCCCGCAGAAGATTATCAAGTGAGGCTACAAGGTGCCATTCAAGGTCGCCATTGTGGGACGGCCGAATGTCGGCAAGTCCACATTGTTCAATCGTCTCGTCGGCAAAAAGCTGGCGCTTGTGGACGACACACCCGGCGTCACGCGTGACCGCCGCGAGGGTGAGGCGCATCTTGGCGACCTCACATTCACCGTCATCGACACAGCCGGTCTCGAAGAGGCAAATGACGAAAGTCTCGAAGCGCGTATGCGCCGCCAGACCGACGCCGCCATTCTGGATGCCGACGTCTGCCTCCTGCTCATGGATGCCCGCGCCGGTGTGACGCCGCTCGACAAACGCTTTGCGCAAATTTTGCGCAAGTTCCCGACACCCGTGATCCTCGCCGCCAATAAATGCGAAGGCGGGGCAGGCGAGGCGGGCCGCATGGAAGCTTACGAGTTGGGCCTCGGTGCGCCGATCCCGCTCTCGGCTGAACATGGCGAAGGCCTCTCCGCGCTCTATCAGGAATTGCAGCCCTACGCCGATGCGATTGATGCCGAAGATGCGCGTCAGGCCCGCGAAGATGCCGAAGCCGATGGCGAAGTGTTTGAAGGCCCGTTCGATCCCGACGCGCCCTGGGAGCCGGATCGCACCGCGCCCCTGCGCATCGCCGTTGTCGGTCGCCCCAATGTCGGCAAGTCCACACTCGTCAATTTGCTGCTCGGCGAAGACCGTATGATGACGGGACCGGAAGCCGGCATCACGCGCGACGCCATCGGCGTTGAGTGGATGTGGAACGGTCGCCGCGTCAAACTTTTCGACACAGCCGGCATGCGCCGCCGCGCCCGCGTGATCCACAAACTCGAGAAGCTCTCGGTCGCCGACACATTGCGCGCCATCCGCTTTGCCGAAGTCGTGGCGATCACATTGGATGCCAGCATCCCCTTCGAGCGTCAGGATTTGCACATCGCCGATTTGGTCGAGCGCGAAGGCCGCGCCATGATCATCGTCGTCAACAAATGGGACACGGTTGAAAACCCGCAGGAAAAATTGCGCGGGTTGAAAGAAGAACTCGAACGTCTCCTTCCGCAGGTCCGCGGTCTGCCCATCGTTACACTTTCGGCGCTGACCGGACGCGGCACCGAAAAGCTGATGCCCGCGATTGATCGTGTGCATACATTGTGGAACGCGCGCGTCTCGACAGCCAAGCTCAACCGCTGGCTCGAAGACGCCATCACGCGCCATCCGCCGCCTGCCGCGAAGGGTCGCGCGATCAATCTGAAATACATGGCGCAGGTCAAAACCCGCCCGCCGACCTTTGCGGTCTTTTCGAGCCGCGCCGAAGAAGTCCCGACCGCCTACAAGCGCTATCTGGTCAACGGCCTGCGCGAAGCCTTCGACCTTCCGGCCGTCCCGATCCGCCTTTTCCTCCGTGCACGGAAAAACCCCTTCGCCGACAAGAAGAAGCGGAACAACTGACGGGGGTTGCGCTTGCAAACCCCGTCATGGCCGGACTTGATCCGGCCATCCACGTCTTTTCCTTACTCCCGCATTGCGAGCACAGCGAAGCGGTCCACCTTCACCACGGGCATAACTTTATTTTGCGGGATAACATCTCTATCCCCACCCGGGGATAGGCCTCCGCGCCCGCCGCTCAATCACTCGACGAACCGACTAGCGATCTCTGCATGGAAACACTCGATCTCTTGCAAGAAATTCTGACTGCTCAGAGCCTGTTTATGCCTTCACGCGCTCATAGCGGACGACTTCGCCGTTCTTGGTATAGCCCGGCATCGCCATTTCAATGAACAGCGGAACGAGCTCGGCAGGCTTCGTCAGCGTCGTCTGATCCTCACCCGGCATCGCTTGTTTGCGCATCGCGGTGCGTGTGGGACCGGGGCTCAACAGGTTCGCGCGCACATTGGTGTTTGCGTTTTCCGCCGCCCATGTTTTCACAAGCGCTTCCATCGCTGCTTTCGTCATCGCATAGCCACCCCAATAGGGCGTGTTCTTCTGCGCGGCACCCGACGTCACAAAAATTGCGCGGCCCGCATCGGAGCGTTTGAGCAGCGGATCAAACGAACGGATTAAACGCCAGTTCGCTGTCATGTTGGTGTTGACGAGCTTATCCCATGCTTTGACTTCGAGATGTGACACAGGTGTCAGCACACCAAGCGTACCTGCATTGGCAACGAGAATGTCGAGCTTGCCCCAGCGCTCAAAAATGTTCGCACCGAGACGATCAATCGCATCGAAGTCGGTAAGATCAAGCGGCACAAGCGTTGCCTTGCCGCCGATCTTGCGGATTTCATCATCGACTTCTTCAAGCCCGCCAACCGTGCGTGCAACGAGAATGACATGCGCGCCTTCAGCAGCATATCCCAGCGCCACAGCGCGACCGATGCCGCGCGATGCGCCCGTGATGACCGCGATGCGGTCCTGAAGTCGTTTACTCATAACTTAAACTCTATGCGATCTCGGCGAGCAGCGACAACTGTCGCGTGCGTGGTTCGCCGTTCCTGTCGGTGAGGGGCGTCGGATATTCGCCCGTGAAGCAATGGTCGGTGAATTGCGGATTCACATTATCGCGCTTGGCGTAGCCCATCGCGCGGTAAAGCCCGTCCACCGTAATGAAGGCAAGACTGTCAACGCCGATATAGGCGCGCATGCCTTCGAGGTCATACTGCGCGGCGAGCAGGGCGTCGCGCTCCGGCGTATCGATGCCATAGTAATCGGAATGTGTGATGGGCGGGCTTGCAATGCGCATATGCACTTCTTTGGCACCGGCCTCATACATCATTTTCACGATCTTGACCGATGTCGTGCCGCGCACAATCGAGTCATCAATGAGAATGATGCGCTTGCCTTCAACAACGGCGCGATTGGCGTTGTGTTTGAGCTTCACGCCAAGCTGACGGATGTGTTGCGTCGGTTCAATGAACGTGCGGCCCACATAATGATTGCGGATGATGCCAAGCTCAAACGGAATGCCGCTCTCTGTGGCGTAACCGATAGCGGCAGGTACGCCTGAATCCGGCACAGGGATCACAACGTCGGCGTCAACGCCGCTTTCGCGTGCGAGTTCCTGACCGAGCGACTTGCGCACATTGTAAACTGAGCGACCACCGACAATGCTGTCGGGACGCGCGAAATAAATATACTCAAACACGCAGGGGCGCGGATGCTGCGGCGGGAAGGGGCGGAGTGACTCAATGCCTTCGCGCGTGCAGATGACGATTTCGCCGGGTTCGATTTCGCGCACAAACTCTGCGCCGATAATATCAAGCGCGACGGTTTCTGAGCAGAGGATCGGCGCGCCGTTGAGTGTGCCGAGAATGAGCGGGCGAATGCCAAGCGGGTCGCGCGCACCGATCAGTTTTTTCGGTGTCATGGCGACCAGCGCGTAAGCGCCTTCGATCTGGCCAAGCGCTTCAACGAAGCGGTCCATGATGCGCGGTGCGCGTGAGCGCGCGATGAGTTGGAGAATGGTTTCAGTGTCCGATGTGGACTGGAAGATCGAACCGGCGCGAACGAGTTCGTTGCGGATTGTCATGGCATTGGTGAGATTGCCGTTATGCGCGATGGCAATGCCGCCGCCCCAGAGTTCAGCAAAGAGCGGCTGTACGTTGCGTAGGATCGTTTCGCCCGTGGTCGAGTAGCGCACATGGCCGACGCAGAGGTCGCCCTTGAGGCGCTCCATCACTTTGCCGCTGGAGAAATGATCACCGACGTGACCCATGCGGCGCTCCGAATGGAACGTGGCATCGTCGAAGCTGACAATGCCCGCCGCTTCCTGTCCGCGATGCTGGAGGGCGTGGAGACCGAGGGCGGTGAGCGCCGCCGCGTCCGGATGACCGAACACACCAAACACGCCGCATTCTTCGCGCAGCGTATCGGCATAGAGGTCGTCATCGTCGCGGGAGGGGAGAGCGGCTTGGGTGGCGGCAGGGTCGAGACCGTAGGAGGCGGAGCTGCTGACGTCCCTGTCCGACGCTTCATCGAGAAGAGGGAAAGACAACTGATTCTGCATACGACGTGCTCCGATCAGGGCCATGCTCCGAATGGAAAGTTACGTTCCGACGAACCGCTCACTCGGCGCTTTCAAACAAGCGATCGAGCCCTTTGCGTTCGGAGGAGTTATAGCTTGGCGCTTTGTCCGTGTCAGCGCCCGAATTGTCTCGTGAATCGGTTGGGGGTGATGCGGGCGGTTTAGCCGCAGGCGCCTCGGATGTGGGGCGCTTTTCTTGGTAAATCAAGGGTTCACGCTCCGTGCGTGGCTTAACGCCACTCTCGCTCGGTGCCAGTGAAAAGAGCGTGGCTGCAGATTTTTCGACCAGCGGGCGCAATTTGGCATTGCGAATCCAGTCGGGCTGTTCGGACGGCAGCGGCACCAGCCATGCGAAAAAGAGATAGGCGATGGTGACGATCAGAAGCCCGCGCAGCAGCCCAAAGACGAGACCCAGCGTCCGGTCCATCGTTTCAGCCTGCTCAAATATATCGAGCAGATTGCCGGCCCAGCGCACCGTAAACATCGTGGCGACAAAATAGGCGAGCACAAAGACCGACACGGCGGCGACGACGGACGCCAGCCAATCAGGCGCGAGGAACTCCTGGAACATGGGCGTGACGAAGCGCGATAGCGTGATCGCAGCGACCGCGCCGATGACCCAGGCGAGAATCGACAAGACCTCGTTGATGAAGCCCCGCAAGAAAGCGAGCCCGCCTGAAATCACCAGTACCGCTATGACGATGCCGTCAAAGAGCGTCAATTTGTATCTCCTTGATCGAAGCCATCACATCTCGTCCTCAGAGACGGTACGGATGCGCGGCTTCGCCCCCGCCGCCAATTTTGCCACGAGACCGGCCAGATCGGAAATCTCAATCAGCTCGAGCCCGGTCGAAGGCCGCTGGCGCGCCGCAAAAGCAGGCAAAATCGCCCGTTTGAAGCCGAGCTTTTCGGCCTCTTTTAGCCGCGCCTCGGTCTGGCTCACAGGCCGGATCGCGCCGGAAAGGCTGATTTCGCCGAAGATCACGCAATCGGCAGGGAGCGGAACACCTGTGATCGATGAGACCAAAGCCCCCGCCACGGCAAGGTCGGCAGCCGGTTCATTGATTCGTAAACCGCCCGCGACATTGAGATAGGTGTCCTGCCCGCCAAGCGACAGCCCGCAGCGCGCATCGAGCACGGCAAGCACCATCGACAGGCGACCTGAGTCCCAGCCCACCACGGCGCGACGTGGCGTGCCGAGTGTGCTTTGGGCGACGAGCGCCTGAATTTCAACAAGCACTGGCCGCGTGCCTTCAATGCCTGCAAAGACCGCCGAGCCGTTGCTGTCACCATCGCGCTCGCCGAGAAACAGCGCCGACGGGTTCGGCACTTCCTGCAATCCGAGTTCGCCCATCTCGAAGACGCCGATTTCATTGGCCGGCCCGAAACGGTTTTTCACCGCGCGCAAAATGCGGAACTGATGCCCGCGCTCGCCTTCAAAATAAATAACCGCATCGACCATATGTTCAACAACGCGCGGACCGGCGATCTGCCCGTCTTTTGTCACATGCCCGACAAGGATCACCGCCGTGCCACGCCGCTTGGCAAAGCGCACGAGATCCTGCGCGGTCGCGCGCACTTGCGTCACCGTGCCCGGCGCACTTTCGAGCGCCTCCGTCCACATCGTCTGAATGGAGTCGATGACAACAGCCGCAGGCGGTGTACCGCTTTCGAGCGTCGCGATAATGTCTTTGAGATTTGTCTCTGCGCCAAGCTGCACAGGTGCATCAGCAAGGCCCAGGCGTTTCGCCCGCATCCGCACTTGCGCAATTGCTTCTTCGCCGGAGATATAGACCACCGATTGCCCGCGTCGGCTCAAGGCTGCCATGGCCTGCAACAGCAATGTCGATTTGCCGATACCCGGATCGCCGCCGATGAGCACAGCCGATCCCGGCACGAGACCGCCGCCGCACACGCGGTCAAACTCAGCAACGCCCGTGATGAGACGCGGCGGCTCTGCCGTCTCACCCGCCATCGCTACAAGTTGAATATTGCGGCCTTTGGTCTTGCCCACAAGCGTTAGGGGCCCGCCGGCAACGCCTGAGCTTTCACCGGCTTCTTCCGTGATCGTGTTCCACTCACCGCAACTCTCGCAACGTCCAGCCCAGCGCGACGTGACGGCACCGCAGGATTGACAGGTGAATGATTTGCTCTGGCGTGCCATCAGGGTTTCAGAATTTCCATTTTGATCGGACCTTCGGCGCGCCCGTTGATGAACTGATCCACATAATCATTACCGCTATGGTCAATCTTGTCATGCGGGCCCTTCCAGATGATTTTGCCTTTATAAATCATCGCCAATTCATCTGAGATCTTGCGCGCGCTCATCATGTCATGCGTGATCGAAAGTGTCGTGGCGCCAAGCTCTTTCACACTCGCAATAATCAGATTGTTGATGACGTCGGCCATGATCGGATCAAGGCCCGTTGTCGGCTCATCGAAAAAGATGATTTCAGGATCAGCCGCAATGGCGCGCGCAAGGCCTACACGTTTTTGCATGCCACCCGAAAGTTCGGCAGGGTAAAGCGCGCCGACTTCCGCGCCGAGACCGACTTTTGCAAGTTTTTCAATTGCTATGTCTTTGGCCTTGATCCGCTTCATCTTACGACCCTGAATAAGGCCGAAGGCAACATTCTCCCAAACGCTCAGACTGTCGAACAAGGCACCGCCCTGAAACAACATGCCGAATTTGCGCAAAGTTTCTTCGCGCTCGCCTGATCCCATTTTCAGCACATTTTTACCATCGACAAAGATTTCGCCTTTGTCGGGACGTATGATTCCGAGAATGCATTTCAGCATCACAGATTTTCCGGAACCGGAGCCGCCGATCACGATCAGCGATTTTCCCGGTTGCACGGTGAGCGAGAGATTGTCGAGCACCACTTTGGAGCCAAAGCGTTTGCTGACATTGCGAAGTTCAATCTTGGGCGTATCGGTCATGTCTTTGCCCTCACTTCGCAAACAGGAGCGACGTCATCACATAGTTTGACGCCAGAATGAGAACAGAAGCGCTCACCACCGCATTGGTCGTCGCGCGGCCAACGCCTTGTGCGCCACCCTTGGAATGGAAGCCGTGGAAGCAACCCATCAGCGCGATGATGAAACCGAATACACCCGCCTTGATGAGGCCGGAGGTCACGTCGTCCGCCTTGAGGAAATTCACCGTCGTATTGATGTAAACGCCGGGATTGAAATTGAGGCTTGCGGTACCCGCGACGAAGCCGCCCATGACACCGATAATGTCGGCAATGAGAACGAGGATCGGTAGTGTGATGACGGCGGCAACGAGGCGCGGCACGACGAGATATTTAATCGGGTTAGTGGACAGCGTGGTCAGTGCATCGATCTGTTCAGTGACGCGCATCGTGCCAAGCTCGGCGGCGATGGCGGCAGCCACACGACCGGCAACCATCAACCCGCCCAGCACGGGACCAAGTTCACGGGTGATGCCAAGTGCCACGATGGTAGAGACAATGGATTCCGAATTGATATTGTTGCCGCCATAGTAAATTTGCAGCGCCAGCGCGCCGCCGGTAAAGAAGGCGGTGAGGGCCACAACCGGCAGCGAGAAATAACCGATCCGCATCATCTGCTGAAACAGCAGACGCCAGAAAAAGGGCGGACGGAAAATGTGACTGACCGCGCCCCATGTAAACAATGAGAGCCGCCCGATTTCGGCAAACAGGGCGAGGACCACCCGTCCGATGATTGCTAGGAAATTCAAGATCGCTCCCTTATGATTCTGCGGTCGCCGCTTTGCCAGTGTAATGCCGCTTGTAGCGTTCTCCCAGTCGCGTGAGAACCTCATATCCGTTGGTTTTAGCCTTCGCGGCCATCTCATCAAGCGTCACATGCGGTCCGATGAGTTCGGCCATGTCGCCGCATTGGAACGCCCCCACCGGAATATGGCTCACATCGACGATGAGGAGGTCCATTGAGACGCGGCCCGCGACCGGCGCATAGTGTCCGCCAAGCCAGACGCGGCCCGCATTCTTGTCGGAGCTTAAGACGCGCGGATAGCCGTCAGCATAGCCCACGGCGAGTATGGCGAGGCGGGCAGGGGCTTTGGCCGTCCATGTGGAATTATAGCCCGCGCTGTCGCCGGCCTCGATATCGCGGATGTGGAGCACGCGCGCTTCAGCCTTGAGGACAGGCAGAACAGGGCTTACCCGTCCGTCAACCGGCGTGCCGCCATAAATGGCAAAGCCCGGCCGCACGAGATCAAACGCATAGTCGCGTGCGAGCAGGACACCGGCCGAATTGGCAAGGCTCGCAGGCACATCAGGGAAAGCCGCGCGGATCGCCTTGAAGCGTGAAAGCTGCAATCCGTTGAGTGCTTCATCGGGTTCATCCGAACGTGCGAGATGGCTCATCACGAGCGACACGTCGATGCCGTTGAGAAGTGTTTTGTCTGCAATGAGTTTTGCGGTTTCAGTGCGATCAAAGCCGAGGCGGCTGAGCCCCGTATCAAAATGCAGGGCAGCGGGCAGAGTGCGGCTAAGCGACTTTGCAAGGTGCGCGAGAATGTCAACATCACGCAGCGAACCGAGACAGGGGCGCAGGTCGAACCTTGCGCAAATCTTTGCGGCCTCTTCGGTCAAACCATTGAGCGTGTAGATCGTCGTACCGGGCAAAGCCGCGCGGAGTTTTTCGCCTTCATGCACATTGGCGACAAAGAATGTCCTGCAGCCTTCTCTTGCTAGCGCGCGGGCGACAGGGGCAAGCCCCAGCCCATAGGCATTGGCTTTGACAACGCCCGCCACATCCGCGCCCACGGCAAGCGCCCGGTAGCGCCCGTAATTCACCGCCAGCGCATCAAGATCGATGGTTAGCAATGCATCATGGGCGGCAAGGTCGGCAGAGGCCAAAGGCGGGAAAACGGTCATGGTCAAACGAGGCAAATCCAACAGGTCACTTGGCCCCGATAATGGCGCAAGATGGTGAACAAAGCCCGCTAAAAGTCACTCCGAAATGTGGCTTCTTTAGTACCGGTCCTCGACATGAACATCGCCCTGCGCATGGTCGCTGAAGCGCGTGACATCGGCCTGGAATTGCAGGCGTACGGTGCCGGTCGGACCATGGCGTTGCTTGCCGATAATGACTTCGGCGAGACCGTAAAGCTGCTCCATTTCAGCCTGCCATGTCAGATGCTCCGGCGTGCCTTCGCGGGGCTCTTTGCGCTGGAGGTAATATTCCTCGCGAAACACAAACATCACCACGTCGGCGTCCTGTTCAATCGAACCCGATTCACGCAAATCTGAAAGCTGCGGCCGCTTGTCGTCGCGCGCTTCGACCTGACGCGACAGCTGCGATAGTGCGAGGATCGGCACGTTGAGTTCTTTGGCAAGGGCCTTCAGACCCGTCGTGATCTGCGTGATTTCCTGCACACGGTTTTCACCCGATTTGCCGGAGCCGGATAGAAGCTGCAAATAGTCGATGACCAGCAGACCAAGCCCGCGCTGACGCTTCAACCGGCGCGCCCGCGCCGCGAGTGTCGCAATGCTCAACCCGCCCGTATCGTCGATGTAAAGCGGGATCGATTGCAGATCGCGTGAGGCATCAACGAGGCGGTGAAATTCATCCTCATGAATATTGCCGCGCCGGATGCGCTCCGACGGTACGCCGGATTGTTCGGCCAGCAGACGCGTGGCGAGCTGTTCGGCGGACATTTCGAGTGAGAAGAAACCGACAATCGCACCGTCATTCACTTTCACCGTGCCGTCCGTCAGGTGTTCGGCCTTGTAGGCTTTCGCTGCATTGAACGCGATATTGGTGGCCAGTGCCGTTTTGCCCATCGAGGGGCGACCGGCAAGGATGATCAGATCGGAAGGCTGCAAGCCGCCCATCTTGTGATCGAGATCGCGCAGGCCCGACGAAATGCCGGACAGCCCCCCGTCGCGTTCATAGGCCGCTGCCGCCATATCGATGGCGCCTTTGAGCGACTCGTAAAAATTCTGAAACCCGCCTTCATATTTGCCGCTTTCGGCCAGTTGATAGAGCGCCTGTTCGGCATCAAGAATCTGGGCAGCGGGTGTATCGTCAATCGGCGCGTCATAGGCGCGCGAATGCATGTCCGTGCCGACCTGGATCAGCTCGCGGCGGATCGACAGATCGTAAATCGTGCGGCCATAGGCCTCGACATTGATGATGGTGGTCGCCGCACCGGCAAGACGCGCGAGATATTGCGGCCCGCCGATTTCAGACAGAGCTTCGTCGCGTTCAAAGAAATTCTTGAGCGTCACAGGTGAGGCCAGATGCCCGCCGGTGATGAGCTTGGCAGACGCCTCATAGATGCGACCATGCAGCGGATCAAAGAAATGGCGCGGCTCCAGAAAACTCGACAGCCGGTCATAGGCCTCATTGTTGATAAGCACAGCACCGATCAGCGCCTGCTCGGCCTCAATGTTATGAGGGGCAACGCGATAGTTTGATGTCGTCTCGTCGTCCGGTAGTGTGGCAAAGGCCGAAGAAATGTTTTCCATGATGTGTTTTTACGCGAAGACGCAACAATGAATAGCGATAACTCGTTCCGAAATTTTGAGTCTACAGCTTACTTTTCCACAGGTTCGAATAACTCTCAGATTCGGTCGCTAACGCATTGCATAGAAACGAATTTGATCGCGAATCTCATGTGGATAATGAAGATATTAAACCGATTCGCGAGCGCGGCTTCAGGCATTCAAAAGACAGGCAATCGGCGGGAGCGGGGATGATGGAGAGTGAAGTCAGCATCCGCATCGCAACGCTTGCCGAAAAACCGATGCTCGCGGGTATGGCGCAATTCTACATCTACGACTTTTCCGACATGCATCCCGTGCCGCCCGATGACTTCGACTTTGAAGCCGACGGCACCTTCGGTCCCATGCCTCATTTCGATGAATACTGGAGCGAGCCTGACCGCGTGGCACTTATCATCCTTGTTGGCAGCAAACCCGCAGGCTTCGCGTTGCTCAACACTCATTCCCATTTCGGTGGCACGGTCGAGCACAACATGGGCGAGTTCTACGTCGCCCGAAAATTCCGCCGTTCCGGCATCGCAGGTGAGGCCTTATGCCAAATCCTGAAAGCCTATCCGGGGCACTGGGAGTTCGCCGTCATGGCCCGCAATCACGCCGCCCAGGCCTTCTGGCCCCGCGCTTTGGCGTCAGCTTCCAATGTGTCTGGCCTCACGCGCAAAGAGGGCGATGGCATCCACTGGACCGGCCCCATCTGGTCTTGCGACGCGGTTTGATTGTCTCACTCCCCGATTGTCGCAAGGAGAGAACAATCTGATGCGGAACTTCCCATAGTCAGCGCCGCAGAGACTCGCCTAAAGTTTATCCCAATGACAAGCCGGACTTCTCCGGCGAGATTTGGGGATCAAGACAATGGACAAGCTCTCAACCTATTCGGTACCGCTCGGCCGCTTGCTTCTGGCGACCCTCTTTTTGCTCGCAGGTTTCGGCAAGGCCGCCAATCCCGCAGGCACCATTCAATATATTCAGTCGGCAGGTCTGCCGCTTGCCGAAGTAGGCTACGCCATCGCGCTCGCCGCTGAAATCGGCGGTGGTTTGCTCATTCTCGTGGGCTACCAGACGCGTCTCATCGCGCCGCTCATGGCGATCTTCACCATTGCGACGGCTGTGTTCTTCCACAACAATTTCGCGGATCAGGTTCAGATGACCATGTTCCTCAAGAACCTCGCCATCGCAGGCGGATTCTTCATCCTCGGCGCGCATGGCGCGGGTGCCCTGAGCATCGACGCGCGTAGGGGCTGACGTTTATATCCTGCGCCCAAACAGACGAAGGCATCGGACAGGAGGCGGCGGGCGGGCAATTCGTCTGCCGCCTCATTCTTTCCTTCAGTCACCCGCCAGCAATTGTCGCCGCTCGGATGCTTCTTCGGCGCGGTCTTCGCCATCGGCCATATAGTCGCGTGTGAGCGGCAGGGCATCGATCTTACGGGTAAGCTGCAACTGAAAGTTGACCATCCCTTCATAGCGGAACGAGGTCTCCGATCCGGCGAGGTAGTATTCCCACATCCGGCAGAAACGCTCGTCATAAATTTCGAGCGCCTCCGCGCGCCGCGCTATGAAGCGTCGCCGCCATTCGCGGAGCGTCTTTGCATAATGCAACCGCAGGATTTCGAGGTCAGTCATCAGCAAGTCGCTGCGCTCGACCGATGCTGACATCTCGCTCAGAGCCGGAATATAGCCGCCGGGGAAAATATACTTGGCAATCCACGGGTTCGTTGCGGCCGGCGGGTCAAGCCTGCCGATGGTGTGGATGAGCGCCACCCCGTCTGGGTTGAGCAATCTCTGTACATGATCAAAATATTCCGCATAGTGACCAACGCCGACATGCTCAAACATGCCGACTGAAACAATGCGGTCAAAGCCTGCCTCGAGTAACCGGTAGTCTTGCAGTCGAAATTCCACGCGTTCAGAAAGGCCGCGTTCCTGCGCGCGCTCCACCGCCACTTTATGCTGCTCTTTGCTGAGTGTGACGCCGACAACCTGTGCGCCGGTCTCCTCGGCAATGGTCAGTGCCAGCCCGCCCCAACCACAGCCGATGTCGAGCACGCGCATGCCGGGCTTAATAGCGAGCTTGGCAATAATGTGATGCTTCTTCGCGCGCTGGGCCTCTTCAAGGCTCATGTCATCGCGCGCGTAATAGGCGCACGAATACTGCTTGTCGATGTCAAGGAACAGATCATAGATGCCGCCGTCGAGATCATAGTGATGCGCAACATTGGCCTGCGCTTTGCCGATGGGATTGCGCTGATCAAACCGGCGCTTCCAGCGGCGTAGGGCGGCATAGAGCTGCATCGGGCGGCTCGTATAGCTCGTGCCGAGATTGCTCAGGACAAGCTCAAGGAAATCATAAATGGTGTGCGGCGGATCAATGGTCAGTTTTCCGTCCATATAGGCTTCGCCGAGTTTGAGATAAGGGTTGAGCGCCAGCGCAAAATGCGGCCCGCGATCATGCAGTCGCAGCGTGATCCGCTCGCCCGTCCCGTCTCCGTATGTTTTTGCGCTTCCGTCCAGGGCAATCGCTGTGAGCGATCCTTGTTTGACGATTTGGTCGAGTAATATACCGAACAGCATGCAACCTCCGGATAACAGAGTTGACACGTGCGCAGGTCCGTATGGTACGCCGCCGGACCGAGCCGATTAGTACCCCTCCATGAGGCTAACAGACAAAAGTCTCCGATAACAATGGGGAAGCACGGTGCCCGATTTGTGGCACCAATCGGGCAAAGAAAAACGCCGCCCCGTGAAGGGCGGCGTCCATCATTCCGGTGAAACGTTCTGCCTAAAGATTAGGCTTCTGTTTCTGCAACTTCTTCAGCTTCCGCTTCAACTTCGGCAGCATCCTCTTCTTTTTCGAAGAAATCAGCAGCGTCGATGTCGTCGTCGCGATCGCGGCGTGTGAGGTCTTCACCGGCAGCCTGACGGAGAGCTTCTTCGTCCGTACGGGCAACGTTGACGGTGATGATCGATATCACTTCAGGATGAAGTGCCACACGTACCTTGTGGAGGCCGATATTTTTGATCGGGTGTTCCAGAGCAACCTGATTACGGTTGATCGAGAAGCCGCTGGTGGTGACACCATCGGCGATGTCGCGTGTTGTGACCGAACCATAGAGCTGGCCGGTGTCACCTGCCTGACGAAGAACGGTGATCGTCAGACCTTCGATTTTCGCCTGGACCTTTTCGGCCTCCGAGCGAAGTTCAAGATTGCGGGCTTCGAGCTGCGCGCGCTGCGCTTCGAAGCGAACGAGATTTTCCTTCGTGGCACGCAAAGCTTTTTTGCGGGGCAGAAGGAAGTTACGGGCGTAACCGTCTTTCACTTTGACGACTTCGCCCATTTGGCCGAGCTTTTCGACCCGTTCCAGAAGTACGACTTGCATGAGTCTCTTTCCTTTTTCCGGGCTTAGCCGATGACGTATGGCAGGAGAGCGAGGAAACGCGCACGCTTGATGGCACGGGCGAGTTCACGCTGCTTCTTTGCAGATACCGCCGTGATGCGGCTCGGGACGATCTTGCCGCGCTCAGAGATGTAGCGCTGCAAAAGCTTCGTGTCCTTGTGATCAATCTTCGGGGCGTTGGCGCCGGAGAAGGGGCATGTCTTACGACGGCGAAAGAACGGCCGGCGCGCAGGTGATGCTGTTGTGTTCATTTTCAGAAGTCTCCTGCAGGCGCGTCGTCACGTGAGAAACGGGGACGGTCGCCACGCGGGCGATCGCCACGGTCACCACGATCGGGGCGATCACCACGATCGAAGCGGCCACCGCCGCCCGGACGCTCTTCGCGTCCGCCGCCACGGTTGGACAGCATGGCCGACTGGCCTTCTTCATGCTCTTCAACGCGTGTGGTGAGGAAACGAAGTACGTCTTCGTTGAGGCCTTCCTGGCGTTCCATTTCAGCAACCGCAGCGTGCGGCGCATCAATGTTCATGAGCGCGTAATGGCCTTTACGGTTTTTCTTCACTTTGAACGCGAGGTTACGCAGACCCCAATATTCGTTCTTCGTGACCGAACCGCCGTTTTCTTTGAGAATGGTTGTGAGCTGTTCGACCAGCGTTTCAACCTGTTGCTGCGACACGTCTTGTCGCGCAATGAGAATATGCTCGTATAGAGCCATTGCCTTTTCCTTTTTAATCCAGCCTCGGCGCAAAGCCCCCTTTGAGCCCGAAAAGGCTCGAAAGGACCACCAAAGAAGCGGAGACACCGGGATAACGGACCTCTTGTCCTGACCGCGTTTTGAGGCGCGGCATCCCGTTCAGCCCCCAACCAAGGCCTTCCAGAAGGGGCGGAATATACGGAAATCGAAGCCGGATGCAAGGCTTAGGAGGCTCTGAGAAGAGTCAAAGCCAATTCGCCGCATTATTCAGGCAAACGCTCAAAAACCGTCAAACCTTCAGGAATGACAGCCCAGTCCGGTCGTCCGGCCGTAAAGATCGCAATTTTCGGCTTAAAGCCGGTGGGGTCGTCGAGTGAACCCGCATAAATCGTGAAACTGTCGCTCTCGCCCAAAACCCCGCCAAAAACGAGGCTCGAGCATTTCGCACAGAAATTTCGCGTGGAATCCGTCCCCCGCGCCGACGGGGTGACGGTCTGGCGCGCAGGCCCGGTAATTTTGAGAGCACTCGCCGCAAACCCCATAAAAGGAATAAAGCCTGACCCCGACGCCTTGCGGCAATCCGCACAATAGCAATGCCCCATATTCAGGGGCTCACCTACGGCCTCATAGCGCAGGGCGCCGCAGAGGCAGCCGCCGGTGAAGTGCTTGGTCATGGTTCATCGCTTTTACTTTGGTAACGCTGACCCGAATATAGCTGCATATCCGGGTTGCTTGGAATCCTGCCTTCGTCTTGACTCGACTCCATGACCCGTTATCTGTTGCGGCTTCAAATCGGTTGTCCGCCAGGGACATGAGACCCAAAGGTAAGAAACTAAGGAAACGGTAATGAGCAGGGCTTTCATTTTCCCCGGACAAGGTTCGCAGGCGGTCGGCATGGGCAAAGAGCTCGCCGAAAACTTCGCGACCGCACGTGAGGTCTTTCAGGAAGTTGACGAGGCGCTTGGCCAGAAGCTCACGAAGCTTATGTGGGAAGGTCCTGCCGAGGATCTGCAACTCACGGAAAATGCGCAGCCCGCCATCATGGCTGTGAGCCTTGCCGTCGCACGCACGCTCGAAAAAGAAGGCAACTTTAAACTCGCCGACAAAGCCAAATTTGTGGCCGGTCATTCGCTCGGTGAATATTCCGCACTTGCCGCTGCCGGTGCCTTCACACTGGCCGACACAGCGCGCATCCTGAAACTGCGCGGTCAGGCCATGCAGCGCGCTGTGCCCGTGGGGCAGGGTGCGATGGCGGTGTTGCTCGGTCTTGAATTTGATGCCGCCGCCGAAGTCGCAAAGGAAGCCGCCCAGGACGAAGTCTGTCAGGCGGCCAATGACAATGGCGGCGGACAGGTCGTCGTGTCGGGTGCCAAAGCCGCCGTTGAGCGCGCCATCGAAATTGCAAAAACCAAAGGGGCCAAGCGCTCGATGCTGCTGCCGGTCAGCGCACCGTTCCATTGCGCCTTGATGCAACCTGCCGCCGACGAAATGGCAAAGGCGCTCGAAGGTCTCGCCATCACCGCGCCCTCTGTCGCGCTCGTGGCCAATGTCACCGCCTCGCGTGTGGCTGATGCCGACACCATCCGCAAACTTCTCGTTGAGCAGGTCACCGGCATGGTCCGTTGGCGTGAAAGCGTGCTCTATATGGAAGCGCAGGGCGTCACTGCTTACATCGAACTCGGCGCAGGTAAAGCACTAGCCGGTATGGTCAAGCGCATCGCCACTGAACCCAAGCTCGCCTCCGTCGGCACACCTGCCGATGTCGAAACTTTTCTCTCGTCTCTCTGATTTTATTCGGCTCTGAAGGACCACACCATGTTTGACCTCACCGGCAAAACAGCCCTTGTCACAGGTGCCTCAGGCGGCATCGGCTCCGACATTGCCCGCGCGCTCCATGCGCAAGGCGCAACGGTTGCGCTTTCCGGCACACGCAAAGAAGCGCTCGATGCGTTGGCCTCAGAGCTTGGGGGCCGCACGCATGTGCTGCCCTGCAATCTCTCTGATGGCGCAGCGGTTGATGCACTTCCCAAGCAAGCCGAAGAAGCGATGGGTAGCCTCGACATTCTCGTCAACAATGCGGGCCTCACGCGCGACAATCTCTTCATGCGCATGAAGGACGAAGAGTGGGACGAGGTCATTCGCGTCAACCTCACAGCAGGCTTCCGCCTGTCGCGTGCCAGCCTTCGCGGCATGATGAAGCGCCGCCATGGCCGCATCATCGGAATCACCTCCGTTGTCGGCGTCATGGGCAATCCGGGCCAGGGTAACTATGCCGCCTCCAAGGCCGGCATGATCGGCATGATGAAATCGCTCGCGCAGGAAGTCGCCAGCCGCAACATCACCTGCAACTGCATCGCCCCGGGCTTCATCCGTTCGGCCATGACAGACGCACTGAATGACGAGCAAAAAGCCCGCATCATGGCAACGATTCCCGCCGGAAGACTGGGCGAAGCCAGCGAAATTGCCGCAGCAACCGTGTTTCTTTCGAGCAATGAAGCGGCCTATGTGACCGGCCAGACCATCCATGTTAACGGTGGCATGGTGATGATCTGACGTGTAAATGCCTGTTTTTATTCGGAAAAACTGAGCGAAAACAGACTTCTAACGATGAAATAGACTGCACTTCAACTTCTGGTACGCTGGACAAATCTGTGTTAACTAGGCGCTCGATTTGGCTTGCGGTCTCTGGTTCAAATGGGCCAGAAGAGGGGCAGTCTTTCCGCCGAATTTAATCGCGTTGTTTCTGAGGTGCTGATGCACGAAGGGGCGGCGCGGGGTCGGTCTTAAAACCAAGGATCTGAGGACTTAAAATGAGTGATATCGGAGAACGCCTGAAGAAGATCGTCGTCGAACATCTCGGTGTGGACGCTGAGAAAGTTAGCGAAAACGCGAGCTTCATCGACGATCTCGGCGCAGACAGCCTCGACAACGTCGAACTGGTCATGGCGTTTGAGGAAGAATTTGGCGTCGAAATTCCTGACGATGCTGCTGAGAAAATCCTGACGGTCAAAGACGCGATCGATTTCGTTAAGGCGAACGCGAAGGGCTAATGCCCTGATCCGGTTTGTGGAAAGCGGGGCACACGCTTTTGAGCGTGGGCCTCGTTTGTCCGCTACGGGTTTGCTCTTCAGGTAATTGGGTGAGGATAAGAGCGGATGAGACGTGTAGTCGTCACAGGTATTGGCATGGTGTCGCCTCTCGGCGGCGATGTTGAAACAACGTGGTCGCGGATTCTCAAAGGAGAGTCTGGCGCCCGCAAAATCGAAAAATTTCAGGTTGACGACCTGCCTTGCAAGATCGCCATGCCGGTTCCGCGCGAAGGCGTGGGCGCGTTCATCCAGGATGATTGGATGGATCCCAAAGAATCCAAACGCGTTGACGATTTCATCGTCTTTGCCATGTCAGCCGCCACACAGGCGCTGAACGATGCCAATTGGCATCCCTCAACCGAAGAAGAAAAATGCCGCACCGGCACCATGATCGGTTCAGGCATCGGCGGCCTCGAAGGCATCGCCGAGACAGCTCTGATCCTGCATGAAAAAGGCCCGCGCCGCGTCAGCCCCTTCTTCATCACAGGTCGCCTCATCAATCTTGCATCGGGCTATGTCTCGATCAAACACGGTCTCAAAGGCCCGAACCATTCTGTCGTCACGGCCTGCTCGACCGGCGCACACGCCATCGGCGATGCCGCACGCCTGATCGCGCTTGATGATGCTGACGTGATGGTCGCCGGTGGTGCCGAAAGCGCCATCTGCCGCATTGGCATTGCAGGCTTTGCCGCCTGCCGTGCTCTGTCCACGGAATATAACGACACGCCGGAAAAAGCCTCGCGTCCTTATGACAAGGACCGCGATGGTTTCGTCATGGGCGAAGGGGCGGGCGTTGTCGTGCTCGAAGAATACGAACATGCCAAAGCACGCGGCGCGAAAATCTATGGCGAAGTCGTCGGCTATGGTCTCTCGGGCGATGCCTATCACATCACGGCACCCGCCGAAGACGGCGATGGCGGTTTCCGCTCCATGCAGGCCGCGCTGAAACGCGCTGGCATTTCGCCCTCCGACCTTGACTATGTGAACGCGCATGGCACATCCACCATGGCCGACACAATCGAGCTTGGCGCCGTGACGCGCATGCTCGGCAATGCGGTCAACACCGTCTCGATGTCATCGACCAAATCCTCCATCGGCCATTTGCTTGGTGCTGCCGGTGCGGTTGAGGCGATCTTCTGTCTGCTCGCCATGCGTGACAGCATGTTGCCGCCGACACTCAATCTCGACAATCCGTCGGTCGAAACCGAGATGGATCTCGTGCCGCTTAAAGCGCACGCCAAAGAGGTCAATTACGCGCTGTCCAACTCCTTCGGCTTCGGCGGCACGAATGCGTCGCTGGTGATGAAGAAGGTCGTTTGATTGTCGCAGGACACGGATAAGCCGGAAGAGGCGCCAAAGCCCAAAGGGCGGCGCTTCCTCCGCGCCTTGCTCGTCCTCTCGCTCATTCTGCCCATGCTTGCCGTCGCCCTTGCAGGCGGCGTCTATCTCATGGGCAAATCGATATTTGTGGCTGAAGGCCCGCTCACTGAACCCAAAATTGTCTGGCTCGAAAAAGGCCTGGGTCTCAACGCCATCACGGCCCGTCTGAACGAAGCGGGCGTTATCTCACAGCCTCTGATCTTCCGCCTCGCCACGCGCCTGTCGGGCGCGTCCGCCTCGCTCAAGGCAGGCGAGTATGAATTTCCGGCCCGCGTCAGCATGGCCGAAATCGTCCGTATGCTGAAAGGCGGCAAATCCATCCTGCACAGGATCACCATTCCCGAAGGCCTCACCACGCAGCAAGTCATGGCGATTGTGAAGGCCGATCCCGTTCTTGTCGGCGACCTGCCCATGCTGCCATCCGAAGGCGTTCTTCTGCCCGAGACCTATAATTTCACGCGCGGCACCACGCGCAGCGAGATTGTCGCGCGCATGCAGCGCGCCCAGACCGAACTGATGACGGGGCTCTGGCCGAACCGTGCCGCTGATCTGCCTGTGAAAACCCCGCAGGAGGCGCTCATCCTCGCCTCTATCGTTGAAAAAGAAACAGGCCTCAAATCCGAGCGTCCGCAAGTCGCCGCCGTCTTTGTGAACCGCCTCAGAATCCCGATGCGCCTTCAGTCCGATCCCACGATTGTCTATGGCATCACGCTGGGCGCAGGTCCCTTGGGTCGCCCCATCCGCCGCAGTGAGATCGACCGCGTAACACCCTACAACACCTATCAGATCGACGGTCTGCCCCCGACACCCATTTCCAATCCGGGCCGCGCGTCGATTGAGGCCGTGCTCAATCCGCCCGCCACCAAAGATCTCTACTTTGTCGCCGACGGCACAGGCGGTCACGCATTTGCACCATCGCTCGCCGGTCACGAACGCAATGTCAGAGAATGGCGTAAGATCGAAAGAGCTCCTAAAGCTGAAGAGCCCGGTAAAGACAAAGCGCCGGACTAATCTAAGTTTGTTTTTTGTATTTCAGAAAGTCTCCCTATGTCGCTTATCAGCATGACAGGTTTCGGCCGCGCCGACGGCGAGAAGGGGACAGCCCGTTGGCATTGGGAACTCCGCAGCGTCAACGGCAAAGGCCTCGATGTGCGCTTCCGGCTGCCGCAGGGCTTTGAAGGCATGGAGGTGCGCCTGCGCGAAGAAGCATCGCGCCACATGAAGCGCGGCAATGTCCAGGCTGCCCTCACGCTCGACCGCCAGCGTGGAGCCTCCAATCTCCGAGTCAACGAAGATGCGCTCAATGTCGTCATCGCCGCCATGCAATCATTGGGCGAACGTATCGAGCTGATGCCGCCGCGGCCCGAAGGCGTGCTGGCCCTGAAAGGCGTGCTCGAAACCGCCGACATCGAAGACGAAGTGGAAGATCAGGAGGGCTTTGAAAAGCTGCTGATTGCGTCTTTCGCTGAAGCCTCCGCCGCGCTCGCTCGCGCCCGTGCCGAGGAAGGTGCGAAGCTCGAAGCTCTGCTCGTGGCACAAGTGAACACAATCGAACGCCTCACCGGTGAAGCGGCATCGTCGCCGGCGGCGAGTGTTGACGCGCTCCGTGCGCGTCTCAAAATACAGGTCGCCGAATTGCTCGGCGCATCTCCCGCCTTGTCCGAAGATCGCCTCGCGCAGGAAGCGGCTCTGCTCGCCACCAAAGCCGATGTGCGCGAAGAGATTGACCGCCTCACCGCCCATGTGTCGCAGGCGCGCGAGCTTTTGGCGGGCTCCGAGCCAGCAGGCCGCCGCCTCGATTTCCTGACGCAGGAGTTCAATCGCGAAGCCAACACGCTATGCTCAAAGGCCGCCGATGTGGCCTTGACGCGCATCGGTCTGGAATTGAAAGCTGTGATCGACCAGTTGCGCGAGCAAATTCAGAATGTCGAGTGAGCGAATGACCGACGAGAGCAATATCCATCGCCGCGGCTTGATGCTGGCTCTGTCCTCGCCCTCGGGTGCTGGCAAGACCACCCTGTCGCGCCGCCTGCTTTATGCGGATCCCAACGTCATCATGTCGGTGTCGGCCACCACGCGCCACCCGCGTCCGGGTGAGGTGCATGGCGTGGACTATTATTTTCTGACGACCGAAGATTTCGGCATCATGCGTAACAAGGACGAGTTCCTTGAAAGCGCCAAAGTTTTCGAAAACTATTACGGCACACCGCGCGCGCCCGTCGAAGCGGCGCTGGCCGCAGGCCGCGATGTTTTGTTCGACATTGACTGGCAGGGCACACAGCAACTCACCGAAAGTGCCAAGGGCGATCTCGTCAAAGTTTTCATTTTGCCGCCGTCAGCTCATGAGCTTGAGCGTCGTCTTCATACGCGCGCGCAGGACAGTGCCGAAGTGGTGGCCAGGCGCATGGCAAAAGCGTCTGACGAGATCAGCCACTATTCTGAATATGATTACGTCATCATCAATGATGATGCGAACAAGTCCTTCAGTGAATTGCAGTCGATTCTGCGCGCCGAGCGCCTGCGCTTTAGTCGCCAGACCGGCCTGTCGAATTTCGTAAAGCGTCTGCGCGACGCACTTTAATTGCGGCTGCAAGCAAAGCCGCCGTTGCTGAACGAGGATACGGATGGCCGCCAGATTGACAGACGAAGAACGCGTCCTGCTGCAAGAGTTGCGGAAGCAGCGACCCGCGCGCCTTCACAAAAAGAAAGTGTCGGAAGCAGCACAGCGCAGCTTCGGCCAGCGCATCAGCGATGCTGTGGCCATGAGTGTTGGTTCTTGGACCTTCATCCTCATCCAGTCAGGGCTTCTGGTTCTCTGGATGATCGTGAATGTGATGATGGTGTATTACCGTTGGGATCCCTATCCCTTCATCCTGCTCAATCTCGTTCTGTCTTTTCAGGCGGCGTTCACGGCACCCATCATCATGATGAGCCAGAACAGGCAGGCCGAGCGCGACAGGGCCGATCAGCAGCACGATTTCGACATCAACATCAAGGCGGAGCTTGAAATCGAAGAGCTGCACCAAAAGCTCGACATCCTGCGCGAAGTTGAAATTCTTAAACTGACAGCGCTGATCGAAAATCTCTGCAACCGTCTCGACGAGACTGAAAACAAAAAACCCGCTCAATCGTGAGCGGGTTTTTCTATTTTTAGTTTTCTGAGCTTACGGCTTCAGAACCACACGGCCCATCACTGTGCCCTTGCGCAGATCGTCGAGCGACTTTGAAGCTGCATCGAGCGGGCGTTCTTCAACGGGGATCGGATCGATCTTGCCGGCTTTGACAAGTTCCATCATTTCGTGTGTTTCACTGAGCGAACCGACATAAGAACCGCCGATGGAAATCGCGCGCATCGGGAAGAGCGGGATCGGCATGGAGAACGCACCGCCGAAGAGGCCGACGATCACAACCTGACCACCCTTGCGCACAGAACCCATCGCAAATTTGAGCGAGGCTTCCGAACCCACAAAGTCAACAGCCGCAGGCACGCCGCCATTGGTGTCGGCCAGCAACTTCTTCAGCGCGTCCGCGTCCTTCGGATTGTAAACTTCGTGTGCGCCAGCGCCTTTCGCGGCTTGCAACTTCTGCGCGTCCACATCAGCCCCGAGCGGTGCCTGCTTGAACATCGCCTTGGCAAACTGCAAACCCATCATGCCGACGCCGCCGAGACCGACGATCAGCACACGTTCTTCATCCGATACATCAAGCTTCTTCATCGCGCCGTAAGCGGTGAGGCCGGAGCACATGTAAGTGGCCGCGAGGCCTTTTTTGACGCCCGTATAATCGAGCAGATAGCGCTGATGCGGTATGAGCGCATGTGTCGCGTAGCCACCGGCCACCTGAATGCCGAGATTGCGCGGCTTGTTGCAAAGCTGTTCTTCGCCGCGGTTGCAGGTCGGGCAATCGCCGCAACCGATCCACGGATAGGCCACACGCAGATCACCCACTTTGACATCCGTAACATCGGGACCGATGGCGACAACTTCGCCTTCGATTTCATGGCCGAGCGTGAAGGGGAGTTTCCGGCCCGCGCGCACGTCGAGTTTATTGTCGCCGCCCATGTCAAAATGACCGTCATGGATATGCACGTCCGAATGGCAGACGCCGCAATGGGTCACTTTGAGCAGGATTTCCGAACCTTGCGGCTTCGGTGTTTCGCTCTCCACCAGCGTCAGCGGCTGGCCATATTCGGTAATGGCTTGTGATTTCATCGGGGCATCTCCTCATGGTTTCGACATCAGTTTGGGCGACAATGTCGCATAAGCGGGGAGGGTGGCCAATGTGCAAATCTGCCGCGTCAGGCTTTACTTTTAAACGCTCTCGCAAGGGCGCAAAATTGCTCAATACTCAATTCCTCGGCACGCTTTGTCCCGTCAATGCCGGCGGCCTCCAGCAGCGCCGTGGCGTCCCCTACCAGCGATTTGAGGCTCGCCCGCAGCATCTTGCGGCGCTGACCAAAGGCTGCCGCGGTCACAAGCTCCAGCGCACGGGCATCAGCAGGGGCGAGCGGCTGATCACGTGGGATGAGTTCAACAACAGTGGAGGTGATCGATGGCGGTGGTGTGAAGGCGCTGCGATTGATATCAAAAAGCATCCGCGCTTTCATCCGCCATTGCGCGGCAATGCCGAGCCGCCCATAGGCCTTGTCGCCGGGAGCCGCCGTGATGCGCTCGGCCACTTCCTTCTGAAACATCAGCGTCAGACTGTCATACCAGGGTCGCTCAGGTTCGGTTTGCAACCAGCCGATGAGCAGCGGCGTCGCGATATTGTAAGGCAGGTTCGCGCAGATACGGGCAGGGCCGCTGACAAGTAACTTGAGATCGGTTTCAAGCGCATCACCTTCAATGATGGTGAGACGACCGGGATAAGCGGCGGCAATCTCTTCCAGCGCAGGCAGGCAGCGCCTGTCGCGCTCAACCACGGTGACGTGCTTGGCACCTTCCATCAGCAATGCGCGCGTGAGGCCTCCGGGTCCGGGCCCGACTTCCACAATATGATGTGTGTCGAGCGCGCCCGCCGCGCGCGCAATGCGCCGCGTGAGATTGAGGTCGAGCAGAAAATTCTGTCCAAGTGATTTTTGTGCGGCCAGACCATGCTTCGCAATCACATCACGCAGCGGCGGCAACCCGTCAGAGCTCACATCCTCGCTCATGCGCGCGCTCTGTTTGCAGCAATCACATGTGCGAGTTTGATGGCCTCAACAAGGCTCAATGCGCTCGCAATCCCGCGACCGGCAATGTCGAGCGCCGTGCCGTGGTCGGGTGATGTGCGCACAATGCTGAGACCCAGCGTCGTGTTGACGCCGCGCTCAAAGTCGATGGTCTTGATCGGTATCAAAGCCTGATCGTGATACATGCAGAGCGCCGCATCGTAGCGGGCACGAGCGGCGGCATGAAACATCGTGTCAGGCGGCATAGGACCCGTCAGCGTCACGCCTTCGCGCGCAATGATCGCCATGGCCGGTGCAATAATGTCGATCTCCTCGCGCCCGATATGGCCTTCCTCGCCCGCATGCGGATTAAGTCCCGCCACCGCAATGCGCGGGGCATCAATACCAAGATCGCGCTTCAATGCCCGCGCAAGGATCAATCCCTTTTCCACGATCATGTCGCGAGTGAGCTTGGAGGGCACGCTTGCAAGAGCGTCATGCACCGTGACAGGCACAACGCGCAGGCCGGGGCACGACAGCATCATTACGGGTGTCGCGCCGCCGCTCCGCTCAGCGAGATATTCCGTATGGCCGGGCACATTGAGACCGGCCTCATAAAGCGCGCGCTTGTGGATCGGATTGGTCACAAGTCCGGCAACCTCGCCGCGCATGGCGAAGTCGCACGCCATGTCGATGGACCGCATGACAGCGCCCGCATTGGCAGGGGCGAGCGTGCCCGCCACAACACCGGCAGCCAGCTCGATGGGCAGCACGGGCAGGGCCTCGGCAAAGACGCTCAGGGCCTCTTCCGGCTTCGAGATTTCTTTCACGCGCACACCGGCATAAAGCGACGGCGCACCAATGACAAGGAAAGGTGGCAGTTTCTCGTCGCGCCGTGCTTCCCATGCTTTGACGGTGATCTCAGGGCCAATACCCGCAGGCTCGCCCATCGTGAGGGCAAGGGGCATATCAGGTCGGGTCGGAGCGGTCATGTCGTCACCCCGCGTGTCGGGCGTTCAGGGATCGCGGTGTCAACGCATCTCAATCACAGCATCGCGACGCAGATCGCGCAGATGGCGGCGCGACATCATCGAAAGCTGTTGTGAGTAAAGACTATCCTCGATCTGATCGCGTGTCGGTGCTTGTGCATTGTCAACGACATGGTCGCAGACAGCCACAATCTCGATGCCTTCCTTGGTGCGGACAGGTGGCAACACACCGCCGGGCTGGCTCTTGGACACAAGCTCTTTCAACTGGGGCGGCAGATTGCCGAACACAACAGTCTGCGGTGCATCGGCTGTGGCCCCGATGAAGGGTTTGATGATCGTGTCAATATCCGTGCAGGACTTGAACTCGTTTTTGAATTTCGTGGCTTCCGATGCGCGGCGTTCCACGGCAGCGGCAGGCGCATCCGGTGTCAGCGGCATGAACACTTTAACGAGTGTCCATTTATCCTTCATCGGGTCAACGCCGGCCGCCGTCTGCTTGTTGCGCAGTTCAAACAGGTAGATGCCATTGAGCGTTTTGATGGGGTCAGACACAGCGCCGATGCCGAGGTCTTTCACGCCTTCACTGATTTCCGGCGACAGTTGGCTCAGATAGACCCAGCCAATATCGCCGCCATTGCGCGCGCTGGCGGCGCGGCTGAATTGCTGGGCGACCGCCGCGAAGGGGGCGCCCATGCGGATCTGTTCGGCAAGGCGACCGGCGCCGTCATACATTTCGCGTTCTTGCACGTCGGTGTCGAAGGTCAGCAGAATTTCCGACAGGAGATAGCGCGGCTGATCGGCCTCTGTCTTGAGGCGTTCGAGAATGCCGTTGATCTCTTCGTCGCTCACCGTAATCAGCGGGCCGAATTGCTGGCTCACCACTTTGTTCCAGACGATTTCCGCGCTGATCTGATTGACCAGCGATGCCTTCGACACATTGTTCTCTTCGAGGAAAGCATCGATTTGCGCCGAGGTCATATTGGCGCGTTTGGCAATGCCCTCAAGCTGGGCATCAATATCTTTCTGCTCGCTCTTGATGCCGAGGCGTTTGGCTTCCTGCAATTCCAGTGTTTCATCAACAAGCGCGCGCAGAACCTGCGGCTCGATACGCGCCCTGTTCTCCGGTGTGTCCGCAATGCCTGATGTGGCCATGATGAGCTTGACGCGCTGATCAAGGTCAAAGCGCGAGATGAGCTGGTCATTGACGACAGCAGCGATACCTTGCTGACTATCATCAGCGGCATGTGCAGGGGAGGCAGCCTGTATCAGGCCGACCGCAAGAGCTGCCATAATGCACAGACCCAGAAGGCCTGCCTCAACTTTTGCTGCGAGGCTCTGAAACAAACCAACACGTGCAGGCGTGAACGAACACGCGAGCTTTTCTGACTTCATGATACTACGCCGGACGCTCCCGTAAGGCCTGGACGCCCCCGGCCTGAGGCGCACAGAATACTGCAATCGGAGGGCTAATCAACCAATCAGAGCCTGAAAACGGTGGGCATTTTCGCCTTTCCGTCACTCTTTTGCAGGCGCAGGGTAGGTGGTGTTTGTGGGATTTTGCGGACGGGACTCTTTCTCGCTGGCCCAGCCTGCCGGATCACCGAAAATTGTGTTCTTTTGCGGCCCGAACAGCGCCGGACCGGGATTGATCACGCCGGCATTTGCATTGCCCGACGCCGCGCCTGTGCCTGCCGAGCCGAGATTCTTGAAGGTCAGTTCAACCAGAATCGTTTTCGACTTCTCGATGTCCTGATAATTGATGTTCGAGTTGTAATAGCCGACGGCCAGACCGAAACATTCATCCTGATAGCCTATACCGAAGCGATTCGAGATCGTCTCTTTGTTGGAGAGATCGCGCGTGGTGCTGCCGAACAGACGCCAGAATTCGCTGAGTTTCAGGATCGCGCCGAGATTGATTTCTTCGCGTGACTGGGTGGTGGCCGTCACAAGCGGATCCTGTGCAAAATAAGCATAACCAAGCTGCGTCGCCAGCGGGCCGGTCCGTGCGATCACGTCAAATTCGTTGCGCTTGAATTTGAAATTGCCCTGGTCGAGGCGATAGCGATGCACGACGAGGATATTGTCATTGGGAGCGACCTGCGTTGAGCCCACATAGTCCGACTTCTGGTCACGCAAACCGCTGGAGGCCGAGAAGCTGCTGTCTTCTTCCAGACGGAAGCTCTGGCCGAACAGAAAGCTCGCCTGCGCGCCGTCTTTGCCATAGAGCGAGTAGCGCACACCGGCACTGGCGCGTGAGCCGGATTCCCAGCGGTCATAGCCGGGAAAGCGGTTTTCAGAAAAGAGATTGGTGTCGTCAAATTCGACGTTGAGCGAATCCTCATTGGGAATCTTGTCGGTATTTTTGACAAGCGGCGCAACGATGACTTCCGCAATCGGCTCCAGCACCTGACGGATGGCCGTACTGCTGTTGACGAAAGGATAGCTCACTTCAACACCGGCCAGCGGCAACCCGCGCACCACGGTCTCTTCGTCATAAATCGCGCCGGGCACAGCGGTCATCGGCGCCTGATCGGTCTGATAAATATCGCCGCGCATATTGGCGAAGAGGCGATAGACCTGACCGGCTTTCGATGTGACCGATTTTTCCCAATTGAATGACGTGGACAGACGGTTGCTGTTGAGACCGTTCGGCGTGCCGAGGATCATCATATTGGCGTTAAATGTCAGGCGTCCGTCGCCCAGAATATCGCCGAAATCCTGATCGATATTGATCAGCGGCGCGACCCAGGGCGTATCACCGCGCACAACGCCGGGCAGCAACCCGCGGAAATAATAGCCGTCAGCGGTGACACTGCTGCGCCCGTTGAAATGTTCAACATAAAGCCTGTTGGTCAGGTCCGTCGCATCCGACAATCCGTATTTGCGCAAATAGGTCGTGTCCGACACAAGCTCGGCCTTGAAGCCCCAGTCCCATTGCGGCGCGATATTGAAGCGACCGTCACCAAACAGACTGCCGCGGAAATCCGCGTCCCCCGGTGTGCCGACTGTCTGCGTCTTCGGCCATGTGCCGGTGCCGAAGAAATTATAGGAGCCCGATTCAATCCGGTGGCGGTATTCGCCCTGATAGACAAGGCCTTCTTCCGTCGTGAAGCGCGGCGCCAGCGTCACGTCCATATTGGGCTGGATCGCCCAGTAATAAGGTGTTGTGACTTCCTGACCAAGATCGCTGGAACTGGCGAAGGACGGCATCAGGAAACCCGATTGACGCTTCACCGTCGGATCGGGATGCGAGAAGAACGGCAGATAGGCGACCGGCACGCCGAACATTTCCATATAGGCATCTTCATAGATGATGCGCTTGGTCTCGGTATTGTGGATGACGCGGAAAGCTTTGATCTGCCACAGCGGCGTCGTCTTGCCTTCTTCTTTGCAAACCTTGCAGGGGCTATAGACGCCACGATGCAGCGTCGTGACGGTGCCGTTGGTGCGCACAGCGTCATTGCCCGCAAGGCGCGACTTGTCGGTCAGCAGCACAGACAGCGTCTGCACCACACCGTCTTTCATCTTGTTGCGCAGAATGAGGTGATCGGCAAAAGCCACTTCGCCCGTCGGCTCCAGCAGCGAGACATTGCCGTCAGCGGTCACGATGTCCTGACGCTGATCATAGGTCACTTTGTCGGCCAGCAGGATGCGCCCGTCATAGGCGATCTCAACATGGCCGAGCGCGGTCACGGTTTCGGTGTCGCTGTTATAGGTCAGGTTGTCAGCCTGCATCAGCACTTCGCCGGATTGGGGATATTTGGCTTGCGCCCCGGCTGCGGGTTCGGCGGCCTTCGCCGTGCCGTTAAGGCCGAGCCCCAGAATGAGGACGATAGCCGTCGCAGCGTGCTTGAAGGCGCGGCCTGACCTCATTCCAAACTTCATATTCCGACGTCCCCCGACCAACCCGTTACCAGCTCAAACCAAATCAACCCCGAATTTGTCAGGACTGTTAACCATCCTCAAGGTGGAAAAGCACCGAAAGGCCTAAAAGCATGGCCACAATCGCAGGGGCCCAGGCCGCAAGGAAGGGGGGCAGCACACCCGACTTGCCCAAAGCCAGCGCCAGATCGCCGAGGAAATAGAGCAGGAACCCGGCCAGAACGCCGCCCATCACCAGTTGCACAAGGCCGCCGAGCCGTGATGTCCGCAGCGAAAACACCCCGCCGACCAGCACCATCGTGCACAGAAGAACGGGAGTCGCCAGCACGGCATAGAAATGCAGCCGGTAGCGTTTGGCTGAAAAACCGGCAGCTTCCGCCATCTCGATGAAATGTGGCAGATCCCAGAACGAAATCGTGTCCTCGTTGGCGAAGCTCTCCTGCACCTTGGTCAGTGTCAGCGTTGTCGGCTGTTTATAGGTGTCATGATGGCGCGGCTGATCATTCACCTGACTGACCCATGCATCGCTCAGGTCCCAATACCCGTCTTCAAGATTAGCCTGCTTGGCGTCAATGCGCCCCGTGAAGCGGTCGCTGTTATCATAAAGAAAGATCGTCACGTCGCTGAGGCGCAGCCCCAGCTCGCTGACGCGCAGCGCATGGACGACCGATTGGCCGTCATCGTCCGCCTGCCGCAGCCATAGCCCGTTGGACGACACCGCGACAAGGCTCGTTTGCCCGCGCAGATATTTCGCTTCGAGTTCGTCATGCCGCGCCGACATGGCAGAGGCCACAGGATTGTAAATCGTCGTGATAAACGAGCCGATGATGAAGGCGACGACCACGGCGGGCATCATAAATTGCCAGACCGAAACACCGGCCGCGCGCGCAATCACAAGTTCATTATTGCGGGTGACGCGCATAAAAGAGGCCATGCCGCCGAACAATACCGCAAAGGGCAGAAAGTCGCTGCCCGTCGTCGGCAGCTTCAGCAAAGCCATCGACGCCAGAATACCAAACGACACTTCTTCCTGGCCTGACGACCGCCGCGCCAGTTCAACAAGGTCGATCATATAAATCAGGCACAGGAAGATGCCGAAGGTGATCGCCACGGTGACAAAAAATTGCCGTCCGAGATAACGCGACAGCGTCCATGAAACATTAACGGAGGTCATCGCCCGATCCCCCGCGCTTGCGGTGCTGCCGACACCAGACTGAGAACACGCCGTTTGACACTGTCAAACGTCATGCCGCCGATCATCGCGCAACAGATAAGACTGACACCGACGGGCAGGAGATAGACAAACGGTATCATCGAAGGCTGTGCCGTCGAAAGATTATAGAGGCTGAAGCCCACAAGCCGCGCGAGGATTGCCGCCACAGCGCCCGTTGCAATGCGCAGCGTATAGCCGCGCCGGTTAAACGGTGCAGGCAACAGACAGGCCAGCGCAATCAGTGCAAACATGGCCGGATAGAGTGCGGCCACAAGCCGGTCATGGCCTTCCGCGCGCAGTTTATTTTTGAATTGCTGGCCGTAAAAATCGTTGCTCGCCGGATTGAACAGATCAGGTAAAAAGCGTTCGCGGGCTTCATATTCGGTCACAGTACTTGCAGTATTGTATTGCGACAGATCATAAGTGTATTTGGCGAAGTACAGAATCGACACCGGGCTTTGCTTTGGCCCCTGCGTTTCCGACACGCGCTCGATATTGCCATTATACATCACGAGGCGCGGGCCGTCCTCCGTGCGCACCATCTCGCCGCTTTCGGCCATATAGGTGATCGCTTTTCCGGGCACGCGCTCATCATGCACGAGAATACCTTTGATGCTGCCATTGGGCGTACGTGAACGCACATAAACAGTGAGCCCGCTCACAGGATTGGTAAAAGCTCCTTCGCGGATCATGGATGTCGCAATATCGCCGCGGATTTGGAAAAGGCGATAGCGCAACTCGCGCATCCCTGCAGGCATAAGATAAATGTTGAGGAACAACACAATGATCATTGTGATGCTGACAAGCAGCATGACCGGATAGGCGACCGACCAGCGGCTGATGCCCGCCGAAAAAATAACCACGAGTTCGCTGTCGCTGATGAGCTTGTTCAGCGTGTAAAGCAACGCACAAAAAAGCGCGATCGGTAGCACGGTATTCACCGCCGTCGGCAAAGCCAGAACGCTGAGTTGAAAGAAGGTTCCGAGTGTCTGCCCCTGCGTGATCAGCAGGTCGAGCATCCGCAGGGCCTGCGTCAGCCAGATGATGCCGGTCAGCACGAATGTGGACAGCGCAAGAGGCACTGCAGCCTGCAAGAAAATATATCGCGTCAAGACGGGAAACATCAGTTCTGGCCTTCGGTCCTTGGGTCAATACAAGCCGGACAGAAGCGAGGGTCCCGGCGACTTGGAAGGCCAGATGGCTTTTCCTTTCAAGCGATTGCGCTAGGATACGCGGGTTGAACCGAATTTAGGAATGGTTTTCTGTGTTTAACGGCCCGTGACGCCGAAAAAACATCAGAATGTCCGCCATAAGAAAACGGCCGACCGATTCGGCACCTGATCCTGCTTGCGAGAATGTTCTTGTTTCTGTGCCTGCTCCTGTTCCTATGTCCGCTCTTGTTCCTATGCCCGCTCTTGTTCCTAAGAAAGACGCATCCATGAAAATTTCCTTCGCCGACATCTCACTCGGCAAATCCGGTGCTCTGGCCCTCATTGTGACCGAAGGGGCCACCCCTTCAGGTGTCGCCGCCGATCTCGACAAAAAAACCGGCGGCGCGGTCAAACGCGCCATGAAGGCCGCAGGCTTCACCGGCAAGTCAGGTTCGGTCCTTGATCTCGTCGCGCCGCATGGCCTCACCCTGAGCCGCATCATATTCATGGGCGCTGGCAAGACAGCCGACCTCTCGGCAACGGGCATGGAAAACATCGGCGGCGAACTCATCGGCAAACTTGAGAAGGCGAAGGAAGCTTCGGCCACCGTCATTCTCAACGACATTGCCAACAGCAAGATCACGGCAGGCGAAGCCGCTGCCCGCGTCGCCTTCGGTGCGAAGCTTCGCTCCTATCGTTTCGACAAATACAAAACCAAAAAGAAAGACGAAACAGGCGAAGTGAAGACGCTCACTGTCGGCACAAAAGCCGCCGCGCCTGCCCGCAAGAATTACGCGACACTCGAAAAAATCGCCGATGGCATGTTCCTCACACGCGATCTCGTCAACGAGCCGCCGAACATTCTCTATCCGGTTGAGTTCGCCCGCCGTGCCAGGGGTCTCGTTAAAGTCGGTGTCAAAGTCGAAGTGCTCGGCGAAACGCAAATGCTGAAACTCGGCATGGGCTCGCTTCTCGGCGTGGGGCAGGGCAGCGTGCGCGAAAGCCAGCTCGTCGTCATGCGCTGGAACGGCGGCAAGACAGGTGACAAGCCCGTCGCCTTTGTCGGCAAAGGCGTCTGCTTTGACACAGGCGGTATCTCGCTGAAGCCACCATCAGGCATGGAAGACATGAAGGGCGACATGGGGGGGGCCGCCTGCGTCACCGGCCTCATGTATGCGCTTGCGGCGCGTAAAGCCAAAGTCAACGCTGTCGGCGTTATCGGTATTGTTGAAAACATGCCGGACGGCAACGCCCAGCGCCCCGGCGATATCGTGAAGTCGATGTCAGGCCAGACCATCGAAATCATCAACACCGATGCCGAAGGTCGTCTCGTGCTGGCCGACGCGCTGCATTACACCGAAAAGCGCTTCGAGCCGAAATTCATGATCGATCTGGCCACCCTCACCGGCGCCATCATGGTCGCCCTTGGCAAAGAGTATGCAGGCCTCTTTTCCAACGACAACAAGCTCTCCGAGCAATTGGCAACGGCAGGCGAAGCTGAAAACGAAAAAGTCTGGCGCATGCCCATGGGCCCGACTTACGACAAGCTGATCAATTCGCAATTTGCCGACATGAAAAACTCCGTCGGCCCGCATGGCGGTTCGATCACAGCAGCGCAATTCCTTCAGCGTTTCGTGAAAAACACCAAATGGGCGCATCTGGACATTGCCGGCACCGCGATGAACTCGCCCAAGTCCTCGATCAACCACTCATGGGGTTCAGGCTGGGGCGTCCGCCTCCTCAACCGCCTCGTCGCCGACAACTACGAAGGGTGAGTCACTTCATCCAACCACCAAAATAAAACCGCCTTGCCCCGGCTTGACCGGGGCATCCATCTTGCGTCCGTTGCTGGATGAAGGTGGATCGCCCGATCAAGTCGGGCGAAGACGGTGTGGTGGGTGCTGAATTACAAAATAACCTCATCCTGAGGAGGACCATTTGGCCGTCTCGAAGGATAGCTCTAACCAGAACACCAAATGACCGAAGTCCTTTTCTACCACATGCAAAACGCCCCGCTTGAGCAGGTGCTTCCGCAATTGCTGGAAGCCTCGCTCAAGCGCGACTGGCGTGCTGTGGTCAAGGTCGGTGCGCCCGAGCGTCTCGAAGACCTCACCAATCAGCTCTGGACCTACCGTGCCGAAAGCTTCCTGCCGCACGGCACGGCGGATGACGGCCCCGCCGAAATGCAACCCGTCTATCTGACGTCCAAAGACGAAAACCCGAATGCCGCTCAGGTCCTGTTTCTTGTGCATGGAGCCGAACCCGTCGGCATTGAACCCTATACACGCTGCGTGCTGATGTTTGACGGGCGTGACGAAGAGGCGCTCAATGCCGCCCGCGCCCGGTGGAAGTCGCTCAAAGCCGCAGGTCATGACGCGACCTACTGGCAGCAAAGTGACGAAGGCAAATGGGAAAAGAAAGCCTGAGTCTGTCTGCCCCGTGAGCCTTTCGAATCTCAGGAATAAAATCTCTATACGGACCAATTTTTGACACATCATGCTCACGGAGCGCGAGACGCCATATGAGGCGTAAGTAAGGCCATCACGTGTCATTGAAAAGATACTGAATTTATTGGTTTTTTTTACATCCTCGCCGTAGTGCGGCCCGTATCCCTTCGTAACCTCCACTCTGGAGAAAACAACAAGGGAGACAATTATGCGTAAATTGAATTATTTTGCCGCCGCTTTGCTCGCTTCGACTGCCATCGTGGGTGCCGCATCGGCAGACTCCAAGATGACACCCGACAGCAGCACCACGATTGAGAATGACTCGAACATTTCCATTGGTGCCGGTTCGGCAATGAGCGTCGATGCCGATAACAAAGCTGTGGGCAAAGTCGACGCGGCCCTTCAGGGCGATATGAAGATGGTTGGCGGTGCAGAAATGTATTCCAGCAAGAATATCATCGAAAACGCCGTCAATTCTAAAGACCACACGACGCTCGTCACCGCTGTTAAGGCAGCCGGTCTCGTCGAGACGCTTTCAGGTCCCGGTCCGTTCACCCTGTTCGCGCCGACCAACGCGGCATTCGACAAGCTGCCCAAAGGCACAGTCGATACACTTCTGAAACCTGAAAGCAAAGAAACGCTCACCAAAGTGCTGACCTATCACGTGGTCGCAGGCAAGCACAGCGCGGAAGACCTCACGGCGCTCATCGTCAAAGATGGTGCCAAAGCCGAGCTCACAACGGTCGAAGGTGAAAATCTTTCGCTCTCTATGATGGGCAAAGACATTGTCGTGAAAGATGCCAAGGGCAACAAAGCCCATGTCACGATTGCTGATGTCAATCAGTCGAACGGCGTCATTCATGTCGTTGATACGGTTCTCCAGCCGTAACAGGTGACTGGATGCATGGCGGGGCCGCATACCTTCGGGTGTTCGGCCCCGTTTTCGTGTTCAAATATCGTTATACGAATTTGTAGGGCCGGTATTAGATTTGGGCCATTGATACTGGCACCCGAAACGCATAAATGCCGTGTCGGTACAAAATTTGGGGCCAGGTGCCGTGGCGGCACTTAATTGGGGGATGCGAAATTGTCAGTCTGGAAACGAAATATCCTGGTCGTGCTTGCTGTTCTCGTCGCCATAGGCGGCGGCGCTTACTATTGGTTCGTCGTTGAAAGTCACATGCCGTCTGACGCGGCCTTTGAGCTCGACATCAATGAAGTGCGCCGCCTCGCCGATGAAATGCCGGGTAACAAGCCTGCAAAAATTCAGGTCGAACAGATCGGGGCTTTCTCCTTTCCCTCGACCGCCGTTGTTGCGGGCGACGGTTGGAAGCAAACAGCAATGCCTGTCTTCTCCTATCAGCTCGTTTTTCCCGATGGCAAAACCGGCATCATCGACACGGCATTGAGCAAAGAGCAGGGCGGCGAAAATCTTGGCGGCTTTGACGCGGATGCCTATGCCCGCATGAGCAAGGCGCTCGGTGCCGCACGCTTTGTCATCATCACACATGAGCATATGGACCATATGGGCGGCATTTCAGCCTATCCCGACTTTGCGCAGATCGCGCCGGTCGTTGCTTTGTCGCAGGAACAGATCGACCATCCCGAACGCTCAGGCGTCGCGGCCTTGAGCGCCGAAAACAGCAAGCTCCTCACGCCGGTTGTCTATGACAAATACAAAGCCATTGCACCAGGCGTCGTGCTCATCAAATCGCCGGGCCATTCGCCGGGCAGCCAGATGGTCTATGTGCGCAAAGCCGATGGCCGCGAAGTCCTCTTCCTCGGCGACGTCGCATGGCACTTTCGCAATATCGAAGTCCTGCGCGAACGCGCGCGTCTCGTGACACAGTTCTTTTTGTACGAAGATCGCAAAGCCGTCTTCGGTCAGTTAAAAGCGCTGTCGGAGCTTGACGTGGCAGAACCGAACATCGCCATCGTGCCGGGTCACGACGGCATGGTGATGGCATCGCTCCTGAGTGAAGGCGTGCTCTCGAAGGGTTTTGAATAATTCTTATTCTTCTTGGTCCTCTCCCTCTGGGAGAGGGTTGGGTGAGGGTCTTCTGCCTTACTTTCACCTCCCCCTTGTGGGGAGGTCAAAAAATCGTCTTGGATTTTTTGGGTGGGGGGACTCACAAAAGCGGGGGATAAACAAAACACCCGATTTGCCCGTGTGTTGCCCGATCACCCCGCGCATAACTTTATTTTCGCCCAAAACAAAGAAATCCCCATCAGGGGATTTCTTGTCGCGCCCAAAAATCAGACACTCGACGAACCGACTAGCAATCTCTGCATGGAAACACTCGATCTCTTGCAAGAAATGCTGACTGTTTCGAGCTAGCTCGCCATCGCTTCATCGTAAGCCGCGACCGCTTCAAGCCACTTATCCTCGGCTGCCGCCAAGGCGCGTAGAGTGTCGGCACGTGCCTTCGCGAGCTTTGAGGCTTCGTCCGCTTTGCCTTCCAGCGCCGCGCCATCTGCCAGTTTTGCATCGAGCTTTGCTATGTCGGCCTGTAGTTTTTCGACTTCCTTTTCGAGCGCCTGCGCCTTCTTTTTCAGAGGTGCATTCTGCTCACGCTTCTGGGCCGCAATGCGACGGGCTTCCTTCTTGTCGTTCGATGGACGCGGCGCGGCGGGTTCGGAATCTTCCGAACCTTCTTCATCCGGTGCCATCGGACGAATACGACGCGCGGGATCGAGCAACCATTTGCGATAATCGTCAAGATCGCCATCGTAAGGCGACACAGTGCCGTCAGCGACAAGCCAGAGACGATCCGCGCAGGTCTCAACCAGATGGCGATCGTGGCTGATAAGGATGAAGGCGCCGTCATAATCGTTGATCGCCATGACGAGCGCTTCGCGACTATCGACGTCCAGATGGTTTGTCGGTTCGTCGAGAATGATCATATGCGGCTTGTGATAGGTCGCGATAGCAAACAGGAGACGCGCCTTCTCGCCGCCCGACAGCTTTTCAACCGGCGTGTCCGCCTTGTCCGCACCGAAGCCATAAGAGCCCGCAATAGCGCGTGTCTGCGCCTGCGTGGCGGTCGGGACCAGAGTGCGAAAATGTTCATAGGGCGTTTCGGCCATGCCCAGTTCGTCGAGCTGATGCTGCGCGAAATAAGCGATGCGCAGCTTCTTTGAATCGTATTTGTTGCCCGCCGACACCTGCAAACGGTCGCAAAGCAATTTGGCAAAAGTCGATTTGCCGTTGCCATTCGCGCCGAGAAGGGCGATGCGGTCGTCCTGATCAATGCGCAGATCAAGCTTCGTCAGCACCGGCTTTTCGGGATCATAGCCGACGCTCGCGTGCTCAAGCCGGATGATCGGTGAGGCAAGCGGCTTGTCGGGGGCAGGGAAGCGGAACGGCATCACGCGCTCGTTTAAGATGTCCGCAATCGGTTCCATCTTGGCCAGCGCCTTCATGCGGCTTTGCGCCTGACGGGCCTTTGAGGCCTTCGCCTTGAAGCGTTCGACGAACTCCTCCATATGGCGGCGTGCGTCTTCCTGCTTCTTCTTCATCGACATTTGCAGCATCAGCTTTTCGCGCCGCGTGCGGTCGAAGCGGTCATAGTTGCCGCTATAGAAGGTGAGCTTCTTGTGCTCCAGATGCAGAATGCCTTCCGCGACGTTGTTCAACAGATCGCGGTCATGGCTGACGATGAGGACGGTATAGGGGTAAGATTTGAGGTAATCCTCAAGCCAGATTGTGCCTTCCAGGTCGAGATAGTTGGTCGGTTCGTCGAGCAGCAGCAGGTCCGGTTCCGAGAACAGAACCGCCGCCAGCGCCACGCGCATACGCCAGCCACCCGAGAAATCGGAGCAGGGTTTGGCTTGTGCGACCTCGTCAAACCCGAGACCGGCCAGAATTTCCGCCGCCCGCGCGGGTGCGGCATGTGCGCCCATGTCGGACAATCGGGTGTGAATCTCGGCAATCCGGTTCGGATCAGTCGCCGTTTCGGCCTCGGTGAGCAGCGAAGCGCGTTCCAGGTCGGCGGCCAGAACCGTGTCCAGAAGGGTGGTGGGCCCGGCCAGAACCTCTTGGCGGACCATGCCGACGCGCCAGTTCTTCGGGTAGCTCACGCCCCCGGTTTCCGTGATGTATTCGCCCGTTATGACCTTTAAAAGCGTGGATTTGCCTGTGCCGTTGCGGCCGACAAAGCCAATCTTCTGCCCCGGCGGCAAAGCGGCGGTAACATGGTCGAGGAGCAGGCGGCCCTCCATACGGAAGGTGAGATCGTTTATGTGCAACATGATGCCGGTTCTCTAACACAGCCCGTTGCCGCCGTCATTAAGCCCGGCTATAACCCGGCCCAATCCCGATAACATTTTTAGGAAGACCGACATGGCCATCCAGCGCACATTCTCGATCATTAAGCCGGACGCAACACGCCGCAACCTCACCGGCAAGATTATCGCCAAGTTTGAGGATGCCGGTCTGCGCATCGTCGCCTCCAAGCGTATCCACATGACCAAGGCCCAGGCCGAAGGCTTCTACGCCGTCCACAAAGAGCGTCCTTTCTTCAATGACCTCGTGTCATTCATGATCTCCGGCCCCGTGGTCGTGCAGGTCCTCGAAGGCGAAAACGCCATCGCGAAGAACCGCGAAGTCATGGGCGCAACCAACCCCGCCAATGCCGACGCCGGCACGATCCGTAAGGAATTCGCCGAGTCGATCGAAGCCAATTCCGTGCATGGGTCCGACGCTCCCGAAACCGCAGCCGAAGAAATCAAATACTTCTTCACGGACGCCGAAATCGTCGGTTGATTTTCCGAAAGTCGGTATGAGACGAGAACCCCGCTTGCGAAAGCGGGGTTTTTTCTTGGGCTTCATCCGTGTTAACGTGATGTCCCCCATTCGGAGGAGGACCAATGCAACGTGTTCTGTCCTATTTTCTCTGGCCCATATTGTTCAGTGCTGCCGTTGCTGCAACCGTTGCAGGCATGCATACAGGACACGGCGTCCTCGCGTTCAATCTTACGTATCTCACGCTCGCACTCACCATCGCTGCTCTCGAACGCGTGATGCCGCATGAGCGCACATGGCTCTCCAATGATGGTCAGATGTTGCCGGACCTCGCCCATACGGTCCTGAGCAAAGGCTTCGCGCAGGTGCTCATCACCTTCATGGTGTTCATGGGGATCGCCGAATGGCTTGAGCCACGCGACGGCGGCTGGTGGCCCTCGTCATGGCCGCTCGTCGCGCAGGTGGCACTGGGTCTCGCCGTCGCCGAATTCGGCCTCTACTGGAAACACCGTTTTGCACATGAATGGTCGTGGCTCTGGCGTTTTCACGCGGTCCATCACAGTGTCACGCGTCTTTGGTTTTTTAACACCGGCCGCTTTCACCTTGTCGACACAGTGACAGGTCTCGCCGTCGGCATGCCCGTGCTGCTCATTCTCGGCGCGCCGCAAGATGTGTTGTTGCTTGTGAGCGCCATCACCGCGATCATTGGCATCCTCACTCACTGCAATATCGAAATGCGAAACACCTGGCTCAACTACATCTTCAACACACCGGAACTGCATCGCTGGCACCATTCCAAAGTGCTCACCGAAGGCAATCGCAACTATGGCGAAAACATCGTTATCTTCGATATGCTCTTCGGCACGTATTTCAACGCGGTCGACAGACGCCCACCGGCTGACATTGGCATCAGCCATCCGATGCCCGCGACGTTCTTCGGCCAGTTGAAAATCCCGTTCACGACCGCGCCGCTATGAATATCAACGCGCTCACGGTTACACTGCAACACTATTATGAAGGCATGACGCCGGAGGCAAAGACCTTCCGCTATGGCCTTCTGGCATTCGATCTGCTGACGATTTTATTCATCATCGTCACATCATTTCTGCCACGTACAATTTTTGTTGAAGTTGCCGACGCCTTCATCGGTATCTACATGCTCGCCGATTGCGTCGCGCGCATCCTTGTCGCCCGGAATCGTCTGCGCGCCCTTCTTCACCCCATGAACGTCATTGATGCCATTGTCATTATTTCATTTTTGGCACCAATGGTAGGCGAAGGCTTCGGCTTCCTGCGCATATTGCGCACCTTGCGTATGATGCGTGCTTTTCACACGATCAAATTGCTGCGCACCGACTTTCCTTACTTTCGTCGCCATGAAGAAATATTCATCGCCGCCACGCATCTTTCTGTCTTTATTTTCGTGATGACCGGCATCGTCTATGAAACGCAGCACTATGCCAATGCGAGCATCTCCAATTATGCCGATGCGCTCTACTTCACTGTGACGACGCTCACAACCACCGGTTTTGGTGATGTGATCCTCACCGGCACAGCCGGTCGCCTTCTCGCCGTGATTATAATGATAGCAGGCGTAACTTTGTTTTTGCGCCTTGCGCAAGTTCTGTTCCGCCCGACCAAAGTACAATTCGATTGCTTGACCTGTGGCCTTACGCGCCATGAACCCGATGCCATCCACTGTAAACATTGCGGCACATCGGTACGGATCAAGAACGACGGCAACTGAATCCCCTCCCTGTGAGAGAGGGTTCTATTTCCTTTCGGAAATAACCGCCCCTGTGCCACAATCGGACCTTCATCCATCGCGTCGGGGAGCTTCGCGAGGCAGCATTAATCCGCCGCGCTCACGCGTAAAATTGAATCTTCGCCGTCATCCGTCAGCAGATACAGTGCGCCATCAGGCCCTTGTTTGACGGTCCGGATACGTGACCCGATATCCGCCAGCAGCGATTCTTCATGCACGATCTTGTCACCGTCGAGTTCCAGCCGCACGAGCTTGGGGATCGACAATCCGCCGACAAACAGATTGCCTTTCCACGGCGCTATAGCGTCGCCTGTATAAAACGCCATGCCCGACACGCCGATGGATGGCACCCAATAGTGGACCGGATCGACATAGGCAGGTCCCGTCCTCTCCCCCTTGCCGACAGGTGTGCCGTCATAATTGACGCCGTGGGACACGACCGGCCAGCCGTAATTCTTTCCGGCCCTTGTGATGTTGATTTCATCGCCGCCTTTTGGCCCGTGTTCATTGGTCCACAGTTCGTGCGTCCATGGGTTCATCGCCGCACCCTGTTGGTTGCGGTGGCCGTAGGACCATATCTCCGGCCTCATGCCTTGCTTGCCCAGAAAAGGATTGTCCTTCGGGATCGTCCCGTCGCGGTTGAGCCGTATGACTTTGCCAAGATCGGAGCTGAGATCTTGCGCTTGTTTGCGAAACTCGGATTTGGAACGCTCACCCAGCGAAATGAACATATGTCCGTCGTGGTCAAAAACGATGCGTGAACCGAAGTGCAAAGTACTGGCAACTTTCGGGGATTGCGAGAAAATCACTTTTACATCGCCGAGTCCTGTCTCCGTCAGTACGCCACGCGCCACCGCCGTGCTGTTCGTGCCGTTGTCGCCAGGTTCGGAAAAACTCAGATAGACAAAATTGTTCTTTGCAAAATCGGGGTCAATTGCCACGTCCAGCAACCCGCCTTGTCCGCGTGCGTCAACTTTCGGTACCCCATTGAGCGGCGCGGAAAGTGTTCCCTTTGGTGAAACGATCCTGAGCCGTCCCTCTCGCTCAGTGACGAGTGAGCGTCCGTCAGGCAGAAAAACGAAGCCCCACGGATGTTCCAATCCACCGGCAAAAGTCTCGACCTTGATTTTTATCTTTTCGGTGGAAATGACCTCATCTGCATTTGCAACCGTCGCAGCAAGCAGAATGGACACGAGGGCATAAAGTACGATGCGCATGAAGACCTCCCGGATTATATCACGGAACAATTCTGCACTAACCCTAGGCTACCGTCGTATCGCCTTCAATTACACAACGCTCATCCACAATTGTCACGCGGCCTTCGGCCACCAAACGCAAGGCGTGCGGATAGAGCTTATGCTCCGCTTCCAGAATGCGTGCGCTCAGCGTCTCCGGCGTATCATCCTCCAGCACAGGTACAGCCGCCTGCGCCACAATCGGACCCTCATCCATCGCCGCGCGGACAAAATGCACCGTGCAGCCGCTCACCTTGCAACCCGCGTCCAGCACACGCTGATACACATTGAGACCTTTGAACGAAGGCAGCAGCGAGGGGTGAATATTGAGTTGCCGGTCGCGCCACGCGTCCACAAATTCATCGGACAGAATCCGCATGAAACCCGCGCTGCAAACAAAATCAACGTCCGCCGCATTGAGTTTCGCCGTCATTGCGCGGTCAAATTCCTCACGCGTGGCAAAGTTCTTGTGGCTCACCACATGCGTTGCAATACCCGCTGCACGCGCAATCTCAAGTCCGCCCGCATCCGCTTTGTTAGAAATAACCAAAACAATCTCAGCCGGAAAATCATCCGCAGCGCAGGCATCGATCAGCGATTTGAGATTAGTGCCGCGACCTGAAATGAGGACGCCGACTTTCATTTGGCGCTACCGATAGCGCCTTTGATCTCGACATGCGGCTCGTCGCCCTTGCGCGCGCGCAGGTGTCCGATCTGCCAAACCGTCTCGCCCGCATCGGTCAAAACCTTGGCAACGTCAGCGGCTTTGTCGGCGGCGACAACAACGATCATGCCGATACCGCAATTAAACGTGCGGCCCATCTCGTGTTCTTCAATACCGCCGAGTTTCATCACCCAGCGGAACACGGGCGGCATCACCCAGGAATTGCCTTCGAGTTCGGCGACAATCCCGTCCGGCAAGACGCGCGGAATATTCTCGACAAAGCCGCCGCCGGTAATATGTGCAAGCGCCTTCACAGCGCCTGTCTCGCGGATTGCGGCAAGCACCGAGCGCACATAAATTTTCGTTGGCGCAATCAGCACCTGACCGATGGTGCGGCTCTCATCGAGCGGGAAGGGCGCGTCATAGGAGAAGCCGCTATCAGCCACAACGCGGCGCACCAGCGAATAGCCGTTGGAATGAAATCCTGTCGAAGCGAGACCGAGGATCACGTCGCCCGCGCCCACATCCGCACGCGGCAAAACCTGGCCGCGCTCAACAGCGCCGACGGCAAAACCAGCAAGGTCATAATCGCCGCCTGAATACATGCCGGGCATCTCGGCGGTCTCGCCGCCGATGAGGGCACAATTTGCCTGACGGCAGCCTTCGGCAATACCGGCGATCACAGTTGTTGCAGTTGCCACATCAAGTTTGCCGGTTGCAAAATAGTCGAGGAAGAAGAGAGGCTCCGCACCCTGCACGACGAGATCGTTCACCGACATGGCCACAAGATCGATGCCCACCGTGTCATGGATATTGGCGTCGATGGCGACCTTGAGCTTGGTGCCCACGCCGTCATTGGCCGCCACCAGCACAGGGTCTTTGTAGCCCGTAGCCTTGAGGTCAAACAGCCCGCCAAAGCCACCCAGTTCCGCGTCCGCCCCGCTGCGCCGTGTTGAGCGGGCGAGAGGCGCAATCGCCTTCACAAGCGCATTGCCTGCATCAATATCGACACCCGCTTGGGCATAGGTGTAGCCGTTCGGGCGGTCTTTGGAGGAGGCCATGCGAAGGTCCAGACTTTAGGAATCGTGGGACTATTTGGGCACAAAACACATGAAAATGCGCTCATAAGCAAGCGGCCATAAGGAAGCAGAGCCTAATGTTCTGAAAATCTGCGCCGCTCCCCTTCGCGGGTTGCAGCCCGTGCTATAGTCTGCACGAGAAATCGGACCCCGGGTCCGGCTAAACGTGTGACGGATCAAGGGTCTGGCGAATGATGGGTGCTTTCCGGCTGGCAGTTCTGACAGGGCTGGTTTTGAGTGTCTTTGGCGTTTTTTCTGTGGAAAAAGCTGTCGCCGCCGACCTCTACACGATCAGGGGTGTGCATGTGGACGAGACTGCTGCCAGCGCCACGGCGGCGCGCACCACCGCACAGGCCAAAGGTCAAAAAATTGCCCTGATGGAGTTGATGCAGCGCCTGACGCTCGCCGCCGATTGGCCGCGCCTGCCGCAGGTCGATGACAACACCGCGCAGGATGCCGTGCGCGGTTTTCAGGTCGCCTCCGAGAAGGCCAGCTCCACGCGCTATATCGCCGTCCTCAATGTGAGCTTTCAGCCCGCCACCGTGCGCAATCTCCTGAAGCGAAGCGGCATCCTCTATGGCGAAACGCAGGCCAAGCCCGCGCTCGTGCTTGCTATCTACGATAAGGGTGGCGAGCCCGTGTTCTGGGAAGACGCAAACCCCTGGCGAGATGCCATAGCCAAGCAGGATCTCGACGGAGCGATCACGCCGCTGCTAATGCCGGTGGGCGACGTGCAGGAGTTTGTAATCCTCACCACCGCGCAGGCCGTTTCCGGTGATAAAGCTGCCATCGCCGCCCTGGGCGAACGCTATGGCGTCGATGATGTGGTCGTAGCCATAGCCAAAACAAATGGCGAAAGCGTCGGTCTCACAATTAATCGCTATGGTCTGGGCGATCTCACGCCCGTCAAGCGCACCTATCAAAACCTTGATGCCGCCGCCTCCGGCCTGATTGACGTGCTGGGGGATCAGTGGAAGCGCGAAACTGTCGTTGCGCCCGGTGAGCAATCGCACCTGACGGCCGCCGTCATCTTCTCCGGCCTCGGTCAGTGGGAATCCATTCGTCGCGGCCTCGGTGCAACGCCGCTCGTCAACGGTTTACAGGTCGAAGGCATCACCGCCAGTGGTGCCGAAGTGCAGATCAGCTATCGCGGCACGCCTGAAAAGCTCGCCCTATCATTGGCACAATCCAATGTTGTTCTTGAGCAGTCGGCAGACGGCTGGACCATTCGGTCCAACTGAGTTTTCCGCGACAAGAGGACTTCGAGGATGATACTTCAACGCCAAACGATGATCTGGATCGGCGTCACCTTTCTTTGCCTCATCCTCTTGTGGTTGCTCTCGGGCATTCTCCTGCCCTTCGTCGCAGGCCTTGCACTTGCTTATTTTCTCGATCCGCTGGCCGACCGGCTGGAAGCGCTTGGGCTTTCACGATTGAGTGCCGTCACCATCATTTCGATTGTATCGCTCATTGGCTTCGTCGCCGTTGCCATTGTCATTTTTCCGCTTCTCTATCAGCAAACCGTCGCCTTCATTGAAGTAGCTCCCGAAATCGGACGCGGCGCCCGCGCTTTGCTGGTCGAGGCGAGCAAGGGCAAGCTCGCGAATTTGTTCGGCGAGAGTGCCGAAATCAAAAAAGCCATGAGCGGCGTCACAGGCGGCGGCCTTTCATGGGTATTGAGTTATCTTCCCACCATCGGCACGCAGGGGCTTGCTTTCATCGGGCTTCTGTCACTCATCTTCATCACACCCGTTGTTGCCTTCTACCTGCTCCTTGATTGGGATAATATGGTGGACCGCATCAACGAGCTTCTACCTGCCGATCATGCCGAAGTGATCCGTAGTCTTGCCACTGAAATCAATGAAGTACTGTCAGGCTTCTTGCGGGGGCAGGGGCTTCTCTGTCTTTTTCTCGGCGTGTTCTATGCAGCGGGCCTGACGCTTGTCGGTCTGCGTTTCGGCCTTGTCATCGGCATCGTCACCGGCATTCTCAGCTTCGTGCCTTACCTCGGCTCCATCGTCGGCTTTGTCGGTTCCGTGGCCATCGCCTGCTTCCAGTTCTGGCCCGAATACAGAATGATCGCGGTTGTCATTGCGGTCTTCGTGATGGGCCAATTCATCGAAGGCAATATTTTGCAGCCGAAACTTATCGGCAAAAAAGTACGGCTCCATCCTGTCTGGGTCATGTTTTCCATTTTGGCATTTGGCACGCTCTTCGGCTTTGTCGGTGCGTTGCTCGCTCTGCCTCTGGCCGCCGCCATCGGTGTCATCGCGCGCTTTGCCATTGCGCGCTACGAGCGAAGCAAACTCCATCTCGGTAAATATGCCGATCTCGGCGCACCCGTGATCAGCCCCCAGGACGGGCCCGATGTCTGAATGACCCGCCAGCTCGTCTTTGAACTCGGCCATCGCAGCGCGCATGGGCGCGATGATTTTCTCGTCGCACCGTCGAACGAACTTGCCGTCGCCCTCATCGATGCCTGGCCCGCCTGGCCCGCGCCCACGGTGGCGCTCTCCGGCCCCCAAGGCAGCGGCAAAACACACCTCGCCGAAGTCTGGCATCAGATGAGCGGTGCGGCGCGCTTCGACGCCTCCGTGCTCGAAGGCGGCGACGTGCCTGCATTGGTCGCTCACGGCAAACTCATCATCGAAGACATAGGCGCGCTGTCTGATCTCGCCGAACGCACACTCTTCCATCTGCTCAATCTGGTGAAAGAAGATCAGGCCTCAATGCTGCTGACCTCGCGCGACGCTCCCGCACACCTCGCTACGCGTTTGCCCGATCTCGCCTCGCGCCTCAAAGCCTTGCCTCATGCCGCGCTGGGCGTCCCCGACGACGCGCTCTTGGCCGGCGTCCTTGTTAAATTTTTCGACGACCGCCAACTCCGCGTCGGCGAACCCCTCATCACCTATCTGGCATCACGCATCGAACGCAGCATCGCTATAGCCCGCGACACAGTAGAAGCCTTGGACCGCGCCTCGCTGTCGGGCAAAAGACCGATCACGGTCCCGCTCGCGGCGCAGGTTCTGGACGATTTGGGCCATTCGTAAGGCTTTTTTATCCCTCAGAAATGACTCAGTCATATCTTTGACATAGAGTCAGGCGACAAGATTGCTGGACCAATCCGCCTCCCGCCTGTGAGCCAAGCCGATGAGCACGACCCCGCGTCTTAATCCGCTACCCAGCGTCGCTCCCCATGAGGGTGCTGCAACATCTGTTGCGCCCGTAGCCTCTCTGACGTCCGCGCTTGCGGACTTGCCCGCCATCAATGCAAACGCACCGGAGCGTTTCATCAACCGCGAATTGTCATGGCTCGCCTTCAATGCCCGTGTGCTCGAAGAAACAACCAACCCCAATCATCCGCTTTTGGAGCGTCTGCGCTTCCTGTCGATCTCCGCGTCGAACCTTGATGAGTTCTACATGGTCCGCGTCGCAGGCCTGCGCGGTCAGGTCCGTGCCGGTGTCGATACGCTCTCTCAGGACGGTCTCACACCTAGCCAGCAACTCGACCGTGTGAATGCCAGCGCCAATGCCCTCATTCAGGAGCAGCAGCGTCTCTGGCTTTCGATCAGCGCGGAACTGCGCGAAGCCGGCATCTCCGTGCTCGATGCGAAGGAAGTCACGCCCGAAGAATTTTCATGGCTCGAAACGCGTTTTCTGGAACAGGTCTTTCCGGTCCTGACGCCGCTCGCGATCGACCCCGCCCATCCGTTCCCTTTCATTCCCAATCTCGGTTTTGCACTGGCGCTGCAACTGCGCCGCCAGACCGATGGCAAGTCGATGGATGCGTTGCTCCCCATCCCCACGCAGGTCGAGCGCTTCGTGCGACTGCCCGACCGCGACGACAGCAAGGTCATCCATTTCATCGCACTCGAAGACATGATCGGTCTTTTCCTGAGCCGCTTGTTCCCCGGTTACGATGTGATCGGGCAGGGGGCTTTCCGTCTCCTGCGTGACAGCGATATTGAAATCGAAGAAGAAGCCGAAGATCTCGTGCGCTTTTTTGAAAGCGCACTAAAGCGCCGCCGTCGCGGCAGCGTCATTCGTCTGAAGATGCAGACCAAGACACCCTTGTCCCTGCGCAAACTCGTCATCAGTGAGCTAGGTGTCGGCGAAAACGAATTTGCATTGGTCGATGGATTGTTGGGACTCGCGCAAACCGCGCAGCTTATCGTCGATGAGCGTCCGGAATTAAAATTCCTGCCCTACAATGCCCGCTTCCCGGAGCGTATCCGCGACCACGGCGGAGATTGCCTTGCCGCCATCCGCTCCAAAGACATCATCGTCCACCATCCTTTCGAGAGCTTCGACGTGGTGGTGCAGTTCATCCGTCAGGCCGCTGCCGATCCCGATGTCGTGGCGATTAAGCAGACACTCTACCGCACGTCAAAAGACAGCCCCATCGTGCAGGCGCTCATCGAAGCCGCCGAAGCGGGCAAGTCCGTCACAGCGCTTGTCGAATTGAAAGCCCGTTTTGACGAAGCCGCCAACATCGTCTGGGCGCGCAATCTGGAGCGCGCAGGCGTGCAGGTTGTTTTCGGTTTTATCGAGTTGAAAACCCACGCCAAATTGTCGCTTGTTGTGCGCCGCGAAGGTGGCACCCTGCGCTCTTACGTCCATTTCGGCACGGGTAACTACCATCCCGTCACGGCCAAGATTTACACCGACTTGTCGATGTTCACCTGCGATCCGCTGCTCGCCGCTGATGTCTCGCAAATCTTCAATTTCATCACCGGCTATGCCGAGCCCAAGTACCTCAATCTCCTCTCGGTCTCACCGGTCAGTCTGCGTCCGAAATTGCTGGAACATATTCGAGAAGAAATTGATCACGCCAAATCAGGCCGTCCGGGTGCCATCTGGGCCAAACTCAATTCCCTCGTCGATCCCGACATCATCGACGCGCTCTATGGCGCGAGCCAGGCGGGCGTAAAAATCGAACTGGTCATCCGCGGCATCTGCTGCCTGCGCCCCGGTGTGCCGGGCCTGTCAGAAAACATCCGCGTAAAGAGTATTGTTGGTCGTTTTCTTGAACATTCCCGCATTATCTGCTTTGGCAATGGCCATGGCCTGCCGTCCGACAAGGCGCGGGTCTATATTTCATCGGCCGATTGGATGCCGCGTAATCTTGATCGCCGCGTCGAAGTGCTGGTGCCGATCATCAACCCCACCGTGCACGATCAGGTTATGGATCAGATCATGGTGGCGAATCTGCGCGACAATCAGCAGAGCTGGTGCCTCAACCCTGATGGCTCCTATATCCGCCAGACCGTGCCCGATGGTGGCACGCCTTTCAACGCGCATACCTACTTTATGAACAATGCGAGCCTGTCCGGTCGCGGCAAGTCACTCAAAGCCGATGTCAGGCCCAATTTCAAGCCGGGTAAGCATAAAGACTAGCTGCGCCTTCGGCATTTTTTCTGCTAAGAGTTTGGCTGGTTGTAGTCGAGCGGCGGAGAAGTGAGATCGATACGCAAATCAAGGTGACGTCGTGAGCGCCGCCAAGTCCGGTGGCCGGTTCGGCATTGTCGATCTGGGCTCCAATTCCGTGCGCCTCGTCGTCTATGCTTCCGCCGCGCGCAGCCCTGTCCTCGTCTTCAACGAAAAAATCCTTTGCGGCCTTGGTCGCTCGCTCGCGAGCACAGGCCGCCTTGACCCCAAGGGTATTGAGCGTGCTCTCTCGGCCCTCCAACGCTTCATCGCGCTGCGTGAGCAAATTGGTATCGACCATCTTGTTATTGCCGCCACCGCCGCCGTGCGTGATGCCGAAGACGGACCGGAGTTTCTGCTCCGTGCCGAAGAAATCTGCGGCTTCAAAATCACGCTCGTCTCCGGTGCCGAAGAGGCCCGCCTTTCCGCGCAAGGCGTGCTCTCCGGTATCCCCGATGCCGACGGTGTCGTGGGCGATCTCGGCGGTGCGAGCCTGGAGCTTGTCGGTGTCAGTGGCGGTCGCCGCCTCGGCGAAGGCGTCACGCTGCCTGTCGGCCCTTTGCGCATCATGGACATGGCAAAAGGCTCGCTCAGCGATGCCACAGCCATTGTTGACAAAGCCTTCAAAGGCCTCGACATCTTCAAGGAATTTCAGGGCAAGCGCCTCTATGTCGTCGGCGGCGTCTGGCGCAATCTCGCGCGCATCCACATGGCGCAACGCAATTACCCTATCCACGTCCTGCACGAATATGTGATCCCCGCCAAAGATGCGACCGATCTTGCTAAAGTTATTGAGCGCCTCGGCCCCAAATCGCTCTCGCAGATTCCGGAGATTTCCGAACGCCGCATTGAGGCGCTGCCCATCGGCGCGCTGATCCTCGAAAAGCTCATCGAAGCAATGCGCGCGAAAGATATTGTGATTTCGGCTTACGGTCTGCGCGAAGGCATCCTGTTCGATCACCTCGACAAACGCGAGCAGTTGAAAGACCCGTTGATTGAAGGTGCGCGCGATCTGGCCGAGCGCCTCGCGCGATTTCCGCAGCACGGGTCGGAACTCCTGCCATGGACCGCACCTCTCTTTGTGCCTGGTCTGTTGGGCGAAACCCCCGCGCAGGCCCGCCTGCGTCACGCGGCTTGTATCTTGGCCGACATCGGCTGGTACGTGCATCCCGACTACCGCGCGCATCAATCCATGACGCAAATCCTGTTGGCACCATTCGCAGGCATCGACCATCCGAGCCGGTTGCTTCTCGCACGCACACTTTTTCACCGCCACGAGGGCAGGGGAGAACCGGAACTCATCGGTTCTCTTTCAGGTCTCCTCAGTGACGAGGAAAACTTCCGTGCATTGATCTTGGGGTTAACGCTCCGGCTTGCCTTCACGCTCTGCGCAGCCACACCGGGCATGTTGCCAAAAACCAAACTGGAAATTGACGCAGCCACTGTGTCGCTCACCGTGCCCCGCCGCTACGAACCTCTGCTTGGTGAAGTCGTCCAAAAACGCCTGACAGCACTCGCCCGCGCCTTGAACCGCAAAGGCGAAACGCGCGTTGGGAAGTAGTTTAGGTGAAGGAGGTGAAGTCCTACTTCGGCGCGCTCTCGATCAAAATGATCTTCCGCCCCTTGGCACCCAGCGCCAGTTCGCCGCGTTTCAATCGCAACGCGTCATTGCCGAACACTTCACGCCGCCATCCGGTCAGCGCAGGCACATCGGCTTCATCATAAGCGGCAATCTGCTCAAGGTCCGAGACCTTGGCAATGAGCTTCTGCGCTACTTCATGTTGCTCGCAACGCATGGAGAGCAGCACTTTCAGCAATTCAACGAGAGGTCCGATGCCGGGCGGCAGCGGCTCTGAATGTTCGATCACGGGAATTTGATCGTCAGGCATGTTAATGCCGCGCTCAATCGCTTCCATCAGGCTCACAGCCATGCGGCTATTCGACATGCCCTTGGGCACAGCGCGCAACTGATCGAGATCGGCCGCCCCGCGCGGGATTTGCGTGGCGATTTCAGCGAGCGCATCATCTTTTAAAATACGCGAGCGCGGTTGGTTGCGCTCTTGCGCCTGCCGCTCGCGCCATGCAGCCACTTCGACGAGAACAGCCAAACCCTTGCGGCCCTTGAAGCGCGTCTTCAGCCGCTTCCAGGCATCTTCGGGGCGCACTTCGTAAATCTCAGGGTCTTGCAGGATTGCCATTTCTTCAGCGACCCAGCGCGCGCGGCCTTCCTGCGTCAGACGTTTGGCGAGCACTTCATAGATTTTGCGCAAATGCGTCACGTCGCCGATCGCATATTGCATTTGCTTTTCTGACAGAGGCCGCCTTGCCCAGTCGGTAAAGCGTGACGACTTATCGACTGTGCCGTTGGTCAGCCGGTTCACCAGCGTTTCATAGCCCGCACTGTCGCCGAAGCCGCAGACCATCGCGGCCACCTGCGTATCAAATAACGGGTCGGGGATTGTCTGCGCGTCATGCCAGAAAATTTCAATGTCTTGCCGCGCGGCGTGAAAAACCTTCACGACCTTTTTGTTGCGCATCAGATCATAGAAAGAGGTGAGGTCGATGCCCGGGGCCAACGGGTCGATGACGATCTCGTCATTCGGACCGGCCATCTGAATGAGGCAGAGTTTCGACCAGAAGGTCGAGTCGCGCATGAACTCGGTATCAACCGTGATAAAGCCCACGCCGGACAGGCGCGCACAGACGGTTTCAAGCTCGGCGGTTGTGGTGACGATAATCATGCTGCGGGTTCTATAACCGATCTCTGCGCGTCTGTCTCAACAAGATGGCCACTTCAGCCCGTGCGCCTATAAGAGAAAGATTCGGCGGAAAATGTAAGTTTAACGGTGATTTTTTGTATTTTTTTCCCGTTGCGGATAAGGAGATGGACAGGGCAATGAACAGGCTTTGACAAGTTCCGTTCTTCGATGCACCTTCCCAGCGGTTTCGTGCGCGGGGCAACCCTGCGTCGCGGAGATTCTTCCTTGCACCTCAAGGCCTTACAGCATGAACCTCTATCGCAGTCACACCTGTGGCGCCCTGACAAAAGCCAATATCGGTGAAACCGTCCGCCTGTCGGGCTGGGTCCATCGCAAACGCGATCACGGCGGGTTGCTTTTCATCGACCTGCGTGACAATGCGGGCCTGACGCAATTGGTGTTCGACCCCGACCGCGCGGTGGCTTTCGGCCATGCTGAAAAGGTGCGGTCTGAATATGTGATCAAAGTCGATGGCAAGGTCGTCGCCCGCGCCGATGGCACGACGAACCCGAATCTCGCCACCGGCGAAATCGAAATCGCGGTTGAGAGCCTTGAAGTCCTGTCCGAAGCGCAGGATCTGCCGCTGCCCGTGTTCGGCGAGCCGGACTATCCCGAAGAAACCCGCCTGACCTACCGCTTCCTCGATCTGCGCCGCGAGACGCTGCACAAAAACATTCTGCTGCGCTCCAAGATCATCGCCGCCGCGCGTCGTCGCATGACAGATGCCGGCTTCAACGAATTTCAGACGCCGATCCTGACCGCCTCATCGCCCGAAGGCGCCCGCGACTTCCTCGTGCCCTCGCGCGTCCATCCCGGCAAGTTCTATGCCCTGCCGCAGGCACCCCAGCAGTTCAAACAGCTCATCATGGTCGCGGGCTTCGATAAATATTTTCAGGTCGCGCCGTGCTTCCGCGATGAAGACGCGCGCGCTGATCGTTCGCCCGGCGAATTCTACCAGCTCGACGTCGAGATGAGCTTTGTCGATCAGGACGATGTGTTTGCAGCGATTGAGCCCGTGCTCCACGGCCTCTTTGAAGAATTCGCCAACGGCCGCACAGTCTCGTCCTATCCGTTCCCGCGCATCGCCTACGCTGACAGCATGCGCAAATACGGCAATGACAAGCCGGATCTCCGCAACCCGATCGAAATGTCCAACGCCACGCATATTTTCGCAGGCTCCGGCTTCAAGGTCTTTGCGGGCATGATCGAAAAAGACCCTAAGGTCGAAGTCTGGGCGATCCCCGCCCCCGGCGGCGGCAGCCGCACATTCTGCGACCGTATGAATTCATGGGCGCAGGGCGAAGGTCAGCCGGGCCTCGGCTACATCTTCTGGCGCAGCGAAAACGGCGTGCTCGAAGGCGCGGGGCCCTTGGCCAAAAACATCGGCCCCGAACGCACCGAACAGATCCGCACCGAGCTGGGCCTGAAAGACGGCGACGCTGTCTTCTTCGTTGCGGGCCTCCCGAAAAACTTCGCCTCCTTCGCCGGTCTCGCCCGCACCCGCATCGGCAAGGACCTGAACCTCATCGAAGAGGGCATCTTCAAATTCTGCTGGATCGTCGATTTCCCGATGTTTGAGTATAACGAAGACGAGAAGCGCGTTGATTTCTCACACAATCCCTTCTCCATGCCGCAGGGCGGCCTGGACGCGCTGAACAATCAGGACCCGCTGACCATCAACGCCTATCAATATGACATCGTCTGCAACGGCATCGAATTGTCCTCAGGCGCGATCCGTAATCACAAGCCTGAGATCATGTACAAGGCCTTTGAAATTGCGGGCTATGCGGCCTCGGTCGTCGAGGAAAAATTCGGCGGCATGCTCAATGCGTTCAAGTTCGGCGCCCCGCCGCATGGTGGTCTCGCACCGGGCATCGACCGCATGGTGATGTTGCTCGCCGGTGTTGAGAATTTACGTGAAGTCACGATGTTCCCGATGAACCAGCAGGCGCAGGACTTGCTGATGCAGGCACCCTCGCAGGTTGAAGCCAAACAACTCAAGGAGTTGCACATCCGCGTTGTGCCGCCACTTGAGAAGAAGGCCTGATTGTCACCTGAGGGAATGCCCGCGGGCATGAAAGAGCGAAGCAGGGGAGAGCGGCTGTTTCAGGCCGTTCTCTATGAGGTCATCGCGCTGGTGTTTCTGACGCCGGTCTATTCCTACGCGCTCGATCTGCCGATGGACAATTCCTTCGCCACCATGCTGATGATCTCCATCGCGGTCATCATCTGGATCTATATCTACAATATGATCTTCGACCGCGCGATGTATGCCCGCACAGGCCTCCTCGCGCATGAGAAGACGCATCGCCTGCGCCTTCTCCACACGATCCTTTATGAGGTGACGGTGACCTTCCTTGCCGTGCCGATCATCCTGGCGATGAGCGGCAAGCCCTTCTGGATTGCCTTGCTCGCCGACATAGGGTTCAGCTTCATCTTCGCGGTCTACACCTATGTTTTCTATCTGGTGTATGACCGCCTGAGACCTGTCACTTGAAAAAGCGACCCGTCACTTAGTTAAGTGGCGTCCGCGTCATCACAGGCGCAGGCACCGGCACGCCGTCATCCGCCGTGTCAAAAACCGGCACCGGCACATTGTCCACCGGAATGATCACACCGTTTGATGCGGTCAGCGCTTCGCCCGATTGATCGGCACCATAAGCATCACCGAAATGCAGCTTCTCGCCCGTGCCATAGATGGTCACAGGGTCCTTCTGCAGCGTGTTGAGCGTCACGGTCTTGCCCTTGAAGCTCTCCGGCGTATGGACACCCGGCACGATCTGATAGAGCAGCAGGGCCTGCGTATTGGTGCGGTCCGCCCCGCTCAGCATGTCCTGATAGCCGCCCTTGACGGTGTCAAAGGCCGCATTGGTCGGCGCGAAAACCGTGCGCGTCCCGCTCGTGTAATTGTGGCGTGTGCCGGTCGCATCAATGATTGACACCAGCGTCGAAAATTGCGGATCGCTCTTCAGTGTCTCATAGAGATTGCCCGCCGCCATCGCGCCCGTCGCATAAAGCGTCGCGGCCAATGCAAATATCGCCGTTTTCATTTTCATTTCAGATCACCTGTCTCAAACATGAAGTTTGAAGCATATTAACCCGCCATTTGGTCCGAATTGCGACGGTAAAGAGGCCGCAGACGCAAAAAGGGGAGCGCCGCAGCGCTCCCCCCAAATGCCGAAAAGTCGAAAACGCCTGAACTCAGAAAGCCAGCGTTACATTGGCCGTCAGGTTGTGACCCGAAAAGCCATCCGAGTCATCTCCGCCGGAATCGATATAGAGGAAGCGGTATTCCGCCCCCACCGACACGCCCGATGTGAGGTTCAGATTGAGACCGGCCGAGACTTGCGTCGCAAAATCGGTCGCTGAATCTTCGATATTGGTCGGAACGCCACCGATGGACGTGACTTCAAGATCGCTATCCGCGATGCCCACGCCCGCGCCGAGATAAGGATCGAACGAGGCATTCTTGCCGCCGAAATGATAGGCAGCATTGGCGAGCAAAAGTGTCGAAGCAAAATCGCCTTCGACCGGCACGGCCACGCCCAATGTTTCACCTTCGTCGAAATCAGCCGACAGATAGGTGAGTTCGCCTTCAACCGTCACATTGTCCGAGACCCATGTGCCGATCGCGCCCGACACGGTGTAACCGGTATCGAACGAAAACGTCACGGTCGGGCCGGCTGTCACGTCAATATCTTCCGGCGCAATCACGCCACCGGACAGGCTCGCATAGACGTTCCCCGACGTCGCTTCATCTGCATAAGCAGGCGCTGACAAAGCGCAAACCATCGCAGTTGCGAGAAGTAATTTTGTTGTGTTCATAGTTTCCCCCCAGGTACTAAACAATAATCAGTCGACGTACAATCCTGTCGGTTGCTCCTGTGTGTGGTCAATAAGTCATTCGGCTAGATTGGAACTTTCATTTCAGGGATGACAAATTTCACACAGTTAAAACCCGCTTTACATGGGAAATGCATTCATTGCGCAGTGCAAAAAAATTCTGGCACTGAACAATTTGCGAAAGTGAATAAGACTCGAAATTGTTGGTACAATGACAAGGAATACCCCTACATATGTCAGGAACGGTGCGCATTTCTGGGGGGAACCATGTCGCTCAAACTCATCGGTGCCGGCTTTGGCCGCACCGGCACTCTGTCGCTCAAAGCGGCATTGGAAACGCTGGGTCTCGGCCCGTGTCACCACATGATCGAAGTCTTCGGCAACCCGAAGCAGGCGCCCACTTGGACGGCAGCGGCTCGTGGCGAACCCGTTGACTGGGAAAAACTACTGACGGGTTACACCGCGACGATTGATTGGCCGAGCTGCCATTTCTGGCGCGAACTCGCCTTGCGCTTTCCCGATGCGAAAGTCCTGCTCACCGTCCGCGATCCGGAAAAATGGTTTTCGAGTTTTGCCGACACGATCATGAAGGTCATCACCGGCTCCGCACCCAAAGGCGTCGTCGATCCGGCCCTGATGGCAGTCGGTGAAATGGCAGGCCTTATCGTCCGTGAAAAGACGTTTTCCGGCAATCTGGACAAAGCCCATATTCTCAAAGTTTATAATGATCACATCGCAACCGTGAAACGGACGATCCCGCCGGAACGCCTCCTCGTCTATGAGGTCAGCGAAGGCTGGGAACCTTTGAGTAAATTCATGAACGTGCCGGTCCCCGCCGCCGACTTCCCCCGCACCAATTCACGCGAAGAATTCGGCGCCCACCTGACAAAATAAGTGAGACAGCAGACGGGCTTTTTCTCTTCCCCTTAAGGGTGGAGACGGAATGGAAATTGAGAGCGCGACTTTCTTATCTTCTCCTCCCCCCTTGAGGGGGAGGCAGATCAGCGAAGCTGATCGGGAGGGGGGTGAGCCACACCCTCCGTACCCATCATATACTTCCGTCATTGCGAGGAGGCCCCTTGGCCGACGCGGCAACCCGGTCTACCCCGGCAAAGAAAGATGTATGGTGCCGCTCCGCTCGCTATGACGAACAAATGGACCAACCTCCAAAAAACCGCCTTCGCCCGACTTGATCGGGCGATCCATCTTTGCCTCAACCGCTGTAGAAGTTGAATGCTTGGTTTCTTAGTCCTCTCCCTCTGGGAGAGGCGGAGGAGGAATAGCAATTGATCCGGTGGATCAATTGCCCGACGACGGGTGAGGGTCTTCCTTACTTTCCCCTCCCCCCTTGAGGGGGAGGGCGGAGCGCATTCTTATGCGCGGAGGGAGGGGGGTAAGCCACAAACGCCGCACCTGCTGCCCTTCCTCACAATGATCAATAACACACCGCCTTCGCCCGACTTAATCAGGCTTCTTAGTCCTCTCCCTCTGGGAGAGGGTTGGGTGAGGGTCTTTCTCCCCTTACTTCCGTCATGCGCTGGCTTGACCCGCGTATCCACGTCTTTCTTAGTCCTCTCCCTCTGGGAGAGGGGTGGGTGAGGGTCTTTCTTCACTTACTTCTGTCATGCGCGGGCTCGATCCCCGTATCCACTTTATCGTTCTTGTCGATTTTCGAATTAGTCTTGCTTGGTTAATCTCAATTTTTATTACAAGCTGGTCTAATTCTTTTCCGTGCTATCGCAATATGGATGCGCCAATTTGGCATTGTTTAAGGCGTTACTCCCTCCATCACGTTTTCGTTTTTCGTGATCGATGTGAATTGAATTCTTGTGCATGAAGCCGCCGCAGACATTACACTTTACTGGGGGATTGCCGAGCGCTTCGCGAAGGTATGCCGCAGATTTTGTGTCCTTGCTAAAGGCAGCACCTTCTTTGGCGTTGGTGACGCTCTCGGGATTTACCGTCAAAAGATAATTAAATCGGGTGTCATTTTTTAAGAGAGAAACTATTTCTCCCTCGGTCTTTCGTTCAAGTAGGGAGGTCATAACAAACGTGTAAAGATCTTTTATGTGTCCATATCCTTTGGCCATACTCCCAAATTTAAGAACGATCTGGTTGTTGAAGTTTTTGTGCTTGATAAAAAAATCTTCAAATTGGCTTCTGACACTAGTAAAATCAGAAAACTTCTTCTTCTCATCTAGATCACGTATGAAAGCCGCGCCGGCTAGAAATGCGGTCGGTTGATAACGACCAGTTAGACTGTAGAAGTACACAAGCGGATGTAACCCCAGTGACGATGGTTGAGTGCCACTAATTCGGTATACGAGTCTACGAGTGTTTTTTAAAAATTGGAGCGTTTTTGTCCCATCATCGGGTAATTCTCTCGTGTCCTCATCGCCCTTTCTTCGTTTCTTAGACGCGTCGATAATGGGGATGTTGTTCGCGAGATTCACAAGCTCAAACATCAATGGAAGTGTGTATGCGCTATACCCTCTACCTGCTACCGGAACGTCCATTGTTTTGATTGGTGTATCTAGTGGGGGAGTAAATAGAGTTGAATAAATATCTTTCGCCACATCTTCTATTTCGACTTGTACCTCTTCCGGGAATGCCGACCAATATTTGTGCCCGGTCGCGTTTCGAACAATCGCCCTAGCCGCAACCGCATTAGGCTGAGTTCGTGCACTGAGGATGCGCAACTCAGTTGGGTCGATTTCAGTAAATGCTTGGTTGATTCTGAAAAATGAAGCCTCTGCTCTTTTGGAGTCGGTAGATGGGACCCATTGTAATTGCAGTGCGAGGCTGGATAGGCGTTGTGCGCGTTCGGCAACTTCAGTGCTTGCTTTGTTGTTTGGCTTGGCAGCAAGGTCATGCTCAACATACGTGCCGATAGATTTTTTTATTAAATTTCTAGTTCTTTCTGCCGCTCTCAACTGTTCTGGTGGAATGTCGTTGCTAAAGAATTCTCGTGACAACTTTCCATCGCCGTAGTCATCATGTACCCACGCAATTAATGCGCTCAGCCGATGGGCTCCATCAATCACAAATACTTGGCCTCCAGCTCCCCACAAAATAATTGCCGGAACTAGGTCGCCTGACAAATATGTAAGGACAAAGTCCTGAATTTTTTGAGGTGACCAATTTGCAGTTTCCCGTTGAAAGTCGGGCTTTCGGAGCGCGGCATAAGTGAAAGCGCCAGGCAGAAGATCGGTAATACGAAATGTATCGCCTCGTTTAAAGTCGTTGCCTTTTTCGCTTACGGCAAAGTCTTCACGCGGAATAAGCGCGTCTAAGTTTACTACGTTAGTTGCCATTCCCGTCCCCCCAGTTGTTTAGTGTATTCCCCAATCATTGTAGTCCGTGTGTAGCCAAAGCAAAGATTTAAAGAATTGGATGAAGTGGGCTTCTAATAGCCAAACAAACATTTTTGTACGGACGATAAGAACTGATGAGCGCAGAGAAGTAAAATCTTGGGTACGACAGGGTCAATAGCTTTCCAAAATAACGAAATGGCCGGATCAAGTCCGGCCATCTAGGTATTCAAACTGTCCGAGGGGATGCCTCAACTACACCCGCTCGTGCCCCCGCATGTCTCGCATTTGAGGCAAGTCCCGTTGCGGACCATCGTAAAATTCCCGCATTCGCTGCAGGCCTCGCCCTCATAGCCCTTCATGCGCGCTTCGGCCAAACGGTTGAAGCCGCCATGCGTGCCCCCGCCACCATTCCCGATGCCACCGCTTATCGCGCCCTCATCGCGTAACGTCTGCGAATTGACGATCATCTCTTCGGCATGTTCGGACGCATCCAAAATCGCCTTTGTCGCCGATGAGCTGGCCACCGCCGCGCGCAGCGCACCGCCGCGCACGATATAGAGATTGCCCATCTGCGCATTGCGCGTGAAGCCGGGGCTCACCACGCTGGAGGCGGGGAGTTTCCCTTCGTCAGCGCCCGATCCCATCGCGTCAAAGGCAATGTCTTTGGGGTCCACATGGCCGAGATCCGCGCGGCCGAGATAAGACACAGCGAGTTCGCGGAACACATAGTCGAGGATCGAGGTTGCGTTCTTGATCCGGTCATTGCCCTGCACCATACCGGCAGGCTCAAACCGCGTGAACGTGAACGCCTCGACATATTCTTCCAGCGGCACGCCATATTGCAGGCCAAGCGAAATCGCGATGGCAAAATTATTCATCAGTGAGCGGAAGGCCGCGCCTTCTTTGTGCATGTCGATGAAGATTTCGCCGATGGTCCCGTCTTCATATTCGCCCGTGCGGAGGTAAACCTTGTGCCCGCCCACCAGCGCCTTCTGCGTATAGCCCTTGCGGCGATCCGGCAGCTTCTGGCGGTCCTTGGCGCGATCAACAAGACGCTCGACAAATTTTTCGGCAACGAGCTTTGCGCGTTCGGGCTGGGGCAGGGCAGCGACCCGCTCGGCCACCGTCTCGCTCATCGCCACCAATTCATCATCCGCCACATCCTCGTCAAACACTTCATCTTCAAGGATTTGCGAATTAAGCGGCTGCGACAGTTTCGAGCCGTCGCGGTAAAGCGCATTGGCTTTCAGCGCGAGCTTCCACGACAGCATATAGCTTTCTTTGCAGTCTTCGACGCTTGCCGCATTCGGCATATTGATCGTCTTGGAAATCGCACCGGAGATGAAAGGCTGCGACGCCGCCATCATGCGGATATGGCTTTCAACTGACAGGAAGCGTTTGCCCGTGCGCCCGCAGGGATTGGCACAATCGAAGACGGCCAAATGTGCGTCTTTCAGATGCGGTGCGCCTTCTACCGTCATCGCGCCGCAAACGTAAATGTTCGCCGCATCAATGTCGCGCTTGCTGAAGCCGATGGCCCCCAGCAAATCAAAATCAAGATCGTCCATCGCGTCGGCATCAAGCTTCAGCACATCGACGCAGAAATCTTCGCCCAGCGTCCATTTGTTGAACACGAAGCGAATGTCGAAAGCCGTGCCCAGCGCCGCTTCCACCGCGTCGATCTTCGCTTTGGTGAAACCCTTGGCGACGAGTGCCGCATGGTTCACGCCCGGCGCATGTTCGAGTGCGCCGAGACCAACGGCATAATCAATAATGTCTTCGATTTCGCGCGTCGAATAGCCGAGTGCATGCAGCGCCTGCGGCACAGCGCGATTGATGATTTTGAAATAGCCGCCGCCCGCAAGCTTCTTGAATTTGACGAGCGCGAAATCAGGCTCAATGCCCGTCGTGTCGCAATCCATTACAAGGCCGATCGTGCCGGTCGGCGCAACAACGCTCGCCTGCGCATTGCGATAGCCGTATTTCTCGCCCATAGCGACAGCAACGTCCCAGGCGGCGCGCGCGTGATCAACGAGATCACGCTGCGGGCAGTTCGCCGCGTCCAGCGGCACAGGTGCAAGGCTCAACGCTTCATAGCCCGTGGCGTCGCCATGCGCGGCGCGTGCATGATTGCGCATCACGCGCAGCATATGCTCGCGATTGTCCGCAAAGCCCGCGAAGGCACCAAGCTCTTTGGCCATCTGAGCCGAGGTCGCATAGGACACGCCTGTCATAATGGCGCTGATCGCAGCGCAGAGGCTGCGCGCTTCGGCGCTGTCATAGGGAATACCGGACGCCATCAAAAGCCCGCCGATATTGGCAAAGCCAAGTCCCAGCGTGCGATAGCGGAATGAGCGTTCGGCAATGGCGCGGCTCGGAAACTGCGCCATCAGCACGGAGATTTCGAGCGTCACAGTCCAGAGCTTCACGGCCTGTTCAAAGGCTTCAACGTCAAAGCGTCCGCCTTTGCTGGTCGCGGTCGAAGCTTCGCGGAATGTCATCAGGTTCAGCGAGGCAAGATTGCAGGCCGTATCGTCAAGGAACATATATTCCGAGCACGGATTGCTGGCGCGGATGTCGCCCGAAGCAGGGCAGGTGTGCCAGTCATTGATCGTGGTGTGGAATTGCAGTCCCGGATCAGCCGAGGCCCATGCCGCCTGGCCGATCTGGTCCCAGAGTTCGGTAGCCTTCAGCGTTTTGGACACTTTGCCGTCGGTGCGGCGGATCAGCTCCCAGTCCTCGTCATTTTCAACAGCGCGCAGGAAATCATCGGTCAGGCGCACCGTGTTGTTGGAGTTCTGGCCTGAAACAGTGCGATAGGCCTCGCCGTCCCAGTCCGTGTCATAAGTATCAAACTTGATGTCCGAATAGCCCTGACGCGCAAACTGGATCACGCGCTGCACATAGTTTTCCGGCACATGCATTTTGCGCGCGGCAATGATTTCGCGCTTCAGCGCCGTGTTCTTTTTCGGGTCGAAGCAATCATCATTCGAGCCTTCGCAATTGACGCAGGCGCGCATGATCGCGGAAAGATGCTTCTGGTTGATCTTCGAGCCGGTGACGAGGGCGGCCACCTTCTGCTCTTCGATCACCTTCCAGTTGATAAAGGCTTCAATATCGGGATGGTCCGCGTCCACGATCACCATCTTGGCCGCGCGCCGCGTCGTGCCGCCCGATTTGATTGCGCCCGCCGCGCGGTCGCCGATTTTGAGGAAGCTCATCAGGCCGGACGATTGCCCGCCGCCGGTCAGCCCTTCGTCCTCGCCGCGCAGGTTCGAGAAATTGGACCCCGTGCCGGAACCGTATTTGAAGAGGCGCGCTTCACGCACCCAGAGGTCCATGATGCCGTTTTCATTCACAAGGTCGTCGTTGACGCTCTGAATGAAGCAGGCATGCGGCTGCGGGTGTTCATAGGCGCTGGTGGACGCGACCGTCTCGCCGCTTTTGGGGTCCACATAGAAGTGACCCTGCGCGGGACCGTCAATGCCATAGGCCCAGTGGAGGCCCGTGTTGAACCATTGCGGGCTGTTGGGGGCCGCCATCTGGGCTGCCAGCATATAGGCCATCTCGTCGCGATAGGTCAGCGCGTCGGCTTCCGTGTCGAAATAGCCGCCGGTCCAGCCCCAATAGGTCCATGTGCCCGCGAGGCGGTCGAAAACTTGCCGCGCATCCGTCTCACCGGTGAAACGCTCTTCCGGGGGCAGGGCCGCGAGCGCGTCATGGTCGGGTTCATGCGCCCATAAAAACGCGGGGACATCTTTTTGCGGAATCTTTTTCAGCGCCGCAGCGACGCCCGCGCGGCGGAAATATTTTTGGGCGAGGATATCGGCCGCGACGCCCGACCAGTTTGCGGGGACAAGCAATTCGACAGCGCGACCCACGGTTGAGCCGTCGGGATTTTTGATCTCGCTCAGGGTCGATTTGAACGCGATACCCTCATACGGGGACAGACCCTCACTCGTGAAACAACGCTGAATACGCATCCGACCCCCGGCTCTCTTTTTCGCTCACGTGTCCGCACTCGATCTCGACATGGAAACACTCGATCTCTTGCAAGAAACTCAATGAAGCATTGCGTCGCTCGACCCCTGCCTTGTCAAGCCATGGTGGTTTTACTCAATAAAGACGCCATATCTAGGCGGGCTTTTTGGGCCTAGGCAGGCGCGAATCGACATCGAAAGTCCGAATAAATTTAGGGGATTAGCCAAAAAATAACGGTTTTAAGGGCAGTATGGCCGTTCCGGATGAGGTGGAGCCTTTCAGAATATGTTGAACCAGACCAGCACAGCTTTAGGCAAGTCATTGAAAGATCTTGATATTTTGATCGTCGATGACAATGCCAACATGCGCCTGCTGGTCCGCACGATTCTGCGCAGCTTCGGCATGCAGGATGCCCGCCAGGCCCGCGACGGCACCACCGCTTTGGCCGAATTGGAGCGCCGGGTTCCCGATCTGATCATCTCCGATTGGGAAATGGCCCCCATGAACGGCTTGGATTTCATCCGCGCCGTGCGCCGCGTGGGCCGCGAACCCCTATGTTTTGTGCCGATTATTGTGCTCACAGCCCATGCCTCGCGCCCCCTGATCGAGACCGCCTTCGCCTCCGGCGCCACCCAGCTTCTGGTGAAACCGGTGACGCCCGCGAACCTCCTTCAGCGCATTTCATGGGTGCTGGAAGATGATCGTCCCTTCGTAAAGGCCGGCGATATCTACCGTCAGGAAATGCGTTTGCCCAAAGCGGCCAAACTCTCGACCGAACGATCCTCAAAAGCCGCGGATACATGGTCGTTAGACTAGTCTTTCCGCCATTTCGGTACGCCCGCCACTGGACCATCCCCTCCTGCAATGCCATATTCCCACCTCTCCTGCGGGTGATAGAATCGCATTTGTGGCCTCGTTTTGAGGCTTGGTAACGGTGGTCCAATGAGCCTTTTCTCCGAAATTTTCATCTGGTGGCACGGCCAGACAATGGGCACGCGCTTCTACACATGGAAGTACGGCAAATTTGTCGGCAACGACGATCAGGGCAACCGCTACTTTGAATCCGCCAAGGGCGAAAAGCTCGCCGGCTATCCGCGCCGCTGGGTGCTCTACAATGGGTATGCCGACGCTTCGCGCGTGCCGCCCGAATGGCACGGCTGGCTCCACAACACAGTGCCTACTCCGCCTACGGAGGAAAACTATATCGCCAAACCATGGCAGCTTCCGCATACGCAAAACGCCACCGGCACATCGAGCGCCTATCATCCGAAGGGCAGCATCATGGGCAGCGGTGCGCGCGCCAAAGCCACCGGCGACTACGAGGCCTGGAAGCCATAATCGAAGCCGTAACCGCCGTATTTTTCTAACCGCTTCAACGCCGACGCTCCGGGGATATCAATGCAAAGCAACTTCGTCGAAACGCTGATCGGCGCCATCGTCGTCATCGTCGCCGGTGTCTTTCTGTTTTATGGCTATTCAAATTCCGGCATGCGCAGCGCCAGCGGCTACAAAGTCACGGCGGAGTTCGACCGCGTTGACGGTCTCGCCAATGGCAGTGACGTGCGCCTCTCCGGCATCAAGGTCGGCACCATTGTCGCTCAGACTATCGACCAGACAAATTACAAAGCCGTCGTGAAAATGAACCTCGCCACGGACGTCAAAATTCCTGACGACAGCAGCGCCAAAATCACCAGCGAAGGCCTGCTTGGGTCCAACTACATCGCGCTTACACCCGGCGGCAGTGAGACCTATCTTGCCGAAGGTGGAGAGATCAGCTTCACGCAAGGCTCCATCGATCTGATGAGTCTGATCGGTCAGGCCGTGTTCTCGACAACAGGCGGCAAAAAAGAAGACAGCGAAGGCAAAGCCCCGTGATGAAATTCGGCATCACAATCAAACATCTTCTTTGCGTTACGGCTTTCTGTATGAGCGCGAGCGCGGCCAACGCTGCGCCTTATGCGCAAGCCGTCTTCGGTGGCCTTGATAAAATCACAGCCAATGTTTCAAAATTCGTTGCGGACAAAGATCAGCCCACGCGCTTTGGCGCTTTGGAGCTGACCGTCCGCGCCTGCGACATGCGCCCGCCGGAAGAGACCCCGCAAACCGCCGCCTATGTTGAAATCCGTCAGGTCAACGAAGAAGACAACAGTGTTGACCCCGCACCGATTTTCAAAGGCTGGATGTTTGCCGAAAGCCCCGGCCTCAACGGCCTTGAGCATCCCGTCTATGACGTCTGGCTCAAGACCTGCAACACCGCTATCGAGCCGTAATCTTCCGGCATCCTGCGAAAGTCAGCACTCTCCATCGTCGCTTCATGCAGACGCACGCGATACGCGTCGCGCGAAATTTCAGTCGTACCAAATTGACCGAGATGCGCCGTCACAAATTGCGTGTCGAGCAGTTTGAACCCGCCATAGATGAGCCGCGCGACGAGATAGACAAGCGCCACTTTGCTCGCGTCCGTTTCGCGGCTGAACATGCTCTCACCAAAGAATGCCGCGCCAAGCGACACGCCGTATAGCCCGCCCACCAGCCGCCCGCTTTGCCAGCACTCAACCGAGTGCGCATGCCCGCGCGCAAAGAGTTCGCCGTAAAGCTCCATGATCTGATCGTTGATCCACGTGCCTTCGCGGTCCGCGCCGCTCTCCGCGCAGCCCAGCATCACCTGACGAAAACTTGTGTTGATGCGAACCTCAAAAGGTTCCGCTTTGACCGTGCGTTTCAACCGGCGGGGCAGGTGAAATTTGTCGAGTGGTAAAATCCCGCGCCGCTCCGGGTCGATCCAGTAAAGCTGCGGATCGTCGCGCGCTTCCGCCATGGGGAACACGCCGAATGCATAGGCGCGCAAGAGCACATCGCTGTCGATATTGCTCAATGTCCGGTTGCTCATTCTGCCTCCAAGTGAAGCCCGTGCCCCGAAGCCTACGCAACCAATCTAGCCGAGCGCGCGTGCGAGTGATAGCGCCCAAACAAAAAAGCCCGGCACCGTTTCCGGTGCCGGGCTGAATTGCAATCGAACCGCTTAGAGGCGTTCGATGATGATGGCAGGGGCCATGCCGCCGGCGGCGCACATGGTCACGAGGCCGCGCTTCTTGCCTGTGCGTTCGAGTTCATCGAGGATCGTGCCGATGAGGATCGAACCCGTGGCGCCGATCGGATGACCAAGGGCCATCGCGCCGCCATTGACGTTGACCTTCGAGCGGTCGAGCTTCAGATCGCGGATGAACTTTTCAGCGACGACGGCAAAGGCTTCGTTGATTTCCCACAGGTCGATATCGTCAACCGTGAGACCGGCCTTTTCCAGAACCTTGCGGGCTGCAGGCACCGGGGCATTGAGCATCAGCGTCGGGCAATCGCCCATATTCGCTGTGGCAACGACGCGTCCACGCGGTTTCAGGTTGTGCTTCTTCGTGTAGGATTCAGAGGCGAGCAGGATGGCGGCGGCACCGTCCACAACGCCCGATGAGTTGCCGGCGTGATGGATGTGGTTGAACTCTTTCAGTTGCGGATAGACGCGCTGAATGAGGTTGCCGTAGGTGTTGCCCAGATCGTCAACGGGAATGTTCATGAACACGGGGAAGACCGGCTTCAACGCGCCGAGACCTTCGATCGTTGTCGACGGGCGCGGGAATTCTTCGTGGTCAAGCGCGACCGTGCCGTCGAGGTTCTTCACGGTGATGAGCGACTTGGCGAAACGGTTTTCTTTGATGGCCTGCGCGGCGCGCTGCTGCGAGACGAGCGCGAGCTGGTCAACGGCGTCACGGTCAATGCCTTCGAGTGTCGCGATCGCGTCGGCGCAAACGCCTTGCTGCGACTGCGGATGGATTGAGCGCAGATGCAGATTGCCGGCGTCCATCATCGGCGGTGTCTTCGGATCGGCGGTCGATGATGTGTAGCTCATCATTTCACAGCCGCCTGCGATGATGAGATCTTCCATGCCGGACATGATCTGCGCTGTGGCAAGGCTGACAGTGGTGATGCCCGAACCGCAGAAACGGTCGAGTGTCACGCCCGAGGCGCGGATGTCGAAACCGGCATCGAGGGCCGCCATGCGGCCCATGTCGCCGCCCTGTGCGCCGCGCTGTGAGGACGTGCCCCAGATAACGTCGTCAACTTCGGCTGTGTTGACTTTGTTGCGTTCGGCCAGCGCCTTCAGAACCGTCGAGGCGAGGTGCTGCGGGTGAAGATGGGCGAGTGCGCCCTTGCCGACTTTGCCAACGCCGCGCGGTGTGCGGACGGCGTCAATGATGAATGCTTCTGCCATGGTCTTGGACCTTTCCTGCTATTGTCTGTCGCTTTTGACGGCGATCTCTTCCTGATTATTTGGACGCTATTCTAAACCATCTTGGCCGCCTTGCATGTGCAATCGCACGGCACCCTATAAAGGGTGACGCAACGGAACGGCTCTTTTCGCGACGCGTCCTACTGACGCGCTACATTTTATTTGGAGCGCAACGCCTCAGCCTTTGGCTTTGAGGTAATTTTCAAGCCAATGGATATTGTATTCGCCATTGATGAAATCAGGCTCATTGACGAGATCCTGAAACAGCGGAATCGTCGTTTTAATCCCGTCGATCACGAACTCGTGCAATGAGCGGCGCAGACGCATCAGACACTCATTGCGGTTGCGTCCATGCACCACGAGCTTGCCGATCAGGCTGTCGTAATAGGGCGGGATTTTGTAGCCCGAATAAGCCGCGCTATCGACGCGCACGCCGAGACCGCCCGGTGTGTGGAAGTCTTTGATCGTGCCGGGCGAGGGCGTGAAGGTGCGTGCGTCTTCGGCATTGATGCGGCATTCGATGGCGTGACCCTGAAATGTCACGTCCTCCTGGCGGAAGCTCATTTCAAGCCCCGCCGCGATGCGGATTTGCTCGCGCACAATGTCGATGCCGGTGACAGCTTCGGTGATCGGATGCTCAACCTGCAAACGCGTATTCATTTCAATGAAATAGAATTCGCCGTTCTCATAAAGGAACTCAATCGTGCCGACGCCGAGATAGCCGAGCTTGGCAATGGCGTTGCGCACAATGTCGCCGATCTTGGCGCGCTGTTCGTCGTTGAGGGCAGGGGACGGGCTTTCTTCCAGCATCTTCTGGTGACGACGCTGCAACGAGCAATCGCGTTCGCCGAGATGCGCGACATTGCCATGCGCGTCGGCAATGATCTGCAATTCGATGTGACGCGGTGTGCCGAGATATTTTTCCATGTAGAGCGCGTCGTCGCCAAAAGCGGCTTTCGCTTCCGCCCGCGCGGTCGAAAGAGCGCTCGACATTTCCTCGCGCGAACGCGCGACCTTCATGCCGCGCCCGCCGCCGCCTGCGGCCGCTTTGACGAGAACAGGATAGCCCGTCTCTTCGGCAACCTTATAGGCCTCTTCGTCTGTCGTGACCGCGCCATCGGAGCCGGGCACACAGGGAATGCCGAGTGAGCGTGCGGTGACTTTCGCCTGAATTTTATCACCCATCAGACGAATATGATCGCCCGAAGGTCCGATGAAGGTGATGCCATGCGCGGCCAGAATATCGGCAAAGCGTGCATTCTCAGACAGGAACCCGTAGCCCGGATGCACAGCGTCCGCGCCGGTGATTTCGCAGGCCGAAATGATCGCGGGGATATTCAGATAGCTTTCGCTGGCGGGGGCGGGGCCGATGCAAACGCTTTCATCGGCAAGGCGCACATGCATCGCGTTGCTGTCAGCCGTGGAATGCACAGCGACGGTTTTGATGCCCATTTCGCGGCAGGCGCGATGGATGCGCAGCGCGATTTCGCCACGGTTTGCGATGAGTACTTTTTCGAACATGGCCCTGTGGCCTTATTCGACGATGATGAGCGGCTCGCCGAATTCGACCGGCTGGCCGTCTTCAACGAGGATTTTCACCACCGTGCCGGACTTCGTCGCCGGAATATGGTTCATCGTCTTCATCGCTTCGATGATGAGAACGGTCTGGCCGACGCTGACTTTCGCACCGACGGTGACGAAGGGCGCAGCGCCGGGTTCAGCGGCGAGATAAGTCGTGCCGACCATCGGCGATGTCAGGGCGCCGGGATGGGCCGCGTCGCTGACGGTCGCAGCTGGCGCAGCGGCGGATGCAGCCGCAGGCGCATGGCTTGGTGCGGCCACGGAGACAAAGCTGCCGCCGACCTGACGCGCAACGCGCAGGCGCACCTGCTCGGTTTCAACTTCAATTTCGCTCAGATCGGTCTCTTTAAGGAGAGCCGCGAGTTGCCGGATCAAGTCCTGGTCTACGCCTGATTTGCTCATCGCGCTTTTATCATTCCCTGCTTTTGGGCTGCCGGATTTAGCCGGAGTACTTGGTTTCGCCGGAGTACTTGGTTTCGAAGGCGGTGTTGGCTTTGAGGACAATGTCTCAATTCCTGTTCTATTTCGTGAGGTCGGCGATGATGGCATCAAGCGCCAATGTGTAACCTTTGACGCCAAGGCCGCAGATCACGCCTGAGACCACTGACGACACATATGAGTAGTGACGAAATTCCTCGCGCTTGTGCACATTGGAGATATGCACTTCAACGGTGGGAATATCGAGCATCGCCAGCGCATCATGGATGGCGATGGATGTGTGTGAATACGCGGCGGGGTTGATGATGAGTCCGGACGCCATCGTGCGGGCTTCCTGAATCCATGTCACCAGATCGCCTTCATGGTTGCTCTGCAGACACAGAACATTGACGCCTTGCGTCTTGGCGTGGTTCGCCACTAGTTTCTCAATATCGGAAAGCGACGTGCTGCCATAAATCTCCGGCTCGCGCAGACCCAGCAGATTGAGGTTCGGCCCGTTAAGGACATAGACCGGCTTCACGATCCCAGTCTTCCCTTTTGACAAAACGGGCTTCCCTTTTGACAAAACAGGTTTGGCGGCTTTGGTGGCCGGACCCGTCTTCGTAGCTTTCGCTTTTGTGACTGCTTTTCTGGCCATTCGCCGTCAAAGTCCTGAACTTATTGAACCGCCCCGATTCGAGGCGGTCCAGTTATACGCAAGTCCTCAGGGCCGCGAAAGCCTTTAACCTGCTTGCGTTTTACCCCTTTTAGGAGCGCAAGCCTGCCCCTGCGCCAGCCTTCCGGTCTTAAGCTTGAATCAAACGAGCTTTGGCTTGAAACGAGAGGCTTGCTCACCCATTATCCCGCTCAGACGGGCCTTTGGCCCCAGGTTTTGAGCAATTTTCATGCAACTCACAGTCAACGGCGAGAGCCACACACTTCCGGCCCCGATCAGCCTGTTGGGCCTGATTGAGCATTTCGGTCTGGAGCCGCGCAAAGTGGCCATCGAGCGCAATCTCGAAATCGTCCCGCGCTCGGTCTATGCCGAGACGCAATTGGGCGAGGGCGACCGACTGGAGATCGTGCATTTTGTCGGCGGCGGCTAGGAGTACTAAGAGTGGTTGATACAGTTCCGGCAACAGGTGCAGACGATCAGTTCATGATCGCGGGCAAAGCCTATCGCTCGCGTCTGATTGTGGGCACGGGCAAATATAAAGACCTTGCCGAAAATGCCGCCGCTGTCGAAGCGGCAGGTGCCGAGATCGTGACTGTCGCCGTTCGCCGCGTGAACGTGACGAACCCGAAAGAGCCGATGCTCGTTGATTACATCGACCCCAAGAAGGTCATGTATCTGCCCAACACCGCCGGTTGCTACACCGCCGACGATGCGCTGCGCACATTGCGCCTTGCGCGTGAAGCGGGTGGCTGGAAACTCGTGAAGCTCGAAGTGTTGGGCGATCAGAAGACGCTTTATCCCGATATGGTCGAGACGCTCAAAGCCGCCGAAGTCCTCTTGAAAGAAGGCTTCGACGTGATGGTCTATTGTTCCGACGATCCGATCATGGCGAAACGCCTCGAAGATATGGGTTGCTGTGCGATCATGCCATTGGCCGCGCCCATCGGCTCGGGCCTCGGCATCCAGAACCCGATCAACATTCGTTTGATCATCGAGCAATCAAAAGTGCCGGTGCTGGTCGATGCCGGTGTTGGCACTGCGTCAGACGCTGCCATTGCCATGGAGCTTGGCTGCGACGGCGTGCTGATGAACACGGCGATTGCTGAGGCTAAGCACCCGCTCATCATGGCGCGTGCGATGAAGTTGGCTGTTGAGTCAGGCCGTCTTGCCTATCTCGCAGGGCGCATGAAAAAGCGCCTCTACGCCGACCCCTCATCGCCGCTTGCCGGATTGATCTGACGATTATTATTTGGCGCGTTCGAGTTTGATCGCCGCCACAAGCTGATCAGTGTCTTGTACACCGGGATAGAACCTGTCGCCGATGACGAAAGACGGTGTGCCGCTGATACTAAGGGCCTCGGCAAGTTTTTCGTTCTTCGCGATGATCTTGGCAATTGCAGGATCCATCATGTCTTTCGACAACTGCTTTATATCGAGACCGATGTCCGCAGCAATGTTGAAGACAGCTTCATCGTCGAGCGGGCCTTTGTGCGCATAAAGCGCCTTGTAGAGCTCCATATATTTGCCCTGGCGGTGCGCCGCCAGCGCCGCATGACTTGCCGTCACGGAGGAGGGGCCGAGAATGGGCAGTTCCTTCAGCACGAGGCGCACCTTGCCGTCCTTGGCAACGGTGTCGAGCAGCGGCTGGACAGCGCGTTTGCAATAGCCACAATTATAGTCAAAGAACTCAACAATCGTGACATCGCCCTTGGGATTGCCCGCGACGAAAGATGTCGGATCATTGAAGATTGCGTCACGGTTTTTGCTGATCGCGCTGTCTTGCACCTTCTTTTTAGCGGCCGCTTCCTTGGCATCAAGAGACGTCATCGCTTCAATCAGCACTTCAGGATGCGCGACAATGTAATCGCGCACGATTTGTTCAATCGCCTTCGTCTGAGTTTTATTGAATTCCGCTGCCTGTCCCGCGCTTGCGCCGCAGGCAAGGCCGAAGGCCAGCGTGCCAGCTGAAACCCATCTCAAAAATTTATGCACTACTGATCTCTCTTTGCTTTGTTGGCAATCGCAATATCCTGCGCGCGCAACCATTCCGGTGAGCCTTCCTTCAGAAGCGACATCGCCTTGAGGGCATGGCCCAGCGCGTCTCTGCGCGAGCCGACGGTCTCGTAATATTTGGCAGTTGAAAGTTCCGCCATGCCGATCTGGTCAAGTCGGCCATAGGCGATTGACAATTGATAATAGGCAAATGGCATTTCAGGATCGCGCTCAACAACGTCCTTCAGCAGATTCATAGCTTCCGGCGCGTGTTCCTTCTTGTCAGTTGCCAGCAATGATTGTCCCAAAGCCAGTTCAAATTGCGGCTCGGAAGGATCAAGCGCATGGGCTTGGCGATAGCTGGGGATCGATGGGGCAATATTGCCGGACTCGAAATCGATCTGACCCTTAAGCTCCCAAAAATACGGGTTCTTCGGCATCTTTTTAATCAGTATGTCGACTTCGGCATGGGCTTTCTGATGGTCCCCCATCTTGTGATAGGCGACGGAGCGCGCGTAATGCGCGTAGTCACTCTGGTCAGATAGCGGATAGTTGCGGAACGTGCTTTCCGTCGAGTCGAGATAGCCATGCAGCTTGGCCTGCACCATCTTGAAGCGATGAACGCTCTCCGGCGTATCGGGCACATCGTAATAGGGTGAGGCCTTCACGGTTTCTTCCAGCGCGGCAAGTCGCTCTTCAGAAATCGGATGGCTGCGGATGAAGGGATCTTGCGAGGCGGAGCTCAGGGCTTCCTGATCACGGAATTGTTCAAACAGCAACAACATACCGCGGCCGGATTGCTTCGCGGTTTTCAGATATTTCGCACCGGCCTGGTCGGCGCTGCCTTCTTCCATACGCGAATAGGAAAGGAACGAGCGCTGCGCCAGATGGCTGCCACCGGTGATCATCGCCATACCGGCATCGCCCGCACCTGCTGCAATGGCACCGACACCTGCAATCAGTGCGACATATTGCGCCAGCGTCGCTTTCTCGATGATGTCGCTGCTGCGCGATAAATGTCCGCCGGCCATATGGCCGGTTTCATGCGCGATCACGCCGATCAAAACCATCGGTTCTTCAGATTCTAAAATCAGGCCCGTATTGAGGAACATGCGCTGACCCGCCGCCACGAAAGCGTTGATATTGGGGTCGTTCACCAGATGCAGCTTCACGGCATTGGGGTTCATGCCTGCCGCCCGCCAAATGGGGGTCGAGTAATCCCGCAGCAGTTTTTCGGTCTCAGCGTCGCGAATGAGCGAGATGCCTCTGGCTTGCGCCGGTGTTATGGGAGCAAAAGCAATCAGAGATGCCAAAAACACGATACCGGCATGGCGGGCCTTACGGAACGCCTTAGGCATTGGAAACAAAACCCTCACTCCTCACTACTTTCTTCATGCGTTTGTCGGCCTCAGGCAGGTATGGGGCCAGACGGTATGTGTGCCCGCATATTACGTCAATCCGATCACATAACGAACGGTCAGTCGGACCATTTCCGGCGTCTGGCGCTCCAAATCGCGGCTCTGACTAGCGGCTTTGTGTAAACTGGCTAAAAAACGAGGCCGAATTGTGGATTCGGCCCAGTCGTGGCATTTAGAGGCAGGCCGCTCCGGTTCGGCAGCGCGCTCACAGGGTCTTTGGTGGAAAGCGGGAGAGATGATTTTGCGGGATAGTGCTTTGAAGGCAGTCGGATCGGTTATGGCCCTGGTCTTGGTCGCTCATTTGGGCGGGTGTTCCGGCGACGGGAAACAAACCCCGCTCGGCACGACAGTCTCAAGCAGCCTTGAAACAAAGGCAGAGCGTGATGCGCTTGGCGAGAAAAAACTCGCCGCTCAGGCCTCCGGCAACTCGCTCGGCGGCATCGTGATTGCGGACGAACCGACAGCAGCCCTTATCGGGCGCGACATGCTGGAAAAAGGCGGCACCGCTGCCGATGCGGCAACGGCTGTTTATTTTGCCCTGTCCGCCACCTATCCGGCAGCCGCTGGCCTCGGCGGCGGCGGCGTCTGCCTCGCGCGTGACGGTGTGAAGCGTGAAGTGCGTTCCATTTCTTTCCTGCCGGTTGCACCCAAAGCAGGCGGTTCCATCGCGGTGCCCGGCAATGTGCGCGGCATGGCTTATCTGCAGGCGAGCTTCGGTTCGCTGTCATGGTCGCAAACAGTCGCGCCGTCCGAGCGCCTTGCCGCTACCGGCTTTCAGGTCTCGCGCGCCACGACAAATCAGCTCACCAAAAACGCCACAATGATCGGCAGTTCGCCGGCCCTCAAAGCGCTCTATCTCAATGCCCAGGGCATGCCCTATGGCGAAGCCGAACACATGACATTGCCGGGCCTTGCCGGATCGCTTGGCCGCATCCGCGCTTCGGGCGTCGGCGGCTTCTATCAGGGTGACACGGCAGATCTGCTGGTCGCACAATCAACCCTCAATGGCGGCGCGCTGACACAGGAAGATCTCACCAATTACCGCGTCGATGACGAACCGGCTCAGGGCATTGCCGCAGGTGAGTTGACATTGATGCTGCCCGCCGCAAATACCGAAGCAGGCACCTTTGCTGCCGCGCTCTGGTCCAAAGTTCAGAACCTCAATGGCACCGCTGCACTTGCTGACGCCGCCAATCAGTTGGCAGGCGTCTCAGGCGCAGCGGCGGATGCTGATTACGGTTCCACATCTTTCGTCACTGTTGACGGAACGGGCGGGGCGGTTGCCTGCGCTGTCACCATGAACGGCGCATTCGGCCTTGGCCGCGCCGCCACCGGCAGCGGTATCATCTTTGCGGCGACACCGGCTTCCGCCGTCAAAGGTGCCGCCGCGAAATATCTCGCACCTGTCATCCTCGTGCGCGAAAATGCGCAGAACAGTCTTTATGCGTCAGCCGCCGGTGCGGGTGCGCCGAAAGCCGTGGCCGCCGTTGAAAGTATTGTCGCCGGTGCTCTGACAGGTGAAGAAGGGGCCGAGGCGCGTGCGCTGGCCGCAAGCCCTGCCGACGCGCAATCAACAGCCAATGCGATTGTCTGTGCCAAGGGCCTGCCGCGCGGCACCTGCACCATCAACGTGAATCCCAAAGGGGCAGGCGTCGGCTTCAGCGCCGCTGGCTCCTAGAGTTTTAATCTATGCCCGCACCTGAGATTTCCAAACGCCCCACTATTTCCAAACGAAGCGGCGTCTCGCCCTTCATCGCGATGGATGTCATGCGTGACGCCACCGCTATGGAGCGCGATCCTGCAAACAAGCGCCGCATCATCCATCTCGAAGTGGGGCAACCCTCGACGCCTGCACCACGCCGCGTGCGCGATGCCGCGGCCCATGCGCTCATTCATGAACGCCTGGGCTATACCGACGCGCTCGGCCTGCCCAAACTCCGCACCCGTATCGCGCAGCATTATCGTGATCGCCACAATGTCGATGTGAGCGCCGAACGCATCGTCGTGACCTCCGGCTCGTCGGGCGGTTTCGTGCTGGCGTTTCTCGCCTGCTTCGATGTCGGCGCCCGCGTTGCGATTTCCGAGCCGGGCTATCCCGCTTATCGCAATATCCTGACAGCGCTCGGCCTCGTCCCCGTCGGCATCCCCGTCGGTCCCGCCACGCGCTGGTCCATGACACCGGACCTGATCGACGCCGCCGAACGCACCCATGGCCCCATCGCCGGTGTGCTGGTCGCAAGTCCCGCCAACCCCACCGGCACCATGCTGACGCCGGAGGCGCTTGCCGCGCTCACCGCCTCATGCGCCGCGAGAGGCCGCTGGTTCATCTCCGACGAAATCTATCACGGCATCAGCTACGGCATGAGCGAGGCCACCGCCTTGATGTCATCGCCTGACGCCATCGTCGCCAACAGCTTCTCCAAATATTACAGCATGACCGGCTGGCGTCTCGGCTGGCTGGTGGTGCCCGACCGCCTCGTGCGCCCGCTGGAATGTTTGGCACAAAACCTCTTCATCTCGCCGCCCGCCATCGCGCAGGAAGCAGCCGTCGCCGCCTTCGACGCCACTGACGAACTCGACACCAATGTCGCCGTCTATGCCGCCAACCGCGATCTCCTGCTCGACGCGCTCCCTGATGCAGGCCTCGACAATTTCGCCCCCGCCGACGGCGCGTTCTATCTCTATGCCGATGTGAGTGCGCTGCTCGCCAAAGGCTCAAACGCCGACAGCGTCGCCTTTTGCCACCGCATGCTGCACGAGGCAGGCGTCGCCGCGACACCGGGTCTCGACTTTGATCCCCTGCGCGGAGGCCAAACCGTGCGCTTCTCCTTTGCAGGCGCGACCGCCGACATGGCTGAAGCCGCCTCCCGTCTCAAACAATGGTTGGCATAAGCCATGGCCGTCAGCGCGGAATATAAAGAATTTATCCTGGAGCAACTGGAGCGCCTCGGCCCCGTGCGCATGCGCGGCATGTTCGGCGGCTCCGGCGTCTATCTCGACGATCTGATGTTCGGCGTCATCTTCGGCGAGACGCTCTATTTCAAAGTCGATGACCGCAACCGTGCTGACTATGAAGCCGAGGACATGGGCCCCTTCACCTTTGAGATGAAGAACGGCGATGTCGGCTCACTCAAATATTACGAAGTCCCCGAACGCCTCTATGATGATCCTGACGAACTCGTACAATGGGCGCGCAAATCACTGGAGGTTATGATGGACGTACAAGCTGAAAAGCGCGCGAAAGCCGCAAAGGTTCTCGAACGCAAAGCCAAAGCCGGCCCGAAAAAGAAGGTCGCGAAGAAACTGGCCAAGAAGCCGGCAAAGAAGGACTAATCCTTACTTCGGCGCCATCGCGGCCAGCATCTCGCCCATCTTCGCATGCAGCATGTTCATCGCCTTGAGCGGGCGCACCATCACCTTGAAGCTGGTGATCTGACCGGCTGCGTTCCAGCCGATCATATCGATGCCGTTGATCGAGATCCCGTCAATCACCGTCTCAAATTCGAGAATGGCGGATGAAGGTCCGAACCATTCACCGACATATTTGAATTTGTCATTCCCCAGCGTCTCCAGCGCCGCTGTGAGGTAAAGCTTGGTGATCGCTTTACCCTTTTGCGGCGTATGCACCACGGGCGACTGAAAAATAACATCATCAGCCAGCAGCCGGTCGAGGATCGACGTGTCGCGCGACGTTGCATAAGCGTGCCATTGTTCAATCGCCCGTGCATGCATGATTATTCGCCTTTAAACTGAGCAGGGCGCTTGCCGAGAAAGGCTTTGACGCCTTCTTTGAAGTCTTCGCTATTGCCCGCTGTGCGTTGCAACTGACGCTCAAGGTTCAATTGCTCTTCATAGGTGTTGTCCGTGCTCTCCCAATAGAGCTGACGGATGAGGCTCAGCGACACCGTCGGACCATTGGCGAGATCAAGCGCCAGCTTCTTGGCTTCTTCGATGAGGTTCGCATCCTCATAGACGCGATTAACAAGCCCCCATTGCAGCGCCGTTTCGGCAGGCAGCTTTTCGCCGAGCAGTGACAGTTCCATCGCGCGCGCCTTGCCGACAAGACGCGGCAATATCCATGTCGAACCGCCATCCGGCACGAGACCGATGCGACGGAAGGCCTGCAGGAAATATGATGACTTCGCGCACAAAATGAGATCACCCATCATGGCAAAGCTCATGCCGACGCCCGCGGCCGGGCCGTTGACCGCTGTGATGAACGGCATTTTCAGATTGCGCAACCGGCGCAGGAACGGGTGATAGGATTGCTCAAGTGCCGCGCCCGCATCGGGACGTGCGCCGCTATTGTCGCCGCGCCCCTGCAGGTTCGCGCCGGTGCAGAAGCCGCGGCCTTCGCCCGTCATAATGAGCGCGCGGATGCCGTTCTTGGGGTCTTCAACCTGATCCATGGCGAGCATCAACCCGCCGAGCATCTCCATCGACACCGCGTTCATCACTTCCGGATGGTTCAGCGTCAGCGTGGCCACATGGCCGTCAATGTCCAGTCTTGCGCGTTCAAAATCCATATCTCGTCTCCCGGTTTTTCAGTTTTGTTATTTGAAATTGGCACTTCTTATTTGAAATTGGCTGGCCGTTTTTTCAGGAAGGCCACGACACCTTCCGCAAAATTCGGATGGTCGCCGAGAACGCCCTGTGTCAGGCGCTCATATTCGAGCTGCGCGTCATAGGTGCGGTCGGGTGCCGTGTCGAGCGCGCGGCGCACTTCGGTAAAGGCATTGGCCGGACCATTGGACATTTTGGTGGCAATCGCCATCGCCTCTGTCATCAGCGCGTCGTCGTCCACGCATTTCCAGATGAGGCCCCAATCGGCTGCCGTCTCGGCGGGAATTTTATCGCCCGTCATCGCCATGCCCATGGCGCGGGCGCGACCGACAAGGCGGGGCAGGTGCCATGTGACACCAAGATCGGGGATGAGGCCGAGCTTCGGCGCGAAGACGGAAATAAAGCTCGCCGATTTTGCGGCGATCACAATATCGGCAACGAGCGCAAGGCCCACGCCGCCGCCCGCCGTCGTGCCGTTGATGGCGGAGATGATCGGCTTTTCCAGCGCATAGAGTTCGCGCATCATCGGGTTGAAGCCGATCTTCATGCCATGAGCCACGCCTTGACCGACGCTCATGCCTTCTGTGCGTTGGCCCTGCGCGGCAAGGTCTGCGCCTGCGCAAAATCCACGCCCTTCGCCGGTGATCAGCAACACGCGCGCCGACGCGTCGGCGGCAACCTCTGCCACAGCCGCGCGAATATCCGCGATCATCGCCGTGTTGATGCTGTTCAGCACCTCCGGACGATTGAGAGTGAGGACGGCAATGCTGTCTTTGATGTCAAGTTTGATGGTGGTGAAAGAAGTCATGGTCGCGCCCCCGAATGTCTGGGCCCTCTGGCCCGCTCACTTATTTCGTGATTTGGGGCGAGCATAGACATGGCAGCGGGCGGGCGAAAGGCCCGAAAAAAGATGAGCGAAATCAACGCGGCGACGCTGCGTCAAAAGGCTGCTTTTTTCAGAAAGTCAGGAGCAATCAGCTCGCTTTGGCGACCGGCGCGACTTTGCTGTCTTCGCTGATCACGCGGTTGCGACCGCTGCGTTTGGCGGTATAGAGGCAACCGTCAGCACGTTCGATCAGTGAGCCTGCATTGTCACCGGCGCGGAAATGCGAGATGCCGAGCGACATGGTGACACGACCCAGTGTTTCGCCGGTCGAGCGTTTCACGAGTTCACGCGCCTGCACCGCTTCGCGAATGCTGTTGGCAAGCTTCTCGGCACGTTCCGTTGAGATGCCGGGCATGATCACGGCAAATTCTTCGCCGCCATAGCGCGCGACATGATCGACTTCGCGCGCGCCGCCTTTGAGGCAGCTCGCGACAAGGCGCAACACCTGGTCGCCGGTGCGATGCCCCCATGTGTCATTGAAAGCTTTGAAATGGTCGATATCGCCCATGATAAGGCAGAGCTGTGTGCCCTCTGCACCCGCATGCGCAATTTCCTGCGCCAGCAATTCGTCAAACGCCTTGCGGTTATTGACGCCTGTGAGGCCGTCAGTGCGCGCTTCGTTGCGGGCCTTGCTCAGATTGGTCTGCAAGGCGCTCAGTTCGGATTTCGTTTCCGTGAGGCGCAGCTCAAGTGCTTTCGAGCGGCTTTCCATTTCAACAGACGCGCTCATAATCGCTTCAACAACGCGGCGCACATCGGTCGGGCTGGATTTATTGGTCAGGCCTTCACTGGCGGCGCGGACGGATGAGCCGAGTGCAGAATTGTCACCGGCAGCCGATTGCACCAATTTCAAAATCTTGTCGATCTCGGTGCCCAATTTGTCGCCGGTTTCCATCGCCGCATCGGCAAGGGCGGTCTGGCTGACATAGCGCTGATGCAATTCGGACGTGACTTCCGCGTCAACGGGCTTGCCTTCGCGCAACCGGCGGTCGATTTCTTCAGTGAGGTCAACCGCCTGACCCGATGCGTAGCGGAACCAGACTTCATAATTGGCGGGCACAGGCACGATCTTATTGTGGGTCATCAAGGCCAAAGCCTTCATGCTCCATTCGTTCGCCACGGTCAGATCGTCCGTAAAGGTGCTCACGCGAATGTCCTCATTGGAGTGTTTTTTAAGCCGGGTGATTTCTTCCCCGTGAGCAGACGTTAGCCGAACTTCGTTACACTGCAGTAAACTTGGCAGAATTCCGCCATTTTCCGATAATTTTAGACAAAGCTGTGCCTTTGCCCGCAACACTCTAATTTTGTGAGGAAATCTGCGCTTTTGTACCTTCAAAGCAGACTCATCTGAATTTTGTCATGTATATTTTTCCGCAATGACCTGTCGGACGGCCTCCCCGGTCCGGGGTGCAAGGGAGAAATAAAAATGAGCCTGGCTGAATCAAATCTGCGCGAAGCAGACGGAGACGCAATCTCGAAATCGATCCGCAGCATCGTGGATCGCCAGAAAGCGGCCCACATTAAAGAGGGGGCGCCGAGCGCCGCCAAACGTATCGACTGGATCGACCGCGCCATTGCGCTGGTCGTCGATAATCAGAAAGAAATCGCCGAGGCTCTCGCCTCAGACTTTGGCCATCGCAGCCACGAGCAGACATTGCTTACCGACGTCATGGGCTCCATCGGACCTTTGAAGCACGCCAAGAAGCATCTGCATCAGTGGATGAAGCCGGAAAAGCGCAAGGTGCAGTTCCCGCTCAATCTGCTGGGGGCCAAAGCCCGTGTTGAGTTTCAGCCGCTCGGCGTTGTCGGCATCATCAGCCCGTGGAACTTCCCGATCAATCTCACATGGACGCCGCTTGCCGGTGTCTTCTCGGCCGGCAATCGCGCCATCATCAAACCGTCGGAATTTACGCCCGCCACTTCAGAACTGATGGCCCGCATGATCCGCTCGGCCTACGATGAAACCGAAGTCGCCGTTGTCACAGGTGGCCCCGCTGTCGGCGAAGCCTTCTCGCGCCAGCCCTTCGATCATCTTCTCTTCACGGGCGCGACCTCGATTGCCTATCACGTCATGCGTGCAGCCGCTGAAAACCTCGTGCCGCTGACATTGGAGCTTGGCGGCAAGTCACCCGTCATCATTTCCAAATCCGCCAAGATGGACGATGCCGCCGCCAAGGTCATGACGGGCAAGACGCTCAATGCCGGTCAGATCTGCCTCGCGCCTGACTATGTCTTCGTACCGGAAGGCCGCGTGGACGAGTTTGTGGCCGAAGCCACGAAGTCGGTGAAGAAAATGTTCCCGACGCTGAAAGACAATCCGGACTACACCTCGATCATCAACCAGCGCCATTTCGATCGCATCAACGGCTATGTCGAGGATGCGCGTGCCAAGGGCGCGAAGATCGTCGAGATCAATCCGGCCAATGAAGACATGTCGCAGCAGCAGGCTCACAAGATCGCGCCGACGCTGATCGTTAACCCGACTGAAGACATGAAAGTCATGCAGGACGAAATCTTCGGCCCCGTCCTGCCGATCAAAACCTATAAGAACATTTCCGAAGTGCTGGGTTATGTGAACGATCACGCCCGCCCGCTCGGCCTCTACTATTTCGGCGATGATGCAACGGAAGAGCGTACCGTGCTCGACCGCACCACATCAGGCGGCGTCACGGTCAATGACGTCATCATGCACGTCTCGATGGAAGACCTGCCCTTCGGCGGCGTCGGCCCGAGCGGCATGGGTGCCTATCACGGCAAAGACGGCTTCCGCACCTTCAGCCATGCCAAAGCGGTTTACGTGCAAGCCAAAGCCAAAATGGTCGCCGAAATGTTCCGCGCGCCCTACGGCGAAAAAACCCGCAAGACCCTTGCTTCGATGATCAAGAAGTAAGATGTCATAGCGCTGACACGATAAGTCCCGAAGGTCCGCCTTCGGGACTTTTTTTATTCGTCATTCTATCTTCCTCACCTCCCCCTTGTGGGGAGGTCAAAAAATTCACTTGGAATTTTTTGGGTGGGGGTCACGGTCTGCCGCAAATGCGCGGCCTTACGTTGAACTTTACCCGCAAAGAGCCCACATTCACGCCACCTCATCACCAACCGGAGACGACCCCATGCGCTCACCCCTTCTCCCCCTCGTCAGCACATTGGCGCTCATCGCGCTTGCAGGTTGCGGCAATCAGTCAACGCAGCCCATCGAGCAGGGCATGGGGCCAAATCCCGTATTGCCCGAACCGCAATCATCAGCCATCCCGTCGATCAATATCGCTTCAGCGGTACCATTTACGGGCGACGGAAAGCCGGCAGCCGCCGAAGGACTCGCCGTCAACGCCTTCGCCGCCGGCCTCGCGCATCCGCGTTGGCTTTATGTGCTACCCAATGGTGACGTGCTCGTTGCCGAAACAAACAGCCCGCCCAAAGACGGCGGCGGTCTGCGTGGTCTGGCTGAAAAATTCATCATGCGCAAAGCGGGGGCAGGGGCCGAAACAGCAAACCGCATCACGCTTCTGCGCGACGTCGATCATGACGGTGTTGCCGAAGTGAAAGAACCCTTCCTCGAAAATCTCTTCTCGCCCTTCGGCATGGCCCTCATTGGTGACACATTCTATGTCGCCAATGCCGATGCCATCGTCGCCTTCCCCTATGTGGCAGGCGAAACAAAGATCACCGCCGAAGGCAAGAAAATCATGGACCTGCCGGGCGGTCCGCTCAATCACCATTGGACGAAGAACATTATCGCCAGCCGTGACGGCACGAAGCTCTACGCAACAGTCGGCTCCAACAGCAATGTCGGCGAAAACGGCATGGAGATGGAAACAGGCCGCGCCGCTATTCACGAGCTTGATCTCGCCAACGGCAAGTCGCGCATCTTCGCGAGCGGGTTGCGCAATCCCAATGGCCTGGCCTGGGCACCCGTCACAGGTGCGCTCTGGACGACAGTGAATGAGCGCGACGAAATCGGACCGGACCTCGTGCCCGATTACATGACCTCTGTGAAAGACGGCGCCTTCTATGGCTGGCCCTATAGCTATTACGGCCAGCATGTGGATACGCGCATCGAACCGCAAAACCCCGAACTCGTGGCGAGCGCCATTAAACCCGACTACGCCCTCGGTTCGCACACAGCCTCTCTCGGCCTTGCCTTCTATGAAGCCTCGCTTCTCCCGTCCAAATATGCGGGCGGCGCTTTCATCGGCCAGCACGGCTCATGGAACCGCGATCCGCTGAGCGGCTACAAGGTCATATTTGTTCCGTTTACGGATGGTATTCCTTCCGGCCCCGCTGAAGATGTGCTCACCGGCTTCCTCGACGCCGACGGCAACGCCAATGGCCGTCCCGTTGGTGTCGTCGTGGACAGCACCGGCGCCCTCCTCGTCGCCGACGACGTCAGCAACACCATCTGGCGCGTTGTTCCGACGGAGTAGTTCTACGTTTCAACCCTCCCCTTGAGGGAGGGTCAAAAAATCTTCTTTAGATTTTTTGGGGCGGGGTCATGGTCTATCGTCAGAGCACGGCCCCGCATTGAACTTCGTTCCCCCTCCCCAAACGGCGAAGGCACCGTTTGACCCTCCCTCAAGGGGAGGGTTGGGTAAAAGCTATTCTTCAAAAATGAGGGGATAACTTTTTTGACAAACTGTGCTCCAAAAACCCGTGCGCAACTTTATTTTCAGTCATCCCCATCGAAAAAGCGCGAATAACTTTGCGATGAGAATCTGTGGCTCTACCCCGGGCACAACTTTATTTTCATCTGAAATCACGTCTATCCCCACCTGAGGATTGCCGTTCGCGCCTCCGCTCAACACACTCGACGAACTGACTAACAATCTCTGCATGGAAACACTCGATCTCTTGCAAGAAATGCGAACTGAATAGAGCTTCTTTCGAGCCTGAAAGACAAAAAAGGCGGTCCCAAAGGACCGCCTTTTCTCAGACCATTCCGGAAGCTCACGCCTCCTCGGACTCGACTTCTTCAATCTCAATGTCAGCATCTTCCGCATCATCGGGACGACGCTTCGGCAGCTTCACAGCGCGTAGCATGAAGGCCGGCACATGGTCGCCGAGACCCACAACGCGCGGACCGTCATCATCATCGCGATTGCGGCCACGCGGACGATCATTGCTATTGCGATCAGTGCGATCACGACGCGGTTGATTGTTGTTGCGGTTATTGTCGCGATTGTTTTCACGCGCACGCGGCTCAGCAACGGCTGCCACAAACTCCGGCACATCAACCGGCGTCTCCGGCTGCGGCGCATCTTCTGCTGCAGCGGCATCCGCCGCAACTTCACCTGAAGCAGGTTTCTTGCGGCCACGACCGCCACGCGCGCGACGCTCACGCGGCTTGCGCTCGGTTGTTTCTTCGCTCGTCACTTCGCTCGTGACATCGCTTGCCACGGCATCCGCTTCAACCGTTTCAATCACCTTAGCGACATCATCATCAGCAGCAGCTTCAGCAACGACAACGGTTTCGTCTTTTGCTTTGGCCGTCACGCTGATGGCGCGTTCGGGAATGGTTGTGCCGATCAGCTTCTCAATGCCGGCGAGGTACTTGCCGTCTTCGCGCGTCATCAGCGTAAAGGCAAAACCCAGACGTCCCGCGCGGCCCGTGCGGCCGATACGGTGGACATAGTCTTCCGCATGTGTCGGCACGTCAAAATTGATGACATGGCTCACGTCAGGAATATCGAGACCGCGCGCGGCCACGTCGCTCGCGACAAGCAAACGAATAGTGCCGCTGCGGAAGCCTTCTAACGTCTTCGTGCGTGTGGACTGGTCGAGATCGCCATGCAGCGAACCGACGGGCAATCCGTGCTTTTCGAGTGTCTTGTGAACCGCACCGATGTCGCGCTTGCGATTGCAGAAGATGATCGCGTTCTTCACGTCTTCGCCTTCGAGCACTTCCAGCAGCGTGTCGCGCTTCTTCTCGCGCGTCGTCTTGATCAGGCCTTGCGTGATCGTGGCGCTGGCAGATGCCGGACGCGAGACTTCGATACGGGCGGGATTATGCAGGAAGGTTTCCGTCAGGCGCTGAATTTCCGGCGGCATCGTGGCCGAGAAGAAAAGCGTCTGGCGCGTGAGGGGAGGGATCTTCTTGCAGATTTCTTCAATGTCGGGAATGAAACCCATATCGAGCATGCGGTCAGCTTCGTCGATGACGAGGATCTGCACGCCGGTCAGCAGCACCTTGCCGCGTGCGCAATGGTCGAGCAGACGACCGGGTGTCGCGATCAGCACGTCCACACCGCGATCCAGTTTCTTTTCCTGGTCCCCAAAGCTCACGCCGCCGATGAGGAGGGCCATCGAGAGCTTGTTGTACTTGCCGTAGGTTTCGAAATTTTCGGCGACCTGTGCGGCCAGTTCGCGCGTCGGCTCCAGGATGAGCGAGCGCGGCATGCGCGCTTTGGCGCGACCGCGTGACAGCAGGTCAATCATCGGCAGCGTGAAGGAGGCTGTCTTGCCCGTGCCCGTCTGCGCGATCCCCAGCACGTCACGCTTGTTCAGCACGTGGGGAATGGCTTGCGCCTGAATGGGTGTGGGTTCGGTGTAGCCGGTTTCAGCAACCGCTTTCAGCACCTCGGCTCCGAGGCCGAGTTCGTCAAATGTCATATAGAAGCCCTATTGCACCATGTAACGCTGCCGTGGTGGCCCACTTCGAGGGGCCGTGGACGGAATTTTGGGCAGCTTTTTGCGCGTTGTTCTGCGGCCGCGCATATCCGCAATCTGCGCGGAAACATAGGGATTGTAGGGCCATTGTCAACGCAACACGTCCCCTCGGTCGCTATGCCGCAGGAAATTTGTGAGGGTTTTCCGTTGATTTTAAAGCTTTGTGGCTCAAACACCCCGTTTTCGGGTTAATCGCAAACTCCGTGCTTTTCTCCGGTTATTAACTTTTCCGGAGCATCTTTGAGCCCTCAAATGATGAGCAGGACTCATATGATCAGCACTCCGGCAGCGTCGGCGAAAGTGCCCACCTCCGGCATAGGAGAGGGAAGCGACGCGCGCGTCGAGCGCCGCCGCCTTGGTTTGGGCTATCGCATCTTCCGTGGTCTGGGTCATATGAACATGATGGGCGCGACGGCTTGTTTGACGGGCTTGGCGGTCTGTCTTGCTCTATCTCTCATTTGGCTCTTGAGTGAAACGGGCCTGATTGTTTTCGATTTTAGGATCATTGTGGCAACAACTATCGTCACCGTCCTGACTGCAACGCCGATCATCTACATCACGATGGGAAATTTCCGCGAAGTCGCCGCCTCGCGCCGCGCTTTGGCGCGCATGACCGAAAAGCTTGCTTTGTCGTTTCACAATGCTGAGCAGGCCAACGAAGCCAAATCGCGCTTCCTCGCCAATATGAGTCACGAATTGCGAACACCGCTCAATGCCGTTATCGGCTTTTCCGACATCATGGCGTTTCAGCGTTTCGGTCCGATTAGCAATCCGCGCTATGTTGACTATGCCAAGGATATCAATTCCAGCGGCATCCATCTGCTTGGTATCATCAATGACATTCTGGATCTGGCGAAGATCGAGAGCGGTGAAGCCACAATCGAAGACGAAACATATTTTGATGCCATGTCGGCGATCGAAGTGTCCTGCACCATGCTGCGCCCGCTGGCCGCGCGCCAGAACGTGTCACTCAGCATTGATGTTCCCGACTTTACCGTGATGCTTCATGCCGTCGAGCGCATGGTCCGTCAGGTCCTCATCAACATTCTCTCCAACGCCATCAAATATACGGACGACGAAGGCACCGTGCGCTTGAGCTTTGAGCGTCGGTTGAATGGAGATTTCATCATCACGGTGAAAGATACGGGCATCGGCATGACGCAGGAAGAAATGAAGATCGCCATGTCGCCTTTCGGTCAGGTCAACAGTCAGTTGAGTGGCAAACACACCGGCACAGGTCTCGGTCTGCCCCTCGCTAAAGCCATGATGGAAATGCATGACGGCGCGCTTATCATGCGTAGCCAGCCGGGCCGCGGCACAACCGTATCACTGAGTTTCCCGGCATCGCGCGTGTCTTTTGGAGACTTGCCCGTGCTCGGCGATCAGCCGTCAGAGCCCGTTCGTCAAGGACCTCAGATATCCAGATCAACAGCAAATGCTGCGCGTTCCTGAATAAACTGAAAGCGCATTTCCGGCTTATTGCCCATCAACCGATCAATTGAACTACGTGTCTCTTTCACGTCATCATCCGGCACCATGACGCGCAACAATGTGCGCTTGCTGCGCGTCATCGTTGTTTCTTTCAGTTGTGCGGGCAGCATTTCGCCAAGGCCTTTAAAGCGGCTGATCTCAATTTTGCCGTTGCCCCGGAAATCCTTTTTCATCAGCTCGTCTTTATGCGCGTCATTGCGCGCATAAGCCGTCTTGCCGCCTTGCGTCAGTTTATAAAGCGGCGGCACCGCGAGATAGAGATGCCCCTTGTCAATCAGCTCCGGCATTTCCTGATAGAAAAAGGTGATGAGCAGCGAGGCAATATGCGCCCCGTCCACGTCGGCGTCGGTCATGATGATGACCTTCTCGTAGCGGAGTTCACTGTCGCGGTAATGCGATCCGGTGCGCACGCCGAGCGCCTGAATGAGATCGGAGATTTGCTGGTTCGCCTGCAGTTTCGCGCCGCTCGCCGAGGCGACATTGAGAATCTTGCCACGTAGCGGCAGGATCGCCTGCGTGGCGCGGTCCCGCGCTTGTTTCGCCGAGCCGCCGGCGCTGTCGCCTTCGACGATGAAGAGTTCAGACCCCGCAGCACCCGCCTGCGCGCAGTCAGCGAGCTTGCCGGGCAGACGCAACCGCCGCGTCGCGCTCTTGCGCGCCACGTCTTTGTCCTGACGGCGTTTGAGGCGTTCTTCGGAGCGGTCAATCACCCAGTCGAGAAGTTTCGTTGCCTGCTGCGGACTTGCCGTCAGCCAATGGTCGAAATGATCGCCGATGGCTTTTTCAACAAGCTTCTGTGCCGCTGGCGTCGCGAGCTTCTCTTTCGTCTGGCCCTGAAATTCCGGCTCGCGAATAAAGACCGAGATGAGCGCACCCGCCGTGCCCAGCACATCTTCAGCCTGTATCTGTCCGGCCTTTTTGTTGCCGGTCATGTCGGCGTAATTCTTGAGGCCCTTGGTCAGTGCCGCGCGCAAACCGGCTTCGTGCGTGCCGCCTTCGGTCGTCGGCACGGTGTTGCAATAGGAATGCACAAAACCGTCATCGTTGTACCAGCCGATCGCCCATTCAACCGAACCATGGCTGCCCGCTTTCGACACCTTGCCGTGGAAAGGCTCGTTAGTGACGGTTGGCGTATTGCCGATTTCAGCGCGTAAGAAATCAACGAGCCCGCCGGGAAAATGCAGCACATCTTCAGCAGGCGTCGTCTTGTCAGTGATGAGCGACGGCGCGCAATGCCAGCGGATTTCAACACCACCAAACAGGTAAGCCTTCGACCGCGCCATGCGATGCAGGCGGGCAGGGAGGAAGACATTGCCCTTGCCGAAAATCTTCTCGTCAGGATGAAACGTGATGCGCGTGCCGCGCCGGTTCTGCACGCGGCCTTTATGGACGAGCTTTGTCAGCGGCGCGCCGCGCGAATAGCTCTGCGTATAAAGCTCCTGATCGCGCGCGACTTCCACCTCAAGCCGGTCCGACAGCGCGTTGACCACCGAGATGCCGACGCCGTGCAAGCCGCCCGACGTCTCGTAAGCTTTGCCGTCAAACTTGCCGCCCGAATGCAGCGTCGTGAAGATCACTTCCAGTGCCGATTTCGGTTTGTATTTCGGATGCACGTCAATCGGAATGCCGCGACCGTTATCATCGACCGTCAGGCTGCCGTCTTCATGCAGCCGCACATCGATCCAGTTCGCATGGCCCGCAACCGCTTCGTCCATCGAGTTGTCGAGCGCTTCGGCAAAGAGATGATGCAGCGCCTTCTCGTCCGTCCCGCCGATATACATGCCGGGCCGACGACGCACAGGCTCGAGCCCCTCAAGCACCTCAATGTCCTTGGCCGAATAGGCCTCAGTTTCTTTGGAGAGCTTGGATGGAGCTTTGGCCGCCGCAGGCTTGGCCACAGCGGCAAAAAGATCATCTACGGCAGGTTTACTGGGGCGTTTGGCGGCCATGAATACTCTGGGTCGGCATAAGGGGAACGAATCGAGCCCGATTGTAGGTCGGGGAGGGAGGGTGGGGCAAACGCCTAGCGTGAACCGCTCTGAACCAAGATAGCGCGCGCCAATGATTGCTTGATGGCACTTGCCGTCTGACCGGCGCTCCAGCCGCAATCAACGGTCAGTAATCCCCAACTTTCGACAGATGAATTGACCCACATAAATTCAGCAGCGCGCGCGGCAGTCCAGTGAGCCGCCAATGCATCATCATCCCGTAAGCTCTTCGCCAGGGCCGCAAAGGCGCGGCGCAGGTCAGTCATCCGATCTTCCCATGCCGCAAAGGCTTCAGCATCGGTTGACCTTAGTCTGACGAGGTCTTTGGCCACAGGATAAATCTCAGGCACGAAGCGGAACCAGACATCAAGAAAAGCTGCAAGCCGTGCTTCCGCCGTCTCGGTTGTCAGTGCCTTTTCAAATTTCCGCTCAATGTCGGCTCGCTCATCGGCGCGCCTGACCAGCGCAACGAGCAACCCGCCACGCGAACCAAAATGCACATAGATTGATTGCCGGGTCATACCCACTGCTTCGGCGATTGCGTTTAGTGAAATCTCTGCACCTTGCTCGGCGAGCAGATTCCATGCCGTGTCCAAAATCTCATTTCGTGTGCGCGCGGATTTTTTAATTTTTGACACCTGTAATATTTATGTTATTTTACACATGTAAAAAATATCATACCGCCGCGCGGAAAGAAAGAGACCCATGACAATTGATAACCAGAACGCTCGCCTCACCCGTTTGATCGACGTTTTCGGCAAAGGCGACAACACGTCGGGTCCCACACCTGCACAATGGACATCGCTGGCTTCCCGTCCCGCCGAAGCGCCGGTGACGCTCATCAACTTCTTTAAACTGCGTGGCGAGGCGCTCTATGCCAAAGGGACCGTCGCGACGCCGTGCACGGGGCAGGAAGCTTTCTCCCGTTACGCTGCCGTGAGTGCACCGGGACTCGATAAAGTTGGTGGCAAATTCATTTTACTGGCACCATTCGGAGCAAGTTTGATTGGCGCCGTCGAAGATTGGGACTTTGTTGCCATCGGCTCATACCCAAATCTCGCCGCTGTCTTTGCCCTCTTTGAAATGCCGGACTATCAAATAGCTTTCGCGCATCGCGTTGCGGCATGTGAGCGCCAAAAGACATTGATCTGCAACGCCTGAGGCATTTGTTCGGGCGGACATCTGTGGCACGATCCCCCGAAAGAAATTTCGGGGGACCACATGACCGACAAGATCACCATTGCTTCGCCGTTGACGCTGCCTTGCGGCGTCACGATCAAAAACCGCATCATCAAGGGCGCGATGACCGAAGGCCTTGGCGACGCGCAGAACCGTGCGACCGAAGGCCATCAGCGTCTTTACAAGCGCTGGGCCGAGGGCGGCGCGGGCGTGCTGCTCACCGGCAATGTACAGATCGACCGGCGCTATATGGAACGCCCCGGCAATGTCGCCATCGACGGCCAGCAGTCTAACGAAGCCATCGCCGCGCTCCGTGCCTATGCGCAGGCAGGCACGATCAACAACACCCATCTCTGGATGCAGATCAGCCACGCCGGTCGCCAGACGCCGATCTCGGTCAGCAAAGAACCGCTCGCCCCGTCCGACATCCCGCTCGACATGCCGGGCGCTCAATTCGGTAAACCGCGCGCCGCCACCACCGCCGAGATCGAAGACGTCATCCGTCGCTTCGCCCACACAGCCACTATCGCGCGCGATACCGGTTTCACCGGCGTGCAAATCCACGGCGCACACGGTTATCTCATTTCCGAATTTCTCTCGCCCGACGTCAATACCCGCACCGACGAGTGGGGCGGCTCACTCGAAAACCGCGCGCGCCTGTTGCTCGAAACAGTCCGTGCCGTACGCAAAGCGGTGGGCAGCGATTTCCCGATTTCCGTGAAGCTCAATTCCGCCGATTTTCAGCGTGGCGGCTTCTCGCATATGGATGCGATCCGCGTGGCGTCGTGGCTCAATGCCGAAGGTCTCGACCTCCTCGAAATTTCCGGCGGCACGTATGAGCAGCCGCGCCTCGTCGGTCTTGATGATCTGACCTTGCATCCGGAAAAATCCGAAACGCGCAAAGAAAGCACCATCGCGCGCGAAGCCTACTTCCTTGAATACGCCAAAGACATCCGCGCCGCGACGACCATGCCGCTCATGGTGACGGGTGGCTTCCGCACGGTCGATGGCATGAACGCCGCGCTCGCAAGCAACACGATGGATGTTGTCGGCATCGCGCGCCCCATGTGCGTTGATCCGTCAGCGCCCGCGCGGCTCCTTAGCGGCAGCACACGGAGCATTCCCGCGTTTGAAAAAACTTTAAAAATCGGACCCGGCATTTTAGGTCCGCATAGCCGTTTCAATCTCGTGAAGGCCCTGAACGGTTGGGGCCAGCAAGGCTGGTTCTGCCTGCAGCTCTTGCGTATGGGCGCAGGTCTCGACCCCGACCCCAAACTCGGCGTCTTCAAAGCCTTTCGCGATTACGCCAAAAACGAAGCGAAGACAGCCGCAGCGTTGGTGCGATAGGCCCCGCGAGCCCCCGAGGATAACATTTATTTTCGGGGATAAAGCGACCAACGCAAGCTCGTGACACTTAGCATTTCATGCAAGAGATCGAGCGTTTCCATGTCGAGATCGTTGCTTGGTTCGTTGATGCCTCACGCAATTTTTTCGGAAAAGCGGGAGTAAGTTTATTTTCGGGTACTTATCCCGCAAAAAATAATCCTCAGGCGGGGATAGGGCGCTATCCCGCAAAATAAATGTTATGCAGCAAAGACGTGGATGGCCGGATCAAGTCGGGCCATGACGGTAAATTAAAAACTGACATAGAAATCTTCGGCGCTTTAAACGCCACGCAACCCCACTCAAGCGGAAGCCCCGGATGATCCTGTCGGGCGTTCCCTCGTGGGGCTGCTATTGGATGTGCGTCTCGCACTCGCCCTGGCTATTAAGCCGGGCTTTTTCCATTGCCTTCTCGCCTTCGCACTCAATGTGAGCAACCCGGACGTCAGGTATATGTTGCGCTCTATGGCCTAAACGGTTCACTGACCGGTCACGCATGAAGAACGCGGTGGCTTGGCTATGAAATGCAGGTCGCCTGATATTTCAGGACCCTGCCTGCGTCGGTGGAGCCATCTTCAGAACCTCCCCGTTGTTGAGACAAGAAAATGCTAGGCCTAAGAGAATCGGAGCGCAACAGAAATATAAAATTATATGTGGATGGAATGAGTCAACGGGATTGACTTAATTTTTGTACGTGTACAGATTAAAATCCTGAAAGGAAATTCGCCGACGGATCAGATCCTGCGCGAGATGAAACACCGGCTTTCGGATCAGCAGTGCTTTTCTGTTTATGCTCCAGCAGAAAACGCCGCAGAAACGCGCCGCTTTCGCTTGGCCGCTCGAGCATGGGGAGGTGGCCGGTCTCTTCAAGAATGTGAATTTGCGAATGCTGGATTTGTTTTTGAAGTGCCGATGCGCCCGATACGTCGAACACTCTGTCCATATCTCCCCATAAGATGAGTGTTGGTGTTGAAATGCGCGGAATGGAATTGGGAAAGTCGGCGGCATGTTCGTTGCCGACTTCGTGCCAGATGCGCCGGTTCTTCTCAGGATCGGCGGCATCGCGAGCAGCCCACAGATTGAGAATGGGGGTTGGGATGAAAGGCATCTCGTGAAAGATAAAATCAAAGCGTTGGAAATATTCCGCTTCGCTGGTCACAACCATTGGTGATGGTCCGCCGCTCGCTATGATGCGCTCCATGTCGCCGGGCTTCGCGCCCGGTACGCGCGGTGCACCACCGAAGAAGCTTAGGGATAATGTTTCTTCCGGCCAGCGCGCGGCCATCGCACCGGCAATGGCACCACCCATGGAATTTCCGACGAGGTGATAGCGGCTGAGTTTCAATGCGCGCAGAAAGTCATGCAGCCGCCCGACCTGTTGATCGTACGAATAGCTGCCACCCTCCGGCATTCCGCTCTCACCAAATCCGGGAATGTCAGGCGCGATAACGAGGAAGTCATCGGTTAGCTGTCCCGCGACCTGATCCCAGTGATCTTTCTCGGCATAGATGCCATGCAGAAGAATAACAGCCTCACCGTCGCCGCCTTTCAGATAAGTCACCGGCGCACCGTTGACATCAACGACTTCTTTTGACAGGCCCGCACCGGCTCGCTGTGCGGCTTGCGTGACCGTGAGCAGACTATTGGGAGCCCCCCAGTAAAATATAACGCTGCCTGCGACAATGAGGGCGGCAAGACCCATCGGGATACGAAACCGGCGTGTCTTGAACGATGAGGCCAGGTTGTTCAGCTGTTCCATTCTCATACTCGCTTAATTTTAAGTTATAGTATACAGATCGGTATATCAAATTTTACAACTAAACAAGCCTCATTTATCGATCTTAAAAATTATGATATTCAAATCTGTATGAGTGAAAATCCAACACCGCGCCGCCAACGCGCCGCCCCCCGCCGCGATCAGCTTGTGGCAAGCGCGCTTGCGCTATTTGTCCGCGAGGGGTTTCACGGCGTTGGCATTGACCGGATTTTGGCGGAAGCGGGCGTCGCCAAGATGACGCTCTACAAACACTTTCGCTCCAAGGATGAGTTGATCGTGGCGGCGCTGATGCGCCGTGACAGCGATTACCGCAATTGGCTGATGCGCGAAGTGGACCGGCAGACGGATAAACCCAACGAGGCGCTCGTCGCCTATGTTGATGCCGTCCGGCTTTGGTGCCGCAATCCGGATTTCAACGGCTGCACCTTTATCAATGCGGCGGCCGAGTTCAGAACGCCGGACCATCCCGTTCACAGAGCGGCGGCAGAACACAAACAGGCAGTGTTCGCTTTTGTTGAAAATCTTGCGAAGGACGCGGGCCTCGTCAATCCGAAACGGATTGCTATGCAGGTCCGGCTTCTGGTCGATGGTGCCACGGTGATGAAACAGACGACGGGCAGCGAAGAGGGCTTCCTCGTGGCGCGTGACAGTGTCGTGAAACTGATTGCCGCCGCCCGCAAATAGCGCGATCGCATTAAAACAAAAAAGGCCGGAGCATTGCTCCGGCCTTTTCCGCAATCAATCGCGTAAAAATTACACGCTGAAATACATGTCGTATTCGACCGGATGCGGCGTCATTTCGTAACGCAGGCATTCTTCCCACTTCAGCTCGACATAGGCGTCGATCTGTTCCTTGGAGAACACGCCGCCCTTGAGCAGGAAGGCATGGTCCGCTTCGACCGAAAGCAGGGCTTCACGGAGTGAGCCGCAAACTGTCGGGATCTGCTTCAGTTCTTCCGGCGGCAAGTGGTAGAGATCCTTGTCCATCGGTGCGCCCGGATCGATCTTGTTTTCGATACCGTCAAGACCGGCCATCGCCATCGCGGCGAAGGCGAGATAGGGGTTGGCCGTCGGATCAGGGAAGCGGATTTCGATACGCTTCGACTTCGGCGACGTGCCGTGCGGAATACGGCAGGAGGCCGAACGGTTGCGCGCGGAATAGGCGAGCAGCACGGGGGCTTCGTAGCCGGGGACCAGACGCTTATAGGAGTTGGTCGAGGGGTTTGTGAAGGCGTTGAGCGCTTTCGCGTGCTTCAGAATACCGCCGATGTACCAAAGGCATTCCTGCGACAGGTCGGCATATTTGTTGCCGGCGAAAAGGGGCTTGCCCGCTTTCCAGATCGACTGATGGCAATGCATGCCCGAGCCGTTGTCACCAAACACAGGCTTCGGCATGAAGGTCGCCGTCTTGCCATAGGCATTGGCGACGTTGTGGATCACATACTTATAGATCTGCATGTGGTCGGCAGCGGTTGTCAGCGTCTGGAACTTTGTTCCGAGCTCATGCTGGGCAGACGCCACTTCGTGATGGTGCTTTTCAATCGAAAGGCCCATCTCTTCCATGACTGTCAGCATTTCGCCGCGCAGGTCTTGCGCCGAGTCGATCGGGTTCACAGGGAAATAGCCGCCCTTGGTGCGAACGCGATGGCCCATATTGCCGGTTTCATAATGCGTGTCGGCATTGGTCGGCAACTCGACGCTGTCCACTTCAAAGCCCGTCTTGTAGGGCGTGACTGAGAATTTCACGTCGTCGAAAATGAAGAATTCGGCTTCAGGGCCGAAAACGATTGAGTCACCGAAACCACCGGACTTCACATAGGCTTCAGCGCGTTTGGCTGTCGAGCGCGGATCGCGGTCATAGAGTTCGCCGGAAGGCTCGGTGATGTCGCAGATGATGGCGAGTGTGTTCTGGGCGTAGAACGGATCGACAACGGCTGTCGAAAGATCCGGCAGGAGCACCATGTCGGATTCGTTGATGGCCTTCCAGCCAGCGATCGACGAACCGTCGAACATCGTGCCTTCGGAGAAGAAGTCTTCGTCGCAGAAGCCGATATCGAAAGTCACATGCTGCATCTTGCCGCGCGGATCGGAGAAGCGCAGATCGATGTACTTGATGTCCTTGTCTTTAATCAGCTGCTGAATGGAGGCGTAATCAGCCATGTCGTCATTCCCTGTTCTGGATAGGTCTGAGGTGGAAACTGTTTTTGTAGTGAGTGTTCAATACGCGTCCCCGCGACGCGTACCGGATTAGATTGCTTCGACGCCGGTTTCGCCGGTGCGGATGCGGATGGCTTCTTCGACAGTCGAAATGAATATCTTGCCGTCGCCAATGCGGCCAGTGCGCGCAGCCGCCTGAATGGCATCAACGGCTTTCGCCACCATGCCGTCATCGAGCACGATTTCGATTTTCACTTTGGGGAGGAAATCGACAACATATTCAGCGCCCCGATAAAGCTCGGTATGGCCCTTCTGCCGTCCAAATCCCTTCGCTTCGGTCACCGTGATGCCTTGCAACCCGACTTCCTGAAGTGCCTCTTTAACTTCGTCGAGCTTGAACGGCTTGATGATCGCTTCGATCTTCTTCATTACCTTGACGTCCTTTAACTTCGGCCCGATGTGGCCATCTGCCCGTAGGGGTTAGCATGGGTCGTGCCACTTGGCCTTTGGCAAATCCTTATTATGAATCAAAGTCTTAGTGCCTGTGGACAAGTTCTGCGCGGTTCCTGTGCAAAATAATTGCTCATAAAACAGGCATTTAGCACAAAAACAAAGCAGACCTGTTTTTACCCGCCCAAGCCTTGCGCAATAAAAGTCTCAGGCAGCCGGAGCGGACGGCGCATTGCCAAAGCGGACAGCGCATTGCTTGACAGGAGAGGCGCCCTCCGGTCAAGAGGGTGAAACGCATATTGAACGAGGAAAAGTGGATGCGGCCCGCCAATCAGGTTTTCGCCAATCTCGGAACAACCATCTTCACCGTCATGTCGGCGCTGGCGACAGAGCATGGCGCGATCAATCTGGGGCAGGGCTTCCCCGATGATGAAGGGCCGGACGATGTCCGCGCCGTCGCGGCGAAAGCGATCATCGACGGACCGAACCAATATCCGCCCATGCCGGGTCTGCCAGCCTTGCGTCAGGCGGTGGCCGCCTCCAACAAACGCTTCTACGGTCTCGATGTGGATTGGCAAAAACAAGTGCTGGTCACGTCAGGCGCAACCGAAGCTTTGACTGACAGCCTGATGGGTCTCTTAAACCCCGGCGACGAAGCCATCATCCTTGAGCCCGCTTACGATTGTTACAAACCCATCATCGAAGCGATGGGCGCGAAATGTATTTCCGTGCCGCTTGAGCCGCCGCATTGGACGCTGCCCGCCGAACGTCTCGCGGCTGCGTTTTCATCGAAGACAAAGTTGATCTTGCTCAATACGCCGATGAACCCGACCGGCAAGGTCTTCACGCGCGACGAGTTGCAACTCATCGCCGGATTGGTGATCAAACACGATGCCTATGCCGTCTGCGATGAAGTCTATGAGCATCTCGTCTTTTCCGGCCACACGCATATCCCGCTAATGACATTGCCGGGCATGTACGAGCGCTGCGTCCGCATCGGCTCGGCGGGTAAAACCTTCTCGCTCACCGGCTGGAAGATCGGCTACATCACCGGCCCCGAACATCTGATGACACCGATCATGAAGGCGCATCAGTTTGTGACCTTCACCACGGCCCCCGCAACGCAAACGGCGATTGCCTTCGGCCTCGGCAAAGACGACAGCTATTTCGAAAGCCTCGCCTCATCGCTCGAAGCCAAACGCGACATCCTCGCGCGCGGATTAAAGGAGGCAGGCTTCGACGTGCTGCCGACAGACGGCACTTACTTCATCAGCGCCGACTTCCGCCCGCTTGGTTTCAACGGTACCGACGAAGAATTTTGCCGCGACATCACGGTGAAGGCGAAAGTCGCGGCCATTCCGCTCTCGGCTTTCTTCGCTGACCTGTCAACAGCCCCGCGACATCTGGCACGGTTTTGCTTCTGCAAACAGGATGAGATCCTGATTGAGAGCAGCAAGCGGTTGCTGGAATACGGAAAGAAGTAAGAACTGATTGGATAACCTATGCTTCGCTTGAGCGTGCCTCTGCCCATTTCTGGCGGAGATCGCGCATTCCCTTATCAATGTCATCAAGCATGGGTTCGCCCTTCGGCGTCTGTGTTGCCGCATTGAGAAATTTCCAGATCGCGCGCCGTCGCCATTTTGCGCGAAACCCTTCGGGAACGGCTAAGGGGGTAAGGAGCGTGGCGTAAAGAAGGAGGCCGAACGGTGAATATCCGAAGAACAGAAACGTCACAGCAAAGCTCATCAGAAGGTAGAACGGATAGCTTGGCGGTTTCAGTCCGACGAGGCCCGTTAGCCGAGAACCAGTTTCTGTCTGTTCAATTTGCCCCACGAAGCACTGGCCCCATGCCCCGGAAAACGCGCTGAGGAGAGTGCCGGATTCAGGTTCGGGTACTTTGGTGCGCACATAGACCCAATTGTTCGGATGCAGCGTGGCGCTTATGTGGTACTCACGCAGGCCTTTGCCATAAACGCGGTAAGGCTTTGCCCACCTCGATCTCAAGCGGGCAAGCAATTCGTTCGGCGTGAGCGAGGACGTAAATTCCCACGGCTCGCTGCGCATGGAATAGAACGGACGCCAGCGTTTGTGTGGCGGCTCATTTTCCGGTGTTGGTTCCATCATCCCCCCGAATGTGTCGCCTTAGATTGCCGGATTAGGTCCGGTAATGACAGAGTGATGTTGGCATCCGGCAATTCTCGTCATGACCGGACTTGACCCGCCCATCCACGTCTTGCTTTCTATGCAAAAAATCCACGCCCATGCTTACCGCTCTGTACAAAGCGACAGCGCCTAGACGCCCAAAAACTCGCGCCGGTAAATGCCGTCCACCAGCTGAAAAACGCGCGGACCCTGCGCGCTGAACTTCAGCGGCGTCACTTCGTTTTTGTTCAGGAAAACGCCGCTCGTCCCGCGATGCTTTCCGAAGGCCGCTTTGTAAAGCAGGCCCGCGCCTTTGGTCGGCAGGGGAAAGACGAATTTCACAAACGGCTTCAGCCACCAGGGCATGGCCGGTTGTTCTGTCATCGGTGTCTTGTTGGGGCCGGGGCAGGCGCTGCGAATGTTGATACCCTCTGCGCTCATCGCGCCTGCGATTTCCTGCGTCCAGAGCGACAGGGCCATTTTGGAAGTCGCATAAGGCCCGAAGAGTTTTTTGAAAACCGTCGGACGTTCCAGCAATGCCGGATCAAACGCCTTCAGAAACAAAAGTGAATTTGAGGACGTATTGATGACGATCTTGTCGTCTCCCGCGGCCACCAGCGCCTTCAGCTCCTGCAAAATGATGTAAGGCGCAACGCTGTTCACCTCAAAATGCATTTCGCGTCCCTGCGGCGAAAAGAAGATGCCGTCGGTTCCGACGCCCGCATTGTTGAAAAACACGTCGATCTTTTCCTCGCCTGCTTTGATTGCAGCAATCACGGCTTTGAGGCTTTTGAAATCAGCAAGATCGCCTTTGTAAACGCGCATGCGTCCGTCCCTGAGCGCCGCATCAATCAGCGGATCGCCCGCCACCATGTCCGAGCGATTGAGGGCGGCCACCTGCCAGCCTTCTGCCAGCAGCTTTTTCGTTAACTCATATCCGACGCCGGTGCGCGCACCTGTCACCAGTGCCGTTTTACCTTCAAATCGGTTCATGCCACGCCCCTGTCTGGATTTATTTTATAGATCGCTATATAAATGATTCCGGCGAAGCGTCAATTATTATCTAGTGATCGATAGTTAAATGAGTGAGCAAGTCAGACAACGCGGACGTCCGCGCACTTTCGAGCGGACTGCGGCCCTGCATGCCGCAATGCAGCTTTTCTGGCGCTATGGCTATGAAGGCACGTCTATCGCTGATCTTACAAAGGCGATGGGTGTTACGCCGCCCACGCTTTATGCCGCTTTCGGTTCCAAGGAAGAGCTGTACCGTGAGGCGCTGGCGCATCACCGCAAGAGCGAGGGAACTCCCAGCGTGGGCGTTATATCAGATGAAACGTCAGCCCGTGCCGGGCTTGAGAGTTTTCTTCGTGAAGCGGCGCACGTTTTCACCGATCCGTCGAAGCCCGCAGGCTGCATGATCTCCATCGGCTCGTTGCGTTGCGCGCCGGAAAACGAAGCGGCGAGGAAAGCGGCGGCGGCGTTTCGCGCCAAGGGGTTTGACGGGTTCTTGGCGCGACTGAAGCGGGCGCAGAAGTCGGGCGAACTTCCTGCCGGAACCGACATTGACGCGCTGGCGCGCTTCTACACCGCGATGGTGCAGGGCATGTCCATTCAGGCGCTCGACGGCGCGTCACGGGCCAAACTCGATGCGATGGTCGATGTCGCGATGGACGCCTGGCCCGGAAAGCGCCCGCGCAAACTCCGCCCATGACAAATCTCACCGCCCTCCGCCGCGATCCCGCGCAAGCCGCTGAATGGCTCGTCGTCTTTCTCCACGGCTACGGCTCGTCGGGGGACGACCTCATGGCCTTTGCCGATTATTGGCAGGCGTCCATGCCCGATGTCGCCTTTGTCGCGCCCGATGGTCCGACGGCGACCAAAGACGGCGGCCATCAATGGGTGGGCAAACATCCGGGCACCGATCCGAAACTTTATGATGATGCCGTCGCCGTCCAGCCCGTGATCGATGCTTTCATCGCCGCTGAACTCGCGCGCCTCAATCTCGATGCCTCGCGCCTCGCCCTTGTCGGCTTCAGTCAGGGCACGCTCATGTCGCTGCATCTCGGTCTGCGCCAGCCCGTCGCGCCTGCCGCCGTGCTCGGTTATGCCGGTGGTCTCATCGGGCGCGAGCATCTCGCCGCCGACATCACCTGCCGCCCGCCCGTCATGCTCATCAACGGCGAGTTGGACGAACTCGCCCCCGTCTATGGCATGCATGTCTCTGTGAAGGCGCTGGCCGAAGTCGGCGTCGTTGCAGCAGGGCAGGCGCTCCCCAATCTCGCCCACAGCGTTGATGCCGACGCGCTCATCATCGGCGCGCGCTTTCTGCTCTCCGCCTTCGCCTACCGCGCCAAACACGGAGTACCGCAATAATGCTTTTCTTGGTCGCTAAAGCGCTCCTGTCGGGCATCATCATCATGGCCGTCTCCGAAATCGCCAAACGCAGTCCGGGCCTCGGCGCGCTTGTGGCCTCGCTCCCGCTTGTTTCGGTACTGGCCATCATCTGGCTCTGGCGCGACACAGGTGACAGCGAGCGCATCGCCGCCCATGCTGAGGCGACCTTCTGGTATGTCCTGCCGACACTCCCCATGTTCCTCGTGCTGCCCGCGCTGCTGCGTCACGGCACCGGTTTTTGGCTTGCGCTTGCTGCGTCCTGCCTTCTCACCTTCGTGCTCTATCTCGGCACGGTCTGGCTTGCCGCCCGCTTTGGCGTAAATCTTTGATGCACCCGTCTTGAAACGGCCATATTGCTCCCCCATATTCATTTCAACGCGAACAGCGGACGTTGTTCACTTTAAAAGGTGGGATTTCTGAGTAAGAAAACCAAAACGTCCGCGAGGGATGCATAGGGCCGGATGTACGCCCATGCCCCTCATCGCGCCCCGAATTCCCCGGTATTTTTGAAAATTTCGACGGTTTCCGCCCGTCAATCCGTATAGATTAAGCGCATCGGCCTGCCACATAGCGTGACGGGCCGTTGGCGCGTGACTATAGGTGCGGAAACAGTGAGTTCATCGGCAGACGTGTACGGTTCAATGCCGGGTCCCGACGCGTCTCCCGACGCGCCGCACGCGCTTTCTGACTTCACCGTCGAGCATCTGGTCGAACCGGCGAAGCCCTTGACGCTTGTCCAGCGTTCGGGGCCTTTCACCGTTTCACTCCTCTTCAATGTTGCCTTATTCGTGTTCCTGTTTTTAGGCGTCGCCTACACGCTGCCGCCATTGTCGCAGGAGCCGGAAGCGATTCCGGTTGAATTGGTGCAGCAGGATCAGGCACCGCCGCCACCGCAGATTCAGCCGCAGCCGGTACCCGAGCCCGAGCCTGAAAAAAACAAACCCTATGAGTTCAAAGGCTCCGGCGATGTGGAGAAGGACAAGGCCGGTCGCGCGCCCGCTGTGAAAGCAGATAAGTCGAAAGACAAACCGGAAAAGAAGGCCGAAAAGCCAACACCGGATGCGCCGAAGCAGGATGAAGTGAATCTTCCCGACTGGATGAAAACCGAAACAAGCGGTTATGACATTCCCGCGCCAAAGGCGTCCTCGCGCCGCGCCGACCGCGGCTATCGCGAAAACAATTCGGCCGACATGCGTGAAGGTGACGGGGCAGGGGATGAATATACTAACCGTATCACGGCCCAGATCAACGCAGCCACACGAATCCCGGGAGACTATCTCCTGCACATCAAGCGCAGCGCCATCGTGAGTTATACAATCGACCGGCGTGGCATGATGCGCAGCGCGAGGCTCGTTCAAAGTTCAGGGCTAAAAGAGTTTGATCTGCTGGTGTTGCAGGGTTTGTTGCTCGCCGGACAGTTTCCCGCCTTTCCGGCCAATTCACCCGACGCTGTAACGCTCAGTTGGGTCTATCCCAAAGAGTTCCCGCAATAGTGCAACCTCACCGCGTCGCCACCAGCACTTCCAGATATCTGTCATGCCGCTTGGGGTCCTTCACCGGCGCTGCCGTTGCGAGCCTCAGCTCCGGCCAGCGCGCGATCACTGCTTCAATTGCAATGCGCGCTTCATAGCGCGCCAGCGCCGCGCCGATGCAGAAATGCGGACCTGTGCCGAATGACAAGGGTGACGCTTCCATCTTGCGGCGGATGTTGAATGTGTCGGGATCGCTGAACACCGCCGGATCGCGGTTCGCCGCCCCAAGCCCCACGCGGATCGTGTCGCCTTCTTTGATCAGCTTATCGCCCAGCATCGTATCGACCGTGCAGCGCCGGTTGGTCGATGTTGATTGCGTCGGATGGTGATAGCGCAGGATTTCTTCAATCGCCCCGTCCATCAATGTTTTGTCGTTGACCAGCGCCTGCCACTGTTCGGGATGCTTCATCAGAATATAAAGCCCGCTCGAAATAAACCGCTCCGTCGTCGTGCCCGCCGCCGTGTAAATCGTGCTGATGGCCGATGACATTTCTGTCTCGTTCAGCTTCTCGCCGTCTTCTTCCGCGCGGATGAGACCGGTGATGAGATCATCTTGTGGATTGGCGCGCCGCTCGGCGATGAGATCTTTGATATAGCGCCCGATCCACTTTGCGGACTTGATACCCTCGGCCCAGCTTTCCTCGTCGCGCTTGGGCTGCATCAGATTGGCACTGTTCTCGAACGCCTTGCGGAAGTCCTCGCGCGCATCCGTCGGAATGCCGATAATCTCGCTCGCGACAATGATCGGCACATGAAAGGCAAAATCATGCACCAGATCAAACGTGCCCTTCGCCGCCGCCGCATCGAGCAGCCCGTTGACCACTTCGACAATGCGCGGACGGCGCTCCTCAACGGACTTGCGCGAGAAGGCGCGATGCACCAGCGAGCGCACGCGCGTATGGTTCGGCGCATCCATCTGGTTGAACGATGTCGCAAAACTCTTGCTCAGCGCTTTATTCTCTTCATCATTCGCGCCGTCTTTCTTCGCCAGCGGATTGGTCGTGCCCCATCCCGCCGCCGCGCTGGAAAACCGTGACGGGTCCTGCAGCACCGTCACCACATCGGCATAGCGCGTGAGGAACCAAAATCCGTGTCGCGACCAATGCACAGGGTCCTCGGCGCGCAAACGGTTGAGCACATCGACCGGCGCATTTTCAAATTCATAATCATAAAGGTCCGGCTGAAAATCGTCCGTCGCCTGCGTCGCACCCATAATACCCCCCGCTATTATTTAAGAGCCCCAAACTTAAAGAATCCCAAACTTACAAAACCATCGTGAACCAGATCGTCTGTGCGTTCTTCCCCATCGGCTGTTCTTTAAACCCGTAATTGCGGTAAAAATAAAGCGCCCGCTCATTGCTGGGGCTGACACCCAGATGCACGCCGCGCGATCCCGCCATGTCCATCGCCTGCAACCAGCGGTCAATCAACTGCACACCGACGCCCTTGCCCTGCAGGCGCGGCAACAGATTGATATGCAGATGAGAAGGGTAGGTGTCCACAATCCGCTGCGGCACTTTGAAAGGATGATGGATCAGAAACGCGCGCAGCTGATCCGCGCTCCATTCATCAAACGGAATGTCGGACGGGTCCGCATAATTCTTGCGTAAGAGCGGCCACCATTCGTTTTCGAGAAGGTCATCAAAGGCAAGCGTATTATGCGTGCCGACAATATACCCCGCGACGCCTTCGTCATCCTCAACGACAAAACCCGACTCCGGCTCAAAGATCGCGTAAGGAGCCGCATAAATATGCCCGATCAGTTTCGGGTCTTTGTGCAGATGCGTTGCGTCCTGCCCCGCATCCCCCGTCTTCAGGGCAATATCGTAAAGCGCATTAAGATCATCGTTGGTGACGTTTCTAATTTCCATCATTCTAGTTCTCTACCTCCCCCTTGAGGGGTCGTAGGCGGAATAGAAATTGGTCCGGTGGACCAATTTCCCGCCGGAGCCAAAAATCTACTTAGATTTTTGGGTGGGGGGCTGGCTCAAGCGTGTGCAGGCAAAGTCTCCGAAAGTGCAACGAGAAGTTCTTTCCACGCCTCCTCCATCTCCTTCGTCCACTCACGTCCCAGCGCATCCCGAAACGCATCCCGTATCACCGCGAAGAAGGCCGCAAACACATCCGGCGGCACGCCCAGATTCTCATGGTTCACAATCTCGGCGCGGATCATGTTGTCGGCATATTTCCGCTCATCCACAAAATCCAAGATCCCGTCGAGAGCTTCCGACAGCATATGCCCGCGCACCGCGCCATCCCTGTCATTGACAAACATCGCCTCCATCTCCGGCTGCTGCCGGAAGAGTTCGGCATAAACGAGAGGCGTCGGATCACCGACCCGTTCGGCCACGAGTTCAAGCGATTGCAGGATCGGTTCTGAATGAATGTGAGATGTCATTGCGCGCAATCAAAAAGGAAGGTTTTCATTTTCTTATTCCTCTGTCCCTGACATCAAGCCTGCCCCTATATTGTTGTCGAGGCAAGATAACTCACATGTGCTAGGCTCCGTTGATGGATGATCCTTACGATATATTAGGCGTCAAGCGCGATGCGACAGCGGAAGAAATCCGCTCCGCCTATCGCAAACTCGCAAAATTGCATCACCCCGATCTGAACCCCGGCAAGAAAGAGGCCGAAGATCGTTTCAAGGCGGTCTCAGCCGCCAATGATCTTCTGTCCGATCCGGAAAAGCGCGCACGCTTTGATCGCGGCGAGATTGACGCTTCAGGGGCCGAGCGTCCGCCTGAACGTCCGTTCTATCGTGATTTCGGCGACGCACCGGGCGGCCAGAAGTATAATGCGGGTGCGCAGTTTGATCCCGACGATTTCAGCAGTATTTTTGAACAGGTCTTCCGCCAGCGCGGGGCGGCGGGTGCGGGCGGCAGCTTCGATGCGCATGGCGCTGACGCACGTTACGCCCTGAGCGTCAGCTTCCTCGACGCCGCCCTCGGCGCCAAGCGCCGCCTCACATTGCCGGACGGCCAGTCGCTCGATGTCAATATTCCCGCCGGTCTCCAGAGCGGTCAGGTTCTCCGCCTCGCAGGTAAAGGCATGCCGGGCCATGGCAAAGGCGGGGCAGGCGACGCACTCATCGAAGTCTCGGTGGAGCCGCACGCCTTCTTCCGCCGCGACGGCAAAGACATCCATTTGGAATTGCCCGTGACGCTCAAGGAAGCGGTGCTGGGTGCCAAAGTCGAAGTGCCGACCATCAGCGGTCCCGTGCATCTGACCATCCCCGCCAATTCAACCTCGGGCACAAAGCTCCGCCTCAAAGGGCGCGGCATCAAAGGCGGCAATCAATTCGTGGAACTGAAAGTCATGCTGCCGACCGACAATGAAGCGGAACTCACAGAGTTTCTGAAAAACTGGACACCGCACCACGCCTTTGATCCGCGCAAACATATGGGAGGCAAATGATGAAGCTCGAAGCCATCACCGCCTTGTTCCCTGACCTTGATGTGATCGAACTCACAACATGGATCGAACATCGCTGGGTCCGCCCGCAGCATGATAATCCTGATGTCTGGACCTTCCACGACATCGACATCGCCCGCGTCCGGTTGATCTACGACCTCCGCCGCAATCTCGACGTGCCGGAAGACACATTGCCGATGATGCTCTCGCTGCTCGACCAGCTTTACGATCTCCGCCGCAAACTGAGCGCCGTCAGCACCGCCATCGAAGACCACCCGCCCGAACTCCGCGACCAGATTTTGGCGATCATCCGAAACGACCATCACTAAGTCCTCTCCCTCCTCTTTCTTCTCCTCCCCCCTTGAGGGGGAGGGTAGGGAGGGGGGAAGCCGCAGGCTCAGAACCCGCGGCAATCCATCGCCTTTACACCCCCAAAACCCTCCTATATGTTCCCGCCCCATGAACCAGATGTCGAAAAAATGCAAAACCACCGCGACTCCTTACGGGGCGTCGAAGGCTTGCGTCTGAACTGACATCAGCACAGCGAACTTTGACAGGCCCCGCCAAACCGGACGGGGCCTTTCGCTATTCTGGCCCGCCCGTTTTGCGAAGGCCGAATGAGAGACGAAAGAGAAGACCATGACAAATGCAAATCAGAACGCCGCCCATCTCCCCGTCGTCGCAATCGTCGGCGCCACCGGAGCCGTCGGCGTCGAGATGATCCATTGCCTTGAGCAACGCAACTTCCCCTTGTCGCGTTTGAAGCTCCTTGCCTCGCCGCGCTCCGCCGGTCGCAAGATGAAGTTCAAAAATGAGGAACTCACCGTCCAGCCGCTCTCAGACCAGAGCTTCAAGGATGTGGACATCGCGCTTTTCTCGGCGTCCGGTGCCGTGTCGCGCGAATATGCGCCCATCGTCGTGCGCGACGGCGGCATCGTGGTGGACAATTCGTCCGCCTTCCGCATGGACCCCAACGTGCCGCTCGTCGTACCGGAAATTAACGCAGGCGAAATCGCCAACCACAAGGGCATCATCGCCAACCCCAATTGCGCCGCCATCATTTCGATCACGCCGCTCTGGCCGGTGCATCAGAAGAACCGCATTAAGCGCCTGATCGTCTCGACCTATCAGGCCGCGTCCGGTGCCGGTGCCGCTGCGATGGAAGAACTGTCAGAATCCACACGCGCCTATCTCGACGGCCGCGAGTATCAGAACACGGTTCTGCCGCACCCTTATGCCTTCAACCTCTTTAGTCACAACACCAGGATCGATCCGGCGACAGGCTATAATGACGAAGAGATGAAGGTGATCGCGGAGACGAAAAAGATTTTCGGTGACGACCGTATCGCCGTCTCCGCCACCTGCGTCCGCGTCCCCGTGCTGCGCGCCCATTCCGTGGCGCTCACATTTGAATGTGAAAATCCGATCAGCGCCGCCGACGTCCGCGACATGATGAAGACCGCTCCGGGCGTCCGCCTCGTCGATGATTGGGAAAACAATTATTTCCCGATGCCGAAAGACGCCTCCGGTCAGGACGACATTCTGGTGGGCCGCATCCGTCAGGACCTCTCCGACCCGTCAGGCCGCTCGGTCACACTCTTCACAGCCGGCGACCAGCTCCTGAAGGGCGCCGCCCTCAACGCCGTTCAGATCGCCGAACGCCTCGTCAAAGTTCCGGCCTTAGCCTGAACCCTTCCTTCCTAGTCCTCTCCCGCTTGCGGGAGAGGCGGAGGCGGAATAGACATTGGTCCGGTGGACCAATGTCCCGCCGACGGGTGAGGGGCTTCCTCAACAGCGGGGATTTCTTTGTCTGATTTTTTCTCTTTAACCCCGCAACCCCGCGCATAACTTAATTTTCACTCACCCTAGACCCCTATCCTCAGCCGGGGATTGCCGTTTGCGCGCGCCGCCAACACACTCGACGAACTGACTAACGATCTCTGCATGGAAACACTCGATCTCTTGCAAGAATTGTTGACTGTTTCGAGTGTTTCGCGCCTTCCCCGACGTCAACCAATCCCCGACTGGACATCCCTCTGCTAAGACGTATTCTCCCGCCAACAAGAACCGGCAACTGGGAGAAACATCATGGCCGTCACACCCGAAAATCGCACCCCCGTCCTTGTCGGTGTCGGCCAGCTCGTGCAAAAAGAGAAGGATGTCGAGAAGGCAAAATCGCCGCTCCACCTTCTCGAAGATGCCGCCCGCCTCGCCGCAGCGGATACAGGTCTCGGCGACAAACTCTGGCCGCTCGTTGACAACATCACCGTTGTCCGCTTCATCACCGACAGCCCGGATTCACGCCGTCTCCCCTTCGGTCGTTATGACAATGCGCCGAAATCATTGGGCAACATGCTCGGTGCCAACGCATCCAAAAATTGCTACGGACCTACCGGCGGCAACACGCCGCAAATGCTGGTGAACCACACCGCCGAATTGATCGCGAACGGCGAGACCGACATCGCGCTCGTCGCCGGTGCCGAAGCCTTCGCCACGATGATGAAGGCGCTGGGGCAGGGCAAGATGCTGCCATGGCATGATGAGCCGGGCGGTGAGCGCATCAACATCGGCTATGAGCGCGAAGGCGTCACCGAAGTTGAAAAAGCGCATAAGCTGCAATATCCGGTGAACATCTACCCGCTCTTTGAAAATGCCATTCGCGGTCAAAAGGGCCTCACCGTCGCGCAGCATCAGCTCGAAATCGGCAAGCTCATGGCGCCGTTTACAGAGATCGCCGCAAAGCATCCGCAAAGCTGGTTCCCGACCGCGCGCACGCCGGAAGAAATCGCGACGCCTTCCGAGAACAATCGCTATGTCGGTTATCCGTACACGAAATATATGAATGCCGTCATGCAGGTCGATCAGGCCGGTGCCGTCATCATGATGTCGGTCGCCAAAGCGCGCGAGCTAGGCGTGCCGGAAGACAAATGGGTTTATCTCCACGGCTGCGCCGATTGCAATGACATCTGGTACCCGACCGAACGCGTGAACTATTACTCGTCGCCCGCCATCAAAATGATGGGCGAGAAGGCGTTCGGCATGTCCGGCTGGTCAATCAAAGACATCGACTATTTCGATCTCTATTCCTGCTTCCCCTCCGCCGTGCAGATCGGTCGCGATGCATTGGGCATACCCGCCAACGATCCGCGCGCGCTGACCGTCACAGGCGGCCTGCCTTACTTCGGTGGCGCCGGTAACGCCTATGTCATGCTCTCCATCGTGACCATGATCGAAAAGCTCCGCGCCAAACGCGGCTCCAAAGGTCTCGTCACATCCAATGGTTGGTACGTGACAAAGCATGGGTTAGGTATCTATTCGACCGATCCCGTCGCGGGCAAGTGGAAGCGCGAAGCACCTTCGTCCTATCAGGCAATTGTGGACAATGAAAAGCACCCCGTCGTGAATGAACAACCCAAGGGCCGCGCGAAGATTGAGACTTACGCGGTTGTGAACGGTCGCGAAGGTCCGGAATTTTCAATCCTATTCGGTCGCCTCGAAGACGGTTCACGCTTCGTCGCGCATACGCCCTCCGACAAGGCAACGCTTGACGAAATGATGACGCATGACCAGCTTGGTCGTGTCGGTGAAGTGACGCCTGCGGCCGAACCGGGCAAAGACGTCAACATATTCACGCCACATTGAGGACAGATTTCTCCGTCACTAACGACATCTGTGATATGTCGTTAACGGAGCGTTGTTCACTGACCTGACCTTTGAACGTGTTACGTTGAGGGGGGCGGGGAGGCCCGGGCGCGCACCAAGTGAAGGGGAATGCCTATGCATATGAACTATGTACGAGGCCTGTCCGGCCTTGCGATGACGGCTGCTGCCGTTTCCATGCTCGCATCAAGCGTCAATGCCACGGAGATTCGTGCAGGCGGCTACTATCACGGTTTAAGGGTTGCCGCGCCCCACGCGCGTGAAGATACGGAGTTGGACTTCAACGCCGAAGTTTTATTCGACAGTCCCGATTGGTTGTCATGGCTCGCCTCGCCGCGCCCTCAGATCGGCACCACAATCTCCAAACACGGCACCAGCCTGATCTATACGGATCTTAACTGGACGGTAAATTTGACCGACGCGGTCTATTTTGATTTTGGCTTTGGCGGCGCCATCCATGACGGACGTCTTGACGGTGCCTCCGTCAACAACGACGAAAACCGTTACGGTTGCCGCGTCAATTTCCACGAGAACATCTCGATAGGTTATCGCTTCACCAAGGAAGTGGCGGTCATGGCGACTATCGAGCACATGTCGAACGCGTCTCTGTGTTCTTATAATGAAGGGCTGACGAATGTCGGTGTTCGCTTGGGTTACAGTTTTTAATCCAAATCGTCGTGGCCGGGCTTGACCCGGCCATCTACGTCTTACTAACTGTCTCATCAAAATTCATACAGTCAGAAAGACGTCCCATGCCTAAACTCTACATGATCCGCCACGGCGAAGCCGCTTCCGGTTGGGATGCCGACACCGATCCGGGATTGTCAGATAAAGGCCGCACACAATCAGAAGCCGTCGCCCGCGAAATAGAAACGCGCGTTGGTCGCAAACTCCCGCTTATCTCATCGCCTCTGCGTCGGTGTCGCGAGACAGGTGAACCGCTCGCAAAGCTATGGAGTGCCACCGCCCGCATCGACCCGCGCGTCGGCGAAATTCCGTCGCCCATCGAAGACCTGAAAGCGCGCGGTGCATGGCTCCGCACCTTCATGTCCGGCACTTGGGCCGAAGGTATCAAAACGCAGGGTCATCTCGATCTCACCGCATGGCGCAACGGCGTTGCCGAAGCGCTTGTCGAACTCAGGGAAGACACGGTGATCTTCAGCCATTTCGTTGCCATCAACGCCGCCACAAGCGCTGCCACAAATGACGACCGTGTTCTCTCTTTTCATCCCGACAATTGTTCAGTGACAACCTTCGAAACCGATGGCAAAAAACTGACCCTCATCGAACGCGGTCGCGTCGCGGAAACGAAAGTGAACTAAGCAGCAGCGCCCCCGAAAATTTGACTTCTGTATCGGTTAAGCTTCAACGATTTAGTGGGAGTGCTATGCCAATCTTGCCGTCAGCCGATGAAGATAGACGCGGTGCCGAGCGTAGTCATAAGTTGCTGACTTTCTTTGCGCTCGTCTTCGCACTTTCCGTTCCCTTCTGGCTGCTTGGGGCCGCTACCGGCTTGCGCATTTTGCAGGGTCTTCCCGTCGGTGCGCTGATGGCCATCTGCCCGATGCTCGCCGCTTTGATCCTCGTCCATCGGGAGGACGGTAGAGCGGGTGCTGCCGCGCTTCTGAAAAGAGCCTTCGACGTCGGGCGCATCGGCAATAAATTTTGGCTCGTCCCCGCCATCCTGCTGATGCCAGCCGCCATGATCCTGACGCTCGGTCTGACATGGGCAATGGGAACGCCGCTTCCCGTTGCGCACGTCTCCGTCCTGGCAACGCTCGCGATTTTCGTCGCTTTTTTCGCCGCCGCTCTGGGGGAGGAGCTAGGCTGGTCGGCCTATGCTATCGACCCGATGCAGGATCGCTGGGGCGCTTTGCGCGCGAGTCTTCTCCTTGGCGTGGTTTGGGCGGTCTGGCACATCGTTCCTCTGTTGCAGGCGCATCGTCCGCTCGCCTGGATCGCTTGGTGGTGTCTCTTCACGCTGGCGCTGCGGGTCCTCACCGTCTGGCTCTACAACAACACCGGTCGCAGCACCTTCGTTGCGGCGCTGTTCCACGCGATGACCAATCTTGCCACACTCCTCGTTCCCGCCCTTTACGACCCGCGCCTTACCGGTCCGATCGTCGCCGTCATGGCAGTTGTCGTCACAGTGATTTGGGGTTCACGGACACTGACGCGAACGTAAGCGTTGTCACAAATGACGACCCTGTTCTTTCGTTCCACCCCGACAATTGTTTGGTGACGGCCTTCAAAACGACGTCAAAAACTGACCCGCGTTGAACGTGGTCGCGTCGCCTGCGTCACCTTCTGAGGCTGGGCCTGAGCGAGGCCCCCACCTGATAGTTGAGCGCGATGGAAATACTTGTCTCCCCGCTCCCCACCGTCACGGCGGCGGCATCGAAGGACGGTGCGCTGAAAAACCCGCTGGCGTTATTGCTGAATCCGTAGCCCTCGATAGGAATTCCGAGAGCGTTCATGTCGAGCAGCGCATTATCGTTCTCGTCGTGAAAGACGATGACGGCGTAGCGTCCTGGCGGCAGCCGCAGGAAGCCGATGCCCTGCATGCCGGTCCGTGTCCGCATTGTCGCCCCGATCAGCCTCCCTTTGTCACTCAGGAGTCCGACATGCGCCGACGCATCGATGGCCTTTTCGAACTTTGCGGCGCTATCGTAGAAGCCGATCATCAGCGCCCCATCGTCTGAGCGCACCCCGACCACCGTGAGCTTGAGATCGCCCGCATGGGCAGGCATCACTGCCAGCGCTGCCAGTACCAAACCAGTCATGAACTTGCTTGTCATTCGCTTCGCTCCGCAAAAGGAGAAGTGCCATCCGCTGTCGGAAGATCGAAGCACCAATTGCCGGTAAAGGGAATTGCGACGATTGCCCGCGCCCGCGTGGTCGCTGCCACATACACTGCAACTTGCCTTAGAAGGCAGGCAACCTTAGTATTTTACGCTTCCGGCGGCGCGTTGGTTTGTTTTTTTTGGCTTTCTGTATTCCTTCTAAAATTCTGACGTCAATATCTCCAGCAATGCCTTTGATGCAGCGCTGAGATAGCCGTCCCGCCGCGTGATCAGCGTTACGGGGTTCGCCGCGTCGAGGTCCCCGACCGCAATCACGGCCAGCGCCTTCGTCTTGCGCTCCTCGGCAATGCTGCTTTCCGGTAAGAGCGCAATACCAAAGTCGGCCTCAACCAGTCGTTTCTGTGCAGTAAGGCTATCCACCGGCATCCATTGTATCTGGGCGACGTCGCGTGTGAGGAATTGCGCAAACATATTTCCCGTGGAAGGGTCGCGCCGCGCTTCCTGATCGGGAAAGGCGAGCCATTTCTCATTTTTGAGATCACGTAATGAGCGCAGTCGTTTGTCCGCCAGCCGGTGCGTCGGCGCGCAGGCAATCACCAACCGCTCAGGCTTCAGCGTCACGCCGACAAGATCAGGCGATCGCTCCTCGTAATAACGTAAGCCAATGGTTGCCTCGCCGCTGCGTACCAATTCGCTCACTTCGGTGCTCACTGCCGTGCGTAGCGATATTTCGATTTGCGGACATTGTTTTGCAAAGCGTCTGAGCGCCGCAGTGAGACCAGATCCCGCCAGCGTGCCGACAACGGCGAGTGAGATCACGCCGCCGTCACCTGAGCGCAAAGCACTAAGCGCATCCGTCGTGTCTTTCAGTGCGGCCAACACGCGCTCGGCATGGGGTAGCAACACGCGACCTGCCTCGCTCAAGGCAACGCCGCCCGCCATGCGCTCGAACAGCGGCGCGCCGATCTCATCTTCAAGGAGTGCCATGCGTCGGCTGATCGCGGGTTGCGAACGACTGAGTTTCTCCGCCGCTAATGAAAAACCGCCCGCACGATGGATCGCCACGAATGTCTGTAAGGCTTCGGAATCCATTTGAGCGCCTCATGCAAAAATCAGATTAACTTCATCAATACTATGCATTGGACGAATAAAGCGGCAAGCGCCACTTTCAACGCTCACAACCAACAAGTGAGCACCAAATGTCACGTCAATCCGAAGCCGCCCAAACATTCAGCACGCTCCACACTGCTTCGGTGGGCTTCATCATGCCCAATGCCTGGGATGCGGGCAGCGCCATGATCCTCGCCGCCGAAGGGTTCAAAGCCATAGGCACGACAAGCGCGGGCATCGCCTTCTCGCTCGGCAAGCAGGACTACAATGTCACCGACCCCGCGCTCGCCGTCACGCGCTGGGAAATGTTCGCCCGGATGCGCGAGATCGCTGCCGCGGTGCGCGTACCCGTCAATGGCGATCTGGAAGCAGGTTTCGGCGACAGTCCCGAAGATGTCGCTGAATCAATCGGCATGGCGATTGAGGCCGGTCTTGCTGGCGGCAATATTGAAGACAAAATTCCGCTGTCGAAAAATCTCTATGACGAACCACTCGCGGTTGCGCGCATAGCCGCCGCCCGTGCTGCCATCCGCAACAACGCCTTCGTCCTCACCGCCCGCACCGACGTCATGCAAGTGCCGTCCGACGATCCGCTCGTCACGATCATCCGCCGCGCCAATCTCTTTCTCGAAGCGGGTGCTGATTGCATCTTCGTTCCGGGCGTCACGGACCTGCCCACCATCACTATTCTGCTCCGTGAAATCAAAGGCCCGATCAATATTGTTGCAGGGCTTGGAACAGCGCAGGGTAATGCGCATGAGATGATCAAAGCAGGCGTGCAGCGCATCAGCCTCGGCGGTTCCATCGCGCGCTCGGCGCTCGGCTTCATCCGCCAATGCGCCCGCGAACTGCGCGATGACGGCACTTTCACCTTCGCGTCAGAGCAGATATCCGGCGCGGAGATCAATGCGCTCTTCGCCGCGCAAAGACCGGACTAAGTTTTATCTCTGACAACTGAGGATCACCTATATGAGCGATAAGAAACGCGCGATGCGGGTCGCCCGCACGCCGAAGCCGCCTTACTATTCCGTCACCACCAGTGCCGAACTCGACCCGTCATTTGACGACGCTGCGCATTACGCGCTGGGACTCGCGCTCTATGCGCACGCCATGGAGATCGGCGGCTTTCTGGGCCTTGAGGCCTGCAATGAAAACGGCGGCTCCATTGCCGTGTCTTATTGGGAAAGCCTCGAAGCCATCGAGTGCTGGCGTCAGCACCCTGAGCACATGAAAGCAAAGGCGCGCGGCAAGTCAGGCTGGTTCGGCGCGACGATCACGCGCATTGCTCGTGTGGAAGCAGATTACGGCTTCAATCTCGATTGATTGCGCCCCTCAAATTCCGTCTCACGGAACGCCAAAAAAACCCTCTTTCGCCGCTCCCGCATCGCGCCTAGACTTCGATTAATGAACTCCATCAAAAATCGGAGAGCGCGGCATGTCCGGAAAACACCCATCAGGCGAAGAATTTGGCGGCGTCATCGGACGCACGATTTATGAGTCCACGCCGTGGTGGCCGGATTCCAAAATCAAAAAAGACGCGCCGAACATCGTGCTCGTCGTCCTCGATGACACCGGCTTCTCGCATCTCGGTTGCTACGGCTCGACGATTGCGACACCCAACATCGACGCGCTGGCGGCGGGCGGTGTCCGCTTCACCGGCTTTCACACGACAGCGCTTTGCTCGCCCACGCGCGCCTGCGTGCTGACGGGCCGCAACCCGCATGCGGTCGGCATGCGCGGCGTGTCAAACTTCGACACGGGCTTTCCGAATATGCGCGGCTCGATCCCGAAGAATGCGGGCACGCTCGCTGAAATCCTCCGCGACAATGGCTATGCCACTTTCGCCACCGGCAAATGGCATCTCGCACCGATGTCGGAATGCTCCGCCGCCGGTCCCTATACCAACTGGCCGCTGCAAAAAGGTTTCGACCGCTACTACGGCTTCCTGCAGGGCGAGACCGATCAGTTCTATCCTGAACTCACAAGCGACAATCACTTCGTCCCCGTGCCCGGCACGCCGGAAGAGGGCTACCACGTGTCGGAAGACATCGTGGACAAATCACAAAACATGATCCGTGATCTGACATCGCTCGTGCCCGAAAAACCCTTCTTCCTCTATATGGCCTTCGGGGCCATGCACGCGCCGCATCAGGCACCGCAATCTTACCTCGACAAGTATCGCGGCAAGTTCGATGCCGGATGGGATGTCGCCCGCGCTGAATGGTTCGCGCGGCAGAAAGATATGGGCGTGATCCCCAAGGACACAAACTTGTCGCCGCTCAATCCCGGTGTGAAGCCCTGGGCGGACCTCTCGACCAACGAACAGAAATTCGCCGCGCGTCTGCAGGAAGCCTTTGCCGGTATGCTCGAACATACCGACGATCAGATCGGCCGCATGGTGTCCTTCCTCAAAGAGATCGGCCAATGGGACAACACGCTTTTCATCCTGATGTCCGACAATGGCGCAAGTCAGGAAGGCGGCGCGACCGGCGTGTTCGATGAGTTTAAATGGTTCAACGGTATCCGCGAAGATGTGGACGCGGCGGTCGAACGTCTCGACGACATCGGCGGACCGAACAGCCATTGCAACATCCCGTGGGGCTGGGCGCAGGTCGGCAACACACCATTGAAATGGTATAAGCAAAACACGCATGGCGGCGGCGTGCGCGATCCGCTGATCATGCATCACGCCGGAAAGCTCGCAGGCGAGGGCGGCATCCGTCCGCAATTCTGCCACGCGATTGATCTGACGCCGACCATCCTTGACATTATCGGTATCGAGCAACCCTCTGTCGTCGGTGGCGTTCCGCAAATGCCGATCCATGGTGTGAGCCTGAAGCCCGTGCTCGCCGATCCGAAAGCGACGCTCGCGCGCGGTCCGCAATATTTTGAAATGCTCGGCCATCGCGGCATTTACAAAGACGGTTGGAAAGCCGTCACGCATCACGAAAGCGGCAAGCCTTTCGATGATGATCAGTGGGAGCTTTATCATCTCGACAAGGACTTCTCGGAAACGAACGACCTCGCAAGCGCCGAACCCGCGCGCCTGAAAGAACTCACTGATTTGTGGTGGAGCGAAGCCGAGCAACACGGCGTACTTCCATTGGATGACCGCGCTGCCTTTGCACTCTTTGCTGCCTCGCGTCGCCCCGGCATGCCCACGACGCGCACGCATTTCACCTATCGTCCGCCCATCTCGCATATCGTGTCGGACGCTTGCCCGCCGGTTGCGCGCGGTTGGAAAATGGCCGTCGATCTCGTCCATCCCGCAAAGGGCGGCGACGGCGCACTGATCGCGCGCGGCAGCCTCAATAGCGGCTTCGTCCTCTACATCAAAGACGGCAAACCGCATTTTGACTATAACGCCTTCCACGATCACATGCTGATCGTCGGACCCGATACGCTCGCCGCCGGACCTCACGTCATCGGAATCAAAGTCACGCGCCGCGCGGATGGCGGGGGCGATGTTGTGCTGTCAGTGGACGGCAAAGACGTGGCCACAGGGGCCGTCCGTACACTGCTCTTTATCATTTCGAGCATCGGCATGGACATCGGCCAAAGCTACGCGCCGGTGAACAGCCACTACCGCGAACCCTTCGTCTATGGCGGCAAGATCAACACCGTCACATTCCGTATTCCGGAACTCCCGCAGCGCGGCGAGGCCATTTCTCAGGTGCGGGCAGCGGAGGCGCAGCAGTAGCGAAACGCTGCTTGTCCCCGCCTATGCGTGCAAAAAGGCAACACGAAAACACTCGAAATTTCTAGTGTTTCTTGCAAGAGATCGAGTGTTTCCATGCAGAGATCAAGTGTCGGTTCGTCGAGTGTCACAAAACGACGTGTGGACGGCAATCCTCCGGCGGGGATAGGGGCGGGACACCTTGAAAATAAACTTATCCCTGTGGCAAAAATGCATTTCAGCGATGACGAGGCTGAAATTTTATCCCCGCTTATGTCGCTCCGGCTTTTAGGGGAGATTCGCTTTAATCCACACCTTGCCAAAAGTAAGGAAATTCCTTACATTGGGATCATCCCAACCGGCAAGGTCCAACCATGATCACGAGCAAACTGAGCACCAAAGCCCAGACCACCATCCCGCAGCCCGTACGCACCGCGCTCAAGTTGAGCGATGGGGACGAACTTGCTTACGAGATTGAAGATGGCCGCGTGATCCTCACCAAAGCGGGCAAGGCGACGGGCGACGACCCGTTCCGCACCTTTGATGAATGGAACTCTGACGCCGACCGCAAAGCCTATGCCAAGCTTTAGACAGGGAGACGTCGTTCGCGTCCCGTTTCCGTATACGGATCGTAACACGCGCCAACACCGCCCCGCGCTTGTGGTCTCATCCGGTGGTATTGAAAGCACTCACGGGTTGCTCTGGGTCGCGATGATCACCAGCGCCGAAAATCGCGGCTGGTCAGGCGATGTCGCGGTGCAGGATTTGAAACGCGCAAAGCTCCCCGTCGCCTCCATCATCCGCACCGCCAAACTCGCGACCATCGAAGCGCAGGATGCCGAAAAACTCGGCACGCTGAAACCGGCAAACCTCGCGGCGGTGCTGACCGAAATCAAATCCGAATTGGGACTCTCAAATCACCCGCCCGCTGAGGCAAAGCACCTCGCCAAGTCCTTGAAGGAAGCTGCAAGCGGCGCCTTCGTCGAGGTCAAAAAGTTCCACAAAAAGTGAAGGTGCTGTTCGCGAAAGCATCACCGCCTTCAAAAGCGTCCGCAAAACCCAATCGCTGGAAATTTTGTCGTGCCGGTATCACTACTAGAATCCTCTCTCCCTCCTTACTGTTCGCGCCGGCGCGGGAGAGGGTAGGGTGAGGGGCTTTTCTGCTTCTCTCTGTCTTTCTTTTCCATGAAAGTCAGATAGTCTTGCCACTGACATTTTTGAATCGCCACGTGACAAGAAGAGAAAAATGACAAAGCTGACCGCGACGACACGCCTTTTGATCATCGGAATTTTCGTTCTGTTGGGTGCATGTAAATCTGCTCCGGCACCCACCCAGACAGCGACGCCCGAATATGCAAAGTCCGTCAGCGAGCAAACTGTGCCTGCCGGTAAGGTGCGCGCCTTTTTCAAATTGGGAAAGTTCGACGGAACATGGCGCACCGGAAATGCGGAGCTGACGGGGGTCGCCTCACTCTACGCGAACGGCAAACGGATCGGCGGCGTGAACACCGGCGAATATATGGTCACCGATATTGATCCGGGTCACTACACGTTCACGTGGAGGGGTGGATGGGACGTCGAGGACGCGCTCGAAAGTGCGCCGCAGAGTGTTGACCTGAAAGCCGGACAGATCGTTTATCTGGTCGGCAGTCTCTATCAGGGTGTGAGGTTGGAACCCGTGGTGGGCGTAACCAACCAATTCTCATCGAGCTTGCAGGTCTGCTTTTCTGACTATTGTTTGAATGATTTTCGGAAAGCAAAGCTCGTCGTGTCGGGGCGGTAGGCCGGAGCATCACCTGAATTCCGCAATAATCTCGATAATGCCGACGATGTTCTCATTGAATGTGTTCAGCTCCTCCGCCGGTATCCAGTATTCGAGGTGCTGTCTTCCGCCCGCTTCCTGAACCTGATATCCGTCAAGATAGCGCTTTGCGACTTCGAAGCGTGTGACGTAACCCGAACCTGAAGCCGGAACGTTCCAGTCCCGCGCGATCTTCGTTGCATAGTCTTCAGTGAGCACCGGATAGAAGATTGGTTGATCGGGAAGCCTTGCGGGAAAGGCCTTGAAATCAGCTTTCTTAATCAACTCAAGTTCCCTTGGTCCGACCGGACGGTAGAGAGTTATTGTTTCAAGTGCTGACATGCTGCGTTAACCGGCTTGCTTGTGGTAATTGCCACTATACTTCGCTGGTTATGCGGTTCCAAATCCGATGATGTTCTTTTCGTTATCCCGCCTGCATCGCTATGATGCGGCCCATAGCAACACGCGCTGCACCTCACACATCCCAAACTGACGCGCCGCTTCAGTCTCGCCTGATGCAGTATCGCAGATTGCGACGACCGGCGCGGGGTTGGGGGCAGAAAGGCCGGTCGTCGCGCTCACCGCGAACTCACAGATGGTCAGGATTTCCGTCGTAAATCTTGAACGTCACGTCCGCGACGCCCTCTGCATTGAAGCGGCGCAATATGCCGTCCTTGTCCACCTGATAGTCGAAGCAGCCGCTCGGCCGACCCGATCCGAGGGTGACACAGAATTTGCCATCGGTGACGGCCCATGTGCCGCCGTATTTTGACCAGTTGCCAGCGTGGGCGCAGGCCCGTTCACGACCGCGAATTGTGCCGTCCTCGGCATAAAACTCGGCGAAATCGTTGCGACCGGCACCGCATTCGCGATATTGGCCTTCGATCGTTTTTCCGGTGACGAGCTTGGCGACATCCTCGCCCTTCATATAGACGTCAGCAAAGGCGGCACCCGCGAACAGGCTTCCGATGGTTACAATCGCAGCAATCAGAGATTTAATTTTCATCTGTGTCTCCTCTCGATCGGAGCGGATAAAGCGTAATCGCTTCATTTCCGTCCGGGGGCCAGAGGATGAGGCAATTCATTATGCAAAGCATTGATCAGCATCAATGGTCTGCCCGCCTGCAAAAGCACGCCGGAAAATCCGGTCGTTAAAGCCACCATTGATGAGGAGGCAAATAACATCGAATTTTATTCAGTCAAATCGGCGAGCCGGAAACTGAAATTTCTGATCGCAAACCGTGCCTGAAATACTCCTTCCCCCGTTCCGCCGCATCGTTATGATGCGCCCCCATGACCACATCCACCGCAATCACCACTGCGCCGAACGCGCTTCTCTCCACGTCGCAAATGTCGCGCGCCGATGCGCTGACCATTGCGCGCGGCACACCGGGCATTGTGTTGATGGAGGCGGCAGGTCGCGCAGTTGCTGAGGCTTGCGTTGCACATTTTCCAAAAGGTCCGGTCGCTGTTCTCTGTGGTCCCGGCAATAATGGCGGGGATGGTTTCGTTGCCGCGCGGCTTTTGCGCGAATGGGGCTGGCCTGTCACGGTTCATTTGCTCGGTGAACGCTCCGCGCTGAAAGGCGATGCTGCCGGTGCGGCTGAAATGTGGGACGGATCTGTCTCGCCTCTCTCCGTAACATCAGCCGACAACACCTCTCTCATCATCGATGCGATTTTCGGCGCGGGTTTGTCGCGCGAGATTACGGGCGTCGCGGCTGACCTCATCAATCATATCAACGCGATCCCGCATGATGAGCGGGTGCCCGTCATCGCGGTCGATGTGCCCTCGGGCGTCTCGGGCGACACCGGCGCTGCTCGCGGTCCCGCATTTGCTGCCGACATCACCGTCACCTTCTTTCGCAAGAAGCCCGGTCATCTTCTCTATCCCGCGCGCCTCCTGTGCGGCGAAGTGATCCTCGCCGATATCGGCATCCCTGACGATGTGCTGCACGACATTGCGCCTGACACATTCGAGAACGATCCGTCGCTATGGTCGCGCCTTTTGCCGCGCCCGAACCCTGAGACACATAAATATGTGCGCGGCCATGCGCTTGTCGTCTCCGGCGGTCCGTCGTCAACGGGTGCGGCGCGTCTGGCCGCTCGTGGCGCGGCGCGCGCCGGTGCAGGGCTTGTGACCGTGGCGTCGCCACCCAACGCGGTGCTGGTCAATGCGGCGCATCTCACCTCCATCATGCTGGTGCCTTGCGCCAATGCCGATGCGCTGTCGAAGCTCCTCGAAGACAAGCGCAAGAATGCTTGCCTCATCGGGCCGGGAAACGGCGTGGGGCAGGGGACGCGCGAGAATGTGCTGGCCGCACTTCTCAGCGGTGCCGCTATCGTCCTCGATGCAGACGCTCTCACATCATTTGCTGAAAACCCACGCGACCTGTTCGTCGCCATCACCGGCTATTTCGCGGGGCCGACTGTGCTGACACCGCATGAGGGTGAGTTCAAACGTCTGTTCCCGCATCTCACGGGCGACAAGCTCACCCGCGCCCGCGCCGCCGCGCGCGAGGCGGGCGCCGTCATCGTGCTGAAAGGGCCGGACACGATCATCGCGTCACCGGAAGGCGAGGCCATCATCAACGCCAATGCCGGACCGGAACTGGCCACCGCCGGTTCCGGCGATGTGCTGGCGGGCATCATCACCGGTCTCATCACGCAGGGCGTGCCCGCCTTTGAGGCCGCGGCCATGGGCGTCTGGCTCCACGGCGCGGCGGGGCACACGCTCGGTCACGGGCTGATGGCGGAGGATTTACCGGAGGTTCTGCCCGCCGTTTGGGCGCAGCTTTTGGCCCATCCGGCCTGAAATAATGCCTTTGGCGTGAGGGGCTTATGCCCTTCTGTCAATTCAGGTCTTAAAGTCCTTCTCTTTCGCTGGTATTCGGCTCCCTCCCTTGCTATAGCTGCGCCAGTTTTTGATGCGGCAGGGCGGGGAAACCTGTTTTGCCGCGCCGGCCCCGCGGGCGTGGCGGAATTGGTAGACGCACCAGATTTAGGTTCTGGCGGGCAACCGTGGGGGTTCGAGTCCCTCCGCCCGCACCAAGCCGGCCACCCTTTATTTGCGCCACCCTTTAATTGGTAATGGATTGGAATATGCAGGTCACTGTAACGAGCACGGACGGATTGAAGCGCGAACTCAAAGTCGCGGTCCCCGCCAAAGATCTTGAAGCCCGCGTCGGCGCGAAGCTCGACGAGATGAAGAACACCATTCGTCTGAAAGGCTTCCGCCCCGGCAAAGTGCCGCTGGCGCATATCCGCAAGACCTATGGCAAGCAGGTCATGTCCGAAGTCATCAATGACGCGGTCGGCACATCGAGCCAGGAAGCGCTCGCCCAGCAGTCGCTCCGCCCCGCGCTCCAGCCCACGATCGACCTCGAAGGCGAGATCGAACCCGTCCTCGACGGCAAGGCTGACCTCACCTTCAAGATGACGTTTGAAATCATCCCGACCATCGAGTTCACCGATTTCGCCAAGCTCGAAATCGAACGCCTCGTTGCCGAACCGGCCGAAGCCGATATCGAAGAAGCACTGCAGCGCCTCGCCGACAACCAGAAGAACTTCGCGCCCAAAGCCGAAGGCGAAGCCGCCGCGACAGGCGACATGCTCACCATCGACTTCCTCGGCAAGATCGACGATGTCGCCTTTGAAGGCGGCACGGCGGAAGACGCCAAGCTCGAAATCGGCTCAGGCCGCTTCATCCCGGGCTTTGAAGAACAGCTCGCAGGCGCCAAGGCCGGCGACAAAGTCGCTGTCAAAGTGACGTTCCCTGCTGATTACGGCGCAGCGAACCTCGCGGGCAAAGATGCTGTGTTTGACGTCACTGTGAAGTCGGTTGAAGCGCCCGCCCCCGTCGCCATCGACGATGAATTTGCCAAGCGTTTCGGCTTTGACGAACTCGCAAAACTGCGCGAAGCGCTCACCACGCAGATCAAAAGCGACTACACGCGCATGTCCCGCATGCATATGAAGCGCGCCATGCTCGACGCGCTTGACGCCGCCCACAGCTTTGAATTGCCGCCGACCATGGTCGAGCAGGAATTCACGCAGATCTGGGGTCAGTTCGAGCAGGAAATGAAGAGCCAGAACAAGACCGCCGCCGATCTCGACGAGCCGGAAGACGACATCAAAGCGGAATACCGCAAGATCGCCGAACGCCGCGTGCGCTTGGGGTTGCTGCTTGCCGAAGTCGGCGAGAAGAACAAGATCCAGGTCGCCGAACAGGAATTGAGCCAGGCGCTTGCCGAACGCGCCCGCCAGTTCCCCGGTCAGGAACGCATGGTCTATGAGTTCTACCAGAAGAACCCGAACGCCATCGCCGAACTCCGCGCCCCGCTGTTTGAAGACAAGGTCGTCGATTTCATCGCCGAACTGGCCAAGATCAACGACAAGACCGTGACGCGCGACGAATTGTTCGCCGACCCTGATGTCGAAGAACACGAACACGTGCATGACGAAAACTGTGATCACGACCATGACCATGGGCACGACCACGGTCATGACCATGATCACGGCGACGCGAGGCCGGCCAAAAAGAAGGCCGCGCCGAAGAAGAAAAAAGAAGACTGATTGTCTTCACACGGATGAAAAGGCCCGGCGCAATCCGGGCCTTTTTTGTTGTCCGTGGGGTACTAGATGTAGCGGGGGATAAATGAGGTTCAAAGTCCCGAATTTCCCGGAACGAACCCGAGACAAGCTCTGATCAGTTGAGATTTCTTGCAAGAGATCGAGTGTTTCCATGCAGAGATCGTTGGTCAGTTCGTTGAGTGTCGGCGCGATGGCCGGAAAAGAAAATCCCCGGGCGGGGATAGGGGCGATGAAATAAATCTATGCCCGGTTTTTGTCGGCTGTCGGCGGAGGAGGGAGCGCGACGCAGGGGAGAAAACTTATCCCCTCATTTTCTCAGCGACTTCAGATCACGCTCTGCAGAAAATTGCTCAATGCCGCCCCATACGCATTTTTCTGCGGCCTCATGCAGTAGCGGCAAAGCCTTTTCGCGCTGACCCTTCGCCAGATAAAGCGCACCTGCATAATAAGTCGCCTCGCATAAATGATTAAGGGCGAATGCGGGTGCCACTTTGTCTGCGGCATTCGCACGCAAGGATACCTCGTCACGCTGACCTGCAAAAAACTCAAGCACAGGTCGTGGCCAGTCTTTATTTTTGTCGCTTGCGAGAATGCGCGATAGCGCGCCGCGATCATCTTCATTCAACCGTACATCGGCCAGATGTAACCAGAGAAACTGATAAAGGAGAGCGGGGTCGAGTTTGACCGATTGCATCAGGTCGTTATGCGCCGCGCGATAATCGCCTGCCTGATAGTATTCACGTCCACGGCTATACCAAACGCGGCTATTTTTCGGATCGAGTTCAATGCTGTGGTCCAAATCTTTGAACATCAGTTCATACTGGCCCTGACGCGAAAAATAACCCGACCGCTTCCAATATGTCTCAGCTCTCTCGGGAGCCAGACGCAGCGCCTGCTCAATGTCGCGGGCAGCAAGATCATATGCGCCGAGGGCTGCGAATGTGTGGCCACGATCAGCATAGATTTCCGCCTCCTGACCGCTCTTGATCGGAATAGACGCGATCACGGTGAGGGCCTTGTCGGTCTTACCCATGCGGGTCAGACCATCGGCTTCCAGATAATAAGCTTCAGTGTCTTGCGGATCAGCCTCGCGTAAAGTTTTAGCAGCGGCTACTGCGTGCTCAAGGTCGAGGTTCGCCCTGTACATCATCGCCCGCTGCTTCAGTATCATCACATTGCCCGGACTCAGGCTGAGGGCCTTGTCCACGTCTTTAAATGCCTGTGTCCATTCAAGCCGCAGCCCGTACAAGGTGCCGCGCGCGGAATAGGCCAATGCGTCATCGGGATTGAGCCTCAGCGAGTCATTGAAACCCGCGAGCGCTGCGTCGTAATGGCCGAGCCATCCCTGCGCAATAGCGCGTTTGGCGGTCACTCCGGCCCGCATGCGCGTCGGCAAATAGCTATGAGAGAGTGCTTTGTCGTAGAAGTGCACTGCTTCAGCGTAACTGCCTTTTCTCATCGCCCGTTCCGCGCGGGGTCCATCGCCCAGCAGGCCGTAGGCGATGATCGCGGCGAAAGCCAACACGACAAACAGCACCAGACCAATCGCGCCCCGCTTCCACCAATTCATCTTCCGTCCCCCGACTAATTTCCCCGTCAGCGATACTCCGGAAGGCGGGGAGGAGGGTCAAGCGGGGCCATCTGCAAAATGCGGCCAAAACATGGCCCGTAACATTAATGTTTTATTAGTAAAAAACTTTCCGCGAAGCCAAAAAAACCCTTGCGTCGATTCACATGTGACCTTAAGTCTCCCCTCACGACGCACACGCACGTGCCACTGGCCCTTAGTAGGTTTATGCAACGACGGAAGCGTCCTTTTTGATCACGCCGGTGGAAGCCGGGTCTTAAAGGGTGTTGACGATGTTCGCCTCCAATACGGGCCGCCGTGCCCGCTCGCGCATTTCTACAAAATCCGACCTTTCAGTTCAGGCTGAGCAAGTGTCCGACAAGGCAACTGCTGCGTCTAAGGCTGCTCGCAAGCCTGTCGCCCGTCGCAAACCCTTTGTCGTGGTGCCCTCTGCCGCAGAGATGCCGAGCGAACGGGGTGGCTTGCCGCCCAAGATCGCGCGCTATCTCGCCACGGCTGATCTGCCTTCGCCCTGCCTTGTGGTGGACGTGGACATTGTCGCTCATAACTTCTCCGAGCTTGCCACCTCGCTCCCCGACGCGCGCATCTTCTATGCCGTGAAGGCGAACCCGGCTGACGAGATCGTCTCGCGCCTCGCGGGCCTCGGTTCATCCTTCGACACAGCCAGCATGGGCGAGATTGATCTCTGCCTCGGCCATGGCGTGTCGCCGGACCGCCTGTCGTTTGGCAACACGATCAAGAAAGAACGCGACATTGCCGACGCCTATAAAAAGGGCGTGCGCATGTTCGCCTTCGACAGCGACGCCGAACTCGAAAAAATCGCCCGCGTGGCTCCGAAGTCCAAAGTCTATGTCCGTGTGCTGATGCAGTGTGAAGGCGCCGAGTGGCCGCTGTCGCGCAAGTTCGGTTGCGAGCCTGAGATGGCCGCTGACCTGCTGGTGCGCGCGCAGGAGCTGGGTCTCGACCCCTATGGCGTCTCGTTCCATGTCGGCTCACAGCAGACAGACCTCACGCAATACGACAAGGCGCTGTCGCAGACCGTGTCGCTGTTTGAAGAAGTTGCGCGCCGCGGCATCAAACTGCGCATGGTCAATATGGGCGGCGGCTTCCCGTCGCGCTATCGCACAGACGTGCCTTCGATCGCCGCTTACGGCGAAGCGATCCGCAATGCGCTGACCGCGCGCTTCGGTGCCGATCAGCCCGAAGTCATCGTTGAGCCGGGGCGCGGCATTGTCGGCGATGCCGGTGTCATCCAGTCCGAAGTGGTGCTCGTCTCCCAGAAGGGCGGCAGCGACACGCGACGATGGGTCTATCTCGACGTGGGCAAGTTCCACGGGCTTGCCGAGACAATGGACGAAGCCATCAAATATCGTCTGACGACACCCCATGACGGCGAAGAAACCTCGCCCGTCGTGCTCGCCGGTCCCACCTGTGACAGCGCCGATATTCTCTATGAGAAGGCCGATTATCGTCTGCCGGTCTCGCTGGTCGCCGGTGACAAGGTCTGGATCCTCGCCACAGGTGCCTACACCACGACATATTCTGCCGTGGCGTTTAACGGCTTCCCGCCGCTTGCGAGCGTCTGCATTTAAGCATCGATAACCCCCAACCTGCTGTGGGTATTAAGGATTTTGGCGAGGGTAGTGAAAACTACCCTAGCAAATCCTATATGTTCACCGATGATCTTGATGCACTGTCTCTTTACCGAATCAATTTATGTCAGATAGGGCAGGTAAAGCCGTGACTCGCCGTGAGGCTTGGCGGACAGTAGGCTCTGAGATTCTACGACCAAATTTGCGACAGATATGCGCGCTGACGCTCAGGAGATGTGATGAACGACCCGCTAGCGACCTATATGAACCTCGTGCCGATGGTGGTCGAACAGACCAACCGCGGCGAACGCGCATACGACATTTTCTCGCGCCTCCTGAAGGAGCGCATCATTTTCATCACCGGCCAGTTTGAAGACGGCATGGCGACGGTTGTGACGGCGCAGCTTCTGTTTCTTGAAGCCGAGAACCCGAAAAAAGAAATTTACATGTACATCAACTCACCGGGCGGCGTTGTGACCTCCGGTCTGGCGATTTACGACACCATGCAGCATATCCGTCCGCCGGTTGCGACAGTCTGTCTCGGTCAGGCCGCGTCGATGGGGTCGCTCATTCTCTGTGCAGGTGAAAAAGGCATGCGCTATGCGCTGCCGAGCTCGCGCATCATGGTCCATCAGCCGTCAGGCGGTTTCCAGGGCCAGGCCACAGACATTGAAATTCACGCCCGTGAAACGCTTTTGATTCGTGAAAAACTGAACAACATCTACGTCAAGCACACCGGCAAAGACCTGAAAATTGTGCAGGATGCGCTGGAACGCGACAATTTCATGAGCCCGGAACAGGCAAAGGATTTTGGCATCGTTGACCATGTCGGCGTCGCGCGTGCGGAAGACGCTGCAAAGGATAAGTGACGCGGCGAAGCAAAGCTTCCGTTGCGTCGCCCTAAGCGACAATCTCTGCCTGGCACTGTCTGGTCTCTTCAGGCAGACACGCTGGTAACACTTTGAGCATCAATTGCCGCAAAGTTGAGCCGTTAAGGCGTGTTTTTCATGCAAAAAGGACCAAAAAGTGTGAAAGCGCGTTAAGCCGGGGTGTAATGAATTCTTGATCCCTCCGCGCTTAACATGCTCACATGTCTTGAAGGTGACGGGCGGTTGTTAATTTGAGTCTTTCAACGGTTTGAAGGACTTGGCTTTATCGGTTCGGCATCTGCGGCAGACAATTTCCGGTCTGTCGTCAGATCCCAAGGAGTTCCTCTATGAGCAAAGTCAGCGGCGGTGACTCCAAGAATACGCTTTACTGCTCCTTCTGCGGCAAGAGCCAGCATGAAGTGCGGAAGCTGATCGCGGGACCCACGGTCTTTATCTGCGACGAATGTGTCGAACTCTGCATGGACATCATCCGTGAGGAAAATAAATCCTCGCTCGTGAAGTCGCGTGACGGTGTTCCCACGCCGCAGGAAATCAGCAAAGTGCTGGACGATTATGTGATCGGTCAGATGCATGCCAAGCGCGTGCTCGCGGTCGCGGTCCACAATCATTACAAGCGCCTCAATCACGCGGCCAAGAACAACGACGTCGAACTGGCGAAGTCGAACATCCTGCTGATCGGCCCGACGGGTTGCGGCAAGACGCTTCTGGCCCAGACGCTCGCGCGCATTCTCGATGTGCCGTTCACCATGGCTGACGCGACGACGCTGACCGAAGCCGGCTATGTCGGTGAAGACGTTGAAAACATCATTCTGAAACTGCTCCAGTCCGCCGACTACAATGTCGAACGCGCCCAGCGCGGCATCGTCTATATCGACGAAGTGGACAAGATCAGCCGCAAGTCTGACAACCCGTCGATCACACGTGACGTGTCGGGTGAAGGCGTGCAGCAGGCGCTGTTGAAGATCATGGAAGGCACGGTTGCTTCCGTTCCGCCGCAAGGTGGCCGCAAGCATCCCCAGCAGGAATTTTTGCAGGTCGATACGACGAACATCCTTTTCATCTGCGGCGGTGCCTTTGCCGGTTTGGAAAAGATCATCGGCAGTCGCGGCAAGGGTTCGGGCATCGGCTTCGGTGCGACGGTGCGCTCGGCTGATGATCGCCGCACAGGCGAATTGCTGAAAGAGCTGGAGCCGGAAGATTTGCTCAAGTTCGGTCTCATCCCCGAATTTGTCGGTCGTATGCCGGTGCTTGCCACGCTTGAGGATCTCGACGAAACGGCATTGATGCAGATTCTGACCGAGCCGAAAAACGCGCTCGTGCGGCAGTATGAGCGCCTCTTCGAAATGGAAAATGTGAAGCTGTCTTTCGCGGCGGACTCGCTGATGGCGATTGCCAAACGCGCCATTGAACGCAAGACAGGCGCGCGTGGTTTGCGCTCCATCATGGAAGCCATTTTGCTCGACACGATGTATGACCTGCCGACGCTGGAAGGCGTCGAGGAAGTCGTCATCAGCGCCGAAGTCGTCGAAGGCAAAGCGCGTCCGCTCTACATCTATGCGGAGCGCAAGGGCGATACAGGAACGACCGGCGCCTGATTTTCCAAAGTCGGAAAATTATGGATTGATCGGGTGCGGCGGAGTGAAGCCCGTTCCTTAAATGAATGAAGGTGGTCTTGAAAGCCGGGGCTTTCAGGACCACGTTTCTCTCAACAGGACCAATCGAGGTCCAGTCCCACCGCCGAAACAGGTGATCCGGTTCTAAAAGGTAAAGAATTTACCGCGTAGCATTTGCCGGTATTTACGCCGCGAATCTCGTAATCTGGACATCACTGTTTCGCCCTCAACATTCTCTCAAGTATGTGGATGTTAGAGTGGAGCGCCGTCGGGACGATCAGACAAAGCAGGGATCAGAATATGAGCGATCAAAACGAAACAATCTCGCCGAAGGGCGGTTCAGACGACAAGGGGCCGCTGGTCCTTCCCGTCCTGCCGCTGCGCGACATTGTTGTGTTCCCCCACATGATCGTGCCGCTTTTTGTCGGCCGCGAAAAATCAGTGCGCGCATTGGAAAATGTGATGCAGGACGACAAGCAGATCCTGCTCGTCGCCCAGAAGAATGCCGCTGACGACAATCCGTCGATCGAAGACATCTACGAAATCGGCACGATCGGCACGGTCCTGCAGCTTCTGAAATTGCCCGACGGCACCGTCAAGGTGCTGGTCGAAGGCGTGCGCCGCGCGCGCGTCGCGGACTATCTCGACAATGAAGAATTCTTCGAAGCCAATGTCGAAGCCATCATTGAGCCTGAAAGCGACGATGAGCAGCTCGACGCGCTCGCGCGCTCTGTCGTCACGCAGTTCGAAGGCTATGTGAAGCTCAACAAAAAGGTGCCGCCGGAAGTTCTGGGGTCGGTCACGCAGATCGATGATCCGGCCAAGCTCGCTGACACGATTGCCAGCCATATCAACATCAAGATTGCCGAGAAGCAGGAACTGCTCGAACTCGCCACAGTGACGGAGCGCCTGGAGCGCGTCTATTCGCTGATGGAAGGTGAGATCAGTGTGCTTCAGGTCGAGAAGCGTATCCGCTCGCGCGTGAAGCGCCAGATGGAGAAGACGCAGCGCGAGTATTATCTGAACGAGCAGATGAAGGCCATTCAGAAGGAGCTCGGCGACGGCGAAGACGGCAAAGACGATATGCGGGAACTCGAAGACCGCATCGCCAAGACGAAGCTGTCGAAAGACGCCAACGAAAAGGCACTCGCTGAGCTGAAGAAGCTCAAGCAGATGAGCCCCATGTCGGCCGAAGCGACAGTGGTGCGCAATTATCTCGATTGGCTGCTGACGGTTCCGTGGAACAAGAAGAGCCGTGTACGGAAAGATTTGAACGCCGCGCAGGAAATCCTCGACGCCGATCACTTCGGTCTCGACAAGGTCAAAGAGCGTATCGTTGAATATCTCGCCGTGCAGAGCCGCGCGAACAAGCTCAAAGGCCCGATCCTCTGCCTCGTCGGCCCGCCCGGCGTCGGCAAGACCTCGCTTGGCAAGTCGATTGCGAAGGCGACCGGTCGTGACTTCGTGCGTATGTCGCTTGGCGGCGTGCGCGATGAAGCCGAAATCCGTGGTCATCGCCGCACCTATATCGGCTCAATGCCCGGCAAGGTTATCCAGTCGATGAAGAAGGTGAAGCACACCAATCCGCTTTTCCTGCTCGACGAAATCGACAAGATGGGCGCGGACTTCCGCGGTGATCCGTCATCGGCTCTGCTTGAGGTGCTTGATCCGGAACAGAATTCAACATTCGCGGATCACTATCTCGAAGTTGATTACGATCTGTCCGACGTCATGTTCGTGACGACGGCGAACACGCTCAACATTCCCGGACCTTTGATGGACCGCATGGAGATCATTCGCCTTGCCGGTTACACCGAAGACGAGAAGGTCGAGATTGCCCGTCGCCATCTGATTTCCAAGGCCATTGAAGGCCATGGCCTGAAGGCGAATGAATGGTCGATCGACGAAGCGGCCTTGCGTCAGGTCATCCGCGTTTACACACGCGAAGCCGGTGTGCGTAGCCTTGAGCGCGAATTGAACAACCTCGCGCGTAAAGCGGTGAAGGAAATCCTGACCTCCGACAAGAAGGCGATCACGGTCACGATGGAAAACATCGAAAAATACGCAGGCGTGCCGAAGTACCGCTTTGGTGAAGCCGAAGGCGAAGATCAGGTCGGCGTGGTCACTGGCCTCGCATGGACCGAAGTCGGCGGCGAGTTGCTGACGATTGAAGGCGTGATGATGCCGGGCAAGGGTCGGATGACCGTGACCGGCAATCTGAAAGACGTGATGAAGGAATCGATCTCGGCTGCGAACTCCTATGTTCGTTCGCGCGCGACGCATTTCGGCATCGAGCCGCCTGTTTTTGAGCGCAAGGACGTTCACGTCCATGTGCCCGAAGGTGCCACACCTAAGGACGGTCCGTCCGCCGGTGTTGCCATGGCGACAGCCATCGTCTCGCTGATGACAGGCATTCCGGTGCGTAAGGATGTCGCCATGACCGGCGAGATCACGCTGCGTGGCCGCGTGCTCCCCATCGGCGGTCTCAAGGAAAAGCTCCTCGCGGCGCTCCGTGGCGGCATCAAGCGCGTGATGATCCCGCAGGACAATGCAAAAGACCTGGCCGACATTCCGGACAACGTCAAAAACCTGATGGAGATCATCCCCGTCTCGACCGTTGATGAAGTCCTGCGCAACGCGCTTGTGCGTATGCCGGAGCCGATTGAATGGGACGAAGCGGCCTATGTGGCCCAGCAGGCCGCCGAGCGCCGTGGTCCCGTGGCCGAGACGCCGCTCGCTCACTAAGCGAGCCCAAAAGGCTAAACGATTGGAAACAGACAGAAACGGGGGCTAAATGCCCCCGTTTTTTTGTGAATAATGGCAAAGAATCGCAGATTTCCGCGAGTTTTTCTTTGACCCTGTTCCGCTGCGGCAGGTAAAGTCCTGCCTAACACAAAGGCGCAGTTCCGCGCCGATTCCTGAGGGGCCAGCCGTGAATAAAAACGATCTCATTGCAGAAGTGGCGGACCGCACCGGTCTTTCGAAAGCCGATGCGACCAAGGCCGTCGACTATGTTTTCGACACGATTACGGATTCGCTGAAAAAGGGCGATGAAGTGCGCCTGGTCGGCTTCGGCACGTTCACCGTGTCCGCCCGCGCCGCGACTGAAGGCCGTAACCCGCGCACGGGTGAAACCATCCAGATCCCGGCCTCCAAGCAGCCGAAATTCAAGGCCGGTAAAGGCCTGAAAGACGCCGTCAACGCCTGATAGGCCTGACGGACCGGACATAAGCCGACAGCCCCGCTCATGGGCCTGTCGGCTTTTTTGTTCTATTTTCTACTGCGCCCTTGGATCCAGCTCACTCGAGGGATCGCTCGCCGGATCAGGCACCACCGCAAAATCCATCTTCTCATGGAGCGATACCGCCGGGCTCATCGAAATCCGGTAAAGCGTGAACAGCCCGAACAGGACATGCACGCCGGCGCCGAAGATGAAAATAAACGACATGCCGTAAAAGCCCGCGCCGAATGATGCGGCCGACGGCCCGACAATCGCGCCCAGCGCATAGACGAGCAGCAAGCCGCCCGACACGCTGACAAAGCTTTCGCGCGAGGCATGATCATTCGTATGCGCGACGCAGACGGAATAGAGCGTCAGCGATGTCACGCCGAAGAGGAAGCCCGCCAGCAGCATGAAATTATGCGCCTCTGCGCCGCGCGCCGCGACCATCGCCAGTTCCGCGCCAATCGAACCGATGCAGAGCGCGAGGATCACACGCCGCCGGTCGGTCTTGTCCGAGATGCGCCCGATGGGCCATTGCGCCAGCGCCCCGCCGATAATCGCTGCCGTCATGAAGACCGACACGCCGAACAAATCAAGCCCGCTATCCTTGGCGAAGACGGGGCCGAGCGTCCAGAACGGCGCATTGGCGAGTCCCACCACAAAGCTCCCCATCATGCCGACGGGCGAAATCTTGTAGAGTTTCAGAATGAAAATGTCCGTCGAGGCCAGCGGCGCAGGCTGCACCGTTGTTGACAGTGAAATCGGCACCAGCGCCAGCGAGGTCAGCATCGACACAATGGCAAAAAGCGTGAAGTGAGCAGGGTCTGCCAGATTGAGCATGAACTGACCAAGCGTGATCGAGCTGAAATTGATGATCAGGTAAACCGAAAAAAGCCGTCCCCGCGTTTCGTTGGTCGCGCGCTCATTGAGCCAGCTTTCAATCACCATATAGAGGCCCGCAAAGGCAAAGCCGTGAGCCACGCGCAGGACAGCCCAGACCCAGGGGTCAATCACCAACTCATGTATCAGCGGCAGGACGGACGCGATGCCCGCCAGCGCCGCAAAACTGCGTATGTGCCCCGCGCGGCGCACCACATGCGGCCCGAACACACAACCTGCCAAAAAGCCGATAAAATAAGCACTGCCAAGCAAGCCGATCACGCCTGTCGTGAAACCTTCAATGCCCGCGCGCAGCGGAATAAGCGTGCCGAACAACCCGTTGCCGGTCAGCAAAATAGCGGTCGCCATCAGCAGTGAATAAAACGGCGCAAAAGTCCGGTTCAAAGGAAAGCTCCGCAACGAGATGAGGGGCAGGGCAGGACACACGGTTTACCTGATAACCACGCCGTACACGAGTGCCCCGCATCGGGAATTCTCAGGCCTGCGATGCATCGCCTTCTGAGTCGCTTATGACATCAGGGCGCGAAGCGAAGTGAGATGACGGGTGATGGCGCCTTTCACGGAGATCCAGCGGCCGGGCGCTTCGGGCGGAGACGGTATGCCGAAGCCGATATCCACAAAGGCGAATTTTCGGGCCATAGGCATGACGGATGCAGATTGCTCATTATAGATTTTCCGGCCACCCAAACCGTGAAGCGTAATAAGGAGCGTCTTACCTGTCCCGGCTTCGCGGACAGGCAGCCAGACGAGGTCGCATATGATCATGATATTATGCGATCCGATTATCGGTGCCTGACCTAAAGCCGCGCAGGGTTGTGCCGTTGCCGCATGAAACCGACGATATCTTTCGTCCACATCTTTCGGCTGCGTGTAGGTAAGCAAGTCTGTCCCGCTGATCTCAAATCCGTAATGATCGCGGAAGGCCGAACCGGCTTGCCGGACATAGAGCGTCTTTGGTTCGCGTACTTCTATGGCAATGATATTGGGTAATAATTCAGGTATCGCGATCTGCACCGCAGCGCTGTCCCAAACGGGGAGCTCTGTTGATGTTCGCAGGCCTTCCCAATAGGCAATGAATTCTAGCGCGAGCCGGTCATCAACCTCGAAAGGTAAGTGCATAAACAAGCCCTGACTTTCGCAAAATCTACTAGTCCCCGCTTGAGTCTAGGCGTCGATTCTGGGCGTGTCCACACTACGCCCGCGGTCAACTTGTCAGGCGTTCCGTTGCGACGGCCTCTCATCTTGCAAAGAAGCCTCCTTATCTTGCAAATAAGAGTGCCATCGGCTACGAGATGCCTGTTGCTGAGAGCCTTTAGGCCTCGTGCGGGTGGTTAGCTCAGTTGGTAGAGCGCCTCGTTTACACCGAGGATGTCGGCGGTTCGAGTCCGTCACCGCCTACCAGCCTTCGCTCTGCGAGCCTTCTTGCCGGAAAATGCCGTCAGGCGATTTAGGCCACGATCTTTTGCACTTTCGCGAACGGACTAAGACCGAGCCACTGTTCGATGGCACGTTCGATGACGTGGTTTCCTGTGATGTGCAGCCGGCCCTGCTTTTTGGCCATCGAGACCTTTTCGTATCCAAGCCAAATGCGTGTCATCGTTTCCAGGTCGATATTGACATAGAGATCAACGTCAAAACCCGGATCAATCAGGCAGAGATCAACGTCCTCGCCCGGTTCGACGAGGAGCCACCATTTTCTCTGCGCTGGCGGTAACTCAGCGTAGGTGAACAATATATTGGTGCGCTTGCGCGGCATCGGATCGGTCCGGATGTTACGGCGCATATCCCACATCAGCAGGTTGACGTCGAGATTGCGCAATGTTGCGTCGCTCTCCACCCATTTTTGCCCCCAACTGCCGAATGTCTCCACGAGCCCTTTCAGGTCTCGTCCTGCAGCCGTCAATTGGTATTCCTGAATGTCGGATTTTGACCCGATCGCGACACGTTGGACGAGGCCCGCCACCTCCATCTCCCGAAGGCGTTTTGAAAGGAGGGCAGGCGACATACGCGGAAGCCCGCGACGAAGATCGTTAAAGCGGGTTGATCCCGCAATCAGCTCGCGCAGAAGAAGGATGGTCCAACGCGAGCAAAGTATCTCCGCAGCCATGGAGACGGGGCAAAACTGCAGATACCTGTTTTCGGCCATAGCAAGATAATCCATTTATTTTTTCGAATGGTGCGACGCTATCGGTTCGCCCGATTGGCGACCAGTTCAATATCTGTACCGGAGGCAATAGGGCCGCAGCATCTCTGCTACGGCCCTATATATTTTGTGGTCTATCGTCGCGGTTATTCCGGCACGGCGATCCCGGACCCACCGAGTTCCGCGGGAAAGTCCCGCAGCTTGGGCAGCCCGTCTTTCATCGGCAGAACCGTCTCGGCATAGTTGACGTGGACGCCCGGAACAAAGTTGAAGTTGGAAAGGGTTGCCGCAAACACGTCAGTCAATCCAAGCCCCGGATGCTTGGTTAAAAGATGCCCGCCACATTTTGTGCAAAAGTGACGGTCGCTGTTTTCAGTTTTCATGAAATGGCCGAGCTTATCGTTGCCCTTCGTCACTTTCACGTTTTCGGGTTTCCACAGCGTGAAGGCGTTCACGGGTCCGGCGGACCAGGCGCGGCAAGAATTGCAATGGCAGTAGCCCATGCCTTCCGGTTCGCCGATGACTTCAATTTCAACCGTGCCGCAGAAGCACTTGCCCGTGTGTTTTTGACTCATGATTTTACCTGTTTTCAGATCAAGTTTCGTTCAACGGTAATTCCGTTGCCGTGTGAAATCGCATGGCACATATCTGACTTTCCAGTTCAGCAAATGAACCTGAGCCGGTATAGATTTTGAAGCGCCCTCATGGAGTCAATCTAAATGGCGGTTCCAGGCAAGTTGCCGGAAATAACAAAAAGAACCTCATCCTGAGGAGGCGCGCATGCGCCGTCTCGAAGGATTGCCCCCAAAAACACCGCAATTCCACGATCCCCGACAAAACCCGCGAAACTTCTGGAACAAATCCCAAACTGCCTTGACAGGCCTCCCGCAGCGCCGTAGAAACCGCCCACTCAGCGGGCGCATGCGTGCCCTCGTCGGGGGTGTAGCTCAGTTGGTTAGAGCGTCGGCCTGTCACGCCGAAGGTCGCGGGTTCGAGTCCCGTCACTCTCGCCATTATCTCAGTGAAAATTTCAGATAGTCGCCGTCCGAACGGTGCCCAAGTCATATGCTTTTGCATGTGCATTGTGCGCCGCACCGTGCGAACGCGAATGACTTGCGAATGACTTGCAACTCCAAGCGCCGTAACGATTTTTTGCGTGAGAACGCGGTTCATAACTTGGCGGGCGGCATTTGATTCTGTATGACCCACGGCTATACTGCCCGCGGATTCGCCAGCACGTAATGTTGGCTAAGATTTGGCTTCGATTCGTTTTATCGGGCCATCCTGTGGGGACACGGGAAAAGGGGATAACATGGAAGACCTGCTGAGCGAGTACCTGCCCATTTTGGTGTTTTTGGGCCTCTCGTTAGTCATCGGTCTGGCCTTGTTGATCGCACCCTTCCTGACCGCCCCCTCCATGCCCGATACCGAAAAGCTCTCGGCCTATGAATGCGGCTTTGAAGCCTTTGACGACGCGCGCATGAAGTTCGACGTTAAGTATTATCTGGTCGCCATTCTTTTCATCATATTCGACCTCGAAGTGGCCTTCCTCTTCCCCTGGGCGATCTCGCTCGGCGATGTGGGCATGTTCGGCTTCTGGTCCATGATGGTGTTCCTCGGCGTGCTGACCATCGGCTTTACCTATGAGTGGAAGAGGGGAGCTCTCGAATGGGAGTGAGTGACACAACAGCCGTTGCCGTTTCGGGCAGCGCGGTTCCCCCGGAAGCCGATTTCAAACTGATTTCCGACGAGCTGGCCGACAAAGGCTTTTTGCTCACCAGCGTTGACGATCTCATCAACTGGTCGCGCACCGGCTCGCTGATGTTTATGACATTCGGTCTTGCCTGCTGCGCGGTGGAGATGATCCATTCGTCCATGCCGCGCTATGACACGGAGCGTTTCGGCTTCGCGCCGCGCGCCTCCCCGCGCCAGTCTGACGTGATGATTGTCGCCGGTACGCTGACCAACAAAATGGCGCCTGCGCTGCGCAAGGTCTATGACCAGATGCCGGAACCGCGCTACGTGATCTCGATGGGATCATGCGCCAATGGCGGTGGCTATTATCACTATTCTTATTCCGTGGTGCGCGGTTGCGATCGCATCGTTCCGGTGGACATTTATGTCCCCGGTTGCCCGCCCACAGCCGAGGCGCTGATCTATGGCATCCTCGCGCTGCAAAAGAAAATTCGCCGGACCGGCTCAATCGACCGGTGATTTTAATCCGCACGGGAAGCCACTCATCCGAGACGGTGTACCCACCACATGAGCTTCGAGACTGCTTCGATGGACGATAGCCTGACAAAACTCGGCGACCATCTCCGCGCAAAGCTGGGAGGTGCGATTGTCTCTCACGACATTGCATATGGTGAGCTGACCGTGGTGGCGCAAGTCAGCGCCATCAAATCTGTGCTCGCTTTTTTGCGTGACGATGCGGATTGCCGGTTCACTTTGTTGCTCGACGTGACAGCGGTTGATTTCCCGACGCGGCCTGAACGCTTCGATGTCGTCTATCACATGCTCTCGATGGTGAAGAACCAGCGCATCCGCGTGAAGGTTGCGACCGACGAAGACGGTCAGGTGCCGAGCGTGGTCGATCTCTTTCCGACCGCCAACTGGTTCGAGCGCGAAACCTATGACATGTACGGCGTGCTCTTTTCCGGTCATCCGGATTTGCGCCGCATCCTCACCGACTACGGCTTTGCCGGTCATCCGCTGCGCAAAGATTTCCCGATGACGGGTTATGTCGAAGTGCGCTACGACGCCGACCAGAAGCGCGTGATTTACGAACCCGTCAAACTCACACAGGAATTTCGCACGTTCGATTTTCTATCGCCCTGGGAGGGTGCTGAATACATCCTGCCCGGCGACGAGAAAGCGGAGCCGAAGCCATGAACCAGCTCACACCAGAACAAAAGCTCCGCACCTTCTCGCTGAACTTCGGCCCTCAGCATCCGGCCGCGCATGGCGTGCTGCGCCTCGTGCTGGAGCTTGAAGGCGAAATCGTCGAACGCGTCGATCCGCATATCGGATTGCTTCATCGCGGCACCGAGAAACTGATCGAAGCCAAAACATTCCTGCAGGCCTTGCCTTATTTCGACCGGCTCGATTATTGCGCGCCGATGAATCAGGAACATGCTTACTGCCTCGCGGTTGAGAAACTGCTGGGCATCACCGTGCCGCGCCGCGCATCGTTCCTCCGCGTGATCTTTTCTGAGATCGGCCGGTTGATGTCGCATCTGCTGAACACGACAACGCAGGCGATGGACGTGGGCGCGCTGACGCCGCCGCTCTGGGGCTTTGTCGAGCGCGAAAATCTGATGGTGTTCTATGAACGCGCCTCAGGCTCGCGCATGCATGCCGCTTATTTCCGTCCCGGTGGCGTGCATCAGGACGTGACGCCGGAACTGCTGCGCGACATTTATGATTTCTGCGGCCCTTGCGAAAAGACGCTCGACGATCTTGAAACACTGCTCACCGGCAACCGCATTTTCATGCAGCGCAATGCCGACATCGGCATCGTGTCGCCGCAGGACGCGCTCGACTGGGGTTTCTCCGGCGTCATGGTGCGCGGCTCCGGCATGGCCTGGGACCTGCGCCGCTCGCAGCCTTATGAAGTCTATTCGGAACTCGATTTCGACATTCCCGTCGGCAAGAACGGCGATTGCTATGATCGCTATCTCGTCCGCATGGATGAAATGCGCCAGTCGCTCCGTATCATCAAACAATGCATTGAGATGATGCCCGAAGGTCCGGTCAATACAACGGACGGCAAGATCGCGCCGCCCAAGCGTGCTGAGATGAAGACCTCGATGGAAGCCCTGATCCATCATTTCAAACTCTATACCGAGGGCTATCACGTGCCTGCCGGTGAAGTATATGCCGCTGTCGAAGCGCCCAAGGGCGAGTTCGGTGTCTTCCTCGTCTCGGACGGGAGCAACAAACCTTACAAGTGCAAAATCCGCGCGCCGGGTTTCGCGCATTTGCAGGCCATGGATTTTCTCTGTCGCGGACACATGCTGGCGGACGTCGCCGCCATTCTGGGTTCCATCGACATCGTGTTCGGTGAGGTTGACCGATGAGTGTGCGTCGTCTGAGTGCCAAACAACCCGCGAGCTTTGCGTTCTCGCCGGAAAATGCGGAATGGGCCAAAGGTCAAATCGCGAAATATCCCGAAGGCCGTCAGGCTTCCGCGATCATCCCGCTCTTCTGGCAGGCGCAGAAGCAGGAAGGCTGGCTTTCAGAGCCCGCCATTCGCTTCGTCGCCGACATGCTGAAAATGGATTACATCCGCGCGCTCGAAGTCGCGACCTTCTACACCATGTTCAATCTGTCGCCCGTGGGCGAGCATTTCGTGCAGCTTTGCGGCACAACGCCGTGCTGGCTGCGTGGCTCCGATGACATCAAAGCGGCGTGCAACAAGCACATCGGCCCCGAAGGTCAGGTCAGCGCCGACGGCAAGCTCTCATGGATCGAAGTCGAATGTCTCGGCGCTTGCGCCAACGCGCCGATGGTCCAGATCAACGATGACTATTATGAAGACCTCGACGGAGCCTCGATGGGACAACTCCTCGAAGACCTGCGCAATGGCAAGCCGGTGAAGATCGGTTCGCAGACGGGCCGCACAGGCTCGGAACCCATTGACGGTTTGACAAGCCTGACGACACCCATCTCAGGCGGGGGCAAGTGATGCTGAAAGACGAAGATCGCATTTTCACCAATCTCTATGGTCGTGGCACGCCCGGCCTCAAAGGCGCGCAGATGCGCGGCGATTGGGATGGCACGGCAGCGCTCATTGAGAAGGGCCGCGACTGGATCATCGACGAGATGAAAAAGTCTGGTCTGCGTGGTCGTGGCGGCGCCGGTTTCCCAACGGGCCTCAAATGGTCCTTCATGCCGAAAGACTCTGGTGGTCGTCCGCATTACCTCGTGGTCAACGCTGACGAGTCCGAACCCGGCACCTGCAAAGACCGCGAGATCATGCGCTACGATCCGCAGAAGCTCATCGAAGGCTGCCTGATCGCGTCTTTCGCGATGCAGGCCCATGTTTGTTACATCTATGTCCGTGGCGAGTTCATCGCTGAGCGTGTGGCACTTCAAAAGGCCGTTGATGAAGCCTATGCCGCTGGTCTGCTTGGCAAGAACGCCGCAGGCTCCGGCTGGGACTTTGATCTCTATGTCCATCACGGCGCAGGCGCTTACATCTGCGGCGAAGAAACAGCCCTCCTTGAAAGCCTCGAAGGCAAAAAGGGCATGCCGCGCCTGAAGCCGCCATTCCCCGCCAATATGGGTCTCTATGGCGCGCCGACGACCGTGAACAATGTCGAGTCCATCGCTGTCGCCCCGACAATTCTGCGTCGTGGTGCAACGTGGTTTGCCGGTCTCGGTCGTCCGAATAATACGGGCACAAAGATTTTCTCGATTTCGGGCCATGTCAACAAGCCCTGCAATGTTGAAGAAGAGATGGGCATTTCGCTCCGTGAACTGATCGATAAGCATTGCGGCGGCGTGCGTGGCGGCTGGGACAATCTGCTGGCGGTGATCCCCGGCGGTTCGTCGGTGCCGATGCTGCCCAAATCCATTTGCGATGATGTGCTGATGGATTTCGACAGCCTCAAGGCCGTGCAGTCGGGCTTGGGGACTGCTGCCGTTATCGTCATGGACAAATCAACCGACCTCATCAAAGCCATCGCGCGTCTTGCCGCTTTCTATAAGCATGAAAGCTGCGGCCAGTGCACGCCCTGCCGCGAAGGCACGGGCTGGATGTGGCGCGTTATGGAGCGTCTCGTGTCGGGTGAAGCTGCGGTCGAAGAAATCGACATGCTGCTCGACGTCACAAAGCGCGTCGAAGGCCACACGATCTGCGCGCTCGGCGACGCGGCGGCATGGCCCATTCAAGGTCTCATCCGGCATTTCCGGCCGGTTCTCGAAGAGCGGATTTCTGCCCATCGCAGACATCTCGCGGCGGCGGAGTAAGGTATGCCTAAGGTCACAGTTGACGGCATCGAAGTTGAAGTGCCCGCAGGCGCAACGCTCCTGCAGGCATGCGAAGCCGCAGGCGTCGAAATTCCGCGCTTCTGCTATCACGAGCGTCTGTCCATCGCAGGCAATTGCCGCATGTGTCTGGTCGAGGTCGAGAAATCACCCAAGCCCGTCGCCTCCTGCGCCATGCCCGCGTCGGAAGGTGCCATCGTCCGCACGACGACCGAGCAGGTGAAACGCGCCCGAGAAGGTGTGATGGAATTCCTGCTCATCAACCATCCGCTTGATTGCCCGATCTGCGATCAGGGCGGCGAATGCGATCTGCAGGATCAGTCGATGGCCTATGGCGTCGATGGGTCGCGCTTTCACGAGAACAAGCGCGCAGTCGAAGAAAAATACATGGGTCCACTCGTCAAGACCGTGATGACCCGCTGCATCCAGTGCACACGCTGCGTGCGCTTCGCCACCGAAGTGGCAGGCACACCGGAAATCGGTGCCATTGGTCGCGGCGAAGATATGGAAATCACGACCTATCTCGAAAGCACACTCTCGTCTGAACTTTCCGCCAACGTGGTTGATCTTTGCCCCGTCGGTGCGCTGACCTTCCGCCCGACCGCCTTCACCGCGCGTCCGTGGGAATTGCGCAAAACCGAATCCGTGGACGTGATGGATGCTGTCGGCTCCAACATCCGCGTTGATGCCCGTGGCTCCGAAGTCATCCGCATCCTGCCGCGTCTCAACGAAGACGTGAACGAAGAATGGATTTCCGACAAGACACGCTTTGTCGCCGATGGTCTGAAGTCCCAGCGCCTTGATCGTCCCTATGTGCGCATCAACGGTAAACTTGCTGAAGCCTCATGGGCCGAAGCCTTCGCCGCCATCGCCGCCAAACTTAAAGGTGCGAAGGGCGAACGCATCGCCGCCATCGCCGGTGATCTTGCCGCAGCCGAAGAACTGAAAGCGCTGAAGGACCTCTTCACGTCGCTTGGTTCACCGAACATTGACTGCCGTCAGGACGGCGCGAAAATCGGTGGTGCCCGCTCGTCGTATATTTTCAATGCGACCATTGCAGGCATCGAAGAGGCTGACGCGATCCTCATCATCGGTTCCGACCCGCGCAAAGAAGCCCCGATCATCAATGCCCGCATCCGCAAGCGCTCGCGCGTCGGTGGCTTGAAAGTCGGCGTCATCGGCCCGCGTGTTGACCTGACATATGACTACGACCACCTCGGCGCTGGTCCCGACACATTGAAGTCTCTGGCTTCAGGCGGCGGTTTCGCTGATGTTCTGAAAAATGCCAAAGCGCCCATGATCATTGTGGGGCAGGGTGCTCTGACGCGCAAAGACGGCGCGGCTGTTTTGGCAGCTAGCGTTGCGCTCGCCAAAGCGACCAATGCCAGCTTCAACATGCTGCACACAGCCGCCGCCCGCGTCGCCGGTCTCGATCTCGGCCTCGTGCCTGCTGATGGCGGTCGCGATGTTGCCGCGATCCTCGACGGTGCGAGCAAAGGCGAGATCGATGTTGTGTATCTCCTCGGGGCCGACGAAATCGACTTCACCAAACTGGGCTCCGCTTTCGTGATCTATCAGGGCACACATGGCGACAATGGCGCGCATCGCGCCGACGTCATCCTGCCGGGTGCCGCCTATACGGAAAAAGACGGGCTCTATGCCAACACCGAAGGCCGCGTCCAGCGCGGCAACCGCGCGGCGTTCCCGCCCGGCGAAGCGCGCGAGGATTGGACGATCCTGCGGGCGCTCTCAGCCGAACTCGGTAAGACATTGCCTTACGACACCCATGCGAGCTTACGTGACGCTATTGTCGCCGCCGCGCCGCATTTTGCTTCCATCGACGAAGTGGTGGCCGCAGGCGCCTTGCCCGATCTCGCTTCGGGTGAGATGGACGCAGCCGCCTTCGACACACCCGTCAAAGATTTCCACCTGACAAACGCGATTGCACGCGCCAGCAAGACCATGGCTGATTGTTCAGCCGAACTGGCACGAAGCCGTCGCGGCGCACAGGCGGCGGAGTAAGCCATGCAGGATTTCTTCTTCAACTACGGCTTACCCTTCCTGATCATCGTCGGTCAGTCGCTGCTGCTGCTTGTCGGTCTGCTGATTTTCACGGCTTACATTCTTCTTGCCGACCGCAAGATATGGGCGGCGGTGCAGCTTCGTCGCGGCCCCAATGTCGTGGGTGCCTTCGGTCTGCTCCAATCGTTTGCTGACTTGCTGAAATTTGTGTTCAAGGAAAACATCATTCCCTCGGGCGCGAACAAAGGCGTGTTCCTGCTCGCACCGCTCGTCACCGTGACGCTCTCGCTTGCGGCCTGGGCCGTGGTGCCGGTGGGCGACGGGCTCGTCATCTCCGACATGAATATCGGCATCCTCTACATTCTCGCCTTCTCGTCGCTGAGTGTGTACGGCGTCATCATGGCGGGTTGGGCCTCGAACTCGAAATATCCGTTCTTGTCCGCGCTGCGCTCCGCCGCGCAGATGGTGTCTTATGAAGTCTCCATCGGCTTCGTGCTCATCACCATTCTGATGACAGCAGGCTCGCTGAACCTTTCAGACATCGTGCGCGCGCAGGACGGTAATTACGGTTTCTTCAACTGGTACTGGCTCTGGCATCTGCCGATGCTCGTCATCTTCTTCATCTCGGCACTCGCGGAAACCAACCGCCCGCCCTTCGATCTGGTGGAAGCCGAATCCGAACTCGTCGCGGGCTTCATGGTCGAGTATTCGTCCACGCCCTACATGATGTTCATGCTCGGCGAATATGTGGCGATCATTCTCATGTCCGCCATGATGGCCATTCTGTTCTTCGGTGGCTGGTTGCCGCCCTTCGATTTCGCGCCCTTCACATGGGTGCCGGGCATCGTCTGGATGGTCATCAAGACCTTCATGGTGTTCTTCATGATTTCGATGGTGAAGGCCTTCGTGCCGCGCTATCGCTATGACCAATTGATGCGTCTCGGCTGGAAAGTGTTTCTGCCGTTCTCGCTGTTCTGGGTTGTGTTGACGGCAGGTGTGCTCGTCGGCTTCGGCCTTGTCCCGCAGCATTGACCGGAAGGAACAGAAACATGGCATCCTTCAATCAGGTTACCCGCTCACTCTTCCTCACAGAGTTTGTCGGCGCGTTCTTTCTGGCGATGAAGTATTTCTTCAAGCCCAAGACGACCATCAATTACCCGTTTGAAAAAGGCCCGCTCTCGCCCCGCTTCCGTGGTGAACATGCGCTGCGCCGTTACCCCAACGGCGAAGAGCGGTGCATCGCCTGCAAATTGTGCGAAGCCATCTGCCCCGCGCAGGCCATCACCATCGAGGCAGGCCCGCGCCGCAACGATGGCACGCGCCGCACGACGCGCTATGACATCGACATGACAAAATGCATCTATTGCGGCTTCTGTCAGGAAGCCTGCCCCGTCGATGCCATCGTCGAAGGCCCGAATTTCGAGTTCGCCACGGAAACCCGTGAAGAACTCCTCTATGACAAAGACCGCCTCCTTTCCAACGGCGACCGTTGGGAACGTGAGATCGCCAAGAATATCGAACTCGACGCGCCCTACCGCTAATCGCGCGTCATCCGTCTGACTGAACAAAGAATAGAATAGGGACAGGGGTCCAAATGATCGTCACCGCCATAGCCTTCTATGTCTTTGCAGCGATAGCCATCGCCGCAGGGTTCATGGTCATCGCGGCCCGCAATCCCGTTCATTCGGTTTTGTTTCTCATCCTGACGTTTTTCAACGCCGCCGCGCTCTTCATCCTGATGGGGGCCGAGTTCATCGCGCTGATCCTCGTCATCGTCTATGTCGGCGCGGTCGCGGTGCTCTTCCTCTTCGTCGTGATGATGCTCGACATCGACTTCGTGCAACTGCGTCAGGGTGCCCTGCAATATCTCCCCGTCGGTGCGTTGCTTGGTTTGGTGCTGGTGCTCGAACTGGCGCTTGTCGGGGCCTCATGGGTCATCACACCTGACGCCGTGGCCGCCGCCGCCTCGCCGGTGCCTGCGGCTGCCGATAACATCACCAACACGCGCGCATTGGGTCAGGTTATCTACACCCAATACATGTATCTCTTTCAGGCGTCGGGCCTCATCCTTCTCGTTGCCATGATCGGCGCGATTGTGCTGACGCTGCGCCACCGTCCGGACATTAAGCGTCAGGTCATCGCACATCAGATCGGCCGCAAACGGTCCGAAGGCGTCGAGTACAAAGACGTGAAGCCGGGACAAGGACTCTGAACATGGAAATCGGTCTTGGACATTATCTTACCGTCGCCGCCATCCTCTTTACGATCGGCGTCTTCGGCATCTTTCTGAACCGCAAGAATGTCATCATCATTCTGATGTCGGTCGAGCTGATGCTGCTCGCGGTCAATATCAATCTCGTGGCCTTCTCCACCTTCCTCAACGATCTGACAGGGCAGGTCTTCGCTCTGTTCGTGCTGACGGTTGCCGCTGCCGAAGCGGCCATCGGCCTTGCCATTCTCGTGACCTATTTCCGCAACCGCGGTTCCATCGCGGTTGACGATGTTAATTTGATGAAGGGGTAGGAGAGAATATGTACTCCGCAATCGTCTTTCTGCCGCTTCTGGGTTTCCTGATTGCAGGCATTTTTGGCCGCGTCATAGGCGTGCGCGCCTCGCAGATCGTGACGTCGGGTCTCCTCGTCGTGTCGGCTGTGCTCTCCATCATCGCCTTCCCGCAAGTCACCTTCGGCGGCGTCACCGATCAGATCCACGTGATGACATGGATCGACAGCGGCTCGTTTGAAGCTGATTGGCGCCTGCGCATTGACGCGCTCACCGCCGTCATGCTGGTTGTGGTCACCTCCGTCTCCGCGCTCGTCCACATCTATTCCATTGGCTATATGAGCCACGACGAGCATCAGCCGCGCTTCTTTGCTTACCTGTCGCTCTTCACCTTCGCGATGCTGATGCTGGTCACGGCTGACAATTTCATCCAGCTTTTCTTCGGCTGGGAAGGCGTGGGCCTCGCGTCATATTTGCTCATCGGCTTCTGGTATAAAAAGCCCTCAGCGAACGCCGCCGCCATCAAAGCCTTCGTGGTCAACCGCGTCGGCGACTTCGGCCTCATCCTCGGCATCGCCACCATCTTCCTGACCATCGGCTCTGTCGAGTTCAACACGGTCTTCGAAGCGATCCCGCATCTCGAAACCCGCACCTTCCTGTTCCTCGGCTATGAAGTGCCGCTGGTCACGACGATCTGCCTGCTCCTCTTCATGGGCGCGATGGGCAAGTCGGCGCAATTCATGCTCCACACATGGTTGCCGGACGCGATGGAAGGCCCGACGCCCGTGTCGGCCCTGATCCATGCCGCCACCATGGTGACCGCAGGCGTCTTCCTCGTCGCCCGCTGCTCACCGATCTTCGAATTTTCGCCGACCGCTCTCACGGTCGTCACCTTCATCGGCGCGACCACCGCGATCTTCGCCGCCACAGTCGGCCTCGTGCAAAACGACATCAAGCGCGTCATCGCTTACTCGACCTGCTCGCAGCTGGGCTACATGTTTGCAGCCCTCGGCGTCGGTGCTTACGAAGCGGCGATGTTCCATCTCTTCACCCATGCTTTCTTCAAGGCGCTGCTGTTCTTAGGCTCAGGCTCGGTCATTCATGCCATGGGCGGTGAGCAGGACATGCGCAAAATGGGCGGCATCGCCAAGCTCATCCCCGCAACATGGGTGATGATGCTCATCGGCACATTGGCGCTGACGGGCTTCCCGATGTTTGCCGGCTACTTCTCCAAAGACGCCATCATCGAAGCGACATTTGCCGGTCACAACCCGATGCATATGTATGCCTTCACCATGCTGGTCATCGCCGCCTTCCTGACGTCCTTCTACTCATGGCGTCTGATGTTCATGACCTTCCACGGTGCACCCCGCGCCGACCATCACACAATGGAACATGTGCATGAGAGCCCGCTCGTCATGCTCATCCCGCTGGTGATCCTAGCGGTCGGTGCCGTCGGTGCCGGTTATGTATTCGCGCCTTATTTTGTCGGCGAGATGCACGAAGCCTTCTGGCTTGATGCGATCTTCCGTGGCGCGAACAATCATGTGATGCACGATCTGCACAATGTCCCGTCATGGGTCGTGTACAGCCCGTTCGCCATGATGGTCTTCGGTGCCGGTCTCTCCTGGCTCTTCTACATCGCCTGGCCGCACATTCCGCGCGAACTCGCCCGCACGCAGGCCCCGCTTTATAATTTCCTGCTCAACAAGTGGTATTTCGACGAGCTCTACGATTTCATCTTCGTGCGTCCGGCCTTCTGGATCGGTCGTATTCTGTGGAAGCAGGGTGACGGTCGCATCATCGACGGCTTGGGACCGGATGGTGTGTCCGCCCGCGTCCTCGACATCACGCGCGGCGTCGTCCGTCTGCAAACCGGCTATGTCTATCACTACGCCTTTGCCATGCTTCTGGGCGTCGCGGGCCTCGCCACTTACTTCATGCTTGGGGGCGTCCACTGATGGCCGACGGGTACATTCTTTCCCTGATCACGTTTCTGCCCGCTGTCGGCGCAGCACTGATCCTCATTCTGCGTGGCGACGAGGGGGCCGTTGCGCGCAACGCCCGCTGGATCGCACTCTGGACCACGGTGATCACCTTCGCCCTGTCGCTCTACGTGCTGTTCCACTTTGATCCTTCAACGGCGAATTTCCAGTTCGTCCAGAAGACCGACTGGCTCGGCGGCACAATCAGCTATCACATGGGCGTTGACGGCATCTCGGTGATGTTCGTTGTCCTCACGACCTTCCTCATGCCCGCCTGCATTCTTGCAAGCTGGGAGTCGATCACGACCCGCGTCCGCGAATATATGATCGCGTTCCTGATCCTCGAAACATTGATGATCGGCGTATTCTGCTCGCTCGATCTTGTTCTCTTCTACTTCTTCTTCGAAGCAGGCCTCATCCCGATGTTCCTCATCATCGGCATCTGGGGCGGTGCGCGCCGCATCTATGCGAGCTTCAAGCTGTTCCTCTACACCTTGCTCGGTTCCGTGTTGATGCTCATCGCCATCATGGCCATGTATTGGCATGCCGGCACGACCGACATTCCGACGCTGATGGATCATCCTTTCCCTGCCGGCATGCAGACATGGCTCTGGCTCGCGTTCTTTGCCTCCTTTGCCGTCAAAATGCCGATGTGGCCGGTCCATACATGGTTGCCCGACGCCCACGTCGAAGCGCCCACCGCAGGCTCCGTCATCCTCGCGGGCATCCTGTTGAAGATGGGCGGCTATGGCTTCCTGCGTTTCTCGCTGCCCATGTTCCCCGTTGCGTCTGCTGATTTCGCACCGCTCGTCTTTACGCTCAGCGTCATCGCGATCATCTACACCTCGCTCGTCGCGCTGGTGCAGGAGGATATGAAAAAGCTCATTGCCTATTCGTCAGTCGCCCATATGGGCTTTGTCACCATGGGCATTTTCACAGGCACCACACAGGGCATCGAAGGCGGCATCTTCCAGATGCTCAGCCACGGCTGGGTCTCTGCTGCGCTCTTCCTCTGCGTCGGCGTGATTTACGATCGCATCCATACACGCGAGATTTCGGCCTATGGCGGTCTCGTTGAGCGCATGCCCTTCTATGCGGTGGCCCTGATGATCTTCACCATGGCCAATGTCGGTCTTCCCGGCACATCTGGTTTCGTCGGCGAATTTCTGACATTGATCGGTGCCTTCAAAGCCAACACATGGGTGGCAGCGCTCGCCGCCACAGGCGTCATTCTGTCAGCCGCCTATGCGCTCTTCCTTTATCGCCGCGTCATCTTCGGTGTGCTCGACAAAGAGAAGCTGAAAAACATCCTCGACCTCAACCGCCGCGAAATGATCACGCTGGCGCCCTTGGTTGTGGCGACCATCTTGTTCGGCATCTATCCCGCGCCGATTTTCAACATCATGGCTGTCTCGGTCGAACACCTGATTTCTAATTACGCCGCCGCGATTGCTGCCAGCGATGCAGCAGGCAGCGCAGGCAACGCCGCGCTCGAAGCGCTGCGTCAGATAGCGACCCGATAGGAAGACGACAGGCATATGGAAAACGCAAACCTCATTCCGGCCTTCGGGCCTGCCATTCCTGAGATCGTGCTGGCAGGCGGCGCGATGCTCCTGCTCATGTACGGCGTCTTCCGTAAAGTCAGCCCCACGGCGCATGTGGCTTACGGCACGGTCATCCTCTTCATCATCACAGCCTTCCTGGTCGCAGGGCAGGGCACGCTGACCGGGACCACCTTCTCCGGTCTCTTCACGGTCGATCCCTATACGCGTTTCGTGAAACTGCTGATCCTGCTCGGTGCCTCCGTCGCCGTCATCATGTCGCTGACCTTCATCCGCCGCGAAGGCATGGACCGTTTCGAGTTTCCGGTCCTCATCGCGCTTGCCACTGTCGGCATGATGATGATGGTATCCGCCGCGAGCTTCATGTCGCTCTATATGGGTCTGGAGCTTCAGTCGCTGGCGATCTATGTCATCGCCGCCTTTCACCGCGACAATGCCAAATCGTCAGAAGCAGGCCTCAAATATTTCGTGCTCGGCGCGCTCTCGTCCGGCCTGCTGCTCTATGGCTGCTCGCTCGTCTATGGCTACACAGGCGCCTTGGACTTCGTAAAAGTCGCCGCCGCCATCAGTGCCGATCATCAGACGCTCGGTCTCATCTTCGGCCTGGTGTTTATCCTCGCGGCACTGGCATTCAAAATCTCCGCCGTCCCGTTCCACATGTGGACACCGGACGTCTATGAAGGCGCGCCCACGCCGGTCACAGCGTTCCTTGCGGGTGCCCCGAAGGTTGCGGCACTGGCGCTCACCATGCGCGTGCTCTTCACAGCCTTTCCGGCCATCGCGCCAGAATGGAACCAGATCATCGTCTTCGTTTCGATTGCCTCCATGGTGCTCGGCTCCTTCGCCGCCATCGGCCAGAACAACATCAAACGCCTCATGGCCTATAGCTCCATCGGCCATATGGGCTTTGCGCTTGTCGGTGTCGCCGCCGGTTCGGTCGAAGGCGTGCAGGGCGTGCTGATCTATCTCAGCATCTACGTGATTATGAATGCGGGCGTCTTCTGCTGCATTCTGGCGATGCGCCGCAATGGTCAGCAGATCGAAACCATCAACGATCTCGCCGGTCTCTCGCGCAGCCAGCCGCTCTTTGCGTTCTTCTTCTCAATGCTGATGTTCTCGCTCGCGGGCATCCCGCCGCTCGCCGGCTTCTTTGCGAAGTTCTATGTCTTCATCGCCGCGGTGCAGGCGGGCCTCTATCCGCTCGCCGTCATCGGTGTGGTGGCGAGTGTCGTCGGTGCGTTTTATTATCTCCGCGTCATCAAGCTCATCTATTTCGATGAACCCGCCCCCGTCTTTGAAGGCCCGATGCCGCGCGAGCTCTCCGTGGTGCTGACGCTGTCCGGTCTCTTCACCATGTTCTTCTTCATCTATCCCGCGCCGCTTCTGGCCGGTGCGCAATTCGCCGCCGCCGCGCTCGTACCCTGATGCTGCCCGAAGGTGTAGCCCACAAAGCCTTCACCGAAATCGACAGCACCAACGAAGAGGCGCGTCGGCTCGGTGAGGCAGGCGAGGCCGGTCCTGTTTGGATCACAGCGCAAGTGCAGACCGCAGGCCGTGGCCGCCGTGGCCGCGCATGGGTGTCCCCCTCCGGCAATTTCATGGGCACATTATTCCTGCGCCCGCAGGCGAGCCCCCGCAAAGCCGCCGAGATGAGCTTCGTCGCCGCGCTCGCCGTGCATGATGCGGTGGCGTCATTGCTCCCGCCGGACCTCCGCCCCGACCTCAAACTCAAATGGCCGAACGACCTCCTGCATAAGGGCCGCAAGCTCGCTGGCATCTTGCTCGAAAGCTCCGGCATAGCAGGGGCCGAGCTCGCATGGCTCGCCATCGGCATGGGGATTAATCTCGCAGAGCATCCCGACAATGTGGAGTTTCCCGCGACCTCGCTGGCGGCGCTCGGCGTTACCGATGTGACCCCCGCTGATGCACTCACAGCCTTGGCCGCCGCCTTCGACGCCCGCATCCGCCAATGGCGCGACGTGCAGGGCTTTGCCGCCATCCGCGAGGCATGGCTCGCCCGCGCCGCCGGTCTTGGCGGTCCCATAACGGTGCGGCTCTCGGACGAAACATTTACCGGCATTTTCGAAGGTCTGGCCCCCGATGGCGCGCTCGAAGTCCGGACCGGGGGCGGCGCGCTTCGTTCTGTCTCAGCGGGAGATGTGTTCTTTCCCGCCGCGACGCGTTAGTTTGGTGCGATGAACAAGCGCGCGAACTTCCCCCTCAATCATTCCAAGACCGACGAACTCGTTTTCCTGCCCTTGGGCGGCTCCGGCGAGATCGGCATGAACCTCAATCTCTATGGGTTCGGGCCTGCGAAGTCGCGCCAATGGCTGATGGTCGATCTCGGCGTCACCTTCGGCCATGACGCGACACCGGGCATAGACCTCATCATGCCCGACACCGATTACATCGAAGACCATATCGACAATCTCGTCGGTCTCGTGCTGACCCATGCGCATGAAGACCATATCGGCGCGGTTGCCCATCTCTGGCCCCGCCTGCGCTGCCCGGTCTATGCGACGCCCTTCACCGCCACGCTGGTTCGCGCCAAGCTGATCGACAAGGGCATAGAGAACGACGTGCCGCTCCACGTTGTCGGGCTCGGCGCGCGCTTCACGCTCGGACCCTTCGATATCGAGTTTGTGACGCTGACGCACTCCATCCCCGAACCCAATGCGCTGGCGATCCGCACGTCCTTGGGCACGATCATGCACACGGGCGATTGGAAGATTGATCCTGAGCCGCTGGTCGGCGCGAAGATGAATGTGGAACGTCTCATCGAAATCGGAGACGAGGGCGTCCGCGCCATCATCTGCGACAGTACCAATGTGTTTTCAGCAGGCACGGCAGGTTCTGAATCCGAAGTCGCCGCCAGCCTCATCGAAGTGATCCGTCCCTGCAAGGGCCGCGTCGCCGTCACAACCTTCGCCTCCAACGTCGCGCGCGTGGAGAGCATCGCCAAGGCCGCGCAGGCCTGCGACCGTCATGTCGTGCTCGTCGGCCGCTCCATGTTCCGCCTTGTCAGCGCCGCGCGTGAGGCGGGCTATTTGGCCGACCTGCCGCCGTTCTTGTCCGAAGATGAAATCGGCTACATCCCCAATGACAAAGTGCTGATGATCTGCACCGGCTCGCAGGGTGAACCCCGCGCCGCGCTCGCCCGCATTGTGGACGACAGCCACCGCAACATCACCTTGTCCGAAGGTGACACCGTCATCTTTTCGTCCCGCATTATCCCCGGCAACGAACAGACGATCTTCGAGTTGCAAAACCAATTGTCCGAACGCGGCATCCACGTCATCACCGAGCGCGACCATTTCGTCCATGTGTCGGGTCATCCGTGCAGAGACGATCTTATCAGCATGTATCAGTGGATCAGGCCGGAGCTTGCGATCCCCGTTCACGGTGAAGCCCGCCATCTCGCCGAGCACACGGCCCTCGCGCTAAAGTTGCAGGTGCCCCATGCCATCACAACCCGCAACGGCTTGATGACGCGCATCGCGCCAGGTCCCGCCGAGGTCATTGCCGAAGTCACCCATGGCCGCATCTATCTCGACGGCGAGGTGCTGACCAATGCCGATGATGGTGCCGTGCAGGAACGCCGCAAGCTTGCTTTTGCCGGTGCGGTCTTCGTGAGCCTCGTGCTCGATGATAAAGGCGAAGTGCGCGGCGACCCGCAGGTCGTGTTACATGGTCTGCCTGCCGAAGACAGTTTCGGCGAAAGCTTCGAAGATCTGGCGCTTGATGCGGTGGATAGCGCTCTCGACAAAATGCCCGCCAAAAAACGTAAAGACGATGCCGATGTCGCCGAAGCCGTGCGCCGCTCCGTGCGTGGTTCCATCCGCCGCGAGTGGGGCAAGAAGGCGCAAGTCTCGGTCGTCGTCACGCGCATCTGAACGCGCTAAACTCAGGCCAACAGAAAACAGGGAATAACAAAATGAACCTGACAGCAGGCCTCGCCATCTACCTCACCATCTGGTGGCTCGTCCTCTTCGCCACCTTGCCCTTCGGCGTCCGCTCGCAACACGAAGAAGGCGGCCCCGAAGGCGAAGGCCGCGACCCCGGCGCACCCGTCCGTCCGCTCCTCTTGCGCAAGGTTCTCGTGACCACACTCATAGCGGGAATAATCTGGTTGGGTGTCGCCTATCTGATCATCTACAAGCCCATCGGCTTCGACCAAATCCCCTTCCTGCCGAAGTTCAACGACAGCTATTGAGCCTCAACGAACTGACACATGATCTCTGCATGGAAACACTCGATCTCTTGCAAGAAACACTCGGAATTTCGAGTGATCAACGAGCCACTTTCTTCTTCCCCCTCCCCCATTGTGGGGGTGGTTTGGGTGGGGGGTAAGCCACACCCACCGCTCCTCAAGCCAAATCCAAAACAAAAAAAAGCAAGGCCACTTTCATGACCTTGCTTCCGTAGTGTTCCCTCTGGTCGCGCCAACAGATTTTTCAATCCGAAGTCAGCGTTCCCTCCCTAAACTTGGGCCGCGCTATTATGTTTTTCGCGCTGTCCCTTTTGTGTGAGGGACTATAGGTAAGCTGCGACACCCTGTCACGCAATTTTATCCTCAGAACATCGTTTTATCGGCAATTTCCGGAATCTTTTTCGCGCCCCGACATGCGCATAATTCCAAATGATCAGGCGAAAGCGAGCTTGACCAGAAAAGCCGCCGCGATAATGAGTACCGCGCCCGTGGCCTCACGCGGACGGCCTGCTAAAATCTTGATTCCGACATAGGCGAGAAAGCCCAAACCGATCCCGCTGGCGATTGAAAACGTGAGGGGAATAGCGAGCGCCGTCACAACCGCAGGCACGCTCTCCGTGAGGTCATCCCAGTCCATATCGGCAAGACCCCGTGCCATCAGACAGGCAATGAACATCAGGGCAGGGGCGGTCGCATAAATCGGCACCGCCTGGGCGAGCGGAGCGAGGAAAAGGCTCCCCAAAAACAGCACCGCCACGGTCACGGCGGTAAGCCCCGTCCGCCCTCCGGCGTCCACACCGGCAGCACTCTCAATATAGCTTGTGGTGGTGGATGTCCCCAGCGCCGCGCCGACCATGCAGGCGGTCGAATCCGCCACCATGGCCTTGCGCAATCGCGGCAGTTTCCCGTCCTTGTCGAGCATATTGGCCCGCGCCGCGACGCTCACCAGCGTCCCCGCCGTATCGAGCAAATCAACGAGCAAAAACACCAGCACAATCGTCACAAAACCTGCCTGCACCGCCGTTGCCAAATTCATCTGCAAAAATGTCGGCGCCAGCGAAGGCGGCATCGCGGCCACGCCTTGAAACTCCTGCATACCAAGGCCGATGGCCAAAGCCGTGATGCCCAAAACCGAAAGAATGATCGCCCCTTTGACCTTCCGCGCGGCCAATCCCACCAACACGACAAAGCCGCCCGCTGCAAGCAATGCGGGTGCCGTGAAACTCCCGAGCGTCACCAAAGTGGCGTCGTCGGAGACCACGATGCCTGCATTTTTCAGCCCGATCAGCGCGAGGAAAAACCCGATCCCCGCCGCAATCGCGCTCTTTTGCGAACGCGGAATGGAGTTGATCAGCCATTCGCGCAGAGGGGAAACTGAGATGAGGAAAAACAAAACCCCGGACAGAAAAACGCAACCCAGAGCTGTGCGCCAGTCGCCGCCGAATTGCGGCACAACCACGAAAGCAAAATAGGCGTTGAGCCCCATGCCCGGTGCGAGCGCCACGGGATAATTGGCATAAAGCCCCATAATGGCGGTGCTGATCGCAGCCGCCAGACAGGTCGCGACGAACACCGCGCCAAAATCCATGCCGGTGCCTGACAGGATCGCCGGATTGACGAAAATGATATAGGCCATGGTGAGGTAAGTCGTGACACCCGCAAGCAATTCGGTGCGCAGGCTCGATCCCGCCGCGCTAAATCCGAAATACCGATCAAGAAATTCCGTCATCAAAGTCCCCGACTCATCGCTGTCATTCCGGCAATTCTGGCCAATTCCGCACCGACATGAAACAATACAGGCAACAAATTGGGGTGAGGATTAGTTAGTGAAATTTTCCGTGTACCGCATCGCCGTCTGCCTCGCATTCCTCGCGTCGCCCGCGCTCGCCGACGAGCTTGCGGGTGGGGGCGAACCATTGAAAATCGTGAAGATTGCTCCCGAAACCTGCGCCCAAATCGCGCCCTATCTCTCATCAGACGAGGCCGCTTACAAGCCGGGGATAGCTGCCGATGGCAGCGCCGTCGCGCCCGCTGATATCGATGGCGGCACCGGCTTTGAGCCCCGCAGCCTTTACACGTTCCCCGTGCAGATTTATCCCCTCGCGGGTGGACCCGCCTCGCCCTATAGGGATGCCACAAAAATGACCATCGCCGATGTCACACTCGATACGAAAACGGGTCGTGTCACAATTGACGGTCAGGACGTATCCGGCGGAAATCGGGCACTTATCGAAGCCTGCTCCCATCAGGCCGCCACTCCTCAACCTTGACTCTGACGCCTTATCCCCCGACGCTTCCGACCTTGTCTGTGGGAGATTTCATGCGTTTTCTGCTCGTCCTTTTGTCGCTTGGCGCATTCATGTTCGCGTCGGTCGCGCCCGCGTCGGCCGCCCCGTGGCGCATCACCAAAGATCATTGGGATGTGACAGACGAGAAGGGCTTTGAGGAGTTCGTCACTTCCCTTGGAAGAGCCGATTGCTGGTCCATTGATGAATGCATGAAGGGTCCGGGCAATCCCTATCGCCACACCGACCCCAAGGTGAAATTTCTCATTGATTGCGCCGATGTGCCTTACTTTTTGCGCGGCTATTATGCGTGGAAAAACGGTCTCCCCTTCGGCTGGCAAAACGCCATGATGTCGTCCGATGGCCCGCGCGGTGACATCCGCTATTCATCCGAAGGCAACCGCATTGTGGGCCGCGCCTCGGTCCCTGCCACGGCCTCAGGCGTCAGTGCCATTCCCTTGCTGTTCCAGATCACTAACACCGTCTCAACGGCCATGTTCCGGCGCAATTCCATCACGGAAAATGCGACTTATTTTTCCGATACTTACTCGCCGCGCCTCGACCGTTCCGGCATCCGTCCGGGCACCATTGCCTATGACGTTAACGGCCACGTCTCCATCGTCTGGCGCGTTGAAAACAACGGCCGCATCCTCATCTTCTCGTCCCATCCCGATCACACCTTGAGCCGCTCTTTTGTGGGCCGCGAGTTCCTGCGCACAGGGCCGGAGCTTGGCTCCATCTTCCAAAACTGGCGCCCCATCAGGCTCGTCGGTGCCAGGCGTATGGACAATGGCACGCTTGTCGGCGGCAAGCTTGTCGGTACACCCAACGCCCAAATCCCCGACTTTTCGCTCGAACAATATGTCGGCAATCCGCCGGTCAATCCGACCCTTTGGGGCACGGCAAAATTCGTCAAAGACGGCGAAGCGATGGATTTTTACACCTATTTCCGCGCGCGACTTTCCAATGGCGATCTCGCTTATCACCCCGTCGATGAAGTCCGCGCCATGATGCAAACACTCTGCAGCGACATCCGCACGCGCAATCACGCGGTTGAGATATCCCGCAACGAAGGCCGCACGCACCTCATGTCGCCGCCCGCGCGCCTGCCACGCAATATCTATGGCACCGACGGCGTATGGGAGCTTTATTCCACGCCCTCGCGCGATGCGCGTTTGAAGACCGCCTACAAGGAAATGTACGACGCGGTCCGCCAGTTCGTGACGCTCCATTCCATCGATAGTCCCCGCCTCGTTTACAAAGGCAGTGACCTCATCGGCGATATGCTCGCCGCCTATGAGGAAGAAAACGCCGCCTGCCAGACGACTTACAAAGCGACCGATGGCCGCCGCATCCCGCTTTCCATCGACGCTGTTTCCAAACGTCTGTTCAAACTCTCCTTCGATCCCTACCAATGCGTTGAGCGCCGCTGGGGTGCAACCGATACGGGTGAACTCGCCTCATGCCCCGACGGCGCGGAAAAAACCCGCTGGTACAATGCCCAGCAAAACCTGCGCAACCAGATCGACCGGACCTATGACGTCGAGATGGACTATTCCGTCGAGCAGTTGGAGCGGGGTCCCTACGGCCTCCAAAGTGGTCGTGGTGTCGAGATAGCCCCCGAAGTGGACATCAAATCATGGCTTCTGAGCCAAAAGGGGCAGAAGGCCGCGCAAAACTAAGGCTTTCTGCGCGTCCCCCACGTTGCCATTCCCTGCGGTTCACCCTAAAACTTGAGCCCCGTAATGCTCCGGCCCGCTTTGGCCGTGAGGCTCCCGCTCAAGGTTTATGATGCGCCTTTCCAAATACTTCCTGCCCACGCTGAAAGAAAACCCCGCCGAGGCGCAGATCGTCTCGCATCGCCTCATGCTGCGCGCCGGCATGATCCGGCAGGAAGCCGCCGGCATCTATGCCTGGCTGCCGCTGGGCTTTGCCGTGCTTCAAAACATTGAGCAGATCGTGCGCGAGGAAATGGACCGGGCAGGGGCACTCGAAATGCTGATGCCGACGCTCCAGCTCGCGGATTTGTGGCGCGAAAGCGGTCGTTACGACGCTTACGGCCCCGAAATGCTCCGCATCAAAGACCGTCACGATCGAGAGTTGCTTTACGGTCCGACCAACGAGGAAATGATCACCGAGATCTTCCGGTCCTATGTGCGCTCCTATCGGGCACTGCCGTTGAACCTCTACCACACGCAATGGAAGTTCCGCGACGAACAGCGCCCGCGCTTTGGCGTCATGCGCGGTCGCGAATTTCTGATGAAAGATGCCTATTCCTTCGACATTGACGAGGCTGCAGCGCGGCGCTCCTACAACCGTATGTTTGTAGCCTACCTGCGCATGTTCGCCCGTATGGGCCTCAAAGCCATTCCGATGCGCGCTGAAACCGGCCCCATCGGCGGCGACCTGAGCCACGAATTTATCATCCTCGCCGAGACGGGCGAGAGCGGCGTCTTCATCAACAAAGATGTGCTCGATCTGCCTCCGCCGCCCGCTGACGTGGATTATGACAGCGACCTCACGTCGCTCATCGCCAAATGGACGGACCTCTACGCTGCCACCGAAGACGTGCATGACAATGCCCGCTTCGAGGCCGAAGTCCCCGCTGATAAGCGCGTCAACACGCGCGGCATCGAAGTGGGCCAGGTCTTCTATTTCGGCACAAAATATTCAGACGCCATGAAGGCCTCCGTCACCGGTCCCGATGGTACAGACAGCGCCATTCACGGCGGTTCCTACGGCGTCGGCGTCTCGCGCCTCGTCGGCGGCATTATCGAAGCAAGCCATGACGAAAACGGCATCATCTGGCCCGAAGCCGTCGCGCCCTTCAAAGTCGGCATCATCAATATGAAGGCAGGCGACGCGGAGACTGATAAGGCGTGCGAGGATATCTACGCCAAGCTCAAAACCGCAGGTGTTAAAGTCCTTTACGACGACACCGACGAACGCGCCGGTGCCAAATTCGCCAACATGGATCTGATCGGTCTGCCGTGGCAGCTCGTTGTTGGTCCGCGCGGCCTTAAAACCGGCATAGTTGAATTGAAAAATCGCGCCAGCGGCGAACGCGTTGAGCTGTCGCTTGATGCCGCTTTGCAAAAGCTGACCGCGTAATCCCCTACCACTGAGGATAAGATATGAGTGAGGCCGCGAGCATTGATAAAAGAGGGCGCGGCAAAGCGCGTCCCTTTGGCTTCTTTGAATGGATGCTGTCCATTCGCTATCTCCGCGCCCGCCGCCGCGAAGGGTTTATCTCGGTCATTGCTGGCTTTTCCTTCCTCGGCATCATGCTCGGCGTGGCGACACTCATCATCGTCATGTCAGTGATGAACGGCTTTCGCACCGAACTTCTCGACCGTATCCTCGGTCTCAACGGTCATCTCTTCGTGCGCAGCGTGTCGAGCTTCGTCACCGATTACGACACGGTTGCAGTCGAGATTGAAAAACTTCCCGGTGTCATCAGCGCCACACCGATTGTTGAAGGTCAGGTCATGGCCTCAAGCCCGTCCAACGCCTTCGGCGCGATGGTACGCGGCATCAGCGAGAAAAATCTGAAACGCCTTAAGGTCGTCTCCGACAAAATCGAAGTCGGTACGCTTGATAATTTCGACACGACCGACGGCGTCGCCATCGGCTCGCGGCTGGCGCAAAATCTCGGCCTGAATGTCGGGGACAATATCACGCTGCTTAGTCCGCGCGGGGCCATCACACCTTTCGGCACAGCGCCGCGTGTCAAAGCTTATGTGGTTTCCGCCATTTTCCAAATCGGCATGTCTGAATATGATAGCTCCATCATCTTCATGCCGCTTGCCGAAGCGCGGGGATATTTCCGCACGCAGGAAGGCGTGACCGCACTGGAGATCATGGTGCAAAACCCCGACAAGGTGGACATTCTCGTCGGTCCCATCAATACGATTGCGGGCGGTTGCTGCGATGTTCTGACATGGCAGGAAACCAACAAGACATTCTTCAGCGCGCTGCAGGTTGAGCGCAATGTGATGTTCCTTATCCTCACCCTCATACTGATCGTGGCCGCGCTCAATATCGTGTCGGGCCTCATCATGCTGGTGAAGGACAAAGGCCGCGACATCGCCGTCCTGCGAACGATGGGCGCGACCAAAGGTGCGGTTATGCGCGTTTTCTTCATCTCAGGGGCCGCCATCGGTGTCGCGGGAACTTTCGCGGGCTTCGCGCTTGGCACGTTGTTTTGTCTGAACATTGAAGGCCTGCGTCAGTTTATATCTCGCCTCATCGGCACCGAATTGTTTAATCCGGAAATCTACTTTCTCACGCACATGCCTGCCGAAGTGAACGCGTCGGAAGTCGCTTCCGTCGTCGGCATGGCACTGTTCCTTTCATTCGCCGCCACGCTTTATCCCGCATGGCGCGCCGCTTCGCTCGATCCTGTCGAAGCGCTCCGGTACGAGTGAGGAAGGGGATAACATGGACAACGCCACCACAGTTCTTTCACTCCGCGACATCACCCGCGTCTATCATCAGGGCGAAGTTGCGCTGCGTATTTTTGAGCAGGCCTCGCTCGACATTGCCCAAGGCGAAATGGTCGGCCTTGTCGGCCCGTCCGGCTCCGGCAAATCCTCGCTGCTGCACATCGCAGGCCTTCTTGAAGCACCCGATGGCGGCGAGGTTATCATCAACGGACGCAACTGCGTTGACTTGCGCGACGGCTTGAAAACCGGCGTACGCCGCGCCGAATTGGGCTTTGTCTATCAGTCGCACAATCTTTTGCCTGAATTTTCCGCGCTCGAAAATGTCGTGCTGCCGCAATTGATTGCGGGCGTGCCGAAGAAATCCGCCGGGATTTTCGCGCATTATTTGCTGGAACGTATGGGCCTCGGCCCCCGCGCCACGCACCGTCCCGCTGAATTGTCAGGCGGCGAGCAGCAGCGTGTTGCCATCGCCCGCGCACTGGCCAATCGTCCGCGTCTGCTGCTGGCCGACGAACCGACTGGCAATCTCGATCCCAAAACATCGCGGCATGTGTTCAATGAGCTTCTGTCGATCTGCCGCAACGAAGGCGTCGCCGCACTCGTCGCCACACATAATCTTGATCTTGCAGGCCAGATGGACCGCGTGGTTCTGCTCCATGAAGGTCGTCTACTCGAAGGCGCGGATCTGCAAGCACATTATCAAAGCCTCTGACAACTAGAGGCATATGGGGGATAAAGATGACCAGAGCTGTCTCTTACGTCATCGTCTTCGCCTTAAGTCTCTGGGCTGCTTCTTATTTTGCACAACCACCGGCGCCGTTAAGTGCGGAAGTTGAGCGCGGCGTGTTTTCCGCGACCCGCGCTATGCTTGATGTCGAGACGATTGCGGTGCGGCCTCATCCCATAGGCTCACCTGACATTCTCCGTGTCCGCAGCTATATCGCAGCGCGGCTCACAGGATTAAATCTCGATGTGGCGCCCGATGCCGGACAAAAGATAACCTATGTCCCCACCCGTGTTGCGCAAACAGCCATCGTGGCCAACGTGCATAACGTCATCGCCACGCTCAAGGGCACCTCTCCTGATCTTCCTGCCATTCTGTTGATGAGCCACTACGACACGGTGGCGAATTCTCCGGGCGCACCTGACGACACGGCAGGCGTCGCTGCGATGCTCGAAATCGCCTCAAACCTCAAAGCCGCAGGCCCGCTCAAACGCGACGTGATTTTCCTGTTCACGGAAGGCGAAGAATCCGGTCTGCTCGGTGCACGCGCGTTCTTCAATCAGAACCCGATGGCAAGACGCGTCGGCCTTGTCATCAATCTTGAATCGCGTGGCGGCGGTGGCCGCGCCTTTATGTTCGAGACGAGCGACAAAGCAGGCGGACTTATCACCGCCTATGGCAAAGCGGTGAGAGATCCCGCTGCCAATTCGCTCTCGGCCTTCATCTATCGTGTCATGCCCAACGGCACGGACCTGACGATGGCCTTTGATGCAAATATCCCTGGCTTGAACTTCGCGTTTATCGGTGATGAGTTCGCCTATCACACATCAAGCGCGACGCCCGCCAATCTCAATTCCGGTAGCGTGCAGCATATGGGCGATCAGGTGTTGGCGCTGACGGCCGCGCTTGCCAATGCGGATGATCTTCGTGCAAGTGAGCCGGACCTCGTCTATGGGGATGTCTTCGGCCACGGTTTTGTCAGCTATTCCTTCGCCACCGGATGGGCGCTCATCGCTTTGCTCGCCGTCATCATCGGCTTTGCAACGTGGAAGGCGAGGGCGGATCGCCTTGTCGGCGGACGCAGCATTGCCATCGGCGCGGGTTTCTTTCTCCTGCTTGTCTTTGTTGAAGGCGTCGTCTTTTTCCTCGCCGGTCGCGGTCTTGTCGGTGCGTTCGACATTCAGGCCAAATATACAATGATCGCCCGCTATGATTTCTTCCTCGGCGGTTGCATCCTCCTCGCGCTCGCCATCGCATGGGGATTGGCGCTCGCGCTGCGCAACGTCCTTACCCTCTGGGGCACATGGCTCGGCGGACTTATCCTCCTCTTCGTCATCGCGCTCGGGTTGCAAATCGCCGCCCCCGCCACGACGCTCTTTTTCGTCTGGCCGCTTATCCCCGCGAGCCTTGCCGCCGCGCTCATCATTGCGCTGGCAAAGGGCGAACCCGACACAGGCACCGCGCTCGTCATCGCCGTGCCGCTCTCTTTCCTGTCGATGGTGCAGATTGCAAGCTTCGGCTCTGCCGCCTTCCTTGGCCTTGGCGGATTTCTGCCCGCCATCCTCGTGCTGCCGACCCTCGTCGCAGCGGTTGCGCTTTATCCCGCACTCGAGGCATTCGTCCGTCTGCCGCGCAGTAGCATCCTCGCAGCTGCGCTCGTGCTGGTGGCCTTCGTCTCACTCGGTTGGGCTAAATTCGGTCCGGCGGATGCCGCCCATCCGCGCCTCACGCAAGCCTTCTATCTCGCCGGTCCTGCGGCGGACCAATATGCCCGCGTCAGCATGCTGAAATCACTTGATGCGTGGTCAGAGGCCGCCCTGACCGCTGATGGCGGCAAACCCGAATGGTCAACGCTGACGCCTGGCTATGTCCTGCCCGCATGGCGTGCTGAGGCCAAAGCCGCAGCTGTCCCGCGCCCCGTCCTCAGCGGCGACGCGATGAACCTCATCTCAGGCAAACGCGTCACGCTCAAAATTATCCCCGCAGGCAGCCCGCGCGAATTGCGTTTCATCATGCAATCGGATGTCGCCGTCACCGACCTCGCCATCGACGGCATCCCGTTGGGGCTCACGCCGGAGCCGGGCGAGTGGTCGCAATTCCTCTTTGCGGCACCGACCGCAGAGGGCACCATGCTCACCTTCACGGCCAAGGCCAAAGGCAGCGCGAAGCTCCGCGTGTTTGAAATTTCCGACGGCTGGCCCGAAGGCGTTGCTGTGCCGTTGAAACCGGCGGGCTACACGCCGTTCTTCACCTCAGACACGACTTACGCCGCCTCTGCCCTCGATTTTGTGTGGGAAGCACCCAAGTAGCTCCCGAAAGTAAGCCTGAAGATTTTTGCTGTTCCCGCTTGACAGAATGAGAACATAGGAAGAACATCCTCAACAAGAACATATAGTGAACTTATGTCACAGAGGTTTCCAATGACCAAACTCATTCGCGTTGCTAACGAATCTGAAACTGGCGTCTGGCTCAAAGACATTGCCGCGCTCGTCTCCATCGGCGCTTTCCTCTGGGTCGCATCCTCATGGGTCGAAATCGCCCATCAAGCGATGCAGGCCTGATCACTGGTCTTTTCCACAGTTAATGCTGGGCCGCGACGTTGCGGGCAGTGACTTTGCGGGGCAGGGACCGGACAATGTCGCGTATGCCCGACTCGTATCCCCGCTTCATTCATCTGCGTCTCCATTCGGCTTACTCGCTGCTCGAAGGCGCGATCCGCATCAAAGACCTGCCCAAGCTCTGCAAGGCAGATGGCATGCCTGCGGTTGCGATCACCGATACGAGCAATCTCTTTGGGGCGCTCGAAGCCTCCGAAGTCTTGTCCGGTGCAGGCATCCAGCCGATCACGGGTTTGACCTTGCCTGTCATGCTCGACGAGACCGCTGAACCGGGTCGCTCCCAGCGCCGCGAATTGTCGGGCACGCTGGCACTTCTCGCCAAGGACGAGCAGGGCTACGAAAACCTGATGAAGCTGACGAGCCGTGCTTTCCTTGGGCCGGAAGCGGGCGACTTCCCTCATGTGTCGCTGGAACTGGTTGAGGCTCATTCCGCCGGTCTCATCTGCCTCACCGGCGGTCCCGCAGGCATCGTCAATCGTCTGTTGGTCACCGGCCAGCGCCCCGCTGCCGAAACCCTGATGAAGCGCCTTGCCGCGGCTTTTGGTGATCGCCTTTATGTCGAGTTGCAGCGCCACGGTCTCGACACCGAGCGCCAGACAGAAGCCCCGCTCATCGACATGGCCTATGCGATGGGCCTGCCCATCGTCGCCACCAATGAACCCCATTTTTCGCAAGAGGCCGATTACGAAGCGCATGACGCAATGATCTGCATTGCCGAAGGCGCTTATGTCTCGCAGACCGACCGTCGCCGCCTCACGCCCGATCATCGCTTTAAGTCGCAAGACGAAATGGTCGCGCTGTTCGACGATCTGCCCGAAGCGATTGAGAACACCATCGAGATCGCGCGTCGCTGCGCCTATCGTCCGCTGACGCGCAAACCCATCCTGCCCACCTTCAGCGCGGGCACGAGCGAAGCCGATGCGCTGCGCCAGCAAGCGGAGGAGGGGCTGACCGCGCGCCTTGCCGGATTGGAAACGGTTGCGTCCGAAGAAGAATACCGCGCGCGTTTGCGTTTCGAACTTGATGTCATCATCAAGATGGATTTCCCCGGCTACTTCCTCATCGTGGCCGACTTCATCAAATGGGCCAAGGCGCACGGCATCCCCGTGGGTCCGGGCCGTGGGTCCGGCGCGGCTTCCGTTGTCGCCTGGGCGCTCACCATCACCGACCTTGATCCGCTGCGTTTCGGCCTGCTGTTCGAGCGTTTCCTCAACCCCGAACGCGTCTCCATGCCTGACTTTGACATCGACTTTTGTCAGGACCGTCGCGACGAAGTGATCCGCTATGTGCAGGGCCGCTATGGTGTGGACCGCGTGGCGCAGATCATCACCTTCGGAAAGCTGCAGGCCCGCGCCGTTCTGCGCGACGTCGGCCGCGTGTTGCAATTGCCCTATGGTCAGGTGGACCGTCTTTGTAAACTCGTGCCGAATAATCCCGCCGCGCCCGTCACGCTTGCCGAAGCGATCAAGGGTGAGCCGCGTCTGCAGGAAGCGCGCGATAGCGAGGAAGCCGTCGCCAAGCTTTTGGAAATCGGCCAGCGTCTCGAAGGCCTCTATCGTCACGCCTCCACCCATGCCGCCGGTGTCGTGATCGGCGACCGCAGTCTTGACGAGTTGGTGCCGCTCTATCGCGATCCGCGCTCTGATATGCCGGTGACTCAGTTCAACATGAAATGGGTCGAGCCTGCGGGCCTCGTAAAGTTCGACTTTCTCGGACTCAAAACGCTCACCGTGCTCGATCAGGCCGTGAAGCTCATCGCCAAACGCGGCATCGACATTGATTTGCTTCAGCTTCCGTTTCAGGACGAGAAGACTTACGCGATGCTCGCGCGCGCCGAAACAGTTGGCGTGTTCCAGCTTGAAAGTTCGGGCATGCGCGACGTGCTGCGTAAGCTCGAAGCCGACCGCTTTGAAGACATCATAGCTCTCGTCGCACTCTATCGCCCCGGCCCGATGGACAACATCCCGTCTTACATCGAGCGCAAACATGAGCGCGAAAAACCGGACTATCTTCATCCCTTGCTGGAGCCGGTGCTGAAAGAAACCTACGGCGTCATCATCTATCAGGAACAGGTGATGCAGATCGCGCAGATCCTCGCGAGCTATTCGTTGGGTGAAGCCGATCTTCTGCGTCGCGCGATGGGTAAGAAAATCAAAGCCGAAATGGAAGCGCAGAAAGAGCGTTTCGTGTCGGGTGCGATGGCCAAAGACGTCGATAAAAATCAGGCCTCGCAGATTTTTGAACTCGTGGACAAGTTCGCAGGCTACGGCTTCAACAAGGCGCATGCCGCCGGCTACGCGCTCGTCGCCTATCAGACGGCATGGCTCAAAGCCAATCATCCGGTTGAGTTTTTTGCGGCCTCCATGAGCCTCGATCTTGGCAACACCGACAAACTCAACGTCTTCAAACAAGACGCCAACCGTATGGGCATCAAGCTGCGCCCGCCGAGCATCAATGAATCCGAAGCCACATTCTCAGTGCTGAACGGCGACGTCGTTTATGCGCTCGCCGCCATCAAAAATGTCGGCATGCAGGCGATGGAGCATCTGGTTGAGGTGCGCAAAGAGGGCGGACCCTATCGCGACCTGTTTGATTTTGCCCGCCGCATCAACCCGCGCTTCGTCAATAAACGCGCCTTTGAAAATCTCGCCAAAGCCGGTGCCTTTGATTGTCTCAATCCGCACCGCGCGCAGGTGCTCGCCTCCGTCGATCTTGTGCTTGGCACAGCCAATGCGTCAGCGAACGAGCGCGAGAGCAAACAGGTCAGCCTCTTCGGCGAAGCCTCCGGCGCCAGCGTCGCCAATCCGTCGCTGCCCAATGCTGAGCCGTGGCTGCCGATTGAACGCCTGAACGAAGAGTTCAACGCCATCGGCTTCTATTTGTCCGGCCACCCGCTCGACGATTTCCAGACAGCTTTGCGCCGCGCCAAAGTCGTGACCTATGCCGAGTTGTTGAAACGCGGCAACCGCGCTGAGTTCATCGCAGGCACGATCACAGCCAAGCAAGAGCGCAAATCCAAAAAGGGCAATCCCTTTGCCTTTATCAGCCTGTCAGATCCGACCGGCCAGTTTGAAGTCGTCGTCTTCTCCGACGTGCTCAACACTTCACGCGACCTGCTGGAACCTGGCAAGGCCGTGGTGCTGGGTGTTGAAGTTGAACATAATGGCGACGAAGCCAAACTGCTCGCGCAAACCGTGCGCTCAGTGGACAATGTGGTCGCGGACACGGCCGCAGGTCTCAAAATCTTCATCGAAGACCCCAAGCCCTTGATCGCACTCCAAACCCGCCTCAGCGAAAAAGGCAAAGGCCTCGTGTCGCTCATCCTGATGGGCGAGGGCGGCCGCGAAACCGAAATCCAGCTTAAGGGCGGCTACAAGGTGACACCACAAATCCGCGGCGCAATCAAATCCGTGCCGGGCGTGGTGATGGTGGAAGAGGTCTGATCTATTCGTTCAGTGAGCGGATAATATCTGCATTGCCCGCCACACGTGCAATTTTCCCGTCCATATAGGCCAGCGACACGCGCGCATGCTCCTCGTCATAGGAACTGACGCAATCACTTGCCAGCACCACGCGGATGTCGCGCTGATAAGCGTCGATAGCAGCAATGCGGATACAGGCGTGCGTATTGACACCGCACAGGACCAACTCGTCGATGCCTGCCGCTGCGATCACCTCATCGAGATTGGTCCCGAAGAATGCGCTGTACCGCTTCTTGATAATCACAATGTCATCAGCGTGGCGTTCAAGACCGCTGTGTATCCGCGCGCCGTCCGTTCCCTCAATCGTGATGGCTGTGCCTTTATCCCTCATTTCAAGGAAGGCATCGCTCAGGTCCGGCTTGAAAGCCTGTCGCACCCAAACCACCGGAGCACCCGCCTGACGAAACGCCCGCACCAATTCATTCGTCTTGCTGATGAGAGCGGCCGCCTGCACCTTCTCCCAATCGCGGAGAAAGTCATTCAGCATGTCGATGACGACGAGGGCACGTTTGGGCATGGTCGGCACACTTGTTGTTATGTGTTGCCGTATCACGCGGGTCATATGTCCAACAATAGGGGAGAGCGTACCTTAGAACTCCAGCAGTTTCTTCTGAACCTTCAGCGAATAAGATCCGCCGCCATCGGATTCAGAGCCGATAAACAGGCTGTCGTCGGCGTTTGCTTCGCTGTTCTCCAGCCCGACCGGCGGTAATCCGTCGGCGCGGCTGGCATTGATGAGATCGGCCACGTTCGGTGTGGCATCGGGATTGGCCAGACTATTCGCGGAAGATTTGACCTTGTTTCCGATGTCGGCGGCATGGGCGGAGCCGGCCAGAGCGGTTACGGCGATGAGGGCGAGGGCAAAGCGACGCATGATGATGGCTCCTTGGGCACGGCCTCGGGGCGGGGAATCTCTGAATAGCTGCGACACTGAACCGGAAATGCGACCGATTTTGGGCCGCCAAATTCTATTTTATCTCCATAATAACAGCAGCGTGCGGAGTTGACCCCTCCGAAAGAGCGCAGGGCAGGGTGCCGACCTGTACTCAAGCTGCCCACAACGTCGCAATTCCCCCGCAACGCTTGCTTTTTCCCGCCGTTCCCCCTATACCCCGCCTCATTCCACATGCGGGGTTCGGCCCACTCACGCCTTCAGTCAGGCAACATAGAGTAGGTCGGTCCGGTGCGGCCGGATTTCCGGCTGTTCTTCCCCCGCAGAGGTCCAACCGGAAAAAGGAGCAACAGTGCCATGGCGCTGCCCGAATTCTCTATGCGTGGTCTGCTTGAAGCAGGCGTCCATTTTGGTCACCAGACACATCGCTGGAACCCGAAAATGGCCCCCTTCCTCTTTGGCGATCGCAACAACATCCACATCATTGATCTTGCCCAGACGGTTCCGTTGCTGCATCAGGCGCTTCTCGCCGTGCGTGACGCGGTTGCCGGTGGCGGTCGTGTGCTGTTCGTCGGCACGAAGCGTCAGGCGTCGGATCCCGTCGCCGCGGCCGCTCGTCAGTGCGCCCAGTATTACATCAACCATCGTTGGCTCGGCGGCACGCTGACCAACTGGAAGACGATCTCGAACTCGATCCGTCGTCTCCGTCAGCTTGATGAGATGCTCGCGGGCGAAGCGCGTGGTCTGACGAAAAAAGAAGTCCTGAACCTGACGCGCGAACGCGACAAACTTGAACGCGCCATCGGCGGCATTAAGGACATGGGCGGCATTCCCGACATCATGGTCGTGATCGACACCAACAAAGAAACCATCGCAATCGAAGAAGCCCGCAAGCTCGGCATTCCGGTTGTCGCCATTCTCGACTCAAACTCGAACCCGGATGGCATTGCTTATCCGGTTCCCGGCAATGACGACGCCGCCCGCGCGATCACACTCTATTGCGATCTCGTCTCGCGCGCTGTCATCGACGGTATCTCGCAGAGCCATGCCCATTCAGGTCATGATATCGGCGCTGAAGTCGAGCCTGACGTAGCAGTCCCCGCCGAAGCCTAATAGGCGACAGACTGCTTCGCTAAACGATTAGGCCCGATGCACCGTCAAAAGCGCATCGGGCCACTCGCTTAAAAACACCTGCGCTGACGAGTGGCGCAATTTCAGAATTATAAGAGGATATTCCAATGGCTGAGATCACAGCAGGCTTGGTGAAACAACTCCGCGAAACCACCGGCGCGGGCATGATGGATTGCAAAGCCGCGCTCACTGAAACAGCGGGCGACATGGAAGCAGCCATCGATTGGCTGCGCACCAAAGGTCTTGCCAAAGCCGCCAAGAAATCAGGCCGCGTGGCCGCCGAAGGTCTCGTGGGCGTTGTCGCCGACGGCACGTCCGGCGCCGTCGTCGAAGTGAACTCGGAAACTGACTTTGTTGCGCGCAACGAAGCGTTCCAGAACATGGTCACAGCGATCACCAAGACCGCGCTCGCCGTCAATGGCGACACGGACAAGCTGCTCGCGACATCGTTCCCGGGTTCCGCTCTGTCGATCAAAGATTACGTCACTGAACAGGTCGGCACGATCGGCGAAAACATGTCCGTGCGTCGCGCTGGTTTCATCAGCGTGACAGACGGCGTTGTCGTCTCCTACACGCATAACCAGATCGCCCCCGGTCTCGGCAAAATCGGCGTGCTCGTCGGTCTTGAATCGACGGGCGATAAGGGCAAGCTCGCCGAACTCGGCAAGCAGATCGCCATGCATATTGCAGCGACCGCACCCGTTGCCACGCGCCGTGAAGAAGTGGACGCCGATCTTGTTGAGCGTGAGCGCAACGTGCTGATTGCCGAAGCCAAAGAATCCGGTCGCCCCGACAATATCATCGAAAAGATGGTCGAAGGCCGCATCCGCAAGTTCTATGAAGAAGTCGTGCTCCTCTCGCAGGCTTTCGTTGTGAACCCGGACCTGACCGTTGAAAAGGCCGTCAAGGAAGCCGAAGGCGGCGTTGGCGCCCCGATCACGGTTGTCGGCTTCGTCCGCTTCCTGCTCGGCGACGGCATCGAAAAAGAAGAAACCGACTTCGCTGCCGAAGTGGCCGCCACAGCGCGCGGCTAAAGCCCGCCAAAGGCAAGATTGCTCCGAAAACGGGTCATTTTTGCAAAGAATAAAAACGCCCCCGTCGCTTCTCTGCGCCGGGGGCGTTATTGTCTCTGAGACCCGAGGGGATTCGGGTCCCTCAAAGTTCACGCGCCCCCCATAGTGGCGCCGACCACAAAATACCTAACGGAGTAGCATCACGCATGTCCCGAAAACCGCTCTACAAGCGCGCGCTCCTCAAAGTGTCCGGCGAAGCCCTGATGGGCGACCAGCAATATGGCATCGACGTCAAAACGGTTGACCGCATCGCTACTGAAATCAAACAAGCCACCGCCATCGGCTGCGAGATCTGCCTCGTTATCGGCGGCGGCAACATCTTTCGCGGTCTGTCCGGTGCCGCCAGCGGTATGGAGCGGGCGAGCGCTGACTATATGGGCATGCTCGCGACGGTGATGAACGCGCTCGCGATGCAAAATTCGCTGGAGCGCATGGGCGTCCAGACCCGCGTTATGTCCGCCATTCCCATGACCACCATCGCAGAGCCATATATTCGCCGCAGAGCGGTGCGACACATGGAGAAGGGCCGCGTGGTGATATTCGCGGCCGGAACGGGCAACCCGTTCTTCACAACCGATACAGCCGCAGCACTCCGCGCCACCGAAATGGGCTGCGATGCGCTGCTGAAGGGAACGCAAGTGGACGGTGTCTATTCCGCCGACCCCAAGAAGGTCAAAGACGCGACGCGCTACGACCGGCTCACCTTCATGGATGTACTGACCCGCGATCTGCAGGTCATGGACACGTCGGCCATTGCGCTGGCGCGTGAGAATGATATCCCCATCATCGTCTTCTCTATTCACGACGATGGCGGCTTCGTCAATGTTCTGACAGGCGAGGGGCGCTGCACTATCATCAGCTCCCAGGCGTCCTGACAAGGCGCGGGCAACATGGGCAAGGAATCGATGGGACGAGTGATTGCTATTGCAAACGATCACGCCGGCGTGACGCTTAAGCAGGCGTTGATCCCTGTCGCGCGCGCCGCCGGTTATGAAGTCCTCAATCTCGGCACCGACAGTAACGATTCGGTCGATTACCCTGATTACGGCAGGCAGGTTGGCGAAACCGTCGCTCGCGGCGCGGCGCAATATGGTATTGCCATCTGCGGCTCCGGCGTTGGTATCTCCATGGCGGCAAACCGCGTCGCCGGTGCGCGCTGCGTGCTGGGCTATTCCACCGAAGTCGCCGCCCTTGGCCGCAAGCATAACGATGCGAATATTCTCGCACTCGGCCAGCGCCTCATCAGCGAGGCCGATGCGATTGAAATTCTCAACACCTTTCTCACCACCGAATTTGAAGGCGGTCGTCATGAAGCGCGCGTGGAGAAACTGGGATGATGCGTATCTTTTATCGTGTCACGTCTGCGACAGACACTACCCGATCACCTAAAAAAAGACCCTGAAGGATAAAGACCATGGCTGAACCCAAAACACTCGATATCGGCGACGTTGAACGGCGCATGCGCGGCGCTCTGTTGGCGCTGAAACAGGAGTTTGCAGGCCTGCGTACAGGCCGTGCCTCTGCTGCATTGCTCGACCCGATCATGGTCGATGCCTATGGCCAGATGATGCCCATCAATCAGGTCGGCACGGTCAATGCGCCGGAATCGCGCCTCATCACGGTGCAGGTATGGGATCGTGGCATGGTGAGCGCGGTGGACAAAGCCATCCGCTCGTCGGGTCTCGGCCTCAACCCCAATGTGGACGGCACACTCATCCGCCTGCCTATTCCGGAACTGAACGAAGAGCGCCGCAAGGAACTCACCAAAATCGCCTCGAAATATACCGAGCATGCCCGCATCGCCGTGCGCAACGTCCGCCGCGACGCGATGGACGAATTGAAGACGCTCGAAAAGGGCGGTCACATGAGCGAAGACGACCACAAGTCCTGGTCGGAAAAAGTCCAGAAACTCACCGATGCGATCATCGGCGAGATCGACGGTGCGCTGTCGCACAAAGAAGCGGAAATTATGCAGGTATAAGTACTAGGCTCTCGTGCCTGATAATGTTTGTATTCTAACGCTGTGTTTTGACTGGAGAAAGTCCAACGATGATGGGGAGGCAAGACGCCCCGGCCAGTGAGACGGACGCGGTTCCCGTGCCGCGCCACGTTGCCATCATCATGGATGGCAACCGTCGCTGGGCTGCGCGCCGCCACCTGCCGCGTCAGGTTGGCCACCGACAGGGTGTTGAGGCCGTGCGCGTCATCACGCGTGCTGCCGGTGAAATGGGCATCGAGTATCTGACGCTTTATGGCTTCAGCTCCGAAAATTGGAACCGCCCCGCCGATGAAGTCAGTGACCTCATGGGCTTGCTAAAATTGTTTATTCGTAGAGACTTAGCTGAGCTTCATCAGAACGGCGTTCAGGTCCGTATCATCGGCGATCGCGAGCATCTGGAAGCCGATATTGTGGCGTTGATCGAAGAGGCCGAGGCCCTCACGCGCAATAATAGCAATCTCAAGCTCATTATTGCCTTTAACTACGGCGGTCAAAACGAGATCACCTCTGCCGTGCGCCGCATCGCACGCGAGGTGAAGGCCGGCCGCATCGACCCTGAAGCGATCACTCAGGAAACAGTGGCTAACCATCTGGATACAGCGGGTATTCCAGATCCTGATCTCATCATTCGCACCAGCGGCGAGAAGCGTCTGTCTAACTTCCTTCTGTGGCAGAGCGCCTATGCCGAACTCGTTTTCAGTGACGTCTTCTGGCCGGACTTCTCGCCGGAGCGTCTCAAGGAATCCATCGCTGAATTTAACCGCCGCGACCGCCGCTTCGGTGCCGTGGCCGCGCCTGTCAAATCCTGACGCCGCGCCAACTCATTATGACAGAAAACCAATCCCTTATGCCCGATGCCTCATCCAACAAGTCCGCCGAGTTGCGCACCCGTGTCCTCTCCGCACTTGTCCTTGCACCTGTGGTTTTGGGCCTGACATGGGCAGGCAGCTGGCCCTTTGCGGCGCTCATCGCGTTGGCCGCCATTGCAATGTCGTTTGAACTAACAAATCTGCTGCCGGGCCTGTCGCCCACTTTGCGGATGCTTCTTGCCAGCACGGTCTTCGGAGCGGTGGTCCTTACGGCCTTGGGTGGCCCCTTCGTCGCGATCATCGTGACCTTAACCTGCTTGACCTTTGCCATGTTGATTGCAGCCTTTACCGGCGCCAGCGCCGTGATCCCCTCGCTCGCTTTCGCCTTTCCCTACATTGTGCTGCCTGCCGTTGCTCTGGTCTGGCTCCGTCTGGACGATGCCTACGGTCTCATCTGCGTCTTCTGGCTTCTCTTCGTTGTTTGGGCCACCGACACATTTGCCTATTTTTCCGGGCGCGGTTTTGGCGGTCCCAAACTCGCGCCGAGCGTGTCGCCCAACAAAACATGGGCGGGTCTTATCGGCGGCATGGTCGGGGCGGCCCTGGTCGGCATTGTGACCGCCCTCTGGTTCGATCTCGGCTCACCCGCACAGCTTGGTCTCGTCAGCGCCGTCCTCGCCGTCGTGGCACAAGGCGGCGACATTCTTGAAAGCGCGCTGAAGCGCCGCGCAGGCGTCAAGGATTCCGGCAAGCTCATTCCGGGCCATGGTGGTATCCTCGACCGCGTGGACGGATTGGTCACAGCCGCCGTCGCGGCAGGCGTGATCGGTGTCCTCCATGCCGGGGCAAGCCCCGCCGCAGGAGTTTTGATTTGGCCGTAACCGCAACCCGAACTCAGGCTCAACGCGCCGCGACCGCCAGTGCCGCGTCCCGTCGTACCGTCTCGGTGCTGGGTTCCACCGGCTCTGTCGGCGTCTCGACGCTCGATCTCATCGCGCGTGAACCCGACCGCTTCGACCTCGTTGCCATCACCGCCCACAAAAACGTGAAACGTCTGATCGAACAGGCGAGGGCGTTGCGCCCGCAATTCGCCGTCATCGGCGACATGCTGCTTTACGATGAATTGAAAGCAGGTCTCGAAGGTACCGGCATTGAAATCGGGGCAGGGCGCAATGCGGTGATCGAAGCCGCACTCCGTCCGGCCGATTGGGTCATGGCCGGTATCGTCGGCACAGCAGGCCTCGCACCCACGCTCGCCGCCGTGCGCCGTGGTGCAGCAGTGGCGCTCGCCAATAAAGAATGTCTCGTTTCAGCCGGTCCGCTATTTCTCGCCGAAGTCGCGAAATCCGGTTCAACGCTTCTGCCCGTGGACAGCGAACACAACGCCATCTTTCAGGTGCTCGAAGCCGACCGCCTCCATGCCGTGGACAAGATCATTCTCACCGCATCGGGTGGTCCCTTCCGCCTGACATCGCTCGATGACATGGCGAAGGCAACGCCCGCTCAGGCCGTCGCTCATCCGCGTTGGGACATGGGCGCGAAAATTTCCGTCGATAGCGCCACGCTCTTCAACAAAGGCCTCGAACTCATTGAAGCGGCCTATCTCTTCCCTGTCGGCGAAGACCGCATCGAAATCATCATCCACCCGGAATCGATCATCCATTCCATGGTCGCCTATGTGGATGGCTCGGTGCTTGCCCAGCTTGGCGCGCCGGACATGCGCACGCCCATCTCCTATGCGCTGGGCTGGCCCGAACGGATGCAGACGCCTTGCGCCCGTCTCAATCTTGCCGAGATCGGCGCACTCACCTTTTCCGAGCCTGATCCCGTGCGCTTCCCCGCTTTGCGCCTTGCACGCCAGGCCCTGAAAGCGGGCGGCGCGGTCCCCACCATCCTCAATGCCGCCAATGAAATCGCCGTTGCCGCCTTCCTTGGCGGCCATATCGGCTTCCTCGGCATTGCCGGAATTGTCGAAAAAGTGCTCGATCTGGGCCTGGATAACGGCCTGCCCCCCGCAAACCTCGATGAAATTTACGAAATCGACCGAATTGCGAGGCTGAAGGCTGAGGATTTCGTGCAAATCTCCAGCCGCTGACGTAATCTCGCCGCCAAGGCGGGCGGAACCTTCATGGGTTCGCGCGGGGGCTTCGTGTGGCCGGACTATGGAATATGACTATTATGCGCGCCGCGCGTCGCGAATTGGGATGTTGAGTAGATGGATCTGCTAACCGGTATGGGGAATTTCGGCACGAGCGCCGTGGGCTACATTATTCCCTTCCTGTTTGTCCTTACGGTCGTCGTGTTTTTTCACGAGCTCGGCCATTTCCTTGTCGCGCGTTGGTGCGGCGTGAAGGTCGATGTTTTCTCCATCGGCTTTGGCCGCGAAATCTTCGGCCGCACGGATAAGCATGGCACGCGCTGGAAACTGAGTTGGATTCCTCTCGGTGGTTACGTGAAATTCGCAGGCGATGAAAACGCCGCTTCCATGCCTGACGCTAAAGCCATGGCCGGCGTTCCCGAAAATCAGCGCGCCGGTCTCTTCTTCTTCAAGCCGTTGCATCAGCGCGCCGCCGTTGTCGCCGCTGGCCCCTTTGCCAATTTCCTTCTTTCCATCGTCATCTTCGCCGCCATTTTCTCCCTCGTCGGTCAGCGCACCGCGCTTGCCGTCGTTGATAGCGTACAGGCAGGCAGCGCCGCCGAAGCCGCCGGCTTCAAGTCTGATGACCGGATCGTCTCCATCAATGGCAGCGCCATCGGCGGCTTTGAAGACATGCAGCGTATCGTCTCGATCAGCCCCGAAGTTCCGCTCACCTTCGGCGTTGTCCGCGCCGATACCGAGATCACTCTGATCGGCACCCCGCGCCTTGTCGAAATCAAAGACGGCTTCGACAATGTGCAGCGCATCGGCCAGCTCGGCCTTTCGCGCAAGTCCGGTCCGGGCACCGACAAGATCGTCAAAACCGACCCCTTTACGAGCGTCGTGAAGGGCGCCGGGGAAACATGGTTCATCGTGTCGCGCACATTCAGCTTTTTGGGCGGCATGCTTGCAGGACGTGAAGACTCAAGCCAACTTGGCGGACCGCTCCGGATTGCCGAAGTGTCAGGTCAGGTGGCAACACTTGGCTTTGTCGCACTCCTCAATCTGACGGCTGTTTTGTCTGTGAGCATTGGTCTGCTTAATTTGTTTCCGGTGCCCATGCTGGATGGCGGGCATCTTCTGTACTATGCGATTGAGGGGGCGAAGGGCAAACCTCTGGGTGAGAAAGCACAGGAATTTGGCTTTCGCATCGGACTTGCCTTGGTAATGATGCTGATGGTCTTTGCGACATGGAACGATCTGGTGCGTTTGTTCACCTGATCGTTTCGGGCGTTTTGAATTCCCCGTCAGGGGCACAAGTTCTCCCTTCGGGGGGGTGGCGAATTATGCGGCATTGCGTTGATGCTGCGCGGTTGAGGATGGTGTGGGGATGATACGACTGGCCGGCTATTTGACCAGAGTTTCGACTTTTGGCGGTAAAGTTGCGTTGATGTTCGCAGCCCTCGCTCTTTTGTCACAGGTGCCTGCGGTCTCTCCGCTGCTTGGCGGTTCTGCCGCCTTTGCTGCTAACGGCGACATGGTCAGGAAGATCGAAGTTGAGGGCAATCAGCGCATCGAGCGCGAGACCGTCCTCACCTATATGACAATCTCTGAAGGCATGGTCTATGAAGGTGCCCGGGTCGATGAAAGCCTCAAACGTCTGTTCGCCACAGGCCTGTTTGCTGACATTGCCATGCGCTTTGACGATGGCACGCTGATCGTCACGGTCGTCGAAAACCCGATCATCAATCGTGTCGCTTATGAAGGCACCAGCGCCATCAAAGAGGAAGACCTGAACAACGAAGTTCAGTTGAAGCCGCGCACCATCTATACGCGCGCCAAAGTCCAGGCCGACGTCACGCGCATCATTGAGCTTTATCGCCGCGGTGGCCGTTTCGCTGCCACCGTTGAACCCAAAGTCATTCGTCTGCCGCAAAACCGTATCGACCTCGTGTTTGAAATCAACGAAGGTCCGAAAACCAAAATTGCGTCCATCAGCTTCCTGGGCAACACAGCCTTCAGCGATGGCAAATTGCGCGAAATCATTTCAACGGGCGAAAGCGCTTGGTGGAAGTTTCTGTCTTCGTCCGACAGCTACGATCCCGATCGTCTGACCTATGACCGCGAATTGCTCCGTCGCTTTTATCTTTCGCATGGCTATGCCGACTTCCGTGTCGTCTCCGGTGTTGCGGATCTTAATCGGGACAACAGCGCCTTCAACATCACCTTCACGGTGGAAGAGGGGCCGATCTACAACTTCGGTAAAATCACGCTCAAGTCCAATCTGAAAAATCTCAAGCAGGGTGAGCTTGAAGAGAAGATCGTGACGGTTGAAGGCGAGACTTACAACGCGCAGCTCATCGACAAAACAACCGACGCGCTGACCTATGCCGCCGGTACACAGGGCTATGCCTTTGCGCAAGTTCGTCCGCGTGCCAAGCGTGATCGTGAGAAGCATGTCGTTGACATCAGCTACGTCATCGCAGAAGGCCCGCGCGTCTATGTGGATCGCATCAACATCACAGGCAACGTGCGCACGCTCGACCGTGTGATCCGTCGTCAGATGAAACTTGTCGAAGGCGATGCCTTCAACAAAGTGCTGCTCGATAAATCCGAAAAAGACATTCGTGCCCTGCAATACTTCAGCAAGGTCGAAGTCACGCAGTCGCCGGGCACAGCTGAAGACCGCACGAACATCAACGTCGCGGTGCAGGAGCAGTCAACAGGTTCTCTGTCTCTCAGCTTCGGCTTCTCATCGGTTGACAGCGCCATTCTCGGCGTGTCGTTGAACGAACGTAACTTCCTTGGTCGTGGCTTGCAGTTGGGCACCAGCGTGTCCGTTTCGGCGCGTCAGCAGCTGATCCAGTTCCAGTACACCGATCCCTTCTTCCTTGATCGTGATCTGGTTGGCGGCGTCGATTTGTTCGTCACCGAAACCGACTATCAGGACGAAGCCTCGTTCGACAGCCGTACACAGGGCTTCGGCTTCCGTTTCGGCTTCCCGCTGTCCGACAACAGCCGTTTCCTTGCGCGTTACCAGTTGCGTCGCGAAGAAATAACCAATGTCGCGGCAACGGCCTCCGCCGCTGTGAAAGCGGCTGAAGGTCAGGAAACCCGTTCGATCATCGGCTATGACTACTATCTCGACTTTCGTAACGATCCGGTGGATCCGACCGGCGGCTGGGACTTCTTGCTGAGCCAGGATTACGCGGGCATCGGCGGCACGGTGAATTACTTGTCTCAGGAATTGCTCGTCCACGGTTACTACGGTATTGCCGAGGATTGGATCCTGACCCAGAGTTTCGATATGGGTTACATTTTTGGCATCGGCGAAGATATCCGCCTGAATGACCGTTTCTTCAAAGGCGGCTCAGACTTCCGTGGCTTTGAATCGGGCGGCATCGGTCCGCGCGATCTTCTCACCGGTGACGCTGTCGGCGCTGAAGCCTATCTCTTCGGTACCACTGAAATGACATTCCCCAACGGCATTCCGGATGCCCTGGGCATCCGCACAAGCGTCTTTTTTGATTATGGTCTGATTGGTAAGGCGGAAGACCAGCCCGCCGGCACCAACATCAAGGATGATTTTGCGCCACGACTCTCGACAGGCATCAGCGTCAATTGGAAATCACCGTTTGGTCCTGTGCGTCTCGATTTTGCCAAAGTGCTGACATCCGAAGATTACGACAAAGAAGAATCCTTCCGCTTCAGCGCGGGCACAAGCTTCTAAGAAAATCGAGCTTCTAAGACACATCGCAGTTAATCAGTTCAAAGAGTTAAAGGGGATACCGCTACTATGAAGTTCAATCGTATCGCTGCGCGTCTCATGGGCGCATTGGCCATGGCCTCGCTCGTCATTGCAGCGCCGCTGTCGGCCGCCACAGCCGACGTCAACATCATGACTGTCAACACCGAGCAGGTCTTCGCGCTGTCCAAGGTTGGCAAGAACCTGAAGTCGCAGATCGAGACTTCCGGCAAAAAATTGCAAGCCGATGGTCAGAAGGCGGGCGATGGCCTGCGTGCCGAAGCCAAAAAGCTTGGCGAACAGCGCGGCCTTCTCAAAGAAGAAGATTTTGCAGCTAAGGCCCGCGCCTTCCAGCAGAAGGAACAGGACACACAGCGTAAGTTCGCCGAGAAGGAACAGAACCTTCAGAACGGCGTGAACTTTGCCCGTTTCCAGATTCAGAAAGCCATCGTACCCCTCGTCGCCGATGTCGTGAAAGCCAATGGCGGCGGCATCCTGATGGACAAGTCAGCCGTGATTTACGGCGGCAAGGATGTGACCGCAGATCTCGTCACGGCCCTCGACGGCAAGATGACAACTGTGACGCTCAAGTCAATGACATCGGCTGAGCTGCAAAAAGCAGCGCAGCAATAACATAGGAAGAGCGGACAGGTTGGCTAGCCTGCTGCGACTAAACAGCAATGGCTGATCCTCGTTTTTTCGCAAATACCGGTCCCCATGCGCTGGGCGATATCGCCCGGCGCGTGGGCGCTGAACTGGCTGCGGGTGCAGACCCCGCGCAGCTCGTCCATGACATCGCGCCGCTCGACAGCGCCGGTGCGGACGACTTGAGTTTCCTCGACAATCCCAAATATGTTGCCGCCTTTGTGGCGACCAAAGCCGGTGCCTGCATCGTGCATCCGCGTCAGGCCGACCGCGCGCCCGCAGGCATGGCCTTGCTCCTGAGCAACGACCCCTATCGTGCCTATGCAAAGGCGAGCCAGTTTTTCTATCCGCAGGAAGTCCATGGCGCGCCGACTTATGAAGCCGCCACCTTTGAATCCAAAGGAAGCGGCGTTCATGCGCAGGCTCGTGTGCATCCCTCTGCTAAACTCGGCGCAGGCGTCACGGTTGAGCCGGGAGCCACCATTTCCGAAAATTGCGAAATCGGCGAGGGCAGCGTCATCGGTGTCAATGCCGTGATCTCGCGCGGCTGTACCATCGGTCGCAAATGTTTCATCGGTCCCAATGTGTCGGTGAGTCACGCCCATATCGGTGATCGCGTCATCCTCCATCACGGCGTCGCCATCGGTCAGGACGGCTTCGGCTTTGCCATGGGCCTGCCGCGCCATGAGAAGGTGCCGCAGCTTGGCCGCGTCATCATTCAGGATGACGTTGAGATCGGTGCCAACACCACGGTTGATCGCGGTGCCGGTCCCGATACGGTCATTGGCGAAGGTACGAAGATCGACAATCTCGTACAGATCGGCCACAACGTCACCATCGGTCGCCATTGTGTGATCGTGTCCCAAACCGGCATTGCGGGCAGCGCGCATTTGGGTGATTTCGTTGTTCTGGCAGCACAGGTCGGCGTCGCGGGACATCTCACCATCAATTCCGGCGCACAGCTCGCCGCCCGCAGCGGTGTCACGCATGATGTGCCTGCCGGTCAACGCTATGGCGGCGCACCCGCCCGCCCTGTAAAAGAATGGGCACGCGAACTGGCCAGCGTGCGCAATCTTGGCCGTCGGCGTAAAGCCGACACAGAAGAATAAACGAACGCAATTTTGATAAACCGAACTTGAGGACGCGAGCATGACGGAGACGGTAACGTCTGCAGAAAAGGTCGATGAGGCTGACATTAAACGTGTGATGCAATTATTGCCGCATCGCTATCCTTTGCTGATGATTGACGGCATCAAGGAAATGCGCGGCACACAGAGCGCCATCGGCATCAAAAATGTTTCCTATAACGAGCCGCATTTTCAGGGCCACTTTCCGGGCATGCCTGTCATGCCTGGCGTGCTGATTGTCGAAGCCATGGCGCAGACCGCCGGAGCGCTGGTGCTCAATGGTCTGGGGCAGGGGGCCGACAACAAAGTCGTTTACTTCATGTCGATCGACAAAGCCAAATTCCGCAAGCCCGTCGTGCCGGGTGATGTGATGCATGTCCATGTACAGAAGCTGCAAAGCCGCGGCCCCGTATGGAAGTTCAACGGGCAGGCGAAAGTAAACGGCGCGATTGTCGCCGAAGCAGATTTCGCCGCCATGATTATCGATCAGGCAGACGCATGACCAACATTCACCCCAGCGCCATTGTTCACAAAGACGCGCAGATCGGGGCGAACGTCAAAATCGGACCCTATTGCATCATCGGTGCAAAAGTTTCGCTCGGTGATGATTGTGAGCTGATGAGCCATGTTGTCATCGACGGCAACACGACCATCGGCCCGCGCGCCAAAATATTTCCCTTCGCCTGCCTCGGCCAACAGCCGCAGGATTTGAAATATCACGGCGAAGACAGCCGCCTCGAAGTCGGCGCCGACGCGATGATCCGCGAATACGTGACCATGAATGCAGGCACCGAAGGCGGTGGCATGCTCACCAAAATCGGTGACAAATTCGTCGGCCTCTCAAGCGTCCATATCGGCCACGATTGCATCCTTGGCGATGGCATTATCATTTCGAGCGCCACCTTGCTCGCAGGCCATTGCCGCATCGCCGATCATGTGATCTTCGGCGGCGGCTCCTCGATCCATCAATTCGCCCGTGTCGGTCGCAATGCCTTTATCGGCGGTGCCACAGCGGTCGAAGGCGATGTCATTCCTTTCGGTCTGGTCATCGGCAATCGCGCAACGCTCGTCGGTCTCAATCTCGTCGGCCTGAAGCGTCATGGTTTCGAGCGTGAGCGCATCTTCGCGCTGCGGGCCGCCTATGGTCAGATATTTGAAGGCGAAGGCGCATTGCGTGATCGCGTCGCCGCTGTTGCCGCATCGAGCGCCGGTAACGCTGACGTGATGGAAGTGGTGAACTTCATCCAGGCCGCGTCGGAGCGCCCGCTCTGCATGCCCGCGCGTTGAGCCCCAAGCTCAATGTCAGACCCAACACCACGCCCTCGCACACTCGGTATTATCGCTGGTAGCGGACCCTTGCCGATCAAGCTCGCCGAAGCTGCCCGTGCGCAAGGCCGTGACGTCTTCATCGTCGGCATTCAGGGTGCAGCAGGCCCGTCTATTGAGGCATGGCCGCATGGCTGGATTCGCATCGGCGGCGCAGGAAAATTTCTCCGCCTCGTCAAACAGGCAGGCTGTGAAGACATCGTTTTCATCGGCCCGATCACAAGGCCGCGCCTGCGTGACATCGTGCCGGACTGGACCGGTCTTATCCTTCTGCCCGATTTTATCCGCCGTCTGAAGATCGGTGACGATGCGCTGCTGCGCGGCGTTGTTGAGTTTCTCGAACGCAACGGCATGAAAATCGTGCCCGCTGAATCGATCCTCACCACTTTGCTGGCGCAGGAAGGTCTGCTCTCCAATGCAGTGCCTGACGCTGCCCATCAGGCCGATATTGATTTGGGCATCAGCGCCGCACTCGACATCGGCTCGCGTGATATCGGGCAGGGCGTCGTCGTGCGTAACGGCAAGGTCATCGCGCTGGAAGATGTGAAGGGCACTGACAATATGCTCTTCCGTGTCGCGGCTGAATTTCCCGATGGCAAAAACGGCCGCTCCGGTGTTCTCGTCAAACTTCCCAAACCCGCACAGGATCGCCGCGTCGATCTGCCCACCATCGGCAGCCGCACTGTTGAGCGCGCCGCCATGGCAGGCCTTGCGGGCATCGCGGTTGAAGCGGGCGGGGCGATCATTGCTGATACCGATGAGATCAGAGCCGCCGCCGACCGTCTTGGTCTCTTCGTTCTTTGTTTTCCGCCGTCCCGTCTCGACAGTCTCACCCCATGAGTGAACTCGCGCTGCGCATCCCCCACATCATGCTGGTGGCCGGTGAACCCTCCGGCGACGTGCTCGGCGGCGAGCTGATGGAAGCCCTGATGAGCGAGACAGGCGGCAATATCCGCATCTCCGGCGTCGGCGGCCCGCATATGATCGCTCACGGCTTGTCGTCCATCTATCCCATGTCGGACACATCCGTCATGGGCCCGCGCGAAGTCATCCCGCGACTGCCCCTGATCCTGCGTCGTGTGCGCGAAGCCGCTGACTTTGCCATCGCGCAAAAGCCCGACGTGCTGGTCATCATCGACAGTCCTGACTTCACCCATCGCGTTGCCAAACGCGTCGCCAAACGCGCGCCCGATATCAAGATCGCCAACTATGTTTCGCCGAGTGTCTGGGCATGGCGTCAGGGTCGTGCAAAAAGCATGGCCAAATATATTGACCGTGTGCTGGCGCTGCTTCCGTTCGAACCGGATTTTTTCCGCGCGCAGGCGCATCTCGATTGCATCTATGTCGGCCATCCCGCGATTGAGCGCGTGCCCGCCGAAGGCGAGGGGGGCCGCTTCCGCGCACTTCACAATCTCGCCGCTGATACGCCGCTGCTCCTCGTCCTGCCCGGCAGCCGCACCAATGAAGTGAAACGCCTCATCCATATTTTCGGAGACGTCGCTCAGCGCCTCGCTGCCGACACCCCAAACCTCACCGTCGTCATTCCCACCGTGCCCCATGTGCGTCATCTGGTCGAGACCGCCATCGCCAAATGGTCCGTACCCGTTATTTTGGTTCACGAAGAAATGGAAAAACGCGCGGCCTTCGATGCCGCCACCGCCGCGCTTGCGGCATCCGGCACAGTGGCACTCGAACTCGGTCTTGCCCGCGTGCCCATGGTCATCGCCTACAAGATTGATCTCGCTGCCGCTTACGTCGTCTCGCGCCTTCTGAAAGTGCCCTCCGTCGTGGTGGTGAACCTCATCCTCGACCGGCCCTCCGTGCGCGAATTTTTGCAACTCGACGCCACCGCTCCCAAACTTACAGAGGCCTTGCGGCCTTTGCTCTCGGACACGCCTGAACGGGCCCGCGCCAAATCCGATCTTGAAGAACTCCGCACCCTGATGGGCGTCGGCGGCCCGCGCCCCAGCCTCCGCGCCGCAAGAGCCGTCCTCGAAATGCTTTGAGACGGGACTTTTGGAGGTCTCTAAAAAGCGGGGATAGGCACTTTATCCATCAACATTGAGGCTCGGATTTCGTGTGTTTCTTGCAAGAGATTCGAGGTTTCCATGTCGAGATCATTGGTTTTTCGTTGGTTGCTTCCGAGGGTGCGAAAAAATGCGAAATACTCAGGTGGGGATAGAGATTTTGTTCCATTTTATGTCTCTCCCTCCTTCTTCCTTTGCTTCTCCCGTTGGGAGATGGCCGGGTGAGGATATTTCGCCTTCCCTTACCGAATGAAAAAAGGCGCCCCAACCGGAGCGCCTTTCTCGTTTAATCCGATAACGGATCAAATCACTTCCGCTTGTCAACCGACACATAATCGCGACGCGGTGCGCCCGTATAGAGCTGGCGCGGACGGCCGATGCGCTGGTCCGGATCTTCGATCATTTCGTTCCACTGCGCGACCCAACCCACGGTGCGGGCAAGCGCGAAGAGAACCGTAAACATCGTTGTCGGAAAGCCCATCGCCTTGAGCGTGATGCCCGAATAGAAATCGATATTCGGATAGAGCTTCTTCTCGATGAAGTAATCATCCGACAGCGCGATGCGTTCAAGTTCAATCGCGACGTCGAGAAGCGGATCGTCCTTGATGCCCATAACTTTGAGCACTTCATGGCAGGTCTGCTGCATCACGCGGGCACGCGGATCGTAGTTTTTGTAAACGCGATGACCAAAGCCCATCAGACGGAACGGATCGTTCTTGTCTTTGGCCTTCTTCACATATTCAGGAATACGGTCAACGGTGCCGATTTCAGCGAGCATTTCCAGCGCCGCTTCATTGGCGCCGCCATGCGCCGGACCCCAGAGGCAAGCAATGCCCGCCGCGATGCAGGCAAACGGGTTGGCGCCCGAAGAGCCTGCCAGACGCACTGTCGATGTCGAGGCATTCTGTTCATGATCCGCATGCAGAATGAAGATGCGGTCCATCGCACGGGCGAGGATCGGATCAACTTTGTATTCTTCGGCGGGAACCGCAAAGCACATATGCAGGAAGTTCTCGGCATAGCCGAGATCGTTACGCGGATAAACAACCGGCTGACCGACCGAGTATTTATAGGCCATGGCGGCAATCGTCGGGATCTTGGCGATCAGACGACGGCTCGCAATCATGCGTTGCACCGGATCGTTGATGTCCGTGCTGTCATGATAGAAAGCAGACAATGCGCCGACCATGCCGCACATAATGGCCATGGGATGCGCGTCGCGACGGAAGCCACGCAGGAAGAACTGCATCTGTTCGTGAACCATTGTGTGGTTCGTGATGGCCTTGTCGAATTCTTTGAATTCGGCAGCCTTCGGCAATTCGCCGTTCAGCAGCAGAAAGCAAGTTTCGAGAAAGTTACCGCGCTCCGCGATCTGTTCGATCGGATAACCACGATAGAGCAACACGCCTTCATCACCGTCAATATAGGTGATCTGGCTTTCGCAGCTGGCTGTTGATGTAAAGCCGGGGTCATAAGTGAAATGGCCCGTCTGCCCGTAGAGCTTCGAGACGTCCACGACGTTCGGGCCGATTGAGCCACCATAGACAGGCAGGTCAAAATTTTTGCCACCGAGTGTGAGCGTGGAGGTGCTTTTCGCACCCGCCTTTGTTCCGATATTATTCGTCATGCTGCCTACCTGTCCTTCTCGTCTGTGTCCGTCGCGTTTCCAGAGTACACGAACGACCTTATTAAAACGTAATTTTACGCCACCTGATCTCTGATACGCGCCAGCGCTTCGTCCCGTCCCAGCGTCGCTAAAACGTCGAAAATCGGGGGTGATATCGTTTGCCCCGTTGCGGCCGCCCGCAGGGGCTGAGCAATCTTGCCGAGTTTCTGTCCTTCTGCTTCGGCAAAGGCGCGCACGTCGCCCTCAATGCCTTCAGCGGTCCATTCGTTGCGCGCCTCAAGAAGCGGCAGCAATCGTCCGAGCAATGACTTTGTCTCGCCGTCGAGAATCTTCGCAGCTTTCTCGTCCACGGGCAGAGGACGCACAGCGCGCAGAAAGTCCGCCCCCTTGGCAACTTCAAGCAACGTCTTCGCGCGTTCCTTGATGCCGGGCATGGAGGCGATAAATTTCGCGCGGAAATCAGCATCGACGTTCCAGCCATGCAGGCGCGTCATCAGCTCAATCGTATCGTCGGCAAGCCGTGTGTCGTCGGCCTCGCGGATATAGTGACCGTTCGTGTTTTCAAGTTTGACGAAATCGAAACGCGACGGTGAACGACCGATATGCTCAAGGTCAAACCATTGAACTGCCTGCTCGGTCGAGAAGATTTCATCATCGCCATGGCTCCAGCCGAGCCGCGCGAGATAGTTGCGCATCGCTTCGGGCAGATAGCCCATGTCGCGATAGGCTTCGACACCGAGCGCGCCGTGGCGCTTTGAGAGCTTCGCGCCGTCCGGCCCGTGAATGAGCGGCACATGCGCAAATTCCGGCACGTCCCATCCCATCGCGGTATAGATCTGGCTTTGCCGTCCGGCATTGGTCAGATGGTCGTCACCGCGAATGATATGCGTCACGCCCATATCGTGATCATCCACGACGACGGAAAGATTGTAAGTCGGCGTGCCGTCGCTCCTGACAATGATGAGATCATCGAGCTGCTCATTGGCAAAACGCACATCGCCCATCACGTGGTCGCGCACAATCGTTTCGCCTTCGTTTGGCGATTTGAAACGGATCACAGGCTTGATGCCGGGCGGTGCATCGGAAGCAGGCCGGTCGCGCCAGCGCCCGTCATATTTCATCGGCCCGCCCTCGGCCTTTGCCTTGGCGCGCATTTCATCGAGCTCTTCGGGGCTGGCATAGCAATGGTAGGCATTGCCCGATGCGAGCAACTGCTCGGCCACTTCGCGATGCCGCGCCTGTCGCGCAAACTGCATCGTCACATCGCCGTCCCATTCAAGACCGAGCCAGCGCAGGCCTTCAAAGATCGCCTGAATGGCAGGCTCGGTGGAGCGTTCGCGATCCGTGTCTTCGATGCGGAGCAGGAACTTGCCGTTATGACGCCGCGCATAGAGCCAGCTGAACAGCGCCGTGCGCCCGCCGCCAATATGCAGGTAGCCGGTGGGCGAGGGCGCAAAGCGCGTCACGATCTGTTTTTTATCGGCCATGGTATTCCGGTTTTGGCCGTGTTCCGGCCAAGCAAAAGGGCTCCAAATGAGAACCCAAACGGGTAGGCAACACGAATTTTTATTGGCAAGCTTTGATGGGGGATGCGCCGGAGGCGGGCGGCGCGTTCCGCATCGCGGCGGGGCTTGTTTTTCTAGCACATTGCGGCATTGCAGCGTAACCCCGCGAGGCCGCTTCTGAGCATTTTTGAGCGTTGAATTTGCTTGCTTCGCAGCCAAAAAAGCCAAGTTTGACTGCTTTTTTAGGTTGATCGGCCCAATCAACTCTCAATGGGGCGGAACGGGGAGGGCGTGGCATTACTGAGATCACCTTCGCTGAAGAACCTGATGCGACCCCCTCCGGCGTCGCTCGCATGGCCGCCTATCTGCGAACTTCATTCTTCGCTGAATCCAACCGCTGGTTTCTCTGGTCGCCGGTCTTTGTCGGCGTAGGCGTTGCGCTTTATTTTGCGCTGCCTGTTGAGCCGTATCTCACTCTGTCCCTCGCCGCGCTGGCGCTCGCCTCCGCTCTGTTTGCCGTCGCGCGTTATCGCCTCAGTCTTCTTGCGCTTCCGGCTGCCATCCTCTTTTGTGTGGCCCTCGGCCTCGCCGCATCGTCGGTCCGCGCCGCGCTCGTTGCTGCGCCCGTCCTGCAAAGCAAATGGTCGGGTACCCTGACCGGCCGCGTTGTTTTCGCCGAGTTAAGCGCCAAAGGCGGTCTCTCCGTCACCATCGCGCCCACCGCGATGCAGCGCCTCGACCCCGCCGCCATGCCCGTGCGGGTCCGTCTCTCCGTCCGTCTCAAAGGTGTGGAGCTACAACCCGGCGAGACAGTGCGTCTGCGCGCGAGCCTCCTGCCGCCGCCAGATCCTGTTGAGCCCGGCGGCTTCGACTATGCCCGCCAGATCTGGTTCCAAAGCATCGGCGCTGTCGGCTTTGCCTATACCGTGCCCGAACGCATTGCACCGCCACCTGACGATATTTTCTCGGGGCTCGCCCGCTTGCGCAGCGCCATCACAACGCATGTCCGCGACACAATCGGCGGACCGAAAGGTGCCGTCGCCGCTGCCCTCATCACCGGCGAACAACGCGCCATTCCGGCCGACACGGTCGAAGACCTGCGCATTGCGGGTCTCACCCATGTGCTCTCTATTTCAGGCCTCCATATGGCGCTTTTCGGCGGCACGTTGTTTTGGCTTGCGCGCGCCGTCCTCGCGCTCATCCCGCGTTTGGCCCTCTATTATCCGATCAAAAAATGGGCCGCCGTCGTCGCGATCCTCGGCACCACATTCTATCTCTGCATCTCCGGCTTCGGCGTCGCCACCAATCGTTCCTATATTATGATCGGCCTGATGTTTCTCTCGATCCTCTTTGATCGTCCGGCTATCAGCATGCGGAATGTCGCGCTCGCCGCATTGATTGTCCTGCTCTGGCAACCCGAAACCTTATTGAGCGCCAGCTTTCACATGTCCTTTGCCGCAGTCGTCGCGCTGATCGGTTTTTATGAAAGCCCGCTCATTCAACGCCTGATGAACGGCGAAGCGCCCAAAGACGGACTCCTCTTTCTCGTGCCTATCCGTTTTGTCGGCCGCCATATCGCGGGCATAATGCTCACCACGACTGTTGCCGGTATCGCCACCGGCGCTTACGCCGCTTTCCATTTTGATCGTGTTGCGCTCTACAGCATGGCCGGAAATCTCGGTGCGCTCCCTGTCGTCAGTGTCGTCATCATGCCTGCCGCTTTGATCGCATTGATCCTCATGCCATTTGGTCTTGATGATCCGGCCCTGTGGGTCATGGGGCAGGGGATTGATGTCATGCTCGCCGTTGCCCATGAAGTCGCCTCCTGGGAAGGGGCCGACCGTATGATCGCCGCAGCACCCATGGCGGCACTCATCGCCGTCACCTTCGGCGGTCTCTGGCTCGCGCTTTGGCAAACCTCATGGCGCTGGCTTGGTCTGCTGCCCGTCGCGCTCGGATTTTTCTTCTGGGATGCAGGCACGCGGCCCGACATTCTGATCGACCGTGACGGCAAACTCGCCGCGATGCGCGGCAGCGACGGTCTCCTCACGCTCACCTCCGCGCGCCCCGCCTACACGGCGGAAACATGGCTGCGCCGCGACGGCGACATGCGCACGCCAAAAGACGCTGCAAATACGGGGTTAAAAACCTGTGATGCCTTGGGCTGTGTCTGGATCATTCCAAACCGTCCCGTCATCGCCATGCCAAAATCACTCGCGGCTGTAAGTGATGATTGCGCAAAGGCTGACATAATCATCGCTAACTTTGGTCTGCCGCGTCGTCTTCGCAAAACCTGCAAAGCGCCATTGGTCATTGACCGCTTCGACCTCTGGCGAAACGGTGCGATGTCCTTCACGATCCCGCAAGGCGAAATCTCAAATTCTGAAAACTGGATACGTCATACCGCCCGCAATGAGCGTGGCGACCGTCCATGGGTTCTTACGGGAAAGAGCGTGCGCCAACCAACGCCGCGCACAAAACCTGCCGAAACCGAAGCCCCGCCTCAGTAGCGGCGCATCAATCCCACGAGCTTGCCCTGAACCTTCACGCGGTCAGGCCCGAAAATCCGTGTCTCATATGCGGGGTTCGCGGCTTCCAGCGCAATTGAGTCACCCTTGCGGCGCAGGCGTTTCAGCGTCGCTTCGAGATCATCAACAAGGGCCACAACAATGTCGCCGCTTGCCGCGTCGTCGCAACGCTGGATCAGCACCGTGTCGCCGTCGAGAATACCGGCATCGATCATCGAGTCGCCTTTGACTTCGAGCGCGTAATGTTCGCCCTTGCCAAGCATGGTGATCGGGACACTGACCTGATGGCTTTCTTCCTGCAGCGCCTCAATGGGCGTACCCGCCGCGATGCGGCCCATGACCGAGAGTGTCATCGTGTCAGGTGATTGCGATGCGGGTTGAAGCTCGCGGCTCAGAGCCTTGCCGCGGCTGCCTTCGATCACGCTGGGCGAGAAGCCCTTGTTGCGCGCGAGGCTCGGCGAAGCGCTTTCCGGCAATTTGATAATTTCGAGAGCGCGGGCACGATGGGCAAGGCGGCGGATGAAACCGCGTTCCTCAAGCGCCGTAATGAGCCGGTGAATGCCCGACTTGGAGCGCAGGTCCAGCGCTTCCTTCATTTCGTCAAAACTGGGCGAAACGCCGCCTTCCTTGATCCGCTCATTGATGAACATCAGGAGTTCGTGCTGTTTCTTCGTAAGCATGCGTCCGGCCCCAAAATATAGAACAAATCATAAACCTGTCCACTTGTTCTAGTTTGGTTCTCTGAATCCGTCAAGAGTCCTGTGGATAAAAATTTGACCTATCCGTGAAGGCGCTCTGACCGGCAGCCGCGCGCATCCAGCACGGGCTTCATCTCGCGATAGGCGGCCGCGTTCCAGGTGAGCGGAATGCCCGGATGCAGGTGATGGACGATATGATGCTCCATGCCCATGACCAGAATATTGCCGAGCGGGCTTTCGAAGTGGCGCGTATTGCGATAGCGCCCGCGCTCGGGATTGGGAAAATGCGGCGCCCAGCTCAACATCAGCGAAATATAAATCGAGCCGATATAGCGCGGCAGCCACCAGATGAGCGCGGCTTCGAGCGCATAACCGCTCCAGGCGAGCGCCGAAATGATGCCCCAGAACGAGAGGGTCTGAGCGAGCCCTTCAAGCCCCGCGCGCTTGACGACCGGATCATCACCGAGGCGTTGCAACGTCGCGCCGTAAGAATTCGGTTGTCCGGGTTGACGGCGTTTGATGCCGGTGATGATCGCCTGCCACCAGTTATCGGCCTTCACGCCGTAATCGGGATCAAGCTCGGGATCATTCGTATGCGTATGATGTTCCATATGCGTGATGCGTGCGACTTTGAAAGGCAGCACCAGCGGAATGGTCGAGATATAACCGATGAGTTCATTGAACCAGCGCAGGCTGCCGTTCTTCGCGTAATTGGAATGCTGGGCATCATGGCTCGGCAAATAACAAAGAATGACGTTGAGCGTCGCGATAGGGAAGGCGGCCCAAAGCGGCAGAATGCCCATGATGGTGAGAGGCCAGAGCGCGAACCAGCAGGCGAGATTGGCAAAGCACCAAAACACCATGAACCACGAAAAACGATTGAGATACTTGCGCGCAATGGTCATCTCTTCGCGCGCGAGTTCCTTGTCAGACATGTTCGCATAGGCCTGCGGCGGCGTCACATTGACATTCATAGCCAGCGTCCCCGCAGTTTGGCCTGAAGGCCCACAATGAATCCGATGATGAGACCGGCCTGAATGGTGCTGAGACCCAGCGGCGGCGTGATGCCTGCTTCAACCATCAGCGTGGAAAGCAGCGGCGCAAGAAACCCGACGCCGAAAAACACCGGCCCCCAGGGTCCGAGTGTTGTCATAACGGTACGCATCATTGTGCTGCCCCTTTTCGTTTTGACAGTGAGTTTCTCTGCGGATTCTTCGGATCAATAATGAGATCGACCATGCGTTCGATGAGCGCGTCGGCGTCTTCGTCGCGATAGGGGGTCAAAGGATCGGACAGGATTGCGGACACCCCGCGCACCGTGGCGATGGAAAACAGCACCACGTCTTCCGTCTTTTCATTGGTGAGCCAACCCGCCGCCTGCGCCGCGCGCGCCGCATCAAGAACGACAAGATTGCGTCGTTCCGCGCTGGCTTTCAGGTCCGCGTCAGCATGTGTGGCAACGTCAGGATGTGTGATGGTGCGATAATAAGCAGGGTAGAGGAGCGAGAAGCGGATAAAGGCCTTGCCCATCGCGGCATAGCGCACCAGCGGATCACTCCCCGTCGCGTCAGCCGCTTCGAGAATATAGGCAATGAACCGGTCATTGCCCTCGGTGGCCAGCGCCCGCAACAGCTCCGCCTTATCGGCAAAATGGCGCGCCGGGGCGGCATGGGATACGCCAAGATCGCGGGCGAGCGCCCTGAGGCTCAGGCTCTCGATCCCCTGTTCCGCAATCACATGCGCCGCCCGATCCAACAGGCTTTTCCGCAGATTTCCGTGATGATAGGTCAAGGGACGGCCTTCATGTTGACGATGACAACATTAAATCTAGTCTTGAGGCGCGATGTTGTCAATGACAACTTAAAGCTTCACCGCAATCTCAGCACGCTCACCATATCCCCCGCCGCTGCCGCTGCTGCATTCGGCGCACGCACGATCAGGCAATCTGCCGCTGACATGGCCGACAGCATCGAGCTGTCCTGCCGTTCAAACGCGGTTGCCACCGGCAGCGCGTTATCGCGTTCAACCAATGTGCCGCGCAGATAATCCTCGCGCTTGTCATTCGCAGCCAGTGCCGCACCAAGCCTTGCGCGCGTCAAAACCAATGGCGCATGAAGCCCCTGCATCGCCGCAATCGCGGGAAGTAAAAACAAATGCGCGCAGACCATGGCCGACACCGGATTGCCCGGCAGGCCCAGCATCGGAATATCGCGATAGCGGCCAAACATTAAGGGCTTGCCGGGCCGCATCGCGATGCGCCAGAAATCAACTGTGAGCCCGTCTGCCGTCAGCGCCGACTGCACGAGATCATGATCGCCGACGGATGCGCCGCCCAGCGTCACCAGCATGTCGCAATCGCGCGCATGCCGTCCCGCCGACTGAATGGCAACGATATCGTCGGCAATAATGCCGAGATCAAAAGGCTCGCCGCCCGCGCTTTCAATGAGCGCCGACAGCCCGTCATTATTCGATGAGACAATCTGATGCGGGCCGGGCGTCGCGCCGGGTAACACCAACTCATTGCCGGTCGAGAAAAACCCGATCTTCGGACGCTTATGTGCAATCACCACCGGCACATTCATCGCGGCTGCATAAGCAATATCGGCGGGCGACAACTTGCGCCCCACGCTTAAGCCCACATCACCTTCTTTAAAGTCCAGCCCCGCACGCCGGATATGCGCGCCGGACTTTGCCTTTTCGCGCGCGATCACATAGTCGCCGTAGCGCTCGGTGTTTTCCTGAATGACGATTGAGTCTGCACCTGCCGGCAACGGCGCACCTGTGAAGATGCGCACCGCCTCGCCTGCCTTGAGCGGCTTGTCATAGCTGCTCCCCGCCGCCGCCTCGCCGACAACGCTGAGACGGGCAGGCACGGTCTGAACATCGTCCGCCCGCACCGCATATCCGTCCATCGCCGAAAGATCCGCAGGTGGCTGCGACCGCGTGGCGACGACATTGCCTGCGAGCACACGGCCCAGCGCTTTTGCCAGCGGCACACGTTCCGGCACCATCGGCGTGATCGCTTCCAGAATGCGCGCCCGCGCATCACTCACCGGCATCAAAGGAATATCGCCCATCATTTCGTCCGTCGTTACTTCGGTCTCACTTCGCTTTATACAGACCCGATTTGCCGCCATCTTTATGTGTCAGACGTATATCGCCGATTGTCATGCCGCGATCGACGGCCTTCGCCATATCGTAGAGCGTGAGACAGGCGACGCTCACTGCCATCAGCGCCTCCATTTCAACGCCTGTCTGGCCGGAGAGTTTCACGGTCGCTTCCACATCAATCGCGCTCGCCTTCACATTCGGTTTGAACTCCACCGACACTTTGGAAATCATCAGCGGATGACAGAGCGGAATAAGATCGCTCGTTTTCTTTGCCGCCATAATGCCGGCGAGCCTGGCGACTTCCAGCGCATTGCCTTTTTTGAGTTTCCCGCCCGTGATGAGTTTGAGCGTCGCAGGTTCCATCGTGATGCGCCCCTTCGCTGTTGCGCTTCGCGCCGTGACGGGTTTGTCGGAGACATCCACCATCTGCGCTGCACCCTTGTCGTCGAGATGCGTCAGTTTCTTTTTCGCTGCCATCAGATTTCCTTACGCATAAAACCGCGCCGCTCCACCGGTAGTCCGATTTCCAATTCGCGTAAATGCAGCAGATGCATGCCTGGAGTCCATTCAGCGCGGGTCAAATAACGGAACCCAAGGGAGGCGTAAAAGGGACCGTTCCAGGCGAGATCACGAAACGTCGAAAGCGTGATTGCGCGGCAGCCTTTGCTTTGTCCATAGCCGATGCCGGCGCCGACCAGACGGCCGCCGAGCCCGCGTCGTCCATGCGCAGGATCAACCGCAAGTTCATAAAGATGCGCTACCCCGTCGAGTAATCCCGTCAGCGAAAATCCGACCGGTGTGTCATGCGCGTCTGCGGCAATGTGAACGGCACCTGCGCGCATAAATGCCGCGATGTACTCCACGTCGCCCGGTTCGTGATCGGCCACGTCCTGCAATCCGGCTTCGGCGAATAGTGCACCGGACTTCACTTCTATCGGCGGCAACAGATCAAGCTCCGTCAAACGGGCATGACGGATCACATAAGCATTTGTCTGGGATGATTTTTTTTCAGCTTTTGGCAAGGATGGCACTTTCTGCGGTCTGCAATTGAGGCCGTCAGAATGTGGCAATTCGGGCCGTTAGGCAAACACGTCGCCATTTTTACCGTTGGAGCAACAGAACCCGCCTTGGCCGCAAAGGGTGGAGTGCCGGAGTCACTCATGCATCGCAATGCTGGGTATGAAACGGACGAATCCATCAACTCGTAATGAGACTGATTCCTTTAATGATATCCATTTTTGAGAAAATCATGTCCCGTTCGTCCACCTTCGGGGTGAAATTCAGATTGCGCTCCGAATGATCTTGAGACTCGTCAGCAAACCTTTGGCGTCGCTGAGTGCAAGGCAGCAGAGCGGATCGCAAAGCGCGTCGTCCGGACGCGGATGAAATTCGAGGAATACGCCGTCCGCACCCGCAGCAATCGCCGAGCGCGCAATCGTCGCCACGCCATCGCGCCGTCCACCGGTCGATGCTCCCGCTGTGCGCGGGTCCGCACCGGGCAGTTGCACGGCATGTGTCGCGTCGATGGTGACGGGCACACCGAGCTTCTTCATTTCGGCAAAGGCAAGCATATCGACGATGAGATTATTATAGCCAAACGACGTGCCACGCTCGCACAGCACAGTGCCTTCGCGAGAGCCTGTGGCTTCTGCCACCTTGTCCACAATGTTCTTACAGTCCCAAGGTGCGAGAAATTGGCCCTTCTTCACATGCAGCAATCCGCCTGCTTTATGTGTCGCCCGCGCGGCGGCCACCACAAGGTCCGTTTGGCGGCAGAGGAAAGCAGGGATCTGCACCACGTCAGCCACAGCGGCGATAGCATCGGCCTGATCGATCTCGTGAATGTCCGTTGCAATCGGCACATTCAGTTTGGCTTTCACTTCGGCAAGCATCGCCAACCCGTCTTTTAGCCCCGGTCCGCGATAGCTTTTGATCGACGAGCGGTTTGCTTTGTCAAAGCTCGCCTTGAAAATGTAAGGCAGGCCGAGTTCTGTCGTGACCTCTTTTAGATGCGCGCCAACTTCCAGTGCCAGATTGAGATTTTCCAGCACATTCAAACCGGCAATAACAACGAGCGGCTGCCCGTCGCCCATTTTGATGTTCCATTTTTTAAGAGTAACAACGGTCATGGCAGAACACCTTTTGGTCAAAAATTAAATCAGGCGAGCAGTTTACGTGTTGCGGCTTCCACATCATCTTGCCGCATCAGGCTCTCACCGACGAGAAACGTATGGGCATTGACCCTGGCAAGCCGCGCGAGATCGGCCGGCGTATTGATGCCGCTCTCACCGATAATCATTTTGCCAGCAGGTACCATCGGCGCAAGGCGTTCAGTTGTGGCCAGCGTCGTCTCGAATGTTTTCAGGTTGCGGTTGTTGATCCCCAGCATCGGGCTTTTCAATTTCAGCCCACGTGTGAGTTCATCCTCATCATGCACTTCGACAATCACATCCATATCCCAATGGGTCGCAGCCGCTTCAAGCTCATTGGCCTGCGCATCCGACACCGACGCCATGATAATCAGAATACAATCGGCACCCATCGCGCGTGCTTCCGCCACTTGGTATGTGTCATACATGAAATCTTTGCGGATGACGGGCAGGGTGACCGCCGCGCGTGCTGCAATCAAAAATTCTGCACTGCCCTGAAACGAAGGCCCGTCCGTCAGCACCGACAGGCACGCTGCGCCACCGCGCTCATATGCGCCTGCCAGCAACGGCGGATTAAAATCTGCGCGGATCAAACCTTTGGACGGGCTCGCCTTCTTGATCTCGGCAATCAGCGCATATTTGCCCGCATCCACTTTGGCTTTCAGTGCGCGATAAAATCCGCGCACCGGTGATGCGACCTTGGCGTCCGCTTCAACACTGGCGAGAGGCCGGGCAGCCTTTGCCGCCGCAATCTCGACAAGCTTGTACTCACCGATTTTGGTCAGAATATCAGACATCAACTTTTAGCCCGTTAGAAACAGCAATCAACTTGGCGAGCGTCGCTTTCGCCGCGCCGCTGTCAATTGCATGCGCAGCCAGCGCTACGCCGTCTTTCAAATTCGTCACGCGTCCCGCCACAATCAGCGCCGCCGCGGAGTTCAGCAACACCACATCGCGGTAGGCACCTTGCTCGCCTTCCAGCAGTCGCGTAATCGCCGCCGCATTATGTGCAGGATCACCGCCGCGCAAATCAGCGAGCGTTGAACGTTTCAGTCCGGCATCTTCAGGCGTCACTTCAAACGTGTTGATCTTGCCGTCTTTCAGTTCCGCCACGAATGTCGGACCTGTTGTGGTCAGTTCATCAAGCCCGTCAGAACCGTGCACAACCCAGGCATGATCCGATCCGAGATTGCGCAACACTTCGGCAAAGGGTTCCACCCAGCGCTTGGCAAAGACGCCGATCGTCTGGCGCTTGACGAAAGCCGGGTTCGACAATGGCCCCAGCAAATTGAAAATCGTGCGGATGCCGAGTTCCGTGCGCACTGGCCCGACGTGTTTCATCGCCGTGTGATGCGCGGGCGCAAACATAAAGCCGACGCCCGCCTCGTTGATGCAGCGTTCAATCTCTTCCGGCGTATTGTCGAGCTTGAGACCCAGCACCGACAAGGCATCCGCTGTGCCCGACTTCGATGACGCCGCACGATTGCCGTGTTTAGCAATCGTCACGCCACAACCTGCGACCACAAGAACCGCCGCCGTCGAGATATTATAGGTGTGTGCCCCGTCGCCGCCTGTACCGACAATGTCGATGGCACCCTCCGGCGCATGCACGACCCTGGCTTTCGCCCGCATTACGCTCGCGCCCGCCGTGAGTTCAGCCACTGTCACGCCGCGCATCCGCAATCCCATCAGGAACGCGGCCATCTGCGCGGGCGTGGCCTCACCCGACATGATGAGCTCAAACGCGCCCGTCGCATCTTCAGCCGACAGCGTGCCGCCGTCGGCGATGGTGGCGAGATAAGATTTGAAGTCGCTCATGCCGCCGCCATCACGCCCGTGATTTCGAGGAAGTTGCGCAGTATGTCGTGCCCGTGTTCGGTCGCAATGCTTTCAGGGTGAAACTGCACACCGTGAATGGGCAGCGTCTTGTGCTGCAATCCCATGATGGTTCCGTCCGCCGTCTTCGCGGTGATTTCCAGCACGTCGGGGAAAGTCTCCGGTGCAATCGTCAGCGAATGATAGCGCGTCGCGTTGAGCGGGCTTTGCAAATTGCGGAAGACGCCCTTGCCGTTGTGAAACATCTGATCGACTTTGCCATGCATCAGTTGCGGCGCCCGCACGATCTTGCCGCCGAACGCCTGACCAATGGCCTGATGACCGAGGCACACGCCAAACAGTGGCGTCTTTGTTTCCGCCGCTGCCTTGATGAGATCAAGGCAAATGCCCGCCTTATCCGGATCGCAGGGTCCGGGCGAAATCACAATCGCTTTGGGCTTTTGGGCCATCGCCTCAGCGACAGTCAGCTTGTCATTGCGCCACACGTCCGCCTTCGCCCCAAGATCGCCCAGAAACTGAACGAGGTTGTAGGTAAAGCTGTCGTAATTATCGATGAGCAACAACATGGGTGACGCCTTCAGTCGGTAGCTTGATGCTTCTTACTATATAGAGAGACAGGTGAGCGCTTTCCAGACTTACTGCCGCCGCCCGCCCCGCGCCGCATAGCGTACGGCTTCTTCCGCCGCGCGGAACAGTGCCTTGGCCTTGTTCACGCTTTCCATGTGCTCGCCTTCGGGGCTCGAATCCGCCACAACGCCACCGCCGGCTTGCACAAACATCTTGCCGTCTTTGACAACGGCGGTGCGCAGGATGATGCAGGTGTCCATTTCGCCAGCCGCTGAGAAGTAACCTACGCAACCCGCGTAAGACCCGCGCTTTTCCAGCTCAAGCTCGTCGATGATCTCCATAGCGCGTACCTTCGGCGCCCCCGAAACCGTGCCTGCCGGAAAGCCGGCGATCAGCGCCTCAATCGCATCATAGGAGGGGTCGAGGTCGCCCTCGACGTTTGAGACGATATGAATGAGATGCGAGGTGAGCTGCAACGCAAATTGCTCGGTCACCTCCACCGAGCCGATCTTTGAGACGCGCCCAACATCATTGCGCCCCAGATCAAGCAGCATCAGATGTTCCGCCCGTTCTTTGGGGTCTGCCAGCAATTCCTTACCGATCTCAAGGTCCTCGGTCGCAGATTTTCCGCGGTGCCGCGTGCCCGCAATCGGGCGGATCGTCACGCGATTGTTCCGTACACGCACGAGAATTTCAGGACTGGAACCCACAATCGCAAAATCTTCAAAGTTGAGGAAATAGAGGAATGGCGACGGGTTGATGCGGCGCAGCGCACGGTAGAGAGAGAAGGGCGGCAGGGTGAACGGTGCTTCAAAGCGCTGCGACAGCACGACCTGAAAAATATCACCGGCCTTGATATATTCTTTCGCCTTCCGCACCATTTCATAATAGGCGTCCGGCGATGTATTTGACGTAGGCGGCGGCATATCGGCGACCGCGTCCACCTGTTCGGTGTGAGGTAGAGAGCGGTCAAAATCAGCGACAACATCGCTCAGGCGTTCGCTTGCGCGGGCATAGGCCGCGCGCGCATCAACGCCGCTTTCCGCACGCACCGGCGTCACGATGGTTACTTCGTCTTTGACGCTGTCAAAAATCGCAATAATCGTCGGGCGCAGAAAAATCCCGTCGGGCAATCCCAGCCCGCCACCATTGATGTCAGGCAGATGCTCGACAAGCCGCACCGTGTCATAGCCCATATAGCCGAATACGCCTGCCGCCATCGGTGGCAGGTCTTCGGGCAGCGTAATACGCGAGGCTTCGATGAGGGCGCGCAACGATGCGAGTGTGCCAAGCGTCTCCGCTTCAAACGCTTTCGGGTTGCTCCGTGCTTTACGGTTGATCTCTGCCTTGTCGCCCATGCAGCGCCAGATCACGTCGGGTTTCAATCCGATGATCGAATAACGCCCGCGCGTATCCCCGCCTTCCACTGATTCCAGCAAAAAGCTGTTCGGTTTGCCGTCGGCAATCTTCAGCATCGCTGACACAGGCGTTTCAAGATCGGCGACCATGCGCGTCCATACGACCTGAGGCTCGCCTGCTTTATAAGCACGCTCAAAGGTCTCAAAACTTGGCTCAATCATAGTCAGCCCGCCTTAATTGCGGAGTCGTGAAGGGTCATTGCTGTCCGCTTTCAGCAGCGGCCAGATTATTCAGCAACTGCGTATTGATCTCGGTGCCGAGTGTGCGCTCATAGCCCGCAACCATTGTGGTCAGCAAATCGGTCGTCAGCGCATCGGTCAGCGTCTTGTCCATCGCCTCATACTCGTCCGTCGTCTTGTCCGGCTCCGGCAAGTCGATACGCGTCACCTGCATCACAAGCATACTGTCACCAAAGCCCACGGGGCCGAAGGTGAAGCCGCCCTGCGGCACAGCGAATACGCGCGTTACAGCGAGGCGCGAGAATGTTTCGCTCTGGCCTGAGCGTTCGATAAGCGGTGAGATCAGCGCCGAGCGACCTGCGGCGGTCGCCAGCGCATCAATGGTCTCGCCTTTATTGCCGCGTTCCACATAGCTTTGCGCCAGTTCGGCGAGCTTGGCTTTGCGTGTTTCGTCCGTCCATAGCTTAACAACTTCGGCTTTGACGTCGGCAAACGGCTTCAGCTTCGGTGCGGTTACATTGTCGATTTGCACCCAGTAGTAGCCGCCTTCGCCCGTGTCACCGGGCGGAATCTGATCACCGAGCTGGTTTTCATAAACGGACTTCAGCAAATCCTTGTAAGGGGGCAGACCCGCAGGCCTGTCACCTTCAAGGTTGAGACCCGCCGCTGAAATGCCGGTGAATTTCGTAACCTTGAGATTGTTCTTCTCTGCCGCGTCCTGCAACGTCGCGCCACCTGCGCGTGCGTCTTCAATCGCGTTCTGCACATCGTAAATGTCATTATGTGCCTTCTCGCTCGCGATCATTTGCTTGAGCTTGTCTTTCGAATTCTCAAACGTGCTCGGTGCCGCCGATGTGATTGTGGTCACGTGCAAAGTTGCATAGCCAAGCGGTCCTTTGACCGGCGCGCTGAATTCACCCGCCTTGAGTGAGAAGGCGGCGTCGGCAAGCGCAGGGGACAGCATGTCGGCGCGTGTCACATTGCCAAGTTGAATGTCGCTCATCTCAAGTCCGAGTTCCTTGACGATGGTCGAGACGGCTTCGCCTTTGCGCAGACGCGCATCAGCGGCCATAGCCGCTTCTTCGGTCGCGAAGGGGATCTGCTCCACGACGCGGCGCTCCGGAATGTCGAATTCCGCGCGACGTGCTTCGTAAGCTGCTTTGAGATCTTCATCGCTCACCGTGATGCTCGCGGACAGATCATCCGGCGTCAGCATCATCACCGAGAAGTCACGCGTCTCAGGTTCGGTGAAGCGGATCGCGGCCTTTTTGTAGTAGGCCTCAATGGTTGCTTCATCCGGCGCGGCAATCTCGCCGACAGAAGCAGGTGGCAAAACGAAATAAGTCGCCGTGCGTGTCTCGCCCTGATAGGCGGAAATCGCATTCATCATTGAGTTCGGCACAGCCACGCCTGCTTCCATCGCGCTGTTCAGCTGCATCCGGATCATATATTTGCGGCGGTCATCAATGAACTTCTTTTCCGTGATGCCCATACGCTGCAAAGCAAGGTCAAACCCCTGACGGTCAAACTTGCCGAACGTGCCGGTAAAGGTCTGGTCGCTGGTGATGTTTTGGCCGACGACGGTGTCGCTGACCGTCAGCCCTTCCGTCTTCGCACCCATGTCAAAGGCAGTGAGGCCCACGAGTTCCGACAGCGTCTGCACGTCGATGCCATATTTGCGGGCATCGGCACGCGACAGCGGTTGGCCCGTGCGCTGCGACAGGTCCTGCAATTTCTGGTCGAGCGCCAGCTGATAACGTTCCACGGTAATCGGTTCGCCGCCCACTTCGGCCACAGCCGTCGCCGAATAGCCGGTAAACACGTCGTTGACGCCCCAGACGGCAAAGCTCAACACCAAAAGGCCCATCAAACCTTTGGCAACCCAGCCTTTGGAGCCTTCTCGAAGCGAATTGAGCATTACATCGTCTTTCGGTGCGCGGAGGCCGTTCATCGGCCCCTGATTTACTGATCTGGTATGCGGATTCTGCAAGGTCATGCAGAAGCGCCGCATGATAGGTGTGAGGCCTTGAGCCCGCAAGTCTGCGGGTCTCCTTCTTTTGGCTGCTTGGCGCTTGATTTTCCAGCAAAAAACACCCTCGCTGGTTGGCGGCACGCCCGTCCTCTGCTAAATCCCCGCCCAAGACTTTAAGTCCTCATGGCGGGGGCGTGTGAAATGCGGAGAAGGCAAATGGCGGCGACGGTGAAGATTAAGGCGTTGGTAGCAGGCAACTGGAAGATGAACGGCCTCAAGGCCTCGTCCAAAGAGGTAAAGGCGCTGGCCAAGCTCATCGCCAAAGCCACCAAAAAAGCCAAATGTGACGTTCTTGTCTGCCCGCCCGCCACGCTCGTTTCCGCTCTCAAGGACGCCGCCAAAGGCTCCAAAATCGCCATCGGTGGTCAGGACTGCCACGCCAACGTGTCGGGCGCGCATACCGGCGACATCTCCGCTGAAATGCTGAAAGACGCAGGCGCAACCTATGTCATCGTCGGTCATTCCGAACGTCGGGCCGATCACGGCGAAACATCTGACCTGGTTCGCGCCAAAGCCGAAGCCGCCCACCGCGCCGGTCTCGTTGCCATCGTCTGCGTCGGCGAAACGGAAAGTCAGCGCGATGCCGGTGAGACGCTGAACGTCATTGCCGACCAACTTGCCGCGTCTTTGCCCAATGGCATCACCGCCAAAAACACCGTTGTTGCTTATGAGCCCGTCTGGGCCATCGGCACAGGCCGCACACCGACTGCCGAAGACGTCGCCAAAGTCCATGCCGCGATCCGCGCCAATCTCAAGAAGCGTTTCAAAGCCGAAGGCGAGGCCATGCGTCTCCTCTATGGCGGTTCGGTGAAGGCCTCGAACGCCGCCGAACTCATGGCTGTCGCGAACGTCAACGGCGCCCTTGTCGGCGGCGCCAGCCTCAAAGCCACCGACTTCGAAGGCATCATCGCCGCTTACCGCTAAGTCCTCTCCCCCTATCTGGGAGAGGGTTGGGCGAGGGTCTTTCTTACTTACTTCCTCACCCCATCACCACTGGCCAAACCATCGCCGTAGCCTCCAGCGTCGCCTGAAGGACGAAAACACCAGCCATTCCGCCATAATCCGGGCGCTCCGCATCCGCGAGGCCTGCCATTTGCTCGGCTCCAGCGACCTGTCTCTTACTGAAATCGGCTATTGGTGCGGTTTTTCCGATAGTCCCCACTTTTCCCGTGAGTTCCGGCGGTCTCTGGCCATGCCCCCCTCGGTCTATCGCCAGACAGCCGCCTGAACCTGCCCTAAAAGACCTTTTGTCCCTCAGGCTTTACAGGGGCTGGAAACCTGCCCGCGCATGGGGTACAAACCGCCCCGTTACCCGTCCGGTTTGCGCCGGTCGGCCCCTCAGCCTGTAAAGACGGACCCCAAGCGCCATGACAACCATCCTGTTGATTATCCATTTGATGGTCGCCCTCGTGCTTGTGGCGCTGGTCCTGTTGCAGCGCTCTGAAGGCGGTGCTTTGGGCATTGGCGGTGGTGGCGGCGGTGGTGGCCTCATGTCAGGTCGCGGCGCGGGCAACGTGCTCACGCGCGCCACAGGCATTGTCGGCGCGATCTTCTTTGTTACCAGCCTCGCCCTCGTTATCCTCGCAACACGCAGCACGTCGGGCGGTTCGCTGCTTGATAATGTCGCCCCCGCGCCCGCAGGCATCAATGCGCCCGCACCGGCTCAGGTTCCGGCTCCCCTGGGCTCCGGCCTCGATACGCCGAAAGCCGTCGCGCCCGCAGCACCCACCGCTCCCGCAGCGCCCGCCGAACCCTCCGTTCCGCGCGCTCAGTAATTTGAAATAAGACCCGATCGGCCCGTGCCGGTTGTCATCCACAGTTATTTTTTAAGGAGCGTCGTTTGGCGGTCCGAATCATTTTCATTGCTGTAATCTAGGGCTCCATGACGCGGTATATATTCATCACTGGCGGCGTGGTCTCCTCACTTGGCAAGGGTCTCGCTTCCGCAGCTCTCGGTGCGCTGCTGCAAGCGCGCGGCTATTCCGTGCGCCTGCGCAAACTCGACCCCTATCTCAATGTCGATCCCGGCACCATGTCGCCCTATCAGCACGGCGAGGTCTATGTGACCGATGACGGGGCCGAGACCGACCTCGACCTTGGTCATTATGAACGCTTCACCGGCGTCCCCGCAGCCAAGGCTGACAACATCACCACAGGCCGCATCTATCAGGACATCATCACGCGCGAACGCCGTGGCGATTATCTTGGCGGCACCGTGCAGGTCATCCCGCATGTCACCGACGCGATCAAAGAGTTCGTGCTGTCTGAAAACGGCGGCGTTGATTTTGTCCTCTGCGAAATCGGCGGCACCGTCGGCGACATCGAAGGTCTGCCTTTCTTTGAAGCCATCCGCCAGTTAGGCAACGAGCTGCCGCGCGGCCAGACCTGCTACATCCACCTGACGCTGATGCCCTACATCCCCAGCGCGGGCGAGATGAAAACCAAGCCGACGCAGCACTCCGTCAAAGAGCTGCGTTCCATCGGCATCCAGCCCGACATCCTCATGTGCCGCTGCGACCGCCCGATCCCGGTCGATGAGCGCCGAAAGATTGCATTGTTTTGTAACGTCCGCCCCAGCGCCGTCATTCAGGCGATGGACGTGGACACGATCTATGACGTGCCCAGCGCCTATCACGCCGAAGGTCTGGACACGGAAGTTCTCTCCGTCTTCGGCCTGCCGGACAATGGCACACCTGACTTGGCGAAATGGAACGCGATCACCCATGCGATCCGCGAACCCGAAGGCGAGGTCACCATCGCCATCGTCGGCAAATATACCGGCCTCAAAGACGCTTATAAGTCATTGATGGAAGCGCTTGTGCATGGCGGCATCGCCAACAAAGTGCGCGTGAATTTGAAGTGGCTTGAATCCGAAATCTTTGAAGAGCCCGACACCGTCCATCATCTCGAAGACGTCAATGGCATCCTCGTGCCTGGTGGTTTCGGCGAGCGCGGCTCCGAAGGCAAAATCGCAGCGGCCAATTTCGCCCGCACGCGCGACGTGCCCTATTTCGGCATCTGTTTCGGCATGCAAATGGCGGTCATTGAATCGCTGCGCAATTTGGGCGACCTGCCGCAGGCCAGCTCCACCGAGTTCGGCCCGACCAACGAACCTGTTGTCGGCCTGATGACGGAATGGATGCACCACAATGAACTCGTGACACGCGGCGCCGACGGCGACCTCGGCGGCACGATGCGCTTGGGTGCATTTGAAGCCCAACTCAAAGCGGGCAGCCGCATAGCCGATATCTATGGCTCAACGTCGATCAGCGAACGCCACCGCCACCGCTACGAAGTCAACATGACCTATCGTGAGCGTCTCGAAGCAACCGGAATGCTCGTCTCCGGCGTCTCGCCTGATGGTCTCTTGCCCGAAACCATCGAGATCCCGAACCACCCGTGGTTCATCGGTGTGCAGTATCATCCCGAGTTGAAATCCAAACCCTTCGCGCCGCACCCGCTCTTCAGCAGTTTCATCGAAGCCGCACTGACGCAAAGCCGGTTGGTGTGAGGCGGATCAGAAATTGGTCCGGTGGACCAATTTCCCGCCGAGTCTTAGCCCTCTCCCTCTGGGAGAGGGGGAGAGACCCTCAAAGCATCGCCACCTTCTCGCCGCGGATCTCGCTTGAAATACTCGCCAGCAAATCCGCTGATCCCAAAGTCGAGATCGCCGTCTCCGTATGTCCCAGCGCATATTCCGGCGGCACGCTTTCCGGTCCTTCGCCGGCCGGTAGCGGCGGCGTGTAATAGCCCAGCGCATAACCGCCGAGCGAATAGCCGATCAGTTCCTGGATCTCGCGCGGCAGAGTTTTGGCAATCTCCGGCGGACAGGAGAGATATTGGTTTTCTTCCTGCCTGAGCCAACCGAGCGTATAGGTGATGTTGATACCCACGCGGTCGCCGTTTGACACATTCGCGCCGCCGCCATGGAACACACCGCCCGAATAAATCAGCACCGATCCCGCAGGCATTTCCGCATAGCCGATTTCTTCCGGCAGGACTTCGTGATTGTCTTCCCAATCAAGACTGCCGGGGCAAACCTGCGTCGCGCCGTTGGCTTTGGTGAATTCTGAAATCGCCCAGATCGTATTGAATTGCGGCTCAAGGAATTTGAGATGCGTGCCCCAGGCCCAGCGGTCGCGATGGATCGCCTGCGCCGTCTGACCCGGCTTAATGCGGATCACCTGTGTCAGATGCAGCTGTATCTTTTCGCAAAACGGTTTGAGAAAAACATTCGCCGCATCAATGATGGTCTTGTTCATCACCAGCGCCCGGCAAGCCTCAGACCGCGCCACTAGGGCACCGGTGCGTGTCGTATTGGCGCCGACAAATTGATCTGCGCCGTTCGGCGTCGCATCCACATAGGGCATGATCTCGCTGCGCACTTGGCGGAGATCGTCTTCACTCAAAACGCCGGTCAGGATCAGCGCCCCGTCGCGTTTCAAAACAGCCAGAATCTCATCTGTCGATGATCCCGCAGGCAGCATGTCAAGTTTTGGCATTGTAAGGTCCTCTTACATCAGGGTTTCGGCAGGAGAGGGCGGAGCATCGCGCTCATTTGTCGTTTTATTTTCTCGGCAGGCCAGTTTTCAGGATCAAGCGACGCACGCACACCAAGGCCGTCAGCAACTGTAATAACAGAGTCGGCCGCCTCATCAGGATCAACGCTCATGCAAATCTCGCCGCTTTTCTGCAGTGTACGGATGATCTTGGAGATTCCCTGTTTGATTTCGTCGTAATAGGCATTGTTGATCCGCGCGAGAGCGGGGTCGCCCACCGCGCGGCTGAAAAAGGCAAGCCACACGCGCCAGTCGCGTTTTCCCTCATCGTCAACCGGCAAAGTCAGGCTTGCGGTGTCGATCAGGTCATCACGATTTCGGGTTGTGCTCGACTTATGCATCAACCGCAAAATCCTTTGCGCCACATGATCGAGTGCCGCAAGCAACAGTGCGTCCTTGCCTTCAAAGTAATGGGTAATCGTGCCGGTCGTTGCCTTGGCTTCGCGCGCCACATCGATAAGGCGCGTATTCTCAATGCCGATTTCGCCGATCACAGAGACGGCGGCTTTGGCGATGTCGTGGCGACGGGCTTTGTGGTCAATTATTTTTGGCATAACGGTGATTATATAAAAAAAGTAGGGCGACGCAACCTCAAAATTGAAGATTTCGAAATGTCGAAATCAAAGAGGAGAGATTTGATGTTCGGGATTCAGACTGAGTGTTAACGTCCGCGCCGCTCAAAGCCGGAAAATAATCGCCGACGCATCAGGCTGCTTCGGTTTGTTCTTTGGCCTTACCGGTGGAGGACGGCAAATAGACCGTGACGACAGTGCCTTGTTGGGGCTGGCTTTCAAGCGTCAGCTTGCCTTTCATGAGCTTGAGCAATTCAGCCACCAACGCGAGGCCAAGTCCGGTACCCTCAAAGCTGCGATCCAGTCCGGCATTGGCCTGCCAAAATGGTGTGGTTGCGTTTTTCAGCTCTTCTTCGCTCATGCCAATACCGGTATCGCGTATACGGAGTAAAACGTTGCCATGTGGCGTTGACTCGATTTCCAAACTCACCTGACCACCGGCGGGCGTAAATTTGACCGCGTTATTCAACAGGTTGGTCAGAATTTGTTTGAGGCGTCTTTCATCGGTTTGCAGCGACGGCATCATCTCAGGAGCCCGAAATACAACGGCGACATCGCCACGCTCTGCATGGTGGCGAACAATAGTGATGCAGTTTTCACAAACGCGCTTCAGATTGATCGGCTGAACATGAAGAGTGTGTTCATTAAGCTGAATGCTGGACAAATCCAGGATGTCATTCACCAGCGAAAGAAGATGGTCACCCGCGGTATGAATATCCTCAGAATATTCGAGATATTTCGGAACTGAATGCGGTCCGAATGCTTCTGTCGTCATGATCTCGGAAAATCCGAGAATGGCATTCAGCGGCGTTCGCAATTCGTGACTCATATTGGCAAGGAATTCGGTCTTTGCTTTGTTTTCCTGCTCTGCAGCTGCATAAAGACGCGCCTTTTCCAGCGCATTCGCGAGTTCTTCTTCGCGCACAAGTGCCTCCGATCTCATTGCTATGAGACGCCGGTTCACGCGCAGGCGCAGAAAATGTGCCAGATAGCTGATGCCCAGAGCTTGAAAATTCAGTAGAAAGAAATGTGCGAATTCATGCTCAGTATCTGTGATGTTTGTTGCGATCACGAACCACGTCGCCAGAGTAATTACATAGGCAAGGGCGAGATGTCTGGATGCAAGAAAGAACAAACCGACGCCTACGAATATGAGAGCAAAATTTGATGACTGGTCAATGTCACCAGTCAACCACATATGGGCCGCAGAATTTGCGAGCCCGACAAGAAAAATGGAATGGGCGACTATATAGGCATAGCGGGATGAGATTCTTCGCGAACGAATTGCAAGCGCAAGAACAAGGTAGAAGATCGAACTGACCGCCGCCAACGGCGTCATGATCACGGCAACTGACGGCTCAAGAATGGCAGTATGCAGCAAGGAAAAGACGGCATACGCGCAAAATAGGAAAATTGAGACCGGAAGGGCCGACTCCAAAACGATCGCATCCAGCTCCGCTCCGACGCTATCGGACTGGGGTTGATTGATGGTGTTCGACCTAATATTGGCGCTGATTTCCACCTGCCGCCGCTCCTGTTTCTCCTGCACTGCCAAGTGAAGGAGGTCGCGGTTATGACAGTAGGTTTGATTTCTTAATGCGGACCTTAAAATTGTCGGCTGTTGCGTTAACCACGACCTCGGTAATTAGGCACATTTTGATCCGGTACCCATAGTCCGCTCGGCACTTTTCCGCTTTGCCAGAACACGTCAATTGGAATGCCGCCACGCGGATACCAATAGCCGCCGATACGAAACCATTTTGGCGCGAGGAGTTTCACCAGACGTTTGCCGATGGCGACAGTGCAGTCTTCATGGAACGCACCGTGATTGCGAAAGCTCTGCATATAAAGTTTGAGCGACTTTGACTCGACCAGCCATTTATCAGGCGCATAGTCAATGACGAGATGCGCAAAGTCAGGCTGGCCGGTCACAGGGCAGAGGGATGTAAATTCGGGGATGGTGAATCGCGCCAGATAATTCGTTTCCGATTGCGGATTGGGTACACGCTCCAAAACCGCTTCTTCCGGAGAAGCGGGGATAGCGATATTTTTTCCCAATTGGGTCAGTTTTTCTGTCCCCGCTTTTTTCGCCATCATCTATCCCCTTATTTATCGGATTACGCGTCCGGACCGTCATAGACGCAACCTTCATTGCACGACGCCCGATGCACTTCGATGCGGTCGAGCATGGGCAGGGTGGGCTTCAATCGATCCCATAACCACATGGTGATAAGTTCCAACGTCGGGTTTTCGAGACCCTCAATTTCATTCAACAGGCGATGATCGATCTCTACTCGGAAACACTCGATCTCTTGCAAGAAACGCTCGAAATGCATGAGCAATCCCGTGTCTTTATCGATCTGACCTTCGAGCCAGAGTACAACCCTGAATGAGTGTCCGTGCACGCGCCGGTTGGGGTGCCCCTCCGGTGCCGTGGGCAGAAAATGGGCCGCGTCGAAGTGAAATTCTTTATAGATTCTCATCACGGAATACCGATCATTTTGTGTGTCTGAAGCGACAATTTCCATTTGGGATGCGCCAGACAATAGGCCGTTGCCGCCTTGATATTTTCATCCGTTGACGGACCGTCCATCGCTTGCAGGAAGTGATTTTTAAAGGCCAAATTCTCGAACCGTTCGGGCATGGCCTTGACTTGCGGATAGACGAGCTTCAGCTCATCACCCGCCGTAATCTTCAGTTCAGAATCCGCTTTCGGGCTTACACAGATCCAGTCGAGACCTTCCGGTGCTTCCACAGTACCGTTGGTTTCAACAGCGATTTCAAAGCCGCGATCATGTAATGCGACAATCAACGGCCCGTCCACTTGCAGCAGTGGCTCGCCGCCTGTGCAAACCACAAAGCGATTTTCTCTTGTCCCGCTCGCCCATGTTGCCTCAATCGCGTCAGCAAGCGCTGTGGCGTCTTTAAACTTCCCGCCGCCTTCGCCGTCCGTGCCGACAAAATCAGTGTCACAAAATGTGCAGACAGCGCTCATGCGATCCTGCTCGCGGCCGGTCCATAAATTACATCCGGCAAAGCGACAGAAGACCGATGACCGTCCGGCGTTGGCGCCTTCGCCCTGCAACGTATAGAAAATTTCTTTGACGGAATACATTCTGTTCACGCTCCGCTCGCGCTCTGCCATTTGGCGAAGCCGTTGGCGCGCAACTCGCAGGCAGGGCAGGTGTTGCAGCCATAGCCCCAGTCGTGCCGTTGTGTGCGGTCACCGCGATAGCATGTATGCGTATGTTCAATGATGAGATCAACAAGCGCATCGCCGCCCAGTTCTCTCGCGAGCGCCCATGTCTGCGCTTTGTCGATATACATCAGCGGTGTTTCAAATGTGAAGTCCCGCGCCATGCCGAGGCTCACGGACTGAGCGAGTGTCTGGATTGTATCGTTGCGGCAGTCGGGATAACCCGAATAGTCCGTCTCGCACATGCCGCCGACCAGCGTCGTCGCGCCACGGCGATAACCGAGAGCGGATGCATAGACGAAGAACAAAAGGTTTCGTCCGGGCACGAATGTATTGGGCAACCCGCTTTCATCCATCTCAATCGCCATGTCGCGCGTTAGAGCCGTGTCGCTGATCTGGGCGAGCTCGCGCAGGTTGAGCATATGATCGGGGCCGAGCTTTGCGCCCCATTGTGGAAATTTTGCCTTGATCTCGTCGAGAACACGGAAGCGGCAGGTGAGTTCAACACTATGGGTTTGGCCATAGTCAAAGCCCACGGTTTCCACTTCATCAAAACGCGACAAAGCAGAGGCGAGACAGACGGTCGAGTCCTGTCCTCCTGAAAAAAGCACCAGTGCTTTGCTCTGCGTCATTTTGGCGTGTCCGTAAGGCTCTTGAATGCGGTGTTGAACAGGAGCCGCGCCCTTGCGTCAAGCCTCATGTCGTCACAGCGTTAAAGCCCGTCAAGTATAGGCCGTTTCAAACGAAAACCGCCCCGAAGCGGGGGGCGCTTCGAGGCGGTTCTGCCGAATGCCCAACCCCGGGAGGGAGAGGGTCTCGACTTCGTTGAAAGGACTGTTAAGTCCTTCCAGATTTAGAAAGAGTACTTCACACCGGCCGTGACAAAGTCACGGTCAGAACGTGCATTCGACCAGCCGTCGCCGAATGTCGTCGTCCAGTCGAGCGTCACTTTGATGCGCTGCTGGTAGTCAGCAGACGTACCGACCGAGACGGTCTTCACGCCCTTTTCGTAGTTCGCCGTGATCGGTCCGGGCGCGTAGCCGAGAACGTCATGAGCGAAAGCGACATAGGGGCTCAGCGTGACCGATGTGCCGAAGGCGTTATTGTAATCAGCCTGCATCAGTGCCACGTAACCAGCCGAGAAGCTCGTTGCGTATTGCGGATCTGTTGCACCACCGAGAATACCGGCAGCATAAGGATTGCTGATCGCGCCGATGCGACCCGAACGGGCGAGCGGATAGGCACCCGCGTCCGGCACGTAAACGAAGCCTGCGTTGAACACGAAGGCCGCGCTGTCGGCACGAAGGAACGACGGAATCCTGTCCGATGTCGTGAACGATGTGATCGTGCCGAACTGGCCCTGATAAGCATCAAGATCGATATGCGTCAGAGTGGACTGGAAGATGCCGGGAGCAAAAGGAAGCTCGCTGAATGTGCAACCCAGAGCAGGAATGCAAGCGCCGCCGGACAGGAGGATTGTGCCGCCGAGGCCGTCGATCTGCGAAGCGTTAAGTTCCATGTCGGAAATGCCGAATGGCATTTTCGGCGAGAACGTTACTTCACCCGAAAGGGCAGTGCCCTCAACAGTGGTGCTGAAGCTTGCGCCCAGCGTATTCACTGTCGGGAAGTCATAGAAGTAGGTGGACTGGTTGGCAGCATAAGCGAAAGCTGCTTCGATGCCCGTGGAAGTGGTGCAATCAAGGAAGCCGCCTGTTGCCGCTGCGATATCGGCGCAGGCAGCAGCTTGTGTTTTGCCGCCATTGGTGAAACCAAGGAACGGAAGACGGCTTGAGTAACGTACAAAGTACAGGCCGAAATCCGTGCCCGTGCCGACTTCTTCAGCATAATAGTGAGCCGCAACGCCGAACTGGTCGGTTTCATTGGCGCCCTGATCTGCCGTGCGGTTCAGAGCAATCGGAACCTGATTGGCGCCGAACAGAAGGGTGAGAATGTCACCATTCGGAACGGCAAGGTCGGGATTGTCGAAGCCCGGTACAACGCCGGAGAGGGCTGCGAGCGAACCTTTGCCGACGATGTCATTATTGGAGAAGAACGAACCGGCCGGATCAAGTTCCGTACGTTCATAGGCGAACTGCCAGAAAGCTTCGAGCGTCAGTGCGTCGGTTGCTGCAAAGGATGCATAGAGCATCGGCATCGGCGTCAGTGCGTCTTTCAGTTCCGCACCCGGTGTACGGATGGCCGTCACGTCGATGGCCTGGAACTGGTTGACACCGCCCTGAATGAAGAGGCTTTCACCCCAGTTCAGAACCTGCTTGCCGAGACGGATCGTTGTGGCATGACCACCGATGTCATAATCGGCATAGACGAAAGCGTCGAGTACATCGACGTCATAGTCCACCTGATCCTGACCGTCGTGGTCGAGATCGCGGAAGCGCAGATTGTTATTTGCATAGACCTGATTGTAGAAAGCTGTCGGGCGCACGAAGACGCCGTAGTTTTCCCATGTGGCCTGCACGTCAACCGTGGTGCGCACGATGGCGTCCGTGAAGTCCCACTGGTCGAAGTTCAGGTTGCCGTTGTCTGAGTTCACACCCGTCACACGACCGTCCGCTTGTGCGCAGCCACCGTTGGCCAACGACACACGTTCACAATCGCGCCCGCTCGTGCGCATGCTCAGACCCGCTGAAATGGTGGTATCAACCGACACCTCCACCTTGCCGAATTTGTAGGCTTCTGCATGGGCAGAGCCACCCATGATCATGGCCGCAGCCAGTGCTCCAACAAAAAACCGTGCCTTAAAACGCGATTTGCTTTGTTCACCCGTGACAGGTGCCGTTCCCGCCGATACTCTCATTTTGACTTATTCTCTCGCTTGGATTCGGCGGCGCGTATTGCCGCCTTTTTTCTGGGGAGGAGTGCTCAGACACAAAAACGTGAATGAGTTTGAGCACTTAAGTGAGGGATACTGGTCAAGATGCGACTGCCAATTACATCTAGAACAGTGTTATAATTATTAATTATAGGTACAAATAACCTATTTGCAAAATTGATATAGTCGATTTACGGAGTCTAGATCAAGGACTTCAATCTGGTGCTCGGGGGAGGACACGGATTTGAATACGAAAGAATTGCTGCTCAGCGTGCTGATGACCGGCCCGGCGACGGGTTACGACATCAAAAAAATACTGGAGCAGGAGGTGTCGGAAATTGTGGATGTGACAGTTAGCAACATCTATCCGGCATTGAACGAATTGGCCGAAGAAGGCCTCGTTAGATACGAACGCGTCGAACAAGAAGGCCGCCCGAACAAGAAGGTTTATGAACTCACCGAAGAAGGCCGTGCTGTCTGTCTTGAAGTGATGATGACCTGCGACGCGCGCCAGCGTTTGCGCTCTGATTTCATGTATATGCTGAGCTATGCGCCGTATTTGCCGCGCGCGCGCGTGGCCGAATTGCTCAATCAGCGCATGGCTGACAGCAAAGTTGTGCATCGATCACTGAACGAGTTAGAAGTCGACGGCTCACCGATTACAGGCCGCCTTTCGCCGGGACAGAATTTTTGTATTGGGCTTGGGCGGGTGCTGGTCGAAGCGGAACGCAACTATATCCTTCAGCATCGTGAAAACTTGTTGAGGCAGTTGCCCGAAGACATTGATTTGAGCCGCATTACAAAGGCGGAACCCAAAGCCAAGGTCAAAGGCAAGGTTAACATCAAGTTGGTCTAGTTCTGCTGACCTGCCGCCAAATTCCCTTTCACTCGGAGCCGGTCTCCGGTAGAAATCCGCCAACTTTCTAACACCCAGCGGAGACACAGGGACATGGCTGCAATCATTGATATTATCGGTCGCGAAATTCTTGACAGCCGTGGAAACCCGACGGTCGAAGTGGACGTGGTTTTGGAGGACGGTGCCTTCGGTCGCGCCGCCGTACCCTCAGGCGCATCCACAGGCGCGCATGAAGCGGTCGAATTGCGTGATGGCGGCGTCCGCTACAAAGGCAAAGGCGTGCTCAACGCTGTTGCTGCCGTGAACGGCGAAATCTTTGAAGCCATTGGCGGCATGGATGCCGAAGAGCAGATCGCTATCGACCGCGCCATGTGCGAACTCGACGGCACGCCTAATAAATCCCGCATCGGTGCCAATGCCATTCTCGGTGTGTCGATGGCCGTTGCCAAGGCGCAGGCTGAATCGCAGGGTCAGCCACTCTTCCGTTATATCGGCGGTCCCGCTGCGCGCATCCTGCCCGTACCGATGATGAATATCGTCAATGGTGGCCAGCACGCCGACAACCCGATCGACATTCAGGAATTCATGATCATGCCGGTCGCAGCGGCTAACATTGCCGACGCGGTACGCATGGGGGCTGAAGTCTTCCACACGCTCAAGAGCGAGTTGAAGGCCGCGGGTCATAACACCAATGTTGGCGACGAAGGCGGCTTTGCGCCGAACATCGGCTCGACAGAAGAAGCTATCGGCTTCGTGATGAAAGCCATTGAAAAAGCGGGTTATCGCCCCGGCGAAGACATCTACCTCGCTATCGATGCAGCCTCGACTGAGTTCTACAAAGGCGGCATCTACAACCTCGAAGGCGAAGGCAAGAAGCTCGATGCTGGTGGTATGGTTGACTACTGGGCAAAGCTTGTCGGCAAATATCCGATCATCTCCATCGAAGATGGTATGGCCGAAGATGATTGGGCCGGCTGGAAGGCACTGACTGACGCCATCGGCGATAAAGTACAACTCGTCGGCGACGATCTCTTCGTTACCAACAAAACACGCCTCGCTGACGGCATCGCGAAGGGCACCGCCAATTCGATCCTTGTGAAGGTGAACCAGATCGGTTCGCTCACAGAGACGCTTGAATCTGTTGAGATGGCCCATCGCGCGGGCTACACCGCCGTTATGTCGCATCGTTCGGGTGAAACCGAAGATGCGACGATTGCCGATCTCGCGGTTGCCACAAATTGCGGCCAGATAAAAACAGGCTCGCTCGCGCGCTCTGACCGGTTGGCCAAATACAACCAACTCATCCGCATCGAAGAACTGCTGGGCGGTTCGGCTGAATATGCGGGACGCAGCATTCTGAAGCGTTGATGTCTAGTCCGTCCGTTAACGGATGAAATGGATTCGATAGAGCCATTATTAAACGCCGCTGAGAGCAATCTCGGCGGCGTTTTTTATTTTTGTCGGAAGAGTGGGAGATGGCCTATTTGCACACCTTCCGCAGCGTCAGGCATCTTTTGGTGCGGTGCACAATAATGTGATTTTGCCAGCGTCAGTCTAGAAGTGTTGCAAACTTGTTTGACAAAAAATCATTCTTATAGGCCTATGTAAAATAGAATTATCAGTCCTATAAAATTTTGATATAGGGACAACAGTTTGAGTTTCCGGCTAAGGAAACCTGGGACATTGGGAGGTTTCGGACCATGAAGATTTCTAAATTGGCCATCGCATTCGCTTTGGTTGCACCGATGGCCGCTCAGGCACAAGTGCCTGACGCACAGATGAACCGCCTCGGCGGCGATCTGACACCGATCGGTGCTGAAAAGGCAGGCGAAGGCGACGTTCCGGCTTGGACCGGCGGTCTTCAGACCGTGCCGAGCAATGTCTCTTACAAGCCCGGCGATCACCTTGCCGATCCGTTTGCCAGCGATGCTGTTAAATTCACGATCACCCCGGCAAATGCCGCTCAGTACGACGCCGTGCTGACAGAAGGCCACAAGGCCATGCTGAAGGCCTATCCGGATTACAAGATGAACGTCTATCAGACGCGCCGTTCATGCGCTTACCCTGATCGCGTTTATCAGGCCACCAAGAACAACGCCAAAGTCGGCGTGCTCAACGGTGCCGGTTCGGGTGTTGGCGGAGCCATCATGGGCTTCCCGTTCCCCGTGCCGAACAACGCCAACGAAATCATGTGGAACCACACACTTCGTTACCGTTCGTTCAAAGCCGTTCGTCAGTTCGCAGCAGCGCCTGTGACACGTGGCGGCGACTACACGCTCACAATCGTTCAGGACGAAGCCATCCTGAACTGGTCAGATCCGGCAAAGAAGACGGCTGAAGACCTGAACAACATCTCGCTGTACTACATCGCCAATACAATCGCCCCCGCGCGTGAAGCTGGCAACGTGGTCCTCGTGCTCGAAGCTTTGAACGCCACGCTTAACGGCGGCCGTCAGGCTTGGCAGTACAGCCCCGGCACGCGTCGCGTGCGTCGTGCGCCGAATATCTCGTACGACAATCCCGGCACGAACTCAGACGGTCTTTCGACCTCTGACGCCTTCGACGGTTTCAATGGCGCTCTCGATCGTTACGACTGGGCGGTCATCGACAAGTCGGTGAAGCTCATTCCGGCGAACAACTACAAAGCCGAGAACACCAAGTACAAAGACTACATCAAGCCGCTTCACCTGAATCAGGACAACGTGCGTTACGAAGCTCACCGTACCTGGAACTTTGAAGCCAAGCTCAAAGCCAACACACGTCACGTCTATGCTCGTCGCGTCTATCACAACGACGAAGACGCATGGCAGGTGTCTGTGGCCGAACTCTACGACGGTCGTGGCCAGCTCTGGCGCATTCAGGAAATGCAGCAGATTCAGCGTTACAACGTGCCGCTCTGCGGTTCGAGCGCGGAAGTTGTGTACGACGTGCAGGCAGGTCGTTACCTCGCTCTGGGTCTCCAGAACGAAGAGCCGCCGGTGAACTACTTCGCCGACGAACTCGATCCGAGCCGCTACACGCCGAACTCCATCCGTCAGATGGGCGTGCGCTAATAAATTTCACGGTAAGTTCCCTCCACAAGGTAATTACCGTTAGACTGGGCTGCGAGACCGATAAGGTTTCGCAGCCCTCTTTTTGACTCGTGTGCACCTGTTCCTGTCGCGATTTCCGGGTGCCGCAAGTGTGTATACGGAATGTCTAGGAAGAACAGTTGACGGGAGGAATCGACCTGTGATTCTCTGTCTCCTATGGAAGATTTCGGTTTGATTCGATCACAAGAACCTTTGCGTCTGCGTCACGCGCTGATCCCGCTCGTCTGCGTGATCGTGCTTTCTTACTTCGCCTATCACGCCGTCTATGGTCGTCACGGTTTCATCGCCTGGCTGAGCCTTCAGAACACCGTTGACACACTCGAGCAACAACTCGCTGAAGTGCAGGAGACGCGTCGGTCACTCGATCAGCAGGTTTCTCTGATGCGTGCCGGGAGTCTTGATCCCGACCTGCTCGACGAACGCGCCCGCGCCACGCTCGGCCTTGCCGATCCCAATGAAATCGTAATTTTCAAGGGTCGTGACGCCTCGCCGAACCAACCCTAAGCCTTTGGCGTTGCGAGGTGATTAACCGAAATTCAGTTAAATCTTGTTTTTGTTTTATAAATCAAGCGTTTACGCTAGTGTTCTAGGGTGTCTTAGGCGTCGCGTGCGTATCGCGTGACCTCTTGCATCTTTGCCGGTCGTCCGGCTTCAAGCGGAACACAACATGGCGCCGAAGAAACCAACTAAAAAATCTCCTTCTAAAGCCTCCGAAACAAAATCAATTCTGAAACGAAAGCCCGTTAAAGCTGACGCGCCGGGTAGTTTCACGTTGGACGACGACAAGAGCGCTTATCGCGAGATGCTGCTCATTCGTCGCTTCGAAGAGAAGGCGGGCCAGATGTATGGCATGGGCCTCATCGGTGGCTTCTGTCATCTCTATATCGGTCAGGAAGCGATCATCGTCGGCCTGATGGGTGCGGCACGGAAGGGCGACCAGATCGTCACCGGTTACCGCGACCACGGTCATATGCTCGCGTGCGGCATGGACGCCAAAGGCGTGATGGCGGAACTCACAGGACGTGCGGGCGGCTACTCCAAGGGCAAGGGTGGCTCGATGCATATGTTTAGCATAGAAAAAACCTTCTATGGCGGTCATGGCATTGTCGGTGCGCAGGTGCCGATCGGCACGGGTCTTGGTTTCGCCAACAAATATCGCGGCAACGAAAATGTGGCGCTCGCCTTCTTCGGCGACGGCGCGGCCAATCAGGGGCAGGTCTATGAGAGCTTCAACATGGCAGAGCTTTGGAGCCTTCCGGTCATCTATGTGATTGAGAACAATCAATATGCGATGGGCACATCCGTCGCTCGCGCCTCAGCGCAAACCAATCTCTCCAAGCGCGGTGTGAGCTTCAACATTCCCGGCGAACAGGTTGACGGCATGGACGTGCGTGCCGTGCGCGCTGCCGGTGCCAAGGCGATGGAATGGTGCCGTGCGGGCAAGGGACCGTACATCCTTGAAATGGAAACTTACCGCTATCGCGGTCACTCCATGTCCGATCCGGCGAAATACCGCGCCAAAGAAGAAGTAACCAAGATGCGCCAGGAGCACGATCCCATTGAACAGGTGCGTGTGCGCTTGTTGGATGCCGGCGTTACAGAAGACGAATTGAAAACCATCGACAAAGATATCCGTGCGATTGTGGCCGAGGCCGCCGAGTTCGCTCAATCAAGCCCTGAGCCTGATCCGTCGGAATTATGGACCGATGTGATTGCGCCTCTTTCTGTTGCGGGGGCTTGATCATGGCGACAAATATTCTGATGCCCGCGCTCTCACCGACAATGGAAGAGGGCACGCTGACCAAATGGCTCGTCAAAGAAGGCGATGACGTGCGCTCAGGCGATGTCATTGCCGAAATTGAAACCGATAAAGCGACGATGGAAGTCGAAGCAGTGGACGAGGGCAAGATCGTGAAGCTCGTCGTGGCCGCAGGCACCGAAAACGTCAAGGTCAATGAAGTGATTGCGGTGATCGCGGGTGAGGGCGAAAGCGAAACTGTTTCTGCACCGGAGGTGGCCGCGCCTGCGATAGAGAAACCTATCGTAACCGAGAAAGTGACCAAGGTTGAAACGTCGCAAGTTGTGGTCGCTGCTGATCCCGACTTTCCTGCAGGTACCACATTCAAATCACAATCGGTGCGAGAAGCCTTGCGTGACGCGATGGCCGAAGAAATGCGCCGAGATGATACTGTCTTCGTCATGGGCGAAGAGGTGGCCGAATATCAGGGCGCTTACAAAGTCACACAAGGACTGCTTGAAGAGTTCGGTCCGCGCCGCGTTGTAGACACGCCCATTACAGAGCACGGTTTTGCTGGTCTCGGCGTCGGTGCAGCCTTCGCGGGTCTACGGCCCATCATCGAATTCATGACGTTCAACTTCGCCATGCAGGCGATTGATCACATCATAAATTCCGCCGCCAAGACACGCTATATGTCGGGTGGACAAATGGCATCGCCCATCGTGTTTCGTGGTCCCAATGGTCCGGCCTCGCGCGTCGGCGCGCAACACAGCCAGGACTACGCGTCATGGTATGCGCATATTCCCGGCCTCATCGTCATCGCGCCTTATTCAGCGGCAGATGCGAAGGGTCTGCTCAAAGCCGCGATCCGCGATCCGAACCCTGTGATCTTTCTTGAAAACGAAATCCTCTACGGCAAAACATTTGATGTGCCGGAGATTGACGATCACGTACTTCCCATCGGCAAAGCGCGCGTGTTGAAAGAAGGCCGTGACGTGACGCTCGTTTCACACAGCCACGGGCTCGTCTATTGTCTTGAGGCCGCTGAGCAACTGGCGGCTGAAGGCATCGATGCCGAGATCATCGACCTGCGCACATTGCGTCCGCTCGACATCGATACGATTGTCGCCTCCGTTAAAAAGACAAACCGTCTTGTCACCGTTGAAGAGACATGGCCGGTCTGCGGCATTGGTGCGGAGATTGCTGCCTCCGTCCAAGCCAAGGCATTTGACTATCTTGACGCGCCGATCTTGCGCGTCACGCAAAAAGACGTGCCGATGCCTTATGCGGCAAATCTCGAAAAACTCGCGCTGCCGAGCGCCGCAGATGTCGTAGAGGCGGTGAAAGCCGTCTGCTACCGCTAAGGGGAGCAAGGACATGCCGACAAACATATTGATGCCCGCGCTCTCGCCGACAATGGAAGAAGGCACGCTGACCAAATGGCTCATCAAAGAAGGTGATGAGGTGCGCTCCGGCGACGTGATTGCCGAGATTGAGACCGACAAGGCGACGATGGAAGTCGAAGCGGTGGACGAAGGCAAAGTCATAAGGATCGTTGTCGCGGAAGGCAGCGAGAACGTGAAGGTCAATGCTGTCATCGCAATCATCGCGGAAGAGGGTGAGAACGCGAGCGCTTCTGTGCCTGCACCACAAGCAAAAAAAGAGACGGCGGTTCCGGTTGCCGAACCTGTGAAGAAGGCCGCAAGCCCGGCGCTCGCCACGCCGATGGCACCAACAAAGGTTGAGGGGAAAAACGGTGACGACGTTCGTCTCTTCGCGACTCCGCTCGCACGCCGCATCGCCAAAGGCAAAGGCGTCGATCTCGCAAGCATCACCGGCAGCGGTCCGCATGGACGCATTGTTAAAGCAGACGTCGAAGGCGCAAAAGCCGGAGCGAAACCCATAGGCGTATCGGCAGCGCCGGTTGCCTCGGGTCCTGCCATCGATCCGCGCGCGTTTTATGAAGCGGGTAGTTATGACGAGGTGCCGCTCGATAATATGCGCAAGACTATCGCACGCCGTCTGACGCAGGCGATGCAGGAGATCCCGCATTTCTATCTCAGTATTGATTGCGAACTCGATGAACTTATCAAAGTGCGCAAAGTGCTGAACGAGCAAGCCAAAGACGGCGTCAAACTCTCCGTCAATGACTTCCTTATCCGCGCCGCCGCGTTGGCGCTCGCCAAAGTGCCGGATGCTAATGTGAGCTTCGCAGGCAATGCGCTGCTGAAGCACAAGCATTCCGATGTCGGTATCGCTGTCGCGATTGAAGGTGGGCTTATCACGCCGATCATCCGTCATGCTGAAAGCAAAGGTCTGGCTGAAATCTCCGCCGAAGCAAAATCGCTCGCCGAGCGCGCACGCACGAAGAAGCTGAAGCCGCAAGAGTTTGAAGGCGGCAGCTTTTCGATCTCCAATCTCGGCATGTTCGGTATCGATAATTTCACAGCTGTCATCAACCCGCCGCAAGCGGCGATCCTCGCCGTCGGGCGTGGTGTTGAACGCGCTGTGGTGAAGGCCGGTAAATTGGAAGTCGCCACGATGATGACTGTGACCATGTCCTGTGATCACCGCGCAATTGACGGTGCGCTCGGCGCGACGTTCCTGCAGGCGTTTAAGACTTACGTCGAGTATCCGCCCTCGATGTTGCTGTGAGGGAGGGCATCATGGCAGAAACAGGATATGATCTCATCATTATAGGTTCTGGTCCCGGCGGTTATGTCGCCGCGATCCGCGCGAGTCAACTTGGTCTCAAGACGGCCATTGTCGAGCGCGATGAGCTGGGCGGCATCTGTCTCAACTGGGGTTGCATCCCGACCAAGGCATTGCTCCGCTCCGCCGAAATTTATCACACGTTGCATCGCCTCGAAGAGTTTGGCCTTGCGGCGGATAATATTCGTTTTGATGCCAGCGCCGTCGTCAAGCGTAGCCGCAAGGTTGCGGGTCAACTTTCGGTCGGCGTGAAGTTTTTGATGAAGAAAAACAAAGTCGATGTGATCGAAGGGGCTGCAAAGCTCAAAGGGGCCGGACGCATTTCCGTTGAGGGAAAATCCGGGGTCGCGGAATACGCTGCCAAGAACATCATCCTCGCCACAGGCGCGCGCGCCCGTACGCTGCCGGGCATTGAGCCGGACGGCAAACTCATCTGGACTTACCGTGAGGCCATGGTGCCGACAGAGATGCCAAAGTCGCTGCTCGTTATCGGCTCCGGTGCCATCGGTATTGAGTTCGCGAGTTTTTATCGCGCCTTTGGTGTTGATGTGACAGTCGTTGAGGTGATGGACCGTATCTTGCCTGTCGAAGATGCTGAGATTTCAGAGTTCGCGGCTAAGGCTTTCAAGAAGCTCGGCATGAAACTTCTGACATCGGCCAAAGTCGAAAAGCTCGACAAGGGCACCGACAACGTGACGGCCACTATCGTCCTCAAAGACGGAAAAACAGAAAAGCTAACTGTAGATCGGGTGATTTCCGCCGTCGGTATCACGGGCAATGTCGAAAATCTTGGCCTTGAGGAAGCGGGTATCAAAATTGACCGCGGCCATGTCGTCGTCAATGAGTGGTTGGAGACCGGTGTGAGGGGCGTTTATGCCATCGGCGATCTCGTCGGCGCACCGTGGTTGGCGCATAAGGCAAGCCATGAGGGCGTCATTGCCGTGGAGCGCATTGCTGGTATCAAAGGACTGCACCCGCTGGATGCGACAAAAGTGCCGGGATGCACTTATTCTTCGCCTCAGATTGCGAGTGTGGGCCTCACAGAAGCCAAGGCGCGAGAAGCGGGTTATGAGCTGAAAATCGGGCGCTTTCCCTTTATCGGCAATGGCAAAGCCATTGCGCTGGGCGAGCCGGACGGCATGGTGAAGACCATTTTCGATGCTAGGACGGGTGAACTTTTGGGAGCTCATATGATCGGTACGGAGGTGACAGAACTCATACAAGGCTATACGGTCGCGCGTTCTTTGGAGTCGACTGAAGCTGAACTGATGCACACGATTTTCCCGCACCCGACCTTGTCCGAGACGATGCATGAATCTGTGCTGGCCGCCTATGGTCGTGCGCTTCACATTTAGAAATTAGCCATCAATGCTTGACCTGATCTCTCTGCTGACCAGCCCAGAAAATTTGGCCAGCCTTATCACACTTACAGTCCTCGAGATCGTTCTCGGCGTCGATAACATCATCTTCCTCGCTATTCTGGCGGCGCGGCTGCCTAAGGATAAGCAAAAGCTCGGACGTCGATTGGGCCTCCTGGCGGCATTGGTTACGCGACTTGCATTGCTCTTTTCAGTCGCATGGATTATTTCGCTGAGCGAGCCGATTATCACAATCGCGGGCCTCGGAATTTCATGGCGCGATATCATGCTTCTCGTCGGCGGCTTGTTCCTTATCGCCAAATCGACGCTTGAGATTCACAACGAAGTCGAAGGCAACGGACACGACGAAGATATCAGTATTGCCAAAGCATCGCTTTGGATGGTCGTCATGCAGATCGCGATTATCGATATCGTATTCTCGCTCGACACCGTGATGACGGCGGTCGGCATGTCGGATCACTTCGAGATTATGGCTTTTGCGGTGCTGGCCGCTGTGGTCGTTATGATCTTCGCAGCAGAGCCTATTGCGGCCTTCGTTGAAAAACACCCGACCGTGAAGATGCTCGCATTGAGCTTTCTCATTCTTATTGGTGTTTCGCTCGTCGCCGATGCGATGCATTTCCATATCCCCAAGGCCTACCTTTACTTCGCCGTGGCTTTTTCAATCGGTGTGGAATCGCTCAACCTTTGGGCTAAAGCACGGAAAACGTAAAATGAAAATTTCATACGAGTAAGATTTTCTTAACTCTGTATGCATCATATTTGAGCATGTGGAGGGCACATGTTGACAGATCTTGGACCGCAGGAGACCGCGAGCGAGGTTGACTATGATGTGACGGAAGCCTCGGCACCGTCGCACCCGAATAACCAGATGTTGCTTGCATATTGGAAAAGCAATATGGACGCTGCCGGCCTTGTCTGGCGACGTGACATTAATCCGGCAAAACTGAAACCCGTTCTTGGTGGGTTCTTTATTGTTGAGCCGGTCGATGACGGGCGCGATCTTCTTTATCGTCTTGTCGGTTCGCAAAACGAACGCCGGCTTGGTATGCGCTTTATGGGACGTCGCTTCACCGAATGTTACTCAGCCGACATGGCCGCAGAACAGATCGCTTTTCATAACCGCGTGTTTGCGACGAACATACCTGCTTTTCTTAGCGGACGGCTTCTCGGTATTGACCTCGAATATGTCAAATTCGAAGCTAGCTATCTGCCTGTCCGTAGCGATGACGGCGGTTTTCAGATGCTCGGCGGGTTGTACGATATGGCGGAAACGGCCTGAAACTATTGGCCGCACGGCCGGAAAGGTGCCTGTATTTGCTTGAATCGCATGGACAGTTTATCCATGTATCACTGAGCAAAAGAGGCGCGGGCGAGAGACCTATGGCCACGATTATCGACACACTGAGCGCGAAGCCGCGCCATCCAGAAAAAGCGCATCGGCCTGATACGCCGATTTTGCGCAAGCCCGAATGGATCCGTGTCAAAGCGCCGGGCTCGCCCATCTATACCGAAACCAAAAAGATCGTCCGCGACAATAATCTCGTGACCGTCTGCGAGGAGGCGGGCTGCCCCAACATTGGCGAATGCTGGTCGAAGAAGCACGCGACCATGATGATCATGGGTGACACCTGCACGCGTGCCTGCTCGTTCTGCAATGTCAAAACCGGACTGCCCGGTGCGCTCGATCCGTATGAGCCCGAGAACGTGGGGCAGGCGATTGCCAAACTCGGTTTGCGCCATGTCGTCATTACCTCAGTGGATCGCGACGATCTTGCCGATGGCGGAGCGCAGCATTTCGTTGAAGTGATCCAGGCCATCCGTCGCCTGTCGCCCGGCACGACAATTGAAATTCTGACGCCGGATTTCCTGCGCAAAGAAGGCGCATTGGAGATGGTCGTGGCGGCGCGTCCTGATGTGTTCAATCACAATCTTGAAACCGTTCCGCGTCTCTATCTCAACATCCGCCCCGGCGCGCGCTATTTCCATTCGCTGCGCTTGCTTCAACGGGTGAAGGAACTCGACCCGACGATCTTCACAAAGTCGGGCATCATGGTCGGCCTCGGTGAAGCACGCGAAGAAGTGTTGCAGGTGATGGATGATATGCGCTCGGCTCATATCGACTTCCTCACCATCGGCCAATATCTGCAACCCTCGCGCAAACATGCCGCCGTTGATCGCTTTGTACCGCCTGACGAATTCAAATCTTACGAAACCGTCGCACGCACTAAGGGCTTTCTCCTTGTCTCATCAAGCCCGCTGACGCGCTCGTCCTATCATGCGGACGAAGACTTTGCGAAGCTGCGCGACGCGCGCAATGCGCAACTCGCACGCGGCTGATCATGGCGGCCACTCAACAAACGCGCGACGTGCCTTTCACGGCTGACGATATGTTTTCGCTCGTGGCGGGTATTGAGCATTACCCTGAATTTTTGCCGTGGTGTGCCGCTTGCCGCATTCGCAAACGCGAGGTCGAAGGCGGGAACGAAGTGCTGACCGCCGATATGATCGTCGCTTACAAAATGTTCCGCGAGCAATTTACGAGCCGTGTGTCGTTGAATAAACCCGAACGCCTGGTTGATGTTCATTATGTTGAGGGACCGTTCAAGTATCTTGCCAACAAGTGGCAGTTCGAAGAGTTGCCCGATGGTGGATGTCGTATTCACTTCTATATTGATTTTGAATTCCGCTCATTGATGCTTCAGAAGATGATGAACGGTGTATTTGCCAAGGCCTTTTCGCGCATGATGCAAGCCTTCATTGACGAAGCCGAAAAGCGTTTTGTGACATCAACTCCAGCCGCGTAGTTTGAACCAAACGAGCGGAATGATTGCGCTGATGGCGATGAGCCCAAGTCCCCACGGATAACCCCACGCCCAATCGAGCTCCGGCATGAACTTGAAGTTCATCCCGTACATGCTGGCGACGAGGGTGGGCGGTATGCCGACCACAGACACAATCGTCAAAATGCGGAAGATGTTGTTTTGTTCGATGTTAATGAGGCCGAGCGTTGCGTCGAGCAGGAGTTGCACTTTGTTGTTCAGGTGACCGACATAGTCATTGAGCGAAACGGCATCCTCGCGCAATGACTTGATATAAGGTTTGACATCGGTTGGTGTCCACTCTTCCGCAAGCCCGCCGACATAACCGATCATGCGACTAACACCGAGAAGGCTGTCGCGGATGGTTGAAAGCAGATCACCCGCGCGTCCGATGCGACGAAGGATGACGCGCATGTCGGCGTTCTCTCTGGAGGTGCCCCGCGATTTTGTCGCGGACAAATGATCGCCGCGAAACGTACGGCGCGAAAGTACGGCGAGATCTTCGCCGACATTTTCGAGAACGTCGGCCATACGATCAATGATAGCGTCCAGCAAACCGGCAACCGCGCCGACGCTTGAATAGTGGCAGACATCATCTTTGGCGAGCGTTTGAACGAAGGTTGCGAAGGATGAAAACTCTGCATAGCGAATAGTGACGAGCACTTTGCGCGTCAGAATGAAACCGACGGGAGAGACTTCCGGCGAACTGGTTCCGGCATTTGCGACAAGCGGTGAGCTCATGAATAGTGCGCCGCTCTCTGTATAAAGGCGACTTGAAGACTCGATCTCTTTCAGGTCTTCATGATTGGGCAAATGGAGCGATGTCAGACGCTCGATGAATTGCACCTCGTCAGGCGTCGGATTGAACATGTCAACCCAGATGACATGCGCCGGAAATTCCGTTGCGGAAAGATCCGTGACCGCGTCATCATCCGGATTACCTCTGTCGCGAAAAAAAATCACGTGCTCTCACCAATGTCCGATATTGGGCATCGACGCCCATGGTTCCTGAGCGGGCAGGGCAGCCCCTTTTTGCAAAAGCTCAATCGACACATTGTCGGGCGAGCGGACAAAGGCCATGCGACCGTCGCGCGGCGGGCGGTTGATGGTGACGCCACCCTTCATAAGGCGATCACAAAAGGCATAGATGTCGTCAACCTCATAGGCGAGGTGCCCGAAGTTGCGACCTTCGCCGAGCTCTTCGGGATCCCAGTTATGGGTCAGTTCGACCTGCGCGTCGGTTTGGCCGGGAGGGGCCAGAAAGACGAGCGAGAAACGGCCGGCCTCAACATCGATCTGGCTCAGTTTTTGAAGTCCCAACTTATCGCAGTAGAAGTCCAGAGACTTGGCGAGGTCGTTGACGCGGACCATAGTGTGCAGATATTTCATATTCGCCTCATGTGATTTGGGGCATGATCGTCCAAACGAGCAGGCTCGTCAAAGCGAGCTTTTCTATCGGGAGAGCGGATCATTTCGAACACCTTGGAGCAAGAGATCGGGCGAGCGACAAGAGTAGTCGTTTTCACGGGCGCGGGCATAAGTACCGAGTCCGGGATCCCTGATTTCCGCTCGCCCGGCGGCTTGTGGACCAAGATGTCGCCGATCAATTTTGATGAGTTCCTGAGGTCGCCGGAAATGCGGCGCGAGGCGTGGCGGCGGAAGTTTGAGATCGACAAGACGCTGATCGGTGCCGACCCCAACAAAGGGCACATGGCCATCGCCAGGCTGGTGGACACCGGCAAGATCACCCATGTCATCACCCAGAACATCGACAACCTGCATCAGAATTCCGGCGTGCCGGCCGACAGGGTGATTGAACTCCACGGCAACGGCACCTTCGCCAAATGCCTCGACTGCGGCACGCGCCATGAACTCGCCGAAGTGAGAGCCATGTTCGACGCGCAGGACGGACCCCCCACCTGCAAATGGTGCAACGGCATGGTGAAGTCGGCGACCGTCTCCTTCGGACAGTCGATGCCGGAAGCCGAGATGCAACGGGCGCAGGAGGCGACGCTGGCCTGTGATCTGTTCATCGCCATCGGCTCATCGCTGCAGGTCTATCCCGCCGCGGGCTTCCCCATCGTCGCCAAGCGTAACGGCGCGAAGCTCGTCATCCTGAACCGCGAACCAACCGAACTCGACGCCATAGCGGACCTCGTGATCAATGCCGAAATCGGCGCGACGCTCGCCCGCATCGCGATGCTGAACTAACAAAGAAGAAGACCAAAGGGAGTATCACAGTGTCCGAAAAATCAACGCCCTGGTGGCAAGGCGCGGTCGTCTATCAAATCTATCCGCGCAGCTTCCGCGACAGCAACGGCGACGGCATCGGCGACCTGAAAGGCATTGAACAGAAACTCGATTACATCGCGGCGCTCGGCGTCGATGCGATCTGGTTGTCGCCCGTGTACCCCTCACCCAATCGCGACTTCGGCTATGACGTCTCGGACTATTGCGACATCGGACCTGAAATGGGAACGATGGCGGACTTCGATCATATGCTGAAGCAAGCGCATCAGCGCGGGTTGAAGGTCATCATGGATCAGGTGCTGAGCCATTCGTCGGATCAGCACAAATGGTTTCAGGAAAGCCTGCTCTCAAAAACAAATCCGAAAGCCGATTGGTATGTCTGGCAGGACGCGCGCGAGGACGGTACGCCGCCGAACAACTGGCTCGCGGCCTTTGGCGGCGCGGCCTGGTCATGGCATCCGGTGCGGCGGCAATATTACTTTCACAAGTTCCTGAAAAGCCAACCAAAGCTGAACTTTCACAACCCGCAAGTCGTCGATGCCTGCATGGACGTACTGCGTTTCTGGCTCGACCGCGGCGTCGATGGGTTCCGTTTGGACGTGGCAAACTCCTATGTGCATGACCCCAAACTCACCGACAATCCGCCGGTGCCGATGGCGGAACGCACGGCGCTGCACTGGAGCCACGCGCCGCGTTTGCAACAACATATCCATGATGCGAACACGCCGGAAAACGAATGGTCGATGAAGCGCGTGCGCAAGGTGATGGATGAATATGAAGACCGCCTTGCCTTTGGTGAGTTCTCGGAAGAGCCGTCGATGTTTGGTCTTTATGCGGGCGGCAAGGAACGTCTGCATACGGGCTATACGTTTGACTTTTTGGAGGACCGCTCTTTCAAACCCGCTGTGTTCAGAAAATACTATGAAGAATTATTGAAGCCGCTCACCGAGCTTTGGCCCTGCGTCACCTTTTCCAATCACGACATCGTGCGACCCGTCACACGCTGGGGCGGCAGACAAGGCGACGACGCGCTCGCAAAGCTCGCCCTCACGCTGCTCCTTACACTGAAGGGCACGGCGCTGATGTATCAGGGCGAAGAACTCGGACTGCCCGACGTGGACATTGAACGCAAGTGGCTCAAAGACCCTGTCGGCGATTTGTATTTTCCATACGGCAAAGGACGCGACGGCTGCCGCACACCGATGCCGTGGAAACCGGATGCACATGAGGCGGGTTTCACGAGCGGCGATCCGTGGCTGCCGATCCCGGACTATCATCGCAATCGCACAGCGGACGCGCAGGAGCATGACGGCGCATCGGTGCTGGTCCATGCCAAACACATCATCGCGACACGCAAACGTCATCCCGCGCTGGTGACGGGCGAGATTGAATTTGTCGATGGTGTTGATGAGAAGGTGCTGGCCTTCCGGCGCGTCGGTGGTGGTGAGACATTGCTTTGCCTTTTCAATCTGAGCCGCGAGGAGGTGACATGCGCCTTGCCGGCGTCCGCCCATGCGACGGATGTGTCGGTCGGCGAGGTGGTGCGCGAGGGCGCAAAAGTGATACTCAGTACACGGAGCGGTGCGGTGTTTTCGCTCTGAGTTCCGGTCCTAACACGAGTCGTGCAGGGCGGGGATAAGCAGGGGTTTTGGCTCGACATGAAGCTCGACGCAGTCTGCATTTCTTGCAAGAGATTCGAGGTTTCCATGCAGAGATTGGTGTCTTGCTCGATGAGTGTCGCGTGAGGTGAAAATAAATATAATTCCCGGGCGGGGATAGAGGCGAAAAAATTTTATTTCCCCACTTGAACCCGAACCCTCCCCTTGAGGGAGGGTCAAAAAATCATCTTTGATTTTTTGGGGCGGGGTCGCGGTCTGACGTCAAAGCACGGCCTTGCATTGACCTTCGTTCCCCCTCCCCAAACGGCGAAGACGCCGTTTGACCCTCCCTCAAGGGGAGGGTTCTAAGAAAAAGTAAGACCCTCACCCAACCGTCGCCCAAGAGCGACCCCGCAAGCGGGAGAGGACTTTCAGGGTTGAAAATTCATCCGCCTACCCCTTATCGGCCATGAAGTAGCGGCCCTGATCCGTTTGGACGAGGCCGTTGGAGGCGAGGATTTCCAGAAGCTCGGCGACTTTCTCTTCGCGTTTTTTGCCGCCTTTGAAACTGCGTGACAGGTCGGAAGAGGAAAGCGGTCCCGAGGCGCGATGCAATTCGTCGCGCACGGCTTTGATCTGGTCGATAAGCTTGTCGGGCCATTTCGGTGCCTTGGCCGCGAGCACGGGCGCTTCGAGGTCGGCTTCGACTTGTTCTTCGGCCACAACACCTTTGGCGAAACGCGGGATCTGATAATCGGGACGGAGCCAGCGCACGAGGCCGCGTTTTTCTTCTTCGGCGCGGGTCTTGTTGAGGGCAACGAGGTACTCAAGGATTTGCTCGTCACTAAGATCAGCGGGCCAGCCATAGGCCTCAAAGACCTTGGCGTCGATCTCATCATGGATTTGGCGCAGCACGGAGACAAGCCCGTGCTCATGGATCAGGCGTTCTTTGTCCGTGAGCGGAGCAGCATCAGGATTGGCATCCAACTCGCGCAGGCGTTCGAGCACATTATACATGCCGGTCATGGTGAGATTGGGATGCTCGGCTTGACGCTCTTTGCGGAAGGCGTCGAGACGTTCGCCGAGCGCGCGGAGTTCGGATTTCAACGCGTCAGTGGGAACGGGGAAGGGGAAGGGATCGAACGACATTTGGTTTTGGTATCGCGGCCTGTCTTCGAGTGTCCCTGCTGCCGCCAAGGTCCATTTAATATGAATCTTTGAGGAAGCTACGGACAAAACCCAAGCGTCTGAATGCGCAATAACAACTACCGAACCATCAACTAAGTCTGATGGCCAAGACAAAAAACTAAAAAAACGATGCTTTGATACTTCACTTGTTGCCAAGTATCGGTCCAACCCGTTCAACGCCGTTCGCATATCGGGTCGTCTGCGACCGAACAACCACCAGTTTTCACGAAAACCTCGATCGTTATTTTGCAATCGTTCCGGCCGCACATAATCGAAGAGGTGCTGATAAAGATGCGGATGTGCTTCTCTCGCGCTTGATTCTTCAAGCCCCGTAAAATCGATAACATATCTTTCATTTGAATTTTGTGTGAGATCGCTTCCTGCCCAGTATCTCGGCATAATTTTTTTGCTGTCGGGATCTCCGGCCACAAACTCGGAGTGAAGTTTTGGCGATATTTGAAAATTCTTTCCTACAAGCTTGCAGCCCTGCCAACACAAATCTTCATTAGCGAATAGCCCGCTCACCGAACTTAAATCGACTCCGATACGGAATGAGGAGTCGATCTTTCCGACGGACGAAACGAAATCTACATGGGCACCGTCGGTTTCATCCGACCACGTTTCATTCTTGATGAGATTCAAGACTCCAACATGCTCTCCATTAGCTGCGACGCTCACGCTAATCCGTACCGCCGCGCCATTGCTGGAGTCCACCCAAGGGTGGTCTGGAATGGCAAACTTCAGTGAAATTCGGTCTTTAGCAGCAGTTATATATTCTTCCGTCACGGTGCGGTTGAATGTCTGCGTTATTGTATTCGTGGTGATAAAGCCAAACTGACGTATTTTTTTGGAGCGTAACAATTTGGCCGCGTGATCCCACCAATACATCACAAAATCAATCGAACCTGCCACCTTTGGAAGGCTTTCACGCACTGCTTCAACATAACCATCACCCAACAATTCGCGCATCCGCTTATTGCCAATAAAAGGCGGGTTGCCGACGATGAACTCCGCCCGCGGCCAAGTCGCGGCGCGGGGTTTTGAATAGGTGTAAAGCTCGGTGCGCGCCGTATCGTCCGGCACGTCTTCGCCTGTGACCGGATGCTTCTTCATTGTGAAGCCGTCCCAGCGCGTGACGGGCTTGCCGTGCTCGTCACGCTGCAATTCGCGCTTGTCGTAGGCCAGCACAGCATCTTGTTCTTTGATATTGCCGAACGCGCGGAGGATGGGTTCGGAAATGGCGTTTTGGCCGCCGGTTCTGATCTGCCATTTGATGAAGCCGATCCAGAGCACGAGGTCTGCGATTTGCACCGCACGCGGATTGATTTCAAGTCCCAAAAACTGGTGCGGATCGACCGTGTGGTCAGACATTTCGAGCACATATTGCTCTTCGCCAAGGTCGCTCAGATAGTCCAGCACCTCGCCTTCGAGGCGCTTCATCAGCTCCATGGCGACGTACAAGAAGTTGCCGGTGCCGCAGGCAGGATCAAGCACGCGGGTGGCGCAGAGTTGTTGATGAAACTTGCGCACAGCGGCGCGGGCTTCGGCTTGCTTGCCGGTGTTCATCAGTTGCTCGGCTTCGGCCTGCACGATTTTCCAATCGTCCGTCAGCGGCTCGATGATGGTGGGCACGACGAGGCGCTCGACATAGGCGCGCGGCGTGTAATGCGCGCCGAGCTTGTGGCGGTCGCGGGCGTCGAGCGCACGTTCGAGCAGGGTGCCGAAAATCGCGGGTTCGACATCGCGCCAGTCGCGGCGTGCGGCAACGAAGAGTTCGTGGATTTCGTCGGGTTCAAGTGCAATCGCTTGCGGGTCTGCAAAGAGGCCACCGTTGAAGCGCTTGACGACATCATTGATCGTGCCGGTATAGCCGCCTGCATTCATTGCCTTCCACAAGTCTTCGAGCGCAAAGCGGAATTTGGCCGGTGTGTCCTTCATCAGTTCGAGCAGTTTGGTGAAGGAGCCTTCGGGGAGCAGCTTCACGTCTTCGGCGAACATGGTGAAAAGGCAGCGCATCAGAAACTCTGCGACCTTGCCCGCGTCATGGCCGCGCGCTTCGAGCGCTTTGGCAATTCTGGCGAGGCGCTCGGCAATGTCGCGTGTGACCTCGGCGGATTTTTTGGCCGGATCGAGTGCGAGCGGGTCGGACCAGACGAGGGCGAGGCGGGCGCGAATGTCCGCATCGCGCAGATCGTCGAGCATGATGCGGTAGCCGCGCCTGTCGGGGAACTGTGCGTAGTTTTTGCCCTGACGGGCGAAGTCGGCATAAAGCTCGATGCAATGGCCGACATCGACGACGACGAGGAAGGGCGGCCAGCCATGCTCTTTGGGCAAAGCTTTGGCATAGCTTTCGGCCTGACGACGCGCCTTGAGCATGGACGTGTCCCAGCCGCCGGTGCCGCGTTTGGCTGTGCCGGATTTGACCTGTTGTTTGTCTTCGGGAATGAGAGCGAGCTGATCGGCATTTGTTTTGCGCAAGGCATCGCGCTTGCTGCTCTGCTTGGCTTCGAGGACGAAACTGTTGCGTTTGTAGAGATCGGCAAAGCCGGTCGTGGTTGTGCCATCGTCATGTTTGAACATGACGGAGCGTTCGAAGACATAGTCATTGTGCTGATTGGAGTCTTGCGCGGGGTCGGGCTTGCTGACGCCGATGAGATCGCAGAGTTCGGTCAGGAAAAGCTGATAATTGGCGCGTTCCGAGCCGCCGGACTTTTCCCACTTCGCGATGAAGGCTTCGACCGCCTTGCCGCTCTTGTCTCCGCCCTCGCTCACGCGTCCCCCGTTTTTTAACCAGAATGGCTTTGTGCAGAGCATGACGAGATAGGGCGATAGGTCAAGGGGAGGGGGGCCTCCTAGTTTTAGAACCCTCCCCTTGTGGGAGGGTCAAACGGCGACTTCGCCGTTTGGGGCGGGGGCGCGGTCTCTCGTCTGGTTCTGAGCTTGCGGTGGCTTTCGTTCCCCCGCCCCAAAAAATCAAAGATGATTTTTTGACCCTCCCTCAAGGGGAGGGTTGTAGAGTAAGCAAGACCCTTCACCTTCACCTCCCCACAAGGGGGAGGTTAAGGAAAGGACATGCCTCACGTTCCGAACTCGCGGTTCACCCCGCTCCCTTACCTCCCCCTCACATCGCGCGTAGGCGCGAACAGGAAGGAGGGGGAGAGGACTAAGGATGTGCGTTGTAATTCATCCCAACCATCACCACATATAGACCACCCCCCCCTTTAAGAGGAGCCGCTCCATGGCCGATGACAATTCTATTGAAGCCGTTGGGTCGATTGAAGCCGTTGGGGCTTATGAACTGAGCCGCGCTTATGCGGGCGGCTGGACGGCGGCGAAGAAGAATTTTTCAGATAGTGAAGCGGGGGCGGTGAACCCTTATGCCGATGCTGACGGCGCGGAATTTGCGCGCTGGGCGGCGGGCTATGCCGAGGCGCTGGCGAGTGTCGCGAGCACGAAGGATGCAAGATTTGATTGAGGGCGTGAGGAAGTAAGACCCTCACCCAACCCTCTCCCAGAGGGAGAGGACTAGAAAAGAAAAATCCGGCGCGGAGTGATCCGCGCCGGATTTAACTTGAATAGGCTAAGTCAGCCCAAAATCAGATCAAAGGATCTGGAGATTGGCGGCTGATGTCTTGCCTTTTTCTGTGACGAGTTCATACGAAAGCTTCTGGCCTTCGTTGAGGTTCGACAGACCAGCGCGTTCAACGGCTGAGATGTGGACGAAAACGTCCGCGCCGCCGTTATCCGGCTGAATGAAGCCGAAGCCCTTTTGGCTGTTGAACCATTTTACTGCGCCATTGTTGGCCATAGAGATATTCCTTTAGATATTAATATCGTCCTGCGACATCGCTAGGAGAGTCACAAACACTTAGAGAAGGGGATGGGCCCAGAGCTCGATCTTGCGATCTTTAGAGCGGAGAGAGCATGCCGAACCGAAACGAAATGACGCTGCCATATGGGGGGCAGACGGGTCAAATTGCAAGCGGGAAATATACATTGTGTTAATGCGGGCGGAAAACCTGAGCTTTTGCCAATGAAAAACCCGGTACAGAGCACTCTGTACCGGGTTTCAACTTGTCGAGGCTATGTCAGCCCAAGTTCAGGTTTAGAGAACCTGAAGATTGGCGGCTGATGTCTTGCCCTTTTCAGTCACCAGTTCATACGAAAGCTTCTGGCCTTCGTTGAGGTTGGAAAGGCCCGCACGTTCAACGGCTGAAATGTGGACGAACACGTCCGCACCACCATTGTCCGGCTGAATGAAGCCATAGCCTTTTTGGCTGTTAAACCACTTTACCGCGCCCTTGTTGGACATGGTGTCTCCTTAGATCATGAGGTCCCACCCTGCGTCATCGCAGGGTGTGTCAAACTTCACTTAGAGTAGGGATAGCCCGGCGCTCGATCTTGCGATC
>JAUSMV010000022.1 GCA_030645235.1 Parvibaculum sp. | reverse complement strand
CCATCACGGTCCGCGCGCCGTTGACGGCGATACCAATAATCCCGGCCTTGTCCAACTTGAATACTTTGTCGCGCTGCACAGTGGAGGTGGAGTTGTACACATGCAGAATCGCCTTCTTCTGGGAGACCGACATCGGCTCGATCAGCGCCTGATTACCATCGCGCAGATCCACGCTGCACCAGCGTGGAGCTTTGGTAATGACTTGATCTGGCCAGGTGCGATCAGGGATCGCGATAGGCTGGAAAGGCTTGTACTTTGTATGATCAAACATGATGTCTCCAGAACTGTTTTCAATGCCGGCTAGAATAGACAACTTGCAGGAGTTTTTCTCATCATATTTTCCAACCTATCGGCATTTAATTAGATATACTAACTAACATATAAACAAATATTAGGTTTTATAACCAATGGACAGACTCGACAAACGCATTCTGAAGGAACTGCAAAGCAACGGTCGCCTGACCAACGCGGAACTCGCGGAGCGGGTCGGGCTGTCCGCCACCCCCTGCGCCAGACGAGTGAAGCAACTTGAAGACGAGGGTGTGATCGACCGCCACGTCATCCTTCTGAACCCCTCGAAACTGGGGCTGAAGCTGAATGCTCTGGTGCTGATCAGCATGGACAGACACACACCCGACCGCTTCGAACACTTCGAGGCAGAAATCAGAAAACACCCGGAGGTCACTGAGCTTTTACTGATAACAGGACAGTCGGCCGACTATCTGTTGAAGGTGGTGGTGCCGGACATGGACGCTTACCAGGAATTCCTGCTCAACACGATCACCCGTATCGAGGGAGTGGCAGACGTCCACTCCAGCTTCATCCTGCGGCGGGTCATCGACTCCACCGAGCTGCCCCTGAATCACATTCCGGATGCAGCCCGCTGAAGTCTCATGCCCCGATCACTAACCCAAAAGACAAACACTCAGAAGAAGTGTTTGACCTTGTCCTTGTAGGAACGGCTCATCTTCAGCGAAGACCCACCGGTCAGCGTCAGATGGAACTCGCCATTGATATGGGAGGACACCTTCTCCACGCGCTGCAGATTCACGATCGTGGAGCGGTGCACGCGCTGGAAGATGTTCGGATCGAGCTGGGCTTCCAGCTCCTTCATGGTGGTGCGCATGATGTGGGTCTGTCCCTGCACATGCACGCACATGTAGTCGCCAGCCGCATCCACCCAGTCGATGTCCTTCACAGGCACGAAGGTCGTCGAAGAGCCATCCTTGATCGCCAGCCGATCCGACCACGGAGATTTCTCTTCGCCACTGCGCAGCAGTTGGTTAATCGCCATCTCTGATTTGCCGGTCAGGCCGATCACGATGTCGAGCAGGCGCTGCTTCTCCACCGCCGAATGCTTGCTCTGCACTTGCAGCATAGCTTTCTCGACGGCCTGCCGCAAGCGATCGTCCTCGATCGGCTTGAGCAGATAATCGATGGCATTGGCCGTAAACGCATCCACCGCGAAGGCATCATAGGCCGTGACGAATACGATCATCGGCATATTGTCCTGCTGCAGTTGCTCCACCACTTCGAAGCCCGTCATGCCCGGCATCTGAATATCCAGAAACATCAGGTCCGGCATGAACTCAGCGACGGCAGCTAGTGCTTCCTTGCCATTACGACAGGAGCCCACCACTTCGATCTGAGGAAATTGCTCAAGACGCATAATCAGACCCTTGCGGGCCAGCGACTCATCATCGACTACGATTGCTCGAATTTTTTGTCCGTCTTCATTCTGTTTCAT
>JAUSMV010000016.1 GCA_030645235.1 Parvibaculum sp. | reverse complement strand
GGAGTTTGTGGGCTTGCTGTTACAACACGTGTTGCCCAAGGGCTTCCGACGTGCCAGAGACTTCGGGTTTTTGCATGGCAATGCCAAAAAACTGTTGTGGCTGGTGCAGCAGGTGTTGGGGGTGCGCATTCAACACGGGCCATTCACACCACGCACACGTCCGACCTTCCGCTGTGGTCGCTGTCAGCAGCCGATGCGCATCGTGGGGTTTATCCCGAAGCCGCGACAGTCTGGATAAAAACAGGGCATTAACCAATCTGCCACTCACCGCACACACAAAGGAGAGCGCAGCAACTGATGAGAAAAGCGTGACTACTTTTTATCGCTGAAACGGGGCGAGAGCAGCACTCGCCCTGAAGAATAAAAACGAAACGGCATTTTGAAAATCCTGCACTGCTGCCCCAGCAATCCCTCTCAGTTCAATCGACATATCTGCTTATAAGAGTTCTTCCAACAACGGGCTTGTTCAACTACTGGATAAAGTCGCGGCTGCGCGCGACTTATCCTTATTTGTTAGCTTGCTGCTTCCAAAGTTGAGGCAAAACTTATAAGAAAACCAACCCCACCCAAGAAAAATATAACCGAAAGCCAAAATGTCCAATCAAGCAAGCATTCCAGCGCTTTGGAGGACAGAGTAGTAATGCCACCATTTGCGCTTTTAATCCACTTTGCCGAAATATACTGATATAGAACGCCAAGAAAGATGGACAAGCCTAAAAAAATCCATGATGTGTAAACTACCCAAGACAGATATGGGAGAAGAGGCTTCCCCTCCGCAATACCAGCCAAGTCACGAAGAAAAAATAGAGGCAGTACAAGTGCCGCAGTAGCGAGGGCAGTTACAGACGCAACAACCCTTTGGTACTCCGCATTAGTCAATGCCCTCCAATCCTGTTGCGTCATATGCTTTCCTGCATGCGTTCAAGCATTTAGTTTTTCTCACCTTTAAGCGAATGAAGCTTCTGAATTTCATCCCTTGATCCACGCTCCACAAATGAGAAATAGCGCTGATCATTTGATCGTGGAGTCTGGAATCGGTACCATAGATTTCCGTTACTAGCGCAGCTTTCAACTATCTCTTTCATTAATTCTGGGCCACAAACTGGGTAAAGAGAATCTCTAACGTAAACATGTCTAACCCCTTCTGGAGACTCGTATATGTCCCTCGCCAATGGGTTATCAAAGACCCAACCTCCACTCACTTCGCCTATGCATGCTGTGGCCTCGAAGACTGTTTCAGAATTTAGGAGCTTATAACCTTCTGGCAAAAAGGAGCTTGGGGAACTCGTGTAGATGTCTAAACCGTACTCCATTTCTAGATTTGCAAGTATGAAATCTAGAGCCTCGATAACATGAAGCTCATTGGCGCCAAACTTGTAGAAGGAACTTTTCAAACTATCTAAAGAAATTCCGACATCAGGATTTTTGGATTTCTCGTTTGGGCAGTCACTATTAAATAATGTCAGAGGAAATCTGAAAAATCTTCCCTCATCCTCTAGTGCTCCCCAAGCGCCATAATTTTGAATATGTCCGTTATAGCAAGATCTTGCTATCACTTTTTCCATAGACAATAGCAGCGCCTTTCTAGCAATTTTTCTATTTGCGGAATCCATTATTTCCTCGTAAAGCTAACGCCCTTTCATAAGCGGCGCGGCGTAGCCGCGTCCGGCGCCGAAGGCGCGTACTTTATGTAATGGTTATGTGTCACGTTTCCCGGCATTGTCAGAGCTGCTCGCAATCCAGAAAGCTCCATTGTCGCTAGGTGTACTGAAAGACATAGTCTGATTGAACCGATCGCGAAACTCTGCGCTAATGGCTTTATTCGCTTCTAAAATTGACTGCCCCATGTCGCTTTTGTAGAAGTTCAGGAGTACATCGAGCTGTTCTTCGCTCATATGTTTGGCGAGCAACTCAATATTTAAATCTAAGAGTCTACATTCTTGCTCTTGGCGAAGGGCTTTAAGCTGCTCAGAGCGGGGTAAACCAGAATCCATGCGTTTTCCAGTACCGGTGAGCTCAATAAGCTCTTTGGCCTTTTGCAACTTATCGTTGTAACTCATCAGCCACCTCGTGACACATAACGCTCTTGATAACCGGCGCCAACGCAGTTGGTGTCCGGTTGATTTAATGGTTATTGCCGTCTCGCAGTTTTGATCGAAGCCACGCAACGAAGCGCTAGCGGAGTAAAGCCCAAGGCGAAAAAAGAACACTGCACTTTCCCTACCACTCACACTGCTTACTGCACATCACCGCAGACTGCGTGAACACTGTTGCTGGCACAAGATTTAAGATTACACGCCACCAGCGAAAGCACTGACCTGATCACGTTCCGACAACCACCAGGAACAACGCCACTTTCCTGTTCACTACCAATTTCTACATTCTTGCGAAAGCCAACGTGCAATAACGCCCGCAACAGCGGCGGCGCGAAGCGACGTCCGGGCCCGCAGGGCCGTACTGCTTGCGATTGTTATGCATTTTCCCCACCTTCAGGGCCATAGAAAAACACCCATGTTGAAAAGTCATTGCTAAAATCTTCAAATCTATGGACCACACCTGCCGGAACAAATAGCACTTCTCCCTTCTCGAACTGGTTTCGCGTATCGCCGTTGACGAAATAACCAGAGCCGGAAGCGATTACATAAATCTCATCGCGAGTATGTGGCTCTTGTAAATCCTTGCCTTTTGGGGCGTAAAACTCCACTACAAGACTGCCGTGCTGAAATAGCTCCCTGAATGGTTGATCGTGGCTCTTGAGGGAAGCTAGAGCATTACTAATAGTTAATCGACTCATCGCGAAACTCGCAAAAATGCATAACGCTCTTGATAACAGGTGGCCGCGCAGCGGCCGTCCTGTTGATTTAATGGTTATTGCCTCCGCGCCTTGCCTGCTACAACCCAGAGAGCGCAGCGGTAGCGAAGCTGCAGTCAATCGGAACAGAGCGCTGCGGGGCAACACAACGGTTCACTCACTTACAGCACATCACCGCAGACGGCACGCCACCACGACAATGCTGAAGCCAGTGCTTTGTTCACTTGCCGACAACCACCAAGATCGAAGCCACTGGCATGCAAATCTATTTCAACATTTCAAGAGCAAGCTCCTGAACGAAACCACCATCTGATTACAACCAAAAACTCAATTCGTGTGAGAAGAGAGTGCAATAACGCTTTTGATAACAGGTGGTCGCGCAGCGGCCGTCCTGTTGATTTAATGGTTATTGCCTCCGCGCCTTGCTTGCTACAACCAAGAGAGCGCAGCGGTAGCGAAGCTGCAGCCAATCGGAACAAAGCGCTGCGTGGCAACACAACAGCTCACTCACTTACAGCACATCACCGCAGGCGACACACCACCACGACAACGTTCAAGCCAGTGCCTTGTTTACTTGCCGACAACCACGAAGAACGGAGCCACTGGCATGCAAATCTGCTTCAACATTTCAAGAGCAGGCTCCTGAGCGGAGCGACATTCTGATTACAACTACAAACCCAATTCTTGCGAGAAGAGAGTGCAATAACGCCCTTGTTCTGGCGCCAAGGTGAATTGGCGCGGTGGTTGCGAAAGCAAGCGCCGTGACAATGCACCTTGGTCGCTCAGCAACAGATTGTTATGCGTTTTCGAGCAATCTGCTTTCATGCAACCAGTTCCTTCTCACCGGCGGAATAAGTAGGACTGTCGCCATGTAGCAAGAAGCAACAATCACAGGGATCACGATTTCGCGGGTGGCTGGGAACATGAACCAGAAAAAGCTCGCTAACAACACCCTGACAGCTGCGTGAATTCCAAATATTCTTGTACCAAATGCCCATGACATTACGTAGAAATCTATACAGTACGCAATTGCCATTACGAGAAGCATTGCTTCAGGAAAATAGATAAAGGACGCAATTACGAGCGGAAAGCTCAATGCAATAGCGCTCATGTGAGTATACCCAACCAGATCCGCAAGCCTATTACCCTTTGTAAACGGATCGGCACCAACTAGTTTGGAAGCAAGTACGGCTGTGGGAAATATTAAGAAAGTGCCTGCGAGCCAGAATGCTTTCGATTGTTCAAGGGGGTACATCTGGCCTGTCACTAACACGAACGTCCAAAAAATAAAGCCGGCGATGAAAAAGCCAATATTCCAGAAGCTTCGAATAGCCAAGTCCTTTCGTACCTCACGCAGATCCAAAATGTCCATCTATTGCTTCCCGATAAAAAGGTGAAACTTGGGGACGTGCTCCGCATAACGCCCGTGCTCACGCGCAATTTTGGAGCTGCAAAGCAGCGGAAAAATTGTCGCTGTGCAGCCGATTGTTAGGCATTTTGGTGACATCTACATCACACCTGGCAGGTAAATTGAACTAAAGCCGATGGATACTAATGCGCGGAGCAGGACGCTAATTTAGTAATTCCCCCAGAGCTAACAGCTTCGTAAACAAGATCGACGATACCGGCATATTCGTAATACTGAAAATCCCATTGCAGTTGGCCGCAGGTAATTTCGTCAGCGTCCCACTCATAGTACCAACCGCCCCGGTGCACGTCCCCGGACTGACTGCGAAACACCATGAAAACGCTGTAAATCGCATCTCTTCCGAGATTCCTTGCGGACTGCAGTAACTCGGGATGATTCAGCTCGAGGTAATCCAAATATTCAGCTCGACTGCGATCATAGAGTTGTCGAAACTCCTCTGAGCTACCCACATATTCCCAAAGATCATTGTTTGCCGGGAATCGACTCTCAATTTCCCGCGCGATTTGGTCAAGCTGCGTTTGCCCGAACGAGGCAGCTGTCACCAGCCAGAGAATTACGATGGCTAGAATTTTCACTTTTTCTCCTCGGTGCGCGTGCCTAACGCCCTTGAAAACAGGCGCGGCTTGCCGCGTCCTGCGCCGAAGGCGCAAAGTTGTTCAGTTTGTTAGCGGGCATTCCCACGAATCCACTCGACAACATTCTTGGCATCCTCATCTGGTGGATAAACAGGATAAAAATAATGAACGATGCGGCCATTTCTAATTATCAACGTAATACGCTTGACTAGCCGAATGCCCGCCACTTCAAATTGTGGCAACTCAAGACTATTGGCGAGTTCGCAATCAGGATCGCTTAGCAATGGAAAGGGTAGATGAAGACGTTGAACCGCCTCCAACTGATAATCAGTTGATTGCGTACTCAAGCCGTAGACTACAACCCCCAAATCCATCAACTCTGTGTGTAAGTCCCTATATGCGCATGATTGGGGTGTACAGCCTCTGGCGCCAGGAATTGCGTTCCAGTTAGCTGTGCCTCCAAGTGCCTCAGCATTAGGACGCCCAGTGCGAGGGTAACAATAAACAACAACAAAACCATTTGTTGGGTCGCTCAGTCTTACTATATCGCCTCTGGTAGATAGAAGCCCTATCGAAGGGATTGCCTTACCTAAAAGGTGCTGAGCGGCTCCATCATCTCTTGGTACGGGAATATCTGATGGGATCTCGTAAAGGTTATCGCTTCGCATATTGCTGGCTCCTGCCCGCTAACGCCCGCAACAGCGGCGTTGCGAAGCGACGTCCGGGCCCAAAGGGCCGAACTGCTTGCGATTGTTATACGAATTTACCAAGGGTGCTCCTCACCTTGCCAAGTGAGAAATTTGCCGCTCTGTTTCATTGTAAGATTACGAACCAAATCGACTATACCCGCCGCACTTTCACTTACAGAGATTTCTGCATCTGGGCCACCCATGTCAGTCTTCACCCAGCCGGGGTGAACTGGACATACAACAATTCCTTGCTCCTTAAGCTCAATTGCCAGCACCTGCATGACTTTATTCAAAGCTGCTTTCGAGCTGCGGTAAGCATACATGCCTGTACTTTCGCGATTTAGGGCACCCATTTGGCTTGAGACTGTGATGATTCGTGGATTTGAAGATTTCTTCAAGTTGCCAATTAGTGAACGACTTACCAACAAAGGCGCTATTGTATTAACAGCTAACGTCCGCAGCCAGTCGGCTGATTCTATTGTTTCCAACGCCTGTTCAATCGGACCGATCACCCCAGCATTATTTATCAGAATATCTATGCTTACATTTGAAATATTGTGTGCAAACTCTGCAATCGAATCACTGACCGTCACTTCGAGATTGAACAAAGTTAGTGAACCTTCACTGGATAGTGCAGCTAGTTCGGATGATGCGCTATTGCGATAAGTAGAAATGACGTTATAGCCCAGATGGAGAAACTGACGAGTCAGTTCAAGACCAATTCCTCTGGAAGCCCCGGTAATTAAAACTGTCTCCATGGCCTCAGATTTCTCCATTCGTATAACGCCCTTGATAACAGGTGGCAGCGCAGCTGCCATCCTTGTTGATTTAATGGTTATTGCCGCCGCTCCATTGGTGAGCAAAACCCAGTAACGGAGCGCTAGCGAAGTGAAGCTCACCGCGAACAGAGAGCAACGCTACCGCTACTGCCAACTTTGCTTACAGCACATCACCGCAAACTGCGCGAAACCTTTTGCTGGCATCAACTTGAAGACGACACGCCACCAGCGAAGGCACTTACCTGATTACCTTCCGACAACCACCAGGAACAAAGCCACTGGCATGCAACGGAACTCAACATTTTCAGAAACCGATGCCGAATTGAGTGCTGCTCTGATCACAACCAATCACTAAATTCTTGCATCGATCAAGTGCAATAACGCTCTTGATAACCGGCGCCAACACAGTTGGTGTCCGGTTGATTTAATGGTTATTGCCGTCTCGCAGTTTTGATCGAAGCCACGCAACGAAGCGCTAGCGGAGCAAAGCCCAGGGCGAGAAAAAAGCATCACACTTTCTCTACCACTTGCACTGCTTACTGCACACCACCGCAAACTGCGTGAACACTTGCTGCTGGCACAAGATTCAAGATTACACGCCACCAGCGAAAGCACTGACCTGATCACGTTCCGACAACCACCAGGAACAAAGCCACGTTCCTGTTTACAACCAATTTCTACATTCTTGCGAAGGCCAACGTGCAATAACATTTGTATAGTGTGCACGCACACTTCATGTACTTGTTTGACGGGAATCTAACCCGGATTCCCATATGAAAACAACCCCTTATTTGGAACTACTTTTCATTCTGCGACCGGAAGGCGTGCGCGCTCGATTGCGGGACACGATGCGCACTATTTCCCCGCGCAGAGAAATCACAACTTATTGAAAACACACGCTTTACAATCCTGCTCAAGCCAGAACTCGTGCAATCCCACTCCTGCATTCCGTGCAACACATTGACCACTCCGCAAATCTGTCCTATTAGTTGATCAGGCTTACCGAACACGGAGGTTCATATGGCCA